>NZ_JAMJFL010000030.1 GCF_023544665.1 Streptomyces sp. YS415
AGCGCATTCGACGCTTTTCGGGGACCCGCCCCCGCGTGCAGCTCAGCGCCCGGGTCCGGCTGCCCCGCCGGTTCCGCCTCGCCCGGCGTCGAGCCCGGCTGCCGCCGACGGCGCGGGCCGGCGCCCGGACTCCGCTGCGGTCGGCCCGGCGGGCATGCCCCCGCGGCCCGCGTCGGCCCCCGCCGTCGCTCCGGCGCGCCCCGGCACGCCCCCGTCCACTACTCCGCCCCGACCGGCCCCGTCCGACGTCCCGCCCCGCCCTGCCGCGTCTGCCGCTCCGGCCGCGGCTCGGCGGACCGGGTCCTCCGGCAGCCCTTCCCCCGAGGCCGAGGCCGAGGCCGAGGCCGCTCGGCGGTTGCGGCCCGATCCTGCTCTGTCGTGGAGTGCTCCCGCGGTGGACCCCGGTGGGCGGCCCGTGGTGTCGTTCGGGGAGCCCGAGGGGTACGACGGGGACGGGAGGGCGCGGGTGCTCGGAGGTCGTGGACGGGGCCGGGTGGCCGCCGTCGCCGCCTGTCTCGTGCTGGGGCTCGGGCTCGTCGGGGGTGCCGTCACGGGCAGCTGGCTCGTCGGGGACTCCGAGGCCGCCGGTTCCCGGGACGACTTCGTCGCGGCCCGGAGCCTGTGGCACAGCCTCCCCGTCGACCAGCTCTTCCCGCCCGGCGTCAAGGGGCACGGCGCCGGCCCGGGCGGCGCCGACCGCACCTGGACCCGGATCGCCGTCGCCCCCGACAGCGGCTGCGCGGACGCCTTCGACCCGCTCCTGCGCAAGGCCCTCGCCCCCGTCGGCTGCCAGCGGCTCCTGCGCGCCACCTACACCGACGCCACCCAGACCTACGTCACCACCGTCGGCCTGCTCTTCACCAAGGCCGACGCCACCGCCATGGCCTCCCTCGCCGAGCGGTTCACCGAAGAGGGCCTGGACAGCCGTACCGACCTCATGCCCCGCCCGTACGGTCCCGGCTTCGAGGGCGACCAGCGCGCCTCATGGACCGTCTCCGTCCTCACCGACGCCCCGGTCGTCGTCTACTCCGTCTCCGGCTGGGCCGACGGCCGCCAGGTCGACGAGCCGCAGCCCGCCGAGGACGCCATGGAGTCCGGCGCCACCACGGCCCCCGCCCAGGCCGGCCTCGGCCACGAGGCGAAGGGCCTCGCCGACCGCATCGAACGCGCCCTGCGCAAGCACGTCGGCCCGTACGCCACGGAGCCGGCCTCGTGACCGCCGCCCGCCTCCGCCGCACGAGCCTGCTGAGCGTCCTCCTAGCCGCCTCCCTCGCCCTCGTCCCGTCCACCGCCGCCCACGCCGACGGCATCCGCGGCCAGCAGTGGGCCCTGGAAGCCATGCACACCGACGAGGCCTGGCAGACCACCAAGGGCGAGGGCATCACCGTCGCCGTCCTCGACACCGGCGTCGACGACGAGCACCCCGACCTCGCCGGGAACGTCCTCACCGGCAAGGACATGGTCGGCTTCGGAGCGAAGCGCGGCGACCGCGCCTGGGCCCGCCACGGCACCGCCATGGCCGGCATCATCGCGGGCCACGGACATGGCCCCGGCAACGGCGACGGCGTACTGGGCATCGCCCCCGAGGCCAGGATCCTCCCCGTCCGCGTGATCCTGGAGGACGGCGACCCGGCCCGCGCCAAGGCCCGCACCACCCGCGGCAACGCCCTCGCCGAGGGCATCCGCTGGGCCGCCGACCACGGCGCCGACGTCATCAACCTCTCCCTCGGCGACGACTCCAAGTCCGCCCACCCCGAACCCGCCGAGGACGAGGCCGTCCAGTACGCCCTGCGCAAGGGCGCCGTCGTCGTCGCGTCGGCCGGCAACGGCGGCGAGAAGGGCGACCACATCTCCTACCCGGCCGCCTATCCGGGCGTCATCGCCGCCACCGCCGTCGACAAGTTCGGCACCCGCGCCTCCTTCTCCACCCGCCGCTGGTACGCCACGGTCAGCGCCCCCGGCGTCGACGTCGTGATCGCCGACCCGGACCGCAAGTACTACGAGGGCTGGGGCACCAGCGCCGCCGCGGCCTTCGTCTCCGGCGCGGTGGCCCTGGTGAAGTCCGCCCACCCGGGTCTGTCCCCGGCCCAGATCAAGAAGCTCCTGGAGGACACGGCCCGCAACGCCCCCGCCGACGGCCGCGACGACTCCCGGGGCCATGGCTTCATCGACCCCGCCGCCGCCATCGAGAAGGCCGCTGGCCTGAAGCCCGCCGGCCTGCGGGCCAAGGGACACCGCGCCGAGTACTTCGGCCCGGGCCCCGACACCCGCGAGGCCTCGGACGACGCGACGGGCTGGGCGGCACCCCTGGCGGGCGGCACCGGAGGCGTCCTGCTGGTCGCGGCGATCGTCCTGTGGCGGGGCCGGCGCACCCAGGACGACCACGGGGCCCGTCCCTAGTCCGCCGCGAACACCTAGTCCGCCGCGAACACCGACACCGCGGCCTGCGCCGCCGCCTCGACCAGCGCGACCCCCGAGGCCTTCGTCGCGTTGCCGTCCGACAGCACGGCCACCAGACACTCCCGCCCGTCCACCGTCACCCGCCCGATGCTGTTGACGTCCCACAGCCCGGTCGTGCTCCGCGGCAGCCACCCGTTCTTCAGCGCCCACCGCGAGCCGTCCGCCACCGCCGAGACCCCCCACCGCTGATCCACGGCTATCCGCCCCATCAGCCCTCGCAGATACGACCGCGACGCCTCACTCAGCTCCGACTCGTCACCGAACACCTGCCGCAGCAGCACGAGTTGATCCGCCGCCGTGGTCTGCGTCAGCCCCCACAGCATCCCGTCGCCGCCCACGGTGGCGCTCAGCCCGAACCGCTCGTTCGCGGCGGCCAGCCCCTCCGCCCTGCCGATCGTCTCCCACAGAGCCGATGCCGAGACGTTGTCGCTGCTCTCGATCATCGCGGTGGCGTACGCCGTCTCCGCCGACGTCAGCGCCCGCCCCTCGTCCTGCGCCCGCAGCAGCAGCGCAGCCAGGATGTCGACCTTCACGATGCTCGCCGTGTCGAAGGAACCGTCCCCGTACGTGGCGCTCTCCCCGGACTCCAGGTCCAGCACCGCGACCGACACCTCCGCGCCCTTCGCCACGGCGACGGACTGCATGGCGTCCGCCAGCAGCTCGTCCCGGTCCACCGTCGGCCGCGCCACCGGTTCCACGGATGCCTCCCCGCTCGCCGCGACCCCTGAGGGCGTCGCCGACGACGATACGGCGCTCCGCGCCACCGGAGCCGAGCGCGGCTGCTCCTTCACGTACACCGTCCCCGTGGCCGTACCGCCCACCACGGCCACGGAGGCGAGGGTGACGTAGAGCAGGGGCACACGGCGCCGACGCGCTCTGCAGGACTCCATGCCGCGATCGTCGGGCCGGTGACTGTGCGGGCGGTTAGACGGAGGTTAGATCTGTGTCAGAGATGCCTGAGAGTGCGTGAACCGGGTCACGGGCGCGTTTCCGGGCCCGCACAAGCGCAGCAGCATCCCCCCGATAGGGTCGGTGACCGTGGCGAACAAGAACATTCCCGACTCCCCCTTCCCGGACGACGACGGCTCCGCCGACCCCCGGCTGAGTGCTGCGCTCGCCGCCTGGTCCGAGGACCGCACCGACGTGACGCCGGTGCTCCGGGCGCTCAAGGGCGCCCGGCTCCTCGTCCCCGTCGTGGCCGTCCTCGGAGAGGTCGAGGAGGACGAGAACGGGCTGCGCCACGAGAAGACCAGCGACATGGCCGTACCGACGCTCCGGGCCGGCGACCGCAAGGCACTGCCCGCCTTCACGTCCACCGACGCCCTCGCCCGCTGGGACGCCACGGCGCGCCCCGTCGCCGTGCGCGTGCACCAGGCGCTGGAGGCCGCCGCGCACGAGAAGGCGGACACGGTCGTGCTGGACCTGGCGGGGCCGGTGCCGTTCGAGCTGACGGGACAAGCACTGCTCGCCCTGGCCGAGGGGCGCACCAGCACCGATCCGCTGGCCGACCCGCTGGTCGTGGAGGCGGTGCGCGCCGCGGTCGCCGGCGTGGACGCCGTGCAGCGCGCTCATCTCGGCCCCGGCCGGGCCGACGGCACCCTCGCCCTGGTCCTGGACCCGGCGGTGCCGCAGGACGCCGGGGTCCACGCGGTCGCGCGCCGGCTCGCCGCCGACGAAACACTCAGGGCCCGCCTGGTGCGCGGCTTCGACCTGGCACTGCTGCCGGCCGAGGCCACCCCTCCGGGCGAGCCCCTGTTCGTACGGGAATCCGGCGCCTAGCCGTAGACCGGGCCGGTGTACTTCTCGCCCGGGCCCTGGCCCGGCTCGTCCGGGACGAGCGAGGCCTCGCGGAACGCCAGCTGCAGCGACTTCAGGCCGTCCCGCAGCGGGGCCGCGTGGAAGGAGCTGATCTCGGTGGTGCTCGCGTCGAGCAGTCCGGCGAGGGCGGTGACCAGCTTGCGGGCCTCGTCCAGGTCCTTGTACCGGTCGCCCTCCTCGGTCAGACCGAGCTTCACGGCGGCGGCGCTCATCAGGTTCACGGCGACCGTCACGATCACCTCGACGGCGGGGACCTCGGCGATGTCGCGGGTCATCTCGTCGAAGTCGGGCGTCTCGGGGCTGTCCGAGGAAGAGGTGTCACTCATGGCGCCCACGATAGGTGCACGCACCGGCCCGGCCGGACACTGCCTCGGTTAGCCCCGACCGGCGGGAGCTGCTAATCTGGTGTGACGACCGGCCGAACACGCATGTGTCCGGCCCACAAGTGGAGGCTCCGAACTCCCACCCGACTGTCCTCCGGGACGGCGGGTCACCGGTCAGGCGGCCACCACCGTTCCGTACGGACGGTGGAGAGTCGCCCGATATCGCGCCCCGCGGTCGACGCGGCGGTGTTCCGGCATCAAAGGAGCCCCGCCTGTGTCCCGTCCGGGGCATTTTTCATGCACCGCGATGGTTGGTCCTATGTCAATCAGACATACGCGGCTGTCCGCCAGACCGCCGTGTGGTGCTACCGAGGAGGATCCATCAGCGCCGAGCCCCGCATCAACGACCGGATTCGCGTTCCAGAGGTGCGACTTGTCGGTCCCAGTGGCGAGCAGGTGGGCATCGTCCCCCTGGCCAAGGCACTGGAGCTTGCGCAGGAGTACGACCTGGACCTGGTCGAGGTGGCGGCGACCGCCCGTCCGCCTGTGTGCAAGCTCATGGACTACGGGAAGTTCAAGTACGAGTCGGCCATGAAGGCCCGTGAGGCGCGCAAGAACCAGGCGCACACGGTCATCAAGGAGATGAAGCTCCGGCCGAAGATCGACCCGCACGACTATGACACCAAGAAGGGTCACGTCGTCCGGTTCCTCAAGCAGGGCGACAAGGTCAAGATCACGATCATGTTCCGTGGTCGCGAGCAGTCCCGGCCCGAGCTGGGCTACCGACTGCTGCAGCGTCTCGCGGAGGATGTGGCCGACCTCGGGTTCGTGGAGTCGAACCCGAAGCAGGACGGCCGAAACATGATCATGGTTCTCGGTCCGCACAAGAAGAAGACCGAGGCGATGGCCGAGGCCCGCCAGGCGCAGGAAGCCCGCAAGGCAGAAGCGAAGGCCAACCCCGGCAAGTCGCAGAACGCCGCGGAGTCCGACGTCGCCGAGGGCGGCGAGGACGCCGAGGCATCCGCCGAGGCTCCGGCCGAGGCATCCGCCGAGGCGTGATCCCGGGGGACGCGAGTCCCCAAGGATGTAACCGATACCAGAACGACGCTCCACCGTGCCCGGTTTCACGACCGGGCACCGGAGCGCCACCGACGAGGAGAGAACGGCGCTATGCCGAAGAACAAGTCGCACAGCGGTGCCAGCAAGCGCTTCAAGATCACCGGCTCCGGCAAGGTGCTCCGCGAGCGTGCCGGCAAGCGCCACCTGCTCGAGCACAAGTCGTCCCGTGTGACGCGTCGCCTCACCGGCAACGCCGAGATGGCCCCGGGCGACGCCGCGAAGATCAAGAAGCTTCTCGGCAAGTGACGTACCGGCGCTTCGGCGCCGTACGCCAGGACCGGGACCCAATCGATTTCGGGTCGTGTGAGGACACCCACGACCCCGCTACAAGGAGTTAACAAGTGGCACGCGTCAAGCGGGCAGTCAACGCCCACAAGAAGCGCCGGGCGATCCTCGAGCAGGCCTCCGGCTACCGCGGTCAGCGTTCGCGCCTGTACCGCAAGGCCAAGGAGCAGGTCACCCACTCGCTGGTCTACAACTACAACGACCGCAAGAAGCGCAAGGGTGACTTCCGCCAGCTGTGGATCCAGCGCATCAACGCCGCTGCCCGCGCCAACGGCATCACGTACAACCGCTTCATCCAGGGCCTGAAGGCCGCCAACGTCGAGGTCGACCGCAAGATCCTCGCCGAGCTGGCCGTCAACGACCCGAACGCGTTCGCCGCGCTCGTCGAGGTCGCGCAGAAGGCCCTGCCGAGCGACGTCAACGCGCCGAAGGCCGCGTGACGCTGCGCTGGCTTGCGCCGATGTGAGTGACGGACCCGTGGGTTGTTTCCTGCGGGTCCGTTGCGTTGCGTGGTGAGGCGGGTTCGGCACCGCCGGAGCCCGCCCCTGTGGTTGATCGCCGTTGCGGCGGAAAAGATCGTGAAAGTGAGCCCCATGCCCCCCGTTGCCCCCGAGCTGATCTCCCCCCGTTCACCCCGTGTCTCGGCCGCGCGGCGGCTGGGGAAGCGGAACTTCCGGGGGAAGGAGCGGCTGTTCCTCGCGGAGGGGCCGCAGGCCGTGCGGGAGGCGGCCGGGCACGACGGCACCCTGGTCGAGCTGTTCGCCACGGTCGAGGCCGCGGAGCGGTACGCCGACATCATCGGCGAGGCCCGCACCGCCGGAGCGCGCGTCCACCTCGCCTCCGAGGACGTCATCGCCGACATCTCCACCACCGTCACCCCGCAGGGCCTCGTCGGGATCTGCCGGTTCCTCGACACCCCCTTCGAGGAGATCCTGGCCGCCCGGCCCAAGCTCGTCGCGGTCCTCGCCCACGTGCGGGACCCCGGGAACGCGGGCACCGTGCTGCGGTGCGCGGACGCCGCGGGCGCCGAGGCCGTCGTACTGACCGACGCGTCCGTCGATCTCTACAACCCCAAGGCCGTACGCGCCTCCGTCGGGTCGCTGTTCCATCTGCCCGTGGCCGTGGGCGTGCCGGTCGAGCGGGCCGTCGCCGGGCTCAAGGACACCGGGGTGCGCATTCTTGCCGCCGACGGCGCCGGGGACGACGATCTCGACGACGAGCTGGACAAGGGAACCATGGGCGGCCCGACCGCCTGGGTGTTCGGCAACGAGGCCTGGGGGCTCCCGGAGGAGACCCGCGCGCTGGCGGACGCCGTCGTGCGCGTACCGATCCACGGCAAGGCCGAGAGCCTGAACCTCGCCACCGCCGCGGCCGTATGTCTCTACGCGTCGGCCCGTGCACAGCGCGCCTTCGGAGGGTGCCGCTCCGTCACCGAGAGCTAGTAGGGTGACCAACTCGGGGCCCCTCGGTCGTTCGAGAGGTGGGATACGGGGATGAGTGTCGGCACGAGCAGCGCACCGGGAGCACGGGACGTGAGTCACCCGCCCGCGCCCCGGTACGGCGACCTCGCCGGACTCGGCATCACCCCCGACGACCTCCCCGACGGCCTCGTCGTCGCCGACGAACACGGCCGGGTCGTCTGCTTCAACGCCGCCGCCGAGCGCATCACCGCCGTCCGTGCCGCCGACGCCCTCGGGCAGCGACTGGAGAAGGCCCTGCCGTTAGAGGATCTGGAGGGCCGCCGCTGGTGGCAGGTCACCGATCCCTACGGCGGACTCGCCATCCGGTTCCGCCAGCCCGAGCGCAATCTGCTGCTGCCGGGCGGGCGGGAGGTCCTCGTGTCGGCGCAGTACGTCCGGGACGAGCCCACCGGGCCCGTTTGCCGGGTCGTCGTCTCGCTGCGGGACACCGAGGCCCGGCGCCGCACCGAGCGCAGCCACGCCGAGCTGATCGCCACGGTCGCCCACGAGCTGCGCTCGCCGCTCACCTCCGTCAAGGGCTTCACCGCGACCCTGCTCGCCAAGTGGGAGAGGTTCACCGACGACCAGAAGCGGCTGATGCTGGAGACCGTCGACGCCGACGCCGACCGGGTCACCCGGCTCATCGCCGAGCTGCTGGACATCTCGCGGATCGACAGCGGGCGGCTGGAGGTGCGCCGCCAGCCCGTCGACATCGGCGCAGCCGTGGGGCGGCACATCCAGGCGTACGTCGCCGCCGGGCAGCCCGCCGACCGCTTCCTGCTCCGGCTGCAGCAGCCGCTGCCCGACCTGTGGGCCGACCCCGACAAGATCGACCAGGTGCTCAGCAACCTGCTGGAAAATGCGGTGCGGCACGGCGAGGGAACCGTCACGATTGACGTCACGCCCACGGCGTCGCCCCGCGAGGGGGAGGACGCCGGCACGTCGGTCACGGTGAGCGACGAGGGGTCCGGCATCCCGGAGGAGTCCATGAACCGCGTCTTCACCCGCTTCTGGCGGGGCAGCAAGCGCGGCGGCACCGGCCTCGGGCTCTACATCGTCAAGGGCATCGTCGAGGCCCACGGCGGCACCATCACGGTCGGCCGCGCCCCCGGCGGCGGCGCCGAGTTCCGATTTACGTTGCCCGTGGCGGCTCCGGCGTATCTCGCCTGACGGCCACGGGCGCATCCGCCTGTCCTCACCCCGTTAGACTCGGCCTTTGGCACCTTTGCGTCCCGGAGACGGCCCACTGAGTCGGTGACGGGGACCTTCAGCCAGCCAATCGGAAGCACGGGAAGAGATGTCGGCACCGAATAAGTCGTACGACCCTGTAGAGGTCGAGGCGTTGAAACCGGAAGAGATCGAGCGCATGCGGGACGAGGCGCTCGCCGCCTTCGCCGCCGCGGACTCGCTCGACAAGCTCCAGGAGGCCAAGGTCGCCCACACCGGGGGCACCTCCCCGCTGGCCCTCGCCAACCGCGAGATCGGCGCCCTGCCCCCGCACGCCAAGGCCGCCGCCGGAAAGCTGGTCGGCCAGGCCCGCGGCGCCGTCAACAAGGCGCTGGCCGCCCGCCAGACCGAGCTGGAGGCCGAGCGCGACGCCCGGGTGCTGGTCGAGGAGGCGGTGGACGTCACGCTGCCCTTCGACCGGGTACCGGCCGGCGCCCGCCACCCGCTGACCACGCTCTCGGAGCGCATCGAGGACATCTTCGTGGCCATGGGCTACGAGGTCGCCGAGGGCCCCCAGGTCGAGGCCGAGTGGTTCAACTTCGACGCCCTCAACATCGGCCCGGACCACCCGGCGCGCGGCGAGGCGGACACCTTCTTCGTCGAGGGCCCGCAGGGCGGCACCGAGTCCGGTGTCGTGCTGCGTACCCACACCTCGCCCGTCCAGATCCGCTCGCTGCTCGACCGCGAGCTGCCCGTGTACGTGATCTGCCCGGGCCGCGTGTACCGCACCGACGAGCTGGACGCCACCCACACCCCGGTCTTCCACCAGGTCGAGCTGCTCGCGGTCGACGAGGGCCTCACCATGGCGGACCTCAAGGGCACGCTGGACCACATGGTGCAGTCCCTGTTCGGCGAGGGCATGAAGACCCGGCTGCGGCCGAACTTCTTCCCGTTCACCGAGCCGTCCGCCGAGATGGACATGGTGTGCTACGTCTGCCGCGGCGAGTCCGTCGGCAACCCCGACCGGCCCTGCCGCACCTGCTCCAGCGAGGGCTGGATCGAGCTGGGCGGCTGCGGCATGGTCAACCCGCGGGTGCTCACCGCCTGCGGCATCGACCCGGAGCGCTACAGCGGCTTCGCCTTCGGGTTCGGCATCGAGCGGATGCTGATGTTCCGCCACAACGTCGAGGACATGCGAGACATGGTCGAGGGTGACGTCCGGTTCACCCGGCCGTTCGGGATGGAGATCTGATGCGGGTCCCGCTTTCCTGGCTGCGGGAGTACGTCGACCTGCCGGCCACCGAGACCGGCCGCGATGTGCAGGCCAAGCTCATTTCGGCCGGCCTCGAGGTCGAGACGGTCGAGCAGCTCGGCGACGGCCTCAAGGGCCCGCTGGTCGTCGGGCAGGTGCTGACCATCGAGGAGCTGGAGGGCTTCAAGAAGCCGATCCGCTTCTGCACCGTCGACGTCGGCACCGCCAACGGCACGGGTGAGCCCCAGGAGATCGTCTGCGGCGCCCGGAACTTCCAGGCCGGTGACAAGGTCGTGGTCGTGCTGCCCGGCGCCGAGCTGCCCGGCGGCTTCGCGATCTCCGCGCGCAAGACCTACGGCCGCACCTCGCACGGCATGATCTGCTCCAGCGACGAGCTGGGCATGGGCGACGACGGCACCAAGGGCATCATCGTGCTGCCGCCGGAGACCGAGGTCGGCAAGGACGCCATCGAGCTGCTGGAACTGGTCGACGAGGTCCTGGACATCGCCGTCACCGCCAACCGCGGCGACTGCCTGTCCATCCGCGGCGTCGCCCGCGAGACCGCCATCGCCTACGGCCTGCCGCTGCGCGACCCGGCGCTGCTCGACGTCCCGGCCCCGAACGCCTTCGGCTACCCGGTGAAGGTCTCCGAGCCCCTGGGGTGCGACCGCTTCACCGCGCGCACGGTCACCGGTCTGAGCGCCGAGGCGCGCTCCCCGATCTGGCTCAAGCGCCGGCTGCAGAAGGTCGGCATGCGCCCGATCTCGCTCGCCGTCGACGTCACCAACTACGTGATGATGGAGCTCGGCCAGCCGCTGCACGCCTACGACCGCAAGCTGGTCCAGGGCACGATCGGCGTCCGCCGCGCGGCCGAGGGCGAGAAGATCGTCACCCTCGACGGCACCGAGCGGAAGCTGCACGCCGAGGACCTGGTGATCACCGACGACCGCGGCCCGATCGGCCTCGCCGGTGTCATGGGCGGCGCGAACACCGAGATCGCCGACCATGACGACGTGGACAACGCCTCGACCGACGTGGTCATCGAGGCCGCGCACTTCGACGCCGTGGCGATCGCGCGTACGGCCCGCCGTCACAAGCTGTCCTCCGAGGCGTCCCGCCGCTTCGAGCGCGGGGTCGACCCCATGGCCGCGGCGGCGGCCGCCCAGCGCACCGTCGACCTGCTGGTGCTGCTCGCGGGCGGCACCGCCGAGGCCGGTGTCACCGAGGTCATCGCCCCGTCCGCGCCGCACACCATCACGGTCGCGGCGGACCACCCGGACAAGGTCGCCGGTGTCGAGTACGGCCGCGAGACTGTCGTACGCCGCCTCCAGGAGGTCGGCTGCGACGTCTACGGGCAGGACGAGCTGATCGTCACCGTCCCGTCCTGGCGGCCCGACCTGCTGGAGCAGAACGACCTCGCGGAGGAGGTCATCCGGCTCGAGGGCTACGAGAACCTGCCCTCCACGCTGCCCAAGCCGCCGTCCGGCCGGGGCCTGACCCACCGCCAGCGGCTGCACCGGCGCGTCGGCCGCGCCCTGGCCGGTGCCGGGTACGTCGAGGCGCCGAACTACCCGTTCGTCGGTGAGCAGGTCTTCGACCAGCTCGGTCTCGACGCCGGTGACCCGGCACGCCGGGTCGTGAAGCTGACCAACCCGCTCAACGACGAGGAGCCCGCGCTCCGTACGACGCTGCTGCCGGGCCTGCTCGGCGCGCTGCGGCGCAACGACGGCCGGGGCTCGCACGACCTGGCCCTGTTCGAGACCGGCCTGGTCTTCCTGCCGCGCGAGGAGCAGCGGGTCGCCGCGCACCTGCCGGTGGACCGGCGTCCGACCGACGAGGAGATCGCCGCGCTCGACGCCGTACTGCCCGAGCAGCCGCGCCAAGTCGCCGTCGTCCTCGCGGGCGCCCGCGAGCAGGCCGGCTGGTGGGGCGCGGGCCGTCCGGCCGGGTGGGCCGACGCGGTGCAGGCCGCGCGGACCGTGGCCGCCGAGGCGGGCGCGGAGCTGATCGTGCGGCCCGGGCAGTACGGGCCGTGGCATCCGGGCCGGTGCGCCGAGCTGGCGGTGGCCGTCGACGGTGCCGAGCGGGTCGTGGGCCACGCCGGTGAGCTGCACCCGCGCGTCCTCAAGGCGCTGGGCCTGCCCGCGCGCACCTGCGCGATGGAGCTGGACCTGGACGCGCTGGAGCAGGTGGGCGACGGGGTGCCGCAGGCGCCGGGCATCTCCACGTTCCCGGTCGCCACGCAGGATGTCGCCCTCGTCGTCGACACGTTCGTGCCGCACGCCGATGTGGAGGCCGCGCTGCGCGAGGGCGCGGGGGCCCTGCTGGAGGCCATCCGGCTGTTCGACGTGTACGAGAACGCGGAGCAGCTCGGCGACGGCAAGAAGTCGCTGGCGTACGCGCTGCGCTTCCGGGCGTCGGATCGCACGCTGACCGTGGACGAGGCGTCGGCCGCCCGGGACGCGGCGGTCGCCCTCGCGGGTGAGCGGACCGGGGCCGTGTTGAGGGGCTAGCGGGTTACCTCACTCGTTCGAGTGAGAACTGGTGGTGAAGTGGTCCTCTCGGGCCATGCGGTCGACAGAATCGGACCGGCCTTTCGGGGTCGGTCCGATTCTGCGTTGACGGGGCCTACTTGGGGGGCCATCGGCATGATCCGCATCAAGGCTGTGTTTCCCCGTCGGCTGCTCGCGCTGGGTCTGCCCACCGCCTGGGGCGCGTTGGCGATCACCTACAAGCTCACCTGTCCGCTGGCCCAGCAGGACGGCATCGAGGCCCGCGCGGTCACCAGCGCCGTCTTCTTCGCGGTCGGCACCGGACTGATACTCCATGTCCGGCAGGCGCTGCTGCGGGAGCTGCGGCAGATCCGCCGGGTCGCCGGCGTCGCGCAGAGCGCGCTGCTGCGGCCACTGCCGCCGCGGATCGACGGACTGAACATCGCCGCCACCCAGCTCTCCGCCGACCGGGGGGCCTCGGTGGGCGGGGACCTGTACGAGGTCATCGCGACCGAGCACGGGGTGCGGGTGGTGATGGGTGACGTACGAGGACACGGCATGGCCGCCGTCGGTACGGCCGCGGCGCTCCTCGGCAGCTTTCGCGAGGCGGTCCACGACGAACCCGACCTGGGCCGGGTGCTGCGCCGTCTGGAGCGGGCCCTGGCCCGCCACTTGCGCGAGCGCGCCCGGGACGACCACCCCGCGGCGGAGGAGTTCGCGACGGTCCTGCTGCTGGAGATCGGCGAGGACGGCGAGGTGCGGGCCCTCAACTGCGGTCATCCGTGGCCGTATCTGGTGAGCGGCGCGACGGTCGAGCTGCTGGCCCGGGCGGATCCGCTGCCGCCCCTCGGCCCGTTCCCTCTCCCGCACGAGCTGACGGCCGCGCACGCGGGGCGCGTGCTGCCGGGCGAGGCGCTGGTGCTCTACACGGACGGCGCCGAGGAGGCACGCGACGGGCGTGGCCGGTTCTTTTCCTTACGGACGGCCCTGGCGGGCGCGGTCCGCACCCGCCCCAGCTCCCCGCAGATGATTCTCCGTACGGTAGTGAGCGCGCTGATGCGTCACGCGGGCGGCACCCCCTCCGACGACATCGCCCTGCTGATCCTGCGGAACGACCGAACTCAGCTGACTCGGGACTCCGCAGGGGCGCGGGGAACTGCGCGACCAGCCACATCAACCCCGCAGCCGACAACGCACCTTGGGCGCAACGGCGTCTAGTCGCACCGCCCAGCCCCCGGCGGGGCCGCCGCACTGTACGAGGGGGAGCCGGCGGCCCGGCCGGCCTCTTGCGAGGCATTTCAGTCAACCGGCTGGAAACTCTCCGCGACAGTGCGCACACGGTACGGATGCGAGCACTCCGTTCACACCCCGTGTGAAGCCGGAACCACTACTCTGACGGCACCGAGCCACCCGGGGGGCATATATGCAGCCCAACACTCTGCTCGACGCGATCCTGGACGAGGCGGGGATCTCGCACGCGGGGCTGGCAGCACACGTGAACCAGGCCGGACGGGCGCGCGGACTCGCGCTCAGGTACGAACACACCGCCGTGGCACGGTGGTTGAAGGGGCAGCGGCCGCGCGGTCAAGTCCCGGACCTGATCTGCGAGGTGCTGGCCGGCCGCCTCCAACGCCCGGTCACCCTCGACGACATCGGACTCGGCGTACCCGGCGAGCCCTCCGCCCCGCACACCACCTCGCTGTCCGGGTTCGTCGAGCGGGCCACCGCGCTGTGGCGCTCCGACGAGCAGCAGCGCCCGCACATCCTCGGCGCGCCCGCCGTCACCGGCACCCCCGCCGTGATGCCGGTGTGGGAGTGGGAGAACCCGCCCGAGGACGTGGACGTCTCGCGCGGCGGCCGGCACCGGGTCACGCCCGCCGACCTGCAGATGCTGCGGGCCGCCCGCACCCACTACGAGCAGATGTACCGCAAGGCGGGCGGCATCGCGACCCGTACCCGGATCGTCGGCTTCCTCAACGCCGAGGCCGCCCCGCTGCTGCGCGGCAGCTACACCGACGCCATCGGCCGCCAACTGCACCGCGCCACCGGCGGTCTGGTGGCCGTCGCCGGGATCTGCGCCTACGACTCCGACGCCCACGGCCTGGCCCAGCGCTACTTCCACCAGGCGCTGCGGCTCGCGAAGGCCAGCGGCGACCGGGGGCTCGGCGCCTACGTGATCGCCCTGCTGGTCAACCAGGCGCTGTTCATGCGGGAGTTCCGCCAGGCCGTCGCCTTCGCGGAGGCCGCGCTGCGCGCCGCGGGCCGGCACATCACCCCGGCGCTCGCCTCGGACCTGTACGCGATGCAGGCGAAGGCGTACGCGCACCTCGGTGACGGCACGAGCGCCCTGTCCTGCATCCGGCGTGCCGAGCAGGCCGCCGAACGCATCCGGCGCGGATACGAGCCCGACGAGACGGGCTATGTCCAGCCGGGGCTCGTCAACGTCCAGGTGGCGGAGGCGCTGCTGAGCCTGGGCGAACTCGCGGCGGCCGGGGAGCACGCGGCCGCGGCCGTCGACAACCCCGCCCATGACCGCGGCCGGGTGCACCGGCTCGCCATGCTGAGCACGATCGAGCTGCGCCAGGGCCATGCCGACAAGGCCGTGGCCACCGCGGTGCAGATGGCCGAACAGGCGAGGGGAATGGAGTCCCAGCGGCTGCGCGACAGACTCCGCGCGGTACGCGAATACCTGGTGCGCAGCGGCTGCGCGGGCACCTCCGAGGCCGCGGAACTCATCGACGGCGCACTACGCGTACCGCTGTAGGCCGGTGCTCGACCACCGACAGTTCATAGTCCCTGCTGCGATATTGCCACTTACTCGACGGAAGGTGGCAGAACCGTGCAGTGGACGAAACAGAACGAACAAACTGTGTACTCAAATCGCTGGTTCCGGGTCAATCTCGCGGATGTCGAACTGCCGGACGGCCGGCACCTGGACCACTTCCTGATCCGGCTGCGGCCGGTCGCCGTGGCCACGGTGGTCAACGAGGCCAACGAGGTCCTGCTCCTGTGGCGGCACCGCTTCATCACCGACAGCTGGGGGTGGGAACTCGCGGCCGGAGTGGTCGAGGACGGCGAGGACATCGCCGTAGCCGCCGCCAGGGAACTGGAGGAGGAGACCGGCTGGCGGCCGGGACCGCTGCACCACCTCATGAGCGTGGAGCCGTCCAACGGACTCACCGACGCCCGGCACCACATCTACTGGGCCGACGAGGGTGAGTACGTCGGGCACCCCGTGGACGACTTCGAGTCGGACCGCCGGGAATGGGTCCCTCTCAAGCTCGTTCCCGACATGGTCGCCCGTGGGGAGGTCCCGGCCGCCAACATGGCGGCCGCGTTACTCCTGCTGCACCACCTCAGGCTCGGGCAGGACGCGTTGCCCTGATCCCCCCGCCGCGCCCCGCGAGCTAATTGCCGATGGCCTGCCAGATCGCTACGACGAGCGCGCCCAGCGCGGTCAGCGCCGCCACCGCGGGCAGCGGCCAGCGGGCGTGCTCCAGGGCGACGATGCGCGCGGACAGGTCATCGAGTTCCTTGCATGTCTCCTCGGTGCGATGACTGAGCAGGGCCAGGCCGCCCTCGACGCGGGCGTAAGCCACATCGAGGCGACGGCGTAACTCTGCGAGTTCTCCATTGACCACGGGATGCTCGGGGTCGGCGGTCACGAGTCCGCTCCTTTCCGTAGTCGTCACATCCCTGCGTGCGCTCTTGCATGCGCATGAAGAGTCAACTCGCCTGGTGGGCGCGTGGGGAGAGTGTGCGACGGGCATATGCGAGCCCGGCGCGCACACGGTGTGTGAATGCCGCGGGCCCGGCACTCTTCGGAGCGCCGGGCCCGTGTTCGTCGCACTGTGTAATCAGCACCCTGCATCGGGCACTGTGCAATCAGTAGCTGTAGAACCCCGAACCGGACTTGCGGCCGAGGCGGCCGGCGTCGACCATGCGCTGGAGCAGCGGGGGAGCGGCATACAGCGGCTCCTTGTACTCCTCGTACATCGAGTAGGCGACCGAGGCGACGGTGTCCAGGCCGATCAGGTCGGACAGCTTCAGCGGGCCCATCGGGTGGGCGCAGCCGAGCTCCATGCCGTTGTCGATGTCCTCGCGGCTGGCGATGCCCGACTCGAACATCCGGATAGCGGAGAGCAGGTAGGGGATCAGCAGCGCGTTCACCACGAAGCCGGAGCGGTCCTGGGCGCGGATGGCGTGCTTGCCGAGCACCTTCTCGGTGAAGACCTGAGCGCGGCTGAGCGTGCCCTCGGAGGTGGTGAGCGCCGGGATCAGCTCGACCAGCTGCTGCACCGGGGCCGGGTTGAAGAAGTGGATGCCGATGACCTGGTCGGGCCGCGAGGTGGCGACCGCGAGCTTCACCAGCGGGATGGAGGAGGTGTTCGAGGCCAGGATGGCGTCCGGCCGGGTCACGACCTGGTCCAGCACCTGGAAGATCTCGGTTTTGACCTGCTCGTTCTCCACGACGGCCTCGATCACCAGGTCGCGGTCCGCGAACTCGCCGAGGTCGGTGGTGAAGCTGAGCCGGGCCTGGGTGGCCGCCAGCTCGTCGTCGCTGATCTTGCCGCGCTCGGCGGCCTTGGCCAGGGAGTTGAACAGCCGGGTCCGGCCGATCTCCAGGGCCTCGCCGGTGGTCTCGGCGACCTTCACGTCCAGCCCGGACCGGGCGCACACCTCCGCGATGCCGGCTCCCATCTGGCCGCAGCCCACCACTCCGACGCGTTCGATGTCGGTCACATCGTCCCTTTCGCTGAACTTCGGCTGTGGCAGGACCCCGGGTCGCGGTGCCTGCTCCGTTCGTGCACGTTACCGCCAAGTATCGATGATCGATCGCCGGGGTGGGGGCATCCTGGGGCGTGAAGACGATCCGTGACGGTGCGGATCCGCAGTGCGATGGGGGTGCGCAGATGGGCCGAGTCACGCGTCGGGCCTTCGCCCTGGCCGCGTTGGGAGCCTTCTCGACGGCCTCCGGAGCGACGGCCTCGGGAGCGGCGGCCTCGGCCGCGCCGGAGCGGCGGCATGCGGCGGGCGGCGAGATGCGGGGCATGTGGCTGGCGACGGTCGCGGGCCGGGACTGGCCCTCCGCGCCGGGCCTCAGCGCGGCGGCACAGCGCGCGGAGCTGATCGCCCACCTCGACACCGCGGTGCGGCGCCGGCTGAACACGGTGATCTTCCAGGTGCGGCCGACGGCCGACGCGCTGTGGCCCTCGCCGCACGAACCCTGGTCGGCCGTGCTGACCGGGACGCAGGGGAAGGCGCCCGGCTGGGATCCGCTCGGCACGGCCGTTCGCGAGGCCCATGCCCGGGGCCTGGAGCTGCACGCGTGGTTCAACCCGTACCGGATCGCCAACAGCGCCGACCTCGGCGCGCTCGCCGCCTCGCATCCGGCCCGGCGGCACCCCGACTGGGTGGTGCGCTACGGCGGCAAGCTCTACTACAACCCCGGGCTGCCGGAGGTCCGCGCCTTCGTGCAGGACGCGATGATGGACGCCGTCGAGAAGTACGCGGTGGACGGCGTGCACTTCGACGACTACTTCTATCCGTATCCGCGGGCGGGCCAGGCCTTCGACGACGACGAGGCCTTCGACCGCCACGGCGGCGGTTTCTCGGGCCGGGCCGCGTGGCGGCGCCACAACATCGACCGGCTGGTCGAGGAGACGTCGGCCCGCGTCCAGCAGGTCCGGCCCGGCACCCGGTTCGGGATCAGCCCGTTCGGGGTGTGGCGCAACGCGGGCACCGACCCGCGCGGCAGCGACACCCGGGCGCTTCAGGCCTACGACGACCTGTACGCGGACACCCGCAAGTGGGTGCGGCAGAACTGGGTCGACTACATCTGCCCGCAGCTGTACTGGCCCATCGGCCACGCCGCCGCCGATTACGCCGTCCTGCTGCCCTGGTGGGCCCGCACGGTCCGGGGCACGGGGACGCAGCTGTACGTCGGCGAGGGGCTGTACCGGGCGGGCGACCCGGCGCAGGGCGCGGCCTGGCAGCAGCCGGCCGAGCTGTCCCGGCACCTCACGCTGGCCAAGGACCACCCGGAGGCGCGCGGGCACGTCTTCTTCGCCGCGAAGGAGGTGGCGGCGGATCCGATCGGGGCCATGGCGCGGGTGGTCGCCGACCACTACCGGCAGCCGGCGGCGACCCCGCGCAGGCCTACATCGGGGTGATGTCCCGGTGGGGCATCCGGGTGTGGCGGATCTCGCTGTCGGGGCCCGGCGAGCACACGCCCTCGTGCCCGTCCTCGAACCGGACGCGGTAGGGCGGATTGCCCTCCCGGCCCATGACTTCGACGATCTCGCCGACCTTGTCGTGCTGTCCGACCACCCTGCCGTGCTGGACAAGCTGGTCGCCCACGGTTGCACGCATCTGGGGGCCTCCTCAACGAGTGCGGGAGCAGCGGTCCGTGGCCTCGAGTCTACGGCCGCGGGCGGCGGTGGGAGGTGGGTCGTACGGCCCGCTCAACCGCGTGCCCGCTGGGTGACGGCGATGCAGACGAGCACCGCCGCGGCCGTCAGCGGGGCGGCCACTGTCAGATGCTCGCCCAGCAGCAGCACCGACCACACCAGTGTGAGCAGGGGCTGGGCCAACTGCAACTGGCTGGCCTTCGGGATGCCGATGGCCGCCATGCCCCGGTACCAGACGACGAGGCCGAGGAACTGGGAGCCGGCCGCGACCCACAGCAGTCCGGTCACGCTGTGCGCGGTGAGCCGGACCGGCTCCTGGCTCAGGGCGAACACGGCTGCGGGCACGGACACCGGCAGGCAGCACACCAGCGCCCAGCCGATGACGTGCCAGCCCGGCATGACCCGGGCCAGCCGGCCACCCTCGGTGTAACCGGCCGCGCACACCAGCAGGGCCCCGAAGAGATACAGGTCGGCGGTGGTGAAGGCGCCGCCGCTCTGCTGCACGGTGAACGCGACCACCGCGGCGGCTCCGGCCAGCGCGGCCGTCCAGAAGGTGCGCGAGGGCCGGGTGCCCATGCGCAGGGCGGAGAGCAGCGCGGTGGTCAGCGGGAGCAGGCCGACGACGACCGCCGCGTGCGCGGTGGTGGACGTCCGGAGCGCGAGCGTGGTCAGGAGGGGGAAGCCGACGACCACTCCGGCCGCCACGACGGCGAGCCCCGCCCAGTGCCCGCGGTCCGGCAGCGGCACCCGCAGCGCCAGCAGACAGCCACCGGCGAGCACGGCGGCGAGGACACTGCGCACGGCCACCAGCGACCAGGGGCCGAAGCCCTCCAGGCCCCAGGCGGTCGCCGGGAACGTGAGGGAGAAGGCGGTCACGCCGAGCGCGGCCAGCAGGGTGCCGTACGCCGGTGAGGGGCCGCTCGGGATGTCGACCGCTATCCGGTTCGGTGCAGTAGCGCTACTCTGTGCTCTCATGCAAGAGCGTAGCAGCGTCGGTGACCTGGCGGATCAGTTGCGGCGAGAACTCGACCGCTACTCCCACGGTGGAAAGCTCCCGTCGAGCCGGGCCCTCGTCGAGCGATTCCGGGTGAGCCCGGTGACCGTCTCGCGGGCCCTGGCGCAGCTGGCGGCCGAGGGCCTGGTGGTGACCCGGCCCGGCGCCGGAGCCTTCCGGGCCCGGCCGCGGGCGGAGGCGGCGCCCGCCGGGGACACCTCCTGGCAGGAGGTGTCGCTGAGCGCGGACGGCGCCGCCGACCTCGTGCCGCGCTCGGTGGACGCCTCCGGGGTCCTCGTCTCGCTCGCCGCCCCGCCGCCCGGAGTGATCGAGTTCAACGGCGGCTATCTGCACCCCTCCCTCCAGCCGGAACGGGCCATGGCGGCGGCGCTGTCCCGGGCGGGGCGCCGGCCCGGGGCCTGGGGGCGGCCGCCCATGGAGGGGCTGCCGGAGCTGCGGGAGTGGTTCGCGCGGAGCATCGGCGGCGCGGTCACCGCGGCCGAGGTGCTGGTCACCTCCGGCGGCCAGTCGGCGCTCACCACGGCCCTGCGCGCGCTGGCGCCGCCCGGGGCGCCGGTCCTGGTGGAGTCGCCCACCTACCCGGGCATGCTGGCCATCGCCCGGGCCGCGGGCCTGCGCCCGGTGCCGGTCCCGGTGGACCCGGACGGGGTGCGCCCGGCCCTCCTCGCGGATGCGTTCCGGGCCACCGGCGCCCGCGTCTTCGTCTGCCAGCCGCTCTTCCAGAACCCGACCGGCGCCGTGCTCGCCCCGGACCGCCGCGCCGAGGTGCTGCGCATCGCGCGAGGGGCCGGCGCGTTCGTGATCGAGGACGACTTCGTACGACGACTGGTGCACGAGGACGCCGGGCCGTTGCCGCGTCCGCTGGCCGCCGACGACCCCGACGGAGTGGTGGTGCACGTGTGCTCGCTGACCAAGGCCACCTCGCCGAGCTTCCGGGTCAGCGCGCTGGCCGCCCGCGGTCCCGTGCTGGAGCGGCTGCGCGCCATCCAGGTCGTCGACACCTTCTTCGTGCCCCGGCCGCTGCAGGAGGCGGCCCTGGAACTCGTCGGCTCGCCCGCCTGGCCGCGCCATCTGCGCGCGATCTCCACGCAGCTGCGGCTGCGCCGGGACGCGATGACGGCCGCGCTGCTGAGCGACCTGCCCGAACTGGCCCTCGCGCACATCCCGTCCGGCGGCTACCACCTCTGGCCCCGCCTGCCCGACGGCACCGACGAGACCGCCCTGACCGCGGCCGCCCTGCGCGCGGGCGTCGCGATCACCCCCGGCCGCCCCTACTTCAGCGCCGAACCCCCGGCGGCCCATCTGCGCCTGAGCTTCGCAGCGGTCGCCGGGACGGGCGAGATCACGGAAGGGGTACGGCGGCTGCGGCGGGCCCTGGAGGAGGTCGGCCGGCCGTCGACGGGGGGTGCCGTTTACAGCGGGTTGTCCGGCTGATCCTGACCTGGCAGTAAGGTTTGGGGCACGCTGGGTAACTCAGAGACAACACCCCTTGACCTGCGCAGTTCCGCGAATCACCATCTCGGCATGTCACTTCGGGTCACGTTCGTCGCCGCCGCGCGCAGCTCCCCGCCGCTCGCCGAGCGCTTCGAGGACGACCGTCCACTGGACCAGGCCGGGTGGGACGAGGTGCAGCGCTTCGCCCACGATCTGGTGCCGCTGTCGGCGGCCGAGCTGCGCTACTGCTCGCCCACGCCGCGCAGCCGCGCCACCGGCGACGCGCTCGGGTACGCGCCCCTGGTGCAACTCGCCCTGCGCGACTGCGACATGGGCCGCTGGCGCGGGCTGACGCTCGGCGAGGCGATGGCCCGGGAACCGGCTGCGGTGGACTCCTGGCTCGCCGACCCGCGCGCCACTCCGCACGGCGGGGAGTCGCTGCTGGCCTTCATCGGCCGGGTCGGCGGCTGGCTCGACACCCGGCCGGTGGACGACGGCTGCCGGGTCGTCGCCGTGGCCGAACCGTCGGTGATCCGCGCTGCGCTGGTGTACGCCCTCAAGGCGCCGCCCGCGACCTACTGGAACCTCGACGTCCGTCCCCTGTCGACGACGACCGTCAGCGGCCGGGCGGGCCGCTGGAACCTCCGCTTCGACGGGGCGCCGATCCAGCCCTCATGGGCGTAGCGACCCGGGCTCGCGGGCGTAGTCCGTGGTCAGGACGAGATCCTTCGCGGGGCCGCGCACCCGCCACACCGTCCGCCAGTGGTCCGCGTCGAGAACGGTGAACTCGCCGCGGTAGAGGTCGGCCGAGCAGGGATGGTCCGCCACATGCCGCCCCGTGGACAGGTCGAGGTCGTGGAAGGGGCGGCCGTCGGCGAAGCGGACGTCGGCCGTGTCGGGCGCGCTCCCGGGCAGGAAGCGCAGGGTCCGCTCGGCGGGCCGGGGCACGCCCTGCCACACGAAAGTGCCGGACTCCTCGTGCAGCAGCCCGCCCGTCCCGAGCGGGCCGAAAACAGTCGTCCCGGTGAACTCGCCCCACGCCTCGCTCGCGTGATCCCGCACGGACCGCCGCACCCGCCATGAGCCCGTCAGATACGCCAGCGCATCCCGCACTGGCCAGAACTCGCCCATGGCCCTGCTGTCTCCGTCCCATGCGTTCCTGCGCGACCCATTGACGGGCCTGCGCCCCCTCCCTATCTTGCCGTTCGGCCATCTGATCAACGTCCGATATTCCGAACAAGGAACAACGCAGAGCGACCCGCAACACGACCATCGAGCCGCGGAGTATCCATGCCACGCACCAGCCCCCGCTGGAGACTCGGTCTCGGCGCCACCGCCTTCCTGGTGGCGGCCACCGGACTCGTCCCGGCACCCGCGCACGCCGAGGACGTCACCGACTACACGATCACCGTCGACCCGGCAGCCCGGGGCGCGACGATCGACGACACCATGTACGGCGTCTTCTTCGAGGACATCAACCGGGCCGCCGACGGCGGTCTGTACGCCGAGCTCGTCCAGAACCGGTCCTTCGAGTACTCCACCGCCGACAACGGCTCGTACACCCCGCTCACCTCCTGGGCGGTCTCCGGCACGGCCCAGGTCCGGGACGACACCGGCCGCCTGAACGAGCGCAACCGCAACTACCTGGCCCTCGGCGCCGGTTCGTCCGTCACCAACGCCGGCTACAACACCGGCATCCGCGTCGAGCAGGGCAAGCGGTACGACTTCTCGGTGTGGGTCCGCACCGACGCCGGCAGCACCCTCACGGTGGGTCTGAAGGACGCCGCCGGCACGCTCGCGCCCGCCCGCCAGGTGGCCGTCTCCGGCGGCTGGAAGAAGTACACCGCCACCTTCACCGCGGGCCGCACCAGCTCCCACGGCCGCCTCGCCGTCGCCTCCACCGGGGCCGCCGCGCTGGACATGGTGTCGCTCTTCCCGCGCGACACCTACAAGCGCCAGTCCAACGGGCTGCGCAAGGACCTCGCCGAGAAGATCGAGGCCCTGGACCCGTCGTTCGTCCGCTTCCCGGGCGGCTGCCTGGTCAACACCGGATCCATGCAGGACTACAGCGAGTCCTCCGGCTGGCAGCGCAAGCGCTCCTACCAGTGGAAGGACACCGTCGGCCCGGTCGAGCAGCGCGCCACCAACGCCAACTTCTGGGGTTACAACCAGAGTTACGGCCTCGGCTACTACGAGTACTTCCGCTTCTCCGAGGACATCGGCGCCATGCCGCTGCCCGTCGTCCCCGCCCTGGTGACCGGCTGCGGCCAGAACCGCGCCACCGACGACGAGGCACTGCTCCAGCGGCACATCCAGGACACCCTCGACCTCATCGAGTTCGCCAACGGCCCCGCCACCAGCACCTGGGGCAGGAAGCGCGCCGAGATGGGGCACCCCAGGCCCTTCGGCCTGACCCACCTCGCCGTCGGCAACGAGGAGAACCTCCCGGACGAGTTCTTCGCCCGCTTCCGGAAGTTCCGGACCGCGATCGAGGCGAAGTACCCGGACATCACGGTGATCTCCAACTCCGGCCCCGACGACACCGGCGCGGTCTTCGACCGGGCCTGGGAGCTCAACCGCGAGGGCGACGCCGACATGGTCGACGAGCACTACTACAACAGCCCGCAGTGGTTCCTGCAGAACAACGACCGCTACGACAGCTACGACCGGAACGGCCCCCAGGTCTTCCTCGGCGAGTACGCCTCCCAGGGCAACGCCCTCCAGAACGCCCTGGCCGAGGCCGCGTTCATGACCGGTCTGGAGCGCAACGCCGACATCGTCAAGCTCGCCTCGTACGCCCCGCTGCTCGCCAACGAGGACTACGTCCAGTGGCGGCCCGACCTGATCTGGTTCAACAACCACGCCTCCTGGAACTCCGCCAACTACGAGGTCCAGAAACTGTTCATGACCAACGTCGGCGACCGGGTCGTCCCCTCCACCGCGACCGGCACCCCGGACGTCAGCGGCCCGATCTCCGGCGCCGTGGGCCTGTCGACCTGGGCGACCAGTGCGGCGTACGACGACGTGAAGGTGACGGCGGCGGACGGAAGCCCGCTGCTGAGCGACGACTTCTCCGGTGACGCCTCGCAGTGGACGCACCACGGCACCGGGAGCTGGAGCGTCCAGGACGGGGCCTACCTGCAGAGCGACGAGGCCGCCGAGAACACCCTGGTCACCGCGGGCAACCCGGGCTGGCACGACTACGACCTGCACGTGAAGGCCAACAAGAAGTCCGGCAAGGAGGGCTTCCTCGTCGCCTTCGGGGTCAAGGACACCGGCAACCACTACTGGTGGAACCTGGGCGGCTGGAACAACACCCAGTCCGCCGTCGAACAGGCCTCGGACGGCGGTAAGTCGACGCTGATCTCCAAGGCCGGGTCGATCGAGACGGGCCGCGCCTACGACATCGACATCAAGGTGCGGGGCCGTCAGGTCACCCTCTACCTCGACGGACAGGAGTGGGGCAGCTTCACCGACGACAAGCCGGCCGAGCCGTTCCGGCAGGTCGTCACCGAGGACGCGGCGACCGGTGACCTGATCGTCAAGGTCGTCAACGCCCAGTCCGCCGAGGCCCGCACCACCGTCGACCTGGGCGGCGCGAAGGTCGCCTCCCGGGCCCGGGTCACGACCCTGGCGGGCGAGCCGGACGCGGTGAACACCGAGACGAACACCCCGGTCACCCCGGTCACGTCCACGGTGTCGGGGATCTCCTCGACGTTCGCGTACACCTTCCCGGCGAACTCGGTCACCTTCCTGCGTATCAAGCAGGGATAGCCCCGAAGGGCGGTCCGGGCCCCGCTCCGCGAGCGGGGCCCGGCCTCACTCGAACGGCCGAGCGGATCGGCGTCAGGGCGCACGTGGTCAGACGGGCTGGAGCCGGGTGTGCAGGAGGCAGAATTCGTTGCCTTCCGGGTCGGCCAGGACGTGCCAGTTCTCGGTGCCGGTCTGACCGATGTCGACGGGCCTGGCGCCGAGAGCGAGCAGCCGCTCCAGCTCGGCGTCCTGATCGCGGTCGGTGGCGCTGACGTCGATGTGCAGTCGGAGCTTCCCGGTCCGCGGTCGCTGCTGGGGCTGAGGACCAGGGTGGGCTACCGAAGCCGGTGTCGGGCGGCCCGATCTCGATGCCTCGTCGGCGAAAGGTGGATTGCATAAACGTGCAGCGAAACGTATAGTCATGCCATCGAGGAGGAGGATTCCATGGCGGTACGTGCGGCGGTGGCCGGGGCGAGCGGTTACGCGGGCGGGGAGCTCCTGCGTCTGCTCCTGGCGCATCCGCAGGTCGAGATCGGCGCCCTGACCGGCAACTCCAACGCGGGTCAGCGGCTCGGCGCACTCCAGCCGCACCTGCTGCCGCTGGCCGACCGCGTCCTGGAGCCCACCACCGCCGAGGTGCTCGCCGGACACGACGTCGTCTTCCTCGCGCTGCCGCACGGCCAGTCCGCCGCCGTCGCCGAGCAGCTCGGTCCGGACACGCTCGTGGTCGACATGGGGGCCGACTTCCGGCTCACCGACCCGGCCGACTGGGAGACGTTCTACGGCTCCCCGCACGCCGGCACCTGGCCGTACGGCCTGCCCGAGCTGCCGGGCGCCCGCGCCGCGCTGGAGGGGTCCAGGCGGGTCGCGGTGCCCGGTTGCTACCCCACCGCCGTCTCCCTCGCCCTCTTCCCGGCCTACGCCGCCGGACTCGCCGAGACCGAGGCCGTGATCGTCGCCGCGTCCGGCACCTCCGGCGCGGGCAAGGCGCCCAAGCCGCACCTGCTGGGCAGCGAGGTCATGGGCTCCATGACGCCGTACGGCGTCGGCGGCGGCCACCGGCACACACCCGAGATGAGCCAGAACCTGAGCGCGGCGGCGGGGGAGAAGGTCACCGTCTCCTTCACGCCGACCCTCGCGCCCATGTCCCGCGGCATCCTCGCCACGTGCAGCGCCGCCGCGAAGCCGGGCGTGAGCGCCGAGGCCGTCCGCGCCGCCTACGAGAAGGCCTTCGCCGACGAGCCCTTCGTCCATCTGCTCCCCGAGGGCCAGTGGCCCGCCACGGCGTCCGTTCACGGTTCCAACGCCGTTCAGGTGCAGGTCGCGTACGACGGGGCCGCCGGACGGATCATCGCGATCAGCGCCATCGACAACCTGACCAAGGGCACCGCCGGTGGTGCCGTCCAGAGCATGAACATCGCCCTGGGACTCGACGAGACCACGGGGCTGACCACGATCGGAGTTGCGCCGTGAGCGTGACGGCAGCCAAGGGATTCACGGCGGCGGGCATCGCCGCCGGGATCAAGGAGAACGGCAACCCTGACCTGGCCCTCGTGGTCAACGACGGTCCCCGCCGCGCCGCCGCGGGCGTCTTCACCGCCAACCGCGTCAAGGCCGCACCGGTGCTGTGGTCGGAGCAGGTCCTCAAGAGCGGCGAGGTCTCCGCCGTCGTCCTCAACTCCGGGGGCGCCAACGCCTGTACGGGACCCAAGGGCTTCCAGGACACCCACGCCACCGCCGAGAAGGCGGCCGAGGTGCTCGGCCGGGGCGCGATCGAGGTCGCCGTCTGCTCGACCGGCCTCATCGGGGTGCTGCTGCCCATGGACAAGCTGCTGCCGGGCATCGAGACCGCCGCGGCGCAGCTCTCCGAGCACGGCGGCGAGAAGGCCGCCATCGCCATCAAGACCACCGACACCGTCCACAAGACGTCCGTCGTGACCAAGGACGGCTGGACCGTGGGCGGCATGGCGAAGGGGGCCGGCATGCTCGCCCCCGGCCTCGCCACCATGCTCGTCGTCCTCACCACCGACGCCGACCTGGCCAGCGACGTACTGGACCGGGCGCTGCGCGCCGCCACCCGCACGACCTTCGACCGGGTCGACTCCGACGGCTGCATGTCGACCAACGACACCGTGCTGCTGCTCGCGTCGGGGGCGGCCGGAGTCGCCCCCGCCTACGAGGAGTTCGCCGAGGCCGTACGGCAGGTCTGCGACGACCTCGGGCAGCAGCTGATCCGGGACGCCGAGGGCGCCAGCAAGGACATCAAGGTCGAGGTGATCAACGCCGCGACCGAGGACGACGCCGTCGAGGTGGGCCGCTCCATCGCCCGCAACAACCTCCTCAAGTGCGCCATCCACGGCGAGGACCCCAACTGGGGCCGGGTGCTCTCCGCGATCGGCACCACCCGGGCCGCCTTCGAGCCGGACCGGCTGAACGTCGCCATCAACGGCGTGTGGGTCTGCAAGGACGGCGGCGTGGGCGAGGACCGCGACAAGGTCGACATGCGCTACCGCGAGGTGCACATCGTCGCCGACCTCGCCGCCGGTGCCGAGACCGCCACCATCTGGACCAACGACCTCACCGCCGACTACGTCCACGAGAACAGCGCGTACTCCTCATGAGCACCGGATCGACACGCAAGCACACCGCCCTGCCCAAGGCCCAGATCCTCATCGAGGCGCTGCCCTGGCTGGTCCGGCACAACGGCAAGACCGTCGTGATCAAGTTCGGCGGCAACGCCATGATCGACGAGGACCTGAAGGCCGCGTTCGCCCAGGACGTGGTGTTCCTGCACCACGCCGGGCTGAAGCCGGTCGTCGTGCACGGCGGCGGCCCGCAGATCAGCGCCGCCCTCGACAAGCACGGCATCGTCAGCGAGTTCAAGGCGGGCCTGCGCGTCACCACCGAGGACGCCATGGACGTCGTACGGATGGTGCTCGCCGGGCAGGTGCAGCGCGAGCTGGTCAACCTGCTCAACGAACACGGGCCGCTGGCCGTCGGGTTGACCGGCGAGGACGCGCACACCATCACCGCCACCAAGCACCGGCCCGAGATCGACGGCGAGTTGATCGACATCGGGCGGGTGGGTGAGATCACCGCCATCGACACGGGCGCGATCGAGGCACTGCTGGCCGACGGCCGGATCCCGGTGGTCTCCTCGATCGCCCGTAGCCAGGACGACGGACATGTCTACAACGTCAATGCTGATACGGCGGCTGCGGCACTCGCTGCGGCACTGGGCGCCGAAACCCTCATGGTCCTCACCGACGTCGAGGGCCTCTACGAGGACTGGCCGTACAGCGACGAGGTGATCAGCCGCCTCACCGCCGCCCAACTGGAAAAGCTGCTGCCGGAGTTGAGCTCCGGCATGGTGCCGAAGATGGAGGGCTGCCTGCACGCCGTCCGCAACGGCGTGCACACCGCCCGCGTCATCGACGGCCGGGTCCAGCACTCGATCCTGCTGGAGATCTTCACGGACTCGGGCATCGGCACGATGGTCGTGCCCGACGGACCCGATCAGGGGGAGTCATGACCAACCAGGAGCTGACCGCCCGCTGGCAGGGCGCGCTCATGAACAACTACGGCACCCCTCGGCTCGCCCTCGTGCGCGGCGAGGGCACCAGGCTGTGGGACGCGGACGGCAGGCAGTACCTCGACTTCGTCGGCGGGATCGCCACCAACGCCCTCGGCCACGCCCACCCGGCGGTCGTCGAGGCCGTGAGCCGGCAGATCGCCTCCCTCGGTCATGTCTCCAACCTGTTCATGGCCGAGCCGCCCGTCGCGCTCGCCGAGCGGCTGCTGCAGCTCTTCGGCCGGGACGGCAGGGTCTTCTTCTGCAACTCCGGCGCCGAGGCCAACGAGGCCGTGTTCAAGCTGGGCCGGCTCACCGGGCGGACCCATATGGTCGCCACCCACGGCGGCTTCCACGGCCGCACGATGGGCGCCCTCGCGCTCACCGGTCAGCCCGCCAAGCAGGACCCGTTCCTGCCGCTGCCCGGCGACGTCACCCACGTGCCCTACGGCGACGCGCAGGCGCTGGCCGCGGCGGTCACCGAGGACACCGCCTTCGTGATCATCGAGCCGGTCCAGGGCGAGAACGGCGTCGTCGTCCCGCCGCCCGGCTACCTCAAGGCCGCGCGGGCCATCACCGCCGCGACCGGCGCGCTGCTCGTCCTCGACGAGGTGCAGACCGGCATCGGGCGGACCGGGCACTGGTTCGAGTACCAGGCCCACGAGGGCGTGCTGCCCGACGTCGTCACCCTCGCCAAGCAGCTCGGCGGCGGGCTGCCGCTCGGTGCCACCGTCGCCTTCGGGCGGGCCGCCGAACTGCTGCGGCCCGGTCAGCACGGGACGACCTTCGGCGGCAACCCGGTCGCCTGCGCCGCCGGACTCGCCGTTCTCGACACGATCGAGAACGAGGGATTGCTGGAGAACGTCAAGCGGCAGAGCGAGAAGTTGCGGGACGGAATCGAGTCGGCCGGGCATCCGCTGGTCTCCCATGTCCGGGGTGCCGGGCTGCTGCTGGGTATCGTGCTCACCGAGCCGCTCGCACCGCGGGTGCAGCAGGCGGCTCAGGACGCCGGCCTCCTGGTCAACGCGCCCGCCCCCGACGTCGTACGGCTGATGCCGCCGCTGAATCTCGGCGACGACGAGGTGGACGCGTTCCTCCGGGCGCTGCCCGGCGTTCTGGACGAGGCCCAAGGGGTGGATGGATGAGCCGGAGAATGAGACGACGATGAGTCAGGCGCAGGATCACGAGCACGCGGGCGCCGGGCCTGCCGTACCGCAGACCCGGACCGCCCGCCACCGCCGGATCGTGGACATCCTCAACCGGCAGCCGGTGCGGTCGCAGAGTCAGCTGGCGAAACTGCTGGCGGACGACGGGCTGACGGTGACGCAGGCGACGCTGTCCCGGGACCTGGACGAGCTGAACGCGGTCAAGATCCGCAACAACGACGGTGACCTGATCTACGCGGTGCCCAGCGAGGGGGGATTCCGCACCCCCCGGGCTCCGCTGGGGGAGTCGGCGAAGGAAGAGCGGATGCGGCGGCTGTCGCAGGAGCTGCTGATCTCGGCGGAGGCCTCGGCGAACCTCGTGGTCCTGCGGACCCCTCCGGGGGCGGCGCAGTTCCTGGCGTCGGCGATCGACCAGGCGGAACTGCACGACATCCTGGGCACGATCGCCGGTGACGACACATTGCTGCTGATCAGCCGGGAGCCGACGGGGGGTCAGGCGCTGGCGGAGCATCTGCTGCGGTTGGCTCAGAACGGGCACTGAGAGGGGCGGTGCCTGCGCTCAGCCGAGTCGCGCGGCCAGACCGCCCGTGCACCGCACCTCGTCGCCCGCCGTGATCAGCAGGGCCTCCACGCCGGGCAGCGCCTCCAGCCAGCGCAGGGCGTCCCGGGAACCCATGGCGAACGCGGCGGTGGCCCAGCAGTCGGCCCAGGTCACCGTGGGGGCCACCACCGTCACCGCCACCAGGTCCGTCACCGCCGAGCGGCCGGTGCGGGGGTCCACGATGTGCGCGCCCCGCTCCGCCGTCCCGGAGGTCGCCACCGCCAGTTCCGCAGCGCCCGCCGCCGAGATCACCGCCGCCAGGCCGCCCGGGCGCAGGGGGTCGGACACCCCCACCCGCCACGGCCGCTCCGGACCGGGCACCCCCAGCAGCTGCACATCCCCGCCGCCGTTGACGCTCACCCCGCTCGCCCCGGCCTCCGCCAGCCGCCGGGCCGCCCGTTCGACCGCCCACCCCTTCACGATCCCGGTGGGATCGAGCCGGCCCTCGTACGACGTGCTGAACCAGCCGTCGCTGAGCCGGGCCGCCTCCTCGCCCAGCGCGAGGACCGCGGACACCTCGGGTGAGCACTCCGCGAGCGTCAGCTCCCCGCGGCCCAGCCGGGAGATCTCGCTGTCCTCCCGGTAGGTGCTGAACACCTCGTCGACCCGGTGCAGCCCGGCCACCGCCTCCGCGAGCGCCGCACGCACCGCCTCCGGGTCCCCGCCACGGACGTCGAAGGAGAAGACGGTCCCCATGACCTCCTCCGCGTGACGCACCGCGAGGGGGGCCTGCGCCGGATCGGTCACCGACTCAGCCACCGGCCTGGTCCAGCGCCGACTGCAGCGACTGCTTGTAGCCGTTGCTGGTGTACGTGGCCCCGGACACCGCGTCGATGTCGGCGCTCCCGGCCGCCACGGCCGCGGCGTTCAGCTTCGGCACGGCATTGCCGTTGATCCGCGTACTCTGCCCGCCGCTCGGCGACTGCACGGCCTCCGCCGCCGTGATCTTCCCGCCGCTCACGGTGATCCGCACCTGCACGGGCCCGTACTCCGTCGTCACCGTCTCCCCGGTGACCGTACGCTCGGCGGCCTCGGCGGACCCCCCGCCCTCGGGAGCGCCTCCGGCCTCGGCGGAACCGCCGGTCCCGGAGTCACCGGCATCGGCGCCACCCGCCGCCTTCTCCATCTTGTCCAGCGCCGACTGCAGCGACTGCTTGTACCCGCTGCTGGTATACGTGGCCCCGGACACCGCGTCGATGTCCGCGCTCTGGGTCGCGAGCGCCGCCCGGTTCAGCCGGGGCACCGCGGTCTCGGTGACCTGGGTACTGCGGCCACCGCTGGGCGCCTGCACGGCCTCCACGTCGGTGACCTTGCCGCCGCTGACGGTCAGCCGTACCTGCACGGGCCCGTACTGCGTCCGCACCGCGTCCCCGGTGACGGTGCCCGCCCGGTCCGCGCTGCCGCCCTGCGCGGCCTCCTGGGCCGCCGCGGTCTGCTGCGGGGCCGCGCTGCCCGCCGCCGACGCCGGGTCGGACGCCGGCTTCAGCGACAGCAGCAGCACGATCCCGGACACGGTGGCGGCGCCCGCGAGCACGGCACGCCGGATGGGGTGAGTCTTCCTCATCGCTCCTACAGCTCCTGAAGTCCCGTCGCTCACATCTCGAACGACTCGTGATGGATGCGGCGGGCGGGCACTCCCGCGCCGCGCAGTGCTTCGTAGACGGACTGCGCGAAGCCGGGCGGCCCGCACATGAAGACGTCGTGCTGGTCGATGTCCGGCAGCTTCTGCTGCAGCCGCTCGGCCGAGATGTCGGGGCGTTCGCCGTCCGGGCTGTTGACCGCGTACATCAGCCGCGCCCCGCGCTCCTCGGCGATGGCGGCGAGCTCGTCCCACAGGGCCAGGTCCTGGGTGCTGTTGGCCCGGTAGAGCAGGGTGATGTCGCCGGACGCGCCGGGCAGGGTCTCGAACAGCGCCCGCATCGGCGTGATCCCCACCCCGCCCGCCACCAGCAGCACCTTGCCCCGGCTGCGCCGCTGCGCGGTGAGCGCCCCGTAGGGGCCCTCCGCCCACACCTTGGTGCCGGGCTCCAGCTCGCGCAGCCGTTCGCTGTGGTCGCCGATCGCCTTGACGGTGATGCGGAGCATGTCGGGGCGGGGCGCCGCCGACAGCGAGTAGGGGTGGGAGCTGAACCGCATGCCCGGCGCCAGGAACCGCCAGCGGAAGAACTGCCCGGCCTCCGCGCCCATCCGGTGCAGCCTGCGCCCGCCGATCAGCACCGACACCACGCCCGGGGTCTCCTCGATCACCGCCTCCACGTACAGCCGGTGGCGCAGGTTGAGGCGGATGGGGGTCAGGATCCGGTACCAGACCACCAGCGCGGTGACAGCGCCGTACAGGCCGTACCAGAAGGTCTTCGCGGAGGGTTCCACGGCGAACTCGTTGCCGGTGGTGATCTGGTGCCAGAAGGTCAGGTACACCGCCGCGTACGTCAGCAGGTGCACGTGGTACCAGGTGTCGTACGGGATCCTGCGGCGCACGCCGCCGATCGACAGGAACGCGATCAGGAACAGCAGTCCGGTGCCGATGGCCGCCTTGCCCATGTCCGGCAGCGTGTTGATGGAGTCGACGGTCTGCTGGACGATGTCGCCGAGCGTCCTGCCCGCCTGGAGCGCGTACGCCCACATGATGAGGAAGACGTGCGCGACGACCAGGCAGATCGTGTAGCGGCCGCTCATCGCGTGCCAGCGCGCGACCCGGTCGGAGCCGACCCGCCGCTCCAGCGCGGGCACCCGTGCCATCTGGAGCACGACGAGCGCCATCAGGTAGCCGGCGAGCAGACCGGTGATCCGGCCGGCGGCGAGGATCCTGGCGGTGTTGTCCGCGAGGGACGGGGTGTTGTCCCACCACAGCCACAGCACCGCCGCCGCGCCGGCCCACAGCGCGATCACCAGCGGGACGGCCGGGGAGCGGCGCGGGCGGATGCGGCGCATCGTCTGGCGGCGGGCTGCACGGCCGCCTGCGAGCGTGGTGGTCACGGTTCCTCCGGGGACGGACAAGGGGGAGTGGCGTGGTCCCTCGGCCCAGAGGTACGTGCGGGGCGGCCGGTGTGTTCAGTACCGGGTGATCGCGGTCGCTCCGCTCGTCGTTCCGATGGCGATGTGCGGCTTTCGGCCCGGATCGGCCCACCGCAGGATCCGCCTCATGTCCTCGGCGGGCACGGACACGCAACCGGCCGTCGCACCCCGCCCGTGGACGTGCAGGAAGATCCCCGCGCCCCGGCCGCGCACCGGCTGCGCGTAGTTGAAGCCGATGACGAGGGCGTGCGCGTACTGGCCGGTGTAGGTGATCAGATGCTCGGACTCGGCGGCCCGGCAGTCCGCCGGGCGGGGTTCGGTCCACCGGTTGTAGGAGCGCGAGTCGTTGTCCTGGCACCACCAGGAATCCCGGTGCACCGGGCGGTACGTGTACGCCGTCCCGTCCGGCGCCGCCTTGATCCCGAAGGCGTACGGCAGGTCGTACAGCCCCGTGGGGGTGGTGCTGGTGCCCTGGCGGCGCGTGGCGCCCTCGGCCAGGCCGTTCGCCCCGAAGCGGGCGTCGGCGGAACCGGACTGCACCCAGCGGCCGTCCCGCAGGTCCCACCAGGTGAGCGTGCCGGTGGTGGCGCCGGTCCGCGCGGCGACGGCGGTGATCAGCTGGGTGCCGCCGCCGGTGTCCGCCATCCGCTCCGGCAGCGGCGGGTCGTCGGCGGGCGCGGCACCGAGCACGAGGAGGGAGGCGAGGGCGAGGGCGACGACACCGGGGCGCATGGCTCAGACCGTAGACGGCGGCAGCGGCAACGGCAGCCCGGGCAGGCCGTCCAGGCTGGTGGCGATGTGCTCCTTCTTGGTGAAGTAGGCGTTCAGCGACTCGTCGTCCTCGCGGGCGAACCGCTTCTCGTGCAGATCGCGCTCGTCGTCGTACGACAGGAAGGGCACCGCGTATCCGCAGGTGTCCCGGACGAGTTCGGCCGTCACCACGATGATCGCGCGCAGGCCGTGCGGGCCCGGGTCGATGTCGGGGAAGTGGGCCAGGAGTGCGGGGAAGCGGGGGTCGTCGCGGAAGACCGGCTCGCCGCGGCCGTGCACCCGGACGATGTTGGGCGGGCCCTGGAAGGCGCACCACATGAGGGTGATCCGGCCGTTCTCCCGCAGATGCGCGATGGTCTCCGCGTTGGACCCGGCGAAGTCCAGATAGGCCACGGTCCGTTCGTCGAGGACCGCGAAGGAGCCCTTGAGGCCCTTGGGGGAGAGGTTGACCGTGCCGTCCTCCGCGAGGGGCGCGGTGGCGGTGAAGAAGAGGGGTTGGGCCTCGATGAAGGTGCGGAGCCTGCCGTCTATGCGCTCATAAGTCTTTCCCATGATTCATGATTATGCGGGCAGGTATTTCGCTTGTCTAAGGAATTCTTGGCTCCGCCGCCCGGTCATGGCCGCCCCGGCCGGCGTGCAACGGGGCGGCCATGACTGCCTGTCACGTCACTGGTCGAGCGTGCAGGCGGCCAGGGCGCCGAGACCTTGGGGCTTGTCCGCGGTGCGGCCGATGGAGATGGCGATGCGGTCGATGGCGGCGGTGCGCTTGCTCGCCAGGGGGCCGAGGATGGCGTTCTGGACGAAGTTGGGTCCGCCTTGGCCGACGGTTTCGGTGAGGCGTTTGTTGGCCTCGTCGATCTGGGTCTGTAGGAGGGCGAGGTTCCGGTCGACCTCGGCCCGTGCGGTGGCCGGGACCGCGGGGAGCTCGGAGGCGACGTCCGGGCAGCTGATGGTGCCGGGGCCGGTGCCGGTGTCGCCCTCTTCCTCCGGGGCGGTCACCGGGGGAGTGGCCTCGACCTCCTCCCCGGTGTCGGCGGAGCCGTCGGCGTTCAGTGTGCAGGCGGCCAGGGCGCCGAGACCTTGGGGCTTGTCCGCGGTGCGGCCGATGGAGATGGCGATGCGGTCGATGGCGGCGGTGCGCTTGCTCGCCAGGGGGCCGAGGATGGCGTTCTGGACGAAGTTGGGTCCGCCTTGGCCGACGGTTTCGGTGAGGCGTTTGTTGGCCTCGTCGATCTGGGTCTGCAGGAGGGCGAGGTTCCGGTCGACCTCGGCCCGTGCGGTGGCCGGGACCGCGGGGAGCTCGGAGGCGACGTCCGGGCAGCTGATGGTGCCGGGGCCGGCCAGGGTGCGGGCGTCGCTCGCGGGTGTCTCCCCGGCGAGCGCGGAGTTGACGATCACCGCTCCGGACAGCGCCAGCGCGGCGGCGCCGCCGATCAGCGCGACACGACGCTTGCGGTACTTCGGAAGAGCCCTGGACATGCGGAAGCCTCACTCGGGTCGGGGGTGTTCGCTCGGGGATCTCGTGACGAACGCGGCGCCTGCGTCCGCCGAGAGATACGGGAAAGCGATTTCCCCCGTTCAACACCCGACTGAATTGACGAATCATGCAGAGTTCTGCATACTCATGCATGTTCGTCGCCGAAGATCGCCGCCCGGCGCGACCCGTCCTCACCGGCCCGGGCGCCCTGACCGGCCCCGCCCCCGACGGCCGCCTCCCCGTTCACGCCACGGGGAGGCGGTGCCCCATCCAGACCCTTCGAGGAGCACACCAAGTGAGCAGCAACAGCGGAGACGTCCGGCTCTGGGGCGCACGGTTCGCCGACGGGCCCGCCGAGGCCCTGGCCAGGCTGTCCGCCTCGGTCCACTTTGACTGGCGGCTCGCGCCGTACGACATCGCCGGCTCGCGTGCCCACGCGCGCGTGCTGCACAAGGCGGGACTGCTCTCCGACGACGAGCTGACGCGGATGCTCGCCGGGCTCGACCAGCTGGCCGCGGACGTCGCCGACGGCTCCTTCGTCGGCACCCTCGCCGACGAGGACGTGCACACCGCCCTCGAGCGGGGCCTGCTGGAGCGCCTGGGCCCCGACCTCGGCGGCAAGCTCCGCGCGGGCCGCTCCCGGAACGACCAGGTGGCGACCCTGTTCCGGATGTACCTGCGGGACCAGGCGCGCAGCATCGCCGGTCTGATCGCCGACCTCCAGGACGCCCTGATCGGCCTGGCGGAGGCCCACCCGGACGTGGCGATGCCCGGCCGCACCCATCTCCAGCACGCCCAGCCGGTGCTCTTCGCCCACCATGTCCTCGCCCATGTGCAGGCGCTGTCCCGGGACGCCGAGCGGCTGCGCCAGTGGGACGCGCGCACGGCCGTGTCGCCGTACGGCTCGGGCGCGCTGGCCGGTTCCTCCCTCGGCCTGGACCCGGAGGCGGTCGCCGCCGACCTCGGTTTCGAGCACGGCTCGGTCGCCAACTCGATCGACGGCACGGCCTCCCGTGACTTCGTCGCGGAGTTCGCCTTCATCACCGCGATGATCGGCGTGAACCTCTCCCGGATCGCCGAGGAGATCATCATCTGGAACACGAAGGAGTTCTCCTTCGTGACCCTGCACGACGCCTTCTCCACCGGCTCGTCGATCATGCCGCAGAAGAAGAACCCGGACATCGCGGAGCTGGCGCGCGGCAAGTCGGGCCGGCTGATCGGCAACCTGACGGGCCTGCTGGCGACCCTCAAGGCGCTGCCGCTCGCGTACAACCGCGACCTCCAGGAGGACAAGGAGCCGGTCTTCGACTCCTGCGACCAGCTCGACGTCCTGCTCCCCGCCTTCACCGGCATGATCGCCACGCTCACGGTCCACCGGGAGCGGATGGAGGAGCTGGCCCCGGCGGGCTTCTCCCTCGCCACCGACGTGGCCGAATGGCTGGTCAAGCAGGGCGTCCCGTTCAGGGTCGCGCACGAGGTGGCCGGTGCCTGCGTCAAGGCCGCCGAGGCGGACGGCAAGGAACTGGACGAGCTGACGGACGAGCAGTTCGCGAAGATCTCCGAGCACCTGACCCCCGAGGTCCGCTCCGTCCTGAACGTCCCCGGCGCCCTGGCCTCCCGCGACGGCCGCGGCGGCACGGCGCCGAGCGCGGTGGCGACCCAGCTGGCGGAGATCAAGGCGGACGTGGCGGCACAGCACGACTGGGCGACGGCGAAGCAGGCCTGAGGGGCGCGGGGAACCGCGCGCCGAGCCGCGACGCGCCCGCACTCGCCGGGTCACCCCGCTCCCGCGCGAAGGTCATCGCGGGTTTACGTTGGTCGGAGCCGTACCGGAACGACCGAACGGAGCCCGCGATGCCCTTCGCCCGACTGGCCACCGCCACCACCCCCACCTGCCACATCGGACTGGGCCTCGCCGCCGTCGGCCGCCCCGGCTACATCAACCTCGGCCGCGACGAGGACCTCGGGGAGAACCGCAGTGTCGACGCCCTGCGCAGCCGTACGCACGAACTCCTCGACGCCGCCTACGCCCAAGGCGTCCGCTACGTCGACGTGGCCCGCTCCTACGGCCGCTCGGAGGAGTTCCTCGCCGACTGGCTGAACGCCCGCCCCGACATCGACGACGTGGTCATCGGCAGCAAGTGGGGCTACACCTACACCGCCGGCTGGTCGGCCGAGGCCGAGACGCACGAAGTCAAGGACCACAGCCTCCCGACGTACGAGCGTCAGCGCGCCGAGACCGACGCCCTGCTCGGCGACCGGCTCGACCTCTACCAGATCCACTCGGTGACCCCGGACAGCCCCGCCCTCACCGACAAGGAACTGCACGCCCGGCTCGCCGAGGCCGCCGCCCAGGGCCTCAGTGTCGGCTTCTCCACCAGCGGGCCCGCCCAGGCGGACGCGATCCGGGCCGCCCTCGCCGTGACGGTCGACGGCGAGCCCCTCTTCCGTACCGTCCAGTCGACGTACAACCTCCTGGAGACCTCCGCCGCCCCTGCCCTGGCCGAGGCCCATGACGCCGGGCTCACGGTGATCGTCAAGGAAGCCATGGCCAACGGAAGGCTCGCCGGGCCACACGCCCCGGAGGCCCTGAAGGCCGTGGCCGCCGAGACCTCCCTGGGCACCGACGCCATCGCCCTCGCGCACGTCCTGCGCCAGTCCTGGGCCGGAGTCGTCCTGTCCGGCGCCGCGACCGCCGTGCAGCTCGCGTCCAACCTCCACGCGGCCGTCGTCGACCTCGACGAGGACCAGCTGAGCAGGCTGGCGCAGTTGGTGGAGGAGCCGGGGGCGTACTGGGAGCGGCGCGGCCGGCTGGCCTGGCACTGACCGGCCCATACCGCGTGGCGACGCTATGAGACACGCATGCCCGTGATGAGACAGAGATGTCTCACGTGGGCTATGGTTGTCTCATGGCTGTCGATCGTGACCACGTGCTGCGCAGCGCAGCCGCCCTGCTCACCCGGAAATCCACGTCCACCATGGACGAGGTCGCCAAGGCCGCCGGGATCAGCCGGGCCACCCTGCACCGCCTCTTCGCCGGGCGCGACGCGCTCGTCCGCGCGCTGGAGGCGCTCGGCATCGCGGAGTGCGAGGCCGCGCTGGACGCGGCTCGCCTGGACGAGGGCCCCGCGAGCGACGCCGTACGCCGGCTCGTGCGCGAGATGGAGCCCGCGGCCGGCCTGCTCGCCTTCCTCTACACCGAGAACCAGCTGTTCGAGGGGGACGGGCAGCACGAGGGCTGGGCCCGGCTCGACGTCCGGATCGCCGGACTGTTCCGGCGCGGCCAGCAGCAGGGCGAGTTCCGGATCGACCTCACCCCGGCCTGGCTCACCGAGGCGCTGTACGGCCTGACGGCCTCCGGCGCCTGGGCGGTCCAGGAGGGCAGGGTCGCGGCCAACGACTTCACGCACATGATCACCGAGCTGCTGCTCGGCGGCGCACTACGGAGAGAGGAATCATGACCAGCACCCTGCGGCCGGCGGACCCGACCGAGGCGGTGCAGCGTCCGGGCCGGTGGCTCGCGCTGTCCGTCCTGGTGCTCGCCGTGCTGCTGGTGGCCGTCGACGCGACCGTCCTCGGTCTCGCGACCCCCTACATCAGCGAGGACCTGAACCCCACGGGCACCCAGCTCCTGTGGATCGGTGACGTCTACTCCTTCGTCATCGCCGGTCTGCTCGTCTCCATGGGCAGCCTCGGCGACCGAATAGGCCGCAAGAAGATCCTGCTCGTGGGCGCCACGGCGTTCGGCGCGATATCCGTGCTCAACGCGTACGCGACCACCCCCGAGCTGATGATCCTGGCCCGCGCGCTGCTCGGCGTCGCCGGTGCCACCCTGATGCCGGCCACGCTCGCCCTGATCCGCAACCTCTTCCACGACCCGCGCGAACGCAGCCTCGCCGTGGGCATCTGGGGCGCCACCGCCTCCGCGGGCACGGCGGTCGGCCCGATCGTCGGCGGCTTCCTGCTGGAGCACTTCTGGTGGGGCTCGGTCTTCCTGATCAACCTGCCCGTGATGGCGGTCCTGGTGCTCGTCGGCATCCGGATGCTGCCGGAGTCACGCAATCCGAACCCCGGCCCCTGGGACCTGGCCGGCGTGCTGCTGTCACTGGTGGGCATGGTCGGCGTGGTCTACGCCGTCAAGGAGGCCGCGGCACACGGCCCGGCGTGGGACTCCCTCGCCGTGGGCCTGCTGGGCGCCGCCGCGCTGTACGGCTTCGTGCGCCGCCAGTTGACGCTCCCGGCGCCGCTGCTGGACATGCGCCTGTTCCGCAACCGCGGCTTCAGCGGGGCGGTCCTGGCGGACCTGCTGACCATCCTCGGCCTGTCCGGACTGGTCTTCTTCCTCTCCCAGTACCTGCAACTCGTCCAGGGCCGCGGCCCCTTCGAGGCGGGCCTCGCCGAACTCCCCGCCGCCGTGGGCGCGGTGGCGGCCGGTCTGATCGCGGGCCGGACCGCCCGGCGCTGGTCGGTGCGCGCGGTGGTCTCCGGCGGCCTGGCGGCGGTGGGCCTGGCGCTGGCCGCGCTGACCGTGCTGGACCAGTCGACCGGCTACCCCCTGCTCGGCGCGGCCCTGCTGGTGGTCGGCATCGGCGCCGGATTCTCCTTCACGGTGACGGCGGACGTCATCCTGTCCTCCGTACCGAAGGAACAGGCCGGTGCGGCCTCGGCGGTGTCGGAAACGGCGTACGAACTGGGCGCGGCCCTCGGCATCGCCGTCCTGGGGTCCATCGTGACGGGCGTCTACCGGGACTTCACCGGACCGGCGGGCACTCCGGACGCGGCGCACGAGTCGCTCGGCGGCGCGGTGGAAGCGGCGGCGGGGATGCCCGCGGAGTCGGCGCAGAGCATGCTGGACGCGGCCCGTCAGTCCTTCGTGGACGGCCTGGCCCTCGCGGCGGGCGCGGGAGCGACGGTCCTGCTGCTGGCGTCGGTGGCGGCGTGGTTCATGCTCCGCCACCAGAAGCTGGAGAGCCGCCCGTAACGGGGCGCGGGGCGCACGCGAACGGCGGGCCGCTCGGGGAGCGGCCCGCCGTCGGGAGGGGTGCGGGGGCTACGCCGCCTTCGCCTTGGTGGCGTACATGTCCACGTACTCCTGACCGGACAGGCGCATGACCTCGGTCATCACCGAGTCGGTGACCGCGCGCAGGACGTAGCGGTCACGGTCCATGCCGTCGTAGCGGGAGAACTCCATCGCCTCGCCGAAGCGCACCGTCACCTTGCTGGGGCGCGGCATCCCCGCGCCCCCGGGCTGGATCTTGTCCGTGCCGATCATCGCGAACGGCACCACCGGCGCCCCGGTCATCAGGGTGAGCCGTGCGATACCGGTCCGCCCGCGGTAGAGGCGGCCGTCGGGCGAGCGGGTGCCCTCGGGGTAGATGCCGAAGAGCTTGCCCTCCTCCAGGATGCGGCGGCCGGTCATCAGCGCCGCGACGCCGCCCCGGCCACCGTCCCGGTCGACGGGGATCATGCCGACGCCGGTGAAGAACCAGGCCATCAGCCGGCCCTTCAGCCCCTTGCCGGTGACGTACTCGTCCTTGCCGATGAAGAAGACCTGCCGGTCGCAGACGAGCGGAAGGATCATCGAGTCGATGAAGGTGAGGTGGTTGCCGGCCAGGATGACCGGACCGTCGCCCGGGATGTGCTCCGCGCCCTCCACCTGTGGGCGGAACATCAGGCGCATGATCGGTCCGAGCACTGCCTTGATGAGCGCGAAGCGGGACAACGGGCCCTCCGGTGTCAAGGGGTCGATATAAGTCTGTGCAGGTGAGGACGATACTCGCGGTTCCCCGGGTCGCGCACATCGGGTTCACGGGAGTCTTACGCACTGTTGACGCGGGTTTACCTGCGCAGCAGTGCCGTCGCCCGCCGGAAACCCGCGCGGAACGGTGTGACCGACGTCGCGCCGACCCGGGTGAGGGGGTTCGCCTCACGACTACCCGGGGAGCCGCGCCCGATGCCGACGGTTCGTCAGAACTCTGCCCCCGTACGACATCCCGAATCACCCGCGTGTTCGATCAGGGGTCTCCCGCCGGTCATGGGGGGCACCCTACGATCGGCCCGCACTGAAGAGCCGAGGGCAGGGAGGCGCTCATGGGAACGCAGGAGTCGGACGAGCAGGCGCGCGGAACCGGGCGCCGGGCGCTGCTGGGCGCCGCGGTGCTGGGGGCGGGCGGAGCGGTCCTCGGACTGTCCGGTACGGCCCGGGCCGCGGGCGACGGGTACGGAGGCGGCGGTGTGAAGAGCCTGCCCAAGCCCACGATCATCGGCCACCGCGGTGCCAGCGGCTACCGGCCAGAGCACACCCTGGCCGCCTACCAGCTGGCCCTGGACATGGGCGCCCACATCGTCGAGGCCGGCGACCTGGTGCCCACCAAGGACGGCCACCTGGTCTGCCGCCACGAGCCGGAGATCGGCGGCACCACCGACGTCGCCGACCACCCCGAGTTCGCCGGCCGCAAGACCACCAAGCTGCTCGACGGGGTCGCCACCACCGGCTGGTTCACCGAGGACTTCACGCTCGCCGAGCTCAAGACGCTCCGCGCGATCGAGCGCATCCCCGGCAACCGCCCGCACAACACCCTCTACAACGGCCGCTGGGAGATCCCCACCTTCGAAGAGGTGCTCCGCTGGCAGGAGGAGCAGACCCGCAAGCGCGGCAAGCAGGTCTGGATCTACCCCGAGCTCAAGCACCCCACCTACTTCCGCAAGCTGGGCCTCGGCCTGGAGGAGCGGATCGCGAAGGCGCTGCGCAAGCACGGCAAGCACAAGTGGAACTCCCCGGTCATCGTCCAGTCGTTCGAGCCGACCAGCATCCAGCGCCTGCACAAGCTCATCGACAACCCGCTGGTGGTGCTGCTGTCCGGCGCGAGCACGCGGCCGTACGACTTCGTGGACAGCGGTGACCCGCGGACCGTCGCCGACCTGATCAAGCCGGCCGGGCTGCGCGAGATCGCCTCCTACGCCCAGGGCATCGGCCCGACCCTCGACCTGATCATCCCGAGGGACGCGAGCGGCAGGCTCACCACGCCCACCACCCTGGTCGCCGACGCGCACAAGGTGGGCCTGGTCCTGCACCCCTGGACACTGCGCAACGAGAACCCGTTCCTCCCGGCGGACTTCCGCAAGGGCACGGACGCGGACGCCTACGGCGACGTCTTCGGCGCGTACAAGGCGTACTTCGCCACCGGCATCGACGGGGTCTTCACGGACCACCCGGACACCGGTCTGCTGGCCCGCGAGGACTTCGTCAACGGCTGAGCGCCCCACCCCGGTTGGGGTGACAAGCGGCCGCCCGGGCAACCCGCTGCCCCGGCGGCCGCGTCGTGCCGCATATGACAACGGACTTTGTGGCCGACGTTCTCGCGCTGCGCCCCCTGCTCACCGCCGAGGCCTCCGCGGAGGCGCACGCCTCCGGAACCGAACCCGGCGACCTGGAGCAGGCGGTCTGGCTCCGCCTGCTGGAGCTCCTCGACGCCCAGGGTCCGCCGCCCGACCCCGAGCGCTGGCTGCGCTCCGCCGTGCGCTCCGAGGTGCGCCGCGCCCGCCGGACCCACCGCCTCGAACGGCCGTACGGCGCCGAACCCGCGGACGAGCCCGACCGCGGCCCCGAGCATCTCGCCCTCAGGTCCGCCCGCCACCGCGCCCTGCGCGACGCCGTCCGCCGACTGCCCGGACGCTGCCCCGGCCTGGTGGAGGCGCTGCTTTCGCCGAGGGACATGACATACCGGGAGATCGCGGGGGAGTTGGGTATCTCACAGGGCAGTCTTGGCCCGGAACGTTCCAGATGCCTGGGTTGTCTACGGCGATTGCTGACGCCGGAGGTTGCGGCTTCCGGAGCGCGGGGATAGGAGTGAGGGACAACAGGCGATCAGGTGAGCGGGAGGCGTGCGCACATGGGCATGAGCGTGACCATCTCTGCGGCGACCGAGCAGGACGCGGAGCAGATCTACAAGCTGCAGTACCTGTGCTTCCAGAGCGAGGCGGCGCTGTACGGCAACTACCGCATCGACCCGCTCGTCCAGACGCTGGACTCGGTGCGTGAGGAAGTCGCCGAGGACTGCGTCTTCGTGGCCCGCCTCGGCGACGAGGTGGTCGGTTCGGTCCGCGGCTCGGTCACCGAGGACGGCGCCGCCGCCATCGGCAAGCTCTGCGTCCACCCCCGCCTGCAGGGCCACGGCATCGGTGCCCGTCTCCTCCGGGCGGCCGAGGCCGCCCTCGCCGAGGAGCGCGGCGCCAAGCGCTTCCGCCTGCACACCGGCCACCGCAGCGAGACCAGCCTCCGCCTCTACCGCAAGGTCGGCTACACCGCGGTCGGCACCTCCGAGGGCACGGACGGCGTACCGATGATCATCCTGGAGAAGGCGGCGGGCGACTACGCGGCTACGGCGTGACGCCGCGCGCCCTGCGCAGCCAGTAGATCGCCGAGAGCGGCAGCAGTACAGGGATGAACAGATACCCCATGCCGTACTCCGACCAGACCGTCGCGTCGGGGAACGCCGAGGGGTCCACCAGGGTCCAGGTACCGACGATCAGTACGCCCGCGAGTTCGGCGGCGCAACACACCAGCGCCGCCCTGCGGGCCATCTCACCGCCCCTGACCAGCGTGTACGTGATGAAGCCGTACACCAGCCCGGCCACCGCCGACAGCGAGTAGGCGAGCGGGGCCCGGTCGAACTCCGTGGCGATCTGCACCGCCGACCGCGACACCGCGCCGACGACCATCACGCCGTACAGCCAGACGAGCAGCATGCCGGGCCCGCTGATGAGCCGGGTGCGCTTGCCCTCCACGGCTGTCATCTCAGCCTCCCCAGATGTCGTAGAGCCGCACCTGGAGCACCGCGAGCACCACGCCCCCGGCCGCGACCGTGAGTGAACCCCACTTGGTCCGCTCGGCCAGCGACATGAACCCCGCGGCCGGCACGCACGCGAACGAGCCCAGCAGGTAGGCGACGAAGATCGTCTTTCCCTGCTCGGGGTCCTCACCGCGTGCCAGCAGCACGATCCCGACCACCAGCTCGACCAGCGCCAGCAGGGTCACCACGGCCATGCCGATGAAGTGCCAGTCCTTCGTCGGCTCGTCGCGGTACGCGGCGAAGCCGCACCACGCGGCGAGCAGCAGGGCGGCGACGCCGGTCACGAGCGTCAGGGCAGCAAGCATGCAGTGACCCTATTACGGGCCAAAAGGCCTGGTGCGGCCGACCCCGGCGCCCCGCCGGGATGACCACCGTGGCCTTGGCCACAACCCACCAGGCCCACGAACCGGCCGGCGACCTCGTGGTGTCCGACCTCTCGGCGTTGTCCGCGCTGGTCACCGGCCGGGGCGTGCGGATCTCCGTCCGGAGGTGCGGCCTGTCCATCACTGTCCGCATGCCGGACAGCGGTTCTCGCTCACCGCGTTTCGTCTGCTTTACTGATCGCATGACCACGACGAGCTGCCGCACCCTTGCGACCGAGGCGACCATGACGCCCGGTGCTCGTTGTATGTGTCGAATGTGCGCCTTCTAGAGGGCCCCCGCACCACGTTCCGAGCCTCGCGCCCCGAAGCGAGCCGCCACGGCCTGTCCGTACGCCTCTCCAGCCGTACGTGATCCAGCTGCCCCGCGCACCTTTTCCCTCCCGTACCAGGGCACACCCACGCCCGCGTACTCGACAGTGACGGAAACCCCAGTGATCACCACATCGGGCCTGACCAAGGTCTACCGCACCGGCGGTCGAGAGGTCACCGCCCTCGACGGCGTCGACCTGCACGTCCGCGAAGGCGAGGTGTACGGCGTCATCGGCCAGTCCGGCGCCGGAAAGTCCTCGCTCATCCGCTGCGTCAACCTCCTGGAGCGCCCCACCGCCGGCACGGTCACCGTCGCCGGACAGGACCTCACCGCGCTCGCCGGGCGCGGCCCGCGCGCCGGCCGGGAGCTGCGGCAGGCGCGCAGCCGCATCGGCATGGTCTTCCAGCACTTCAACCTGCTGTCCTCGCGGACCGTGCGGGACAACGTCGAGCTGCCGCTGGAGATCCTCGGCACGTCCGGCAAGGAGCGCTCTCGCAAGGCGCTCGAACTGCTCGACCTGGTCGGCCTCGCCGACAAGGCGGGGGCCTACCCCGCCCAGCTGTCCGGCGGTCAGAAGCAGCGCGTCGGCATCGCCCGGGCGCTCGCCGGCGACCCCAAGGTGCTGCTCTCCGACGAGGCCACCAGCGCCCTCGACCCGGAGACCACCCGCTCCATCCTCCAGCTGCTGCGCGACCTGAACCGCCAGCTGGGGCTCACGGTCCTGCTCATCACCCATGAAATGGACGTCGTGAAGTCGATCTGCGACTCCGCCGCGCTCATGGAGAACGGCCGCATCGTCGAGTCCGGCACCGTCAGCGAACTGCTGGCCACCCCCGGCTCCGAGCTGGCCTCCGCGCTGTTCCCGGTGACCGGCGACGCCACCGGCACCGACCGCACCGTCGTCGACGTCACCTTCCACGGCGAGACCGCCACCCAGCCGGTCGTCTCCCAGCTGGCGCGCACCTACAACATCGACATATCGATCCTCGGCGCCGCCATCGACACCGTCGGCGGCCTCCAGGTCGGCCGGATGCGCATCGAACTGCCCGGCCGCTACGAGGACAACGTCGTGCCGATCGGCTTCCTGCGCGAACAGGGCCTCCAGATCGACGTACTGGGCCAGGAGCCCGTTCTGATCGAGGAAGGTGCCAAGTGACCTGGTCCGAGATGCAGCCGCTGCTGGAGCAGGCGTGCTGGGACACCCTCTACATGGTCGGCTGGTCCACGCTCATCGCCGTCGTCGGCGGCCTCCCGCTCGGCGTCCTGCTCGTCCTCACCGACCGCGGCGGACTGCTCCAGAACGTCGTCGCCAACAAGGTCATCGGGCAGGTCGTGAACGTCGCTCGCTCGATGCCGTTCATCATCCTGATGGTCGCGCTGATGGGCTTCACCCGCTCGATCACCGGCACCACCATCGGCCGTGAGGCCGCCATCGTGCCGCTCGCCATCGGCGCCATCCCCTTCTTCGCGCGGCTGGTCGAGACGGCGGTCCGGGAAGTGGACGGCGGGCTCGTCGAGGCCGTGCAGTCGATGGGCGGCAACACCTGGACGATCGTGCGCAAGGTCCTCGTACCCGAGTCCCTGCCCTCGCTGATCGCCTCCACCACGACCACGATCGTCGCCCTCATCGGCTACTCCGCGATGGCCGGCACGGTCGGCGCGGGCGGCCTCGGCGACATCGCCATCCGCTACGGCTACCAGCGCTTCGAGACCGAACTGATGTGGATCACCGTGGCGATCCTCGCCGTGGTCATCTCCCTCATCCAGTTCGCCGGCGACTACGCCGCCCGCTCGCTGCACCGCCGCAGCGGCACCTCGGGCCCCGCCCCCAGGCTTCGGCTGCTGAAGGCCGCGACGGCCACCAGCAAGACCGTCTGAAACCCCCCGTACAACCCAACACGGGGTCGCACCACCTCAGGAAAGGCACTTTTCGTGCGTAACACTGCCAAGATCACCACCGCCGTCCTCGCCGCCGGAGCCCTCACCCTCGGGCTCACCGCCTGCGGCTCCTCCGACAGCGACTCCTCCTCCGACACCAGCGGACCGCTGGTCGTCGCCGCGAGCCCCGTCCCGCACGCCGAGATCCTCACCTACGTGAAGGACAACCTGGCGAAGGACGCGGGCCTGGACCTGGAGGTCCGGGAGTTCACCGACTACGTCACGCCGAACACGGCGACGGAGGACGGCTCGGTCGACGCCAACTACTTCCAGAACCAGCCGTACCTCGACGACTTCAACAAGAAGAACGGCACCCACATCGTGCCCGTCGTCACGGTCCACCTGGAGCCGCTCGGCCTCTACTCCAGCAAGGTCAAGAGCGCCGACGACCTCAAGAGCGGTGCCACGATCGCCGTCCCGAACGACAGCGTCAACGAGGCCCGTGCCCTCAAGCTGCTCGACGCCAACGGCATCATCACGCTCAAGGACGGCGTGGGCAACGAGGCGACCCCGGCCGACATCGTCAAGAACCCGAAGAACCTCAAGTTCAAGGAGCTGGAGGCGGCCCAGACCCCGCGCTCCCTGAACGACGTCGACGCCGCGGTCATCAACGGCAACTACGCCATCGAGGCCGACCTCAAGCCCGCCGAGGACGCCCTCGTCCTGGAGTCCGCCGACGACAACCCGTACGGCAACTTCCTCGCCGTGAAGGAGGGCGGCGAGGACGACCCGCGGGTGAAGAAGCTCGCCAAGCTCCTGACGTCCCCCGAGGTCAAGAAGTTCATCGAGGACAAGTACGCCGGTTCCGTCATCGCCTCCTTCTGACCGACGCCGTAAGCCGACGCGCCGCAGCACGGGTTCCGCCCTCGTCGAACAGGGCGGACCCTGTGGTGCGGTCGGGTGCTTTCATGCTGCATGCTGGGCAGTTCAGCAGGCCCGACGGTTTCGAAGGTTACGGAGCGGCGCATGACGAGCACCTTCCCCAACATCTCCATCAGCACGGAGCGGTTGGTGCTGCGTCCCCTGGACGAGGACGATGTGCCCGCCCTGACCGAGATGATGAACGACGAGCAGGTCGCCGCCTGGACCGACGTGCCGCGGCCCTTCACCCGGGCCGGCGCGCACACCTGGATCACCGAGTACGCCCCCGCCCAGCGCACCGGCGGCCACGGTCTGGACCTCGCCGTCACCGAGTTCCTCACCCAGCGCCTGGTCGGCATCGTCCAACTCGGCAGGACCAACTGGCACATCCGCTCCACCGAGCTGTCGTACATCATCGCGCCCTGGGCCCGCGGCGAGGGATACGCCTCCGAGGCCGCCCTCGCCACCGCCCAATGGCTCTTCGGCGACCAGAAGTTCGAGCGCATCGAGCTGCGCACGGCCGCCGGCAACACCGCCTCCCAGCAGGTCGCCCAGAAGATCGGCTGCATCAGCGAGGGCGTCCTGCGCAACGCCTGCATAGCGCACGTCCGCGCCGACGACGGCACCTGGAGCGACCTGCGCACCGACTTCATCGTCTGGAGCCTGCTGCCCGAGGACCTGGAGGGCGCGGCGGAGCAGCTGGCCGACTCCAGCGGGTTCACGTCCTACTCCGACTGGAATTGACCCCGGCCGGACGGGATACCCTCAGGCTGCCCCGTCCACCTGCGCAAAACCCTGGAGACTGACGACGATGGCCGACCGGGTCACGGTGATCGGATGGGACGGCTCGCCGCTGACCGACGCGGCACGCTCCGCCCTCGGCGCCGCCACGCTGGTGGCCGGTGCCGCGCACCACCTGGCGCTGCCCGAGGTACCCGCCACCGCCGAGCGCATCCGCCTCGGCAGCGTCGGCCTCGCCGCCCGCCGGATCGCCGGCCACCGCGGCACGGCGGTCGTCCTCGCGGACGGCGATCCCGGCTTCTTCGGCGTCGTACGCACCCTGCGCGCGCCCGAGTTCGGCCTGGAGGTCGAGGTCGTGCCCGGCGTCTCCTCGGTCGCCGCCGCCTTCGCCCGCGCCGGTATGCCCTGGGACGACGCCCACGTGGTCGTCGCACACCCGCGCACCCTGCGGCGCGCGGTGAACGTGTGCCGAGCCCACCCCAAGGTCGCCGTCCTCACCTCGCCCGGCGCGGGCCCCGCCGAACTCGGCCTCCTCCTCGAAGGCGTCCACCGCACCTTCGTCATCTGCGAGGAACTCGGCACCGCACGCGAACAGGTCACCGTGGTCACCTCCGACAAGGCCGCCGACCACACCTGGCGCGACCCCAACCTAGTCATCGTCATCGGCGGCACGGCCGGGGCGTCGGAGGACGGCGGCTGGATCGCGGGCCGCGACCCGTCCGCCGGCCCGCGCGGCTGGACCCTGCCCGCCGAGTCCTACGGCGGCCTCGTGGGCGAGGGCGAGCTGGAACCGCTGCGCGCCGCCCAACTCGCCCGGCTCGGCCCCCGCATGGGGGACCTGGTGTGGGACATCGGCTGCGGCAGCGGCGCCTTCGCCACCGAGGCCGCCCGGGCCGGGGCCGCCGTCATCGCCGTCGACCGCGACCCACGGGCCTGCGACCGCACCGAGTCCAACGCCCGCGCCCTCGGCGTCCAGCTCCAGGTGGTCCAGGGCACCGCCCCGCACGTCCTGGAGAACCTGCCCGAACCGGACGTCGTACGCGTCGGCGGCGGGGGAGCGGCGGTCGTCTCCGCGGTCGCCGACCGCCGTCCGCAGCGCATCGTCACGCACGCCGCCACCCGCGACGAGGCCGAGATCGTCGGCCGGGACCTGACCGAGCACGGCTACCGGGTGGAATGCGCCCTGCTCCAGTCCGTCGAACTCGACACCCGGGCCTGGACCGAGCGGGAGCGGAGTGTCGCGTTCCTGCTCAGCGGCCTGCTGCCGGACAGAACGCCCTGACCCCGATCCCGTCCCCGTGATCCTGTTGTCGTACCGCGCGCGGTAGGCTGGCCGATCGTGGCACCGCACTCGGACACCCGACGCTTCGTAGGTCAATGTCCCGAAAACACGCCCGGTTTGGGGTGGGTGTGGTACGGCAGAACCGGAGGACGCGCAACGTGGCGCAGTCCACAGCGGGATCGTCGCGGATGAAGCTGTCGTGACGGGCCAACGGCCGCGACAATGCCAGTTAATGGCTTTGTCGTCTTTGTGGACGGGTCGTTCGTGCCGCTGGGCGCGCACGCTCGTTCTTCAATACGGGGCGGTCGGTGCGCCGCTCCGGGTGAGCTGGTCGTGGAAGCACTAACCGATGGGCGAGGGGTACGCATGACCGACACCGGCCAGGTCCCGGGCGAGGGACTGCCGGAGAACGCAGGCATGGTGGAGCAGCCGGGCGTCCCCGCGCCCGGTGCGTACACCTACCTCTCCGAGACCACCGCCGAGGACGACGACCTGTTGCTGCTGCCCGGTGCCCAGAGCGCCTGGGGCAACGAGGTCGCCCCGCCCGCGCCGGAGCCGGTCGTGGAGGCCCTGCACGAGCCCGGTGCGCACGAGATGTCCGGCCGCGACAGCGGCTCGGTCGACGTTAGTGCGGTCCGGGTGCCCGGTCCCGCGCCGATCCCTCCGACGACCCCGCGCCGCCCGCTGCACCTCGGCCCGCCGACCCCGGACGCCTCCGCCAGCCCGGTCCGCTCCCTCGCCGACCGCGGCGCGGTCGGCGCCCCGCCGGTACGGCAGCCGACGCCCTCCCTGGCAGGCCCGGAGTACCTCGACATCCCGGGCCCCCAGCCGGCGACGCCCTGGGGGACCCCCATGCCCGCACCCGCCGCGCCGGTGAGCCCCGAGGTCTCGGCTGCGGAAACGGTTGTTCCGGCGCCCGCGCCGGAAGAGGCCCAGCAGATCCCGGTGACTCCGGTCGTGGACGAGGCGTCCGTGCCCGGGGCGCAGTTCCCCGTGGCCGGGGGCGAGCCGGGCGGCGGTTTCGAGGCGGCCCAGGCCGTGCAGCCGGTCGCGGAGCCCCAGGTCGCGCCTGCGGATGTTCAGGCGCCGGGTGCCGAGGCCGTGGCACCGGAGGTCGCGGTTCCCGAAGCCGTGATCCCCGATCCGGAACCCGCCGCGGTTCCGGAGCCGCCGGTGGAGGAGGCGGTCGCACCGGAGGCCCCGGTGACGGTGGAGCCCGTCGTACCGGATGCCGCGCAGGCCCCGGAGCCCGTCGTACCGGAGGCGCCGCAGGCTGCCGAGCTGCCGGAGTCTGTCGTACCGGATGCCGCGCAGGTGCCGGAGGGCCCGGAGTCCGTCGTACAGGACCCCGAGTCCGTAGCGCCGCGGGGTGCCGAGCCGCCCGAGTCCGTCGTACCGGAGGCGCCGCAGACCGCCGACGTCCCGGAGCCCGTCGTACCGGATGTCGCGCAGGTCCCCCAGGTCCCGGAGTCCGTCGTACCGGACGCCGCGCAGGCGGCCGAGGCCCCCGAGTTCGTCGTACCCGACGCGCCGCAGACCGCCCAGGCTCCCGAGTCCGTCGTGCCCGACGCGCCGCAAGCCCCCGAGGCCCCCGAGTCCCTCGCCCCCGAGCTGGTCCCGGCCGTGGCCGAGTCATCGCCCGCGCCTGAAGCACCGCACGCGCCCGAGGCCCCGTACGTCGATGCCTCGCCCGCGCCGGAGCCGGCCCAGGAGACCCCCGAGCCCCCCGTCGCCTTCGTGGAGACCTCCGCCGAGCCCCCGGCCGAGCCCGCCGCGCCCGTCGTAGCGGAGGCCCCCGCCGCAGGAGAGGCCCCGGCCGACACCCCCGAGCCCGCCTCGCACGCTAAGCCCGCCTCGCACCCCGAGCCCGTTCCGCAGCCCGGCCCCGCCCCGTACGCCGAGCCCACCCAGTACCCCGAGCCCACCACCACTCCGCACCCCGACCCCGCCCCCGTCGAAGCGCACCCCGTCCCCCCGCTCGCCGAGGCGCCGCAGGCACCCGCGTCGCAGGCACCCGCGCCGCAGCCCTACGTCGCCGACCCCGCCGGCCCGCAGCTGCGGACGCCGGAGGCCACCGTGCCGATGGAGCCCCGGCCGGGGCAGCCGCTCGGGCAGTTCGTGCCGGTGGACGGCCAGGTGCCGACCACCCCGCACCTCGCGCCGACCCCGCCCCAGCCGACCGTCCTCCCCGTGGAGGAAGTCCCCGAGGTCCCCGCCCCCCGCGCGGGCGACCCTGAACTCGTACAGCACGCGGAGGACCTGGACACCCGGGCCGCCGAGCAGGAAGAGAGCACGGCCCCCGTGGCAGAAGCACGACAGTCCACCGGCCCGGCCGCGCCCGCCTACGACGACGCCGAACGCGAGGCCGTGCTGAAGGTCATGCGCGAGCGCCGTGACATCCGCAACGGCTTCCGCAGCGACCCCATCCCGCACGAGGTGCTGCTGCGCGTCCTGGAGGCCGCCCACACGGCCCCGTCCGTCGGCCACTCGCAGCCCTGGGACTTCGTCGTCATCCGCTCCGCCGAGACCCGGCGGTCGATGCACGAACTGGCGATGCGCCAGCGCGACGCGTACGCGAAGTCGCTGCCCAAGGGCCGGGCGAAGCAGTTCAAGGAACTGAAGATCGAGGCCATCCTCGACACCCCGGTGAACATCGTGGTCACCGCCGACCCGACCCGCGGCGGCCGGCACACCCTGGGCCGCCACACCCAGCCGCAGATGGCCCCGTACTCCTCCGCGCTCGCCGTGGAGAACCTCTGGCTCGCCGCCCGCGCCGAGGGCCTCGGCGTCGGCTGGGTCAGCTTCTTCGACGAGCGCGAGATGGTCCGCGCCCTGGGCCTGCCCGACCACCTGGAGGTCGTCGCCTACCTGTGCGTCGGGTATGTCGACGAGTTCCCGGACGAGCCCGAGCTGATGCAGGCCGGCTGGTCCAAGCGCCGCCCGCTGTCCTGGGTGGTCCACGAGGAGACGTACGGCCGTCGCGCCCTGCCCGGTGAGGACCCGCACGACCTGCTCGGCGAGACCGTCGCCCAGATCCGCCCGCTGGACGCCAAGGCGCTCGGCGAGGCGTGGGAGCGGCAGAAGCGGATGACCAAGCCGGCCGGCGCACTCGGCATGCTGGAGATCATTTCCGCCCAGCTGTCCGGGCTGTCCCGCCAGTGTCCGCCGCCGATCCCGGAGCCCGCGGCCGTCGCGATCTTCGCCGGCGACCACGGGGTGCACGCCCAGGGCGTGACCCCCTGGCCGCAGGAGGTGACGGCCCAGATGGTCGCCAACTTCCTCGGCGGCGGAGCGGTCTGCAACGCCTTCGCCGGCCAGGTCGGCGCCGAGGTGTGCGTGGTGGACGTGGGCGTGGCGGCGGACCTGCCCGCCACCCCCGGCCTGCTGCCCCGCAAGGTCCGCGCGGGCACGTCCGACATGACCACCGGCGCCGCGATGACCCGCGAGGAGGCCAAGCAGGCCATCGAGGTGGGCATCGAGACGGCCCGCGACCTGGTGGCGGCCGGCAACAAGGCCCTGCTGACCGGCGAGATGGGCATCGCCAACACCACCTCCTCGGCGGCCCTGATCTCGGTGTTCACCGGCGCCGACCCGGCCGAGGTGACGGGCCGGGGCACCGGCATCAACGACGAGACCCTCGCCCGCAAGACCGAGGTGGTCCGCCGGGCCCTCGAACTCCACCAGCCCGACCCGGCCGACCCCATCGGCGTCCTCGCCGCGATCGGCGGTTTCGAGCACGCGGCGATGGTGGGCCTGCTGCTCGGCGGCGCGTCCCTGCGTACGCCGGTGATCCTGGACGGCGTCAGCGCGGGCGCCGCGGCCCTGGTCGCCCGCGCCATCGCCCCCGAGGTCCTGGCCGCGTGCATCGCGGGCCACCGCAGCGCGGAGCCGGGCCATGTGGCGGCCCTGAACAAGCTGGGCCTGCGCCCGCTGGTCGACCTCGACCTCCGCCTCGGCGAGGGCACGGGCGCGCTCCTGGCGCTGCCCCTGGTCCAGAGCACGGCGAGAGCGATGCACGAGGTGGCGACGTTCGACTCGGCGGGAGTCACCGAGAAGTAGGCGGCCGACCAGCGGCGTGGGCAGTCGTTCCGCACGGCGGAGCGACTGCCCAGGGCCCCGCCCGCCCGGGCCCGGTGACGCTGCTCAGCCATCGGACACCTGCGCCGCCTCCACCGGCCGCCCCGTAAAATCCGCACGTCAGGGCATCGCACCACTGCCGCAAAAGGGAGCCAGACCCTCATGGCCGAAAACCCCGCCTACCCCGTAGGCCTCCGCCTCACCGGCCGCCGGGTCGTCGTCCTCGGCGGTGGCCAGGTCGCCCAGCGCCGCCTCCCGGCACTGATCGCGGCGGGCGCGGACGTCCACCTCGTGTCCCCGGAGGTGACCCCCTCCGTCGAGGCCATGGCGGAGGCGGGCGAGCTCACCTGGCACCAGCGGCCCTACGCGGACGGCGACCTCGCGGACGCCTGGTACGCCCTCATCGCCACCAGCGACCCGGACGCCAACACCGCCGCCTCCGGCGAAGCCGAGCGGCACCGCGTCTGGTGCGTCCGCTCCGACGACGCCGACCGGGCCACGGCCTGGACCCCGGCCACGGGCACCAGCGAGGGCGTCACCGTCGCCGTCCTCACCACCGAGGCACGCGGCCGCGACCCCCGCCACACCGCCGCCATCCGGGACGCGGTCGTGGAGGGCCTGCGCGACGGCACCCTCGTCGCCCCCCACCACCGCACCCGCACCCCGGGCGTCGCCCTGGTCGGCGGCGGCCCCGGCGACCCCGACCTGATCACCGTCCGCGGCCGCCGGCTGCTCGCCGAGGCCGACGTGGTCATCACCGACCACCTGGGCCCGCGCGACCTCCTCGCGGAACTGCCGTCCAGCGTCGAGGTCATCGACGCCGCGAAGCTGCCGTACGGCCGGTTCATGGCCCAGGAGGCCATCAACAACGCCCTGATCGAGCACGCCAAGCAGGGCAAGTCGGTGGTCCGCCTCAAGGGCGGCGACCCCTACGTCTACGGCCGCGGCATGGAGGAGCTCCAGGCGCTGGCCGAGGCCGGCATCCCGTGCACGGTCGTGCCCGGCATCTCCAGCTCGATCTCGGTCCCGGGCGCCGCGGGCATCCCGGTCACCCACCGGGGCGTGGCGCACGAGTTCACGGTGGTCAGCGGCCACATCGCCCCCGACGACGAGCGCTCCCTGGTCGACTGGCCGTCCCTCGCCAAGCTGACCGGCACCCTGGTGATCCTGATGGGCGTCGGCACCATCGGGAAGGTCGCCGAGACGCTCATCGCGCACGGCAAGTCCCCGGACACGCCCGTCGCCCTGATCCAGGAGGGCACCACGGCCGCCCAGCGCCGCGTCGACGCGACCCTCGCGACGGCCGCCGAAGCGGTCGTCGCCCAGGAGGTCAGGCCGCCGGCCGTCATCGTCATCGGCGAGGTCGTGAAGGTCGGCCCCGCGACCTTGCCGTAACCCGAGGTAACTCACCGACTCCGAGCCGTTGGCACCGCACGCACGACAAGGCAGTATCACCCTGTGGCCGATCTCATCACCGTCGAGGACCCCGCCGACCCGCGCCTGCGCGACTACACGGGCCTGACCGACGTGGAACTGCGCCGCAAGCGCGAGCCCGCCGAGGGCCTGTTCATCGCCGAGGGCGAGAAGGTCATCAGACGGGCCAAGGACGCCGGCTACGAGATGCGCTCGATGCTGCTGTCCGCGAAGTGGGTCGACGTCATGCGGGACGTGATCGACGAACTCCCGGCCCCCGTCTACGCGGTCAGCCCCGAGCTCGCCGAACAGGTCACCGGCTACCACGTGCACCGCGGCGCGCTCGCCTCCATGCAGCGCAAGCCGCTCCCCACGGCGGCCGACCTCCTCCAGACCGCCCGCCGGGTGGTGATCATGGAGTCGGTCAACGACCACACCAACATCGGCGCGATCTTCCGCTCGGCGGCGGCCCTCGGCATGGACGCGGTCCTGCTCTCCCCGGACTGCGCGGACCCGCTGTACCGGCGCAGCGTGAAGGTGTCGATGGGCGCGGTCTTCTCGGTGCCGTACGCCCGTCTGGAGAGCTGGCCCAAGGGCCTGGACTCGGTCCGCGAGGCCGGGTTCACCCTGCTCGCCCTCACCCCGGACGAGAAGGCCAGGTCCCTCGACGAGGCCGCCCCGCACCGGATGGACCGGGTCGCCCTGATGCTCGGCGCCGAGGGCGACGGCCTGTCCCGGCAGGCCCTGGTCGCCGCGGACGAGTGGGTCCGCATCCCCATGGCCCACGGCGTCGACTCCCTCAACGTGGGCGCGGCCGCCGCGGTCGCCTTCTACGCGGTGGCGACCGGCCGCCCGGAGGCGTGAGCGCCTACTCCGACGCCTCGAACGTCGACGCGTACTGCTGCGACATGAGCGGTCCGTCCGACGGCTCGTGACCCGGCGTGGGCGAGGCCGACCGCTCCTGCCGTACGACGTCCCGCCCGTCGCCGACCCCCTGGCTCGGGCCCTGGCAGCCCTGGGCGGCGGCGATGCCCAGCGCGACCAGCAAGGTCACCACGACGAACACGATCAGCCGCTGGCGCAGCAACTGAGGGTTGGCGGGCCGGCGGCCCGTGCCCGTGGTCCGCGGCCCCGGACGGCCGGTTCCGCTGCGCGGGCCGGGCCGCTTGCCGGGGCCCGTCCGCCCGGTGTTCCGCGACGCGGGCGTGGGCCGGGGCCCCGACCGGCCGGACGACGAGGGCGCCGGACCCCCACGTGCGGCGCCGCCCCGGGAAGGCGCGGCACCGCGGGAAGCGGGACCGGTGGCGCGCGGCGGGGGAGTCGTCCCCTGCGGGCGCCGCTGGGCACGGTCGGGGTAGCTCTCCGTGAGCCGCCCGCTCGGCCGGTCCCCGTCCGCGGAGCGGGGCGCGGGCGGACGCAGCTCGGCGACGCCCTGCGCCTCGCGGGCCGCGATCTCCTTCAGCCGCAGCGACAGCTGCAGCGTGGTCGGCCGCTCCTCGGGCGCCTTGGCGAGACAGGCCCGCACCAGCGGGGCCAGGGCGTCGGGCACACCGTGCAGCTGCGGCTCCTCGTGCACCACGCGGTACAGCATGACCTCGGAACTGCCGTGCCCGAAGGGCGAGTCGCCCATCGAGGCGTACGCCAGGGTCGCGCCGAGCGAGAACACGTCCGTGGCCGGGGTGACGGCGGCGCCGCGCACCTGTTCGGGCGCGAGGAAGCCGGGCGAGCCCACCGCCGTGCCGACGTGGGTCAGCGTCGAGGCCCCCGTCGCCCAGGCGATGCCGAAGTCGATGATCCGCGGCCCCTTGGGGGACAGCAGGATGTTGGACGGCTTGAGGTCCCGGTGGACGACACCGGCCTCGTGCACCGCCACCAGCCCCTCCGACAGGGCGGCCCCGATCGCGGCGACCTCGGCCGCGATCAGCGAACCCTCGTCGGCGACCTTGTCGTGCAGGGAGGGACCGGGCACGTACTGGGTGGCGAACCAGGGCCGGTCGGCGTCCAGATCGGCGGCGACGAGCCGCGCGGTGCAGCCGCCCCGGATCCGCCGGGCGGCGGACACCTCGCGCGCGAAGCGCGACCGGAACTCCTGGTCCTCGGCCAGATCGGGCCGGATGACCTTCAGGGCGACCCGCTGCCCCTTCTTGTCGGAGCCCAGGTAGACCACGCCCATCCCACCCGCGCCGAGCCGCCTGTGAAGCCTGAACGAGCCGACGACGCGCGGGTCCTCGCGCCTCAGGCGCATCATCGCCATGTTCATCCCCGCTGCCCGGTCCTGTGACGAGCCACAGCTTACGTTTACCCGGCCGCCCGCGCGCAGAGGCCGCGCCCTCTCGGCCCGACGGATTGTCAGTGCCGGGTGGGAGACTTGAGGGGTGGTCAGGGAGCTGGAGAACAGGCCGACTTCGAGTTGCCTGTGATCCCAACCACCCGTCACAGAAGGGGGATTCACCCGTGAAGGGCGATCGCGTGGAGATAGTCGTGGATGCGGGGGACACGACCCGTACCTATGAGGTGGTGGCGAGCAGGGCGGGCCGCCGGGTGGAGACGGCGGTACGCCGGGGCGTGGTCGAAGTGAGCGAAGTCACCCGCAGCGGGACTGTCGTCCGTACGGCCCGGTTCATGGCGAACCGGGTGCTGGCACTGGTCGAACAGCCGGTGCCGCGCGAGCACGGCTCGGAGAAAGCGGGGCAGACCGGGCGACCCCTCGGGGAAGACCCCGAGACCTAGGACGCCGTCTCCACCCAGGGGAGTAGTCAGCAGGTCATGGCTCATCCTCCGGGAGGCCCGGCAATCGGTACGAGGGCATGACGTGCGGCAGGGGCCACGCCCGTAGATTTGAGGTCAAGCGGCGGGTGCAGCACTCGTCCCCCGAGGTCAGACACCCGCCGCTGCCACGACAACCGAACGGTCAGGAGAGGGGCCATGGCCTACACGGCACCGCGGACCCGCACGGCGCTCCGTTCCCACCGCGACGGCCGTCGCCACCCGCTGGTGGCGACGCTGATGGCCCTTCCTCTGGCGGCCCTGCTGCTCCTCGTCTTCGACGGCTGGGAGACAGTGGCCACACAAGCGTCGTCCGTGGGCGTGATGCTGGGGCGCTGAGCGGCGACCCCAGGCCCGGAAGAGCGGTCCGGGCGGGGACATCCACCCATGAAACCCCGTGGGGACGGGGGTACGGCGGACGGCACAAATGCCGGCGCAGCTGGGGAGCTGCGCCGGCATTACTGTTTCCCACCGACCTGCACCCGAGCACCCAGCCCCCCACCCCGTCCCCATCCCTGCGTACCCTCACCCCCACACCCACCCCCCGCAGGGAGCCCCGTGACAGTCACCCCCCTCGTCCCGGATCTGGCCCGGGCCGCCACCGCCACCGCTCACGCGCGCCGTTCCGCCTGCCCCTGCGGGGTGACCGAAACGCTCGCCGATCGTCCCGACGCCACCGTCGTCCGGCACGTCGACACCGTCGCCAAGGCCCACCCGCCGAACACCGTTCCCGCCGACCTCGCCCTGCGCCTCGCCACCGCCGCCGCCCTCCCCGGCACGCTCCTGCCCCCGCTCACCCCCTCCCCGGCGCCCCTCCGCGACCGCCTGGTGACCTGCTGGCCGTACGGCACCCCCGTGGATCCCGAGGACCCCGACACCGCCCCCTGGGAAGCCGCCGCCACCCTGCTCGCCCGGCTCCACCGGCACCCGCCCCTCCCGGGGACACCCCCCATGCGCGGCCCCGCCAAGGCCGCCCTGGCCGTCGAGCGACTCAGAGCCACCGCGCCCGAGGGCAGCGAAACCGCCGCCCTCGTCCTCCGCGCCTGGCACACCCTCCCCGGCTGGGCCCGAGCCGAGGCCCCGCTGCCCGCCGACACCCCCAGCACCCTCTGCCACGGCGACTTCCACCTCGGCCAGCTCGTCCGCCATCCCGCTGCTCACGGCCCCTGGCGGCTCATAGACGTCGACGACCTCGGCACCGGAACCCCCGCCTGGGACCTCGCCCGCCCCGCCGCCTGGTACGCCTGCGGCCTCCTCGCCCCCGAGGAGTGGACCCGCTTCCTCACCGCCTACCGCGCCGCCGACGGCCCCGCGATCCCCCCGCACGGCGACCCCTGGCCCGCCCTCGACATCGCGGCCCGCGCCCTGACCGTGCAGACCGCCGCGACCACGACGGCAAAGGCGGCCCAGGCCGGCCGCCCCCTCGACGGCATCGAGCGGTCCTTGATCGACGCCTGCGGCCGAATCGCTTCCACCCCGCCCGAGTTGACGTACGAATCAGCCAAGTAGGGTGCAACCGACCGCAGCCGGACAGTGTCTGTCCTGGCGATACGCGAAGCAGGACCGACCGGCGAGGAGTTGAGCCGACCATGCAGTGTCCGAAGTGTCGTGCCCCGATGCACACCTACAACCGCAACGGCGTCCAGATCGAGCAGTGCAGCGGCTGCCGCGGGATCTTCCTCGACTACGGCGAGCTGGAGGCCCTGACCCGCCTGGAGTCCCAGTGGTCCCAGCCGGGCCCGCCCGCGCCCCCCGCCCCGCAGGCGTACCCGGCCGCCCCCGCCCCGCCGGCCCCCGCCTGGGGCGCCCCGCAGCACGGCGGCGGTCACTACGGCCACAAGCGCCAGAAGAGCTTCGGCCACATGCTCTTCTCCAGCTGAGCGACTGAGCAGCCCGGCAGCGCGCACGAAGAAGCCCCCGACCACAAGGCCGGGGGCTTCGGTGCGTGCGCGATACTGGGATTGAACCAGTGACCTCTTCCGTGTCAGGGAAGCGCTCTCCCGCTGAGCTAATCGCGCGGGGAACCGTGACCCGAGGATCACGAGTGCTGCGTGCGCGATACTGGGATTGAACCAGTGACCTCTTCCGTGTCAGGGAAGCGCTCTCCCGCTGAGCTAATCGCGCGGGTACAGATCTTCGAGAAGATCCAGTGGACGATACTGGGATTGAACCAGTGACCTCTTCCGTGTCAGGGAAGCGCTCTCCCGCTGAGCTAATCGTCCTTGGAGGTGGAGACGGGATTTGAACCCGTGTAGACGGCTTTGCAGGCCGTTGCCTCGCCTCTCGGCCACTCCACCAGGAGTGCGGGGGGTCGGGAAGATCCCCCTTGCTCTTTCGAGCGAACGACGAGGTTCGAACTCGCGACCTCAACCTTGGCAAGGTTGCGCTCTACCAACTGAGCTACGTTCGCCTGTCATTCCGTCCCGCTTGCGCGGCCCGGCGACGTGTTGAACTCTAGCGGATTCCTGGGCCAGTACAAAAACGCGTTTGTGCAGCGTGCTGCGCCTCACCCCGGCCCGACCTGGTCCCGGACGTGGTCAGAGCCCCCGCGAGGACACGGCCGGGTCACCCCGCGGACACCCGCCATAGACTCGACAGCGTGCTCGACCTCCCTCCCCTGGCCCGTTTCGGCGACCGTCTCGCCACCGGCCTCCTCGACGTCACCAGCGATCCCGCTGCCCTGGACTCCACCGGTTTCTGGGCCGTCGCCGCGGATTTCGAGGGCCGGCTGACCTGCGCCCGCTTCCGGGACGTACGGGAGTCGCCGGTGCCCGCACCGGTGCCGGGCGCCTGGCACGGTCCCGCGGCGGACGACTGGACCTCCTCCCTGGACCGCGCCGCGTACACCGCGGGCGTGCGCCGCATCCGGGAGCACATAGCGGCCGGCGAGGTCTACCAGGCCAACCTCTGCCGGGTGCTCTCCGCGCCGGTCGCCCCCGACGCCGACGTGGACGCCCTGACCGCCCTGCTCGCCCGCGGCAACCCGGCGCCGTACGCAGGAACGATCCGGCTGCCCGAGCACGGCGTGGAGATCGCCACCGCCTCCCCGGAGCTGTTCCTGCGCCGGGACGGCCGGACCGTGGAGTCCGGGCCGATCAAGGGCACCGGCCGCACCGAGGCTGACCTGCTGGAGAAGGACTACGCCGAGAACGTGATGATCGTGGACCTGGTCCGCAACGACATCGGCCGCGTCTGCGCCACCGGCACGGTCACCGTGCCCGACCTGTGCGCCGTGGAGAAGCACCCGGGCCTCGTGCACCTCGTATCCACCGTGCGCGGCGAGCTGCGCGCCGACGCCGGCTGGCCCGAGCTGCTCGCCGCCGCCTTCCCGCCCGGCTCGGTCACCGGCGCCCCCAAGTCCAGCGCGCTGCGGATCATCGACGCCCTGGAGACGGCACCCCGGGGCCCGTACTGCGGGGGCATCGGCTGGGTCGACGCGGACCGGGGGACCGGCGAGCTCGCGGTCGGCATCCGCACGTTCTGGATCGACCGCGCGCAGGGCGCGCTGCGCTTCGGCACCGGCGCCGGCATCACCTGGGGCTCGGACCCGGAGGGGGAGTGGCGGGAGACCGAGCTGAAGGCGTCCCGGCTGCTCGCGGTAGCGTCGGGGGCGTACGAGATGCACGGCGAGGCACTCACGTACTGTGCTGACCCGGGGAGCGACCCCCGCACCCCCGGCCGGCCCGACGCGCCCGGCACACTCACGCGAGGTACTGACCAGTGAAGCTTTGGCTCGACGGCGGGCTCCAGGACACCGAGTCCGCCCGTGTCTCCGTCTTCGACCACGGGCTGACCGTGGGCGACGGAATCTTCGAGACGGTGAAGGCGACGGACGGCAGGACGTTCGCGCTCACCCGGCATCTGAACCGGCTGACCCGCTCCGCGCGCGGCCTCGGCCTGCCGGACCCCGACCACGACGAGATCCGCCGCGCCTGTACGGCCGTCCTCGAGGCGAATCCGATGTCGCTCGGCCGGCTGCGCATCACGTACACCGGCGGTCACGGCCCGCTCGGCTCCGACCGCGGCGAGCACGGCCCGACCCTGGTCGTCGCCGTCGGCGAGACCACCCGCCGCCCCGACTCCACCTCCGTGATCACGGTCCCCTGGACCCGCAACGAACGCGGCGCGCTCACCGGCCTGAAGACCACCTCGTACGCCGAGAACGTCGTCGCCCTCGCCCGCGCCCACCAACACGGCGGCAGCGAGGCGCTGTTCGCCAACACGGTCGGCCGGCTCTGCGAGGGCACCGGGTCCAACGTCTTCGTCGTGCTGGACGGCGAGATCCACACCCCGCCGGTCGCCTCCGGCTGTCTGGCGGGCATCACCCGTGAGCTGGTCGTCCAGTGGACGGGCGCCAAGGAGACGGATCTGCCGCTGGACGTCCTGGAGCGGGCCGACGAGATCTTCCTGACGTCGACGCTGCGCGACGTGCAGGCCGTGCACCGCGTCGACGCGCGCGAACTGCCCGGCGCCCCGGGGCCGGTGACCGCCAAGGCCATGCGGATCTTCGACGAGCGGTCCGGCCAGGACCAAGATCCGTGAACCCGGCGAAAAGAAGCTGACGTGGGCCTCCATCGCGGGTAGAACACCCGTGATGACCACGACCCTGCGGCCGACCGAGCCGCTCCAGCGAGACGCCGACGGGGCGCTGTCGCGCCACTTCCAGGTCTGCGTGAACAGCCGTCCCGTCGGCGCGATACATCTGGCGACCGACCCCCTCTTCGGGCCGGCCGTCGCGCGCATCAGCGACCTGCGCATCGAGGAGCCGGACCGCGGGCGCGGCCGGGGCACCGTGGCCGCGCTCGCCGCCGAGGAGGTGGCCCGCGGCTGGGGCTGCACCCGGGTCGAGATCAGGGTGCCGGGCGAGTCCGGGCCCGCACTGAGGCTCGCCACCGCGCTGGGCTACGTCCACCGCAACCGCGGCATGGAGAAGCAGCTCGGCACCACCCCGCCCGCCCTGCCCGAGGGCAGCCGGGGCCGGCCCATGACCCAGGCCGAGTACGGGCCCTGGATGGAGCACGGCAACGCGCACTACGCGCAGAGCTGGATCGACCGGGGCGTGCCCGAGGACCAGGCGTGGGCCAAGGCGCTGAGCGACATGGCCACGCTGCTCCCGCAGGGCCTGGCCACCGAGGGCGCGCTGATCAGCGTCCTGGAACATGTCGGCGAGGCCGTCGGCACGCTGTGGCTGTCGGTGGCGGGGGACAAGGCGTTCGTCTTCGACGTCGAGACCGACGCGCGTTTCCGCGGCCGGGGCCACGGCCGCACGCTGATGCTGCTGGCCGAGGGGCAGGCGGTGGCCGCCGGGAAGCGGGTCATCGGCCTGAACGTCTTCGCGGACAACACCCCGGCCGAGCGCCTGTACGCCTCCCTCGGCTATGTGCCGGTGGGTTACTCGATGTACAAGAACCTGCTCTGAGCGGCAAGGGGCCGCTTCGGGTCCGCCTGCTGCGGGTCAGTCCTGCCCGGTCCCGGCCAGCAGCCGGTCCACGATCTTCTCGATGCGCTCGCGCAGCCCCTCCTGGCTCTTGCCGCCGTCGAGCCGCTCGCCGCCGACGACGTACGTGGGCGTGCCGGTCACGCCGATCGCCTTGCCCTCGGCCTGGTCGGCGTCCACGATCAGGATGTGCCGGCCGTCGACCAGCGCGGTGTCGAACTCCTCGGCGTCCAGACCGAGTTCCCCGGCCACCTGGACCAGGAAGGGCTCTCCCGCCCGGTCCAGCTCCTCGACCCGGCTCAGCACCGCTTCCACGTACGGCCATCCCTGGCCCTGCTCCAGGGCCTCCTCGGCGGCCTGGGCGGCGGCGAAGGAGTGCTTGTGCTTCTCCAGCGGGAAGTGCCGCAGCCTGAGCTCCAGCCGGTCGCCGTAGCGGGCGCGCAGGGCCCGCAGGTCGTCGAGGGCGGTACGGCAGTCCGGGCACTGGAGTTCGCACCACACGTCGAGGACGGGTGCGGCGGGACGGACGGGGGAGGAGTCGCTCATGGGCTCAGTCTCCCAGCCCCTCGCCCCCGGTCCCAATCAGGGAGCCTCGAGCGGACCGGCACCTGCGGAGGAGCCGACCCGGAGATGTCCCTGATGTCCGGCGGGAGCATGGCCCGGCGGGGCTCCGCAGGTGCAGGATGGAGGGGACGAGGGCCCCGTGCCCGACCGAATCCTGTCTGGAGGACCGGATGATTGCCGAGACCGTCTGTTCCGCCGTGGCCGCGGCCGGCCTGGGCATCGCGGCGGTCACGGCGTACCGCAAGCGTTTCCTCTCCGCGACCCGGATCGCCGCATACTCCCTCGTCCCGCTCGGCCTGGTGATGACCGGCGTGGTCGAGTGGCTGGCGGACACCGCCCTCAGCCCGGCCGCGTGGGCGGGCTTCGGTGTGCTCGGCGTCTCCTGGGTGCTCTTCGCGAGCACCCGGGCCGTGGAGCGCCGCCGGGGCGGCGGCACCCGTAAGGAGCGCAGGCAGGCCGGGTCCGCCCAGCGCGAGGCGGTGGCCCCGGCGGCCTCGGCACCCACCCTGGGCTCCGGCTCCCGGCCTGCGGCCAAGCCCGCGGCGGCACCGCAGGAGGACTTCAGCGACATCGAGGCCATCCTGAAGAAGCACGGCATATGACGCCGCAAGGCGGCTGAAACGACACAGTGGGACGCCGTCCGCGCGTAATCGGTCACGACCCGGACCGGACATTGCGGATTAAGGCGAACTACCGCTTCTTCCGGGCGTGTTGATCGCGCCGGGAGGGTTCACTGCGTCATCATCGCCCGCGAGATGCTGGACACGACACAGAGCGAGACCGCGCCGCCGCAGGACGAGCCGCGTGGATGCCTCTTCGCCCTTTCCCAGCCACCGCTGATGATCTTCCTTGCGGTGATCGGGTGTCTGCTGCTCATGGCTGCGCTGCACGACCTGCTGCTGCTCTGAGCCGTACCCGCGGCCCCCGGCGCCACCCGCCGGGGCCCGCGTCGACGCCGGTGTCCGGCCCCTCGGCCGGGGTTCTCAGCCCGCCGCCTCCTTGCGTCGCGCCCGGTAGGCGGCGACATGCAGCCGGTTGCCGCACGTGCGGCTGTCGCAGTAGCGCCGGGAGCGATTGCGGGAGAGGTCGACGAAGGCGCGACGGCAGTCGGGGGCCTCGCAGCGCCGCAGCCGCTCCTGCTCCCCGGCGACCACGAAGATCGCCAGGGCCATGCCGCCGTCGGCCGCGAGATGGTCGGCGACCGAGGCGCCGGGTGCGAAGTAGTGCACATGCCAGTCGTAGCCGTCGTGGTCGGTGAGCCGCGGAGTGGTGCCGGCGGCGGCGACCAGTTCGTTGATCAGGACGGCCGCGCCCCGGGCGTCCGGTGCCGCGAAGATCCCGGCGAACCTGGCCCGGATCTTGCGCACCGCGGACAGGTCCAGCTCCGAGAGCACGCCGACATCGCTGATGTCGTGCCGGCGCACGAAGTCGGCGAGGGCCGCGACGTCCGGCAGCGTCTCCTGCGTCTCGTCGTCCTCCGGTGCGGTGTTCACCAGATCCACGACAGCGTCGAGGGCGCACCGGGTGTCGTGGGTGATCAGCACATTTCGCTCCCTGGCCTGAGGGACGGACGCGGGGGCGCCCGCCGATGCTGGCCGATGGTAGTAGCTTCGCCGACGGCGGGACGGCGGCGCCAGGGATGTGGTAGCCGGGGGCAACCGAATGGGGCCCCGGGCGGCGAGATCAGGCCGCGTCGGAGCCGCATCCGGGCACGCCGACGCCGCCCCGTGAGTGACTCACGGTGACGGCGTCGGCGCATACCGTATGTAGTTGTTTGTCCTGGGCCCGAGCCGTCTCCCCGAGTCGACGGCGCCGGGCGGCTTCGTGGTGCCCCGTCTCAGCTCTCCGCCAGGATGTGTGAGAGTTCCTGGTCGAGGTCGAAGTGCCGGTGCTCCGTGCCGGGGGGCACGGCGGCGTCTGTTCGCTTCAGGAAGGACTCCAGGGCCCGCGCCGGGGCCTCGAGCAGGGCTTCGCCCTCCGGGGAGCTCAGGGCGATGCACACGACGCCCTGACCGTGACTGCGCGACGGCCAGACTCGGACGTCGCCGGTTCCGGTGGGTCGGTGCAGGCCCTCGGCCAGAAGGTCGCGGGCGAACACCCACTCGACGGTTTCCTCGGCTCCGGTGTGGAAGGTGGCGTGCACGGCGTAGGGATCGGCCGTGTCGTACCGCAGGCCTGCGGGGACAGGCAGGGAGGACTCGCTCGACACAACGAGGCGCAGGTGCAGCTCGCAGCTGACCGTGGTGTTCATAAGCGCCAGGGCCTTTCGCTCAGTGTGCGCTCGGGGATTCGCACGTCGGCGAAATCGACATGCCACCTACGGTGCCGTTGTAAACCCCTCTGAGTGTTTTGCGTGCCTTTACGTAACTCTTCCGGCCGAAGTCCGGTTCGCGAGGTACGACCATTCCGGTGACTCGTTTCTCTCCGGTAGGGTTTGGCCGTATGAACACGGGGAGTAGCGAGCCTGGCGAGGTGGCCATGGCATCGAACAGGACCGACGTGGACGAGGCGCACAGCGAGCAGGGGCTCGGCTCCAGAGCGCCGGAATTCGTCAGGGCCCGCCGTCTGCTGCACCTGAGCTGGCAGGTGGGCGTCTTCATCATCGGCCTCGCGGTCGTGGGGCTCGGCATCGTGATGCTGCCGCTGCCCGGTCCCGGCTGGGTGGTGATCTTCGGCGGCATGGCGATCTGGGCGACCGAGTTCGTCTGGGCCCAGCTGGTGCTGCGCTGGACCAAGCGCAAGGTCACCGAGGCCGCCCAGCGCGCCCTGGATCCGAAGGTGCGCCGCCGCAACATCATCCTGACGACGATCGGCCTCGTGATCGTGGCCGTCCTGGGCGGGATCTACCTCTGGAAGTTCGGTCTCGCGATGCCCTGGGAGATCAAGAACCAGTGATCCGTGGAGGGGGCGCGGGGGCCGGCCGTTCCGCCTTCGTGCTGGTCACAGGCACCCCCTGACATGGGGTAATGTTCTTCCTGCGCCCGGGCGATTAGCTCAGTGGGAGAGCGCTTCGTTCACACCGAAGAGGTCACTGGTTCGAACCCAGTATCGCCCACCCGGGACGACGGCCCGTCTGCTGCACAGCAGACGGGCCGTCGGCGTTCCGGAAGGTGCGGGGCCTTTCGTCCGCGGTGACGGCTTCCGGTCGGAGGGGCCTGATGTTCGGCGCCCCGCATTTCGTTCGGTGGGCCGACCATGCAACGCCCCACCTGCGACTACCTCCCGTGGCGTGCCTCTTCCCGGCTCCGGGCGCGGCCACCTTGCCCGCCGCCTCCGCAAGAAATTCCTGTCCGAATCATTGACGCACCCCGGGGCCCTCCGTAACTTGTGCCAGCAAGCGCTTACTTGAAACGATTCATGCAGGCGGCAATGACGCTGCGGGGAGGTGGCCCAACCATGGGAACCAGCAGGAATGTTGAGAGGCGAACGATCCTGAAGGCGGCCGGTGCTTCGGCGGCCGCGCTGGGTCTGGCGGCGACGACGGGGTGCGGCGGCGACAGCGGTTCCGGCGACGGGACGGTGACGCTCCGTTACGCCTGGTGGGGTGGGGAGCCGCGCACCATCGCCATCAAGAAGTCGATCGCGCTCTTCGAGAAGAAGTACCCGAAGATCAAGATCAAGCCGGAATTCACGGACTACGCGGCGTTCTGGGAGAAGTTCCAGACGCAGGCCTCCGGCGGGAATCCGCCGGACGTTTTCCAGAATGCGGTCGGCTTTCTGCGCAAGTACGACAAGCGCGGCGTTCTGATGGATCTCAAGGCCCAGGCGGACGCCGGGAATCTGAGCCTGGAGAACTTCCGCAACGGCGTTCTGGCGAACGGTCAGGTCGACGGCAAGCAGCTCGGCATCCCCGTCGGCGCCAACACGATGGCGCTGGTCATCGACCTCAAGGCCTTCAAGAAGGCAGGCGTCGAGGCGGAGTTCGGCTGGACCTGGGACGAGTACTTCGACGCGCTCCAGACGGTCCAGGACAAGCTGAAGATCGCCGGCGACACCGGCTACTTCGGCATCATGTACCTCTACGACCTGTATCTGCGTCAGAACGGCAAGGCCTTCTTCACCGACTCCGATCTCGGCTTCACCCAGGACGATCTGACGCAGTGGTGGGAGGACGGCTACAAGCGCGTGCGGTCCGGGCTGGTCGCCGACCCGAAGAAGATCGAGCAGGCCGCCCCCAAGTCCGGTCTCTCCGCGGGACTCGCCGCGTCCGAGTTCACCTGGGACAACTTCTCCATCCGCTACGAGGGCGAGGGCGAGTCGGACTACGGGCTGGCGCCGATCCCCACCACGGACGGCAAGGACACCGGCCAGTACCTCGGTTCCCTGATGCTCAGCGCCTTCTCCGGGACCGACCACCCGAAGGAAGTCGCCCGGTTCATCGACTTCATGGTCCACGACCCCGAGGTCGGCAAGATCATGGGCTACGACCGCGGCATCCTCCCCACGACCGAGCAGTACGAGGCGTTCACGCCCACCGACGAGAACAACAAGGGCGTCAAGGCGTACGAGGAGGAGGTCGCCGCGGCGGGCGTACTCGGGAAGATCACCCCGCACCCGTCCGGCGCCGATGTCATCGAGGCGGCGTTCCTGCGGCTCGGCGGTGAGGTCGCCCAGGGCAAGACCAAGCCGGCCGACGCCGCCAAGGCGCTGTTCAGCGAGGCCAAGGCCGCGTTCGCGGGCTGAGGGGACGTACCACCATGACGCTCGTCAAGGAAGCGCCCGTGCGCCCGGCCGGGAAGCGGCCCGCCGCACCCCCCGCCGGGTGGCGCGGGCGGCGCCGCGAGAACCTCGCCGGCTATCTCTTCATGTCGCCGTGGATCGCGGGCTTCCTGCTGCTCACGGCAGGGCCGATGATCGCGTCGCTGTACTACGCGTTCACCAGCTACAACCTGTTCACGCCGCCCCAGTGGGTGGGGCTCGACAACTTCACGACGATGTTCCAGGACCCGCGCTGGCAGAAGTCGGTCGAGGTCACCCTGAAGTACGTCGTCGTCGCCACCCCGCTGAAGCTGCTGCTCGCCCTCGGCGTCGCCCTGCTGCTCGCCCAGAGCCGACGCGGACAGGGCCTGTATCGGGCCGCGTTCTACATGCCCTCGCTCATCGGCGCCAGCGTCTCCGTGGGCTTCGTGTGGCGGGCGCTGTTCTCGGACGACGCGGTCGTGGACCGCACGCAGAAGATCTTCGGGCTGGACGTGGGCGGCTGGATCGGCAACCCCGACTACGTCATCTACGCCTTGGTGGCCCTGAGCATCTGGCAGTTCGGCGCGCCGATGGTCATCTTCCTGGCGGGCCTCAAGCAGGTCCCGCGGGAGCTGTACGAGGCCGCCGAGGTGGACGGGGCCGGTCCACTGCGCCGGTTCTGGAACATCACCCTGCCGATGATCTCGCCGGTGCTGTTCTTCAACGTCCTGCTGGAGTCCATCCACGCGTTCCAGGTGTTCGGCTCCGCCTACGTCGTCTCCGACACCCGGTGCGGGCCCGCCGACGCCACCCTCGTCTACACCTGCTACCTCTACCAGAAGGGCTTCAAGGAGGCCCAGATGGGCTTCGCCTCCGCGATGGCCTGGACTCTGGTGGTCGCGGTGGCGCTGGTCACGGCGGTCCTGTTCTGGTCGCAGAAGAAGTGGGTGCACTACGAGGAGGCCGCCAAGTGACCACCGCCACCAGCCCCGCCGCGCGCACCGCCAACGAGCGGCGGCGCGCCGGATCGCTCGCCTGGCACGTGGGCGCGCTGCTCGTCCTCGCGGTCGTGCTGTATCCCGTGATCTGGGTCGTCGGTGCCTCGTTCAAGCCGAGCAAGGACATCATCGCCAGCCTCGACCTGCTGCCCACCGAGCCGGTCTGGGCGAACTTCTCCGGGCTCGCGGACGGCATCTCAGGCATCTCCATCAGCAGCTTCTTCTGGAACTCGCTGATGTACGCGGGCCTCGCCGTGGTCGGTGTCGTGGTGTCCAGCTCGCTGACCGCGTACGCCTTCGCCAAGATCGGGTTCGCCGGGCGGAACCTGCTGTTCACGCTGATGATCGGCACCCTGCTGCTGCCGTACCACGTGCTGCTCATCCCGCAGTACGTGCTCTTCCGCAACCTCGAACTCGTCGACACCCTGGTGCCGCTCGTCGCGGGCAAGTTCCTGGCCACGGAGGCGTTCTTCGTCTTCCTGATGGTGCAGTTCATGCGCGGCCTGCCGCGCGAGCTGGACGAGGCCGCCAAGCTCGACGGCTGCGGGCACCTGCGGACCTACTGGTCCATCGTGCTGCCGCTGAGCCGCCCCGCCATCATCACCAGCGCCATCTTCACCTTCATCAACGCCTGGAACGACTTCATGGGGCCGCTGATCTACCTCAACACCCCTGAGAAGTACACCGTCTCGCTCGGCCTGATGATGTTCCGCGACCAGGAGGGCATCTCCAACTACGGCAGCATGATCGCGATGTCGCTGGTGGCGCTGGTGCCGGTCATCGCCTTCTTCATGGCCTTCCAGCGGTATCTGATCGACGGCATGGCGACGTCCGGACTGAAGGGGTGACCATGGCCCGGGCCCGCACGAAGGCGCGCAGGGAGTCCCTGTTCGGCGAGCGCTTCGCGCTCTTCGCCGAGACGCTGCTCACCGGCGTGTGGATCGCCGTGGCCTGCCTCGGGGTGGTCACCTACCCCGCGGCCTTCGCCGCCGGTGCCCGGCATCTGCGGCGTCGTGCCCGCCACGAGGCCGGCGGCCTAAGGGAGTTCGCCGCGGACTTCCGGGCGGCCCTGCGCGCGGGGTGGGCCGTCGGGCTGGCCGGCTGGGCGGTGGCCGCCGCGGTCTGGGTGGACGTCCAGGCCGCGCGGGCGGGGCTTCCCGGCGGACCCCTCGTCGGGGCCGTCGGACTGTTCGCGCTGATCGGTCTCGCCGTGGCCCTGCTGCGGGCGACGGCCGTCTGGGCCCCCGGCCTCACCTGGCGGGCGCTGCTCGCGGACGCCGGACGCCGCACCGTGCTCGACCCCGCCGGATCCTTTCTGATCATCGCCGGGCTCGCCGTGGTGGCCCTGTCCGCCGCGTTCGTCGCACCGCTCGCGGTCCCCGTCGTCGGGGCCGTCGCGGCGGCGGCCGTCGCCGTGGAGCAGCGGTACCGACACCGCTGACCCCGCACAGGTCGGTGCCCCCTGGGCGCCGTACCTCCATCTGTCATGCCCCTGCCCATCCCACCCGCACGGAAGGAACGGTCATGTCTCCCATCCCTCGCAGGTCCCTCCTCAAAGCGGCCGCCGCCGCCGGCGCCGCCGCGCAGTTCAGCTGGGCACTCGGGGCCAAGGACGCGCAGGCCGCGCCCCGAGCCGCGGCCGGTGACGACGACCCCGTGACCCTGGACTGGCTGGAGGACGGCGGCCTCGGCGCCGCCCCCGGCTCGACCCTCGGCGTGCCCTGGCCGAAGGGCGCCTTCCAGGAGGACCAGACCTTCGCGCTGACGGACGCGGACGGCAAGGCCGTGCCCGTACAGACCTGGCCGCTCGCCCACTGGCCCGACGGCTCCCTCAAGTGGACCGCCCACGCGGTGAGTTCGGGCGGCACGGGCAAGCTCACCCTCGCCGCAGGCGAGCCCGCAGCCCCCGCGAAGAAGGTCACCGTCGACAAGAGCGGCGGCACCATCGACATATCGACCGGTGTCATCACCGCGAGGATCGGCACGTCCGGCACCACGCTGATCAAGTCCGTCACCCGCGGCTCCACCGAGATCGCCAGGAACGGCAGACTCGTCCTCATCCGCCAGCCCGAGATCGAGGACGAGGACCAGGGCCAGGTGAGGACCGAGCGCTTCGACGGCGCCATCGCCGAGGTCGAGGTCGAACAGGAGGGACCGGTTCGGGCGGTCGTCCGCATCGACGGCAAGCACCGCAAGGGCAGCCGCAGTTGGCTGCCCTTCTCGATCCGGCTGTACTTCTACGCGGGCGCCGACTCCTTCCGCATGGTGCACACCCTCACCTTCGACGGCACCCAGGAGCCCGGAAAGGCGAGCGGCGACTTCATCCGCGGCCTCGGCGTGCGCTTCACCGTCCCCCTGCGCGACCCGTCCTACGACCGGCACATCCGCATCGGCGGCGAGGGCACCGGCATGCTCCGCGAGGCCGTCAAGGGCATCACCGGACTGCGCCGCGACCCCGGGGCTGCCGTCCAGGCGGCCCAGTTCGAGGGCCGGAAGCTGCCCGACCCGGCCACCTGGGACCAGCGCGTCACCACCCGCCTGCAGTACATCCCCGAGTGGGGCGACTACACCCTCTCCCAGCTCTCCGCCGACGGCTTCACCGTGCGCAAGCGGACCAAGAAGGGCCACGGCTGGATCGGCGCCGGCGGCGGGCGCCGCGCGAACGGCTTCGGCTACGTCGGCGGCGTCAGCGGCGGATTCTCCTTCGGTCTGCGGGACTTCTGGGAGAAGTTCCCCGCCCAGCTCGACATCCGCGACGCCCACACCGACGAGGCGGAGGTCACCCTCTGGCTCTGGTCGCCCGAGGCCCAGCCGATGGACCTGCGCTTCTACCACGACGGCATGGGCCAGGACACCTTCCCCGAACAGCTCGAAGGCCTCAACATCACCTACGAGGACTACGAACCCGGCTTCGGCACCCCCTACGGCATCGCCCGCACCTCCGAACTCCTCTTCTGGGCCAATGAGTCGACGCCGTCGGCGGACGAGCTGGCCCGGCAGACCGAGGCGGTACGGGTGCTGCCGCAGCTCGCCGCGCCGCCCCGGCAGCTCATCAAGGCCGGCGTCTTCGGCCCCGGCCTGTACTCCGAGCCCGACCGCTCCACCCCCGCCAAGGCCAGGATCGAGGACCACCTCGACTTCCTCTTCACCTACTACCGGGACCAGGTGGAGATGCGGCGGTGGTACGGCTTCTGGGACTACGGCGACATCATGCACACCTACGACACCGTCCGGCACCAGTGGCGGTACGACATCGGCGGCTACGCCTGGGACAACTCCGAGCTGTCGCCGGACCTGTGGCTCTGGTTCGCCTACCTGCGCTCCGGCCGCGCCGACATCTTCCGCTTCGCCGAGGCGATGACCCGGCACACCGGCGAGGTCGACGTCTACCACCTGGGCCAGTGGGCGGGGCTCGGCACCCGGCACGGCGTCCAGCACTACGCCGACAGCGCCAAGCAGCAGCGCATCGCCAACACCACGTACCGCCGCTACTACTACTTCCTCACCGGCGACGAGCGCGTCGGAGACCTCATGCACGCCAACGTCGACTCCGACGAGACGTTCCTCGTCCTCGACCCGATCCGCAAGATCCGCACCGAGCCGTACACGCCCGACCGGCACGCGCTGTCGATCGGCTTCGGCACGGACTGGAGCGGACTGGTCTCCGCCTGGCTGACCGAGTGGGAGCGCAAGGGGCCCAAGTGGGAGAAGGCCAGGGCGCGGGTGCTGTCGACCATGGAGACCATCGCCGCGCAGCCCAACGGCTTCGTGCAGGGCACCGGGCTCTACGACCTGGACACCGGCCGCTTCGCCGTCGCCGAGAAGCCGGTGGTGGGGGTGTCGCATCTGTCCGCCGTGTTCGGGCTCAACGAGCTGTGCGCCGAGCTCATCGACCTCGTCGACATGCCCGAGTTCAACGAGGCGTACTTCGACTACTGCCGCTACTTCAACGCCACCAAGGCCGAGCAGGCGGCGCGCTACGGCTCCAACTTCGGGAACCTGCTGCTCTTCCAGGGGCACTCGCGGCTCGATGCCTACGCGGCCGTCAAAACCGGGGACGAGAAGCTGGCCAAGCGGGCGTGGGAGAAGTTCTACAACTCCGACGGGTACAAGGAGTCGGCGCCCTGGAAGACCGTGGAACTGAGCGGGCCGATGGCGTTGGTGCCGGGCAGCGAGGCCGCCTGGGTGTCCACGAACGACACCGCCCTGTACGGGCTCGCCGCCATCGAGAACCTGGCGCTCCTCGGGCACAGGATGCCGTGACGGCGGCGGGGAACCACGGGCCGGTGGGGGCCGGACGCGCGGTTCCCCGCACCCGTGCGGGTCAGGTCATCCTCCCCAGGATCCCCTGCACCCGCCGGACGTCCCTGATGCGTTGCTCGTACGTCGCACCCAGGGCGAGCAGCAGGAGGCCGGCGAGGGCCGGGGCGGCCCAGCGGGGGAGGGCGCCCGCCACCTGGATCAGGTAGGGGGCCAGCTCGTGGAGGGCGTCCAGGAGCAGGGTCGCGCCGCCCAGCAGGAGCGGTGCCTGCAGCTGGTGGCCGCCGCCCAGCAGGGTGAGCGACAGGGCCGCCAGGCCCAGCAGGAGGGGGCGCGTCCAGTGCGGGTCGGCCCAGGCCGCGACCAGGCTCGGCAGCAGGGTCGCGGCCAGGCCCGGGCCGTACGCCGTCCAGGACGAGGTCCCCGGCTCGCGGCGCCTGCGCAGGGCGCCCACGAGCAGGGCCGGGATCGTCACCGGGAGCGTGTAGGCCTCCGGGGCGTCGACCTCCCAGGCCGCCAGGCGGACCCAGGCGGCCAGCACGAAGAGGGCGGCGGACGCGTAGCCGACTCGGCGGCGGTCCGGGCGGAGCGCCGTGGCCGCGGTGATCACTGCGCACAGGGCGAGGACCAGGGCGAGCGACGGCGGGTCGGCGATCGTCAGCGCGATGGCGAGCAGGCCCGCGGCGGCACCCGTCACCTCGACGGGGAGTGCCGCCTCGGCGGCGCGGGAGGCGAGCAGGGCGGCGGCCACCGGGACTGTCAGGACCAGCAGCGCGGTGTGCTGCGGGGCCCAGCCGGCGGCGGCGCCGATCGCGCAGGCCAGCGCGGTGGCCCAGGCGAGGGCCGCCGGTGCCGCGACGAGAGCGCGGCGCCGGGAGGCCGCCGCGAAGAGAAGCGTCAGTGCGGTGAGGACGGTCAGGGTCGCGGACTGCGCGGCCAGGGCCAGGGAGGCCGCGTGCAGGGAGGCGGCCACGGCGAGGCACGTGGCCGTCGGCGCTGCCGGGACCAGGGCGAGGGCCACCACTGTGAGTGCCGCCAACAGGCCTGCCTCGTAGGGCAGTTGCAGCACCGGCGGCAGCACGAGCGCCGTGGCCCCGCCCAGCACCAGCGCCGCCGTCCTCGCCCCGGGGCGGGCCGAGAGCGCCAGTACCGCGGCGACGGCGGCCAGGACCAGCGGAGCCGTCTCCGACTGCGCGGGCCACGGCACCTGGGCCGTCACCGCGGCCCGGATGTCCGACGGCGCCCCGGACCAGGGGCGGTCGATCCAGGCGAGCGGGCCGAGCAGGGTGACGGCGACGAGCGGTGCCGCCCACAGGACGGCGAGCGCCTGGACCGCCGCGGACGCCTGGCCGAGGCCCCGGCGCACCGGCTCGGGCAGCCGCTGCACGCGTACCGCCGCCAACAGGGCCACGCCGCACGCCAGATGCACCGGAACTGTCCACACCTCCGGCAGCACCGCGCGCGGGATGCCGCCCAGAGCCGCGACCAGGAGGAGACCGCCGAGGGGCGCGGCCACCGCGGCCGTGCGCCGGGCCGCCGTCAGGGCGATCAGCGCCGCGAGGAGGAGGAGCGCCGCCGCACGGGCGGCGGCGCTCGGACCGGTGGCCGTCCAGGACAGACCCCCGGCCGTCAGCACGCCCCCGGCGCCCAGCCCGTACGCGCCCACCGCGGCGACGATCCGTACGGAACGGGCGGGCACCCGGAGCGCCACAGCCGTGTCGAAGCCGGCGGTGACCAGCAGCGCCGCGGCCAGCCCGTAGGGCCCGCCGTCCGCCGCCGGCACCCACCACAGCAACGGCAGTTGGGCCGCGGCCAGCGCGGCGGGCAGCGGCAGCCGCAACTGCGCCGTCCGCGGCAGCAGACCGTACGCCGTCCAGAGCACCGCGAGCACCGCCGCCGCGACCGCCGTGTAGCCGACCCCGTCCACCTCGCCCAGCGCGACCTCGTGCAGCGCGTAGGCGTCCAGCACCGTCAGCGCCAGACCGAGCCCCGCCACCGCCTCCGCCGTCGAGCGCAGCCCGCGGGCCAGCAGCGGCAGCGGGGCCGCGAGCGCCGCCACGGTGATCGCGCCGAGCACCGCGGAGCGGCCGGCGATGCCCAGGTGCCCCCAGCCGACCAGCGTGAACGCCATCGCGGCGATGGTGAGCAGGGTGCCGCCGAGCAGCAGGAGCACGTTCTGCACCCGCGGCGGCGATGCCTCGGGGCGCGGCGGTGCGAAGGCCGGCGCCGGGCGGGCCGCCTCCAGGGTGGCGACCAGCCAGCCGCGGCGGGCCAGCAACTGGGAACGCCGTGCGTCCAGTTGCCGCAGCTCGGCGTCGAGGAACCGCAGCTCCTCGGCGGGGGACGGGATGTGCGTCATGGTGTGGAGTGTGGTCCCCGTCACGCCGTACGACATGAGTGCGCGTACTCAGAACCTACTCAGTTCCGGTGCCACACTCGGCCCATGGACTGGTCCCATTACCGATTCCGCAGCCTGTGGCCCCTGTCCGCGCCGCCCGCCGCCGTCTACGACGCCCTGGAGCGCGCCGACGACTACCCCCGCTGGTGGCCCCAGGTGCGCGAGGTGACCCGGCTCGACGACACCAGCGGCGTGGTCCGCATCCGCTCGGTGCTGCCGTACGACCTGACCTTCACCGCGCGGGAGGCGCGGCGCGATCCGGCGGCCGGGGTGCTGGAGATCGCCCTCTCCGGTGACCTGGAGGGCTGGGCGTGCTGGACCGTCACCCCGGACGGCACCGGCAGCCTGGCCCGCTACGAGCAGGTCGTCGACGTGCGCAAGCCGCTGATGCGCGCACTGGCCGTGCCCGGACGGCCCGTCTTCCGCGCCAACCACTGGCTGATGATGCGGGCCGGGCGGCGGGGCCTGGCCGCGCACTTGGAAGCGGTTTGAAGGAAACCCGCGAAGGCCTGTATGGTTCAGTGCGTTCCCGGGCGATTAGCTCAGTGGGAGAGCGCTTCGTTCACACCGAAGAGGTCACTGGTTCGAACCCAGTATCGCCCACCGGGAAAGAAGGCCGGTCCGTACGGACCGGCCTTTCTCATGCCGCCGCCGGAAGATCCGGACGCAGTGGCCAGGCCGGGTCCACCGCTTCTTCCGTGCCGCTGCGCGCGAACCACGCCTGGAGTCCCCGCGCCTGCGCCGCGTGCCACACCGCCTGCGACATGTGCAGTTGGGCGGGCGAGAACGGCTCGAGCCGCGCCGCGAAACGGCGCCCCACCGCCCGTACGACCTCCAGCGCGGCCAGCGCGTCCGCGCCCGCGTCATGCGCGCCGTCCAGGGCGACCCCGTAGTGCGCGCACAGGTCGGTGAGCGTGCGCCGGCCCTTGCGGTAGCGGTCCAGATGCTTGTCCAGGACCCTCGGATCGAGCACCAGCAGCGGGGCCCTCTCGAACCAGTGGTCCAGGGACGACGCCCGATGGCGGCGCAGCTCACGATCGAGGATCGTCAGATCGAACGGCGCGTTCATCACCACCAGCGGGCGGCCCGCGAGGGCCTGTTCCGCCAGTCTCTCGGCTATCTCGTGCATCACCGGCGCGGGCCAGCGGCCGTTGCGCTGCAGATGCTCCTCCGTCAGCCCGTGCACCGCCGTCGCCGCCTCCGGCACCGGCACACCCGGGTTCACCAGCCACCGGGTCACCCGCGGCCGGGCGCCCGGGGTGTCCTGGACCACGATCGCCGCCGACACGATCCGGTCGGTTTCGACGTGTACGCCTGTCGTCTCCGTGTCGAATGCCGCCAGCGGGCCCTCATACCAGCTCGCCATATCCACAACTCCTCGCCAGCCCACGGCAGATGACGTCCCGTCCTCTGCCCGTTTCGGTGATACCCGGGCTGTTTGCGCCGTACGCCGGAAGGACACAACAGGAGTGCGGGTCCTTGCAGTTCAGCGGCCCGCCACGGGGATTCACCTGGCGTGGAAGGCTGTTCGTCATGGCGATAGCGCAGCCCGAGCGGGGCGGGCTGCTGCCCGAGCGCACGGGCCCTCATCGCGGCACACTCGCCACCACCGCCTGCATGGAGACGTTGCAGGTGGGCTATCTGCACGCGGTCGCGGCGGCCGCGGGGTGCTCGCTGTCGCAGCCGTTCCCGGACAACGGCATCGACTGGCACGTCAGCCACAGCGCACCCGGGCACACGGTCGACGACGAGGTCACCATCAAGGTGCAGCTGAAGGCCACCTACCAGATCCCGCCCGGCCCTCCGGGCCGCACCTTCTCCTTCACGCTGGACAACGACCACCTGCGCAAGCTCGCCCGCACCCCGGTCTCCGTGCACAAGATCCTTGTCGTGATGCTCGTCCCGCGCTCCCAGGACGACTGGCTGCGCGCCAGCCACGACCGGCTCGACCTCAGGCACTGCTGCTACTGGGTCAACCTCGCCGGGCAGCCGGTCACCGGCCGCACCCGGACCACCGTGCGGATCCCGACCCCACGCATCTTCGACGACCGTGCGCTGTGCGAGATCATGACGCGGGTCGGGACGGGAGGCAGACCATGACGCACCGCCCCACCGAGGAACCCCTGCGACCGGTCCGGCCGCACCCGGCCGGCCCTGTCGGCCGGCACCAACCCCCCGAGCCCGGCCAGGTCGACCCCGCCGTCCTCAGCGCCCTGCTGCGCCGGCACGGCTGGCAGCGCCGCGGCGGCGCCCCCGGACGCTACGGCCGCTGGACCCCGCCCGGACCGGGCGGCGCCGGGACCAGCCTGCTCGTCCCCGAGTCCCGCGCCTTCCCCGACAGCGACGACCTGCTCGGCGAGGCGCTCGTCGCCCTCGCCCGCAGTGGCACCCCCTCCGCCCACGAGGTGCTGGTCTGCCTCGCCGTGCCCAGCGACGAGATCCGCTGGTGGCGGGACGTCCCCACGGGCCCCGCCGGCACCACGCCCTGGACCGTCGAGGAGCAGTTGCGCACCGCCGCCCGGCAGACGCTCCTCGCCGCCGCCCTCGCCACCCGCGCGCGTGCCGGCTACCACGGCGCCCGGCATCGCCGCCCGGCCGCCGCGATGCTGGAGAACGTCCTGGTCGGTTCCCCGGCCGGCGGCCGGAGCCTGACCGCCTTCGTGCCCGTCGGCACCGGCCGCCCGCTCGCCGTGCGCCTGCACCAGGCGCTGTACGCCGCCCGCGAGGCCATCGACTACCGGCGGGCCACCGGCGGCATGGACGCCTTCGACGGCGCCGTCGAGGCCGGCGTCAGCCGCGAGCTCACCGAGGCCCTGATCGCCCTCGTCCGCGGCACCGAGGGCGCGCGCGTCGCCGTCGACTGGGCGCCCGCCGCCGGGGTCCCCGACGGCTGCGCGGCCGGTGCCGAGGCCGTCGAGTTCTCCCCGGGCGACCTGCCGGTGCTGCGCGAGGCCGGGGCCCGCTATCTGCGCGCGGAGCCGTCCGTGGCGGTGCGCGTCACCGGCGCCGTGGTCCGGATGCGCCGGTCGGGGCCGCGCGGCGAGGGGGCGGTACGGCTGCGCGTGCTGGCCGGGGCGGAGATCCCGCACGTTCGGCTGACCCTGGACGAGGAGTCCTACCGGATCGCCGGCCACGCCCACCTCGTCGGGCTGCCGGTGCGGGTGCACGGGCGGCTGGAGAGCCGGGGCGGCTTCCGCAAGCTCACCGGCGTCTCCAGCGTCGTACCCGTGCAGGTCGACGAGGCGGAGCGGGACCGGCTGATGAAGTCGCTCCAGGAGAATCTCGACTTCTTCGAGGAAGCCTGCGGAGGGGATTGATTTCGCCCTGGGCGGGTGCGGGTCGGTACGATCCCGTCATGCGTGCGCTCCCGGTATGGCGCCGCAGCCCCCCTTCAGTCAGGAGAGACCGGTGTCAGACGTCCGTGTGATCATCCAACGCGATTCCGAGCGGGAAGAGCGCGTGGTGACGACGGGCACTACGGCCGCCGAGCTCTTCGCAGGCGAGCGCTCGATCATCGCCGCGCGGGTGGGCGGCGAGCTCAGGGACCTGTCGTACGCCCTGGCCGACGGCGAGGAGGTCGAGGGCGTCGAGATCTCCTCCGAGGACGGCCTGAACATCCTGCGCCACTCCACCGCGCACGTCCTGGCGCAGGCCGTGCAGGAGCTGTTCCCCGAGGCCAAGCTCGGCATCGGACCGCCGGTCAAGGACGGCTTCTACTACGACTTCGACGTCGAGAAGCCGTTCACGCCCGAGGATCTCAAGGCCATCGAGAAGAAGATGCAGGAGATCCAGAAGCGCGGGCAGAAGTTCGCCCGCCGCGTGGTGACCGACGAGGCCGCCCGTGAGGAGCTCGCGAACGAGCCCTACAAGCTGGAGCTGATCGGCCTCAAGGGCGCCGCCTCCTCCGACGACGGCGCGGACGTCGAGGTCGGCGCCGGCGAGCTGACGATCTACGACAACCTGGACGCCAAGACCGGCGAGCTGTGCTGGAAGGACCTGTGCCGCGGTCCGCACCTGCCCTCGACCCGCCTGATCCCGGCGTTCAAGCTGATGCGCAACGCCGCCGCCTACTGGCGCGGCAGCGAGAAGAACCCGATGCTCCAGCGCATCTACGGCACCGCCTGGCCGTCCAAGGACGAGCTCAAGGGCTACCTGGACTTCCTCGCCGAGGCCGAGAAGCGCGACCACCGCAAGCTGGGCAGCGAGCTGGACCTGTTCTCCATCCCGGAGCAGATCGGTTCCGGCCTCGCCGTCTTCCACCCCAAGGGCGGCATCGTCCGCCGCGTGATGGAGGACTACTCGCGCCGCCGGCACGAGGAAGAGGGCTACGAGTTCGTCTACACCCCGCACGCCACCAAGGGGAAGCTCTTCGAGACGTCCGGGCACCTGGACTGGTACGCCGACGGCATGTACCCGCCCATGCAGCTCGACGAGGGCGTGGACTACTACCTCAAGCCCATGAACTGCCCCATGCACAACCTGATCTTCGACGCGCGCGGCCGCTCGTACCGTGAACTGCCGCTGCGCCTCTTCGAGTTCGGGACGGTGTACCGGTACGAGAAGTCGGGCGTCGTGCACGGCCTCACCCGGGCGCGTGGCTTCACGCAGGACGACGCGCACATCTACTGCACCCGCGAGCAGATGTCGGAGGAGCTCGACAAGACGCTCACCTTCGTGCTCGGGCTGCTGCGGGACTACGGTCTGACCGACTTCTACCTGGAGCTGTCGACCAAGGACCCGGAGAAGTTCGTCGGCTCCGACGAGGTGTGGGAGGAGGCGACCGAGACGCTGCGCGAGGTCGCCGAGAAGCAGGGCCTGCCGCTGGTCCCGGACCCGGGCGGCGCCGCCTTCTACGGCCCGAAGATCTCCGTCCAGACCAAGGACGCCATCGGCCGTACCTGGCAGATGTCGACGATCCAGCTCGACTTCAACCTGCCCGAGCGCTTCGACCTGGAGTACACCGGCCCCGACGGCTCCAAGCAGCGCCCGGTCATGATCCACCGCGCGCTGTTCGGCTCCATCGAGCGGTTCTTCGCGGTGCTGCTGGAGCACTACGCGGGTGCCTTCCCGGCGTGGCTGGCGCCGGTGCAGGCGATCGGCATCCCGGTGGGCGACGCGCACGTCGAGTACCTGGAGAAGTTCGCCGCGGAGGCGAAGCGCAAGGGGCTGCGGGTCGAGGTGGACTCCTCGTCCGACCGCATGCAGAAGAAGATCAGGACGGCGCAGAAGCAGAAGGTGCCGTTCATGATCATCGTGGGTGACGACGACATGAACGGCGGCACGGTGTCGTTCCGCTACCGCGACGGCTCGCAGGAGAACGGCATCCCGTTCGAGGAGGCCCTCGCGAAGATCGCGAAGGTCGTCGAGGAGCGGACGCAGGTCTGATCCGGTGCTCGAAGGCCCCCGGGGAGTTCAGCTCCCCGGGGGCCTTTCGTCGTCCTCCCGGGAGAACACCTGGATCAGCCAGGACGAGAACGAGCCGGTGACCGCGCCGAGCAGGGCCAGGCCGCCGGCCATCATGCCGACGGCGATCAGCCGGCCCCAGAAGGTGACGGGCACGACGTCGCCGTAGCCGACCGTGGTGAGCGTGGCGCAGGTCCACCAGACGGCGTCCCCGAAGGTGTGCATGGACGTGCCCGGCGCCCCGCGCTCCCGCTGGTACACCGCCAGGGCGCCCGCGAAGCCGAGCAGCACGGCGGACACCCCGGCATAGGTGATCACGCGCGCGTACAGCGAGAGCCGGGGCTGTCCGTGGCGGCGCTGGACCGCCTCGTACAGCCGAACGATCCGCAGCGGACGCAGCAGCGGCAGCAGCACCACCAGCGCGTCCAGCCAGTTCGCCCGTACGAAGCGCAGCCCCTGCCCGCCGAGGCGCCAGCGGACCGCGTAGTCCACGACGAACAGCGTCCAGGCGCCCAGCATCACCGCCAGGGTCAGATCCTGTCCGACCCCGGAGAGACCGGTGGCCAGGACGCGGACCGCGTAGGCGATGAGGAAGGCGACGGACGCCAGTGCGAGCGGCACCTCGGTGAGCTGCTCCCAGCGGCCCCGGCGGTCGTCTTCGTACACGGGCCCAGCTTCGCCCGGGCCGCCCTTCCGCGCGCCCCGGCGACACGGCTCGAACGGGCGACGCCATATGCTGCATGGCATGACGAGTGAGCCGGAGCAGCAGTGGGGAGTGGGGACGCAGGACGCGTTCCAGCGTCTGTGGACACCCCATCGGATGGCCTACATCCAGGGCGAGAACAAGCCGACCGGCCCCGGGGCCGACGACGGATGTCCCTTCTGCTCGATTCCGGCCAAATCCGACGAGGACGGCCTCGTCGTCCGGCGCGGTGAGCAGGTCTACGCGGTGCTGAACCTGTACCCGTACAACGGCGGCCACCTGATGGTCGTGCCCTACCGCCATGTCGCGGACTACACCGATCTCACCGAGCCGGAGACCGTCGAGCTGGCGGCTCTGACCAAGCAGGCGATGACGGCTCTGCGCACCGCGTCCGGGGCGCACGGCTTCAACATCGGCATGAACCAGGGCACGGTCGCCGGCGCCGGGATCGCGGCCCATCTCCACCAGCACATCGTGCCGCGCTGGGGAGGCGACACGAACTTCATGCCGGTGGTGGGGCACACCAAGGTGCTGCCGCAGCTGCTGGCGGACACCCGGAAGATGCTGGCGGAGGCCTGGCCGGCCGTATGACGCGAGGACGGGCGCCGTCCGGGGGACCGGCGCCCGCTGCCGTCACGCGTCGTACACGTCCGCCTTCCGGGGCGCGGGGTCCTGCACGGCCGTACTGAGGAACGCGGAGCGTGCGCCGAACTTCTCGGTGTTCACGCCGTTCTCCTCCAGCACCTTGATCGCCGCCGCGTGCACCACGCGCAGCACCGGAGTGGCCGCCCGCAGGGCGTCGTCGGCCATGAAGCGGTGCCGCCACGGCTTGTCGGCCCAGGCGTGCCGCAGGCCGAACGGCTCGGGCAGGACCAGGCTGCCGCCGAGCCAGTTCAGCAGCGGCGGGTACCAGCCGAGCGGGGCCCGGGCGGCGAGGCGTACCACCTCGTCGGCGTTGACCAGCGGCAGCTTGATCGTCCGGGTCTCCCAGGGCTTGAGGGACTTGCTGACCTCCCTGGTGGGGGCCTCGGACTTCGAGGTGAACAAGGGGTGCACCGGGCCGAGCGCGTGGCCGGTGACCTCGATGCGCAGCGTCTCGTGCAGCACGGTGACCGTGATCAGCATGGTGATCACCAGCTGCCCGTCCCACAGCGTCCACTGCACGCCCAGGTAGTGCCGGTCGCCCGCGCCGAACTGCTGCTTGTTGCAGATCTCCTGTATCGCGTGCTGCTTGACCTGGTAGGCCTCGACGTCGGTGCCGCCGGGCCGGGCCACCGCCTTGGCGTTCTCGCCGATCGGCGTGACGACCCAGTGCCGTATGGACGGGGTCGGGAAGCCGCCGGTGTTCAGCGGGCCGCGCGCCAGCATCTTCAGCTGGTCGTGGATGGACCGTATGACGTCCCAGCTGCGGAAGGGGTGGATCTCGCGGGTGGGGTCGGCGGCGACGAGATCCTCGGCGAGCTGCCAGCTGCCCCAGCGGGTGCCCATGCCGAGGATGCCCTTGGGGCCGGCGTAGAAGACGGAGTTGGAGCGCTGCTCGGCGCTGAGCTTGGCCAGGGACTGGCGGAGCTGCTCGGCCGCGTTCTCGCCGGGGCTGCTCGGGACGGCCTCGGGGACCTTGGCGCCGACACTGCTGCCGGCCAGCAGGCCGTCCCAGCGCTCGCGCAGGTCCGCGGCCGTGCGCTCGCAGATCTGCTTGGCCAGGTACCAGCCGACGACGGGCAGGACGAGCGACGCGCGCGCGTACCAGCCCCAGAAGCCGGTGAACGGCATCTTGACCAGGAAGAGCACGGCGAGGGCGCCGACGGCGACGAGCAGCACGGTGGCGAGGGCGCCGACCCGCCGGTCCTCGCGCCTGGCCATGCTGGTGCGCAGCTGGAAGACGAGCAGCCAGGCGAGCAGTCCGGGCAGGAACAGGACGCCGCACAGGACCATCACGACGGTCAGGCGGTTGTCGCGCTCCTTGCGGATGTTGTTGGCCGCCAGGCAGTGCTCGACGACGACCTGCGGCTCGGCGCCGAAGGACTGGATGAGGGGTTTGCGGCCGGGGCCGATCATGCGGTCGACGACCGCGCGGGAGAAGGCCTCGCCGAGATTCGGCCGGAACAGCTTGATCCTGCCCGCCTTCACGGCCGACTGGTGCCATTCGCTGTTGGCGTCCAGGATCTGCTCGACGCCGGTGTCGCGGTAGGCCGCCGAGGCCAGCGCGAACGTCGCCGTCTGCCCCTCGTCGCCCGTGCGCGGCACCTGGGGACCGAAGATGTCCCCGTAACCGCTGTCAACGGTCATTCCCGCCCCCGATCGCCGCCCACTGTCGTTGTGCGGCTTTCCCGACTTCCTTGCCCGGCACACCTGTTGATCAGGTCATCAGGGTATCCGCAGCCACCGACAGTTCGTCGGCGGACGGCCGAAGCCGCCCGCCGACGCGGAGGGGAGCGTTCCACAAAGACCTTCCGGATGGGGCCCGTTGACCCCACCCGGCTTGTGCCCGGGACCGACTACGCGGAATCGCGGGTCTGTTCGCGGACCCTTTCGGCGACCTGCGGCGGCATCGGCTCGTGCCGCGCGTAGGAGCGGCTGAAGCGGGCGGTGCCGTGCGAGAGGGAGCGCAGGTCGACGGCGTACCGGCCGATCTCGATCTCCGGCACCTCGGCGCGGACCAGGGTGCGGCTGCCCGCGGTCTGCTCGGTGCCGAGCACCCGGCCGCGCCGACCCGAGAGGTCGCTCATCACGGCGCCCACGTACTCGTCGCCGACCAGCACACTCACCTCCGCGACCGGCTCCAGGAGGTGGATCTTCGCGTCGGCCGCGGCCTCCCGCAGCGCCAGCGCCCCGGCCGTCTGGAAGGCGGCGTCGGAGGAGTCCACCGAGTGCGCCTTGCCGTCGAGGAGGGTGATCCGGACGTCGATGAGCGGATGGCCGGCCGCGACGCCCTTGGCCGCCTGGGCGCGCACGCCCTTCTCGACGGAGGGGATGAACTGCCGCGGCACGGCCCCGCCGACCACCTTGTCCACGAACTCGATGCCCGAGCCGCCGGGCAGCGGTTCCACCTCGATCTCGCAGATGGCGTACTGCCCGTGCCCGCCGGACTGCTTCACATGCCGCCCGCGCCCGGCCGACTTGTCGGCGAACGTCTCCCGCAGGGAGACCTGGTGCGGTACGACGTCGACCTGGACGCCGTAGCGGCTGCGCAGCCGCTCCAGGGCCACGTCGGCGTGGGCCTCGCCGAGGCACCACAGGACCACCTGGTGGGTGTCCTGGTTCTGCTCCAGACGCATGGTGGGGTCCTCGGCGACCAGCCGGGCCAGGCCCTGGGAGAGCTTGTCCTCGTCCGCCTTGCTGTGCGCCTGGATGGCCAGCGGCAGCAGCGGGTCGGGCATCTCCCACGGTTCCATCAGCAGCGGGTCGTCCTTGGCGGAGAGGGTGTCGCCGGTCTCCGCGCGGTTCAGTTTCGCCACGCACGCGAGGTCGCCGGCGATGCAGTGGGTCAGCGCCCGCTGCTGCTTGCCGAACGGCCGGGACAGCGCGCCGATCCGTTCGTCGACGTCGTGATCCTCGTGCCCGCGGTCGGCGAGGCCGTGCCCCGAGACGTGGACCGTCTCGTCGGGGCGCAGGGTGCCGGAGAAGACGCGGACGAGCGAGACGCGGCCGACGTAGGGGTCCGACGCCGTCTTCACCACCTCCGCGACCAGCGGCCCGGACGGATCGCACGGCTTCAGCTCGCGCGGCCTGCCGTCGACCGTGGTCACCCGGGGAGCCTCGCGCTCCAGCGGGGTCGGGAAGCCGCCGGTGACCAGCTCCAGCAGCTCGACGGTGCCGAGGCCCTGCCGGGCGCCCTCGGCGGCGGGGGCGGCGGCCAGGACGGGGAAGAAGACACCGCGCGCGACGGCCCGCTCCAGGTCCTGGACGAGCGTCTTGACGTCGACCTGCTCGCCGCCGAGATAGCGGTCCATGAGGGTCTCGTCCTCGCTCTCGGCGATGATCCCCTCGATGAGCCGGTTGCGGGCCTCCTCGATCCGCGGCAGCAGGTCCTGCCCGGGTTCGGACTCCGTGCGCTGTCCGGAGGAGTAGTCGAACAGCTTCTGCGACAGCAGCCCGATCAGGCCGGTCACGGGCGCGTGCCCGTCCGGCGCCGGGGGTCCGTGCAGCGGCAGGTAGAGCGGGAGCACGGCGTCGGGGTCGTCGGCGCCGAAGGCGTCCGCGCAGATCCGCGTCATCTCCTCGTAGTCCGCGCGCGCGGACTCCAGGTGCGTGATCACGATGGCGCGCGGCATGCCGACCGCCGCGCACTCCTCCCACACCATGCGGGTCGAGCCGTCCACGCCGTCGGAGGCCGAGGCGACGAAGAGGGCCGCGTCCGCCGCTCGCAGACCGGCCCTGAGTTCCCCGACGAAGTCGGCGTATCCGGGGGTGTCCAGAAGATTGACCTTGATGCCGTCCCATTCGACGGGCACCAGGGAGAGCTGTACCGACCGCTGCTGGCGGTGCTCGATGTCGTCGTAGTCGGAAACGGTGCCGCCGTCCTCCACGCGGCCCGCCCGGTTCACTGCTCCCGCGGTGAGCGCGAGAGCTTCCACCAACGTCGTCTTGCCCGATCCGGAGTGGCCGACCAGCACCACATTCCGTACGGACGTGGGATGGTCGGCCGCTGTTGCCCTGCCGGCGGCTCCGGGGTGTGCGTTCGCCTTGTCGCCCATGGCCTTGCCTCCCGTACACGGTGAGGTCTTCTGTGGGCGCGGACGTGCGACTCCGCGTGCGGTGGCGGCTGCGGTGACGCCCGCGGTTCTTCGAGCTTTCCACTCCCGTCACGGTGCGTCCATACGACGGACGTGATCGCGCCCGCCGCTCCCGCCCGTCCCGCGAACCGGCGCCCGGCCGCCGCCCGCACGCGCGCGTGGCTACGATGGGCCAGCCGGTGGCCAGCAGGGGCCGCGCGGCCACACCGAACCTCGGGAAGGCCATGCTGAACAAGTACGCGCGTGCATTCTTCACGCGTGTCCTCACACCGTTCGCCGCGTTTCTGATCCGGCGGGGCGTCAGCCCCGACACGGTCACGCTGATCGGCACCGCCGGCGTGATGGCGGGCGCGCTGGTGTTCTACCCGCAGGGCGAGTTCTTCTGGGGCACGGTCGTGATCACGCTCTTCGTGTTCTCCGACCTCGTCGACGGCAACATGGCCCGCCAGCTGGGCCGCTCCAGCCGCTGGGGCGCCTTCCTGGACTCCACGCTCGACCGGGTCGCCGACGGCGCGGTCTTCGGCGGATTCGCGCTCTGGTACGCCGGGGGCGGCGACGACCTCGTGCTGTGCGCGGTCTCGATCTTCTGTCTGGCGAGCGGCCAGGTGGTGTCGTACACCAAGGCCCGGGGCGAGTCGATCGGGCTGCCGGTCGCCGTGAACGGTCTGATCGAGCGGGCCGAGCGGCTGGTGATCTCCCTGGTCGCGGCCGGACTCGCGGGCCTGCACGCCTTCGGGGTGCCCGGTATCCAGTACCTGCTGCCCGTCGCGCTGTGGATCGTCGCCGTGGGAAGCCTGGTCACGCTGATCCAGCGGGTCGTCACCGTGCGCCGGGAATCCGCCGAGGCGGACCGGGCGGACGAGGCGGCCGCACGGTCCGGCCCCGAGCAGGGGAGCACCGCGCAGGGGAGCGAGGCCGCGAAATGAGCGCCCGGGAACGACTGACGGACGCGCTGTACGGCCTGGGCTGGAGCACCGTCAAGAAGCTGCCCGAGCCGGTCGCGGTGCGGCTCGGCCGGACGATCGCGGACGTCGCGTGGAAGCGGCGCGGCGCGGGCGTGCTGCGCCTGGAGAGCAACCTCGCGCGCGTGGTGCCCGACGCGAGCCCGCAGCGCCTCGCCGAGCTCTCCCGCGCGGGCATGCGCTCGTACCTGCGCTACTGGATCGAGTCCTTCCGGCTCCCGGCCTGGAGCGCGGAACGCGTCGTGGCCGGGCTCGAGATCAGGGACCTGCACCGGCTGGACGAGGGCCTGGCGGCCGGCAAGGGCGTCGTCCTTGCCCTGCCGCACCTCGGCAACTGGGACCTGGCCGGTGCGTGGCTGACCACCGCGCTGAAGATGCCGTTCACGACGGTCGCCGAGCGCCTGAAGCCGGAGACCCTCTACGACCGGTTCGTCGCCTACCGCGAGGGCCTCGGCATGGAGGTGCTGCCGCACAGCGGCGGCTCCGCGTTCGGCACGCTGGCCCGGCGGCTGCGCGACGGCGGCGTGGTCTGCCTGGTGGCCGACCGGGACCTGTCCGCCTCCGGCGTGGAGGTCAAGTTCTTCGGCGAGACGGCCCGGATGCCGGCCGGACCCGCGCTGCTCGCCCTGCACACCGGCGCGGTGCTGCTTCCGGTGACGCTCTGGTACGACGACGCGCGCATGATGCTGGGCCGGGTGCATCCCCCGGTCGAGGTGCCCGAGACAGGTACCCGGACCGAGAAGACGTCTGTCATGACACAGGCGCTGGCCGACGCCTTCGCCACGGGGATCGCCGAGCATCCGGAGGACTGGCACATGCTGCAGCGGTTGTGGGTGGCCGATCTCGACCCCGCGAAGGACCCGTCGTGAGGATCGGCATCGTCTGCCCGTACTCCTGGGACGTGCCGGGCGGCGTCCAGTTCCACATCCGGGACCTGGCCGAGTACTTCATCCGCCTCGGCCACGAGGTGTCCGTGCTCGCCCCCTCCGACGACGACACCCCGCTGCCGCCGTACGTCGTCTCGGCCGGCCGCGCCGTCCCGGTGCCGTACAACGGCTCGGTCGCCCGGCTGAACTTCGGCTTCCTGTCGGCCGCGCGGGTGCGCCGGTGGCTGCACGACGGCGCGTTCGACGTCGTGCACATCCACGAGCCGTCCTCGCCGTCCCTCGGGCTGCTCACCTGCTGGGCCGCGCAGGGCCCGCTGGTCGCGACCTTCCACACCTCCAACCCGCGCTCCAAGGCCATGATCGCCGCGTACTCGATCCTGCAGGCCGCCCTGGAGAAGATCAGCGCGCGGATCGCGGTGAGCGAGTACGCCCGCCGCACGCTGGTCGAGCACCTGGGCGGGGACGCGGTCGTCATCCCCAACGGCGTCGACGTCGACTTCTTCGCCAAGGCCGAGCCCAAGCCGGAGTGGCAGGGCGACACGATCGGCTTCATCGGCCGGATCGACGAACCCCGCAAGGGCCTGCCGGTGCTGATGAAGGCGCTGCCGCGGATCCTCGCCGCCCGGCCGCAGGCCCGGCTGCTGGTCGCCGGGCGCGGCGACGCGGAGGAGGCGGTGGAGGACCTGCCCGAGGAGCTGCGCTCGCGGGTGGAGTTCCTCGGCATGGTCAGCGACGAGGACAAGGCACGCTTCCTGCGCAGTGTCGACCTGTACGTCGCCCCCAACACCGGCGGCGAGAGCTTCGGGATCGTCCTGGTCGAGGCGATGTCGGCGGGGGCGCCGGTGCTCGCCTCGGACCTGGACGCCTTCGCGCAGGTCCTGGACCGGGGAGCCGCGGGCGAACTGTTCGCCAACGAGAACGCCGACGCGCTCGCCGAGGCGGCGGTACGGCTGCTGGAGGACCCGGCCCGGCGTGCGGAACTGCGCGAGCGGGGCAGCGCCCATGTCCGGCGGTTCGACTGGTCGACGGTCGGCGCGGACATCCTGTCGGTGTACGAGACGGTGACCGACGGAACGACGGCAGTGGCAACGGACGAGCGCACGGACCGGACACCCGGGCTGCGGGCACGGCTGGGGCTGGCGCGGGACTGAGGGCCGCGCGCGGGGGCCGGAACGGCGGCACGCGTGCGTGAGCTCGTGGTGGCAGCGTGGCGGCTCGGCGTGCCGTTGTGCGCGGGGTTCACGGCGGCGGTACGCGCCTTCCCGGCCGGAGCGTCGCACCGCGACCGGCTCCCCGGGCCCCGGCCCGCTCGCCCAGGCGCTCGTAGCGTGCCGGCCGCACCTCGGTAACCTTGCCGCCCGTGACCGCAACCCTCATCTGGATCCTCGTCGCCCTCGTCGCGTTCGGCCTGTACCTGAGCTGGACCGCCGGCCGTCTGGACCGGCTGCACGCCCGGATCGACGCGACCCGTGCCGGGCTCGACGCGCAGCTGCTCAGGCGGGCCTCGGTCGCCCAGGAACTCGCCACCTCCGGGGTGCTCGACCCGGCCGCCTCGATCGTCCTCTACGAGGCCGCCCACGCCGCCCGGCAGGCCGAGGAGGAGCACCGGGAGGTCGCCGAGAGCGACCTCAGCCAGGCGCTGCGGGCCGTGTTCGCCGAGGCCCCGCAGGTCGAGGGGGTCCGCCAGGCGCCCGGGGGAGAGGAGGCCGCCCGCGAACTGACCGAGGCGGTGCGCAGGGTGCCGATGGCCCGCCGCTTCCACAACGACGCGGTACGCGCCGCCCGGGCGCTGCGCCGGCACCGCAAGGTCCGCTGGTTCCGGCTGGCCGGCCACGCGCCGTTCCCGCTGGCCTTCGAGATGGACGACGAGCCCCCGTCGGCGCTGACCGACCGGGCCGCCTGACCCCGCCGTACGCGAAAAGGATCCACCGCCTGGCCATTGGCCCTTGCTGTGGCCTGGCCCAATCGCGTTTCCTCGGTGGGGTAGCAACCCTCTTTTCACATATGTGAGGTCAACCCGTGTCCATCACCGAGAACCAGGCTCCCGCAACCGGTACCGCGCGAGTGAAGCGCGGCATGGCCGAGCAGCTCAAGGGCGGCGTGATCATGGACGTCGTCACGCCGGAGCAGGCGAAGATCGCCGAGGACGCGGGCGCCGTCGCCGTCATGGCCCTGGAGCGGGTCCCGGCCGACATCCGCAAGGACGGCGGCGTGGCCCGTATGTCCGACCCGGACATGATCGAGGGCATCATCGACGCGGTCTCCATCCCGGTGATGGCCAAGTCCCGCATCGGCCACTTCGTCGAGGCCCAGGTGCTGCAGTCCCTCGGCGTGGACTACATCGACGAGTCCGAGGTCCTCACCCCGGCCGACGAGGTCAACCACTCCGACAAGTGGGCGTTCACCACCCCCTTCGTCTGCGGTGCCACCAACCTGGGCGAGGCCCTGCGCCGCATCGCCGAGGGCGCGGCCATGATCCGCTCCAAGGGCGAGGCCGGCACCGGCAACGTCGTCGAGGCCGTCCGCCACCTGCGCCAGATCAAGAACGAGATCGCCAAGCTGCGCGGCTTCGACAACAACGAGCTCTACGCCGCCGCCAAGGAGCTGCGCGCCCCCTACGAGCTGGTCAAGGAAGTCTCCGAGCTCGGCAAGCTCCCGGTCGTGCTGTTCTCCGCCGGTGGCGTCGCCACCCCCGCCGACGCCGCGCTGATGCGCCAGCTCGGCGCCGAGGGCGTGTTCGTCGGCTCCGGCATCTTCAAGTCCGGCGACCCCGCCAAGCGTGCCGCCGCCATCGTGAAGGCCACCACCTTCTACGACGACCCGAAGATCATCGCGGACGCCTCCCGCAACCTCGGCGAGGCCATGGTCGGCATCAACTGCGACACCCTGCCCGAGGCCGAGCGCTACGCCAACCGGGGCTGGTGATGACCGCTCCCGTGGTCGGAGTGCTCGCACTCCAGGGCGACGTACGGGAGCACCTCATCGCCCTGGCCGCGGCCGACGCCGTGGCCAGGCCGGTGCGGCGCCCCGAAGAGCTCGACGACATCGACGGCCTGGTCATCCCCGGCGGCGAGTCCACCACCATCTCCAAGCTCGCCGTCCTGTTCGGCGTCATGGAGCCGCTGCGCGCACGCGTGCGTGCCGGACTGCCCGTCTACGGCACCTGCGCCGGCATGATCATGCTCGCCGACAAGATCCTCGACCCGCGCTCGGGCCAGGAGACCATCGGCGGCATCGACATGATCGTGCGCCGCAACGCCTTCGGACGCCAGAACGAGTCCTTCGAGGCGGCCCTCGACGTGACGGGCATCCCGGGCGATCCTGTGGAGGGCGTCTTCATCCGCGCCCCCTGGGTGGAGTCCGTCGGCGCCGAGGCCGAGGTGCTCGCCGAGCACGACGGCCACATCGTCGCGGTCCGCCAGGGCAACGCGCTCGCCACGTCGTTCCACCCTGAACTGACCGGCGACCACCGGGTGCACGGCCTCTTCGTCGACATGGTGCGCGCCACCCGGGCGGCCGAGTCCTTGTAGGATCTCTGGCGTTCGTTCATAGACGGGTTACGCGAAGGAGACAGGCAGATGTCCGGCCACTCTAAATGGGCCACGACGAAGCACAAGAAGGCCGTGATCGATGCCAAGCGCGGCAAGCTCTTCGCGAAGCTGATCAAGAACATCGAGGTCGCGGCACGCATGGGCGGCGTCGACCTCGACGGCAACCCGACGCTCTATGACGCCGTCCAGAAGGCCAAGAAGAGTTCGGTCCCGAACAAGAACATCGACTCCGCGATCAAGCGCGGTGGCGGTCTCGAGGCCGGTGGCGCCGACTACGAGACGATCATGTACGAGGGCTACGGCCCGAACGGCGTCGCGGTGCTCATCGAGTGCCTCACCGACAACCGCAACCGCGCCGCCTCCGACGTCCGCGTCGCCATGACCCGCAACGGCGGGAACATGGCCGACCCGGGCTCGGTGTCGTACCTGTTCAACCGCAAGGGCGTCGTGATCGTCCCCAAGGGCGAGCTGACCGAGGACGACGTCCTCGGTGCCGTCCTGGACGCCGGCGCCGAGGAGGTCAACGACCTCGGTGAGTCCTTCGAGGTGCTCAGCGAGGCCACCGACCTGGTCGCGGTGCGCACCGCCCTCCAGGAGGCCGGCATCGACTACGACTCCGCCGAGGCCAACTTCGTCCCGACCATGCAGGTCGAGCTCGACGAGGAGGGCGCGAAGAAGATCTTCAAGCTGATCGACGCGCTCGAGGACAGCGACGACGTGCAGAACGTCTTCGCCAACTTCGACGTCAGCGACGAGATCATGGAGAAGGTCGACGCGTAACGCCCTCGCGGACCGAGCGGATGCCGGCGGGCCGGTGGG
>NZ_JAMJFL010000031.1 GCF_023544665.1 Streptomyces sp. YS415
TCCGGCCCTCGAGCCAGTCGACGGCCGACACCGAAGCGGGCCGGATCGAACTCGTAAGGCGGTGGTCACGCCCTCGTGGACTATCTGTGGCCGGACCCCACCCGAACCAGCACCTGCGCAGCCTTGACCAGCCACATTGGCTGAGACTCAAAGGGCCTCCGGAGCCGTGTGCGCGGGTTCGAATCCTGCCGTGGGTACGGGGGATCGTCCTTGGGTCGATCATGGTCCGGGGTCTTTTGCGGCCAGAGAGTTGATCGATTGGGCAGGGCATGACCGCCGATGATCGGGTGTGGCTGGTCAGACGGGAATCCAGTCAGGCCACTGTGGAGGGACGTTACTCACGGGGCAGAGTCTAGAGTCGCCGGGATAGCCGTCCAGCGTCCCTCGGGTCGCGAAGAGCCACCATGCCAACGACACCGTCGCCACGACCACCAGCAGCGTCGGCAGTGGGACGCGGACGGTCGTTGGCGCGCGAACCACCAAGCGTCGACCGGTGGCCCACGCCACGAGTCCAATGAGTGCTTCGCATCCCACGACAAGAGGGAGCAGAAAGTTGAGTTCGAAGCGTCCGCCAGCGTCGTAACCCGCGTCGCAGTATGCGCGCGCCCAGACAGTCAGCGACCAGGCGACGCAGCCCATGGCAACTCCGAACAACGCGGAGCCTGCCCAGGGGAGACAGGAGGTTGATCTCGGCTCGGCTGTGTGCACGACATGACACGACATCGAACGCACCATCCACGGTTCCGCGACGGGCCGGTGAGTGTCTAACTGCGCCGACGGACGAGTGCGGACGTGTGCGGATTATCAGCACAGGTGGAGACACACCAGCTCAAGGCAGAGCCCACTCCCAAGTTGCTTCGGGTCGAAGAGGTCCTGAGCTAAAGGCCGTCGCGCTCAATCAGTGAGCCATCAGGGCTCAGTGTGTAGAAGCGCGGCGGATCCATGGCTTCCACCGCTCTGCGCAGCTCCGCTTCCTGCTCTGCTGGATCAGGCCCGTATGCATCCCGCACGTGGAATCCGTACAGCTTGATGGCGTCTGCGTCGACGTCGTCGGGCTGGGGACGGCCCTCCTGGATGAACCCGCAGAGCGCCCGCAACGCGTCTTCGCCCAGGTCCAGTGGGTGAAATGGCAAGGCGTACGGCTCTTCCTCCTCACCGGGCCAGGGGACGATGTCGGCCGGTCGGTCTCCGGCCCAGTAGGGCCGTTCGAAGGGAAGCGGTTCGCCGATATTCTCGATGATGCCGCTGTCCGGGGACAGGCTCAGAGAGCGGACGAGACGTCCGTCTTCCCACACGGCGAACGCCAGCCAGTCGACGACGCTGTGCATGGCGTGCAGGACGAGCCGTCGGCCGATGCTTGCCGCCACGAGGTGGACCGGGAGCTGGGATGGGGCGTCGATCATCACCCTTTGATCGCCGATGACATCCAGGCCTGGCCAACTGGCTGCGTATGCCGTCCCCTTCGGGGGATACACACCGTCCCCGAGCTTCGAGTCCTCGCACTCTTCGATCTCGCAGTCGGGGTAGAGCCGCCGCATCGTGGTGACCGTCCGATCTAGGTCCGCCGCTCCCACTTGTCGCAGCAACCCCGGCACGTCGCCGTCGGCGTACACCAGGAGTCCCGTCGTTGCCCCCAACGCCCCTCCCCAGAACATTGCCCTTGATGGCAGACGCACCATAGCCGCAGGCACTGACAACAAGGGACCGAGGCCAGGCAACCTGGGCCGAGGTCGGTACAAACCCGAGGGGGAGGGGAGCCCAGGTGCATTCCGGGGTCCCCTCCCCCTCGGGAGGGTTGGCACCTGTTGGTGCGTCGTTCCAGTCCGCCCCTCAAACGCCTTGAGGCTCCCCAGCAGCCAAAAGATGACCGCGGCTGGCAGCCACTCGGAGGACGTCCCGGAGAGCTCCGGTCAGTTCTATCGCCAGTCGCTCTACTTCCGCCGGGTTCGCGTTCCGGTCGCCGAGTACCTCCGATGCCTGCTCCAGGAGCTCAGTTGCCGTTCCAAGCTGGACCGCTTCAACGCTGTCCGCCAGGCGGGACATGTAGCCGTCCCGGTCGTCGGTGCTCAGGTAGCAGGGCTTGCCCTCCGGACCCGCCCACGGCAGAAGCCGCAGTTCGTTCGACGTTGTCATCCCCGGGTCTTCCTCTCGTCGGTCACGTGTTGAGCGGTGAAGACGGCGTCGACGCCGTCCCCCGGGAATGCCAGCAGCGCGGCTTCAAGGACGCGGCCGGCGGCATCAGTTGCGAGGCGCGTGATCGCGAGTACGGCCCTCGTGGAGCCGATGCGCAGGGCCGTTGCCTCGTCCGGTGTCGGGGGACGAGCACACACCGTCTCCCGCACGGCGGCCGGCGGCGGAGCGAGCACGGCGAAGCGTATGGCCGCCTCTCGGCTACTGCCGAAGTCATCGTCGAGGACTCCGGCCGGGGCCAGGTCTGGCGGCATATAGATGCGGGCCAGCCCGCGCGGTGACTCCCCTTCGAGGCTGAGACAGGAGAACTCCGCGAGGGGGCTGCCCGAGGGGACGCTCAGCAACGCCGACAGGTCTGCGGGGGCCTGAACCGTGGCGCTGCGAACCGTGACGCGCACTGACGGCGCAGCGGCGGTCCACGGGTCCAGGGTGCCCCAGCCGCCCACGTACGTGATCTTCCGTAGGGGACGGCGGACGAAGTTGCCCTTGCCGTGGATCTTCTCAAGGAGCCCTTCGCCCTGAAGTACCGCGAGAGCGTGGCGCAGTGTCACCGTACTGACCGCGTATCGCTCGGCCAGAGCGGTTTCGGACGGCAGGCGTTCGCCCAGTTGGAGACGGCCGGTCGTGATCTGTTGCCGTAGGTCGTCGGCGACGTCGTGGTGGCGGGGAGGCACGAAACTGCTCACCGCCTTCTCAGCGTCCGCACGGCGATGAGCCGGGTACGCATGTGTATCGTCAGCAACTCGCCCGAGTCGAAGACCAGTTGCTTCGCCCCCTGGGGAAGCTGGAAGAGGTCTCTCACCTGGCGCGCCCGACCGCCGAGTTGGATGATGTCGCCTCGCTGGACAGTGGCCGCGGTGATCTCGACCCTGGCGACCAGTGCACCGACGGGAGTCCGGGCGATCACGACGCCACCCCCACCGGCACGGCCGGGCTGACCGACCAATGGCACCTGCAGTCGCACACCTCATAGATCACTGGCACGTCGATCGGTGCCGGCGCCGGGTGAGGCTCCGCGCAGGCGGCGTGTGTGCCGATCCGGCAGGCGGCCGAGCGGTAGGGGACGGACGAGGTGTCCGTGAGGTGCGGCTTCTGGCCGGAGGTCATTATCGGACCCCCATCAGGGCCGGGGGCCACGCATGAGCTGGCATGTGGGGCGCGACGATGACCGTGCGGGTCCGGGTACGCCTCTCATAGGCCAGAACGTACGGGCGGACGAGCCCGATGTCCTCCCCCGTGAGCAACGGGCGGCCCGACGCTCCGGCGGCAGCCCGGCTCAGGATTAGGGTCGGGGCGCCAACGGGTGCGGGTGATGCGGCCGCAGGAGACGCCGGACGCGTAGAGGGCGTTAAGGGGCGGCGATGCCTGCCCCTGGAGGAGTTCCGCACCCTGGTGAGGCAGAAGGCACGGCGGATACGGTTGAGCACGCTGATCAGCTCCTATCGCTGATGGCCCGGTCCCCCGACATCGCCCGTCGAGGGGACCGTTCTGCGTACGGCCGCCCAGAGGGTGCGGCCGTTCATGCTGGTGGCGAGGAGACCGAACCGGTCGGCCAGAGCCACCGCGTCCAGGACCTCCCGCCAGGTCTCGGCGGAGAGCGAATTTGGTAACTCCGCCTTCACCGACGTGTGCCAGGGGTGTTCCTCCACTCGCGTGGTGAGCCCAAGGGCGGACAGCCGGGCGGCGAGGGCCTCCGCGGTCAATCCCGAAGCGGGCACAGGGCAGCCTCCGTCACCGGCGATCACTTTGAGTGAAGCTAGTTAACTAGATTAGAGCTAGTGGACTAGATTTTCCATATGTCTGAGCAGCCGCCCTATCTCCGCATCGCCGAGGAGCTCCGGCGGCGCATCGCTGAGCACGTCTGGGAGCCGGGCGACCGTCTCCCCTCCCGCGCACAGATCGGCCAGGAGTGCGGCGTAGGTGAGAACGTGGTCCGCCGGGCACAGGAGTTGCTGATCTCCCAAGGCGTGCTTGAGGGCCGCGCAGGTTCGGGCACCTACGTTGCTGAGCCCCGGCAACGGGTACGAGTCGTCCGCTCATCGGCGCGTGAGCAACCCGCCGGGTCCCCGTTTCGCGCGGACATGAAGGCCGTCGGCAGGCAGGGCGATTGGGAGAGCCGGACCGACGCCAAGGTGCCGGCCCCAACGGAGATCGCGGCGCGTCTCGGTATGGCCGAGGGCGAGCTGTGCGTCCGCACGACGTACGAGTTCCTGGCCGACGGCAGGCCGGTGCAGCTGTCGACGAGCTGGGAACCGTACGACCTCACCGCGGGCACTCTCGTCGTGCTGCCCGAGGGAGGGCCCCACGCGGGAGCCGGGGTCGTGAACCGCATGGCCGCGATCGGGGTCACCGTCAGCCACGCCGTGGAGCAGCCGAAACCCAGGCAGGCCACCGCCGAGGAGGCCTCAATACTGGGCATCCAGAAGGCCGCGCTCGTCACTCACATCCGGCGGACGTACTACAGTGATGAAGGACGCCCCGTCGAGACAGCGGACATCGTCGTACCCGCCGCGCACTGCGAGATCGTTTACGAGATCCCCATCAAGCGGTAGTCCACGTCAGCTGGCCATGTCCGGCCAGCCATCCTTGTTGGAGAAGCTCTCGAGCAGTACCGGGTCGAGCGGTCCCACCCCTTCCCGGTAGCGAGTGCGTAGGCCTGATCCGGCACGTACAGCAGCCACTCCCCGTCGCACTCGGTGGAGGTGTACGGGGCGAACTTGTCGATGTCGAAGAAGACGCCTTCCCATGCGGCTTGCCCTGCGGCGACGACAGCGGAATGGGCGTACAGGAACGAGTCGGCCGACTGCGGGAAGGGCGTGCCGTTCGGGCCCGTCATGTCGATGATGGGAAGCGTCCCGAACTTCTCTTGGTCCAAGCGATAGAGAGCCTCGGCATGTCGTTCCGCAAAGCCGATTATGTCGGGGACGGAACGGCGGCTCAGCTCCTCGGCAAGGTGCTCGCAGCTCTCCTGCGTGGCTTCGCCGTTCAGGGTCGCTATCAGCGTCCAGAAGTCGGCTCATGTCATTCGCACAGGCGCAGGATGCCAGCGCCGTCTGACATCCATGGCTGACCTCAACGACCCCGGATAGCGGCAGACAGCAGCACCCCCGTGCGACCGCCGACCAGCCGACCACGAGCCCAGAGGCGGGCGTAGATCGAACTCCTAATGCGGTGCTCCCGCACGAGCGCCCGCCCGGGCCGTCCTCGGGCCGTGGAAGGGCGCTCAGCGCTGACCAACGTCGGCATCCGCCGACAGCTCAGTAGCAGGCCAGGGCGTTGATACAAAGTGCGGCGCAGGTCACGGCCGCCGGTGATCAGTTGAGGCTGTTCAGACTGTCAGTCACTGGGAGCCTGGGTTCAAGACCGCTGATGCCGCACGGTGCTCCTCGCAGACAGCCCACCAACTGTCGCCACCCTTGTCCTTAACCCGCACGCTCCAGCGCGCTTTGCGTGTGCACGGAGAGCCCCACGCGCACCGCTGCATGCGGGACTGGGTGCCGGCAGCATGCAGCTTCGGGCTCCACTCGGTTGGCCCCTCGACAAGTTCCACGGCACCAGTGAAGCGCACCCTTCCCTGGTGACGCAGTCGAATGCGTGTCGAAGCCGAAGCCTGAAGACGGTCCCGTGCATCCGTCTGTGCAGGTCAGCGTCCGAGTCCTTCGGCATGCGCCAAGCGCCTTCTAAGCGCTTGGCCGCAGGTTCGAGTCCTGCCGGGGGCGCAGTACACCCTCCGCCCAGCGGAAACCCTGGTCACTTTCGTTCCCGGCGCGATCCGCATCGCTGCTGGGCCAGGCCCTGCGCAGAAGTCATCGCCCGAGCCGTCCTCGCGCCCGCTCGCCGCGACGGGCCCGGCAGATCGGCGTTCAGCCACACCGCGAGGTCGGCATCTCGGTCGGCCATGTGCTCGCCGCCGGGGACCGCGACCGCGCTCATGGCGGCGGAACGGGCCCGCCGGGGCGGCGGCGAGGGAGCCGGTTCCCTCTCCTCCCGCTCCGCCGCTCCGCCCTCTCCGCACTCGGACGGCGTCAGCGGCTCGCCGGGCGGTGTGACTCGGCCGCGGGGACGGCGGAGGCGCCCGTCACACGCGACCGCTCGCCGCGGCCGCCATGAGCGGTTCCGCCGCCTCCGCGGTCGTATCCGGAGGGACGACCAGCAGGTCCCAGCGTCCCCGGCCGGGCGAGAGCAGGACGATGGTGTGCGCGGCGGATGCGCCGAGGGTCCGGTGCAGCCTCACGGCCTGGTTGGAGACGAGCATCCGGCCGGGCACCGCCGACCAGGTCGTCCCGTTGACGGTGGCGCTGGCGATGTGGCCCCATGCCTGCGGCAACCCGGCGAGCAACCGGGGGAGTTCGGTGAGCAGGTCGTACGAACGCGGCCACCATGCTCCGTCGATGGGCCGCGGCATGGTGCTGCGAGACGCGAGACGCAGCCGCAGGAGGGGGTGGGAGGGAAGCGGGGGTTGCAGTGCGGTGGTCATGAAAGCTCCTGCCAACTGCTGTGTACGGACGGGGTGGTGGACGTCAGGCGCGGCGGGCCGCGACCCGCTCCTCGGTCGGCCGGCGCACGTCGTGCACCCAGCCGAGGCGTTCGAGGAGCCGGATGACGGCGGCCGAGGGGTCCAGCTGACCGCGATCGACACCGTGGCGCGCGCCGGTGGGGTGGGCGTGGTGCAGGTGGTGCCAGCTCTAGCCGCCGTGCGTGAGGCCGCGGTGGAATCCGACCGTGACACCGAGACCCGTGATCGTGCAGAGGACGAGGGCGAGCACGATGTCGGTGGGGTGGACGAGACTCCCCCACAGCAGCCGGCCGGCCAGACCGAGCGCCACGAACGGAAGGACGACGATCGCCGCGGTCACCGTGACGTACAGCCGGTCGCTGCCGCTGCGCGGGGGCGCCGGGCCGTCCGACGGGAAGGGGGACGTGCCGTCATAGCCCTGAGGCGGCGGCGCGGGGTCCGACGGCGTGAGCCGCGTGGACGTGGTGGGACTGAGTGGCATACGTGCTCCTCGGCCTGGATGCGAATGGCGCGGCCGGGGTCACGGGCTGCCCAGAGGACGTCGCGAGGACGGTGCCGGGTCGGAGACCGGCACACGAAGGGGCCCTCACTCCCTCCACCGTACCCCCGCATGCTCCGGGAGGAGGCGGGCCGGAGCGAGCCGGGACGGCGTACGACCGTGCACGCGCTCCATGGTCGGTCGGCGAGGCTGCATATTCAGGGGGCCACTTCTCTCCGCTGGGGCGGAACGCGGAGTAACATGGACATTACCGAGGGCACTTCGCACACCGGCTTCCACGCCGGGTCGTCCTCAGTGAAAGATGAAACCCGGGCCGCCGTAGACGCGGCCCGGAGACAGGTCCGCATCATGTCGGCGACCTTGCTTCCTCCTCTGCCGCACCCCGAGCCCGTCGCAGCCCCGGCCGCGCGTCTCGCCCTGAAGCCCAGGAAGACAGACGGCACCTCCCGTGGACTCCTGGACGGTGCCTGGTGGCCCCGCTCGCGGGATCTGCTGAGCGAACTACCGCTGCTCACCGACACGTTGGACCCCCTGTGGGGCCGTATCACCCGAATCGCCGTCAACCCGGAGCACTGGCCGGTCATCCCCCGCAAGGTTCCGGTGGACGGTCACATCGTCAAGATCGGCTGGTTCACCCGGGAGCTCGACCCGCACAAACTGCTGCTGCTCTCCTACGGCACCGGGCGCTGGGACCTGCTGGTCATCCCGCCCGAGACCGACGCGGAGTCGGCGGCCCGGCTGATGGCCGCCGCGTCCGAGCACGACGGCCCACCGCTGACCGCGAGCGCGCTCATCGCCGCGGACGAGACCCGGCACGGCAGCCCCCGGGCCGAAGACCCACTGAGCGCGCACGACGGAACCGATGGCCCGCTGAGCGCGCACGACAGGACCGATGGCCCGCTGGACCCGGACGAGGTGTGGGAGGCCGAAGGCGGCGCCTCCGCGATGTCCGCGGCCGTGCCGGAGCAGACCGGACCGCTCCAGCGCGCCAGCCGGCTGATCACCGGTATGTGAGGTAGCCACCATGAACGCCTTCCTGACAGCCGCAGCCCTCGTGGTGCTCATCGCGGCGGGCGCATACGCGATCCACCGGCTCAACCTCCAGCACGCCGACAGAATCGCCGTGCACCGGTACAGCGACCCTTGGCCCGACCGCCATGGCCGCCGCACCCCGCAGCCCTCGGGACCGGACCGCTCCGAGTCGCCGCCCACCGGAGAACGGCGGGACCACCGCGAGGGGGGACGCGGCCGGTTCCCGCCGCGCCGTCGCAGCCGTACTCCTCACCACAAGTGACCAGCCGATCCGCTGAACGGCCCCCTGCCCGGCAGGGGGCCGTTCAGCTCGGCAGGTGCGGCTGAACACGCCCCCCAGTGAGCCGCCAACCGCACAACCCGCCATCCGCGTCCCGGAATTACGCTGCTTCGAACCCGTCCGTCACCCGCCGCGAGGACTACGCTGCCGGGGAGACGTCCCAGACCCCGGCGGCACACTGTTGCTGAACACGGATGGCTGCGGGGTGCGGGCTCCTGGTCCGCCGCCCGGCGCTTCCCTGGAGGGCACGGGGTGGGTCCTCCGTCCGGCCGCGCAGGCTGTCGGACCGGTCGCCGCTCTGCCTCAGCCGCACGTACGCCCCTGCCGCAAGCGCGCCCGGAGTGCCGCAACTCCGGCTCATCGGGCCGCTGCCGGTTGGCTTCCGAACCGAGGCGTCATGCCCCTCTCACAGCTCACCGTCCACCGCCACAGCCACAGCCACCGGGAACAGGCGTTGATCACCCTGTACGGCGAGATCGACCTCGACTCCGCGCCGTTGGTGCGCGAGTGCCTGGGGCAGTGCCTGCGGGACGGTATCCGCACCATCGCTGTCGACCTCTCCCCCGTCACCTTCTGCGACTGCAGCGGACTCAACGTGTTCCTCTGCACCGCACAGCGGACCGCCGTCGCCGGTGGAACCCTGCGACTGCACCATCCGCCGGCCACGCTGGTCCGGATCGTCGACCTCGTCGGCTGCGGGTTCCTGCTCCTCGGTCCTCCGTCCGACCGGCTGCCGCCCCCACTCGGCGGCACCCCGCCCGCGTCTGCTCTCTCCAGCGACACGCGATGACGGCCCGACCGGTGGCAGGGCTCGGCACCGCCTCGGTGCCCAGGACCGATGCCTCCGCCCCCGCGGCGGGGCTGCAAGGCCTGGTCACCCACGCGGCAGGCGGTGGCCCGAGTGGCCAGTGACAGACGGTCGGCCCGCATCCGGATGCTGGTGGCCGAGCAGGCGGTCCGACGAGGTGCACCGGTGAGGGTGATGGACGTGTGCACCGCGGTCGTGGCCGCGCTGCCGGTCGGCGGGGCCGGGCTGTCGGCGATGTCCAGAACCACGGTGAGCCATCCGCTGTGCAGCACCGACGCCATCAGCGAGCAACTCGAAGAGCTCCAGCTCACGCTGGGCGAAGGGCCCTGCGTGGACGCCTTCGTACGCGGCTCGGCCGTCCTCGCCCCTGATCTGCTCACCGCCGAACTGCGCGACCGGTGGGCCGTGTTCGCCGGCGCGGCCCTGAAAGCGGGAGCCCGCGCGGTGTTCTCGCTCCCCCTGCAGAAAGGGGCGATCAGCCCGGGAGTCCTGGACCTCTACGCGGGCGTTCCGACCGTACTGGACGCGGAAGAGCTGGCCGACGCCCTGGCGTTCGCCGATCTCGCGACGCTGCTGCTGCTCGACACGGGGATCGACGAGGCGGGCGCGCCGGCCGGCGTACCGATGCCGGACCACGGCTTCGAGGATCTCGGCGCGTACCGGGCGGAGATCGACCAGGCGAGCGGAATGCTCACGGTTCAGCTCGGAGTCGGCATCGAAGAAGCCTTCGTCCGGATGCGCGCCTACGCCTACGCGCGGGAACGCCGGCTCGCGGACGTGGCCGCCGACGTGGTGGCCCGACGGCTCCGCTTCTCACCGGACGCGGAGCCGGATCGGGCCGGGGAGGGAGCCTGACGCCCGGTTCCGGTCGGGAAACGTGCGTACTTCCCGCCCCTTCGGGCAGGGGACCAATCTCTATCGAGGGTGCCTACGATGGATCAAAAGCTACTGGCCAAGACCTTCGTCGAGTTGGCCGACAACCTGGTCGCCGACTTCGACCTCATCGACTTCCTGCGCCTGTTGACCGACCGCTGCGTCGGCATGCTCGACGCGAGCGCCGCCGGGGTCCTGCTCGCCGACCGGGACGGCAAACTCCGCGTCATGGCCGCCTCCGACGAACGGGTGCGCCTGCTGGAGCTGTTCCAGCTGCAGAACGACGAGGGTCCTTGCCTGGAGTGCTTCCGCACGGGCGCAGCGGTGGTCGTCCCCGACCTCGGTACGGCGACCGTCCGCTGGCCGCGCTTCGCGGTGGCGGCCCAGCGCAGCGGGTTCGGGGCGGTCCAGGCCCTTCCGATGCGTCTGCGGGACGAGATCGTCGGCGCCTTGAACCTCTTCCGCACCGCCTCCGGCCCCTTCGACCCGGCCGTCGCACCCGTCGCCCAGGCCCTGGCCGACGTCGCCACCATCAGCGTGCTGCAACAACGCACCGCTGAGCGCAGCTCGGTGCTCAACGAACAACTGCAGACGGCGCTGAACAGCCGGGTACTGATCGAACAGGCCAAGGGCAAGCTCGCCGAACGCCAGGGCATCGACATGGAGCAGGCGTTCACCGCGCTGCGCGGTTACGCACGTGCCCACAACCGGCGCCTGGCCGATGTCGCCCGCACCCTCATCGACGGTTCCGAACCGCTCCCCGGCCTGGGATCCTGACCCGCACGGCGTCGGCTACGAGCGGCAGGACCCCGGACGGCAGGACGGGCACGGCTCACCCGCGGTGCCCGCGGTCACGGCGGTCCTCGCGCCGCCAGCGCGCCCGGTTCTGGCGGCTGTAGCGGCGGTCCCAGCGTTCCTGGCGGCTCCGGCGCTCCTGGTACTCCTGGTAGTCCCCGGCACCGGAACGGCCGCCGCGGCTTTGGCCACCGCCCCCATCGCCACCGCCCCGATCGCCGCCGCCCCGATCGCGGCCGTGCCGGGTCGCGGCGTACAGCAACACCGCCGCGGCCAGCCACCAGAGGGGACTGAGAAAGCCGAGGCCGAACAGGACCGCGACGAGGACGAGGAGCAGGACGAACACGGTGGGCCTCCCGGGAGCTGGACACAGCATCGACACCGGGGACTGGGGCCTCACCCCACAGCGTAGTACGCCGGAAGGCCGCATCGGCATGCCCGCCGACCACCATGGCCGAAAGCCGCGGCACGCGGGGCGCAGCGCGGAGATGCCCGGTTAGCCTGGAAGAACACAGGCCCGGAGGCAAGCCATGATTCACGCAGCCGACATCCGCGAGTGGCGCAACCGCAGCGTCGTCGACCCGAAGGGCCACAAGATCGGCGTACTCGAAGCGGTCTACGTCGACACCGCCACCGACGAACCGGCCATGGCCACGGTCCGCACCGGACTCCCCACCCGCCACCAGCTGGCCTTCGTCCCCCTCGACGAGGCGACCCTCGGCCCGGACTACGTCAGGGTCTCCTACCCCAGGGCACGGGTGAAGAAGGCGCCCTCGGTCGGCATGGACGACATCCTGCCCGCCGAGTCGGAGGAAGCGATCTTCCAGTACTACGACATGCCTTACCAGCCGGGCGCGGGCGGCGAGCGGAAACTCGCCCGCCGCTGACCGTCCGCGTCCAGCCGCCCTAGGAGGCGTACGCGCCATGGCCCTCTTGCTGTTTCTCCTGCTGGTCGCCGTCGTACTGGGAATCATCGGAGTGGCCGCGGACGGGTTGGGCTACTTGTTGGTCATCGGCATCGTGGTCCTGGTGGCCGCGCTGGGCATCACCGCCGTCCGCTGGTCCCAGCGCGCCGGTCACCGCCCCATCCGATAGTGCCAACCGCCAACCGGGCCTTCCTCGCCGGCTCCCGTGCTGCGCGGCGGGCCGGACACCGCCGCACGGGTTACGGAACCGGGTGATCTCCGCCGGTCCACCGTGACCAGCCGTGGGCCCCGGCGTTGAACGGGGAGTCCGGTGGCGCACCCTGCCCCCGGGCTCACCGAGTCAAAGGAGAACGTGATGTCGCGCATCGCGAAGGCAGCCGCTGTCGCCGTCGGCACCGGTGCCATGGTGGTCGGCGGGGCCGGACTGGCCCTGGCGGACGCGGGCGCCAACGGCCACACCGCCCACTCGCCCGGCGTCCTGTCGGGCAACCTCATCCAGGTCCCCGTCCACGTCCCGGTCAACCTGTGCGGGAACACCGTCGACGTGATCGGCCTGCTGAACCCGGCCTTCGGCAACACCTGCGTCAACAAGGGCGACAAGGACCACAAGAACGGCGGCGGTCACGACCGCGGCAACGGCAACGGCCACGGCGGCTACGGCAACTGACGTCCCACGCGTCTCCGTCCGGCCCGTACGTCCCCCGTACGTCCCCGTACGGAACAGAGCCCCGGCACCTCCGAGCGCCGGGGCTCTGCCCTGTCCCTGCTTCCGTCCCCGCCCCCTGTCCCCTGTCACGCGTACCGGTAGATGTGGCTCACGTCCTCCAGCCGGTCCGGCGTCACGTCCCACGGCGGCAGCTTCTGGTGCCGGGCCACGACCCGCCCCCGCTGCTCGTCGCCGATCCTGGGCGGCTCGGCCGGCAGATAGCGGTGCACCCGGTGCCGCCGCTGCCAGCGCGTCCAGCACAGGTCGACGAAGGCGTGGTGCATCCAGAACACCGGGTCGTTGACGGAGGCGCCGCCGACCATGTCACCGCCGACCCAGCGGTGCACCCGGTTGTGGTTGCGCCAGGCCACCGGTCCCCGCCCCTCGCCCCAGCCCTCCAGCTTGTTGCGGAAACCCTTGCGGACGGTCGAGTCCCACGGCGCCGCGTCGTAGACCGGATCCGCCAGCGCCCACTCCAGATCCCTCTTCGTCGGCAGCGCGATCGGATCGCGCACCCGGCCGAGGTCCCGGGTGAGGAACCTGCCGTCGGTCACGTTCTCCCTGAGGATCCAGTTGCCCTCCGCGTAGGCGAACGGCCCGGTCATCACCTGCCGGTCCGAGCGCCGCCCGGTGCCGCCGAGCAGGTCCGCGGTCCAGGGCGCGGAGGCCGCCGTACGGTCCTTCGTCCAGTCCCAGTACGGCAGCGTCACCGAGGAGTCCACCCGCCGCAGCGCCCGCTCCAGGTCCAGCAGGAACTGCCGGTGCCAGGGCAGGAAGGACGGCGTCATATGGGCCGTACGCAGTCCGCCGTCGCCGTCGGAGACGTAGTACTCGATGTGCATCCGCACGAACTCGTCGTACTCGCCCCGGCGTTTGAGCTCCAGCAGCGCCTTCACCAGCCGCCGCCGCTCGGTCCGGGTCAGCGTGCTGACGTCCCTACGCGTGTACGCCATGGTGGTCCCCCGAGTCCGTCTCCTCGTCCCGCAGCCGCTCCCCCGGCCCCAGTTCGTCGACCGCCGCGCGGGCCGCGTCCAGGGGGGTCTCGTACGAGCGGTAGTGGTCGATCATGCTCAGCCAGGTGCCGTCGGCCCGGCGCATCAGATGCAGGCGTACGCCGTCGACGGTGACGTACCACTGCGCGGCGCCGGAGGTGTGGGCCGCCGAGGTCCGGATGCCGCGGATGTGGCGGCCGCGGTAGGTCTCGTCGAAGGCGAGCTCCCCGGGGTGGTCCCAGCCCTGAGCGGGGGCCTGCGGCCGGGAGGCCGCGACGACGGGCGCCAGCGTCAGGGCGCCCACCGCCGCGAACAGACCGCGCAGCAGGTCCCGCCGCCCACCGGGTCTCGCCGTGCCCCGCGCTCCGGGCTCCGCATCCCCTGCCACTGCTGCTGCCGCTGCCACTGTGCCGACGTCGACGACCATCGTGCGCTCCTCATCCGGTTCGCTTGTCACAGCGGTAACCGCCACCCGGCCCGCCCGGTCACCGCGTACGCCCCGGAAACCCGGAGCAGCCATCACCACTTCCACCCCCACCTCCCCCGAGCCCCCAGAACGCCGAAGGGCCCGGTCGGCGGTGTGCGCCCCGGGCCCTCGTGAAGGGCGGTTACAGGCCGGGGCCCGTCACCAGGGCGGCAGCCGGCACGGTCTGGAGGACCGGGGTCAGCACGCCCGCCTGCGGCAGCTTGGGCTCCGGCAGGCCGAAGGCCTTCGGGTTCGGCGGGGTGAGCGGGGCGTCCAGGGTCAGGCCCGGCGCCATGGTGCGCAGGTCGGAGGCCGGGGCGTCCAGGGCGACGTGGTCGAAGTCGTCGCCGAGGATGTGCGGCAGCGGGGCACGCATGTCGGCGCCCGGCAGGCCGCCGCTGACCGGCAGCTGCGGGATGACCCGCTCGGGGATGAGCCGACCCTCGACGTACCGCGGGCCGTCGGGGGAACCCGGCACCGGCACGGGGATCTCGGCGCCGACCTGGGGCAGTTCGATGTTGAAGGACTTCTCCACGCCGCCCAGCGGCACCGGGACGGGGACCGTGCCGACCGCGGCAGCGGGCGCGGCGCCGGATACCGCGGCCGCGAGTCCCGTCACGACGGCGGCAAGGGTTCCTCGGGTGGTCGACTTCATCTCAGCTACGGTCCCTTCCAGGGGTTCGGTGGATCGACGTCCGTACCGCACAACGACTCCGGGTTCACCTCCAGCGCACAATTCGCCCGATCGCCGCAGTAGTACGACCTACGTCTCGTCAGCTCGTCCAGAAGTCCCACCAGCGGGTCAGGATCAGCATCCCGATCACACCGAGGTGCACCACCACGAGTACCCAGGTGAACTCGGCGAACAAGGCGACCGCCCAGCCCGGCGCGGGCAGCAGCCGCTCGCGCACGACCAGCGACACGACGTACCAGAAGAGGACGATCGTGGCGATCCACGCCAGACAGCACCACAGGCACAGCGCGTTGATCCGGTACAACGACTCGAACTGGAGCCAGGACACGAACCCGACGCCGAACAGGCAGCCCGCGGCGAGGGTGAGCCAGTACCAGCGCGGGAACCGGGCCCCGGCCAGCAGACCGACGCCGACGCAGCCGACGACGGCGTAGGCGACCAGGCCCAGCATGGGGTTGGGGAACCCGAAGGCCTCGGCCTGGTCGCTCTCCATCACGCTGCCGCAGGACACCACCGGGTTGAGGCTGCATCCCGGGGTGAAGTCCGGGTCCTCCAGCAGCTTGAACTTGTCGAGGGTGATGACCCAGGAGGCCAGCAGCCCGGCGGCGCCGGTGAGCACCAGCAGCAGGGCGAACCCCCGCCCCGCGCCCACGGTCCGCGCGGTCGGTCCCGCGGCCGTGGCCATCAGCGTGGGGTGCGGGCCGGGAGCACGATGTGCGCGGCGGCGTTCAGGGTCTCGTCGGCGCCGACGAACTCGGCCAGCGCCTCCGGCGCGATCGGCTTGCCCGGCTCGGCCCCGGGCCAGGGGCGGGTGGTGAACACGAAGTAGGCGAAGCCACGTTCGGCGACGGCCTCCAGCCACTCCGGGGGCGGCACGCACCGGGCGTCGAAGCCGGGCATGCTGACGACGGCCTGACCGCCCTCGACGAGCAGGCTGACCGGGAGGCCGGGCCGGGTCGCTCCGTCGACGAGGTCCCCGCCGACCGGGAGACCGTTGTTCTCCAGCAGCGCCGCCACGGCGTCGACCGAGCCCTCCGGCCCCCCGGCACCGTCGCCGAGCGTATAGGCGAGCAGATAGGGCATGTCGCCGCCGGGGGCCTCGCCGCTCCAGGCCATGACGACGAGCGTGCCGAGGTCAGCGGCGCGGAAAGCGCGGTCTTCCCTTGAGGTTGAGGTCACCGCGCGACCCTATCGACGCACCGGAACGGCTTCGGAACGCTTCTCACCCGACCGGGCGACGCCCCGCCTGCTGTCCACACGAACGAGTTACCCGTGCCTCGAACAGGTCCCGGCGCCGCGGCGGCACACACACCGAGGGCCGATTCCGTCCGTCCCGAAATCGGCTGCCGCGGTGCGGAATTGCGGAATTCAGCCCTGCGTGGGAAGCCCGCCGAGGAGTCCGCTCTGGTTCAGCGTGGTGGTGGCGCCCTTCACGGTGCTGAGCAGGGAGTCCTTGTTCTCGGTGTCGAGCGCGTTCGACTGGTGCTGCAGCGGCATCGCGTCGGCGGGCGTCAGGCGGCCACTGGTGAGCGTGTTCCAGGCGCCGTTGAGGCTGGTGGGCGTGAGGTCGGCGGTGTTGTGGGCGAACGCGGGCCCGGCGGCACCGGCGACGACCAGGGAACCGGCTACGACAGCGGCGGCCTTCAGGGACTTCATCGTGTTCCTTTCTTCGGCAACTCACAGTCGCCACGAGGAATTCTGCCGCCGTGCCTAACGACCTGGTGCCGGACCGGAAACCCCGGGCCCGCATCCTCATATGAGATCCAAGAAAGACGGAGGGAAATTCAGAAAGCCGTTGCGCCGGTCAAATCGCCCGGCACAACGGCTTTTGCGGCTTCGCCGTGTGCTACGGGGCGAGCGTCGGAGCGGCTGGAGCGGCTGGAGCGGCTGGAGCGGCTGGAGCGGCCGGTGCGGCGGGCGCGCTCGGCAGTTGCGGCAGGCCGGCCAGGTCCGGGGCGGGCAGCTTGCCGCCGAGTGAGGTGGCGGCGAGCATGTTGACCAGATCCTTCACCAGCCCGGTGACGGCCGAGGTCACCTTGGTGACGTCGCCGGCGGTGACGGCGCCGAGCAGCTCGTCGACGCCCTTCTGCAGGACGGCGAGGGCGTCTTTGACGAGGTCGCCGGGAGCCTGCGTGGGCGGCACCTTGGAGTCGTCGCTCGTGCTGAGCGTCGGCGGCGCGGCGGGCAGGCTCGGCGCGACGGGCAGCGCGGACGCGGCCGGGGTGGCGGGCGCGGCGGGGGTGCTCGGCGCGGCGGCGGTGTTCGGCGCCGTCGGGGCGGCCGGGGCGGCCGGGGCGGCCGGGGCGGTGGGGGTGGCCGGGGCCGCCGGGACCTGCGCGGCCGGGACGGCGGACGCGACCATGGCGATGGCGTCCTTCGCGATCGTGCCGAGCTTCTCGGCCTCCGCGGCGGACAGTTGGCCGTCGTCGGCCTTGAGCACGTTGTTCAGCAGGTCGGTCACCGGCGTGAGCACACCACCGATGTCGCTCAGGGACTCGACCTGGCCGAGAAGCGCTTCCGCGCCGGGGACGGGCGCGTGGGACGCCGCATGGGTGCGCTCATGGGCGGAGTCGTCGGCGGCCATCGCGGCCGGACCGGCGATCCCGAGCAGGAGGGTGGCGCACAGCGCGGAGGACGCGATACGCCGTGCGGGCAGAGCACGCATGGGTGTTCCTTTCGGTGGTGCTTCTCTCTTGCGCCCACCGTGAAAGCGCCCCCAGCGCTCTGCAACCGTTCGAGCGCCCCCGGTAACCACCCGTACGCCGTACGGGCGGCGTCATGCCTGGTGAGAGCACGACAAGGCGGCCCGTGCACGTCGGTGCCGGAATGCCCCGTTCGGGGCAACGCGAACCAGCCGCCCCGCCGTGGCGGATCCACGGAAGGGCGGCCGGTCAGGGTCTCGCGACGACGTCAGTCGTTGACGCAGGTGTTGCCGAACGCCGGGTTCAGCAGACCGATCACGTTGATCGTGTTGCCGCAGACGTTGACCGGGACGTGGACCGGAACCTGGGCGACGTTGCCCGACAGCACGCCCGGGGAGTGGGCGGCGGCGCCGTTGGCGCCGGCGTCGGCGGCGGCGATGCCGGCGCCGCCCGCAACGGCCGCGGCGGCAACAGACGTCAGGACCAGGCCCTTCGCGATACGCGACATGGAGAGGTGCTCCTTGGGGGTTGACACAAACACCCGGGCGGGGATGCCCGGCGCTGTGTCAACGCGCGGCGCGCACCGGGGTTGTGCCGCCAATGGAGTGATTCGGCGACAGTCGGCTTCACCAATCCGACACACTTGTCCGCTTTCGACGGATTAATACGGATAGCGACTAGAGTTGCGGGCCTCTCGACGCGCCCCTATTGCCACTCCATCGCACCGTCCCATCACAGCTTTTCCGAAAGGGCATCCCGGTGTTGCGCCATTGTCTGGGCCCGCTGCCACGCCGCGCGGCGGTGGGCGTCCGCACCCCCGCCACGGAGCCCGGGGCGGCGCCGGCGGAGCGCACGCCCGCGTACCCGCACGCCCTCGGCCGCCACTCCGCCGTGTTCGAACCGAACACCCCACCGCGCCCCGGCGGTGACCCGCGGGCCGTCCGGCTCGTTTCCCAGCGGGACGCAGTGTGGGCCGGCGCGCGCTTCATCGCCGTCGACGCCCAGAGCTGAGGCGCGATCCCGCCCGTCCCCCGCGACACCCGTGAGCGAGGAAACCGCGCAATGCACCTGTCAGCCACCGACCCTCCGCCTCGGGTCCTCCATCTGACCCAGCCCGTGGAGGGCGGGGTCGCCCGGGTCGTGACGGACCTGGTACGCGCCCAGCTCGCGACCGGACTGCACGTCACGGTCGCCTGCCCCGACAGCCCGCTGACCGCGGCCCTGGTGGCGCTCGGCGCCGACGTGCGCGCCTGGTCCGCAACCCGTGCGCCGGGCCCGACGCTTGTTCGAGAAGTACGGCGTCTGGCACAGGTGATCGAGGAGACCCGGCCCGATCTGGTGCACGCGCACAGCGCCAAGGCCGGGCTCGCCGGACGGCTCGCGGTGCGCGGGCGGATCCCGACCGTCTTCCAGCCGCACGCCTGGTCGTTCGAGGCCGTCGGCGGTGCCATGGCCGCCGTCGCCCTCAACTGGGAGCGCCGAGGCGCCCGTTGGGCCTCGCGGGTGGTGTGCGTGAGCGAGGCGGAGCGGATGACCGGGGTACGCGCCGGGATCCGCGGCCGGTACACGGTGATCCCCAACGGCATCGACCCCGAGCACTTCCACCCCGCCGCCGCCGGCACCGTACGCGCCGGACTGCTGCCGGACGTCGATCCCGGGGCGCCGCTGGTGGTGTGCGTGGGGCGGCTGTGCCGGCAGAAGGGGCAGGACGTCCTGCTGCGGGCGTGGGCCTCGGTGGCACAGCGGGTGCCCGGGGCCCGGCTCGTGCTGGTCGGCGACGGCCCCGACGCCGGGTCGCTGCGGGCCCGGGCGCCCGGGTCGGTGCTGTTCGCGGGGGCCGTCGCCGACGCCGCCCCCTGGTACCAGGCCGCCGATCTCGTCGTCCTGCCCTCGCGCTGGGAGGGCATGGCGCTCGCCCCGCTGGAGGCGATGGCGTGCGGGCGTCCGGTGGTGGTGACCGATGTGGACGGCGCCCGGGAGAGCCTGCCGCCCTCGCTGGAACCGCACTGCCTGGTGCCGCCGCGCGATCCCGCCCGGCTGGCCACGGCCGTCACCGAACTGCTGCGCGATCCGCTGCTGCGCGAGTCCCTCGGCCACCAGGGGCGCCGGCACGTCCGGTCCACGCACGACACGCGGCACACGGCCGAGGCGGTCGCGGAGGTCTACCAGGACCTGCTGGCCCCCCGCGTGCCCACCGAGGACAGGGAGTCCATCCGCTCGTGACTGCCGACAGCACCGTCCCCCAGCCCGGCGGGCACCCACGGGACCTGCCCTCCTCACCCGTCTCCCTCATGCCGCCGCGCGGCTCGGCCCCCGGCTTCCGCTTCCCGGCCCGCAGACCCCGCCCGCGGCCCGCCTCCCCCGTACCGCTGCTGGCCGCCGACACCGCCGCAGCGCTGCTGGGCGCCCTGGCGCTCACCGGCGCCCAGCGCCGCCCGCTGCTGGTCGCGCTGCTGGTGGCCGCCGCGCTGCTGCTGCGCCCGCAGCCGGCCCGGACCGCGACCGGCGTACTGGACGAACTGCCCGCCGTCTGCGGCCGGACCGCGGTGGCCTGGCTGGCGCTGGCGACCGCGGTCGCCGCGTACGCGCCGGGCCAGGCGCTCTCCGCGCGCACCCTCGCACTCGGCTTCCTGCTCCACGCGGCGACCGGCTGCGCGGCCCGTGGGCTGGTGCACCGGCACCGGGCCGTCGCGCTGCTCGCCCGGCCGCGCGCCGCCCTCGTCATCGGCCCGGCGGCCACCGCGCAGCGCGTGGCCGCCGGCGTGCTGCGCCACCCGCGGTGCGGGGTGCGGCCGGTGGGCATCGTCGCCGACGACCCGGACGGCACCGAGGGCCTGCCCGTACTGACCACCGGCGAGGAGGTCGAGCGGGCGCTGATCCAGAACGGCGTCCGTGACGTCCTCGCCGTGCATCCCTCCGTACGGTCCCAACGGGCGCCGCTGCTGCGGGCGCTCGCCGGATCGGGGTGCACGGTGTGGGAGGTCGACGCGGACTCCCCGGCGTACGCCACCCGGGACCAGCTCGCCGGGTTCGCCTGCCGCCGCCTCGACCTGGGCACGACCCGGCGCCGCGGCAGCGCGGGCAAGCGGGCCCTGGACGTGACCGTGTCCGGCGCGCTGCTGCTGCTGATCAGCCCGCTGCTGCTGCTCTGCGCGGTGGTGCTGCGGCTGACGGACGGGCCCGGGGTGGTCTTCCGGCAGGAGCGCATCGGCAAGGACGGGCGCCCCTTCACCCTGCTGAAGTTCCGCACCCACCGCCCGGTCGACGCGCACGAGGCGGCCACCCGCTGGAGCGTCGCCGACGAGGCGCGCATGTCGTGGTTCTGCCGCTTCCTGCGCCGCACCTCGCTGGACGAGCTGCTCCAGCTGTGGAACGTGCTGCGGGGCGATATGAGCCTGGTCGGACCGCGGCCCGAACGCCCTTACTTCGTGGGCAAGTTCAGCCAGACCTACCCCGGCTACGCGGCCCGCCACCGGATGCAGACCGGCATCACCGGGCTCGCCCAGGTGCACGGGCTGCGCGGCGACACCTCCATCGAGGACCGGGCGCGCTTCGACAACGCGTACATCGACAACTGGTCGCTGTGGCAGGACGTCTGCATCCTGCTGCGCACCGCGGCCGCCCTCGTCCGCCCGACGGGGAGCTGACCCGATGGCCGGTCTCGCCCTCGCCCCGCCCCGGACCCGCGCCGCCCTCTCCCCGGCGCTGCCCCTGGTGGCCGTCGTCGCCCTGCTCGCCCTGCCCCTCGGCGCCGGCGGCAAGGGCGGCGCGGGCCCGGCCGACGCGCTCTCCGCGCTGGTGGTGCTGTACTGCGCGATCCGGGTCGTACGGGACCGGCGGCGCCCGCTGTCCCGTACGGCCGCCGTGGTCCTCGGCCTGCCCGTGCTGGGTCTCGCGGTCGCGGCCACGGGCGCGATCTCGCCGGGTGCGGGGCTCACCGGTATGGGCCGCTACCTCCAGGTCTTCGTCCTGGTCCCGGCGGCCGTCCTGCTGCTGCTCCGGGACCGGTCCGACTTCCGGCTGCTGGCCTGGTCGTTCGTCGCCCTCGCCGGATGGCAGGGGGCCCTCGGCGTGCACCAGTACGTGACCGGCACCGGCGCCTCCTACCAGGGCGAACCGGTCCGGGCGGTCGGCACCTTCGGGGCGCAGGACGTGATGGGGATGGCGACCGTCGTCTCCCTGGGCCTGGTGTGCGCGGTGGGTCTGGCCCTCGGCCGCACCCCGGTACGGCAGCGGGTGATCGCCGTCGCCTGCGCCCTCGCCCTGCTCCTGCCGCTCGCTCTCTCCTTCAGCCGGGGCGCCTGGATCGCGACCGCGGTGGCCTGCACGCTGCAGCTGGCGCTCGCCGGGCTGCGCCGGGCGCTGACGGTGGCCGCCGCGGTGGCGGCGGTGGCGGTGGTCCTGGTGGGCGGGTTCGGCCTCGGATCGGCCATGCTCCAGGAACGGATCAGCAGCATCACCCAGGTCACCGACGCCCCCGACCAGTCCGTCACCGACCGGTACACGATGTGGGCGGCCGCCGCCGGCATGTGGCGCGAGCAGCCGCTGACCGGCGTCGGCCTGAAAGGCTTTCCCGAGCACCGGGACGCGCACGCCTCCCTGGCGCTGTCCGCCGCGAGCGACACCGACGGCGCGGGCGCCGGGTTCCGCAAGCAGCCGCTGCTGTCCCCGCACAACATGTACCTCCTCGTCCTCGCCGAGCAGGGCCTGATCGGCCTGCTCGCCCTCGCGGGCGGCTGGCTGGCGCTGCTGGTCTGCGCCCTGCGCAGGATGCGCGGGACGACCGCCGCCGACTGCGGGCTCGTCGCCTGCGGGCTGCTGGTGTGGCAGCTGACCGACTTCGCGTACGCCGACATCGGCGGCCCCTCGACCGTGCTGACCGCGGTCTGCCTGGGCCTGGTGGCATGGTGGGGCCTGGCCCCGAAGTCCGGGGAGGGCCCGGCCCGATGACGGTGACGCCTCCGCGGACCGGCGCCGACGGCCCCGCGACCCTGCCCCCGGCGCGCTCCGGTGAACCCGGGCCGGCGAAGGACGGCACCGGCCTCGCCCCCGCCTCCGGGAAGTTCCTGGCCCGGGCCACCCTGCTCACCGCCGTGCTGTCCGTCGCCGGCGCCCTGCTGGGGCTGGCCCGCGACCAGGCGCTGGCCCGGCTGTTCGGGGCGGGCACCGAGACGGACGCCTTCCTCGTCGCGTGGACGGTGCCGGAGTTCGCCTCGACCCTGCTGATCGAGGACGGCCTGGCCTTCGCCCTGGTCCCCGCGTTCAGCCTGGCGCTCGCCCGCCGCGCCCAGGGCGCCCCCGGCGACCCGGTCCGCTCACTGGTCGCCACCACGCTGCCGAAACTGACGCTCACCCTGGTCGCCGCGGCGGGGCTGGTCATCGCCACCGCCCCCCACCTGGTCCAGGTCCTCGCCCCCGGCCTGCCCGACCCCTCCCTCGCCGTCGACTGCACCCGCCTGACCGCGACCTGCGTGCTGAGCTTCGGGCTCGCCGGGTACTGCAGCGCGGCCCTGCGGGCGCACCGCCGCTTCCTGGCGCCGGCCGCGATCTACGTGGCGTACAACACCGGCATCATCACGGCGATGTTCGTCCTCGGCGGCCACTGGGGGGTGCGGTCGGCGGCGGTCGGGGTCGCGGTGGGCGGCGCCTTGATGGTCGCCGTACAACTGCCTTTCGTGCTGCGGCAGTTGCGGCGCAGGACGGTCGCGGCGGAGGCGGCTCCCGCCGACGCGCAGGCGGTGTCGCTGGCGCTGGTCGCGTCGGTGCTGCTGTTCGCGCTGTGCCGCCAGTCCCAGGTGCTCATCGAGCGCTTCCTCGCCTCCACGCTGCCCGCCGGGTCCATCTCGCATCTGAACTACGCGCAGAAGGTGGCCCAGATCCCGATGACGCTCTCGCTGATGCTGTGCACGGTCACCTTCCCGGTGGTGGCGCGGGCGGTGGCCGAGGGCGACTTCGAGCGGGCCCGCGTCCGGGTGGAGCGCGATCTGGCGCTGGCCGCCTGCGTGGTGCTGCTCGGTGCCGGCACGGTCATCGCCTGCGCCCCGCAGATCGTCGAACTCCTCTTCCAGCGCGGCGCGTTCACCGCGCGGGACACGGCGGCGACCGCGGACGTCATGCGGGTGTACGCCCTCGGGCTGCTCGGCCAGACCCTGGTCGGCGCCCTGATCCGCTCCTACTTCGCGGCGGGCCGCCCCAGCTGGTACCCGCTGGCGACGATGACCGTCGGCATCGCCGTCACCTGCGGCCTCGGCGCCTGGAGCGTGAGGCCCTGGGGCGTGGCCGGGATCGCCGCCGCCAACGCCGCCGGCATCACCGTCACCGCGCTGCTGCTGCTCGCGGGCATGCGCCGGCGGGCCGTCCCGATCGGCACCCGGCGGGTGCTGGGCGAACTGAGCAGGCCGACGGCGGCCGCGGTGGCCGCCACCGCCGCCGGCGCCCTGGCCGCCGCCCGCTTCGACGCCGCCCTGTCCGCCCTCGCCGCCGGGGCCGCGACCGTGACCGGCGTGTTCCTCCTGGCCGGCTGCGCCCTCGGCGCCCAAGGCCTCGCCCCTGTCCGCACCGTCACGCAAAGGCTCCGCCATGTCCGTTTCCGTTGACACCGGCCCCCGCCTCGGGCCCCGCCCAGGACCGGTCCCGTGGGTGGCGATGTACCACTCCGTGGGCGACTGCTCCGACGACCCCTACCGGATCACCGTCACCCCCGAGCGCCTCGGTGAACAGCTCGGCCGGCTGCGCCGCCGGGGCCTGCGGGGCGTCTCCGTGGCCGACCTGCTCGCCGCCCGCGCCCGGGGCGAGGGGCGCGGCCTGGTCGGGCTCACCTTCGACGACGGGTACGCCGACTTCGTCGACCACGCCCTGCCCGTACTGCGCCGCCACGACTGCGGCGCCACCCTCTTCGTCCTGCCCGGCAGGCTCGGCGGCGACAACGCCTGGGACCCGCTCGGCCCGCGCAAGCCGCTGCTGACCGCCGACGGCATCCGGTACGCCGCCGAGGCCGGAGTGGAGATCGGCTCGCACGGGCTGACCCACGTCGACCTGACCCAGGCCGACGACGACCTGCTGCGCACCGAGACCGCCGGGAGCAGAGCACGGCTCGCGGAGCTGACCGGTGCTCCGGTCGACGGCTTCTGCTACCCGTACGGCACGGTCGACGCCCGCGCCGTCGAGGCGGTCCGGGCGGCCGGCTACAGCTACGCCTGCGCCATCGCGCCCGGCCCGCTCACCTCCCTGCACGCACTGCCCCGCGTCCATGTCGGCCAGAACGACACCGCCGTACGCCTCTATCTCAAGCAGCGCCTGCACCGGCTGCGCCGGCGTCCCGTGGCGGGGCCCCGGTGAAGGCCCTGCACATCATCACCGGCCTCGGGGTGGGCGGCGCCGAGCAGCAACTGCGGCTGCTGCTGCGGCACCTGCCGGTCGCGTGCGACGTCGTCACGCTCACCAACCCGGGCGCGGTCGCCGACGGCCTGGTCGCCGACGGGGTGCGGGTCGTCCACCTCGGCATGGCCGGCAACCGCGACCTCGCCGCGCTCCCCCGGCTGACCCGCCTGATCCGCACCGGCGGCTACGACCTGGTCCACACCCACCTCTACCGCGCCTGCCTCTACGGCCGGCTCGCCGCCCGCACGGCCGGCGTCCGGGCGGTCGTGGCCACCGAACACTCCCTCGGCGACTCCCAGATGGAGGGGCGGCGGCTCAGCCCGGGCGTGCGCGCCCTGTACCTGGCGGGCGAGCGGCTCGGCCGGAAGACCGTCGCCGTGTCGCCCACCGTCGCCGACCGCCTCAAGCGCTGGGGCGTGCCCGCGCCCCGGATCGAGGTCGTCCCCAACGGCATCGACCTGGACCGCTTCCGCTTCGACCCGGCGCAGCGCGTGCGCGCCCGCCGCCGTCTCGGGCTGCCCGAGGACGCGTACGTCATCGGCGGCATCGGCCGGCTCACCGCGGGCAAGCACTTCGGCACCCTGGTGCGGGCCCTGGCCCGGCTCCCCGACGACCACTGGCTGCTGCTGATCGGCGGCGGCCCCGAGGAGAGCGTCCTGCGCCGTACCGCGCACGAGGCGGGCGTCGCCGACCGGGTCCTGTTCACCGGCGAACGCCCCTACGTCCCCGACGGCTCCCCCGGCCCCGACCTGCCGTCCCTCACGGCCGCGATGGACGTCTTCGCCTCCCCGTCCCCGGAGGAGGCGTTCGGCCTGGCCGCCGTGGAGGCGCTGGCGAGCGGACTGCCGGTGCTCTACGCCTCCTGCCCGGCGATCGAGGACCTCCCCGCCGAGGCCGCGCCGGCCGCCCGCCGGGTCCGCGGCGGCCCCGAGGAGTTCGCCCGCGCCCTCGCCGCGACCCGCGCCGCGGGCCCCCGCCCGCGCACCCCGGCCGAGGCCGCCCTGCACTACGGCATCACCCGCAGCGCCACCCGGCTGATGGACGTGTACACCGCCGTCACCGCCCCGGCGTCCCCCTCGTCCCCGTCACCCCAGGAGGTCAGTTCCGCATGACCGATACCCTCACCGGGCCGCGCCGCCCGGCCGCCGCCACCCTGGTCCGCGCCAAGGCCCTGCCGCCCTGGTCGCTGGTCGTGGCCGGCGCCCTCGCCGGCGGCCTGCTCGGCGGCACGTACGGCCTGGTCAGGACGCCGACCTACACGGCCACCAGCTATGTCGTCGCCGTCCCCGGCGAGAAGTCCGACCCGGTCTCGGCGCTCGGCTTCGCCCAGGCGTACGGCCGGGTCGCCACCCAGGTCGCGGTGCTCGGGGACGCCCAGGTGTGGGCGGGCGTGCCGGTGTCGACGCTGCAGGAGAGCGTGCGGACCGCGACCTCGCCGGACGCCCCGATGGTCGCCGTCACCGCCACCTCCTCGCGCGCCGACCTCGCCGCCGACATGGCCAACGCCGTCTCCCGCGCCCTGACCCGGCACGCGAACCACGTCGAGAAGTCCACGCACGTCGAGCTCCAGCAGTTCGCCCGCGCCACCGAGCCCACCGAGCCCTCCTCGGCATCGTCCGGGGTGACCGGGCTGGTCGGCGCGAGCGCGGGCGGACTCCTCGGCGGCCTGGCGCTGCTGGTCCGGCCCCGGCGCGCCGCCGCGGACCAGGGGCGCCGCGCCGTACCGGGCCCGGCCTCCGCCGCCGACGTCCGCGGGCAGCTGTGACGTACACGACGGAACTCGTCACCGACGAGAGCGCCTTCGCCGCCCTGTCCGCCGACTGGGCACGCCTGTACGGCAGTTGCCCGACCGCGACCCCGTTCCAGAGCCACCCCTGGCTGCACTCCTGGTGGCTGTCCTACGGCCGTCCGGGCCGGCTCCGCGTGGTGCTGGTCCGCGACGGGGACGAACTCGTCGCCGCCGCCCCGCTGATGCGGGTGCACCGCCCGGTGCCCGCGCTGGTGCCGCTCGGCGGGGCGATCTCCGACTACGGGGACGTCCTGCTGGACGAGGAGCGCGGCGAGCCGGCAGCCGCCGCGCTCACCGACGGTCTGCTGGCAACCGCCCGCACGGCCCTGATCGATCTGCGCGAGGTCCGCCCGGGCGGCGCGGCCGAGCGGATCCACGACCGCTGGCCCGGCCCGCGCAGCCGGGTGCCCGACTCCCTGTGCCTGGAACTGCCCGCCGCCCCGATGCCCGAGCTGATCACCCGGCTGCCCCTGGCGAAGACCCAGCAGCGCGCCCGCGCCAAGCTGCGCAGGCTGGCCGCGCTCGACATCGAGCGGCACATCGTGGAACCGGACGAGGTCGACAAGGCGCTGCGGCGGCTGCTGGAGCTGCACGAACTGCAGTGGCAGGGCCGCAAGGTGACGCCCGAGCACCTGCGCCCCCGCTTCCGGGATCACCTGGTGCGCGCGGTCGGCCCGATGGTGGCCGGCGGGAACGCGGTCGTCACCGAGTTCCGGCTGGACGACGACGTGATCGCCGTCGATCTGACGCTGCTGTCGCCGCGGCTGGCGGGCGGTTACCTGTACGGCGCCCATCCGTGTCTGCGGGAGCGCAAGGTGGACGTGGCGGTGATGCTGCTGGAGGCGAGCACCCTGTACGCGCGCGGCACGCTGAGCCTGCTGCGCGGCAACGAGCCGTACAAGCACCACTGGCGGCCCGACCCGGTGGAGAACCGGAGGCTGCTGCTGGCCCGGCGGCGCACCGCCCCACTGCTGGCGGCGGCGCTGTGCTCGGTCGCCGCCCGGCGGCGGGGCAAGGAGCTGGTGCGCCGCTGGAAGGAGCGCGACGGTGGCGGCAGGTCCTGACCGGCCCGCCGCCACCGGGGGTTCACCAGTTGCGCGAGAACCAGTCGAAGCGCAGGCACAGCTTCCCGCCGAGCCAGTACTCGACCCAGTCGCCCAGTTCCAGCGGCGAGCAGTTCGGCGGAGTGACGGGCGGAACGGTGGGCTCGGTCGGCGTCGGGTCCGGCGTGGGCTGCGGCACGTCCGGGCGGCCGGACAGGACCGAGCGGTAGATCTCCGACGACTCGGGGTTGTCGTCGCACTGCCACACGCCGTGCGGGCAGTAGTCGGTCAGCGTGTTGTACAGCGGCTTGTGCTGGTCCATCCAGGCGAGCATCCGCCGCATGTACTCGGGGTTGTCACCGTTGCGGAAGAGTCCCCATTCCGGATACGAGATGGGCTTGCCGTGGGATTTGGCGAAGTCCACGTGCGCCTGGAGTCCGTAGGGCTCTCTGACCTGTTCGTCGAACGACATTCCGCGCGGCATGTCGTACGCGTCCATGCCGATGACGTCGACCGTGTCGTCGCCCGGGTAGCACTCCGTCCAGGGAACGGCGTCCCGGCCCCGGGTCGGGGTGAAGTCGAACCGGAACTTCTGCCCCGGTACCGCCCGCATGGTGGTGACGATCCTGTTCCAGTACTTCTTCCAGGCCTCCGGGTCGGGGCCGCACCGATGGGTGTACGTGGTGCCGTTCATCTCCCAGCCGAGCACGATCACCGTGTCCGGGATCTTCAGGTCCACCAGGCGCTGGGCGAGGCGGCGGTAGTGGTGGTCGAAGGCGCCGGCCGCGCCCTTGCGCAGCAGCATCCGGACCTCGGCGTCGGAGACGCCCTCCTCGTTGCGCTCCTGCATGGGGACGTTGAGGACGAACATCCGGTCGTCCCGCTCCCGCCGCCAGTCCGCCCACGCCTCCAGGAAGGTGGGGGCGCCGGCGATGTTGCTCCACCGGTCGCCGGGCAGGTAGGTGTGGCCGACCCGCAGATCGGCTCCGCCCAGCCAGCGGCTGAGCTCGGCGATCCGGTCGACGCCCCGGGCGCTGTAGTCGAGGTAGGCACCGAAGGCGGGGGTGTCCTGGCGCGGCGCCGCGGGTGCCGGGGTCGCCTGCGCGGGTGCCGGGGTGGCCTGCGCGGTGGCCGTGGGCGCCTGTGCGGTGGCCGTGGGCGCGGTGGCCGTGGGAACCGGAGCGGAAGGGCCGGCGACCCGCACCACCCCCGTACCCGCGGCGAATCCCGTACCGGACGCCAGGGCCGCGGACGCGGCGACGACCGCCGCGACACACGCCAGCCGCCGACGGGACCGGAACGGTCGCTGCTGTGGGGCCATGCCTGCTCCTTTCTCCACACTCGCGGTATTTCCCATTACTGACACCCAGTCATATGAACAGGAATTACGCCACCGTTGTTACGGCTTTCGAGTGCCCCGCTCGCCCGACCGAAGGAATTGAGTCCGTGTCGCTTTTCGACACCCGGATCCCCGCAGTGCTGTTGCGGATCGACCGGAATCCCTTTCACCACGGAACGCTGGGCGCCGTGCGCTCGCTGGGCCGGGCGGGCGTGGAGGTGCATGTGGTCGCCGACTGCGCGGCGTCTCCCGTACGCCGCTCCCGCTTCGTGACGCGCGTGCACCCGCCGCCCCCGCCCGGTGCCGCCCCGGCCGAGATCGCCAGGGTGCTGCGCAAGGTGGCCGCCGGGATCGCGCGGCCGGCCGTGCTGATCCCGATGGACGACGCGGGCGCGGTGGCGGTGAGCCGGCTCGGCGCGGAGCTCTCCCCCGCCTATCTCCTTCCGCAGCAGGCCCGTTCACTGCCCGAGCGGGTCGCCGACAAGGCCGAGCTGGCGGGGATCTGCGCCGCGGCGGGCGTACCGCACCCCCGGACCCTGATCCCGGCCGGCGCGTCCGAGGCCGCGGCGGACGCCTGGCGGCTGGGCCTGCCGGTGGTCGCGAAGTGGAGCCGCCCCTGGCTGCTGCCGCCCGGCAGCGGTCTGCGCAGCACGGTGGTCATCCGCTCGGCGCGGCAGGCACGGGAGCTGTACGCGCGCACGGCGGAGGCGGGCAGCGAACTGCTGCTCCAGGCGTTCCTGCCGCCGGGCCCGGACCTGGACTGGTTCTGCCACGGATACGTCGACCGCGCGGGCGTCCTCCGGGCGGGCGGTACGGGCACCAAGCACCTGTCCTGGCCGCGCGGCGCCGGGCTGACCGCGGTGGGCCGCTGGACTCCCGACCCCCAGGTGCGGGCGCTGGCGGAGGCCGTGGTGGCGCACGTCGGCTACCGCGGCATCCTCGACCTCGACTTCCGCCGCTGCGTCACGACGGGCCAGTACCACCTGCTCGACTTCAACCCGCGCCCGGGCGCCCAGTTCCGCCTCTTCTCCGACACCGCGGAGCTGGACGTCGTACGGGCGCTGCACCTGGACCTGACCCACCGTCCGCTGCCGGAGGGGTCACCGCGTGCGGGGCGGCTGTTCGTCGTGGAGAACTACGCGCCGATGACGGCCCTGCGTCCGACGCGGCACGGCCGCGAGGCGGCCTGGTACGCCAAGGACGACCGGGCGCCGGGCCGGGCGATGTGGGCGCTGTGGACCAGGCACGTGTCGCGCCGCGTCCTGGACCGGCTGCGCCGCCTGGGCAAGCGGTCGGGGCCGCCGCCCGAGGCGCGCGTGGTCCGGCAGGCGACGGCGCGGGTCGCCGACGACGAGAAGGCGGGCAGTCACTGAGGTGCGCCCTGCCGGGGCGCACACACCACGGGTGCCGGACGTACAGGACGTCCGGCACCCGTCGTTGGTCTCACCGACGGGACGCGGCCCGTCCTCGGCGGTACAGCACGGCCCCGCCCGCGATCAGCGCGGCACTGGCACCGGACGCGGCGAGCATCCCCTCAGCGCTACCGGTCTCGGGCAGCGTGGGAACGGGCCCGCTGTGATTCCCGCCGGGCGGGGGCGCGTGATCCCCACCGGGGGGCAGCGGAGGCGTGTGGCCGCCGCCCGGGGGCGTCTGCTCCCCGCCAGGGGGCGTGTGACCGCCGCCGGGGGGCGTGTGGTCGCCGCCAGGGGGCGTGTGACCGCCACCCGGAGGTGTGTGCTCCCCGCCAGGAGGCGTGTGACCGCCACCCGGAGGCGTGTGCTCCCCGCCAGGAGGCGTGTGACCGCCACCCGGAGGCGTCGTGGGGGGCTTCGTCGGCGGTGTGTCGCCGTACCCTCCGTCCCCGTTGCCGTCCCCGTGGTCGCGGTCGTCGCCGCCGTCGCCGTATCCGGAATCGCCGGACGGCTCCCCGTCACCACCGCGCTTCGTCGCATCGCCCGCCGTGGCGCAGCCGTTGCCGAAGGACGGGTTGAGCGCGGCGACGACGTCGACGGTGTTGCCGCAGGCGTTGACCGGGAGGTCGACCGGCGCCGACACATCGTTGCCGGCCGCCACGCCGGGCGATTCCTTGGCACCCCCGTTCGCGCTCGTGTCGGCGAGGGCGGGAGCACCGTACAGGGACAGAATGCTTGTCGCGGCTGCGGCCGTGACCATTCCCCTGCTCAGGGTCTGTCGCAATCTCGTTGTCTTCCTGCTTGAAGAAGTGAAGGAAAAAAAGCCGGCCTCGGAACGGGGAGAAGGCGTCCGAGGCCGGCCGTGCCACGAGCGGAGTGGCTGATGCGCTACGTCGTCAGTCGTTGACGCAGGTGTTGCCGAACGCCGGGTTCAACAGGGCGATGACGTTCACGCTGTTGCCGCACACGTTGACCGGAATGTGCACGGGGACCTGGATCACATTGCCCGAGAGGACGCCGGGGGAGCCGACGGCCGCACCGTTCGCACCCGCGTCGGCGAACGCCGGGGTGGCCATGCCCATGGCCAGGATGGCACCCGCGACAACAGCAACGGTCTTCTTCATGAACTATCCCTTCTTGCGGTCATGCTCCTTTTTCGGCCGAAGCCGAAGCGAGCAGCGCTGTACGGCTCGCACCATGACCTGCAGCCTGCAAACGAGAAATTGACGGAGGAGGAAACCATGGAACGTGCGACACCGAGAAATTCACTCGCATGCCTCATTCCACACCGCCGCCGCTCCGCCGGGAGAGTGACGGGAACCGGGAGAGTGACGAGAACACCGACGCGTCGCCCGCGGGGTCAGTTCCCCTACGCGACCGGGCGGCCCGCAGAGGATTCAGCGGACCGCCCGGGCTGCGTGAGGGACGACTCAGTCCGACTGGCCGTTCGCCGACAGGACCGACAGGTCCTCCAGGATGTGCGAGAGCGCGGCGTCGCGCTTGGCCTGCGTGGAGTTGTCGGTGCACTGCTGCGCCAGGTCGTCCGACAGGATCGGGACGTCCTGGATGGGCACGATGTTGATGACGGCGACGTTGATGTCCTCCAGCGCGGCGCACGGCTTGTTCAGCGTCCCGTCGACCAGCGAGAGCTGCGGGCTCATGTCGCCCTTGGTCGCCGAGTTGCCGAAGGACGAACTGGCACCGTTGCCGTTGGCCACGGCCGGGCCGGAGTCGTCACCGATGGCAAGCGCCTGGGGAGCCGCCGCCACCGACATACCAATGACAGAAGCGGCAGCCGCCGCGGCGACCATTGCCTTCTTAAGCACTTCGCGTTCCTTTCCTCGTAGCGACGCATGTCGTACGGCTTCATCAACCGAGCGCGTCGGGATTGGTTGCGGGGGTTCACCCGGTTGGCGCACGGAGCCGGGAAACGCGTGGTCCCCAGCGGTGCCGCCCGGCAAACGTCCCCCGGTGTGGGCCGACGGAGTGAACGAGAGAAACCAAGTCGCGCCGGATCAGTTGGACCAGAGCGCTCCGGTGCACACGTGTTTCTCTGAAAGGACTGGCCAGTGTTCAAGAAGGTTATTGCCACCGCGGCTCTCGCCGCTTCCGTCGTGGGTACCTCCGCTGTCGCGGCTCCCCAGGCGCTTGCCATCGGTGACGACTCCGGCCCGGCCCTGGCTAACGGCAACGGGGCCATGCAGAGCTTCGGCAACTCCAGCACCTACGGCAACATGAGCCCGCAGATGGCGCTCATCCAGGGCTCCTTCAACAAGCCCTGCATCGCCCTGGAGGACATCAACGTCCCCGTCGTCAACCTCATCCCGATCCAGGACGTCCCGATCCTTTCGGACGACATGAACCAGCAGTGTGCCGAGAACTCGACGCAGACCAAGCGGGACGGCGCGCTGGCGCACCTCCTGGAGGACGTGTCGATCCTGTCGCAGAACAGCGAGAGCTGACGCCGGTACGAGGGCGGGGCCACCGGTTGTCCGGTGGCCCCGCCCTTCGGCGTGTCCGGGGCTGCCGCCGGTATGCGGCCGGTCAGTCCCCGGGGTGCAGGGGCAGGGCCCGGTGGATGGTCGCGGCGAGGTCCCGCACCGCCCGGTCCTCGGTGGCGTCCGCCAGCGACTCGGCGCGCCCGGCCAGTTCGCGCAGGGGCGGCGCGCCCGGCAGTGCGGGCCGGTCGTCACCGCCCCGGCGGAGGGCGTCGGCGAAGTAGGCCGCGACGGCCGTGACCTGGAAGCGGGGGCTCGCGCTCCACAGGTCGTCGTCGAGCGAGGCCCGCTCCAGCCGACCGGACTCCTCGTGCGGGGCGCGGGTGTCGGGGTCCTGCCAGCGGACCGTGGCGGTGGCGAGATGGCCGTCGGCGCCGGGCACGGTGCGGACCGCGTACACGGCGGTCACGGTGTGACCGGGGCCGATCTCGCCGCCGTCCACCCGGTCGTCGCGGAAGTCGTCGTCGGCGACGCGGCGGTTGTCGTAGCCGATCAGGCGGAACTCCTCGACCGTTTCCGGGTCGAAGGCGACCTGGGCCTTGGCGTCCCGGGCCGTCAGGTCGATGTTGCGCGGGAGCTGCTCGCTGAAGACCTCGCGGGCCTCCTCCTCGCCCGACACGTACACCGTGTGGCCGTCGCCCTTGTCCGCCAGGCGTTCCATCAGGGCGTCGCCGTAGTCGCTGCCGACGCCCACGCCGAAGAGGCTGATGCCGTGCTCCTGCCGGGCGCCCGCGATGCGTTCCAGGATGGTGTCGGCGTCGGTGGCGCCCGTGTTGGCGAGGGCGTCGGAGATCAGGACGACCCGGTTCGTCGCGCCCTCGCGCAGGCCCTCCACCGCGGTCGCGTAGCCGGTCTCGACGCCCGCTTGCAGGTTGGTCGACAGGGTCGGCTCCAGGCTGTCGACGGCCTCGTGGATCGCGTCGCGGTTGCCGCCCACGCGGGTCATCGGCAGGACCGTCTCGGCCTCGTCGCTGAACGTCACGACGGCGACCGAGTCGTCGTCGCGCAGGCGGTCGGTCATCACCCCCAGCGACTCCTGGGCCAGGTCGAGGCGGCCCTCCTCGCTCATAGAGCCCGAGATGTCGATGACGAAGGTCAGGGCGGCGGGCGGGCGTTCGTCCTCGGCCGGGGCGGCTCGGGTGGCCAGGCCGACACGGACCAGGGACCAGTCCTCCCGGTCCGTGCGCGCGCCGTCGACCGTGACGGAGAAGCCGTCGCCGTCGGGGCGGTCGTAGTCCTGGCGGAAGCTGTTGACGAACTCCTCGGGGCGGACCGTCCAGGGGTCGGGCAGCCGGCCCTCGGCGAGGGTGCGTCGGGCGTAGCCGTAGGAGGCGGTGTCGACGTCCAGGGCGAAGGTGGAGAGGTGGTCGGGGGTCGGGGCGATGTCCCGGGAGGTGCCGTCGTCGTCCCGTTCGTCGTACTCGCCGCTGTCGGGGGCCGGGGCCGGGTGGTGGTCGCCGCTCTTGTCCGAGCTGTCCGTCGCCCGGTCGCCGCTTCCCTGGCCGCAGCCCGTCAGCAGCAGGCCCGCCGTCGTGAGCGCCAGCACCGCGCCCCGCCACCGTCGTCGTGTGCCGTACCGTGCCATCGTCCGTTCCCCCTTGGTCCGTTGACGTCGACTGCTGTGACTGTGACGGGGCCAGGGGGCGGAACGTGCGGTACGGGGTGTTGCGGGTGGGTCTCGAAGTGGGCACGGCGGGGGGCCGTCGAGACCGGTGGGTGATCCTCCGGTGACCTAGGACACCACGTCCTTGCGCGCGAAACCGCGGAAGGCCAGCGCGAACAGGACGACGGCGTACGTTACCGAGACGGCGACGCCCTGGATCATGCCGGACCACTCCGGGGTGGGCTGGACGGCGTCCGCCCAGGCGAACTGCCAGTGCGCGGGCAGGAAGTGGCGCCAGTCGCCGAGGGCGGTCACCGCGTCCAGGACGTTGCCGACGATGGTGAGGCCCACCGCGCCGCCGACCGCGCCGAGCGCGGCGTCGGTCTTCGTCGACAGCCAGAACGCGAGTCCCGCGGTGACCAGTTGGGAGACGAAGATGTACGCCACGACGACCACCAGGCGCTGTGCCGCGGTGCCCGGGTCGAGCGAGCCGCCGGTGGGGATGGCCAGCGGGCCCCAGCCGTAGGCGGCGCTGCCGACGGCCAGCGCGACCACCGGCAGCAGCACCATCGCGGCGAGGCTCAGGCCGAGCCCGACGACGAGCTTGGACCACAGCAGCCGGGCCCGTGGCACGGGCGCCGCGAGCAGATACCGCAGCGAGGCCCAGCCGGCCTCCGAGGCCACCGTGTCGCCGCAGAACAGGGCGACCGGGATGACCAGCAGGAAGCCGGCGGAGACGAACAGGTTCACCGCGGCGAAGTTGGCGCCGGAGGAGGTGGCCGTGTCCATCAGGGTGATGCGGTCGCCGCCGCGGTCCGGCTCGCCGCCGATCGCGAAGGCGACCAGCAGCACGAACGGCAGGGCGGCCAGGATCGCGCCCATCACCAGGGTGCGGCGGCGCTTGAGCTGACGGATCAGCTCGACGCGGAGCGGCAGGGTGCGGCCTGCCTGGTAGCCGGAGGCGACCTCGGTGAGCGTGCTCATGCGGAACCTCCGATCAGGGTGAGGAAGGCGTCCTCCAGGCGGCGGTGCGGGCCCACCGACCGGACGGGCACTTCGAGGCGTACGAGGTCGGCGACCAGGCGGGAGGCGCTGCCGTCGGCGCCGAGGCGGACCAGCAGCCCCTCGTCGGTCCGTACTGCCGAGGCGACGCCTTCGAGCGCGGTCACCTTCTCCACGACCGGCTCCTCGACCGGGGTGGCCGTGCCCACGAGCAGGGTGTCGCCGGAGCCGACGATCTCGCCGACCGGACCCGCCTGGACGAGCCGGCCGCGGTCCATGACCACCAGGTGGGTGCAGGTCTGCTCGACCTCCGCCAGCAGATGGCTGGAGACGATCACCGTGCGTCCGGCGGCCGCGTACCGGATCATCACCTCGCGCATCTCGCGGATCTGGGGCGGGTCGAGGCCGTTGGTCGGCTCGTCCAAAATCAGCAGGTCCGGCAGGCCGAGCATGGCCTGGGCAATGGCCAGGCGCTGGCGCATGCCCTGGGAGTACGTGCGGACCGCGCGGGCCAGGGCGTCACCGAGACCGGCGATCTCCAGGGCCTCGTCCAGGTGGGCATCCCCGGCCGGGCGGCCGGTGGCGGCCCAGTACAGCTCCAGGTTCTCCCGGCCCGACAAGTGCGGCAGGAAGCCAGAGCCCTCGACGAAGGCGCCGACCCGGGACAGGACCGGGGAGCCGGGGCGGATGGCGTGGCCGAAGACGCGGATCTCGCCGCCGTCCGGCCGGATCAGGCCCATCAGCATCCGCAGGGTCGTCGTCTTGCCGGCGCCGTTCGGCCCGAGCAGGCCGAGGACCTGGCCCTGCTCGACGCGGAAGGTGACCTCGCGGACGCTGTAGCGGTCGCCGCCCGCGTACTTCTTGCTCAGGTCCGTGATCTGGAGCGGGACCTCGGCCAGCTCCGGGTCGGGGGCGGGTGCCGCGGTGCGGCGGCGGGCGGTCAGCAGCAGGGCCGCGGCGACCAGCGCACCGGCGACGGGCAGCCACCACACCCAGGCGGGCAGCGGGGCGGCGGCGGTGGTCACGCCGGGGGCCGTGGGCACGTTCAGGTCGCTCTTCAGGGCGACCCGGTACGTCGCCGGGGCGGCCGGGGAGGCGTAGCCGAGGTCCGTGGAGGCGAGGACCAGGCGCAGCCGGTGGCCCTTGTCGATCTCGTGGTCGACGGCGGGGAGCGTGATCGTCACGTCCTTGCCGGACTTCGCGCCCTCGACGCGCACCGGCGCGACCAGCTGGGACGGCAGCACCTGCCGGCTGCCGTCGGCGCCGACGTCGTAGACCTTGGCGAAGAGGACGGCGTCCTCGCTGGTCGACTCGACGTGCACGGTGACCGTCGGGGAGCCGGTGATGCGCAGGTCGTCCCGGACGGGGGCCGAGTCGAAGCGGGCGTACTGGCCGGGGAAGTCGAGGGAGACGCCGACGCCGAGGGAGGAGAGCTGGGCGAGGCCGCCGCCGCCCAGGCCCGGCAGGGCGGAGACGGCGGGCGGGCTGGCGCCGGCCGGGTTGGCGAAGCTCTGTTCGCGGCCGGTCAGGGCGACCTGGGTGCGGCCGCTGTCCAGACCGGGGTAGCGGTCCCCGCTCGCGCCCCGCAACTGGGCCTGGCCGTCGGTGGAGTCGACGCCTCCGGTGCGGGTGACGCGGAAGGCGGGGCCGGTGTCGACGGCCTCGTCGCCCTTGAGGTACCGGTCGAACCAGGCGTGCACGCGGGCCCGGACCCGGTCGGCCTCCTGGTCGCCGCCGTCGTGGCCGCCCGCGATCCAGTCGACGTCGACGGGGGCGCCGTTGGCCCGGATCGCCTTCGCGGCGGCGTCGGCCTGGCCGAGCGGAAAGAGGGAGTCGGTCTGGCCCTGCATCAGGAGCGTGGGGACGTCGATGCGGTCGGCGACGGCGGACGGGGAGCGCTGCTCCAGCAGTGCGCGCGCCTCGGCGTCCGGGGTGCCGGACTCGGCGACCCGCTCGTACATCCGGCACAGCCGGTCCTCGAAGCGGTGGCAGCCGCCGCCGGTGTTGACGAAGAGGCCGGCCCAGAGCTTCTTGAAGACGCCGTTCGGGAAGAGGGCGTCGGCGAGGTTCCAGTACGTCACCGACGGGGCGATGGCGTCGACGCGGTCGTCGTACCCGGCGCCGAGGAGGCTGATCGCGCCGCCGTAGGAGGCGCCCGCCATGCCCACGCGCGGGTCGCCGGTCTCGTCGAGCCGGACCTGGGGCTGCTTCGCCAGCCAGTCGATCAGTCCGGTGACGTCGGCGACCTCGCCCTTCGGGTCGTTGAGTCCGATCGCGCCGGTGGACCTGCCGAAGCCGCGGGCCGACCAGGTCAGCACCGCGTACCCGTCGGCGGCCAGGTCCTCGGCCTGCTCGCGCACGTCGTCCTTGCTGCCGCCGAAGCCGTGGCCGAGCAGGACTGCGGGGCGCCGCTCACCGCCCGGGGCGGTGAAGAACGAGGTGTCCAGGCGTACGTCGCCCACGGACAGGACCCGGTCGGCGCGGTGCACCGCGGGCCCCTCGTCCGAGGCGACGGCGGTCCAGGTGCCGGCGCCGGCGAGCACGACGACGGCGGCCCCGGCGGCCAGCAGACGCCGGGGCCGCCGGAACGGCCCTCGCAGTCGAAGATCCATGCCGTCAACCGTACGGGGTCAACCTGTCGGGGAGTTGTCGACCGCAGAGTGAACCGGCCCACCTCCCACGGGCGTACGGCGGCCCTCCCGCATACCGCGCCCGTGGTACGAGGACCGCTGTTCGAGGCACCACCCGATCCACTGAAGCGGGGCGAAACGGTACGCCCCGGTCCCGGGCGCGGCAGACCCTAGAAGGTCCGCCCCCACGCGAACGGAGACGCCCTGTGCGCATCACCGACATCCAGCGCTGCGAGGTCCGGCCCGGACGGCTCGTCGAGTGGACGCTCAGTCCGGCGACCGTCGAGAGAGCCTCGCGGCTGCCGGACGACACGCGCCCGCCGGCGTACATCCAGGAGTCGCACATCAGGACCGCCCGGAGCGTGCGCGAGGACGGGCTGTTCGTCCCGACCTGGCTCGGCACGGCGTTCGACATCCCGGGCCGGGTCGACCTCGACGCCCTCCAGGACGCCCTGCGGACCTGGACGCTGCGCCACGAGACGCTGCGCAGCGGCTTCCGGCTGGCCGGTGACGAGCTGCGCCGGTTCACGCTCGGCACGCAGGAGGTGGCGCTGCACCGCGAGGTGGTCGGGGACTTCACCGACGCGGCGGACCTGGTCCAGCACCTCCAGGACCGGTTCGACGTGGTGGCGGACGCACTGCGCTGGCCGAACCTGATCTACGCGGCGGTGGTGCGGGACGACGCCACCAGCGTGTACCTGGCCTTCGACCACAGCAACGTCGACGCCTACTCGCTGCACCGCATCCCCGCCGAGCTGCTCGAGCTGTACGCGGCGGCCCTCGCGGGCCGGACCGAGGAGCAGCCGGCGGTGAGCAGTTACATCGACTTCTGCGAGCTGGAGCGGGCGGACGCGGACCGGATCGACGAGAGCCACGAGATCGTCGGCCGCTGGCGGGAGTTCATCGGGCGGTGCGACGGCACGCTGCCGGGCTTCCCGGTCGACCTCGGGGTGCAGCCCGGAGGGCCGCTGCCCACGCAGAAGCTGATGCGGGAGATGCTCGTCGACGCGGACGACGCCGCCGCGTTCGAGGCGTACTGCCGGCCCTGCGGCGGGAGCCTGGTCGGTCTGCTGGCGGCCACGGCGCTCATCGTCCGGGAGATCGGGGGGCAGTCCGTCTACCGCACGGTCGTGCCCTTCCACACGCGGGTGAAGTCGCGGTGGTCGGATTCCCTGGGGTGGTACGTGGGGGGTGCGCCGATCGAGGTCCCGCTGGTGCCGGAGCCGGACTTCGCCGGGGCCCTGCGCAGTGTGCGCGCGCAGTTGCAGGCCGCCCGGCCGCTGGCGCGGATGCCGCTCGCCCGGGTGCTGACGCTGCTCGGGACCGACTTCCGGCCCACCTCGCCGGACCTGTACTCGATCGTGTCGTACCTCGACGCCCGGGGGCTTCCGGGCGCCGGGGACTGGGCCGGCCAGTCGGCGTACGCGCTGATCAGGGTGTCGTACGGGGATCAGGTCTGTGTCTGGGTGAACCGGCTGCACGAGGGGCTCTGGCTCGCCAGCCGGTACCCGGACACGGACGTCGCCCACAAGAACATGCGGCTGTACGTGGAGCGGTTGCGGGACGTCGTGGTGGGAGTGGCCCGCGGGTGAGGGCTAGTCCCGTTCGTCGTGCGGAAGCGTCACCAGCCAGCGGGTGGTCCGCCTCGGGCGCAGGTACAGCGCCCAGTACAGGGTGGCCACGGCCGTGATGCCGCCCGTCCACAGCAGGTACTCCGTCTCCTGCTGGGTCAGGATGTAGGCCAGGACCACGATCAGCAGGACCGGCATGGCCGGCCACAGGGGCATGCGCCAGGCGGGACGGTGCTGGTGGCCGCCGCGGCGGGCCAGCAGGGCGGCGACCGCGACCAGCAGGTACATGCCGGTCACCGACACGCCGGTCACGCCGTACAGGGTGTCCAGGTTGACGAAGCACATGGCGGCGCCGGGGACGCCGACCGCCAGCGTGGCGACCCAGGGGGAGCCGAAGCGGCCGAGCTTGGCGAAGACGGCGTTGACCGGCTCGGGCCAGGCCTTGTCGCGGGCGGAGGCGAACAGGACGCGGGAGTTCTGGATGACCATGACGATGCCCGCGTTGATGATCGCGAGGGCCACGCAGAGGCTGACGAAGGTGCCGACCGCGGAGTTGGACCAGGCCTCGACCATGCCGCCGATGTCACCGCTGGTGAGCGCGGCGAGGTCGGAGGCGCCGAGGGTGATGCCGATGACCGGGACCAGGATGATCACGGCGGAGATGGCGAGCGTGGCCAGGACGGTACGGGCGACGTTGCGGCGCGGGTTCTCCAGTTCCTCGGAGAGGTAGACCGCGGTCGAGAAGCCCTGGGTGACGAAGAGGGCGATGGCCAGCCCGGAGACGATCAGCATCGCCGTCACGGTGTCGACGCCGCCGTCGGCACCGGCCACCTCGAGCGAGACCAGGCTGTCCGGACCGCGCTCGGCGTGGGCGAAGCCCAGCACGGCGACCACGGCCGCGGCCACGACCTCCAGGACCAGGAAGACGCCGGTGATCCAGGCGTTCGCGCGCAGATCCAGCAGACCGGCGAGGGTGGCGAGCAGCATCACGCCGGCGCCCGCCATCGAGGGGTCGAGGTCGACGATCGGGGCGAGGTAGTCGGCCGTGCCCATCGCGATCACCGGCGGCACGATCATCACGACCAGCAGCGAGAGCACGAAGACCAGCCAGCCCGCGAGGCGTCCGGCCATCGTGGTGACCATCGCGTACTCGCCGCCGGCGCTGGGGATGAGGGTGCCCAGCTCGGAGTAGCAGAACGCCACGGCGATGCAGAGCAGGGAGCCGATCGCGATGGTGAGCGCGGTGGCGGTGCCGAGCGAGCCGAAGAGGTCGGGGACGACCACGAAGAGGGTGGAGGCGGGCGTCACACAGGAGAGCGTGAGCAGAGTGCCGCCGACGACCCCGATCGAACGCTTCAGCTCCGGGGCGGGGGCCGGTACGTCATCGGGGACGAGGGACTTCTCCAGCGTGTCGGTCATGCGGCGGTTCCGATCGGCTCGTGCGGCGGTGGTTTCGGGCGGGAGCGCTATCGCCTCCGGCGGCTTCGTCGTACTGGTTTTCCGTCCGCTCCCGGCGCTGCATGGAACACCGACGAAAACCAACGCGTCAATGGGTGTTTGCCTACGAAATCCGCAGCCAGAGAGCCCTCTAGATCGCGTATACAGCAGAAGAGGCAAGCCGTTCCGCTTATTGCGGCTGTACGGGAACCGCAACATGAAGACCGAAAAAACTGCCGACGTCCGGCATACGGACGTGTCGGTGGGGCCCGCTACAGTCCTTTTGTCACACAGCGATGTCACACAGTGAAGACACAGTCAGACACAGCGATGGGGTGGGGACGGATGAGGCTGAGGCACACCACGGCCTGGGTGGGGCTCACGGCGGCGGCCCTGGTGGCGGTCACCGGGTGCGGGTCCGAGGGGGCCGGGGAGACGGCCAAGGAGACCGCGAAGAAGGCGGCCGAGACGGTCACCGGCGCGGACAAGATCATGGCGGCGCTGGCCCGCGCCACCGACCGGACCGAGCAGCTCGGTTCGGCCGAGGTGAGCATGTCGACCGACCTCGGCACGGGCGCGCCGATCGCCATGGAGGGCACCTACTCCTGGGGTGACGGCATGGCCTACGACGTCCAGATGGACACCGCGGCCGCCCAGATGCAGGAACTCCAGGACGCCCCGACGATCCAGGTCCTGCTCGTCGACGGCGTCTACTACTACGACGTCGACCCGCAGGCCTCCGGCCCGATCGCGGGCAAGGAGTGGATCAAGGTCGACTCCTCCGCGGTGTTCGGCGACAGCGGCAGCCAGGCCTACAAGGGCGGCGGCGACGCCGGCAGCCCGACGGCGTCCATGAAGAGCCTGAAGTACGCGGGCGATGTCGAGAACCTCGGCACCGAGACCGTGAACGGCCAGCGCGCGACCCACTACCGGGCCGTGCTCGACGAGAACGACATGGGCAAGTTCAAGGACGCCTACAGCGGCGAGGACAGCATGCTGGGCGCCATGACCGGCGGCGCCACCACCATGGAGATGGACATCTGGGTCAACGACAAGGACCTGCCCGTCCGCATGGAGCAGGTGATGGGCTCCATGTCGGTCTCCATGGACTTCGCCAAGTTCGGCGCGACCAAGGACATCACCGCCCCGCCGGCCGCGCAGACCGCCGACCTGACCGAGGCGCTCAAGGAACAGAACGGCCAGTGACACGACCGGGCCCGGGCACCTGAGGTGCCCGGGCCCGGGTGGTGCCGCTGGGACGGATCAGTGGTTGCGCGGGAAGCCCAGGTCGACGCCTGCCGGGGCCTCGGACGGGTCCGGCCAGCGGGTGGTGACGACCTTGCCGCGGGTGTAGAAGTGCGTGCCGTCGTTGCCGTAGATGTGGTGGTCCCCGAAGAGGGAGTCCTTCCAGCCGCCGAAGCTGTGGTAGCCGACGGGGACCGGGATCGGGACGTTCACGCCGACCATGCCGGCCTCGATCTCCAGCTGGAAGCGGCGGGCGGCGCCGCCGTCCCGGGTGAAGATCGCGGTGCCGTTGCCGAACGGCGAGCCGTTGATGAGAGCCACGCCCTCCTCGTAGGTGTCCACGCGCAGCACGCACAGCACCGGGCCGAAGATCTCGTCCTGGTACGCCTTCGCCGTGGTCGGCACCTTGTCCAGGAGCGAGATGCCGATCCAGTGGCCGTCCTCGTGGCCCTCGACCGTGTGGCCGGTGCCGTCCAGGACGACCTCGCAGCCCTCCGCCGCCGCGCCCTCGACGTAGGACGCCACCTTGTCGCGGTGGACCTTGGTGATCAGCGGGCCCATCTCGGAGGCGGGGTCGTTGCCGGGGCCGATCTTGATCTTCTCGGCGCGCTCGCGGATCTTCTCCACCAGCTCGTCGCCGATCGCGCCGACGGCCACGACCGCGGAGATCGCCATGCAGCGCTCGCCCGCCGAGCCGTAGGCCGCCGAGACGGCCGCGTCGGCCGCCGCGTCCAGGTCCGCGTCGGGGAGGACCAGCATGTGGTTCTTGGCGCCGCCGAGCGCCTGCACGCGCTTGCCGTTGGCGGAGGCGGTGATGTGGATGTAGCGGGCGATCGGGGTCGAGCCGACGAAGGAGACGGCCTTGACGTCCGGGTGCTCCAGCAGCCGGTCCACGGCCACCTTGTCGCCGTGGACGACGTTGAAGACGCCGTCCGGGAGACCGGCCTCGGCGAGCAGCTCGGCGATCTTCATGGCGGCCGAGGGGTCCTTCTCCGACGGCTTCAGCACGAAGGTGTTGCCGCACGCGATGGCCAGCGGGAACATCCACATCGGGACCATCGCCGGGAAGTTGAACGGCGTGATGCCCGCGACCACGCCGAGCGGCTGGCGGATCGAGGCCACGTCCACGCGGCTCGCGACCTGCGTCGACAGCTCGCCCTTGAGCTGCACATTGATCCCGCAGGCCAGGTCGACGATCTCCAGGCCGCGCGCGACCTCGCCGAGGGCGTCGGAGTGCACCTTGCCGTGCTCGGCGGTGATCAGCTCGGCGATGGCGTCCCGGTTGGCGTCCAGCAGCGCCCGGAACGCGAACAGGATCGAGGTGCGCTGGGCCAGCGAGGACTGGCCCCAGGTCGCGAAGGCCTCCCGCGCGGCCTGTACGGCTGCGTCGACCTCGTCGACCGAGGCGAACGCGACCTTCGTGGTGACCGCGCCGGTGGCCGGGTCGGTGACCGGCCCGTAGATACCCGACGCGCCGTCGACGGTCTTGCCGCCGATCCAGTGGTTGACGATCTTCGTCATGACCAAGAACTCCTTCACAGATGGCGGCGTCGGGTTGAGACGTGCCGGTCGTACTCGTCGCGGGCCTTGACCGCCGACGGTCGGGTCGCGGTCTCGGCCACAGGAACATCCCACCAGGCCTGCGCCTCGGGCGCGCCCGACACTGTGTCTGCCGTTTCGGTCTCCACGTAGACACATGTGGGCGTCTCGGCGGCCCGCGCCTCGACGAGGGCCGCGCGCAGGTCACCGACGGTCCGCGCGCGCAGGACGCGCATGCCGAGGCTGGCCGCGTTGGCGGCCAGGTCGACCGGGAGCGGGGCGCCGGTGTAGGAGCCGTCGTCCGCCCGGAAGCGGTAGGCGGTGCCGAACCGCTCGCCGCCCACCGACTCCGACAGGCCGCCGATGGACGCGTACCCGTGGTTCTGCACCAGAAGCACCTTGATGGCGATGCCCTCCTGCACGGCGGTGACGATCTCCGTCGGCATCATCAGATAGGTGCCGTCGCCGACCAGCGCCCAGACATGGCGCTCGGGGGCGGCGAGCTTCACGCCGATCGCGGCCGGGATCTCGTAGCCCATGCAGGAGTAGCCGTACTCCAGGTGATACTGGTCGGCCGACCGGGACCGCCAGAGCTTGTGCAGGTCGCCGGGGAGCGAACCGGCCGCGTTGATGATCACGTCCGACTCGTCCACCAGGGCGTCCAGCGCGCCGATCACCTGCGGCTGGCTCGGTCGTACGTCCGGCTCCGGGGCCGCGAAGCAGGCGTCGACGCGCTGTTCCCAGCGCGCCTTGCCCTCGGTGTACTCGGCGACGTACGACGGGTCGAGCCGGTGGTCGTGCATCTCCAGCCGCGCGGTGAGCTCCGCCAGGCCGTTGCGGGCGTCCGCGATCAGGGGCATTCCGGAGAGCTTGTGGCCGTCGTGGGGCGCGATGTTGAGGTTGAGGAAGCGGACGTCGGGGTGCTGGAAGAGGGTGCCGGAGGCGGTGGTGAAGTCGGTGTACCGGGTGCCGACGCCGATCACCAGGTCGGCGGTGCGGGCCAGCCGGTCGGCGGTCTCGGTGCCGGTGTGGCCGATGCCGCCGATGTCCTGGGGGTGGTCGTGGCGCAGGGATCCCTTGCCGGCCTGGGTGGAGGCCACCGGAATGCCGGTGGCGGCGGCGAACTCGGCGAGGGCCTCCTCGGCGCGGCTGTGGTGGACCCCGCCGCCGGCCACCACGAGGGGCCGCCGTGCGGTGCGGATCGCGGTCACGGCCTCGGCCAGCTCGGCCGGGTCGGCTCCCGGCCGCCGTACCGCCCACACGCGCTCGGCGAAGAACTCCTCCGGCCAGTCGTACGCCTCCGCCTGCACGTCCTGGGGCAGGGCGAGGGTGACGGCGCCGGTCTCGACCGGGTCGGTGAGCACCCGTACGGCCTGGAGGGCGGCCGGGATCAGGGCCTCGGGGCGGGTGACGCGGTCGAAGTAGCGGGAGACCGGGCGCAGGCAGTCGTTGACGCTGAGGTCGCCCGCGTGGGGGACCTCCAGCTGCTGCAGGACCGGGTCGGCCGGGCGGGCGGCGAAGGTGTCGCCGGGGAGCAGCAGGACGGGGAGGTGGTTGACGGTCGCGAGGGCGGCGCCGGTGACCAGGTTCGTGGCGCCGGGGCCGATCGACGTCGTCACGGCGTGCGTGGACAGCCGGTTCGACTGGCGGGCGTAGCCGACGGCCGCGTGGACCATGGACTGCTCGTTGCGGCCCTGGTGGAACGGCATGACGTCGGCGTACTCGACGAGCGCCTGGCCGAGTCCGGCGACATTGCCGTGGCCGAAGATGCCCCAGGTGGCGCCGATGAGCCGGTGCCGGGCGCCGTCGCGTTCGGTGTACTGCGCGGCGAGGAAACGGACCAGCGCCTGGGCGACGGTCAGCCGGGTGGTCATCAGTAGCCCTCCGTGTGGTCCGGGTGGAAGCAGATCCGCCACTCCCGGGTCTCGCCCGGGCCCGCCATGACGTTCAGGTAGTACATGTCGTGGCCGGGCTGGGCGATCGACGGGCCGTGCCAGCCGTCGGGAACGAGGACGACATCACCCGTGCGGACCTCGGCGAGCAGGTCGGAGCCGCCCTCCCGGGAGGGGGACACCCGCTGGTAGCCGTAGCCGTGCGGGCCGTCGATCTCGAAGTAGTAGATCTCCTCCAGCTCCGACTCCTCGCCCGGCCGGTGCTCGTCGTGCTTGTGCGGCGGGTACGAGGACCAGTTGCCGCCGGGGGTGATGACCTCGACGGCGATGAGCTTGTCGCAGGCGAAGGCGTCGGCGGAGGCGAAGTTGCGGACGTGGCGCAGCCGGTTGCCGCTGCCGCGCTCCTCCTTGGGGACCTCCGGCGCGGGGCCGTAGCGGGCGGGGAGTCGTCGCTCGCACCTTGCTCCTGCCAAAGCAAAGCGGCCACCCGCGCCGGAGGCGATCTGGACCCGGGCGTCCCGGGGGGCGTACGCGAAGTCGGTGACCGACGCGAACACGCTTTCCCGGCCCAGGAGTTGGAACTCTTCCTGTTCTGTTCGCACGGTACAACCGCCGGTGAGGGGCAGGACGATCCATTCGCTGTCCCCGGTGGCGAAGGTGTGCGTGCCGCCGGGCGCCAGCTCGACGATCCGCAGGCCGGCGTGCGCCCAGCCGGCCCGCTCGGGGCCGATGTCGAGGACGTGGTCCGCGTCGGCGGTCGCCCCCCTGGGGACGTACAGCTCCTTGCTCGTCGTCATGCGGCCCTCACAGCAGTCCTACGGCGGTGTCCACGGCGGCGGCCACATCGCCGTCCGCCGGATACAGCAGCGAACGGCCGACGACCAGGCCGCGCACGGTGGGGAGTTGGAGGGCGCCGCGCCACTTCTCGTAGGCGGCGTCCTGGTCGTCCCCGATGTCACCGCCGAGGAGGACGGCGGGCAGCGTCGAGGTCTCCATGACCTGGGCCATGTCGTCCGGGTTGTCGGTGACCGGGACCTTGAGCCAGGTGTACGCCGAACTGCCGCCGAGGCCGGAGGCGATGGCGATGGACCGGGTGACCGCGTCGGCGGAGAGATCGTTGCGGAGTTTTCCGTCGGGGGTGCGACGGCTGATGAACGGCTCGACGAACAGGGGGAGTTGCCGGGCGGCCATCTCGTCGACGGCGCGGGCGGTGGACTCCAGGGTGTTCAGGGAGCCGGGGTCGTCGTAGTCGATGCGGAGGAGGAGCTTGCCGGCGTCGAAGTTGAGGCGGGCGATGTCCTCGGGGCGGTGGCCGGTGAAGCGGTCGTCGAGTTCGAAGACGGCGCCCTGGAGTCCGCCGCGGTTCATCGAGCCCATGACGACGCGGTCGTCGAGGGCGCCGAGGAGGAGCAGGTCGTCGAGGATGTCGGCGGTGGCGAGGACTCCGTCGACGCCGGGCCTGCTGAGCGCGAGGCAGAGGCGGTCGAGGAGGTCGGCGCGGTTGGCCATGGCGTGCTTGCGGTCGCCGACGCTCAGGGCTCCGCGGGCGGGGTGGTCGGCGGCGACGATCATGAGGCGATCGCTGGTGGTGGTGAGCAGCGGGCGTCGCCTGCGGCGGGCGGCGGCTTCGGCGATGGCCTGGGGGTGTCTGGTGCGGGTGCGGATCAGCTCCGCGATGTCGACGGTCACCGGGGGGCTCCGTCTCCGGGCTCGGGCTCGGCCTCGGCTTCGCCTTCGGCCGATGGGTTCCCACCCGGACCACCCGTGCTGCTCTCGTCGTCGGGTGCGGGTGGCCCCTGTGGGGCGGAATCGCCGTCGGCGGGTGCGGGGGGTGGGGGTGGGGTGCTGTTGCCGGTGTCGGGTGCGGAGGGCTCTGGTGGGGTGGGGGTGCCGTCGGCGGGTGCGGGCGGTGGGACTGTTCCTGTGGTGAGGGCCGTTTTTACCTCCTCGGGAGTGGGCATGGCCGAGGAGCATTCCAGGCGGGAGGCGACGATGGCGCCGGCCGCGTTGGCGTGGCGCATGGTCGTCTCCAGGTCCCAGCCGTTGAGCAGGCCGTGGCAGAGGGAGCCGCCGAAAGCGTCGCCGGCGCCTAGGCCGTTGAGGACGGTCACCGGGAGCGGGGGGACCTCCGCCCGGTCGCCGTCGCGGTGCACGGCCAGCACTCCCTTCGGGCCCAGCTTGACCACAGCGAGCTCCACCCCGGCGTCGAGCAGCGCGCGGGCGGCCGCGTGCGGGTCGCGGACGCCGGTGGCGACCTCCACCTCGTCGAGGTTGCCGACGGCGACGGTGGCGTACCGGAGGGCTTCGGCGTAGAAGGGGCGGGCCGCGTCGGGGTCGCTCCAGAACATGGGGCGCCAGTCGAGGTCGAACACCGTGATGCCGGACTTGGCGCGGTGGGCGAGCGCCGCGAGGGTCGCCGTACGGCTGGGCTCCTCGCTCAGTCCGGTGCCGGTCATCCAGAAGATCCGGGCGTCGCGGACCGCGTCGAGGTCGAGTTCATGGGCGTCGATCTCCAGGTCGGGCGCCTTGGGCTGCCGGTAGAAGTAGAGCGGGAAGTCGTCCGGCGGGAACACCTCGCAGAAGGTGACCGGAGTGGGCAGGCCCGGGACCGGGGCCACCCAGCGGTCGTCGACGCCGAAGCCCCGCAGGGCCTCGTGCAGATAGGTGCCGAAGGGGTCGTCGCCGGTGCGGGTGATGACGGCGGTGTTCCGGCCCAGCCGGGCTGCGGCGACCGCGACGTTCGTCGCCGAGCCGCCGAGGAACTTGCCGAAGGAGGTGACCTGCGGCAGGGGGACGCCCGTCTGCAACGGATAGAGGTCCACCCCGATCCGCCCCATGGTGATCAGGTCGTACGCCATCGCGTTCCCTTCGTATCGGCTCTCCCGGCTTTCTAGCCCTGGGGACGGAGCCCTGTCAATGTTTTGTCCAGACATTCGGACCAGAAGTGGGACGGGTCCTGTGGGTGTTGTTCTCGGCGTGCGGCTGGAATGCTCTGTGCGTGCTTGTTCGGTCCGGGCACGGGCCCGATGGATCCTGGGAAGTCGCCTTCGGCCGGCCGCACCCCCGCTTGCGGCCGGGACTGATCAGCTATCGCGGGTTCCGGCTCGGTTTCGCGCGGCCCCGGCGGCGGCTGGAGACGCCGATCGGGGCGGCGACCGTGGTGTTCGGGTTCGGGGATCCGGTGCGCATCCTGCGGCCGGGCCGGGCGCCCGACACGCTGGTGTCCCTGTTCTGTGGGCCCACGACCACCCCGGCCGTCGGTGAGCACGGCGGGCGGCTGGCCGGGATCGAGGTGCTGCTCACGCCGTGGGCCGCGTTCACCCTGTTCGGGACGCCGCAGCACGAACTCGCCGAGCGCACGGTCGACCCCGACGACCTGCCGCACGCCCTGGACATCGGCGTGTGCGAACTCGCCGGTGCGCTGGCCGCGTTGCCGACCTGGCAGAGCCGGTTCGGGCTGCTGGACGAGGTGTTCACGCGCTGGTCCGCGGCCGGGGTGCCCAGTTCGGCGCGGGTGGTGCGGGCCTGGTCGGAACTGGTGCGCACGGGTGGCGCGATGCCGGTGCCGCGGCTCGCGGAGGAGGTCGGCTGGAGTGCGCGGCACCTGGAGAACCGGTTCCGGGAGCAGATCGGTCTGGGCCCGAAGGCCGCGGCCCGGGTGCTGCGCCTGCAGCGGGCCCGGCGCCTGCTCGCGGCCGGACGTGGCGCCGCCGAGACCGCAGCCCTGTGCGGGTTCTACGACCAGGCCCATCTCAGCGGTGAGTTCAAGACGATGACGGGGTGCACGCCCCGGGAGTTCACGGCCGCCCGGCGGTCGTCCGTGCCGACGGCGGACGGGGCTCCGGGCGCCGACCGGCTGGCGGGCGAGGCCACCAGTGTGGTGCTCGCGTCCGGCGGTAGTTCGGTTTTTTCCAATACCTGACGGGATCTCCCCCGGCACGCTGTGCCCCTGACCTCGAGCCGACGACGAGCCGAGGTCGGCGGGGGAAACGGCGGGCCGGACCTGACGCAGCGGGTCCGGCCCGCCCTGCCGTCCCCGTACATCTGCCGTCCCCGCACATCGCGCCCCGGCCGTCAACGCGCCACGCCACACGCCCGCGTGCGCCTTTGCCTCACCTGTGTCACAAACGCCCCCCTTGTGTCACACATGTCGCGTCTACGCGGTCCTTGCGTCACACCCGGTGCACAGCCCCAACCCTGCGGTCACTGAGCGTCGTTCACCGGGCACAGGCTTTGTGATCGCCAGCGCAGCGCCCGGTACCCCCGACGGCCGTTCCGGCCGCCGCCGCGGTGCGCGCGGGGAGGTGCACGTCATGACCGACCGACGGCTCTGGTCCTACAAGGAGATCGCGGCGCACATCCGGGTGCAGCCCGACACCGTGCGGTCCTATCGCAAGCACGGGCTGCTGCCACCGCCCGACCACGTGGAGGGCGGCAAGCCCTACTGGTACGCCGACACCGTCCGGGCGTGGGTCGCCTCCCGCCCGGGCAACCGCGGCCGGCGGGCCGACTGACGCTCCAGCGGCCCGGCAATCGGCCGGGAGTGTCAGCTCCAGGGATCGATGACCGTCACCCCCGACCCCGGCGCCGTGCCCATCGCCGCCAGCGCGGCCGGGGTCTCGTCCAGGGTGATGGTGGAGGTGACCAGGAGGTCCGGGCGCAGTACGCCGGACCGGACGAGTTCCAGCATCGGCGGGTAGGTGTGCGCGGCCATGCCGTGGCTGCCGAGGAGTTCCAGCTCCCAGCCGATGGCGCGGGCCATCGGGACGGGGGTGGTGCCGTCGGCCGAGGGCAGCAGGCCCACCTGGAGGTGCCGGCCGCGGCGGCGCAGGCTGTGCACCGAGGCCGCGCAGGTGACGGGCGAGCCCAGGGCGTCGAGGGAGAGGTGGGCACCGCCACCGGTCAGCTCCCGGACCGCCCCGGCGGTGTCCGGGGTGCTTGCGGCGTCCACGCAGTGCGCGGCACCGAACGTCCGCGCCAGTTCCAGCGCCCGGGGCGAGACGTCCACGGCGACGACCCGCGCGCCCGACGCGGCCGCGATCATCACCGCGGACAGGCCGACCCCGCCGCAGCCGTGCACCGCCACCCACTCCCCCGCGGCGACCCGGCCGCGCTGCACGACCGCCCGGAACGCGGTGGCGAACCGGCAGCCGAGCGAGGCGGCGGTGGCGCAGGACAGGTCGTCCGGGATCGCGACCAGGTTCACCTCGGCGTGGTCCAGTGCCACGTACTGGGCGAAGGAGCCCCAGTGCGTGAAGCCGGGCTGGGTCTGCCGCTCGCACACCTGCTGGTCGCCCGCCGCGCAGGCCGGGCAGCTTCCGCAGGCGCAGACGAAGGGGACGGTGACCCGGTCGCCGGGGCGCCATCCGGTCACCCCGGCGCCCACCGCCTCGACGACTCCTGCGAGTTCATGGCCGGGGACGTGCGGCAGCGTGATGTCGGGGTCGTGGCCCTGCCAGCCGTGCCAGTCGCTGCGGCACAGGCCGGTGGCCTCGACCCGGACCACGACTCCGTGGTCGGCGGGGCGGGGGTCGGGCAGGTCGCGTACCTCGGCGGGTTCGCCGTACTGCTCGAAGACCACGGCTCGCATGGGGCTCCTTCCTCCCCGGCGAAGACTAGGCCCGGTCCCCGGATCACCACGACTCCGGTTCCCCGGCCGCCTTTCGCGGCGCCGCGCGCTCGCCCCGCAGCCGCAGTCCGGCCAGCGGGAACACCAGCACCGACACCATGGCCGCGCCGACCAGGGCCGCCGCCTCGTCGGTGCGCATCGTGCCGGCGTCCACGCCGATCGTCGTGATGGCCACGACCAGCGGCAGGGCGGTGGCGGCGAACAGGGTCAGGGCGCCCCGGTCGCGGCGGCCGAGGTCGCGCGGGGCCAGGGCGTACACCGGCAGCCCCCGGACAGCGAGGAAGAGCACCAGGAACAGCGGCAGGAGCAGCAGGGCGCGACCGCCGGACAGCAGGGAGTCCAGGTCGAACTCGATGCCGGTGACCACGTAGAACACCGGCACCAGGAAGCCGAAGCCCATCGCCTCGACCTTCTCCATGACCGGTTCCGCGCTCCGGGGCGCCGAGCCGTGCAGCACCAGCCGGGCGATCACCCCGGCGGCGAAGGCGCCGAGCAGGGTGTCCAGGCCCAGCGCCTGGGAGACGCCGAGCATGACCGCGAGCAGCAGGACCACGAGGCGTACGGCGAACTGGCCGCTGGTGTGCAGCGTCAGCTCGACCACCCGGGTGAACCAGGGCGGGCGGGGCCGCGTCGCCCACCACACGGCCACCGCCGTCAGGAGCGCGAACGCGGCCAGTACCGCCGTCGAGCGGCCCGGCGAACGGCCGCTCAGCAGCAGGGCGATGGCGATGATCGGCCCGAACTCCCCGACCGCGCCGAACGTCAGCATCACCGAGCCGAACCGGGAGCGCAGGTCACCCGCGTCACGCAGCATGGGCAGGACGGTGCCGAGGGCGGTGCTGGTGAGCGCCGTACCGATGTAGACGCCCCGGTCGAAGCCGGACAGCAGGGTGGCCAGACCCAGGCCCACCGCGAGGGAGATCAGCCAGGCCCGCACCGACCGGCGCAGGGTGGCGCCGCGTACCTTGTCGAACTCGATCTCGTAGCCCGCGAGGAAGATCAGCATCGCCAGGCCGAGATCGGCGAGGACGTCGATGACCTCGCCCTCCCCCGCCCAGCCGAGCACGTCCGGGCCCACCAGGATGCCCAGCGCGATCTCGAAGATGACGAGCGGGACCGGCAGTCGGCGGCCGACCCCATGGGCGAGCAGCGGCGCCAGCACCGCGATGGACATGATGAGGATGAGCGTCCCGGCCTGCGACATAGGGCGTACCTACCATGAGGAGGGGACAAATCATCTCAACCCGAGGGATTCTCCCGAGGGCCGGGCTTGCGTAGACGGGCGCGCCCGCCCGCAGGGACCCTCCTTGGAGGAATACCCCGCCGGGGTATACGGTGGTGTGATACGGGAACCCCTCGTGGTACCCGTCGGCCCCACATGCCTCGACGAGGAGAACAACATGAGCGTCAGCGCCGTCTACAAGGTCAACGGGATGAGCTGCGGACACTGCGAGGGCGCCGTCTCCGGCGAGATCTCCGAGCTGCCCGGCGTGAGCTCCGTGAAGGCCGTGGCCTCCACCGGCGAGGTGACCGTCGTCTCCGCGGAGGCGCTGCGCGAGGAGGACGTGCGCGCGGCCGTGGACGAGGCCGGTTTTGAACTCGTCGGCGCCGTCTGAGCCGTACGGAGTCCGGCCATGTCCACCCTCACCCAGGCCCCGGCAGCCCCCGTCTTCGAGGTCGAGCTGCTCATCGGCGGCATGACCTGCGCGGCCTGCGCCGCCCGGGTCGAGAAGAAGCTCAACCGGATGGACGGGGTCACCGCCAGCGTCAACTTCGCCACCGAGAAGGCGAGGGTCAGGTACCCGGCGGGGGTCGACGTGGCTGATCTGATCGCCACGGTGGTGAAGACGGGGTACACCGCCGAGGAGCCCGCGCCGCCCGAGCCCGCCGCGCCGGAGCAGGCGGCCGAGGACGACCCCGATCCGACCGGCTACCGGCAGCGCTTCACCGTCTCCGCGCTGCTCGCGGCGCCCGTCGTGCTGCTGTCGATGGTTCCGGCGCTGCAGTTCGACAACTGGCAGTGGCTCGCGCTCACCCTCGCCGCCCCGGTCGTCGTCTGGGGCGGGCTGCCCTTCCACCGTGCCGCCTGGACCAACGCCCGGCACGGCGCCGCGACCATGGACACCCTGGTCTCGCTCGGGACGCTGGCCGCCTTCGGCTGGTCGCTGTGGGCGCTGTTCCTCGGGGACGCCGGGATGCCCGGGATGCGGGACGAGTTCCGGCTCACCGTCGGCGGGATGGACGGCGCCTCGACGATCTACCTCGAAGTGGCGTCCGGAGTCGTCGCCTTCATCCTGCTCGGCCGTTGGCTGGAGGCCCGCGCCAAGCGCCGCGCGGGAGCCGCGCTCCGGGCGCTGATGGAACTGGGCGCCAAGGACGTGGCCGTCCTCAGGGACGGGCGGGAGCGGCGGATCCCGGTGGCCGAACTGGCCGTCGGCCACCGGTTCGTCGTACGGCCCGGGGAGAAGATCGCCACCGACGGCACCGTCGTCGAGGGGGTCTCGGCGGTGGACGCGTCGATGCTGACCGGGGAGTCGGTGCCGGTGGACGTGACGGCCGGCTCCGTCGTGACCGGGGGCACCGTCAACGCGGGCGGGCGGCTCGTCGTCGAGGCCACCGAGGTCGGTGCCGGTACCCGGCTCGCGCGGATGGCGCGGCTGGTGGAGGCGGCGCAGAACGGCAAGGCCGAGGTGCAGCGGCTCGCGGACCGGATCTCCGCGGTCTTCGTGCCGGTGGTGCTGGTGATCGCCGTCGCCACCTTCGGGGGCTGGCTCGGCGCCACCGGGGACACCGTCGACGCGTTCACCGCCGCCGTCGCCGTCCTGATCATCGCCTGCCCGTGCGCGCTGGGTCTCGCGACCCCGACCGCGCTGATGGTCGGCACCGGGCGCGGGGCCCAGCTCGGCATCCTGATCAAGGGGCCGGAGGTGCTGGAGTCGACCCGTCGCGTCGACACGGTCGTCCTCGACAAGACCGGCACGGTGACGACGGGACACATGACCTTGCACGAGGTGTACGTCGCCGAGGGCACCGACGAGAGGCAGGCGCTGCGGCTCGCGGGCGCCCTGGAGCACGCCTCCGAGCACCCCGTCGCCCGGGCGGTCGCCGCGGGGGCGGAGGAGCGGGCCGGGGCGCTGCCGTCGGCCGAGCGGTTCGAGAACGTGCCCGGGCGGGGCGTGCGCGGGCGCGTGGAGGGTCATGAGGTCGCCGTGGGGCGGCTCTTCGCGGAGCTTCCCGAGGAGCTGGCCCGGGCCCGGGACGAGGCCGAGAGGGGCGGGCGTACGGCCGTCGTCGTGGGCTGGGACGGGGCCGCGCGTGCGGTCCTCGCTGTCGCCGACACGGTCAAGGAGACCAGTGCCGAGGCCGTACGGGAGTTGCGCGCGCTCGGGCTCACGCCGGTGCTGCTGACCGGGGACAACCGGGCGGTCGCGGAGGCGGTGGCGCGGAGCGTCGGGATCGAGCAGGTGATCGCCGAGGTGCTGCCCGAGGAGAAGGTCGCGGCGGTACGGCGGTTGCAGGGCGAGGGGCGGACGGTCGCCATGGTGGGCGACGGCGTCAATGACGCGGCGGCGCTCGCGACCGCGGACCTCGGGCTGGCGCTGGGTACGGGGACGGACGCGGCGATCGAGGCCGGGGATCTGACGCTGGTGCGCGGGGATCTGCGGGTGGCGGCGGACGCGATCCGGCTGTCCCGCCGGACGCTCAGCACGATCAAGGGCAACCTCGTGTGGGCGTTCGGCTACAACGTGGCCGCGCTGCCGCTGGCCGCGGCGGGGCTGCTGAACCCGATGATCGCGGGCGCGGCGATGGCGTTCTCGTCGGTCTTCGTGGTGACGAACAGCCTGCGGCTGCGGACTTTCCGTTAGGGACCCCTCTGGAGTCCTGCGCGAGCCTCACATAAGCTCTTCACAAGGCTCGCGCAGCATCCTTACGCTGGGGCGCGTTCGATGGATCGGGGCTCTTGCGCATCTAACGGACATTTGCAAGAGACGCAGATCACAGTGATGCGAACGTAACCATCGAAGGGGTTCGAAGGTCTAAGTTGGCGATGTCAGGAAGCGTCTTGGGGGGCGTGGACTGGCATCTGGGGATGTCTTGGGGGACTTCCTCAGAGATGCGTTGCCGGGGCACGCACACCGGGGAGCTTTGAGCGGCCCTCCCGAGTGCGTTGTCCCGGCAGACCGCACACCGAGTAGTACGGCGGATTCCGCCCGTTCTGCTCAACGCAGTACCGAACAACAGCGATTCAGGCGCTGTCCTCACAGACGCCCGGCCGGATCCCGTGGGGGGAATCCGCACCGGGACATGGGAAGGCGCCCTGGACGTCGGCCCGTGGGGGGACCGCCGCCAGGGCGCCTTCTTCTTACTCTTACGGCCGGAACACGTACGGCGTTCACCGCACGAAGCGACAACACCGGCTCGGGCACCGCCGCAGCGGTGCCCCCACCGGCAGAGGTCAGCGCTCCTCGACCGGGACGAAGTCCCGCTCCACGACGCCCGTGCTGTGCCTGCCCGGGGGACAACCCCCGGACCCCCGGCCGAACCAGACCGGCGACCCGAGGGCGAAGAGGGCACGGGCCGGTGGCCGGCACCGCCGCAGCGGTGCCCCACCGGCAGAGGTCAGCGCTCCTCGACCGGGACGAAGTCCCGCTCCACCACGCCCGTGTAGATCTGGCGCGGGCGGCCGATGCGGGAGCCCGGCTCCTTGATCATCTCGTGCCACTGGGCGATCCAGCCCGGCAGGCGGCCGAGGGCGAACAGGACCGTGAACATCTCGGTCGGGAAGCCCATGGCCCGGTAGATCAGGCCGGTGTAGAAGTCGACGTTCGGGTAGAGGCTGCGCGAGACGAAGTAGTCGTCGGAGAGCGCGTGCTCCTCCAGCTTGAGCGCGATGTCCAGCAGCTCGTCGGACTTGCCGAGGGCCGAGAGGACATCGTGCGCGGCCGCCTTGATGATCTTGGCTCGCGGGTCGAAGTTCTTGTAGACCCGGTGGCCGAAGCCCATCAGCCGGACGCCGTCCTCCTTGTTCTTCACCTTGCGGATGAAGGAGTCGACGTCACCGCCGGAGGCCTGGATGCCCTCCAGCATCTCCAGCACGGACTGGTTGGCGCCGCCGTGCAGCGGGCCCCACAGGGCGCTGATGCCGGCCGAGATCGAGGCGAACATGTTCGCCTGCGAGGAGCCGACCAGACGGACCGTGGAGGTCGAGCAGTTCTGCTCGTGGTCCGCGTGCAGGATCAGCAGCTTGTCGAGGGCGGCGACGACCACGGGGTCGAGCTCGAACTCCTGCGCCGGGACCGAGAAGGTCATCCGGAGGAAGTTCTCGACGTAGCCCAGGTCGTTGCGCGGGTAGACGAAGGGGTGACCGATCGACTTCTTGTACGCGTAGGCCGCGATCGTCGGAAGCTTGGCGAGCAGCCGGATCGTGGAGAGGTTGCGCTGCTTCTCGTCGAACGGGTTGTGGCTGTCCTGGTAGAAGGTCGACAGCGCGGAGACGACCGACGACAGCATCGCCATCGGGTGGGCGTCGCGGGGGAAGCCCCTGTAGAAGTTCTTGACGTCCTCGTGCAGCAGGGTGTGCTGCGTGATGTCGTTCTTGAACGTGCTCAGCTCGTCGACGGTGGGCAGCTCACCGTTGATCAGCAGGTAGGCGACCTCCAGGAAGGTGGAGCGCTCGGCCAGCTGCTCGATCGGGTAGCCGCGATACCGGAGGATGCCCTGCTCGCCGTCGAGGTAGGTGATGGCGGATTTATAAGCGGCGGTGTTGCCGTAGCCGCTGTCCAGGGTCACCAGACCGGTCTGGGCGCGGAGCTTGCCGATGTCGAAGCCCTTGTCGCCGACGGTGCTGTCGATCACCGGGTAGGTGTACTCGCCGTCGCCGTACCGCAGTACTACAGAGTTGTCGCTCACGTCTTCCCTCACCGACGTTGTGCCTCTTCTTCGAGGTTGCCCTGACTGTCTCTACCATCCCCCAATTGGCGCATGAGAGTGCACTCGGGGTCGACCATTGGGCTTATTGGCGGCACTCAGTGCCGCCAACTTGCTCATCCTGCCCCTCCGCACCGGCATCCGGAAGAGCTGTGTGACCTTTACGACTCGTTTGATCGATCAAATTTCACTCACCTCTCCCAGGAGCGCGCTGAGAGCCTGGCATTCACCCCTCCAGTGCGCGTGGTGCGAGCCTGAAGTCCAGCGCCGTGCACCGGCGTCCGGCCGAGACCGTGCGCACCGCCTGGCCGATGGCCTTGCGCGAGCCGACGAGCACGACCAGCCGTTTGGCCCGGGTGACGGCGGTGTAGAGCAGATTGCGCTGGAGCATCATCCACGCGCCCGTGGTGACCGGGATCACCACCGCCGGGTACTCGCTGCCCTGGGAGCGGTGGATCGTCACCGCGTACGCGTGCGCCAGCTCGTCCAGCTCGTCGAACTCGTACGGCACCTCCTCGTCCTCGTCCGTCCGCACCGTCAGGCGCTGGTCGACCGGGTCGAGCGAGGTGACCACGCCGACGGTGCCGTTGAAGACGCCGTTGGCGCCCTTGTCGTAATTGTTGCGAATCTGGGTGACCTTGTCGCCGACCCGGAAGACCCGGCCGCCGAACCGCTTCTCCGGCAGGTCCGGGCGGCCCGGGGTGATGGCCTGCTGGAGCAGGCCGTTGAGGGTGCCGGCGCCGGCGGGGCCCCGGTGCATGGGGGCGAGCACCTGGATGTCCCGGCGGGGGTCGAGCCCGAATTTGGCCGGAATCCGACGGGCCGCCACGTCGACCGTGAGCCGTCCGGCCTCCTCGGTGTCGTCCTCGACGAAGAGGAAGAAGTCCTTCATGCCGTCGGTCAGGGGATGCTGCCCGGAGTTGATCCGGTGCGCGTTGGTGACCACCCCGGACTGCTGGGCCTGGCGGAAGACCCGGGTGAGGCGGACGGCGGGGACCGGGCCGCCGTCGGCGAGCAGGTCCCGCAGGACCTCCCCCGCCCCGACGCTGGGCAGCTGGTCGACGTCCCCGACGAACAGCAGGTGGGCGCCCGGCGCGACCGCCTTGACCAGCTTGTTGGCGAGCAGCAGGTCCAGCATGGAGGCCTCGTCGACCACCACCAGGTCGGCGTCGAGCGGGCGGTCCCGGTCGTAGGCCGCGTCCCCGCCGGGCTTCAGTTCCAGCAGCCGGTGCACGGTGGAGGCCTCGGCGCCGGTGAGCTCCGCCAGGCGCTTGGCGGCGCGGCCGGTGGGGGCGGCGAGGACGACCTTCGCCTTCTTGGCGCGGGCCAGCTCCACGACCGACCGAACGGTGAAGGACTTGCCGCAGCCTGGGCCGCCGGTCAGCACGGCGACCTTCTCGGTCAGCGCCAGCTTGACGGCGGCCTCCTGCTCGGGGGCGAGCTCGGCGCCGGTACGGTCCTTCAGCCAGGCCAGCGCCTTGTCCCAGGCCACGTCGCGGAAGCCGGGCATGCGGTCCACGTCGGTGCGCAGCAGGCGCAGCAGCTGGCCGGCGAGGGAGAGTTCGGCGCGGTGGAAGGGGACGAGGTAGACGGCGGTGACGGGGTCGCCGCCGTCGGGGGCGGGCACCTTCTCCCGTACGACGCCGGGCTCGCCCGACTCCTCGTCCGGTGCCGCCAGCTCCGCGAGGCACTCGATGACCAGACCGGTGTCGACCTGCAGCAGCTTCACCGCGTCGGCGATCAGCCGCTCCTCGGGGAGGTAGCAGTGCCCCTGGTCGCTGGACTGGGACAGGGCGTACTGCAGGCCCGCCTTGACCCGCTCCGGGCTGTCGTGCGGGATGCCGACGGACTGGGCGATCTTGTCGGCGGTGAGGAAGCCGATGCCCCAGACGTCGGCGGCGAGCCGGTAAGGGTGGTTCTTCACCACCGAGATGGAGGCGTCGCCGTACTTCTTGTAGATGCGCACCGCGATGGAGGTGGAGACCTCGACGGTCTGCAGGAAGAGCATGACCTCCTTGATCGCCTTCTGTTCCTCCCAGGCGTCGGCGATCTTCCTGGTCCGCTTGGGGCCGAGCCCGGGGACCTCGATGAGCCGCTTGGGCTCCTCCTCGATGATCCGCAGGGTGTCCAGCCCGAAGTGCTGGGTGATGCGGTCGGCGAAGACCGGTCCGATGCCCTTGACCAGCCCGGAGCCCAGGTAGCGGCGGATGCCCTGGACGGTGGCGGGCAGGACGGTGGTGTAGTTGTCGACGGTGAACTGCTTGCCGTACTGAGGGTGGCTGCCCCAGCGGCCCTCCATCCGCAGGGACTCGCCGACCTGGGCGCCGAGCAGCGCGCCGACGACCGTGAGGAGGTCGCCGCCGCCGCGGCCGGTGTCGACCCGGGCGACCGTGTAGCCGTTCTCCTCGTTGGCGTACGTGATGCGTTCGAGCACGCCTTCTACCACCGCCGGACTGGACATGATCCGACGCTACCGTCCGGCACTGACAGCTCAGCCGGACTGTGCCTTCACATGGTCGAGGACCTTGCGGAACTCCTCGGTCGGGGAGAACTCCACGAACTCGCAGTCCTCCAGGGCGACCGGGACGTGGCCGGGGCCCCAGTAGTAGGCCTGGCCCTCCTCGTAGACCTCCTCGCCGTCCGGGGTGACCATCCGCAGCCGGCCCTTCAGCACGAGGCCCCAGTGCGGGCACTGGCACGCGTCGCCGGGCAGGCCCTTCATCGCCGGGCCCATGTCCGTGCCCTCGGGCAGGTGGACATAGCCGACGGACATGCCGCCGCCGATCGGTTCGGTGCGCAGTTCCACGCCACCGCCTTCCAGGAGGACGGGCACCTCGTCGCGTGTCGTCGCCGTCATGGTTCCTCCGCTCCGGCCCGTGGGCCTTGGGGAAACGACCCCGCAGTTCCAGCGTGGCACCGGCGCGCCCGGGGTGCGCTTCCGCGATCCGCCCGGTTCGGCAGAATCGCCCGGGCAGACAGCCGCAACAGACGGGAACGGGGCGGTACTTCATGGACGACTACGACCTGCTGGTGGTGGGATCCGCCAACGCCGACCTGGTGATCGGCGTGGAGCGGCGGCCCGGGCCCGGTGAGACGGTGCTCGGCTCCGATCTCGCCGTCCACCCGGGCGGCAAGGGCGCGAACCAGGCGGTCGCGGCGGCCCGGCTGGGGGCGCGTACGGCCCTGCTGGCCCGGGTCGGCGACGACGCGCACGGCCGGCTGCTGCTGGACTCGCAGCGGCAGGCCGGGGTGGACACGGCGGGCGTGCTGGTCGGCGGCGCGCCGACCGGGGTCGCGCTGATCACCGTGGACCCGTCCGGGGCAACAGCATCGTGGTCTCGCCGGGCGCCAACGCCCGCCTGACGCCCGCGGACGTACGGGCCGCCGCGACCCTGTTCCGGGCCTCCCGGGTGGTCTCCGCGCAACTGGAGATCCCGTTGGAGACGGTCGAGGAGGTCGTACGGAATCTCGCGGCGGGCAGCCGGTTCGTGCTGAACCCGTCGCCGCCGCGACCGCTGCCTCCGCAGGTGCTGGCCGCCTGCGATCCGCTGATCGTCAACGAGCACGAGGCCAAGGTGGTCCTCGGCGACTCCCTCGTCGGCGCGGAGCCGGCGGACTGGGCGCGCAACCTGCTGGCCAGGGGGCCGCGTTCGGTGGTCGTGACGCTGGGGGCGCACGGGGCACTGGTGGCGTCCGCCGGGGGCGTGGCGCGGGTCCCGTCCGTGCGGGTGGCGGCCGTGGACACCACCGGCGCCGGGGACGCCTTCACGGCGGCGCTGGCCCACCGGCTCGGCACGGGCGCCGGTCTGGTGCGGGCGGCGGCCTGGGCGGCCCGGGTGGGCGCGGCGGCGGTCACCAAGGAGGGCGCGCAGGCGTCCTTCCCGACCGCGGCGGAAGTCGAGGCGCTGGGCCGGGGCGGGCCCGGGGAGTGAGCCGTACATGCTTCGAGGGGGCCCGGTCCGTCGACCTGGCCCCCTCGCGCTCTCCCCCTCCGTGTCAGAACCCCCCGCGATCCCCCCAGATCCCCCTCCAAGAAGTTCCGACACCCAGTACGACCCACGTCCGGCGGAAAGGGTTGTACGACTTCCCGGGAATCTTTTTCCGGCCTCTGCCCGAGGTGCGGCGGGGGCCGCGATGGGTCGATGATGAGAAGAAGACCGAAGAGGTGAATGATCACGAGCGACCGTGAGCCGAAGAAGGCTCGTCCTTCGTCGCAGCAGGCGTCCCCCGAGGAGCGGGTGTCCGCGCCGGCCGCCATGCGCAGTGCCATCGAGCAGCTCAGCGAGTTGCTGGGCAGGGCTCCGGAGTCCGTCTCGTCGCTGAAGCCGACCGACGACGGCTGGGAAGCCGACGTCGAGGTCGTGGAGCTCGAACGCATCCCCGAGACGTCCAGCGTGATGGCCAGTTACCACGTGGTGCTGGACCCGGCGGGGCAGCTGCTGGCGTACGACCGCGGGCGCCGCTACACGCGCTCGCAGATCGACAGAACGGACGGCCGGTAGACCGGTTCCCCTTCGCTGGAAGGGAAGACACCGTGACTGTAGTGCCGCAGCAAGGCAGCAGCGGGGGCGGTTCCGGCAACCTCTACGACGTACTGGAACTCGTCCTGGACCGGGGTCTGGTCATCGACGCCTTCGTGCGGGTCTCCCTGGTGGGCATCGAGATCGCGAAGATCGACGTACGGGTCGTCGTCGCCAGCGTCGACACCTATCTCCGCTTCGCCGAGGCGTGCAACCGGCTGGATCTGGAGTCGGGCCGCAAGGCTCCGGCGCAGCTGACCGATGTCGTCGGGGGCACGCTGGAGAGCGGGGCCAAGGGCAAGAGCAAGGGGGCGCTGAGCGGTGCGGCGGAGGCCGTCAGCGAATCGCTCGGCAAGGGCCGCGAGAAGGAGCCCGAGCGCGCCGAGCGCGGCTCCGAACGGCGCGCCACGAGGAGCCGGGAGTCCGCGCGGGACCGGGAGGAGTGAGCGGGCGATGTCCGTGTACGTGTACGCGATCACCAAGGAGTCCCACCCGTTGCGGCTGGACGGCCTCGAGGGTGTGGGCAAGGTTCCCGCCGAACCGCGCGTGGTGCGCGCCGACTCCGTGTGCGCCGTCGTCAGCGAGGCTCCCGAGGAGCTCTCGGTCTCCCGCGACGACCTCCGAGGGCACTTCGGGGTGGTGGAGGGACTGTGGACCGAAGGTCCCGTCCTGCCGCTGGGCTTCGGGTTCCTCGCCCCGGACGAGGACAGCGTGAGCGCCCTGCTGGAGCAGCGGGCGGAGGAGTTCTCCCAGCGCATCGACGAGCTCACCGGGCGCGCGGAGTACAACCTCAAGGGCATCCAGGACGAGGACGCCGTGCTGGCCGCGGTCCTCCGGGACAACCCGCGGGCCCGGGAGCTGAACGAGCGGACGCGCGCGGGCGAGGGCGTCTACGAGGACCGGCTGGCCCTCGGCGAGCTGGTCGCCCAGGAGGTGCAGAACCGGCAGGATGCGCTGGCCGGGGAGGTCCTGTCCGCGCTGCGGCCCCTCGCGGCCGCCGAGAAGGTGGCGCCGCCGTCCCAGCAGTACTTCGTCAACGCCTCGTTCCTGATCGACGACGAGCGGTCCGAGGAGTTCACCGAGGCCTGCCGCGAACTGGCCGAACGCTACGGCGAGGGCGTGGAGCTCCGGCTGCGGGGACCCCTGCCGCCGTACAGCTTCGTGTGAGCCGGAAGGAGGCGTCGTGGGACTGGTCAGCGGGATCCTGCTGCTGCCGTTCGCGCCCGTGCGGGGCGTGGGCTGGGTGCTCGACAAGGTCGTCCGTACCGCCGAGGACGAGTACTACGACCCGGCTCCGGTGCAGGAGGGGCTCATCAACCTGGAGCGGGCCCGGGAGCGGGGCGAGGTCGACGAGGAGGAGTTCGCGGAGCGGGAGACGGCACTGCTGCACCGCCTGGAGGAGATCAGGGCCTACCAGCTGCGACAGGCCGGGCCGGGCGGACCGTGACGCGCGGGACCGGCTGCGGCGGCAGGTGGGCGAGGAGAGAGGGCAGGTCATGAACAACGCCAAGATCGGCGCGGCCCTTCTGGGCGGCTATCTGCTGGGCCGGACGAAGAAGGGCAAGCTCGCGATCGGGATGGGGGCGATGCTCGCCGGGTCGCGGGTCAATCCCGTGCAGGTCGGCAAGACCCTCCAGGAGTCTCCCCTCGTCAACACCCTTGCCCAGCAGGTACGGACCGAACTGGGCGGTGCGGGGAAGGCGGCGGCCACCACGGTGCTGAAGGCGCAGGCCGACAGCCTGGCCGACGCGCTGCACGCACGCACCAGCGGGTTGCGGCAGCAGGCGGAGGACGAGGAGGCGGAGGAGCAGGACACGGCGGAGGACGAGGAGGCGGAGGAGCAGGACACGGCGGAGGACGAGGAGGCGGAGGAGGAGACGGACGAGGACGCGGACGAGGAGGAGGGCACCGCCGAGACCGAAGCGTCCGACGAGGAAGAGGAGCCGGACACCGAGGAGGAGCTGGACGCCGACGAGGAGCCGAACTCCGACGAGGAGGAGAAGCCTCGCGCGAAGGCGCGCCGGGACTCGGGGCGAGCCCCGAAGACGGGCCAGGCCGCGAAGAAGACGTCGTCGTCCGCGCGCAGCCGCACGAAGAGCGCCGGCTCACGAGCGAGGAGGCCGGACGATGGCTGAGCCCAAGACCGCGGGACAGGGCACGGCACCTCAGCTGGGCGAGGGCGCGCAACGGCTCGGCAAGGGGCAGATCGGTCCAGGCGGCCTGACCAAGGCGGCGGGCCGGGGCGCCCGGCAGGTCCGCGATCATCTGCCGGCGGGCAAGAAGCCGGCCTCGACCGCCGCGCGGGCGAAGGACGCCGTGGTCGACGAGGCCAAGGACATCGGGCAGCAGGGCCCCAAGGGCGAGGAGCCGGAACCGGGCCGCGACGACGGGCCGAGGCCGTCGTGACCCAGCCCGAGCCGCGGTCCGGCGGCCTGTCCCCGTCCCTGTCCCCCTACGGTCAGCAGCAGGGCGGGTCGAATCTGGCCGACATCCTCGAACGCGTCCTCGACAAGGGCATCGTCATCGTCGGCGACATCCGGATCAACCTGCTCGACATCGAGCTGCTCACCATCAAGCTCCGTCTCCTCGTGGCCTCCGTGGACAAGGCCAAGGAGATCGGCATCGACTGGTGGGAGAACGATCCCTATCTGTCCTCGCGCGCGAACGGCGGCCGCAACAGCCTGGAGGCGCAGAACAGGAAGCTGCGCGCCGAGGTGGAGGAGCTGCGCCGCCGCGCCGAGGAGTCCCCGGCCGAGCTTCCCCGGCGGTCTTCGGACGCCTCCCGCCGGCCGCGTGCCCCGGAGAAGGCGGAACGTGCCCCGGAGAAGACGGAACGGGAGCCCGGCCGGGAGCCGCGGCGCCCCCGGCGCAGGCCGAAGGATCCCGAGGACGGGGACCAGGAGCCGTGAGCGGGCAGCTGAGCCACGTCTGCGCCGACGGCCTGCCCGGTGTCCGGGTGGAGGTGACCGGCCCCTGGGCGCCGTACTCCTTCGGGGCGCTGCCCGAAGGGGGCGGGCCGTGATGAGCGGGTACGGCCCCGTTCCGTACGACGGCCGGCCGATCAGCCAGCGGCAGGTGGCGCTGATCGACCTGCTCGACCGGCTGCTGAGCGGCGGGGTGGTGATCACCGGGGATGTCGTGCTGTCGATCGCCGACATCGACCTGGTGCGGATCTCGCTGCGCGCGGTGGTGGTCGCCGTCCGCGACCAGCTGGCGCAGCAGTGGGTACCGGTGCCGCCGGCACCCTCCGGCACGGAACTGGGCGGCGACGGTGACGGGCCCGGCTGACCGGCCGTCCGCCGACCGGCTGCGGGAAGTGGCCGAGGCCGCCGGCCGCGCGTTCTCGCTGCTGCCGGCCCGGCCGGCCGACCTCACGCCGCCGCCCGCCGGACAGTCCGCCGCGCGACGGCTGCACGCCGACCCGGACACCGTGGAACGGGACCTGGTCCGGCTGGTCCTCACCCTGGTGGAGCTGGTGCGCCAGCTGATGGAGCGGCAGGCCCTGCACCGGGTGGACCAGGGCGACCTGACGGAGGAGCAGGAGGAGCGGCTCGGCCTGACGCTGATGCTGCTGCACGACCGGATGGCCGAACTGTGCGACCACTGGGGCCTCACCCTGGAGGACCTCAACCTCGACCTGGGCCCGCTCGGCCCGCTGCTCCCGCCGCAGTGAGCCCCGGAGCGGCGAGGCCGTGAGACGTTCGGGCCCGGCCCCGGCCCGCTCGCCCCGGCCGCGCCGACTCCTGGGCGCTACCCCGTGTGCGCCGCGAACCGGGCCGCGGTCTCCGCCAGCACCTCCCGGCCGTCCCGTGCCCACAGGCCGTCGTTGAAGAGCTCCACCTCGATGGCGCCGGTGTAGCCGGCCGCCTCGACGTACCCCTGCCACTCGCGCATGTCGATCGAGCCGTCGCCGATCTGACCGCGGCCGGTGAGCACGCCCTCGGGCAACGGCGTGGTCCAGTCGGCGAGTTGGAAGGTGTGGAGCCGTCCGCCCGCGCCCGCCCGGGCGATCTGCGCGGGCGCGTCGTCGTCCCACCAGATGTGGTACGTGTCCACCGTGACGCCGACCTGCCGGGCGGGGAAGCGTTCGGCGAGGTCCAGGGCCTGGGCGAGGGTGGAGACCACGCAGCGGTCGGCGGCGTACATCGGGTGCAGCGGCTCGATGGCCAGCCGTACCCCGTGGTCCTCGGCGTACGGGCCCAGGACCGCCAGCGCGTCGGCGATCCGCTCCCGCGCGCCGCGCAGGTCCTTCGAGCCCGCCGGGAGACCGCCGGAGACCAGGACGAGGGTGTCCGTGCCCAGGGTGGCCGCCTCCTCGACGGCCCGCCGGTTGTCGTCCAGCGCCCTGGCCCGCTCCGGCGCGTCGATCGCCGTGAGGAACCCGCCGCGGCACAGGGTGGTGACCGTCAGCCCCGCGTCCCGGACCGCCTTGGCCGTCGCCTCCAGGCCGTACGCCTGGACGGGCTCCCGCCACAGGCCGACGTTGACGACGCCCAGCTGTGCGCACGCGTCGACCAGTTCCGGCATCGACAGCTGCTTGACCGTCATCTGGTTGATGGAGAAACGCGCCAGGTCCGTCACTGGTTCACCCCGTACGTCGACAACAGGTTCCGCATCCGTTCCTCGGCACGTCCCGGGTCCGGGAACAGGCCCAGGCCGTCGGCGAGTTCGTAGGCGCGGGCGAGGTGCGGGAGCGAGCGGGCCGACTGCAGGCCGCCGACCATCGTGAAGTGGTCCTGGTGGCCCGCGAGCCAGGCCAGCAGCACCACGCCGGTCTTGTAGAACCGGGTCGGCGGCTGGAAGAGGTGGCGGGACAGCTCGACGGTCGGATCGAGGAGTTCCCGGAAGCCCTTGGCGTCCCCCGTGTCCAGGACCCGGACCGCCTCCGCCGCCAGCGGGCCGAGCGGATCGAAGATGCCGAGCAGGGCGTGGCTGAAGCCCTTCTCGTCCCCGGCGATCAGCTCCGGGTAGTTGAAGTCGTCGCCGGTGTAGCAGCGCACGCCCTGCGGGAGCCGCCGGCGCAGGTCGATCTCGCGCTGCGCGTCCAACAGGGAGACCTTGATGCCGTCGACCTTGTCGGGGTGGGCGGCGATGACCTCCAGGAAGGTGTCGGTGGCCGCGTCGAGGTCGGAGGAGCCCCAGTAGCCCTCCAGCGCCGGGTCGAACATGGGGCCGAGCCAGTGCAGGATCACGGGTTCGGCGGACTGGCGCAGGAGATGGCCGTACACCTCCAGGTAGTCCTCGGGGCCGCGGGCGGCGGCCGCCAGCGCCCGGGACGCCATGAGGATCGGCTGCGCGCCGGACTCCTCGACGACGGCGAGCTGTTCCTCGTAGGCGGCGCGGACCTCGTCGAGGGTGCCCGCGGCGAGCTGGTCGGTGCCGACCCCGCAGGCGATGCGCCCGCCGGCCGCCCGGGCCTCGGCCGCGCTGCGCCGGATCAGCTCGGCGGCGCCCGCCCAGTCCAGGCCCATCCCGCGCTGCGCGGTGTCCATGGCCTCGGCGACACCGAGCCCGTGCGACCACAGGTGCCGCCGGAAGGCGAGCGTGGCGTCCCAGTCGACGGCGGCCGGCGAGTCGGGGCTGACGTCGGCGAAGGGATCGGCGACGACATGGGCCGCGGAGAACACCGTACGAGAGGTGAAGGCCGCGCCCGGGGTGACGGCGACGGGCTCCCGCCGCGGCTCGTAGGCCCGCAGGGCCCCGGTGGCGTCGGGGAGTCGGATGGTCACAGCGCGATCTCCGGTACGTCGAGGCGGCGGCCCTCGGCCGAGGACTTCAGGCCCAGTTCGGCGAGCTGGACGCCACGGGCGCCGGCCAGGAGGTCCCAGTGGTAGGGGGCGTCGGCGTAGACGTGCCGGAGGAAGAGCTCCCACTGCGCCTTGAAGCCGTTGTCGAACTCGGCGTTGTCCGGAACTTCCTGCCACTGGTCGCGGAAGACCTCGGTGGCCGGGATGTCGGGGTTCCAGACGGGCTTGGGGGTGGCCGAGCGGTGCTGTGCGCGGCAGGTGCGCAGCCCCGCGACCGCCGAGCCCTCGGTGCCGTCGACCTGGAACTCCACCAGCTCGTCGCGGTTCACGCGCACCGCCCAGGAGGAGTTGATCTGGGCGACGGCACCGCCCTCGAGCTCGAAGATGCCGTAGGCGGCGTCGTCGGCGGTGGCGTCGTAGGGCTTGCCGTTCTCGTCCCAGCGCTGCGGGATGTGGGTGGCGGTGAGCGCCTGGACGGACGTCACCCGGCCGAACAGCTCGTGCAGCACGTACTCCCAGTGCGGGAACATGTCGACGACGATGCCGCCGCCGTCCTGCGCGCGGTAGTTCCAGGAGGGGCGCTGCGCGGACTGCCAGTCGCCCTCGAAGACCCAGTAGCCGAACTCGCCGCGCACGGAGAGGATCCGGCCGAAAAAGCCGCCGTCGATGAGCCGCTTGAGCTTGAGCAGGCCGGGGAGGAAGAGCTTGTCCTGGACCACGCCGTGCTTGATGCCCTTCGCGCGGGCCAGCCGGGCCAGTTCCAGGGCGCCCTCGAGACCGGTGGCCGTGGGCTTCTCGGTGTAGATGTGCTTGCCCGCGGCGATCGCCTTCCTGATCGCCTCCTCGCGGGCGGAGGTGACCTGGGCGTCGAAGTAGATGTCCACGGCCGGGTCGGCGAGGACCGCGTCGACGTCCGTGGAGATGTGCTCCAGGCCGTGCCGCTCGGCGAGCGCCTCGAGCGCGTGCGCCCGGCGGCCCACCAGGACCGGCTCCGGCCACAGCACGGTGCCGTCGCCGAGGTCGAGGCCGCCCTGTTCGCGCAGGGCGAGGATCGAGCGGACGAGGTGCTGGCGGTAGCCCATGCGCCCGGTCACGCCGTTCATGGCGATACGCACCGTTTTGCGTGTCACGTCAATCCCTTCGTCCGCTGACGCCCCACCGGCGCAGCAAGCGCTTTCTATATGGACTGAAGCTAGCCTCTGAGCAGTGGTCTGTACAAGACCGTGATGGGGATGAGTCGTTCGAGGGGGCGAACAAACCGGGTGCCCGGCCGTATGGTCTGGTCGGCAGCCTCGGAACCGTATGCGGCGGGGGCCTGTCTAGGAGCACGTACGAGGTACGAGGCGGTACGAGCGATGCGCGACCGGAGGACGACGAGATGACGGTGACCCTGGCGGACGTGGCGGCCCGCGCGCAGGTCTCCCCCGCGACGGTGTCGCGCGTGCTGAACGGGAACTACCCGGTCGCCGCGTCCACCCGGGAGCGGGTGCTGCGCGCCGTGGACGAGCTGGACTACGTGCTGAACGGTCCGGCGAGCGCGCTGGCCGCCGCCACGTCCGACCTGGTCGGCATCCTCGTCAACGACATCGCCGACCCCTTCTTCGGGATCATGGCGAGTGCGATCCAGGCGGAGATCGGCGGCCCCGGCGGACGCGCCGGCGGCGAGCGGCTGGCCGTGGTCTGCAACACCGGGGGCTCCCCGGAGCGCGAACTGACCTATCTGACCCTGCTGCAGCGGCAGCGGGCGGCGGCCGTGGTGCTGACCGGCGGGGCCATGGAGAACGCGCCGCACGTGGCGGCGGTCTCGGCCAAGCTGCGCAAGCTGGCGGAGGCGGGCACCCGGGTGGTGCTGTGCGGGCGGCCGCCGGCGCCGGACACCGGGGCGATCGCGCTGACCTTCGAGAACCGCGGGGGCGGCCGGGAACTCACCGAGCACCTCATCGGCCTCGGCCACCGCCGCCTCGGCTACATCGCGGGCCCCGAGGAGCGCACCACCACCCGGCACCGCCTGGAGGGACACCGGGCCGCGCTGGAGGCGCACGGCATCGAGGACGACCCCCGCCGGACGGTCCACGGCCGCTACGACCGCCGTTCCGGTTACGAGGCCACGCTGGAACTCCTGCGCCGCGATCCGACCCTGACGGCGGTGGTCGCCGCGAACGACTCCGTCGCGCTCGGCGCCTGCGCGGCGCTGCGGGAGTCGGGGCTGCGGATCCCGCAGGACGTCTCGGTCGCCGGCTTCGACGACCTGCCGTTCAGCATCGACGCGGTGCCTGCCCTGACCACGGTGCGGCTGCCGCTGTCGGAGGCAGGGGCGCGGGCCGGGCGGATCGCGATGGGCCGCGAGGAGGAGCCGCCCGGGGGCATCGCCACGATCCGGGGCGAGCTGATGGTGCGGGGATCGTCCGGGGTGCCGCGGAACTGAACCGGCGCGCCGCAGGTGGAGACGGTGCTGGACCGGGAAACGGTCCGGCCCGGGGGCCCCGCGGACGGGGCGGTCGGCAGGATCCGTGAGCTGCGCGCGGCCGAGGGCGGCGACCTGGCGATGATGGGCAGCCCCACCCTGGTGCACACCCTCATCCAGGAGGGCCTGGTCGACGAGCTCCAGCTCATCGTGATGCCGGTGCTGCTCGGCGGCGGCAAGTCGGTGTTCCCCCCGGACGGCGGGAAGCGGCCGATGGAGCTGGGCTCCACCACCACCGCCAGGACCGGCGCGCAGGTGTGCGTCTTCCGGCCGGCCGCCGAGGGGTAGCCGGGAGGGCGCGGGAGTTCTAGGCTCATCTCTGACTGAGTCAGACATCCGCGTCGCACATCGGAGAGCGGGCCGACCATGACCGTCCAGGACATCCGCGCCTTCAACCGCTTCTACACGAACGTCATCGGCGCCCTCGACCACGGCCGCCATCTGCACGCCCCGTACACCCTCACCGAGGCCCGCGTGCTCTACGAGCTCGCGCACTCCCCGCGGACCGACGCCGCCGATCTGCGCGGCGAACTGTCCCTGGACTCCGGGTACTTGAGCCGGATCCTGGCCCGGTTCGAGCGGGACGGGCTGGTCGAGCGGGCGCCCTCCGCGCAGGATCCCCGGCGCCGCCGGTTCACGCTCACCGCCCACGGGCGGGAGACCGCCGCCCTGCTGGCCGAGCGGTCGGACCAGGCCGTTGGCTCGCTGCTGTCGGCGGTGCCGGCCGCCGACCGGACCCGGCTCGCCGAGGCGATGCACACGATCCGCGAGATCCTCTCCGCCGGCCGCCCGCCGCGCCGCGAGGACGTCGTGCTGCGCGAACCGGTCGCGGGCGACCTCGGCTGGATCGTGCAGCGCAACGCCGCGCTGTACGCCGCGGAGTTCGGCTGGAACACCGACTACGAGGGGCTGGTCGCGCGGATCGTCGCGGACTTCGCCGAGGACCACGACCCGCACCTGGAGCGGGTGTGGATCGCCGAGCTGGACGGGCGTCCGGTCGGGTGCGTGATGTGCGTGCGCGACGAGGCGCCGGCCACCGCCCGGCTCCGCCTGCTCCTGGTCGAACCGGACGCCCGCGGCCTCGGGGCCGGCGACCGGCTGATCGGCGCGGTCGTCGACTTCGCGCGCGGGGTCGGCTACCGGGACCTGGTGCTGTGGACCAATGACGTCCTCGCCGCCGCCCGCCGCCTCTACCAGCGCCACGGCTTCGTCCTGACGGCGGAGAAACCGCACCGCTCCTTCGGCAAGGACCTGATCGGCCAGGACTGGCGCCTGTCCCTGACGGACACCGGGGAATGACGGCCCCACCAGCCGGCCGCACCGGGCGGGCGCCGCTCGGCACCGGCCGGGGCCCGCGCTGACCGGCGCCCGGGGGACGCGTAGAGTCGCGACCATGAAGCTGGCGTTCTCCACTCTCGGTGTCCCCGGTCTTCCTCTCGCCGACGTGCTGCGGCTCGCGTCCGCGCACGGCTATCACGGCGTCGAGTTGCGCGCGCATCCCGAGGAACCGGTGCATCCCGGCCTCGGGCCCGAGGAGCGCGTCGCGGCGGCGGCCGCGTGCAAGGCGGCCGGCATCGAGGTCGTCGGCATCGCCGGGTACGTCCGGGTGGCCGCCCCCGGCCCCGACGAACCGGTGCTCCAGGAGCTGTACGGCCTGCTCGAGCTCGCCCGCGACCTCGGCTCCGGTTTCGTCCGCGTCTTCCCCGGCGCCGAGGACGCGCAGAGCGCCGAGGACGCCGACGCGACGGCCGCCCGCAGGCTCGGCACCGCCGCCGAGTACGCCGCCGACCTCGGCGTACGGATCCTGCTGGAGACGCACGACTCGCACCGCACCGGTGCCGCCGCGATCCGGGTGCTGGGTCTGGTCGGGCACCGGCACGTGGGGGCGCTGTGGGACGTGATGCACACCTGGCTGGGCGGCGAGCAGCCCGCGGAGTCGTACGCCGCGCTCGCCCCGTATCTCGGCTACGTCCAGGTCAAGGACATCTCCTCCGCCGCCGATCCCACCCCGCTGCCGCTGGGCGCCGGGGTACTGCCGCTCGCCGAGTACGTGGAGGTGCTCTCCCGGCACGGCTGGGACGGCTGGCTGTGCTGGGAGTACGAGAAGCGCTGGTACGAGCAGGCGGCACCGCTGGAGGACCTGCTCGGCGCCGGGCACGACCATCTGGCCCGGCTGCTCAACGACTCCGCATAATTCGTTGGCCGGGGGCGGGGGCCTCCGGTTAGCGTCCGGGGCATGCTCCCGCCCGCGCAGCCGCGCTCCGCCATGCCCTCATGAGCCTCGCCCGTACCCTCCTCGACGTACGGCCGCTGCGCACCTCCCCCGTCTTCCGTCGGCTGCTGATCGGGCGCACGGCGTCCGTCCTGGGCAGCTTCATGACCGTGGTGACGGTCATGTTCCAGGTGTGGGACATGACGCACAGCGCGATGTGGAGCGGGGCGGTGGGGCTCGCGCAGGCGCTGCCGCTGGTGGTCGTCGGACTGTTCGCCGGGTCCTGGGCGGACCGCGGTGACCGGCGCCGGATCTTCCTGGTCGCGACGGTCGGGCAGGCGGTGTGCTCGCTGCTGCTGGCGGTGCAGGCCTTCACCGGGAACGTGCCGGTGGCGGGCATCCTGGTCCTGGTCGCGGCCGGTTCCTGCTTCGGCGCGGTCGGCGGACCGGCGGCGGGGGTGTTCGTGCCGCGGCTGCTGCCCAAGGACCAGGTGGCGGCCGGGCTCGCCCTCAACCAGGTGACCGCCCAGGCGATGATGCTGCTCGGCCCGGCGCTCGGCGGGCTGTTCCTGGGCTGGTTCGGCATCGGCGTCTGCTACCTGATCGACGCCCTCAGCTTCGGCCTGTCCTTCTACGGCGCCTTCGGCCTGCCCGAGCTGCCGCCCGAGGGCGAGCCGTCGCGGGCGGGACTGCACGGCGTGCTGGACGGACTGCGCTTCCTGGGCGGCCACCGGGTGGTGCGCGGGGCGCTGGTCACCGACCTCGCGGCGACCGTGCTGGCGATGCCGATGAGCCTGTTCCCGCTCATCAACGAGGAGCGGTTCGGCGGCAGTCCGCGCACCCTGGGCCTGTTCCTGTCCGCCGTCGCCGTGGGCGGGGTGGCCGCCACCGCCCTGTCCGGCTGGGTGACACGGCGGGCCCGGCCCGGGGCGGTCATGCTCTGCGGGGCCGCGGTCTGGGGCGCGGCGCTCGCCGTGTTCGGGCTGACCAGCAGCGCCTGGGCAGGGCTGGGGCTGCTGGTGGTGGCGGGGGCGGCGGACTCCGTGTCGGTGCTGTCCCGGACGACGATCGTGCAGACCCGTACGCCGGACGCCCTGCTGGGCCGGGTGACGGCGGCCGAGCAGATAGTCGGCCAGGCGGGCCCGCACCTGGGCAACCTGCGCGGCGGCCTGGTCGCCGGCTGGTCCTCCGGAGCGACGGCCCTGATCACCGGCGGCATCCTCTGCGTCCTCGCGGTGGCCTACGTCGCCACGACCACACCGGAACTGCGGGCGGGCGGCGAGCGGGAGTGAGCGGGGCCGCGGTTCCGGGCGGGCCGGGCCCGAGGTCCGGAGGAACCGCTCAGCGCCGCTCGGTCAGGCGCTTCTCCAAGTGGGCTCGGCGCTCGGGCCATTCGTCGGCCGTGATCGAGTAGATGGCGGAGTCGCGCAGGCGGCCTTCCTCGCCCGGGGCCCAGGAGCGGGACCAGTTGCGCAGGATGCCCTCGAAGCGGGCGCCGGTGCGCTCGATCGCGGCGCGCGAACGGCTGTTGCGGGCGTCGGTCTTGAGGTCGACGCGGGAGACCTGCCACTCCTCGAAGGCGTGCCGGAACAGCAGGAGCTTGGCCTCGGTGTTCACGCCGGTGCCCTGCGCCGAGGCGGCGAGCCAGGTGAAGCCGACCTCGACGGCGTCCAGGTGGTCCGGGGAGCGCCAGGAGCGCGGTTCCCAGTAGGAGGTGGCGCCGACCACGCGTCCGGTCGCCCGGGAGATCTGGGCGTAGGGCGCGAGCATGCCGGTGGCGGCGCGGGCGAGTTGGGCGTCGATGTAGGCATGGGTCTCGGCGGCCGTGGGGACCCAGGTGAACGCGTACGAGTCGCGGTTCTCCTCGGCCGCCGCGGCCAGTCCGGGCGCATGCCGCCTCTCCAGCGGCTCCAGGCGCACCAACGCGCCCTCCAGCACCGGTCCTGCCAGCTTGAAGCTCACCCGTCGCCCCTCACAGCCGCGCGCGCAGCGTCCCGAACTCCTCGTGGAAACCGGGGAAAGTCTTGCGTACGCACCCGGGGTCGTCGAACGAGATACCCGGCACGCGCAGACCGGTGACCGCGAAGGACATGACGATGCGGTGGTCGCCGTAGGACGTGATCTCGGTGCCTTCCACGGGTCCCGGGTGGATCTCGATCCAGTCGGGTCCCGTCTCCACCCGCACGCCCGTCCGCCGGAGGTTCTCCGCGCAGGCGTCCAGCCGGTCGCACTCCTTCACCCGGGTGTTGGCGACGTCCTCGATGCGCACCGGGCCCGAGGCGAAGGGGGCGATGGCGGCGAGGGTGGGCATGGTGTCGGAGATGTCCCGCATGTTGACCGTGAGGCCGCGCAGTTCGCCGGTGCCGCGGACCGTCGTGCGGTCGGCGCCGATCTCCACGTCCGCGCCCATCCGGCGCAGCACCTCCACGAAGCCCAGGTCGCCCTGGAGCGCGCCCCGGCCCAGACCCGGCACGGTCACCTCGCCGCCGGTGACGGCCGCGGCGGCGAAGAAGTAGCTGGCGGTCGAGGCGTCCGGTTCGATGGCGTAGGTGGTGGCCCGGTAGCCGCCCGGCGGGACCACGAAGTCGGAGCCCTCGCGGGTCACCTCCACCCCGAAGGCCCGCATCATCGCGAGGGTGATCTCGACGTACGGCACGGAGACCAGGTCGGTGACGTGGATGCGCAGGCCCTGCTCGGTGAGCGGGCCGAGCAGCAGCAGGGCGGTCAGGTACTGGGAGGACTGGCCGGCGTCCAGCGTGACCTCGCCGCCGACCACGCCCTTCGCCGCCACGGTCAGGGGGTGGTGGCCCTCGCGCCCCTCGTGGCGCAGGTCCACGCCCAGGTCGCGCAGGGCGCGGGTGAGCGGCAGCAGCGGACGGCGGCGCATCTGCTCGGAGGCGTCGAAGCGGTAGGTGCCGTGGCCGGCCGCGGCCAGCGTGGGCAGGAAGCGGGCGGTGGTCGCGCCGTCCCGGCAGTAGACGTCCGCCTCGGCGGCCGCGGGGCCCTGCGGGCGGCCGTCCACCTGCCAGCTGTCGGGGGTCCGCCCGACCCGGTAACCGAGGCTCACCAGACCTTCGGCGAAGCCCTCGGTGTCGTCCGACCGCAGCGGCCGTACGAGGGTGGTGACTCCGTCGGCCGCCGCCGCCAGGAAGAGGGCGCGGGCGGTGATGGACTTGGAACCGGGAATGTCGACAACTGGCATGCCCCCATGATCGCCCGCCGCGCCGCCCCGCCGCCCGCAAGTCCACGAGATGGACCCCGACTCGTCAGTCCACGGCCATGTCCCCGGCAGCGGAACGAATGCCTCCGGCGGCGGACGAGGAGACGTGCGCTCAGTCCGTGGCCAGGTCCTCCGGGGAGGAGCGGGCCAGGGAGGCCAGGGTGGACAGGGCCGAGGTGAGGGTTTCGGTGTGCGGCGTGGCGAGGCCGAGGCGGATGGCGTTCGGGGCGTGGGCGTCGCCCACGGTGAAGGCGGCGGCGGGCGGGACGCCGATGCCGTAGCGCGCGGCCGCCGCCACGAAGGTGTCGGCGCGCCAGGGGCGGGGCAGCCGCCACCAGCAGTGGTAGGAGCGCGGGTCCGTGCGCAGGGAGAACCCGGACAGCTGCCGGGCCGCGAGCTCCTGGCGCGCCGCGGCGTCCTTCTGCTTGGCCCGCACCAGCCGTCGTACGACACCCTCGCGCTGCCAGCGGGCGGCAGCCTCCAGGTGGAAGTGCTGGGCGGTCCAGCCGCCGGAGCGCAAGGCGGCGGCGAGGTCGCCGAGCAGGGGCGCGGGGGCCACCGCGAAGCCGAGCGAGAGGCCGGGGGCGATCCGTTTGGAGAGGCTGTCGACGAGGACCGTCCGCTCGGGCACCAGGGCGGCCAGCGGGGGCAGTTCGTCGCGCAGGAAGGCCCAGATGGTGTCCTCGATCAGCGGGAGGTCCAGCCGTCGGAGCACTTCGGCCAGCCGTTGCATGCGCGCCGGGGGCATGGAGAGGGACAGCGGGTTGTGAAGGACGGGCTGGGCGTACACGGCGTGCAGGGGGCCCGCCCGGTGGGCCTCCTGCACCGCCTCCGGGACCAGTCCGTCGTCGTCCATGGCGAGCGGGACGAGGGTGATGCCGAGCCGCCCCGCGATGGCCTTGACCACGGGGTAGGTCAGCTCCTCGACGCCGAGGCGGGCCCCGGGCGGGACCAGGGCGGCGAAGACCGCGCACAGCGCCTGCCGGCCGTTCCCGGCGAACAGCACCCGCGCGGGGTCCGGGCGCCACCCACCCCGGGTGAGCAGATCGGCTGCCGCCTCGCGTACCGCGGGATCACCGGCCGGGCCCACCGGGCGCAGGGCGTCGTGGAAGGCGTCGGCGCGCAGCAGACCCTCCAGACCGGCCGCGAGGAGCGCGGACTGCTCGGGCACGACCGGGTAGGTGAACTCCAGGTCGATCCGGCTGCCGGCGGGTTCCCCGAGGGCGGGCGGGTCGGTGGGCGCGGCGGCGCGGACGAAGGTGCCGCGGCCGACCTCGCCGACGGTCAGTCCGCGGCGGCCGAGCTCCTGGTAGACGCGGGTGGCGGTGGAGTTGGCGATGCCGTACCGGCGGGCGAAGGCGCGCTGCGGGGGGAGCCGGTCGCCCGGCTTGAGGGCGCCGGACCTGATCTCGGCGGCCACGTGGTCGGCGACGCTGCGGTAGTCCCGCACGATCACTCTCCCTCCGGTGAGGCCCCGTCGGTCGGCCTCGGGGGCTCCCCACCCAACCACAGGATTGCACCGAGTGCAATGCCATCATTGCGCCGAGGCAATACCCCTTCCTATGCTCGGTGCATTGCCTCAACGGCCGTGGAACGGGGAGCTGTCATGATCGATGCGAGCGGAGTCCTCGGTGTGTTCGTCGTGGCCCTCGGCATGGTGCTCACGCCGGGGCCGAACATGCTCTACCTCGTCTCCCGCAGCATCACCCAGGGCAGACGCGCCGGAGTGATCTCGCTCGGCGGAGTCGCGGTCGGCTTCCTCGTCTATCTGACGGCGGCGAACCTCGGCCTGTCGGTGGTCTTCCTCGCGGTGCCCCAGCTGTACGTCGCCGTGAAGCTGGCCGGCGCCTGCTACCTCGGCTGGCTCGCCTGGAGCGCGCTGAAGCCGGGCGGGATCTCGGTGTTCGCGCCGAAGGACGTACCGCCGGACTCCCCACGCCGGCTGTTCACGATGGGCCTGGTGACGAACCTGCTCAACCCGAAGATCGCCATCATGTACCTGTCCCTGATCCCCCAGTTCATCGATCTGGAGGCCGGCCATGTGCTGCTGCAGGGCCTGCTGCTGGGCTCGGTGCAGATCGTGGTCGCCGTGACGGTCAACCTCTCCATCGTGCTGGCGGCCGGAACCATCGCCGTGTTCCTGGCCCGGCGCCCCGGCTGGCTGAAGGCGCAGCGCTATGTGATGGGCACGGTGCTCGGCGGACTCGCGGTGTCCCTCGCCGTGGACACCTCCGGCCCGGCGAAGGCGAGCTGACGGCGCCACAGCCGTACCCGGTCCGACCGCCCCAGCCGTCTGCCTCGGCCCCACAGCCGCCCCGCGATCCCCCCTGGCCACCCCGCGGTCCCCCCACCCGCCCCACCCGGCTCCCGCGCCCCGACTTCCGGCGATTCGCGCACAGCCGGGAACCCGCCCCCACCCCCGCTCGTCCAACACGCGAGCTGTCGGAGAGTCACCACGGTGCGGTGTCGGCCTCGCTGCTGGCTGCGAACGCTGACCCACCCTCTCCGCCGCACCGCGGCCGGCAGCCTCTCCGCCATCGGCGCGCCCCCCTCCACAGCGCCGATGGCGGACCCTCATTCCCGGACCACGCGCGGTGCCCGGGTTAATGTGCACTCCCTTGACTGGCAGAAACTTCCCGGATATTGGTGACTCCTCGGAAGTTTCTTTCAGCGGAACCCCGCTGAAACTGCTTCAGCGGATCACCTCCGGAAGGAGCGCACGTTGCCCTCCAGACGCACCGTCCTCGCCGCCACCGCGGGAGTCGCCGCCACGCTCGCCCTGGGCGGGACGGCTCACGCGGACGACAAGAAGCTCCGCTCCCTCATCTCCCGCATGACGCTCGAGGAGAAGGTCGGCCAGCTCTTCGTGATGCGGGTCTACGGCCACTCCGCCACCGCCCCCGACCAGGCCGACATCGACGCCAACCTCAAGGAGATCGGCGTCCGCACGGCCGCCGAGCTGATCGCCAAATACCGCGTCGGCGGCATCATCTACTTCGCCTGGGCGCACAACACCCGCGATCCGCACCAGATCGCCGACCTGTCCAACGGCATCCAGAAGGCGTCCCTGGACCTCCCGCGCGGGCTGCCCGTCCTGGTCTCCACCGACCAGGAGCACGGCATAGTCGCCCGCGTGGGCAAGCCCGCCACCCTCTTCCCGGGCGCGATGGCCATCGGCGCGAGCGGCTCGCGCGCCGACGCCCGCACCCTCGGCCGGATCGCCGGGAAGGAACTGCGCGCCCTCGGCATCCGCCAGGACTACGCGCCCGTCGCCGACGTGAACGTCAACCCCGCCAACCCGGTCATCGGCGTGCGCTCCTTCGGCTCGGACCCGGCCGCGGTGTCCCGGCTGGTCGCCGCCGAGGTCGCCGGCTTCCAGCGCTCCTCGGTCGCGGCGACCGCCAAGCACTTCCCCGGGCACGGCGACACCGCCGTCGACAGCCACTACGGCTTCCCGGTCATCACCCACACCCGCGCGCAGTGGGACGAGCTGGACGCGCCCCCGTTCCGGGCCGCGATCGAGGCGGGCATCGACTCGATCATGACCGCGCACATCATGGTCCCGGCGCTCGACGACTCGGGCGATCCGGCCACCCTCTCCCGCCCGATCCTCACCGGCATCCTGCGCGAGGAGCTGGGCTACGACGGGGTCGTGGTCACCGACGCGCTCGGCATGGAGGGCGTCCGCACGAAGTACGGCGACGACCGGGTCCCGGTGCTGGCGCTGAAGGCGGGCGTGGACCAGCTCCTCAACCCGCCGAACCTGGACGTCGCCTGGAACGCCGTGCTGACGGCGGTGCGGGACGGAGAGCTGACCGAGGCGCGGCTCGACGAGTCGATCCTGCGGGTGCTGCGGCTGAAGGCGAAGCTGGGACTGTTCGGCGACCCGTACGTCGGCCACCGTGCCGTGGACCGCACCGTCGGCGCCCCGGCCCACCTGGCGGCGGCGGACCGCATCGCCGACCGGACGACGACCCTGCTGGTCAACGAGGGCGGCCTGCTGCCGCTCTCCCCGGCCGACGTGGCGAGGCTCCTGGTGGTCGGCGCCGACCCGGCGTCCCCGTCCGGCACCACGGGCCCGCCGACCGGCGTCCTCGCCACGGCCCTCACCGAACTCGGCTTCACGGCGACCCCGCTGTCCACCGGCACGGCCCCGTCGGCGGCGACCATCGCGCGCGCGGTGGCGGCGGCCGGGGACGCGGACGCGATCGTGGTGGGGACGTACAACGTGACCGCGACGAGCGCGCAGAAGACACTGGTGGCCCAGTTGCTGGCGACCGGGAAGCCGGTGGTGGCGGTGGCGACCCGCAACCCGTACGACGTGGCGCACCTGCCCGCCGTCCGCGCGTACCTGGCCTCCTACTCCTGGACGGATGTCGAACTGCGGGCGGCGGCACGGGTGATCGCGGGCGCGGTGGCCCCGAGCGGCCGGCTCCCGGTGCCGGTGCAGCGGGCGGACGATCCGGCCCGGGTGCTGTATCCGGTAGGGCACGGGCTGTCGTATCCGGCGTAGCGCCGGTACGTCCGGGCCCCGGCGCGCGACCCCCAACGGGCCCAAAGCGACCCCGGCGTCTGGCGTGCGCCCGCTGCGGCGGGTCACGCTGGACCCGGGGGAACCGGGGGGAGTGCGATGCGTGGGAGACGTGCCGTGGGGGCGGCGTTGCTGGCGGCGCTGTGGGTGACGGGCTGCCAGTCCGGGGGGCGGGAGGCCCGGCTGGACGAGCCGGCGACACCGTCACCGGCGCAGACCCGCCCCTCCGGCTACGGGACGGTGTTCCTCGGGGTCGACGAGTGCAGCTCCTTCGGGACGACCAGCTTCACCGAGGTGCCGTGCGGCGGTGAGCGGGCGGCGGCCCGGGTGGTGGCCCGCCACGACGGCGCGGTGGGCGACGGCCCGCCGTGCCCGGCCGCCACGGACTTCGTGCTGCACATCAGTGAGCAGAGCCCCTCGGACGAGGACGGCGACGGCGCGGTCCCCCGGGGTTACGCCTGCATGCGCAACCTCGCCCCGCCGCACCCCGGCGACCCGGGCGCCGGAGGCGGCCCCCGCACGGTCGTCGGCGACTGCGTCTACGACTCCGGCGGCCGGCAGGTCCGCGAGACGTCCTGCGACGGCAAGGGCGAGAAGAAGCCCGGGTACAAGGTCGTGAAGGCGGTGGGAAACCGCGCCGCGTGCCCGCCGTCGACGGCCCTGTACGTCCAACTCGGCGGCACCCGCCCGGTGGGCTGCGCCCGCTCGCTGTGACGGCGGGCCGCGCAGGGCGGCCCGCCGTCAGTACAACACCGTGCACGTCAGGGAACGTTACGGACGCAGTGTCCGCTCCACCCCCCGCTTGTCCAGCTTCGCGTCGAACTTGGCCAGGGGCTTGGCCGCGGATGGGTTGGCCTGGACCGAGGCGGAGGCGACGCCCGCCCACTCCAGGATCTTCGCCGTCGCGAGGGCCTTCTCGGAGTCGACCAGGCCCGCCACCCGCGCGCCGTGGTTGGCGCCAGGTGCCGTGAAGACGTACGAGTCGCGCGCGCCCTTGCCGAGGCGGAACGGCTCCGCGCCCCACGGGTCGTTCTCGCCGTAGACGAAGAGCATCTGCCGGGCGTTGGTGCGCACCCAGCGGTCCACGTCCCGCATGGCCCACGGCTGGAACTGCATCTCGATGTCCCGCGGCACGAAGTACCGCGGCGGCAGGTAGCCGTAGCGGATGTACTTCCGCTCGATGTGCGGGAACACGATCGTGGGGGCGCCCAGTTGCGTGCCCGCCTGGTAGTAGTACGGCGTGTACGGCTCCAGGCCCTGGTCGGTGTAGAAGGAGAAGCCCGCGATGGTGTCGATGGAGGTCCAGATCTCCTCGTCCGTCGCGTTCTTCGCGTCCGCCGGGACCGTGTCGCAGTCCGAGAGCAGGCTGTACTGCCAGAAGCCCCACACGTAGTCGAGGACGGTCGCCTCGTACGCCTTGTCCAGGCTGCCGACCGTCTTGAACGTGTAGCCGTTCTCGGCCGCGTACGCCGCGTACCGCTGCTCCAGCGGCTCCCGGCGCACCAGGGCCTCGCGCTGCACGCCGTTCAGGCGGTCCCGGCACTCCTCGGTGCCGACGTTCGCGAAGAACTCGTCGTAGGCCGAGTCCTCCCGGTTCACCACGTCGTTGGGGGCGACGTAGGCGACGACGCCGTCCATGTCGCGCGGGTAGAAGCGCTCGTAGTAGGTGGCGGTCATGCCGCCCTTCGAGCCGCCCGTGGAGATCCACTTCTGGTCGTAGACCGGCTTGAGCGCCGTGAAGATGCGGTGCTGGTCGGTCGCCGCCTGCCAGATGTCCAGCTTGGTCCAGTCGGCCGGGGCCGGCCGGGACGGCGTGAAGTAGCGGTACTCCATGGAGATCTGGTTGCCGTCCACGATCTGCGTCGGCTCGCGCCGGCTCGGGGTCGTGGAGACGTTGTAGCCGCCGGTGTAGAAGACCGTCGGCCGGCTGACGTCCTTGTGCAGCACGGTGATCCGCTGCTGGAACGTGCCCTTGGACGGGTGCCGGTGATCGACCGGCTGGGCGTAGTTGAGGACGAAGAAGCGGTAACCGGTGTACGGCTTCTCCTCGACCAGACTCATGCCCGGAATCGCGAGCAGCCGGTCCTTGATGTCGGTGGCCTCCGGCTGGGCGGCGGTGGCCGACCCCGCCGTGCTCAACGTGCCTATGAGCACCGTGAGCGCCAGCAGCCATCTGAGCGCCTTGCGCATGCACCCTCCCCTGTGAGTCAGATGTGCGCCCGGAAGCTATCGGAGCAACGGACGATCACACCAGGGGACTTACCGACAAACCCGGATCCGGCATGCATCGGTTCAGCAAAGTATCCAGCCGGAACTGACCGATCCGCCGCCCACCCGGCCGGTCACCTTCACACAGCGCTGGCCCGCCCAGAGCGCGACCGTGCGCGTCTTGCGCCGGTGTTTGCCCTGGTACGACACCGGGTTGTGGCCGCGCGCCCGCACACTGACCGCCATCGTCCGCTTCCGGCCGGGGTTCTTGGCGAGGGTGAAGGCGCACACCGTGCCGCCGCTGCGGTAGATCTGCACGGATCCCGTGGAGAACGGCACCGTCCGGACCTTGCGCCCCGGGCACGACGTCCCGGCGGCCTGCGCCTCGCCCGGCGCCGCGACGGCCAGCAGCCCGGACGCGGTCAGCACGGCCAGCACAGCCCCGGCCCGTCGGCGTATCGCACCACTGTCCACAGTGTCGTCCTCCCCGTACCCCGGCGATGAGCGTACTGGTGTACGGACGCCGGGCGTACGCCGAACGGTTGCGCGACGACCGTCAGGCGAGCTCCGCGCCGACCGGCTCACCGACGAACGTGCGCCACAGTTCGGCGTACCGTCCGCCGAGTGCCAGCAGCTCGTCGTGGGTGCCGTCCTCGGCGACCCGGCCGTCGGCCATCACCACGACGCGGTCCGCGCGGGCGGCCGTCGTCAGCCGGTGGGCGACCATCAGGGTGGTACGGCGGCCCGCCAGCCGGTCCGTCGCCTGGTTGACCTGGGCCTCGGTGGCCAGGTCCAGGGCGGCCGTCGCCTCGTCGAGGAGCAGGATGTCGGGGTCGACGAGTTCGGCGCGGGCCAGTGCGATCAGCTGGCGCTGGCCGGCCGAGAGGTTGCGGCCCCGCTCGGCGACCTCGTGGAGGTACCCGCCGTCCAGGGTGGCGATCATCTCGTGGGCGCCCACCGCCCGGGCCGCGGCCTCCACTTCGGCGTCCGTGGCCTCGGGGCGGCCGTAGGCGATGGCGTCGCGGACGGTGCCCTGGAAGAGGTACGCCTCCTGCGGGACCACGCCGAGCCGGTGCCGGTACGCCGTCATGTCCAGGGCGCGCAGGTCCGTGCCGTCGACGGTGACCCGGCCGCCGGTCGGGTCGTAGAAGCGGGCGACCAGCTTGACCAGGGTGGACTTGCCGGCGCCGGTCTCGCCGACGAAGGCGACGGTCTGGCCGGCCGGGATGCGCAGGTCGACGGCGGTCAGGGCCTCCTCGGCCCCGTCGGAGGAGTCGTACGCGAAGTGGACGTCCTCGAAGGCGATCTCGCCGCGCAGGGAGAGCACGTCGAGCGGTTCGTCGGCCGACTTGGTGGACGTCGGCTCCCGCAGCAGCTCCTGGATGCGGCCCAGGGACACGGTGGCCTGCTGGTAGCCGTCGAAGACCTGGGAGAGCTGCTGGACCGGGGCGAAGAACAGGTCGATGTAGAGCAGGTACGCCACCAGCGCGCCGGTCGTCAGCGTGCCGTTGTCGATCCGGCCGGCGCCGACGATCAGCACCGCCGCCACGGCCACCGACGACAGGAACTGCACGAAGGGGAAGTAGATGGAGATCAGCCACTGGCCGCGGATGCGGGCCTGCCGGTAGCTGTCGCTGCGTTCGGCGAACCGCGCGCCGCCGTCCCGCTCGCGCCGGAACGCCTGCACGATCCTGAGGCCGGACACCGACTCCTGGAGGTCGGCGTTGACCGCCGACACCCGCTCACGGGCCAGCTCGTACGCCTTCACGCTCGCCCGGCGGAAGAAGAAGGTGGCGATGATCAGGGGCGGCAGCGTGGCGAAGACGACCAGCGCCAGCTCAAGGTCGATGACCAGCAGGGCGACCATGATGCCGAAGAAGGTGACGACCGAGACGAACGCGGTGACCAGGCCGGTCTGCAGGAAGGTCGACAGGGCGTCGACGTCCGTCGTCATCCGGGTCATGATCCGGCCGGTCAGCTCGCGTTCGTAGTAGTCGAGTCCGAGCCGCTGCAGCTGGGCGAAGATCTTCAGGCGCAGGGCGTAGAGCACCCGTTCACCGGTGCGCCCGGTCATCAGGGTCTCCCCCACCTGCGCCGCCCACTGCACGGTCACCGCGAGCAGCGCGAGCAGGGAGGCCGCCCAGACCGCGCCGAGGGCGGCCTCGGAGACACCGCTGTCGATGCCGTGCCGGATCAGCACCGGGAGCAGCAGCCCGCTGCCCGCGTCGACGGCGACCAGGGCGAGGCTGGCCAGCAGGGGCAGGCCGAAGCCGCGCAGCAGGCGCCGCAGGCCGTAGGACTCCTCCGGGGTGACCGCGTGGGCCTCGTCGATGTCCGGGACGTCCTTGGCCGGGGGCAGCGCCTCGACCTGGGCGAGGAGTTCGGGGGTGGCCGGGGCTCCGTCCGTCGCGTAGTCGCGCGGGGTGCGCTCGCCCGCCCACAGCCGGGGGGTGATGCCGCGCTCGGCGTCGAACTCGGCGTCCAGCTCGGCCCGTACGGAGGTGTCCTCCTCCTGGGGGCCGGCGGGCGGGGTGTGGCCCGGGGAGACGCCGCCCAGCTCGTCGGGGTCGGTGAGCAGGCGCCGGTACAGGGCCGAGCGCTCCTGGAGTTCCTCGTGGGTGCCGAGGTCGGCGAGCCGGCCGTCGTCGAGGACGGCGATGCGGTCGGCGAGGTTCAGGGTGGAGCGGCGGTGCGCGATCAGCAGGGTGGTGCGGCCCTCCATGACCTGGGCCAGCGCCTCGTGGATCTCGTGTTCCACGCGGGCGTCCACGGCGGAGGTGGCGTCGTCGAGGACCAGCAGGCGGGGGTCGGTGAGGATCGCGCGGGCGAGGGCGACGCGCTGGCGCTGGCCGCCGGAGAGGGTCAGGCCGTGCTCGCCGACCGTGGTGTCGTAGCCCTCGGGCAGCTCGGCGATGAAGCGGTCCGCCTGGGCGGCGCGGGCGGCCTGCTCGATCTGCTCCTGGGTGGCGTCGGGGCGGCCGTAGGCGATGTTGTTGCGGACGGTGTCGGAGAAGAGGAAGGAGTCCTCGGGGACCAGGCCGATCGCGGCCCGCAGGGAGTCCAGGGTGAGCTCGCGGACGTCGTGGCCGCCGACGAGGACGGCGCCGTGGGTGACGTCGTAGAAGCGCGGCAGGAGCAGCGAGACGGTGGACTTGCCGGAGCCGGAGGAGCCGACGACGGCGAGGGTCTCGCCGGGGCGGATCTCGAAGCTGAGGCCGTCCAGGACAGGGCTGGTTTTGCCGTTGGCGTCCTCGTAGCCGAAGGAGACGTCGTCGAACTCGACGGTCGCCGGGGCGTCGGCGGGCAGCTCCTTGGTGCCGTCCTGCATGGCGGGCTCGGTGTCGATCAGTTCGAGTACCCGCTCGGTGCCGGCGCGGGCCTGCTGGGCGACGGTGAGGACCACGGCGAGCATGCGGACCGGGCCGACGAGCTGGGCGAGGTAGGCCGAGAAGGCGACGAACGTGCCGAGGGTGATGTGTCCGCCCACGGCGAGCCAGCCGCCGAGGGCGAGCATGGCGACCTGGCCGAGGGCGGGGACGGCCTGGAGCGCCGGGGTGTACTTCGCGTTGAACCGGATGGTGCGCAGCCGCCCGGCGAACAGCCGCCGGCTGACGTCCCGGAGCTTGCCGGTCTCCTGCTCCTCCTGCCCGAAGCCCTTTACCACGCGGACCCCACTGACGGCGCCGTCGACCACGCCCGCGACGGCCGCCGCCTGGGCCTGGGCGTACCAGGTGGCGGGGTGCAGCTTGCTGCGGCTGCGCCGGGCGATCCACCACAGCGCGGGGGCCACGGCGATGGCGACGGCGGTGAGCGGCAGGGACAGCCAGGCCATCACGATCAGGGAGACGAAGAACAGGGCGAAGTTCCCGATGGTCATCGGGAGCATGAAGAGCAGGCTCTGGATCAGCTGGAGGTCACTGGTCGCCCGTCCGACGACCTGCCCGGTGGACAGCTCGTCCTGCCGCCGCCCGTCGAGGCGGGTGATGGTGCCGAACATCGCGGTGCGCAGGTCGTGCTGGACGTCGAGGGCGAGGCGCCCGCCGTAGTAGCGCCGGAGGTAGGTGAACACGTAGACGAGGACGGCGGCGACGATCAGCAGCGCCGCCCACATCGCCATGGAGCGGCTCTTGTCCGCGATCACGTCATCGATGATCACCTTGGTGATCAACGGCACCAGCGCCATGACGGCCATGCCGAGCAGGGAGGACCCGAGAGCGAGGACGACGTCCTTCGGGTAGCGCCAGGCGTACCCCCACAGTCTCCGCGCCCATCCCTGTCCCGCTGCCACGTCCTGCTTCCCCGTCTGATCGTCCACGACAAGCCCCAACGTGTTCCGCCCCGGATTTCATCCCGGGATGAGCACCAGCGCGCACCGCGCCTGAGTAGCAGCGCGCTGCCGGCCCGCGCGGGGCCGGGCTTTGATCATCGGCATGAGGAAGAACACCGTGCTGGTCACTGCCGCCGTCGCCCTGGTGGCGCTGTTCGCGCTGCTCGCCAAGGGGTGTCAGACGATGGCGGGCGGGCCGGTGGGCACGACCGACGAGTTCCGCGAGCATGTCCGGGCCACCACGAAGGCCGGTGCCGCCGTGTACCGCGCCCTGTCCCCGGCGCCGCTGGGCCAGCCCTCCCCCGCCCAGGACGGCAGCTCCTCCTGCGTGGACGACTTCGGCTGGGACGACGGCAAGGTCACCCGGGACGAGCCGATCTACGTCTGGGACCTGGAGTACGCGACCACCGACGACTTCCGCGCCGCGCTGAAGGCCCTGGAGGCCTCCTGGCGGGCGGAGGGACGCGAGGTGGAGAAGGTGGAGAGCGGCATCGCCACCACGCTCGACGACGGCGTCCGGGTCACCGTCCGGCTGGGCTGGTACAGCGACGAGCCCGAGCTGCGCGCGGAGGGCCGCTGCATGCGCTACACGGACACCTACGGCGACGCCTACGACTACCCGCGCGACGCCGACGGCGACGGGACGGTCGACGAGTACGAGAAGCCCGCCTGGTGAGGGGCGCCGGGAGACCCTGGACCGGGGTGGGTCACGGCAGCAGGCGCTGCTCCTTCGCCACCGCCACCGCGCCCGCCCGGGTGTCCACGCCGAGCTTGTCGTAGATGCGGCCCAGGTGGGTCTTGACCGTGGCCTCGCTGATGAACAGGGCCTTGGCGATGTCGCGGTTGCCGAGGCCCTGGGAGAGCCTGCCGAGGATCTCGCGCTCGCGGTCGGTCAGGGTGGGGCGCGGGTTGCGGAGGTTGGCCATGACCCGGCCCGCGACCGGCGCGGAGAGCGTGGTGCGGCCCTGCGCGGCGGCGTGGATCGCGGCGAAGAGCTCGTCCGGCCGCTCCGCCTTGAGCAGGTAGCCGGTGGCGCCCGCCTCGATGGCGCGGGTGATGTCGGCGTCGGTGTCGTACGTGGTGAGCACCAGCACGTGCGGTCCGCCGCCCGGCGCCGAGGTCAGCCGGCGGGTGACCTCCACACCGTCGATCCCGGCGCCGAGCTGGAGGTCCATCAGCACCACGTCCGGCGCGAGCTTCGCCGCCAGCGCCAGCGCCTCCTCGCCGGTGCCGGCCTCCCCGACGACCTCGATGCCGGAGGCGCTGTCCAGGAGGGCGAGCAGTCCGGCGCGGACGACGGCGTGGTCGTCGCAGAGCAGGATGCGGACGGTCATCGGGGGTTCTCCAGGGGGATCGCGGCGGACAGGACCGTGCCCTCTCCGGGCGCCGACTCCACGGCCAGCGTGCCGCCGAGCTGGCGGACCCGGGCCCGGATCGCGGGCAGGCCGTGGCCGCGCCCTCCGGACGGGGCGTCCGGCAGCGCCGCCGGGTCGAAGCCGTGGCCGTCGTCGGCGACGTCCAGGACGGCCTGGTCGTCGAGGAGGGTGAGGGTGAGCGCGGCGGCGGAGGCCCCGGAGTGCTCCCGTACGTTCGCCAGGGCGCCCTGCGCGATCCGCAGCAGCGCCGACTGGACCCGGTCGGGCAGCTCCGGCGCGCGGCCCCCGTCGTCGAGGTGGACGCGGACGGTGAGCCGGTCGCCGGACTCCCGGGCGGCGAGCGTCCGCAGCGCCTCGCCGAGTCCGCCGCCGCGCGCCAGGTCGGCGGGGGCGAGGTCGTGCACGAAGCGGCGGGCCTCGGTGAGGTTGTGCTCGGCGACGGACTCGGCGGTCCGCACGTGCGCGCGGGCCTTCGCCGGGTCGGACTCCCAGACCCGATCGGCGGCCTGGAGGAGCATCTGCTGGCTGGACAGGCCTTGGGCGAGGGTGTCGTGGATCTCCATGGCGAGCCGCTGGCGCTCGGCGAGGGTGCCCTCGCGGCGCTCGGTGGCGGCCAGTTCCCGCCGGGTGCGGACCAGGTCGTCGATCAGGGCGCGCTGCCGGGCCGCCTGCCGGCGCAGCTGCGTGAAGATCGCGGTGGCGAAACCGGCGACGGCCGCCGGGCCGACCACCAGGTCGAGGTCGAAACGGGGGGCGAGCTGGAGCTGGGCGACGATCACGAACCCGGTGAGCACGGCGACCAGGACGTAGGCGGCGCCGGGCGGAAGGTGGCGCAGGGCGACGTAGAAGAGGGGGACGGCGACCCAGGCGAAGCTCGGCGCGAGGGCGACCAGGACCATCCAGACGGCGACGACGGCACCGAGCCACAGCAGGCGGGGCGGGGTCGGCCGGGCGACCGCGAGCCCCGGCCGGTCGCCGAAGCGCCCCATCACGTACAGCCCCGCCAGGACCACGGCCAGCGCGATCACCCAGGGGGCGCGGGGCTCGTCGCCGTGCCGCTGGAGGTAGCGGGCCATGGATGTGCCCAGCAGGAGGAAGAAGGTGGCGTGCATGACGGCGGCGAGCCAGGGGGCGTCGGGATCGCCCGGGACCGCGCTCCCGCCCTCCTGCCGTGCTGGCCGCATGCCGCCGGACCGCCTTCCCGCCGTGAACCGGACTCCGTGGACCGGGCTCCGTGACTCCCTGAACCGGACTCCGTGACCGGACTCCGTGAACTGGGCAAACACCTTCAGTGTCCCCCGCACCACGGCCCCCGGGGTCAACCGTTCGGATGACCCCGGCGTCAGCCGTACCGCTGCCCGGGAGCAGCCGGAACGCCGACGGGTGCACCCCGGATCCGGGCCCAGGCTGGATACCGCAAGCACGCATCGCCCCCCGGTCGAATCCAGGAGTTGCCGAGCCATGAAGAAGTTCTCCCGTCGCGCCCGTGTCGCCACCGGCGGCGCCGTCCTCGCCGCCGTGGCCGTCGGCACCTTCGGTGCCGTCTCCGCCAACGCCTCCGCGCCGCAGGCCGCGCAGGCCCGGCCCGCCGCGGTGAAGTCCTCGGACACCTTCACCTCCACCCACCTGTCGGTCTCGGCGGCGACCGAGGCGGCGGAGGCCGTGCTGGACGCCGCGAAGAAGGAGAACCAGCGGGTGTCCGTCGCGGTGGTCGACCGCAACGGCAACACCCTGGTCACGCTGCGCGGCGACGGCGCGGGGCCGCAGTCGTACGAGTCGGCGGTGAAGAAGGCGTTCACCTCGGTGTCGTGGAACGCGCCCACCTCCGAGCTGGTGAAGCGGCTGGAGACCACGCCGAACCTCAAGGACATCCCCGGCACCCTGTTCCTGGGCGGCGGTGTCCCGGTGACGGCGAACAACGCGCCGGTCGCGGGCATCGGGGTCGCGGGCGCGCCCTCGGGAGACCTGGACGAGAAGTTCGCCCGGGCCGGCGTCGCCGCCCTGGACTGAGCGCCCAGCCGGGCACCGCCGCAAAACGCCCGCGCAGGGCGTTGGGATCGCGGTACTGCCTGGCTAGACGCGCACTCGCAGGGAGTAGAAGCGGGTCGTCTGGGCCGGGTTCTGGTTGTCGTCGCTGGCCAGCAGGACCTTCAGCGCGCCGCCCTTCGCGCGGCCCGTGACCGTCATGGCCTCGATGTTGTCGAGCAGCGGATTGGGCTGCGGCTGCTTCGCCGTGGCGCCGAGGTCGGGGCAGGCGGCGAGGTCGGCGAGCAGGGTCTTCCTGATGAGGCGTACGCCGTCCTGGCCGGTGAGGTTCTCGATGCTCGACGTGTCGGTGGCGCGGCGCGGGTCGGCGAGGTAGAGGCGGACGGTGTTGCCGACGCCGGCGGTGAAGCCGCGCTCCAGGACCAGGAGCCGGCCGTCGGGCAGGGCGGTGACCTCCGGGACGCCGAGGCCGGTGTCGGCGCGGTAGCCGTACTGGGCGGCCAGGGTGAACCCGCCCCGGTGCCGGTCCCAGGTCTGGAAGCGGACGAGGCCGGCCGAGTCGCCGGACAGCGCGTACTCCATGGACGCGAGCAGGCCGCCGCGGAACCGGGTGAGGCCCTCGAAGGTGCCGTTGGGGACGGCCCGCCCGGCCGGGGCGACCCGCAGCGCGTCCGGCACCGGCAGCCGGTCGAGGATCCTTCCGTCGGCGGCGTGGCGCCGGACCGCCGGCTCCCCCTCGGTGCTGATCAGCCGGGTGCCGTCGCGGTCCACGACCAGGCCCTCGGAGTCGAGGGGCGCGCCGTTCTCGTCGGCGAGCGGGACGACGGAGCGCGGCGCGAGCGTCCTCGCGTCCAGGGAGAACAGCGCGGAACGGTCGGACACGGCCGCGAGCGAACCGTCCCGGTCCACCGCGAGCGCGGAGAAGTTGCCCACGTACGTGCCCTGGTACGTCGTCTTGTCGAGCGCGTCGGAGAAGCGGTCGACGGAGACGTACGGCGAACAGGTGTGGTGCTGCGGGCCGGCCGCCAAGGAGGGGCCGGCGGCGGTCAGGCAGGTGGCCGCCGCCAGGGCCGCGGTGGCGGTGGCGGTGGAGAGTGCGGTTCGCATGCGCATGGGCGTCACCGTAGGGCGGGTCGGTGAAGGGCGGGAGACCGCCAGGAGTCAACTCGCGGCGAGATCGCGGTGGATGACCTTGGCGACGCCCTGGATGGTGGTGATGCCGTAGTTCATCGTGCTGTTGCCGTGGGTCAGCACGGTGATCATGTAGTCGCGGCCGCCGCCCTTGAAGGTGCCGACGCTGTGCACCCGCCAGCCGTGGGTGGCCCGCTGCAGCCAGCCGTTCTTGACGTGCACGATGACGTCGGAGGGCGCTCCGTAGGGGGTGCCCCAGCGCTGGGACGAGATCACGTCACCCATCAGCTTGCGGACGTACCAGCGGGAGTCGTCGGTGAGCACGGCGTTCCTCGCGGTGAGCAGCTTCATCAGCTTCTGCTCGTCGGTGACGGTGATCTGGGTCAGGCCCCAGTAGCCGTTGGCGCCGGGCTTGGTCTGGGTCATGCCCGCCGCGGCGAGGAAGTTCTTCACCTTGGTGACGCCGAGCTGCTTCCACAGGGTGGTGGTGGAGGCGTTGTCCGACTTGGTGATCATGGCCGTGGCGAGGGACTTCTCCCGGCTGGTGAGGGCCCGGCCGGTCTTCTGCGCGTCCCACAGCAGGGTGGCGAGGACGGTGACCTTGACGACGCTGGCGGAGTCGTAGGCGGTGCCGGCGCGCAGGGTGCAGGTGGTCTGGGTGGACCGGTCGTACAGCCCGACGGCGATGGTGCCCTTACGGGTCGACAGCGCGGCGGTGATGTCCTTCTTCAGCTTCTCGGCGAGCCCGGCCTTGGCGGACGTGCAGCCCACGGCGGGCGGGGTCGCGGCGGCCGCGGGGGTGACGGCGGCCACACACGCGAGGAGCGCCCCGCCCGCCACCCATCGGGCACGTCTGGATATGGGGTGAGTCATGCCCTGCGTGACTCACGGACCCGGGGCAATGGTTGTAGGCGTTGGGCAATGGTTGTACGAACCGTTACCGGACACCTCGGCAGCGCAACCGCCGAGCCCCCTATCGTCGTCCACTCCGCC
>NZ_JAMJFL010000032.1 GCF_023544665.1 Streptomyces sp. YS415
CTGCTCGGACAGGGGGCGCTTCGAGACCGGATCGGGCCTGACGTCGCCGATGCTGAAGATGCCGAACTGCATGGTGCTGCCCTCCAGGTGGGTGATACGTGCCGTGGGCGGGACCCTCGTGACGGGCCGGGTGAAAGCCACCCGGCAGTGCCGGATTCCGCGTGCGACGGCGCGTGGGTGAGACGTGAACCGCGTTGACCAGGGGCTTGGCGGGTCGGAGGCAGCACGGCGTGGGGAGGCCCTCGCCGTAATTGCTTGGCCGACCACATAACTGTATCCTCAATTCTCGTGGCCAGCCACACATAACTGATCGGAGTCTCATGTCCTCCCTCTGGAACCCCATCGATCTGGGCAGCATCCCCCTCGCGCACCGCCTGGCGATGGCCCCGATGACCCGTGACCGCTCCACGCCGGAAGGCGTGCCGACGGCGCTGAACGCTGAGTACTACGCCCAGCGCGCGTCATTGTCACTGATCATCACGGAGGGCACCCAGCCCTCTGCCGACGGCCAGGGCTACCTCCTGACCCCCGGCATCCACACCGACGAACAGGTCAAGGGCTGGCGTCAGGTCACCGACGCCGTTCACGAGCGCGGGGGCCGCATCGTCATCCAGCTCATGCACGTGGGCCGCGTCGCACACCCCTCCAACACGCCGCACGGCCGCCAGCCGGTCGCCCCGTCCGCGGTGCGTCCCGAGGCCAGCATGTTCACCGCCACGGGCATGCAGCCGATACCCGAGCCCCGCGAGTTGTCGACCGCCGAGGTCGCGGAGGTCGTCCAGGAGTTCCGGCGCGCGGCGGCCGCGGCGATCCGCGCCGGCGCGGACGGTGTAGAGATCCACGCCGCCAACGGCTACCTGCTGCACCAGTTCCTCTCCAGCAACGCCAACCGGCGCACCGACCAGTACGGCGGCAGCGTGGAGAACCGCATCCGCTTCGCGGTGGAGATCGCCACCGAGATCGCAGAGGAGATCGGGGCCGGCCGCACGGGCCTGCGCATCTCGCCCGCGAACCCCTTCAACGACATCACCGAGGACGACGGTCCGCAGCTCTACGGCGCGCTGGTCGACGCCCTGGCGCCGCTCGGCCTCGCCTACCTGCACGTCGCCCAGACCGGCGACGAGACCCTGCTCAAGAGCATCCGTGCCGCGTGGCCGGGCGCGCTGCTCCTCAACCGCCCCGGCAAGGACTTCGACATCCGCGTGGCGGACCTCGACAACGGTCTCGCCGACGTGATCACCGTCGGGTCCACGGCCCTGGCCAACCCCGACCTCGTCGACCGCATCAAGGCCGGCGCGCCCCTGAACGAGCCCGACCGGGCCTCCTTCTACGGCGGCGACGAGCGCGGTTACACCGACTACCCGACACTGGCCCAGGCGAACGGAAGCTGACGCCGGGCGTCCCCCAGCAGGAACCGTGTGCCGTCGAAGGACAGGCGGACCACGGGGCCCGAGTCGGCGCAGAAGACGGGCGATACCCGCCGGGAAGCGTGACGACGATCCGGACACGCGCCGCCAGGCCCTCCCGGCGGTCTCCGCGAGGGCCCTCGCGGAGACCGCCGTTTCCGCGTCCGGGCCGGGGAGCCGGCGCCGCCATTTTCCCCCGGCCCCCCGGCGCAGCAGCCGGCGCACCTGATGACCAGGCCTGAGTGAGGTGCAGGTCCGTGACGCCCAACACGCCCCTGCACAAGACGGCTTGCGTCTCCTGAACGGTGGTGAATGTAAACCCCGCGGCAGCCGCCAGGGCCCACCCGCTCAGGGGCGGTGCCTCGGAGGCCGCCGCAAAATGCGGCCTGGGCTTGGGAACCTCGGCGGAGGGCGTTTTCGGGCGCGAAGGCTTGGGCCTGACGTCCATGCCGCCAGCGGCCCGCACACCCGTACGAGAGCGACAGGGGTGACCGCGTATGCTGCACGGATCATACGTAGATCACTGACAATTGCAGCGAGGTAGCCATGAGCCTGGAACAGCAGGGCTCATTCGCCAGCCGGGTGACCGCCGCGCGTGAGCGGCTGTTCGTCGGCCGGGCAGTGGAGCAAGCTCTGTTCCGCGGCGCGCTGGACGAGCGGCCAGGTGCCGCTCCAGTGCACTATCTGCACGGCCCGGGCGGGATCGGCAAGTCCGCGCTGCTCCGGCGCTTCGCCCAGGAGGCCCGGCGGGCAGGCCGGTTGGTGGTCGAGGTCGACGGGCGTACGGTCCCTCCCACGCCCGAGGACTTCACCGCAGCGGCCAAGGACGCGGTCAGCGAACCCGAAGCGGTGCTCCTGGTCGACACCTTCGAACACTGTCAGGGCCTGGAGGGCTGGCTCTGGGAGCAGTTCCTGCCCACGATGCCGGCCGGCGCCGTCGTCGTGGTCGCCGGACGCGTCCCGCCCGACGCCCGGTGGGTGTCCGACCCGGGCTGGGCGGACCTCCTCAACGTGGTGGCCCTGCGCAACCTCACCCCCGGGGACGCCCTGGCCTTCCTCACCGCGCGCGGCGTGCCCGCCCCCCGCCACGAGGCGCTCCTGCGCTTCACCGGCGGCAACCCGCTCGCCCTCGCGCTGGCCGCCTCCGTCGCCGTGGACACCGAACACCCGGCGGCCCGGGCGACGGACCCGAACGGGCCGATGCCCGACTGGTCCCCCAGCCAGGACGTCATCGCCATGCTGCTGTCCCAGCTCATCGGTGAACCCGCGCCCAGTGACAACCACCGCAAGGCTCTGGAAATCTGCGCGCACGCCCACGTCACCTCCGAGAGTCTGCTGCGGGCGCTGCTCGGTGAGCAGGCACCCGAACTGTTCGCCTGGCTGCGCGCCCAGCCGTACGTCGAAAGCACCGCCCTCGGACTGTTCCCCCACGACGTGGTGCGCGAGACCCTCGTCGCCGACCTGCGCTGGCGCGACCCGGAGGGGTTCGCGGCCCTGCACAAAAAGCTGCACCAGCACCTGTTCGAGCAGCTGCGCGCGGCTCCCAGCGCACATCTCCTGCCCGCCACGGGCGCTTTGCTCTACCTGTACCGGACCGACGGCTACATGGCCGAGTTCCACGACTGGAACCAGGCGGGCCTGGTGTACGACGGTCCCTGCCTCCCCTCCGACGAGGCCCGGGTGGTGGACCTCGTGGCGGAGGCTGAAGGCCCCGAGTCCGCGGCCGTCGCCCGCTACTGGCTCGATCAGCAGCCCGAGGCGTTCCGCGTCTACCGCGCCACCCGCACCGACGAGATCATCGGCTGTTCGGCCTGGCTCCGGCTGACCGACCAGCGGGGCTGCGATGTGGACCCGGTGGTGGCCGCTGCCTGGGAGCACGCCCGCGCCCACGAACCTCTGCGTGCGAACGAGTTCCTGGCCGTGGCCCGTTTCACCGTCTGTCCGCAGACGTACCAGCGGCCCGCGCCGGCCACCACGCTCGCCCAGTGGCGGGCCATGGGGGAGATTTTCCGCGCCGACCGCCTCGCCTGGCACTACATCGTCATGCGCGACGACGGCTTCTGGAACAAGCACCTCACCCACTTCGACATGCCTCCGACGCCGACCGCCGCGGTCGTCGGCGGCCACCCCTACCGTCTGTTCGCTCACGACTGGCGGGCCCAGCCCGTCATCCCGTGGCTGGCGGCGAGGACGGACGCCATCCTCGCCGGAGCACAGGGCCCGGTGGAGGCGGCCGGCGACCCCGCCGCGAGACAGGTGCCCGAATTGGCCGTGCTGTCCCGGCCCGAGTTCGACACCGCCGTGCGCGACGCCCTGCGTGCCCTGCGCCGTCCCGACGCGCTCGCCGCCAATCCCCTCAGCCGCAGCCGCCTCGTCCTGCAGAACGGCGGCGACCTCGGGGACGTCCTGTCGCGCGTGGTGCAGACGCTGCCCCGCGAACGCGGTGGGGACAAGCGGTACCGGGCCCTGGTCACCACCTACCTCAAAGGCGTGCCCACGCAGGAGGCGGCGGCCGAACGCCTCGACCTGCCCTTCAGCACCTACCGCCGGCACCTCACCTCCGCCGTCGAACGGGTCGCCGAACTGCTGTGGCAGCACGAGTTGAGCGGCACACCGCTCCCCGCCCCCGCAACCGCCGACCCGGTGAGCGGCACCCGGCGCTGACCCCCCTTTCCGTGTGAAGATGCCGGTCCAGTCCCTCGAACCGCGCCACCGACCGAGGAAGCGACAAGGACGCCAGCCGTGAGCGAACCCCCTGTTCCCCCCGCGCTCTCGCCCGACCTTCTCCCGTCGAAGCGCGGCGAGGCGCACGCGGTGGCGCGCTGGTGTGCCAGGGAGGGGTGGCCCGTCCATCCGCTGGCGCCCCGGCAGAAGACACCACCGGCGAACTGCGAGAACTGCAGGCAGCAACGGCACGTCCCCTCCGACTGCGCTTGCCTGCCCGCGGGCCGCTGGTGCCACGGCTTCCACGCCGCCACCACCTCGCTGGAACGCATCGACGCCTGGTGGGCCGCCCAGCCCCGCTTCGGTGTGGGCGTCTCCTGCGGCCCGGCCGATCTCGTCGTCATCGACGTGGACGCCCATGCCGCTCTGGTCCCCGACCGCTCCCGTCTTCTGCCGGGCATCCCGATCGGCCCGCAGGTCAACCTCAACGGACTCGCCACCGGCTTCGACACCCTGGCGCTCCTGGCCGCTCTCCGAGGCGAACGCAGTCCCGCCGAGGACGAGGGAACCCTCCGGGTGCGGACACCCTCCGGAGGACTGCACGTCTGGTACCGCAACCCGCACCCGGCCACCAGATACCGGTCCTCGGCCGGCTCCAGTCCCAAGGTGGCGCTCGCCTGGCAGGTCGACGTCCGCTCCGACAACGGCTACATCGTCGCCCCCACCACCCGTACGGCAGCCGGTGTCTACACCCCCGTGGGCCCGGCCCGCCGCCCCGCCCCGCTGCCGCGATGGCTGGCGGACGAACTCGCCCGGACCGGGCACGTCCCCGCCGAGACGCCACCGGTGGCCGTGCCGGCACCGCGGCGTTCACGCCGCCGCGCACCCGCCGCGGCCGCCCGGGTCCTTGAACCGCTCATCGCGGAGGTGGCCGCCTGCGCAGCCGTTCCGGAGGGCGCGGGATTCACGGAAAAACTCAACCGGGCGGCTTTCACCGCAGGAGGCCTGATTCCGGGAGGACATTGTGCTGAGGCAGACGTACGAGGTCTCCTCATGGAGGCAGCCTTGCGGGCACGCCCCCAGCAGGAACGCCGAATCGCGATGATTGTCGACGCTGCCCTTTCTGCGGGATCCCAGCGTCCCTTCCATCCCCGGGAACGCTGAAAATCCGTCCGAAGATTGCAGTGGGATATCCTTAAATTCCCTTCACTGGCATGCGAGTTGTGAGGAGTGCCCACGGTGGTTTCCCTGTCCGAGGTGTCGCAGTGCAATGAGTACGCGGCCGTGATCGTCAGGACCGATTTCACTGACGAAATAGCATGGCGGCAGGTCGTCGAGGAGCTGGACAGGTCCGCCCTCGATGATGATCCCGCGAAGGCCTACAGCGTCATCGACGCCCCCGAACTCGGTGATTCCGACACGGACACGGTTCTGGCGGCGATAGAAGCCAACGAAACCCTGCGGGACACCCTCAGCGTGGTGTTCGTCGCCGACGGTACGACGATGCGGTCCGGGCTCCGTGCCCTCCTCGCGCTCACCACCGTCAGCTGGGACGACACCGACGACGAGGCCCTCGATGACGAGTACGGCACCGAGTTCCGTACGGTGCCGGGCGGTGTCCACGAGATCCACGCCAACCTCACCGTGGGCAACATGGGCTTCGACGAGTTCGCGTCGAGCGCCGAGGAGGATCCGGACGGGGTCTACCGTCCCACGGTCTGACCGCAGCACGGCGCGCGGCGACAAGGACGCGGCAAGGACCGCGGAGCCAGCGGCACGCGGGCCCGGTCCCCTCTCCTCCCGGCAAGGGGACTGGGCCACCTCTTCGTCGCGGTGCCGGCTCAGTTCATCGGGTCCAAAGTGATGTAGGCCTTTTTCGGATCGGCGTCGTGGACCAGGGATTCCCTGGTGCCGACGTCGTCGAAGGCGAACGCGTACGCTTTTCCGTCCGCCATCTGTTCGTGGAGGATGCGCGCGTACTCGTTCACGGATTCGTCCTGCGCCGACCGGCTCGAGAGAGGAGCGGGTTCCGCCACTCCGTCGAGCAAATCTCCGCGGTTGTATCCGGCGCACAGTGTGCGCGAAATGGGGCCTCGCACCTGGTCGTTCTGCGCGTCCAATTGTTTGTGGCAGTTGAAGATGGAGTCGGCGTCGGGTTTCTCGAAAGAGGTGACGAGCCGTCCCGAGCTGTCGGTGAAGTTCATGACGTCGCCGGAGACCCGGCCGACGTAGGTCAGATCCGGCTGCTGTGCGAAGGGGACGACCGTCAGGGGGGACGTGGCGAACTTCTCCCACACGCGGTTGACGTAGTCGTCCGTGACATCGGGGGACAGCAGGCCGCTCGTGACGGCGTGACCGGGTGACAGAGCTCGCAGCACAGTGCCGTCGCTCCTGGTCTGGATCAGCTTGTCCCATCCACCGGGCCGGCTCGCCAGGGAGTTGAAGAAGGCACGGTAGCCGCCGGGCTTGAGACGGCCGGTTTTGAGGATGGTCCCGTCCGCCCGCTTCAGGCCCACCGCGTACGGCGCGGAGAACATGTCCACCTGTGTGCTGTTGATCCACAGCCCCGAGTCGTTGAGCGTGTACTCGGCCCAGTTGAACAGCGTCTCGCGGTTGGGGTCGTCCGGGTTCTGCGGCGCGGGCTGCACCAGGCCGCCCGACGTTACCCCGAACTGGAGCTTGCGTCCGTAGGAGAAGTACACGCGGCCGGACAGCTTGGGCAGGTTCAGCGTGAGCGCCTGTCCGTGCGCCGGGCCGGGGATCGACGCGTCCGGTGCGGCGGTCGGTTCCGCGCCGCCGGCCGGCCACTCGTGGAAGTGGCCTTGGGCGTCGGCCCACCCTTGCCGGCCGGTGGCGAGGGAGGTACCCAGTACGTAGATGTAGAGCTGTTCGCCCCGCTGCGAGTTGTTCTTGAACATCAGGGGCAGGGTGTCCGGCACGGTGTCCTCGGCCCGTACCGACGGTGAGGCAACGAGGTGAGCGGTGACGGCGCTTGTCCCGAGTATCGCCGTGACGGCGAAGACGGTCAGCACACGTTGGCTGAGCTTCACTGTTTCCCTCCTGGATGGCCAGGACGGCGCACGAACGCCTGTCCCTCGCCCGGTGGTCGTCGGTGGCGATGCCACTCACGACCGCACTACGGCGAGCGGGGCGCCGCGGTTCACCGGAATCTCACAGAGGGAGGGTGATGCCCAGTTCCCGCATCGCGGAGGAGGGCGGTCCGCCTTCCGAGCGCTCCGTCTTGCTGCCCTTGACGCCGACAGCGAGCGTGCGCGGGTCCACCGCCTCGGCGGGGGCGCCCGTGGTGTAGAGACCGCAGGGATCGCTGTCGCGGTCGTGCGGCAGGAGCCAGAAGACCCGGCGCCGGAACGTCCCCGAGGTGCGGGAGGACTTGGCCGCCGTACCGAGGACCGCGTATCCCACCATCCGGCCGTCGCGGTGGTAGACGGGCCGGCCGCCGCGGGTGGGGAGCCGGTCCAGGCTCTGGCGGACGTAGTCGAGGCTGTCGATGTCCTCCAGCCAGACGAGTTCGCACTCGTGTCGGATCTCGTCCTCGGTGATCAGGGAGCTCATGCCCTCTCCTCGTCGGCCAGCAGTCCGATGCCCGGGTAGTACTTGCGCGAGTTGGACAGGATCATCTCCTTGGGCGAGGCGAGGCCGATCAGGTCACGGGCCCGCTGGGCGAAGGCCCGGGAAGAGATGGTCGTGGCTCCTTCATTCTGGCACCAGCCGCGGTACGCCGCGTAGAGACTGGCCTGCTCCGTTCTGCGGCCGGGGCCAAGCGCGCAGCACTCGTCGAAGAACCTTCCCGTGTGGTCCTCGGTCTCCGCGTAGGCGGTGGTGGCGATCCGCACGCGTTCCGGTCCGCCCAACTCCTTCTCGCCGCCGAGGTAGCGGCGGGCACCGTCGATGAGCCAGCCCAGGATGCCGGGGCCCTCCTCGGTGACAAGGATGTCCGCGAGATTGTCGATCTTCCGGTCGTCCGACACCACGCGCTCGAAGGGGATCAGGCGCATGCGCCGCCAGAACGCGAAACCGCCGGTGCCGACCTCGGGCCGGTGGTTGCCCAGCAGCCACAGCTTGTGCGTTGGCTCGAAACTGAAGAAGTCCTGCCGCATCCGCCGCGCCTTGATCCGGTCACCGCCGGTGAGGAGCTTGACACGGGCCTCGTCGAACTTGTCACCCGGCTTGACCTCGGAGCAGACGATTACGCGCCGTCCGTGCAGCTCCGCGAGGTCGGTGGGGTGCCCCTCGTAGGGCCGGGACATGAGGAAGCCCGGCGGGGCCGCGTCGGCATAGTCGCCCAGCAGCTTCATGAGCACGTCCAGAAGAACGGACTTGCCGTTCTTGCCCGATCCGAACAGGAAGGGCATGACCTGGCCGCCCACATCGCCGGTGATGGAGTACCCGAGCAGTAGGTGGAGAAAGGCGATCATCTCCTGGCCCTCCGCGTCGTCGCCGAACGTGTCGGTGAGGAAGCGCTGCCAGCGTGGGGTGGGCATCTGCTGGGGGCCGACGGTCGTGGACCGGGAGTGGAAGTCACGCTTGGGGCTGGCCCTGCGCAGCTCGCCGGTACGCAGCTCGACCACGCCGGACGGTGTGCACAGCACATAGGGGTCGGCGTCCAGGCGCGTGGCGTTGAGGACCATGCCGGGCGCCGACCTGGCCTGCGTCAGCATGGCGTTGATGCCCGATGTGGACAGCGCGCGCCGCCGGTGACGCTGCAGAGCCTGCGCGGTGAACAGACCCCGGTGGTCGGTGTCGGCGATGCTCTCGGCCAGGTCACCGGCCGCCCACAGCACCGTGTCGTCATCGTCCGCCAGCCAGCGGGTGCCGTCCCACCGGTACCACCCCAGACCCGGGACGTGCCGGTAGTCGTCGGCGTACAGCCTCACGAACAGCTTCGCGTTGCCCCGGTCCGTCAACGTGTCCGGAAGCAGCCCGCCGCCCGCAGCGGTGCCCGTGGCCCCGTCGGTTTGGGTCGGGGCGGGCGCCACCCTCTGCGCCAGGATCTGCGCGGCGGCGATCTGCGGGTCGAACTCGAAGAGGGCGTTGTCCTGCCCCGGCGCGTTCACGGTTGCCTCCACGAGCGGAGCGTGCGCCCTGCGCGGGACCGCTCACGCACTGCCGCCCCGCGCCCGGCGGGGTACTCGCGCCCCGGCAGGGGAGGACGGCCCTGAGACGGTCGCACGGCGGCCGGTGGTCGAGGATCAGCGACTGAGGGCCGCGACACGGCGCACCGTGAGGCAGCGCGATGAAACCGCAGCTCGACCGGCATGCGCCTACCCTCTCAGCGACCGAAGCGACTCAATGACGGGTACAGAGTAGCGAACCGTGAACAGCGCTCCAGGTGCCCTCGTGCGAACGGTGCGGTACGAGGGCGCGAGCGGGATGAGCGCGGGCCGGCAACGGTGTTCCAGTCCCGTCCCGCCGCCCGGTGCCGGCCGACCGTCAGGGCGCGGTGAAGCAGGCGTCCGGGTACGGCTGTTCGTCGTACCCGGCCAGCGGAACGGTGAACTCCAATTCACCTACCGTGCGGATCGGCGCGCCTGCTCCCAGACGGTGGGCGATGCTCCGCATGGCGCCGTTGTGCGCACCGGTCGTGATGACGACGGTGTGGCAACCGGTGTGCCACCCGTGCCGCACCGCGTGCTGGGCGAGGGCGGTGCCCAGGCCGCGGTACTGCCAGTCGTCCTGGACGAGCAGGCCCAGTTCCCGCACCCCGTCCCGCCCGGTGTGCGCCAGATGGGCGACTGCGATCGCCCGGCCCGGCTCGCCGAGATGCTCCGCGATCCAGCTCGACCCCGTGGCCGGGTCGGTCAGCCGTGCCCACTCGGCGGGACGGATGCCGAAGCGCGGCGCGCGGTAGCGGCCGATGACCGACTCCACCGTGCACCGTGCGTGCATGGCGTTGACCGCGTCGAGGTCCTCGGGAGCCGCGCGGCGGGTGCGGGTCAACTCGCCTGTGAGGAGAGCCTGCACAGACTCCTGGCAGAGCGGATGCACTCAAGGCCTCCTCACGAGGGCTGCCCCGTTGGCGGTCGCCATACGGCCGGCGAGCGATGGCGGACCGGCGTCCGCGCGGGGTAATGGGCCACGGCTCGCCCGCGAGGCGCCTGTACCGCTGAGCGGTGGCGTCCTCGCGCGCTGTCCGTACGCTCCACCTACTCAACGACATCCGCGCGCCGACGGTTCACCCCTTGCTCCCGGGCGTTCCGGGCGGCGTGGAGGGCAAGACGGCGGGGTCAGTCGGAACGGCGGCATCTCGTGGCCGCGCGCGCCGCGTCGATGGCGCGCTGCGGATCGGGCACCCGCAAACCGTCCGCCTCGTGAGGCCGTACCAGATCGAGCGCGGGCAGTACCTCGCGGAGTTCGAGGAACTCCCCCCGGCAGTCTGCGCAGCTGTCGAGATGCTCGTCAACGGCCGCGCGTTCCGGCTCGTCGAGCGAGCCGAACAGCCGGGCGGCGATGGCATGACGGGCGTGCTGGCAGTCCACGATGCCCCTCCGAGTCCGGTCCGTCGTCACACGACGAGTGCCGGTGAGCAGCATTGGCACCAGGGTCCATTGTCGCTCACGCCTACGGAGAGCACGAGGGCCCGGCGCCGTGAACGGCCGAAGTCAGCGGGGTCCGCGATTGACAACCTCTATTACCCCAGTGAATAGTGCGGCGCGTGTCTACCCCCCATGTGCTGCTCGGGCTGCTCACGCCACGGGCCATGCACGGCTACGAGTTGAAGCTCGTACACGACGAACGACTACCGGGCGCCAAACCGCTGCCCTTCGGCCAGGTCTACTCGACCCTCGGCCGTCTCGAACGCGACGGGATGGTGGCCGAGGCCGGCCACGACCGCGCCGGCGGTCCCGACCGCACGGCCTACCAAGTCACCCCAGAGGGACGGCAGGCACTGGCCGCGTGGCTGGCACGCGTGGAACCACCGGCGCCGCACCTGTCCAACGTCCTGCTGGCCAAGGTCGTCATCACCCTCCTGGTCAACGACGAGGCCGCCGCCCGCCGCCAGCTCGCGGCCCAGCGCGCCGCCCACCTCGCCCGGATGCGCGCGCTGACGGCGCTCAAGACCGCCCCGAACACACCGATCGCTCACGTGCTCGCCGCCGACCTGGCCATCTCCCACCTCGACGCCGACCTGCGCTGGATGCAGAGCGCCCTGGATCGCGTCACCGAACTGCACCAGGAGGTGCGCTCATGATCCTCGAAGCCCGTGACGTGGTGAAGACCTATGGCAACACCCCGGCCGTACGCGGCATCTCGCTCGGCGTACGGGAGGGCGAGATCGTCGCCGTCACCGGACCGAGCGGATGCGGCAAGTCGACACTCCTGCACGTCATGGCCGGCATCCTGACCCCCGAGTCCGGATCCGTCCACTACGGCGACACCCGTATCGACACCTGCGGCGAGTCCCGGCGTTCGGTGCTGCGCCGCACGGAGTTCGGCGTGCTGTTCCAGTTCGGGCAGCTCGTCGCGGACCTGTCCGCGGTGGAGAACGCCGCGCTGCCCCTCCTCCTCGGCGGCACCGGCAGGCGCCCGGCCGAGGAGACGGCCCGGCAGTGGCTGGAGCGGCTGGGCGTGGCCGAGATGGCGCACCGGCTGCCCGGCGAGATGTCCGGCGGGCAGCAGCAGCGGGTGGCACTCGCCCGCGCCCTGGTGACCGACCCGAAGATCCTGTTCGCCGACGAGCCCACCGGAGCGCTCGACACCCTTGCGGGCGAGGTCGTCCTGCGGCACATGGTGGAAGCCGCGCGCAGCCGGCGCATGTCCGTCGTCATCGTCACCCACGACGCCACGGTGGCCGCCTACGCCGACCGCGAGGTCCGGCTGCGCGACGGCACCGTCGAGTCCGACGACCACTTCCCGCACGGGGGAAGGGACGCCCTGACGTCCATCGAGAGTCAGGGGAACCTCCGTTGAGGCCGCTCACCGTGGTCCGGCTCGCACTGGCCGGCGGCCGCACGGACCAGATCCGCACCGCCCTGACAGCCCTGGGCGCCGCCCTCGCCACCCTGACCCTGCTGGCCGCAGCCACCGTCTTCGCGGTGACCGGACAGCACGCCGCCGGCTACACCAACGACCTGCTCGTCGAGGAAGGCCTGCGCCCCGGGGTCGCCTTCGGCATCCTGCTGCTCAGCGTCCCCGTCCTCGCCTACGTCGCGCAGTGCGGCCGGCTCGGAGCACCGGACCGCGAGCGGCGGCTCGCGGCGATGCGGATGGCCGGGGCGACCCCGCGCCAGGTGGTACGCATCGCGGCGGCGGAGACCACCCTGGCATCCGTCGCCGGCACCCTGGCCGGCCTCGGCGCCTACTTCCTCGGCCGCGTCCTGCTCGACGCCCCCGGTCCCGACGGGCGCCGCCCGCTGCCCACGGACGTCCTGCCCCACCCCGTCGCCTTCGTACTCGTCGCAGCGGGCGTACCGTTCTTCGTCACCGCGCTCACCACTCTCGCCCTGCGCCGGGTGACCCTCACCCCGCTCGGTGTCGTACGCCGCGTGCGCACCGGACGGCCCGGCCCGATACCGGGAGTGCTCGTCCTCACGGGCCTCGGCCTGTGCGCGCTCGTCGAGCCCGCCCACCGCTACTTCACGCACCGCCCCCGCACCGACGACCTCCCCACCCTGGTGATGGGGGCACTGATCGTGACGGGCGTCCTCGCCGTCTCTGTCGGCGTCGTGTGGGGCACGGGGTGGATCTCGCACACCGCCGGACGGCTCCTGCACCGCTTCGCGCAGCGTCCCGCCACGCTCCTGGCCGGCCGGCGGCTGATGGCCGACCCCTGGTCCGGCAGCCGTACCTTCTCCGCGATGATGGTCGCCCTCATCGCCGGCGCCGCCGCCGCAGGGCTCTCGGCGCTCACGGTAGCCACCGAGCGCGCCGACGAGGAGAACCTGCGCCGCTACAGCCAACTGCTCGGGGAGCCGTACGTGCCGGCCGGCACGGAGTTCTACGAGCGCGCCTACGAACTGGTCGGCTACGCGGTGATCGGGGCGACGGCGATCGCGGCAATGGGTCTGCTCGTGGCGTTCGCCGACGGGGTCACGGCCCGACGGCGCACCCTCGCCTCACTGGTCGCCTGCGGAACCCCGCGCACCGTCCTGTCCAAGGCCCTGGGCTGGCAGATCCTCACGCCGGTCGTGCCCACCGTCCTGCTGGCGGTCGCCGTGGGCATCCTGCTGCCGCGGCTGGCCGTACCCGGCGCCAACGACACGCAGCCCTTGGAGGCGCTGCGCTGCACGCCCCTGCCGGGCGACCCGGCGAGCGCCTGCCAGGACGCCGCTTACGCACAGGCCCACTCCTCGCTGCACACGGCGGAGCGGGTGCAGGCCGTCGTGGAGGTGCCCTGGGGGCAGCTCGGGCTGCTGGCCGGGGGAGCGGTCACCGCGACCGTGGTGATCACCCTGGTCAGCCTGGTGTTCCTGCGGATGAGCACCCGTGCCTGGGAACTGCGCGTGCAGTGAGCCAGGCCCGGTCCCAGGCCGTGCGGCGGGCGGTACCCCGCCCGCCGCGCACCGTCAGCGGGCCAGCAGCTTCCGCAGCGCCTCCGCGATGTCCTGCGGGGCCTCCTCGGCCATGAAGTGGCCGGTGGAGACGGTGGAGTGGTCCAGATCCCGTGCCCAGGCACCCCACAGAGCGGTGGCCTCGTAACCGAGGGCCGCGCCCCAGTCCTGCTGGAGCACCGAGACGGGCATGGCGAGCTGGTTGCCCGCGGCACGGTCGGCACGGTCGTGATCAACGTCGATGCCGGCGGAGGCGCGGTAGTCGGCGACGATGGACGGGATGGCCTCGCGGCACGCCGTGAGATAGGCCTCCCGCACGTCGGCGGGGACGGCGTCGGGGTTGTTGGCCCAGACGTCCAAGAAGTAGCCGAAGAACTCGTCCGAGCTGGCCTGGATCATCTTCTCGGGCAGGCCAGGCGGCTGGGCCATCAGGTACAGGTGGAAACCGACGGCCGCTGTGACACCGTGCAGTGCCTCCCACATGTCCAGGGTGGGCAGAACATCGAGGCAGGCCAGGTGGGTGATGGCATCCGGGTGGTCGAGACCGGCACGGAAGGCGACCAGCGCGCCGCGGTCGTGGCCGGCCAGGGCGAAGCGCTCGTGCCCGAGGTGCTTCGCGAGCGTGACGACGTCCTGGGCCATGGTCCGCTTGGAGTAGGTGTCCGGACCGTCCTCCAGCGGCTTGTCGCTATCGCCGTAGCCGCGCAGGTCGGGAACGATGACGGTGTGGTCGGCGGCGAGGTCGGCGGCGACGTGCCGCCACATGAGGTGGGTCTCCGGGAAGCCGTGCAGCAGGACGATCGGAGTGCCCGATCCGCCGACCGCCACGTTCAGGGACACGCCCTCGGCGACGGTGACGCGCCGGTATTCGAAGTCCGGGATGGTGGGTGCCATAGTGCCGCTCGATTCTGGTGAGTCGTTACTGATGTCCGCTGGGGCGACGGCCGGGGGCCGGTCGCTCCTCCATGTCCGAAGCCTGCGGGCGGCGAATGAGCAACCGATGAACGCGGTACGTTTGACCTCGTGATTCCCCGGCTGAACGGACGGCGGCGATGAGCCTGACGCTGGGCGTCCTGGGGCCGGTGGCCGCCTGGGACCCGCAGGGGGAACCGGTCGCGCTCAAGGGTCCCAAGCACCGGGCGGTGCTGGCCCGGCTCCTCGTCGCGCGCCGCCGTGTCGTCCCTGTCGCGCGGATCGTGGAGGACATCTGGGAGGAGCCCCCGGCGGACGCGGTAAGTGCCGTGCGCACCTTCGTCGCCGCGCTGCGCCGTGCCCTCGAACCCGACCGGCCGCCCCGCGCCAAACCGCGGCTGCTCATCACCGAGGGGCCCGGCTACGCCCTGAAGGCGCGGGAGGAGGACGTGGACGCCTGGCGCTTCGAGCGGGCCATCGCCTCCGCCGCCGAACTGCCGCCCGCCGAGGCTGTCAGCCGCCTCACCGAGGCGCTCGGCTGGTGGCGGGGCCCCGCCTACGCCGGTCTCGACGACGCCGACTGGGTGCGCGCGGAACGCTCCCGGCTGGGGGAACTGAACTGCCAGGCCGTGGAGCGCCGTGCCGAGGCGCAGATCGCCCTGGGCGCCGCCGCTCAGGCGGTCCCGGACCTGGACGCCTACGTCACCGAACACCCCTGGCGCGAGGACGGCTGGTACCTGCTGGTGCTGGCGCTCTACCGGTCGGGACGCCAGAGCGACGCGCTCTCGGTCCTACGGCGGGCCCGCCGCCTGCTCGGCGAGCAGATGGGCATCGACCCGGGACCGAAACTGCGCCGGCTGGAGACCGATGTCCTGCGCCAGGCCGGCCACCTCGATCCCGGCCCGGGCGGTACGGCCGCCCAGGTCTGGGCGGAGGCCACCGCGGCCTACGAGCGCGCGGTCCCCTCGTACGCGCGGGCCCGGCTGGAGTCCACCGCCGGGCTGATGCGCGACCTGGCGGTCACCGGCGGCGGGGGCCTGGAGGCGGCCCGCCGCCACCGGGTGTCCGCCGTGGCGGCCGCCGAGCAGCTCGGCGACCCGGAACTCACCGCCCGCGTCATCGGCATCTACGACGTGCCGGCGGTCTGGACCCGCTCCGACGACCCCGAGCAGGCCCAGTGGCTGGTCGACGCCGCCGAACGCACCCTGCGGCTCCTGCCCGCCGGCGTCCACGACCCGGCCCGCGCCCGGCTGCTGGCCACCGTCGCCGTGGAGTCCCGCGGCACCCTCCCCGCCGAACAGGCGGCCTCCGGCGAGCGGGCCCGCGCCTACCAGGCGGCCCGGCAGGCCGAGCAGCTCGCGCGCGGCCTCGAGGACGGGCCGCTGCTGGCCTTCGCGCTGAACGGCGTGTTCATGCAGACCTTCCAGCGCGCGGGGCTGTCCCCCCGGCGGGACGCCGTCGGCGCCGAGATCGTCTCCCTGGCGCAGCGCAACGACCTCGTGACGTACGAGGTCCTCGGGCACCTCATCCGTCTCCAGTCACGCTGCGCGGTGTCCGACCTCGCCGGGGCCGAACAGCACGCGGTGGCCGCCGACCGGCTCTCCCAGCGCTACGGCCTCCCGCTCGTAGGCGTCTTCACCACCTGGTACCGGGCCCTGCGCACGGCCCTGACCGGTCCGCTCGCTGCGGCCGACGAGGCGTACCGGCAGGCCGACGCCGCCCTGGAGGGCGCGGGGATGCCGGGGCTGCGCGACGGGCTGCTGCCGCTGGCCCGGCTCGGGCTGTACCTGTCCCACGGTGTCGCCCTGCCCGAGGACGCCGTCGACGCCGACTGGGGACCCTACGAGAGATGGGTGCGCCCGTGGCTCCTGGTCAGCGCGGGGGAGAGAGAAGCGGCGCGCGCGGCGCTGAAGGGCATCGCCTCGCCGCCGCGCGACCTCATGCTCGAGGCCCTGTGGTGTGTGGTGGGCAAGGCGGCCACGGCGGTGGGCGACCACGGCACGATGCGCCGGGCGGTGCACCAACTGCAACCGGCCGAAGCGGAATTGGCGGGCGCCCAGAGCGGTCTCGTCACCTTCGGACCGGTCTCGGCATGTCTGCGGGAGCTGTCCGAAGGGCTCGAGGGCCACCGGTAGGGCACTGCTCGCGGCGTGAACCGTGTCCGTACGAAGTCCCTCGAACCTAGGTCCGTCGCCAGCCGTAGCAGTGTCTGCGCGGCATCTGTCCGCGCGTGATCCCGCCGCAGGGCGGGACACCGCCGCATCAGCAAGGACACGGATGAAGAAGTACCTCTCCATCGCGCTGGCCGCCGCGGGCGTAGCCACCGCGCTCTCCGCGATGACCACGCCCGCGACTGCCGCCGGCAGCCTGTCGACGATCCAGAACAGGGCCACTGGCAAGTGCCTCGTCACCGTCTGGGACGCGGCCACGGGCGCCCACACCGTCACGCAGGGCACCTGCTCGACCTTCAACGCCGCCGCCCTCTGGGAGGCGACCGCAATCAACGGGCCCGTCCAGAGGCTGCGCAACGTCGCGCTGAACAAGTGCCTGGACACCGGCTCCGGCAACCCGCCGATCTACCTCTCGTCCTGCTCCTCGCAGGACCAGGGCCAGCAGTGGGCCGTCGGGAACCCTGCCGATCCGGACTGGGACGTCATCGAGAGCCAGTACCACAGCTGGTCCCTGGTCGGCTGGCTCGACGGCACCGTCGGGCTCGTCCAGGACCACTACCCCCTGCTCAAAACCGACAAGGCCGAGTGGAACCACTCCCTCTTCAGCTGACGTCGACGAGCGCACCGCGGATCTCGAGCGCACGCTTCAGGGCGCGTAGTGCGTAGTAGGACCGTGACTTGACGGTGCCCAGGGGTATCCCGAGGTGCTCGGCGGCCTGTGCGGCGTTGAACTGGCCGTAGTACAGCAGGCAGATCACCTGCCGCTGCTGCTCGGTCAGGTCGGACAGGGCGTCGAGCACCAGCCGGCCGCGCAGCAGCCGGTCGGTCTCGTCCGGCACGGACAGGTCGAGGGTGTCGAGTTCCGTGCAGTCCGCCGGCCGCCGCTTCTCGGCCCGGTGATGGTCGATCGTCAGGTTGCGCACCGTGGTCCACAGCCACGGCCGGACCTGGGACGCGTTCAGGCCGAGGGCGGCGGCGTGCTTCCAGGCGCGCAGGGCCGCCTCCTGGAGGACGTCCTCGGCCCGGTGCCAGTCACCCCCCAGCAGCCGGGCGGCGTACCGCAGCGTCGATCGTCCGTGCTGCTCGTACAGGTCACGGATGAATCGGTCACGCCGCTCGTCCGCGGTCGTCAACAGTGGCATGGGCAGAGCAGACCACTACGAGGGCCGATCAGTCCAAGACCGATATCAATGGCAGTTCGATTAATTTCTCATATCATTGCTGCTCATGGGCCCTTTCCGGTGTCAAGGGCCTCCGGAAGTCCGGCGTACCGGTGAACTGTCCGCCCGCAGCCAGCGTGGAACCGGCGGGCAGTCGCGCACGCGAGTCCGTGTCCGTTCACGGACGGCCGGGTCCGGCCCGGTCGCTGCCGCAGTTCGGGAAAGGACGACACGTGCGATCAAGTACGACGAAGACCTGGAGCCGTCGCTCACTGCTCCTCGCCGGTGCCGGCGCAGCCCTCGCCGGGGGGTCCGCGGTGTCCGGGGTGCACGCCGCCGAGCGGCGGGACGGAGTCGTGGGAGCGCTGCGGGCCCTGGAACGCCGGCACGGTGCGCGCCTCGGGGTGTTCGCCTGGAACACGGTGTCCGGCAGGACGGTGCGCCACCGGGCCGGCGAACGGTTCCCCATCTGCTCGGTGGCCAAGACGCCCGCCGTCGCGGCAGTGCTCCGGGACCTCGACCGGGACGGAAGCTTCCTGGCCAAGGTGGTCCGGTACGGCGCCGAGGACATCGAGCGGTCCGGGTACGCCCCGGTGACCGGACTCCCCGAAAACCTGGCTGGGGGCATGACGGTCGCCGATCTGTGCGCCGCGACCATCACCCACAGCGACAACACTGCCATGAACCTGCTGGTGCGCGAGCTGGGCGGCCCGGCCGCCGTGACGTGCTTCTGCCGCTCGCTCGGTGATGACGTGACCCGCCTGGACCGCTGGGAGCCGGAGCTGAACTCGGCCGAGCCCGGCCGCGTCACGGACACCACCTCCCCGCTCGCCATCGGCAAGACGTACGCGCGGCTCGTCCTCACCCGGGCGCTCGCCCCCGCGGACCGGGAACGCCTGACGGGGTGGCTGCTGGCCAACACCACGGGGGACAACCGGATCAGGGCGGGCCTGCCCGAGGGCTGGACGGTCGCGGAGAAGACGGGCACCGGGGAGTACGGCACCACCAACGACGTGGGAGTGGCCTGGACGCCCAAGGGGGAGCCGGTCGTGCTCGCGGTCCTGTCCACCCGGCCGGACCCCGAGGCGCCGGCGGACGAGCCACTGCTCGCGCGGGCCGCGGCCCTCACCGCCGCCGCCGTGGGCTGAGCGGGGCCGCCCTCTGCCCCGGCGGCCACCGGGGCGGGGGCGGGAGGTCCCGCCCCCGTCCGGGGGCGAGCGGCGGCGGGACCTCCTGTCCCGTCCAACGTCCAGCCGGTCCACCCGGTTCAAAGCCGCTGGTTCTCTTTTCCTGGGGTTCTTCCACGTTCTGGAATCTCAGTCCAGGTGTTAGATTCTAAATCTAGCGACTTGCAGAGTCGACTGCACCTGTCATCGAGAGGCGTGGACATGCCGCACACAGATCTGAGCGAGACCGAGGATCACCCGTACTCGGTCGCCTACCGCAGCGGAGACCTGGTGGCGGTCTCCGGGCGGCTGGGAGTGAGCGAGCCTGGGGTGCTCGTGCCGGGAGGCTTCGAGGCCGAGTGCGCCCAGGCGTTGAGCAACCTGGACGCGGCACTGCGCTCCGCCGGCGCGACGCGCGCCGACGTGGTCCAGGTCGTGGCGTACCTGACCGACGTGGCCGACCGGGACCGGCTGAACGCCGCCTACGGGGAGTTCTTCGACCGGCCCCGGCCCGCCCGCTCCTGCGTCGGCGTGGCGGCGCTGCCGTACGGAGGCTGCGTGGAGATCGAAGCGCTTGCCCGCGTGCGGACGGCCGTCGGGGCCGCGTGATGCCGCCTGTGGAGCGGGCGCGGGAGCAGGACGCGATCCTTGCGGCCTTGGCCCCGGTCGCCGACGGCCTCGCCGCGACACTGGGGTCCTTCTGTGAAGTGGTTGTCCACGACTTCCGCCGTCCCGAACGCTCGGTCGTGGCCATCGCCGGTTCGGTCACCGGACGCCAGGTGGGCGGGGCGATGAGTGAGATCGGCATGGGCCTCGTCGCCCGCGGGGACGAGGCCGCCGACGAGCTGAACTACGTCACCCGCACCCAGAGCGGAAAGCTCCTCAAGTCCTCCACCATGGTGCTGCGCGACTCGTCCGGCACCGTATTCGGTGCGCTGTGCGTCAACCTCGATGTCACCGCCGTGCAGCAGGCCGGCGTCCTGATCGCGGGCCTGGCCGGCGTAGCCGAGCCGGCCCCAGTGCCCACCACGACCTTCGGCAACGACATCGACTCCGTGGTGGACTCCCTCGTCGACACGCATCAGTTGCGCCAGGGCAAGACCTGGAGCGCCCTCGACCGCGACGAACGCCTGCGCCTGTTCGCCGCCCTGGACGCCGACGGCGTCTTCGCGGTCCGCGGCGCGGCCCAGCGGGTCGCCGAACGGCTCGGCATCTCCCGGGCCTCCGCCTACAACTACCTCGCCCAGGCCAGACAGACCCCCCTCGCGCCGCACCAGGACGGCACCGGGCCCCAGGACACCGATCGAAACGGAGAACCAACATGACGGTCACCCTGAACGACGTACAGGACGCCGCCGCGCGCATCGAGGGAGTGGCGCACCGCACTCCCGTGCTGCGCTCCCGCACCCTGGACGCCCTGGTGGGTGCCGAGGTGCACGTCAAGTGCGAGAACCTGCAGCGCATCGGCGCCTTCAAGTTCCGCGGCGCCTACAACGCGGCCTCCCGGCTGTCCCCCGAGCAGGTGGCACGGGGCATCGCGGCCTACTCCTCGGGCAACCACGCCCAGGCCGTGGCACTGGCCGCCCGCGAACTCGGCACCACCGCGGTCATCCTCATGCCTGAGGACACCCCGCGCTCCAAGGTCGAGGCCACGCTCGGCTACGGCGCCGAAGTGGTCACCTACGACCGCTACACCGGAGACCGTGTCGCCATCGGCGAGGCCCTCGCCGCCGACCGCGGGCTCACCCTCATCCCGCCGTACGAGCACCCCCACGTCATCGCGGGCCAGGGCACCGCCGCCCTCGAACTGATCGAAGAGGTCGGTGACCTCGACGCCCTGGTGGTCCCGGTCGGCGGCGGCGGACTGATCGCCGGCAGCGCCACCGCCGCCAAGGGCCTGCTGCCCGGCATCAGCGTGATCGGCGTCGAGCCGGAGCAGGGCGACGACACCAAGCGCTCGCTGGAGGCCGGGCGGCGCGTCTCCGTCCCGGTGCCGCGCACCATCGCCGACGGACAGGCCGCGGACATCCCCGGCGAACTCACCTTCTCCCTCAACCACAAGCTCGTGGACGACATCGTCCTGGTCAGCGACGACGAGATCCGTGACGCCATGCGCTTCGCCTTCGAGCGCATGAAGACGGTCATGGAACCCAGCGGCGCCACGCCCCTGGCCGCGCTGCTGGCGGGCCGGATCGAGCCGCTGCCCCGCCGCGTCGGAGTCATCGTCTCCGGCGGCAACATCGACGCCCGCCGGTTCGCCGAGCTCATCGGCTGACGTGAGACGCCCGGGCGCACGGAAACGGCCCCACGTCCGCGGGGGGTTTGGACGTGAGGCCGTTGGGAGCACCGATTGGGTGCCATCCAGTGTTACGCCCGCGCGCACTTCGCGGTTCACCCCGCGCGGCAGTTCCTTTCAGTCACCGGTTCGGCCGGTTGCCGCCAGGCTCCTGACCCGGTCGCGGATCTCATCCAGCGGATGCGCGTCCGGCTGCTTCTCCGCGAGCGCGAGCGCCCGTTCCCACGCCAGCCGAGCGCACGTCGCGTCCCCGGCGGCCCGCCCGGCATCGCCCAGGCGCACCAGCGTGCCGACGGGGGTGTAGGTGTCACCACAGGCTCGCAACAGCCGCAGGGCGGTGCGGTAACAGCCGACAGCCCAGCGGTGGCGGCCCAGCCGGTGCAGGGCATGGCCGAGGCTGTCCCAGGCGTACGCCTCCCGCTGCGTGACACCCGCCCGGCGGAACCCCGCCACCGACCGGCGGCAGTATGCCAGCGCTTCCCGGGGGCGGCCCAGCACGGACAGCGTCCACCCCACCGAGTTGCAGGCGTCGGCCTCCGTCACCAGGTCGCCGTGCTCCCGCGCCATGTGCAACGCCTCGACGCCCCGGTGAAGCGCAGCGTCGTCACGTCCCGTGGCGTGCAGCAGCGCCCCGAACGACAGGTGCAGCCACGCGTGCTCCAAGTAGTCGTCCACGTGCTCCAGCAGATCGGCCGCCCGGTCGAGATGGGCGAGGCCCTCCCGGTACCTGCCGGTTCTCCCCAGGCAGCCCGCGAGCGCCCGGTGCAGCCTCGCCTGCTCCCGCGCGTCGCCAGCGGCCCGCGCCGCGTCCAGTGCCACGGACAGGACCGCCACGGCTTCGGCGGAGCGTCCGCCGGCGTCCAGGTAACCCTGGAGCCACCACGCCAGCCGGCATGCGTGATGGTGGAACCCGTCCCGCGCCGCCTGGCGCAGCAGGGCGTGCAGCACGTGCTCCTCGGCCTCGAACCACCGCAGGGTTTCCCGGGTCCCGGCCTGGCGCTCCGGCACGGTGCCGGCCGTCGACGGTGGGCCCGGGCTGACCGGGATGTGGCACAGACTGGGCGCGCCGGTGTGCGCGGCGTCCAGGTAATGGTCGTAGGTCCGCAGCAGCGCCGCGGTCTGCGCGGATGGCGTCTCCTGCTCCCGGACCAGCTCGCCGGCGTACACCCGCAGCAGATCGTGCAAGGCGAAGCGCCCCACCGAGTCTTCCGCCAGCATCCGGGTGCGGGTGAGTTCGGTCAGCGCCGCGCGGGTCTGCGACACCGGCAGCCCCGCGAGACTCGCCGCCGCCGCGGTGGAGATGTCCGGCCCCGGGTGCAGCGCCAGCAGCCGGAACAGGCGCGCCGCCTGCGGGGACAGCGCACGGTAGGTCCAGGAGAAGACGGCGCGTACGTCGCTGCTGTCGCCCGTGCCGGAGAAGGCGTCGAGGCTGCCCTCGCTGGCGCGCATCTCCTCCGCGAGGGCCCGAAGGGGGAACTCGGGGTGCAGGGTCGCCCGGGCCGCCGCGATGGCCAGGGCCAGGGGCAGCCCGGCGCAGAGCCGGACGATCTCCTCGGTGGCCTCGGGATCGGCCTCCACCCGTGTCGCCCCCAACCGCCGGGTCAGGATCGCCCGGCCCTCCTCCACCGGAGGCACAGGCAGAGTGAAGGACCGGGCGCCCTCCGTGGCGAGCAGGCCATGCAGCTCGTTTCGGCTGGTGACCACGGCCATGCAGCTCGGCGTGCCGGGCAGCAGCGGACGGACCTGCTCCTCGTCGCGCGCGTTGTCCAGGAAGAGCAGGACGCGGCGGCGGGCCAGGATGGTGCGCAGCAGCGCCGTGCGGTGGCTCACCGAGGCGGGGATCGCCGACGGCGGCGTGCCCAGCGAGGTCAGGAACTCCTGGAGCACCTCGGCGGTGTCCCGGGCCGTGCCGCCGGCGTTGAAGCCGCGAAGGTCGGCGAAGAGCTGGCCGTCGGGGAAGCGGCCCGCGACCTGGTGGGCGAAGCGCAGGGCGAGGGTCGTCTTGCCCACTCCGGGAACCCCGCCGACCAGGATCACCGGCGGGGCCGTCCACTTCTGCTGGGTGTCCCGCAGGGCCGCGTGCAGTGACTCCAATTCTCTGCGCCGGCCCGTGAACAGCGGCGACTCGGGAGGAAGCTGGGCGGGCCGCAGCGTCGGCTGGGAGACCAGGGGCGAGGCGCGGAGCAGCCCGCCGATGGCGTTGATGGTGTGCGCGGTGTCCCTGGTGCTTGTGGTGCTTGTGTTCCCTGTGGGTGGATCCGGAGGGGGACGTCGGATCCGGACGGCCGGATCGGCCGCGTCCACGGAACCGGGCGAGGTGTCCTGGTCGTAGCCGGGGACGAGCACCGACCGTGCCATGCGCCGGACGAAGGCCAGGTCGTGCCGGAGGATCGCCTCCTGCAGGGCACTCAGTCCCGGACTGGGCCGCAGACCCAGTTCCTCGGCCAGGCTCTTGCGCAACTCCTCGAAGCGCGACAGGGCGTCGGCGTGGCGCCCGGTGAGATACAGCGCGCACATCAGCAGCGCCCAGGTGATCTCGCGCAGCGGGTGCCGGACGATCAGGGCCTCCGCCTCACCGACCGCGCGGTGCAGGTCCTCGTCCTGCACCAGCGCGCAGATGTGCAGCTCCTCGGCGGCAACCCGCGCCGTGTTGAGCCGCGCCGTCTGCCGCGCGGCGAACAGGTAGTCCTGCGCGTCCTCCAATGGCGCCCCGCGCCACAGGGACAGAGCCGACTCGATCTCCCGGCACGCCCGGCGCGACGCGCCGTCGGCCAGCAGCCTTCCGGCGCGCGCGACCGCCTGCTCGAAACGGACGCTGTCGAGAGCGTCGGAGGGGACCCGCAGGGCGTAGCCGCGGGTCTCGCGAATCAGCACCCCGGCCTTGCCGTGCGCGGGACGCTCCGGCTCCAGAACCGCCCGCAGGCGGCTGATGTGGGAGTGCAGGGACGGCACCGCGCGGGTGGGGGACTTCCCCGGCCACAGGTCCTCACAGAGCCGGTCGGTCGACACGGCACGGCCGTCCTCCAGCAGGAGGCGGAGAGCGAGAGCCCGGCGCTTGGGCGGCCCGACGTCCAGGACCTGCCCCGCCCGCCGGACGAGCAGCGGTCCGAGGACCCCGAGCCAGAGGTCGTCGGTCTTACCCGGCATCTTGTTCTCCGTAGCGCGCTCCACAGTCCGTGCCCGATCGGGGCCGACGCCATCTGGATGAGCGGTGACTCCGCGTCAGCCTCGGCGTTCTCGCACCGACCTACGAGGAAGAGGCCGAACAGGTTCGAGTCCGGTATGGGGAGGTTGCCGGGGAAACGGGTGCCGAACTGGTGGGCGCCGCCGTTCCGATGCCGCGGGCGCCGGCCGGCCCGGCGGGCGGCAGAGCGGCGGGGAACGGGCAGGGAAATGATCTGTTGAGTGAGCACCGCCTGCCCGCACCCTGTCCGTCGCCAGTCCACCTGACGGGAAGGAAGCACTGATGCGCGTAGTGGTGTGGGGAGCCGGCTTCACCGGACTCACCGCGGCTCTGCTCTTGGCCGCGGAGGGGCATCAGGTGACCCTGATCGGCCGCCGCGGGCCCGCGGCGGCCACTGGCGTGCGGGAGACCGGCGGCCCCGCCCGGGACCCGGTCGCCGACACCTGTGTGCTGTGGCCGGAGACGATGGCGGCGCTACAGGCCGAACTGCCCACCGTGGCTGCGGAACTCACCGCCCGCGCAACTCCCCTCGATGGCGGGGCCGCGGCGGGGGCGGTCCTGCGCCTGCCCGTCGCCAGGGAGGTACTGACCCTGGCCGCCGCAGAGGTGACCGGGCTCACCCTCCGGGAGGGCGACGACGTGACGGACCTGCTCAGCGACGGGCGGATCCCGGGGCGCCCGCATGTGCGGGGCGTCCTGACCGAGGGCGGCGAGGCCGTCTTCGCCGACCTGGTGGTGGACGCCACCGGCCGCCGCTCGCCGATGCCCGGGATGCTCGCCGACCTGGGGGCCGTCCGGCCCGGCGGGGGCTGCCGCGACAACGGATACCGCTGCTACGCGGCCCGGCTCCCCGCACCCGCCCCCGGGACCGGGCGGGTTCCCTGGCAGCTCGGCCGGGGCCCTGGCGCCTGGATCGCGAGCACGGCACCGACGGCCGGGGAGCGGTCCGTCGTCCTGTGCGTGCGCGACGACGACGAAGCGCTGTACCCGCTGGCCGGCACAGCGGCCTGGCACCGGGCGGTCTTCGCCTGCCACCCCGGTCTCCTGCCCGACGGTGGCGCCGGCGCGCTCGGTGACGTGCTGACCACCCTCGTCCCGGCGAGCACCCGCCGGGAGTACGTCGTGGCCGGGGAACCGGTGGCCCTGGGCGTCCTCGGGATCGGCACCGCCTCGCTGTCCTGCCACCCGCTGCTCGCCCTCGACGCGTCGATGGGGCTGGCCCACGCGCTGGTGCTGCGCGACGTCCTGGGCACGGCCGGCACGGACGACGCCCGGGACCTGGCCCTGGCCTTCGACCGTGCCTGCCGCGCGACGGTGCTGCCGGTACACCGGTGGGCCGCGGACGTCGAGGAGCTGTCCTTCCCGGCCGACGACGGCCCCTACGCGACGGCCGACCCGCACGCCGGCGTCGCCGCCCCCGGACTCTCCGGCACCTCGACGGCCCTCACGCACGGCCTGGAACGACGTGTGCGCCGGCTGCGGCACGACGACCCGCTGGACGGCACCTCCCTGTCCCGCACCCGCCTGCACGCGACGCTGCGCGGTCCGGCGGGGACCGTGTGAGGCGACGCCCGCGACCGGGGTGCCCGCGTTGTGCCCACCGGCCCGCGAAAGGGATCACGGGCGGTTGCGCGAGGCGCGTCCGGATGCCGGGACGCCGACGTGAACCAGGACCAGACGTTTCCCGTTGAACACCTGAGGAAGGCCGGTCGCTTGCGTCGCTGTGCGGCCGGGGTCGCTCGAAGGGGGAGAAGATGGCGCCGCTGCGACGAGAGCGGACGGGCAACCACCCGCCGTGCGTCCCGGGCAGGCCCCGGCAGCCGTCTCCCGGACGGCGTCACCGCGTCGTCCGCGGCGCGTCCGCGGACTGCCGTACCCGCCGCCGCGCACGACGGGCGGGTACGCGGTGAAGCGGATCGGCGCGGCGGTCTCCCGGTTGGCCGGCCGCCGCGAGACGGAGCCCAGCGCCCGGGGGACCGCGGCGGGAGGCGAACTGCGCACGGAGGTGTCGGACGGCGTCCGGCTGGTCCACTCGCCCTACGAGGATCCGCCCGGAGAGGACGCGGGAGCGTGGCGCTCGCTGCGCAGGGACGCCTCGGTCGTGACCGTGCTCGTCGGCGCCGTCGCCGCCGGCCACGCCGAGCTGTGGCCCGCGCTCGGCGAGGTCCTCGACTCCCTCGCCGAGGAGGGGGTTGAGGAAGTACGCCTGGCGCTGGCCGACGCGGCGGCCGAACGCACCGGTGGCCGCACCCCGCTCGCCGAGCGGATCGCCGACATCTGGGGGATGCGGGTCATCGCCGCACAGGGGGCGATCGCCGCCCTCCCCGACGGCTCCCTGTTCGCCTACGGCGCGGGGGACCGCCGCGCCGGCTGGCGCCGCTTCCGGCCGCAGGGCGAGACGGAGGTGCTCGGCCCCCGCGATCCCGCCCCGCCCTGGCAGGCGGCGTACGAGCGCCTGCCCCGCCGGCTGGACGGCGGCTGCGTCGTCGACGCAGTTCCGGCCGGAGTGCTGGTACGGGGCGCGGGCGACATGCCGACCGGCCCCGGCCACCTCGCCTACGCCGTCCCGCCCGACGGACGCCGCCCGCTGATCCTGATCGGCGGCGCCCGCGGCCGCCTCGCACCCGCCGCGGCGGTGGCGGGCGCGCTCGCCGCGCTGCCCGGCGACGTACGCGCCGCGACCGTCCTGGCCCCCGGCGCCCACCAGGACGTGCTCCCGGTCGCCCAGGAGGTGGCCGACCTCCTCGGCATGGAGGTGGAGGTACTGACGGGCCTGCCACTGACCTCGGCCGACGACGCACCGGGCACCCCGCACACGGTCACGCTGACCGACGCCGCCGGACGGCCCACCTGGCGGCCGACCGTGGGCGCGGTGCGGTGCCTGCCCGCGGACGGCACGGCACGGCCGCAACCGCCGCGACGGGTGCGCCTGCGGTCCCCGCTGGCCGAGGGGCGGCTCGCCGGCGACGGCACGGTCGAGCTCTCGGACCGGTGGCGGCTTGCGCTGACCCGCTCCGGCGCCCTGCTCCAGGAGCGCTCGGCCCCGCCGGTGCCCGCCGCCCACCGGCCGGTGGACCCCGAACGATTCGTCATCGACGTGGCCTGGCGGGGCGCGGAGACCGATCCGTCGCTGCTGCGTGCCTGCGAGCTGCTGCTGAACACCCTGCACCCGCAGCTGCGCCGCTATGCCGAGCTGCGCGTCGGCGGCCTGTCCGGGGAAGCCCTGCGGGACGCCACCCGTATGGCCGTCCGCCACGGCATAGCCCTGACGCGGGAGCCGCTGCCGGGGCAAGTGCCGATGCAGGGGCAGACATCGGCCGGTGCCGGCACCGGAACGGCACGCCCGACGGTCGCCCGCCCGCCGGGCGCGCTTCCGGTCCGGAACGCGCCGGCTACCGCCGTGACCGCTGTGGCCGCCGACGGACGGAACACCGCGGCCACACCGGCTCGGGCCGGCGTCGCCGCCGTGGCCCGGCCGGTAGGGGTGGCCCGCGAGGTGTTGGCCGCGTTGGCCGGCGGCGACATCGACGAGACGGCGGCGGGAGAGGGCGCTCGCGGTCCGGCGGCCGGAAGTGCGCCGCCCGAGCAGGTGCCGGGAGCGCCGGCGCGGGAACCGGGGGAGCGTGCGGACGAGGGGCGTTCGCCGCGTGCCGAGGCCGGTGATGCCGGGCCGGTGGTTCAGGGGCCGGTGGCCGGGCCCGTGCTGCCCGTACGGGTGCCAGGGGCGTCGGCCATGATGGACGGGCGGCGGGAGCGTGCGGGGGATCAACGGCCGCCGCGTGGGGGAGACGAGGAGGGTTTCCGGACCCCCGAGCGGGTGCCCTCGGGCACGCCGGCCCCGCGGCCACTCGGCGCGGTCGTCGGTCCGGCCGCGGACACCGCCGGGCCGCCCGCGAGGGCTGCTGCCCGCCCCGGTCCCGTGACGGCACCGCCGGAGGCGGACAGTCCCGCGCGGACGGGCCGGCCCGCCCCGCCGCGCGCCCCGGGAAGCGACGAGGAGGGGCCTGGGAGCCGGAAACCGGCTGGTGTCGACGCGGACGTAGCTGCGGGTCCGGATCCCGTTCCAGGTCCGGCGGGTGCGGAGCTGGCTGCCGGGCCCGACTCCCTGACCGGCGGCGCGGACGCGGGGGCGGTGACCGGTGGACGCGAGCGCCAGGCACCGGACGGCGGAGGGGAGATGCCGGAGGTTCCGGGCGGCGGAGGGGGGGTTCCGCAGAGCCGGGGTGCAGGCTCGTCGGCGGCGCGTGGCGCGGTCCGCGCCCGGCCCGCGCCCGCGGTTGTGTGGGGCCCGCCGACCGCGCAGGACCGTACGGCCTTCCGGCAACTCGTCGGATCCGCCTGGGACCGGCACGCGTCCGTGATCACCCGTGCCCTGGTGCGTATGCCCGCGCTGCGCGGTGCCCGGCCGGACGAGGCCGTCTGCGATCTCCTCGCGGTCCACCTGTACCTGACGGCACCCGAGGACAGCCCATTCGCGTCCGCTCACCTGGACGCGGCACTGGAGAGCGGCGACAGCCGGCTCGCTCCCTACGTCGTCTGCCTGACCGCCGGGCTGCGCCGGCTCCCGTCCTACCGGGGAGCGGCGGTGCGCGGACCGGGCACGGCGGTGGAACCCGCGCAGGACGGCACGGTGCGCTTCGCGGCACCGCTCGCCGCATTGCCCCTGGCCGCCGCCGCGCAACGGCCGGGAGCGGGCTGCGTCCTGTGGTCCGTCACCGCCCGCCGTACCAGGCCGCTGCTGGGCACGGCCGCCGACGAACTGCTGCTGTTCCCGCCGGGGACGCGCTTCGACGTACTGGACGCGTCCGCCGCTGGGGCGGACGCGTCCGTGGTGCTGCTCGGTGAGCGTGCCGACCGGCCCGATGGCGTGCCCGGTTCCGTTCTCGCGGCGGCCGATCAGTCGGGGGAAACCGTCTCCGACCGGCTCCGTGACGCGCTGAGCACTCTCCCGTCGGCGCCGCCGGGCACCGCGTCGGACTGGCCGCGTCACTGCCGGGGGAGCGGCCGGCTCCCTCAGTAGACGGTCTTCGTGAACGACCTTCTGCTGTCGAAGTAGAAGTGGGCCACGGCGAGTTTGGCGTTTTCGGGGTAGTAGGCGTAGACCACCACCTGCTCCTGGGGGACACCGGCGGTGATCGTGGTGGACGCGCAACTGTTGGGCGCGATCAGGCGTGTGTAGGAGCCGCGCAGCACCAGATGCGCGTTCACGTTCTGGGCACGAGCGTTGCAGAGAGTGAAGGTCGCCGACGCGGCGGCTGACGCGGACCCGGCGGTCACGGTACCGGCCAGCATGAGGAGTGAGGTCGCCGCCACGGCGACGCGAGCGATCAGGCGCATGTCTGTTCTCCCAGGTGCTAGCTAGAGGCTTGCCGGGAGGAGTAACGGCGAGGCGGCCGGACCGGTTCACCGGCCGGAGGAGTTCCCGGCCGGGAGGGCTCCTGGGACGGGAGGATCCTTCGGCTCCCGGCGTCGGCTCGGCGAGCCGCCGGGGAGCAGCGGGACGGTGAGCCCGGCTCCGTCGTCGTCCAGCAGGATGTCGTCCAACAGGGCGTCCCGGCGGGCCAGGTCACGGGGTGCCACGTCCTGGGCGCCGGCCGGGTCCATGACGGTGAGGCGGGCGAAAAGGCCGTCGTGCACGGTGGGTCTCCTCGGGTCGGGGGTCGGTGGTGTCCGGCCGACGCGGGCGCCGGGCGGGGGGCCGGGAGGTCCGGCAGGGCGGGGATCACGGGAAGGGCCGGCGGGGCCGGTTCACGCCATCAGCGAGGCCAGTCGCCGGCCGGCGAGGGTGAGCCGCAGCGAGTAGGCGATCCGGGTGCAGCCGATCACCTGGGCGGCCTCCGCGTCCGGCAGCCTCTCCCACACATGCAGGGCGAGGACCTCCTGGTCGGCCTCCGTGAGGCCCTGCCAGGCATGGACCAGGGCGGTGCGGTCCTCGCCGCAGCCGGTTCCGTCGTCGTCCTCCGCCAGGTCCACCCACTGTCTGATCCGGACGGGCAGCGCGGATCGCGTGCCCGCGCCGCGGTCCATGCCGAGCATCACCTCGCGGGCGGTGCGCAGCAGCCAGACCCGCGGTCGGTGGGACAGCTCGCCGCGTCCGCGCCACGCGGTGAGGAAGGTCTGCGCCACGACGTGCTCGATCTGACCCGGAGATGCACGGCGGCGAACGAAGCGCAGGACCTCCGGGTAATGGGCCCGGTACATCTCGGCGAAATCGGCCGTGCCGTCGGTGTCGGCGGACATGGCACCCCCTCGTTGTCTCTGCCCGTGCACACGGTTCGGCCGGCGTGGATTCCCCCGGCGCGGGGCGACGCTTCTCGCCTCCGTCTACGAGCGGAGCGGCCCACCGGTTCGGGCGCAACCCACCTGTTCTCCGGACGTTTCCGGGGGCGGTTCCGGCGGCGAAGAACCGGCGACCGGGGGAGCGGGGCAGGGTGCGGGGCCGCATGCGCACCACGGCGTCCAGACCATGCCGTGCGGCCCCGCACCCCGGCTCAACGGCGAAGAGGCGTCTGCGGTTCAACCGCGCCGCGAACTCGTCGTTCCTGCCGTTCACGGGCGCAACCGCGAAGTCGGTCACGTTCTGCCTGTCCTTGAACCAGCCCCGCTCACCGGCCGTTAGCACGAACGATGCCGGTACGGAGCGCAGGTCAGCCCGTGCCCGAATGCGACCCGTTCGCTCACCATCCGACACCTATCGAGGGGATTCACGTGACCACAGCCGTCAGCACATCGACACATGCGAACAGCGAGGAGGGCTCAGCCGTCGCCGCACGAGGACACCAGCTCGTCAAGGCGTACGGCTCCGGGGAGACCCGGGTACTGGCACTGGACCACGTCGATGTGGAGATACGGCGCGGCCGGTTCACGGCGATCATGGGACCGTCCGGCTCGGGCAAGTCCACCCTGCTGCACTGCCTGGCCGGCCTGGACACCGTCACCAGCGGGACGATCGAGCTGGGCGGCACCGAGATCACCGGCCTCAAGGACAAGGCGCTCACCCAACTGCGCCGGGACCGGATCGGGTTCATCTTCCAGGCGTTCAACCTGCTGCCCACGCTGAACGCGCTGGAGAACATCACGCTGCCCATGGACATCGCCGGCCGCAAGCCCGACCAGGCCTGGCTGGACGAGGTCGTCGCCACGGTGGGACTGGGCGAACGCCTGAAGCACCGGCCCAACCAGCTCTCCGGGGGCCAGCAGCAGCGCGTCGCCGTCGCCCGTGCCCTCGCCGCCCGGCCCGAGATCATCTTTGGTGACGAGCCGACCGGCAACCTGGACTCGCGGGCCGGCGCGGAGGTCCTCGGCTTCCTGCGCACCTCCGTGGACGACCTGGGCCAGACCATCGTCATGGTCACCCATGACCCGGTCGCCGCCTCCTACGCGGACCGTGTCCTCTACCTCGCCGACGGCAGGATCGTCGACGAGATGCAGCAGCCCACTGCCGATGCCGTACTCGACCGCATGAAGGCCTTCGACTCCCGGGGGCGGACTTCGTGACCGTGCTGCGCACCTCCGTCCGCACCGTCCTCGCCCACAAGGGCCGCATGCTGCTGTCCGCCGTGGCGGTGGTGCTGTCGGTCGCGTTCGTCTCCGGCACGCTGGTGTTCACCGACACGATGAACACCACTTTCGACAAGCTGTTCGCGTCCACCGCGCCCCACGTCACCGTGGCGCCCGACGAGGACGCGGCACCGCCCGGCGACCGGCCCGCGACCCTGCCTGCCGCCGCCGTCGGTGCCGCGGCGAAGGCCCCGGGCGCCGCCGGGGCCGAGGGTGCCGTCGCCGACGTCCCGGTCACGCTCGTCGGCGACGGCAACGAAAGGCTTGCAGCCCCCGGCAACGCCGGTGTCCTCGCCGGAAGCTGGACGAAGAACGACGAACGGGCACTGGAGATCACCTCCGGCCGGTTGCCCCGCGGCGGCTCCGAACTGGTCCTCGACGCCGACACCGCGGCCGAGAACGGCCTGAAGACCGGTGACGAGATCTCCGTGGTCGCGCTGCCCGGCGACTTCACCGCCACGATCTCCGGCATCGCCTCCTTCCGCTCCTCCGGTCCCGGCACCGGCGTCGTCCGCTTCGACCCCGCCACCGCCCAGCAGCGCCTGCTCGGCGAGTCCGGCGTGTTCACGCACGTCCACGTCACCGCCCGCGACGGCGTGAGCGACACCCGGCTCAAGGCGGCGCTCGCCACCACACTGCCCGGCTCCCCGGAGCTGCTGACCGCCGACGAGGCCGCCGACCGCGAGGGCGGCGCCCTGTCCTCCTCGCTGGACGCGCTGACCTACGCGATGCTCGGTTTCGCCGGCGTGGCGTTCCTCGTGGGCACCTTCCTCATCGTCAACACCTTCTCCATGCTGGTTGCGCAGCGCACCCGGGAGATCGGCCTGATGCGGGCGATCGGGTCCAGCAGGCGCCAGGTCAACCGCTCGGTGCTCACCGAGGCCGTCCTGCTGGGCCTGGCCGGTTCCGTCGTGGGCGTCGTGGCCGGTATCGGCCTGGCGGTGCTGCTGATGACCTTCGTGAACACATCCGGCGTCGAGACATCCCTGGGCGACCTCACCGTCGCCTGGACCACCCCGGCCGCCGGCATCGGCCTCGGCGTCGTGGTGACCGTGGTGTCGGCGTACGTGCCCGCCCGCCGCGCCGGGAAGATCTCCCCGATGGCGGCGCTGCGCGACGACGGCTCCCAGGCCGCCGACGGCCGCACCGGCCGCGTGCGGGCGGTGGCCGGCACGGTGTTGTCCGTGGTCGGCCTCGGCGCGCTGGCCGCGACCGCCACTACGGAGGAGACCGCCCGGGCGGGCGCGCTGCTCGGCCTCGGCATCCTGCTGTCCCTGGTCGGGTTCGTCGTCGTCGGTCCCCTGCTGGCCGGGGTGGTCGTGCGTGGCTTCGGCGGCGCGCTGCTGCGCTGGTTCGGGCCCGTGGGAAGGATGGCCGAGCGCAACGCGCTGCGCGATCCGCGCCGCACCGGCGCGACCGGCGCCGCCCTCATGATCGGGCTCGCACTGGTCGGCTGTCTGTCGGTGGCCGGCTCGTCGATGGTGGCTTCGACCGCCACCATCCTCGACGAGTCCGTGCGCGGCGACCTGATGGTCACGCCCGACTCCGGGCAGCCCATCGTGCCGCAGGCGCAGCGCGCCCTGGAACGCGCCGAGCACATCGAACACCTCACCGACTACCGGCAGCTGGGCGGCAAGGTCGACACCGGCTCCGGCGACCCGGCGAACACGGTGATCTTCGGGGCCGACCCCACGTTCACCAAGGACCTCCTCGCGGAGGCCGCCGCCGGTGACCTGGACGCGGCGTACACCCCCGGCAAGGCGGCCGTCAGCGAGACGTACGCCGAACGGCACGGCCTGAAGGTCGGCGACCCGCTGAAGGTGGCGTTCGACGGGGGCCGGACCGGGCAGATCACGCTCGCCGCGATCATCACCGACGAGTCCAACACCGACAACGAAGCGCTCTACATGGGCCTGACCACGGTGCGCGAGTACGTCGACGAGAAGAACCTGCCGCTGAGCGTCTCCCTGTTCGCCGAGGCCGTGGACGGCGAGGAACAGGAAGCGTTCGTCGCGTTCGAGAAGGCCCTCGCCCCCTACCCGCAGTACACGGTGCGGAGCACTGCGGACTTCAAGGAGACCCTGCGCGAAGAGATCGGCCAACTGCTAAACATCGTCTACGGGCTGCTGGCGCTGGCGATCGTCGTGGCGGTGCTGGGTGTGGTGAACACCCTGGCCCTGTCGGTGGTCGAACGGACCCGTGAGATCGGCCTGATGCGGGCCCTCGGCGTCTCCCGGGGTCAACTGCGCCGCATGATCCGCCTGGAGTCCATGGTCATCGCCCTGTTCGGCGCGCTGCTCGGGCTCGGGCTCGGCCTGGCCTGGGGGGCCGCGGCCCACCAACTGCTGGCGCTGCAGGGCCTGACGACGCTGGACATCCCCTGGCCGACGATCCTGACGGTGTTCGTCGCCTCGGCCTTCGTCGGTCTGCTGGCGGCGCTCGTCCCGGCGTTCCGCGCGGCCCGCGTCAACGTCCTGCGGGCCATCGCCGCCGGAGCCTGACGGCCTGGACGGCCGGTCCCACCCACGCCCCCGCTTCCCGGCGCCTCCCCGGGGAGCGGGGGTTCGCCGCGCCGGGACTTCGGGGGACGGTGAACCACGGCGCGTCAAGCGTCGAGACACCCGTCAGGTGGGCTGGACGCGCTCGGTGCCGGTCCGGCGCCGCCGGGCCTGGCCGTGCAGCTGCCGGGGCGACGCCGTGCCGGTGGCCATCCGGCTCTGGGCCTCGGCCCGGTGCCGCCGGTACCCGTGCAGCGGCACCACCATCGCGAGCGGCGCGCCGGTCACCGGCCGCAGCAGGGTCACCGTCCCGTGCCGTACGGCGCCGTCGCCCTCGGAGACCTCCGAGCCCGCGCGGGCAGCGGCTACACCGGGCTCCTGAGGGTACCCGGCGACCGTCATGAGGGCGTGCGCGAGAGCTTTCGGTGACCGGCGGCACAGCTCGTTCAGGAAACGGGTGCCGTCGCCGTCGCCCGTCCCGGTCGTGGCGGCGACGGCGTCGAGGAGCCGGGACAGCTCTTCGGTGGGCCGCGCCGCGCCGAAGGGGTGGTGGGCCGTCCTGGTTCCGTTCGCCGCCGGTGCCGCCGGTGCGGCGGCGGGAAGGGTTACCGTCCGCAGTCGGCCGGAGCCGGATGCCGACGGCGCGGTTCCGCTCCCGTCGGTGCCGGAGACGTCGTGCCGCAGGATGTCCTCGTAGGCCCGGCGCAGCTCCGGTCCGGGGTCCGCGCCGATCTCGTCGGCCAGCGTGCGGCGTACCGCCTCGAAGCGTCCGAGCGCCTCGGCGGCCCGCCCCGAGGCGTACAGGGCGTGCAGCAGGACTACCCACGACGACTCGCGCAGTGGCTCCCGGGCGACGATCTCCTCGGCCGCGGTGACGGCCCGCAGGTGGTCTCCCTCCTCGTAGAGGGCCCGTGCCCGCAACTCCTGCGCGAAGGAGCGAAGTTCCGTCATCCGGTACACCTCGCCCTGGGCGAAGCGACGGCCCAGGGCGTCGTAGTACGGTTCGCCGCGCCACAGGGCCAGGCCGGCCTCCACCTCCCGCAGCGCCTGGCGCGTGCGGCCTGCGGCGAAGTGGTCACGGGCCCGGTCCGTGGCCGCCGTGAAGAGCGTGCTGTCCCGGTGTTCCACGGGCATCCGCAGGACGTATCCGGTGGCTTCGCGCCGGAGCACCGCGGCGTCGGGGCCGGCCCCGGACGAGTTGAGCGTCGAGCGCAGCCTGCTGATGTGCGCCTGTACGGAGGAGGCGGCGGCGACCGGCGGCTCACCGTCCCAGAGGTCGTGACACAGGCGTCGCACGCTCACCGGACAGGCGTCCGCGAGCAGCAGCCGCAGCAAGAGCGCGCGGCGCTGCGGCGGTCCCAGGTCGATGACATCTGCTTCGCCTGCGCGGCGCAGCCGAAGCGGACCGAGGACATCCACACACAGGGGTGCGCCGGGCCCGGGGGAGTGCGCCCGGGCTGCGGCCAGCCGGTCAGTTCCGGGCATCTGCGTGGTCTCGGTCACTTGCTCCCCCTGCCGTCGGTCACCCTGACGAGCACATCGTCGTCCGGCGAACTGCTCACACGGCAGACCGGTTTCCTGCTCACTTCGACCGGGATGCGGGGTGCCGGGGTGAACCACCGGGGCGGCCACGACGTTCCAGAGGTGGTGGCGCGGGGGAAAGCGCAGGAGTGGTCATGAATTGCGAGCAGGTGAAATCCGACCTGGCGGCCGAGATGCTGGCCGGGCGGGACGAACCGCGGGACGCGGCACACGCCGCCCATCTGCGCGGCTGCCCCTCCTGCCGGAGGGAGCGGGCGGAGCTGCGGCGGGTTCTGCGGCTGTTGTCCGGCGTGTCACCCCACGACTGGCTCGGCACACCACCGGCACCCGACCCCGAGCGAGCGATCGCGGCATTGCGCGGCGATCCGTCGGCTACGGCGGGGGCCGTCGGCCCGGTCGCCGACGCGGGGCAGCGCGGGCGGCACACGCATCTCGCGGTCGCGGTCGCCTTCGCAGCAGGACTGATCTTCGGCGGTGGTGCGGCGGTGGCGGGTCACGCCGGCCAGAACTCCGCCGAACGACAGGCACTGGCGGCCGGGCCGGCCAGATCGTTGTACGCCCGCGATGCCGGGACGGGCGCCGAGGGGGAGATCGAGACGCGGGCGCGGCGCTGGGGCACGGAGGTCCGGCTCACCGTGAGCGGAGTGGAGGGCCCGCGCCGGTGCTCGCTCGTCGCGATCGGCGAGTCGTCCCGCCGGGAGGTGATCTGCAACTGGGCGGTGTCCGGAAGGCAGGATGCGCCGCCGGGCGACGGAGGGTCCCGGCTGACACTGGCCGGCAGCAGCTCGCTGGCACAGCAGGAGATCACCGCGTTCGAGGTCGAGACGTCCGACGGGGAGGTGCTGCTGCGGCTGGCTCCGTGACCGGCCGCGCGCCGGGATCAGGCCACCCCTTGCGGGGTACGGGCTCGCCGCCGGATGCGGGGCCGTGCGGCGGGGCCTTACGGTCGGCCGACACAGGCTGGTGGGTCTCGTGCTCGCGCAGCCGCCGGTACCAGGGACCGATCAGACTGGCCAGCAGGACTCCGCAACCGACCTGGAAGGCCAGGCGGAGCCAGCCGTTCGGAGCGTCGTCGACACGGTCCAGCAGGGTGGCCGACACGGGGTAGGTGAGGGCGACTCCCGCCGCGACCAGCCACCAAGGGCCACCGGACCGGTTCCTGCGCAGGAGGTCGGTCACCACGATGGCGGTGGCGATGGCGACGACCGCGGCCACCAGCGCGGTGATATTGCTGTGCATCGAAAACGGCCTTCTGTTCTGCCCAATGCGGCCGAGTGAGGCCGCGCACGTAACCTTCTGTCTGTTGAACGCCGGCCCGCGATGACAGGTTCACCACCGGCAGGTTCACGCTCGGGCGGGCGGGGTGTCAGAGGGCCATGAGCGTCACCGTGGCCGCCAGTCCCATCCCGTAGGCCACGGTGTAGTACCGGAGCATCGGCTGACCGGGAGCCCGGCACAGCAGCACCACGGCGAGCACGGTGACGGCCGCGACGACGAACAGGTCGGCGCCGATCCGTTCGAAGGCCAGGTTGGCGACGACGGCGCCGCTCACGAAGAGCGCGTTGACGGTGAGCAGCACGTTGTCCGTCCGCGTCAGCGCCGTCCGGGTCGGGGCGGCGGCCTGCGCCACCATGACGGCGAGGTTCAGCAGCAGGAACCCCGCGAAGAACACGTGGTGCGAGAAGGACTCGTCGTGGAAGGCGACGATGTCGCACCACCGCGACGGTCCGGCCGTGCAGAAACGCCCGTTGAGGTAGTTCGCGAACTCGTGGTCGCCGTAGCCGACTCCGTACAGGTAGACGCCGATGACGAAGAGGACCCCGACCGCGCGGCGCCCGCGGTCGCGGTGGGCCGGGGCGGCCACCGCGCGCAGGTGGCCGAGGAGCACGAGGTGCGTGACGACGGTGAACAACCCGAGCAACAGGTTGTTCAGTTCGACCCAGCGCATTGCCTGGTGCGGCAGCACGTGGCCGAGCGTCAGCGTGCTGCGCCGGTTGACGGACAGCAGGACCAGGAGCAGCGACACCAGCGCGAGCAGCAGGTGCAGCTGTCTCTGCCCGGTGGCGCGGGCCACGGGCCGGGGAAGGGAGGGGAGGAGGTGAGTCACACTGACCTCTACGACGGTTCCCGTCATCGCGTTCGACGCGGAATGTGGCGCGGTGTACGGCGGTTGCGACCGGGCGGTGTGGGCGCGGGGGCGGCGGGTTCAGAACGACTGCTGCATGCGGGCGATGTCGTGCAGCGAGCTGCCCGCCACGAGGCCCGCACCGACCACGGCCGGTTCGTCCTGCCGCGCCGCCCGCACGGCGCCGCCGCCCGCACGGCGGCCGCGGCGGGTCCACGCGACCCGGACCCCCAGCGCGGCCAGGATGAACCACCCGGCGTTCGGCATCCCGACGAGCAGCCCCAGGCCGAACAGGATGCCCATCTGGCGGGACGATCCGCCGAGGAGCTGGAGCAGTGCGCCGGGCACGGCCCACAGCGCCATCTCCCGCACGGCAGCCCCGCCGTCGAGGCCCGCGGTGATGGTGTCGGCGTACACCCGGGCGATGGGCGGCACGTCCGACTCGGACAGGAACCCCTGCCAGGTGACGGCCACGACGACGACCGCGACACCGAAGCCGACCAACTGGGCGAGGTACTGCTGCCGCCGCCCGGCCAGTTCGTAGGGCTGCCACGGTGTCACGCCGCGCCGCAGCAGCCAGCCGCTCTTCAAATCGAAGCCCATGTCGGCGAAGGCCGGCCCCGTGGCGGCGATGTATCCCGTGAGCAGGGCCAGCGGCACCGTCGGCATGCCGACGAGCAGGCCGGCCATCATGAAGACGACGGTGAGGGCGAACGCGGGGAACCATCCCGAGTGCATGGCGGTCAGCCCCACGATGAGCTGGTGCGCCAGCGCGGACACCCCGGCGAACAACACCCAGCCGACCAGCGCGACACCCCCGAGGTCGGCGCTCAACCCGCCGAACAGGGCCAGGGCCGACGCCCCCAGGATCAGCAGCACGCCGCCCTCCACCAGCCCGCGCCGCAGTCGCGCGCCGTCCACCGTGCGCCGCCGCGGATCGAACCGGTCCTCGTCCACCGGCCGGGCCTCGCAGTCCCCGGGCGGGCCGGTGACGGCGGTGCTGTCCGGGACCGCGGTGCCCTCGCCGGAGCGCAGCAGCAGGCGGACGGCCTGTGCCAGCGCCACGCACCCCGCGCCGATCATGATGCCGTGCGGCACGTGGCGGGCAGCGAGGTCCACGTCCCACAGCGCGGGGACGTACTGGGCTATGAGGAGACCCACCGCGAACATCCCGAGGGCCCATACGTTGCCCAGGAAGGCCAGCCCGGCCGAGCCCAGCGGAAGTCTCAACGCCGCCCCCGCCGCCCCCACCAGAGCGCTCAGGGCCAGGATGCGGGCCTTGCGGCCTCCCTGGTCGCCCGCCTCGATGGTCTCGGCGGCCGCGATGCCGGTCGGCCACGGCGCGTCCGCAGGCAGCAAGGCCGAGTCGAAGGTCCGGTAGAGCACCCAGCTGTCTACGGCCAGCCCGACGACGGCACCGCCGAGCAGCGTCCAGACCAGTTCGGGCCGGCCCAGCGCCACAGGGACGGCCAGCGGCATGAGCAGCGAGTTGGCGGCACCGAACGTGGACCCGGAGACCGCCGACTGCACCAGGTTCTGCCGCTGCGGGTCACGCAGGCGCGACAGACCGGCCATCTTGGTCCGGCCCAGCGCCATGGCCACGACGGCGCCGATGACCGCGGTGTTGGCCGCGACACCCACGGTGGTGATCAGCACCAGACCGGTGACCGAGCCGAGTACGGACAGGACGATGACCAGCGACAGCGTCACCGGCTCGAACGCGCGGGGATGCGCATGCCGGATCGCCGCGTCGCGGACGGAGGAGCGGGGCATGGGCCGGGACGGCCTTCCTGGATGCGGGACTGCGCCTCGTGGCGCACCTTTCCGGCTGCTGCCCGCACGAGAACGCGCAGGAGCACGAACACGAGCACGGCCTCGGGCCGACAGTGATCGCCACGGGACACGCACCGCCGATCGGTGGTGCCGTAGATCATTGTGTCCTACCGGATTACCGCCATCGCGTGCGGGCGCTGGGGAAGCCTCGCCGTACGAGCTCGGTCAACGCGCTCGTACGGTGTCCCCCGCCGCAGTGACGAGATCGACACCGGGGTAGAACTTCCGCTGGTTCGAAAGGATCATGTCCCGCGGCCCCGCCAGGCCGGCGGCGTCCCTGACCCGGGCGGCGAAGGCCCGGGAGGACAGCGGGCTCGCCCCTTCGGGGCGGCACCAGCTCCGGTAGGCGTTGTAGAGCAGGGTCTGCTCGGTCCTCGTCGACGGATCCAGCCGACAGCACTCCTCCAGGAAGCGGCCCGTGTGGTCCTCCGTCTGCGCGTAGGCGTCCGTCGCCGTCCGCACTCTCTCCGGGCCGGCGAGGTCGCGCGAGCCGTTCAGGTAGCGCCGCGCACCCGCGACGAGCCACCGCAAAATGCCCGGCCCCTCCTCGCGCACCAGGACGTCCGCCAGGTTCTCCACCGTACGGTCGTCGGCCACCACCCGTTCGAAGGGAATGACCCTGATCCTGCGCCAGAAGGCGAAACCGCCCGTGCCGACCTCGGGCCGGTGGTTGCCGAGCAGCCAGAGCTTGTGCGTCGGGCGGAAGGAGAAGAAGTCCTGGCGCATGCGGCGGGCCTTGAGCCGGTCGCCGCCGGTGAGCAGCTTCACCCGTGCCTCGTCGAAGCGGTCTCCTGGCCGCAGTTCCGAGCAGACGACAATGCGCCGCCCGTGCAGCTCGGCCAGGTCCGTGGGGTGCCCCTCAAAGGGCTGTGCCATGAGGAAGCCGGGCGGTGCCGCGTCGGCGTAGTCACCGAGCAGTTTCATCATGACGTCGAGCAGCACGCTCTTGCCGTTCTTGCCCTGTCCGTACAGGAACGGCATCACCTGCGCGCCCACGTCGCCCGTGATCGAGTACCCGAGCAGCTCGTGCAGGTACGCGATCATGCGCAGACCCTCGGCGTCGTCGCCGAAGGTGTCCGTGAGGAACCGGTCCCAGCGCGGGGTGGGCATGTCCTGGGGCGCGACGGCGGTGCAGCGGGCGTGCGGATGCCGCTCCGGATCCGGGCGGGCCACCTCGCCCGTGCGCAGGTCCACCACTCCGGCGGGCGTGCACAGGGCGTAGGGGTCGGCGTCCAGCGCGGCCGGGCTCAGCGCCATGCCCGGGGCGGATTTCGCCTGCTCCAGGACGGCCTTCATCCCCGACGTCGACAGCGCTCGCCGGCGGTTGCGGCCGAGCGCCGCGGTGCTGTGCCGGCCGGTGACGTCACGTTCGGCCAGGGACTCCGCCATCTCGCCCGCGGCCCACAGCGCGGCGTCGTCCTCGTCGAGCCGCCAGCGGCAGCCGGCCCAGCGGTACCAGCCGTGACCCGGTACGTACCGGAACTCCCGGGCGTACAGGGCGACGAAGAGCCTCGCGTTGCCGCGGTCGGTCGGGCTGTCGGGGACCAGACCGTACCGGGTGGCGGCGAGGGACGGCTCGCGGTACCCGTCCGACTCGGTCACGTCGAACAGCGCCTCCGCCACCGCGGTGGTCCGGTTGTCCATGCACACCCCCTTGGGACGCCGCCCGGCCGGCCGGGCGAGAGCCGGCCGGACCGGTGTTCCCAGCCCTGTGCTCAGCGACTGAAGCGACCGGCCTTCCGATATGGCTCTACGAGAAGGCGCGGCCGGTGGTTCACCCCGGCCCGCCGACGCGGCCGGCCCACGAGACTCACGACGTGGTCAGGGCAGGGGCTGTCACAGGGGTGGTCACCGGAGGTCTCACGTCAGGTCCCGCGGTCAGCGTCCCCTCCGGCTCGGCCAGTTCGCGGAGAGCGCCGACGAGAGCGCCGTACGCGAGGGACGAGGCCGGGAGCGCGGCGCGCAGGTGCGCCTCGACCTCCTGAGCGGGCCCCCGCAGGGCCTCTCCGGCCTCGGTGGCCGACACCTCGACCCGTCGTTCGTCGTCGGGCCGTCGGCGGCGGTCGACCAGCCCCGACGTCTCCATCCGCTTCAGCAGCGGGGACAGCGTGCCGGAGTCCAGCCGGAGGAACGCGCCCAGTTCCCCGACCGTGGTCGGCCCGCGATCCCACAGGACCAGCATGACCAGGTACTGCGGGAAAGTGAGTCCCAGCCGCTCCAGCCGGGGGCGGCAGCGGCCGGCCAGGGCCCGGGCCGCCACGTGGAGGACCAGGCTCAGGTGATCCCCGGTCTGGTCCACCGTCCGGTCCGCGGTCCGACCCAAGGCCGTGACCGGCCGCTGGGGCGCCGCCATCGCCACCGTCGCCGGCTGCCGGTCCTGATCCATGAGCGTCCTCCGAGGCGAAGCGGGCCGCCTGGGCGCGGCGGGGCCTTCTCCGGTCCTACGTCGGACCGGCGCCCCGGGTTCGGTCGAACCGGCAAGAAGAACACGTCGGCTCGCCGTCCCGCGCGCTACCAGAGGGTCACCCAGCACTGCTGCGCCAGCAGCACGCACGCCGCGGCGTTGACGGTCCGGTGGGACAGGATGACGGCGACGAACTCCCGGATCGTCGCGCTGGGCCGGAAGTAGGCGGCGGTGGGTGAACCGAGCGCGTGGCCTCTCACCCCGGTGGCACGCGCCAGCAGGGCGGCGCGGAAGGCGTGGAAGTCGTTGGTCACGATCACGCACCGGTAGTCGGTCCCGGTCTGCTCCATGATGGCCTTGCTGAACCGCAGGTTCTCCTCGGTCGTGCGGGACCGCGCCTCGCGCCGGATGTGAGCCTCGGGCAGGCCGCGCCCGGTCAGGTACGCCGCCATGGCGTGCGCCTCCGGGACGGTCTCGTCGGGCCCCTGGCCGCCCGACGTGATCACGACCGGGGCCCTGCCGCGTGCGGCCTGCCGGCTGTACACGGCACCGGCCTTGTCCAGTCTGCTCGCCAGCAGAGGCGGCACCCGGTCCCCGCCGAGCAGTCCGGAGCCGAGGACGACGATGTAGTCGAGGTCGGCGCGCACCCTCAGGCCGCCGTAGAAGGAGCCGTAAAGGACGTAGCAGGCGAAGAGGAAGGCGAAGTACACGGTCGTCAGCACAGTGATGCCGGTGACGATGGCGAGCGGACGCGAGCCGGTCACCATCGCCAGGAACAGCAGGCCGACCACCGACAGGACGGCGACACCGGTCAGCAGGGACAGGAGGTTGGCCGGCCGCCTGCCCTCCTTGCGGACCATCTGCACACCGTTGGCGATCAGACAGGAGCACAGCAGCAGCACGGCGGCACCCGCCAGCACGATCAGCGTCGAGGCCGCGTACGTCAGCAATGGTCCGCGCGATGTCCTGAGTTCGCCGATCAGCGCCACGCCGAGCAGGCCGAGGAAGGCACCCAGGGAGACGGCGTTGCTGAAGCGCCGCAGATCGGTCGACACCCCGATGACGAAGACCAGCAGCGCGGCGGCCGCCAGCAGGTAGATCAGCACTGTCGTCCTTCTCGTCCTTCTCGTGCATCTTGAAAGCGCCGGGTCGCCGCGGCGGTCGGCGTCGCTGAGGACGGCCGGCGCCACAGGGAGGGGTGGGCACCGGCCGACACCGAGCACAACGGCCCTCCCGTCACCGCGGTTCAGCCGCCGTCCACGGCCTCGCGGCAGGGGCGGGTGGGCCGGCACTAGGTGGATCGGCCAGCGGGTGAACCAAACTCCCCGGCCCGCGTAGAGAAGAGGACGGGGGGATCAGGGCGACCGCGGCCTTCCCGCCCGCTCACTTCGACCACACCGGAGGAAGAGTGGACAGCACACCGACGCCCACAGGGCGCCAACCCGGCAGGAACAACCGCCGGACCATCTCCGGAGACGACCCGCCCGCACGGCCGGCCGGCCCCCGCCGACCCGCCGTACGCCAGGCGGTCTCGCTCCCCGCGGTGGCGGGGGACCCCGACGAACAGCTCGGCCGTCTGGAAGCCCAGCGCAGAGGCGCCCGGAGCACCACCGAGCCCGCGCCGCGCACCGGCACCGGAGACGGAGAGGCCGTCTCCGGCCGGGAGGAGGCGCCCGGTGAGGCGACGCGCGGCGAAGAGGGGAACGAGCCGGAGCCGCCGACGCGAACAGCGTCCCGGGGCGGTGGCTGGCGCCGCCTGACGCGAGCCGGTTCGGACCGGACCGCCTCCTCGCAGAGCGGCGCGGCGGCGTCGGCCCAGGCACCGTCGGCGGTCACGGGAGGAGCGTCCGCCGGGACGCCGTCGGCAGCCGCCGGTGGCGCGCGTACCGGCACGGCGGCGCGCACCGGCGCGGCTTCGCCGCATGGGGACACGGACACCGCGACCGCAGGCGACCCGCAGACCCCCCGGGGTACCGGTGGGAACCCGGACGGGCAAGGGGACGACGGTCGTCCCAAGAAGCCAATGCTGGCCGCGGCGGCACTGGCGGGGGTGGTACTGATCGCCGTACCCCTGCTGCTCGCCGGTACCGGAGACGACGAGCGCAGGCAGACCACCGCCGGCGCGTCCCAGGACACCCTGCTGGCGGGTGGCGATGGGACCGGCGACGAACTCGGGAACTTCGTGGCCGACCCCTCCTCCGACGAGGCCGACGCGAAGGGTAAGCCCGGCGCGGAGGGTAAGCCCGGCGCGGACGAGGAGGGCACGGACGGTGCACACAGCGGCGCGGGACTGGGCGACGACACCGTGCCGAACGGACCGCCGGAGCCCGACTCGTTCGCCGTCACGGGCGAGGGCGGCAGCGGTAACGGCGGGGCGGACACCGGTGCCGCCGACGACGCTCCGGCCCGGCCGGACCAGGACGACACCTCGCAGGGCGGTGACTCCGACGGCGAGTCCCAGCCGGCCGCGGACGACACCCCCCAGCTCAAGTCCGAGCTCATCCAGGCCTGGGAGAAGGGCTCGCACCGGCTGACGAACCAGCAGACCGGCAAGTGCCTGGTGCGCACGTCGACGCGTTCCGTGGCCCAGGGCTCCTGCGGCAGCGGCGACACGTGGCGGCGATACTCCGTCGCGTCCGGGACGTGGCTGCTCAAGCACGTCGGGGCCAACCGGTGCCTCGACACCGACGGCAAGCAGCTCTACCTCTCCAGCTGCACCGTCAAGGACGCCGGCCAGATCTGGCGCCTGCCGACGGCCGACTGCGCCGTCAACCTGGTCAGCAAGGCCTTCGGCACGTACGTCACGGGCTGGAACGACGGGACGGCCAGCGCCACGACCCGCAGCGCGGTGGACCAAGCGGCCAAGTACAGGTGGCGCGCACCCCAGCTCACCGGCTGCTGACGGCCGGACACCGGGCAGTGTCCCACGGGGTGCGGCGGGAGGCGTGGGAAGCCCCGCTCTCCCGCCCCACCCTCCGCGAGGTCAGCCCAGGTCCGGCAGATCGGTCGAAAGACCGCTCGGCAGATCCGTCGGCAGATCGGTGGCGCCGCCCGTGATCGACTCGAGCACGTCCTCGAGGCCGGGGAAACCCTCCTCGGGCGGGGTCGCGAACCAGATGCCGCCCACTCCATGGCCCTTGACCTGACCGGGCGCGGTGTCCTTGGCGTACCGGTAGACGGGCACACCGGCCAGGGTGAGCTGCTCGACGCCGTCCGCCCGCTTCAGGGAACCCATCAGCGCCGAGTCGATGCCGGGCGGCAGTGAGGCGCCCTTGGCCGGTACCGGCGGCCACAGCGTGGCGCACTTGCCCTCGCACGAGGAGGACGGCGGCTGCGCCGTGTCCTCGCTGTTGCGGTAGAGGGTGAAGCCCGCCTCGTCCGTCAGGATCGGCCCCAGCTTGGGATCGGCCGCCAGGGCCAGCAGGCCGACCGGGTCCTTCGCCCTGCCCTGCGCCTCGGTGGCCGGTGCCGACGAGGCCGCCTTCTGCGCGCTGTCCTCATCGCCGCCCACGGAGCAACCCGCTCCCAGTACCAGAGCCGCCGTCACCAGGGTGAGCGCCCCGACGCGTCGCCGCGCCACTGTCTTCGCCATCGTCGAACCTCGTGTCTCCTCGCGCCGGACAGCGCGTACACCCGTCCCTACGAGGCAGACCCTCCCGAGGTTCGGAAAACAGTCGGGTGCGGTCGGAAGGGTTCAGCGGCGACAAGGTTTCGACATGGTTGTCTCAAGTTCCAGCGGTCAGTGTGTGGTTGCTCTGCCGCGTGTGGGCGGGAGGGCTGTCACAACGAGATCTGATCGACGATGAGGGCGCCACGGAATGAGGCTGGCCGACGGCAGTGCGCCGGGTACGGGGACCGTGGGAACCGCGGACGAGTGCGGAGAATTCATCCGGTCGTTGTACGCGCAGCACGGATCGCTGCTGTTGCGGTACGCGGTGCGGCTGCTGGGCGGGGACTGGCACCGGGCGGAGGACGTGCTCCAGGAGGCCGCCGTCCGGGCGTGGCGGCACGCCTCGGTGCTTGGGTTGAAGGTCGAGGAGGCACGGCCGTGGATGTTCACGGTGGTGCGCAACCTGGTGACCGACCACCACCGCGCCCGCCTGATCCGCCCGCCGGAGGTGTCGACACAGCTGCTGGACATGCCGGTCGAGGACGGCCTGGACGGGCTGCTCACGAGGCGGGCCGTGACCGAGGCGCTGGAGGAGTTGAGCGAGCAGCACCGGGAGGTCATCCAGCTGATGTACTACCTCGAGTGCAGCGTGGCGCAAGCGGCGGAGCACCTGGGGATACCGCCGGGGACGGTGAAGTCGCGTTCGTACTACGCGTTGCGGGCGCTGCGGAAGGTTCTCGCCGAGCGGGGCATCACCGGCTGAGGCCGCTCCCGGTGCCACTGGGAGCGGGGTTCCTCACACCTCCACCGCGACCTCCGCCGTCCGGGCCGTGAGCGAGGCGCGGGCCTCCTCGGACATGAAGGGCTCAGCCACGCGCAGAAGGTCCGCGGGGAGCGGCGCCGGACGCAGGGTCGCCGGATCGAGGTTCACCTGGGTCCGCCGGCCCGTGGCGTGCACTACCGAGCCGTCGGCCGACAGGAGGCGGAACGCGTAGCGGTAGCTGGTCCGCCCCACGTGGTCGATCCAGAAGTGAACCCGGATCTCGCCGATCCGCGTGATGGGCGCCTGGTAGGTGAGCTCAAGGGCCCGTACAACCTGCACTACTTGCTCGGTCCCCGGTGTGCCCGTGCCGCCCAGGGACACGTCCCGTGCCGCCCAGTGGGCCATCACGGCCCGTTCGAGGAGCACGGCGTAGCGGCCGTGGTGCACCATGCCGTACGAGTCCAGGTCGTCGAAGTAGACCGGAACCGTCCCGTGCGCCCCCACGCCGTGCCGGCCGTCCGCAGTCACCGTCGTCATCACGCCTCATTTCGTTATCGGTCCATGTTTGTGCTTGTCCGAAGGAGGCAACGGGCGCGGTCGGGTTCCGGTTCACCGCGGGGGCGCGGGCCGTGGCGGGTGGGTCAGCAGCGCGTTATGGTCGGTGACTTCCAGGCGCGCTTGGCGTGGTCGTCGATCTCGGCGAGCGGCGCCACGGTGAGGGTGCCGTCCAGCCAGCCGCTCAGGTAGCGCTGGTCGAAGGCGCCGCTCCTGATGTACACGTCACAGGTCTCCAGCCGGGTGGACACACGCCAGTGCTGGCCCTCGTCCTGGGCGGTGCAGCCGGAGAGGTAGAGCACCTTGCCGTTGGTGTCCAGGCACTGGCCGCTCGTGCGCTCCTTCATGAGGAACCTGCCCGGCCGGCCCGTCTCCTCGAAGCGCCAGGGGGAGTCGTCGCAAGCGTTCTGCGCCAGCTTCCGGCTGCCGGGAGCCCCGGCGGTGAGGCACTTGCCCGTCGCGACGTTGGTCAGCCTGTGCTGCACCTCCAGCCAGTTGTTCGTGGGCGTCCCCTCCACGCCGGGGATGGTGTCCTGGAGCGCGTCGTCGTTCGGATGCCCGTCTGTCAGGGGCAGCTTCTTCGACTCCCTGTGCTGGTTCGGCTTCCCCTGTTTTCTCGATTCGGTCTCCTTCTCCTCTTTCTCCTTCTCCTTCTGCTTGCGGGATTCGAGTTCCTCCTTGGACAAGGGCGGAGGGGCGTCCAGGACGTCGTAGGACGCGTCCGTCTTCGCCGGGTCCGGCGCGGGGGCGTCCGCACCGACGGCCTGGACCCGCTCCGGCGGGGTGTTCCCGTCGTCCTGCAGGAGCAGTCCGCCGGCGGTCAGTCCGACGACGAGCGCGGTACCGGTCAGCACGGCCACGCGTATGCGGGTGCGGGTGTCCCCGGTCGTGGGTCGGGTGAGCATGAGGAACCTTCCGTGAAATGGTGACGGCAGGTGATGCACACGTCACTACGTACACCGGGGCTTTCGGTTCACCCGCCGCCGCGGGGCCCGGGGCTCAGACCGCGATGACCCCGGCGTCGATGTCCTCGGGCAGCAGCAGCCGCAGGTCGTCCATGGTGGGCGAGGCCAGGCCGCCGATGCGGCGGGCGTGACGGGTCATCATCGACTCCAGGAGCTGCCGGGCCAGCCGCGCGTTGCCGAACGAGCGGTCCCTGGGCAGGGCATCGACATACGACCGCAGCGCATGACCCGTGGTGTCCGCCAGCTCGTAGCCGGACTCCAAGGCGCGCCGGCCCATGATGGTGACCAACTCCTCGGTGGAGTAGTTCTCGAAGGTCACATGCCGGGAGAAGCGTGAGGCCAGACCGGGGTTGGAGGCGAGGAAGCGCTCCATCTCCTCGGTGTAGCCGGCGGCGATCACCACCACCTCGTCGCGACGGTCCTCCATCAGCTTCAGCAGGGTGTCGACCGCTTCGCGGCCGAAGTCGGACGACGCGTCCCGAGGGGTCAGGGTGTAGGCCTCGTCGATGAACAGAACTCCGCCCACCGCCCGTTCGAACGCCTCCTTGGTGAGCTGGGCGGTGTGCCCGATGTAGCGGCCGACGAGGTCGGGCCGGGCCACCTCGACGAGCTGCCCCTGCGGCAGGACGCCCAGGGCGTGCAGCAGCTGCGCGTACAGGCGGGCCACGGTGGTCTTGCCGGTGCCGGGCGGTCCGGCGAAGACCAGGTGCCGTCCGATGGCCGGGACGGGCAGGCCGGCGGCCTCCCGCTGCCGCGCGGTGGCCAGCAGGTCGACCAGGTCGCGTACCTCCCGCTTGACGGCCCCGAGCCCCACCATGGCCTCCAGCCGGGCCAGCATCTCGTCCTTGCGCGCGGCGGCGGAGGAGGCGGTGCGCGCGTCCACGGCCGCCCCCGTGTCCTCGGGCAGCAGCAGCGACAGGTCGGCCTCCCCCACGTCGGGCAGCGCCGCGAGCCGGGACGCCTGCCGGTCGACCATCTCCTCGAAGAGCTGGCGCGCGGCGCGGGCGTTGCCGAAGGTGGCGTCGCGGGGCATGCGCTCGTAGCGGGTGGCCAGCGCCTCACGGGTGCCCGGACCGAAGGCGTACTGGTTCGCCTCGCACATGTTCTCGGTGATGGTGACCAGCTCGTCCACGGAGTAGTTGCCGAACTCGACGACGCGGGTAAACCGCGAGGCCATGCCCGCGTTGGCGGCCAGGAACCCGTTCATCTCCTCCGAGTAGCCGGCGGCGACCACGACCACGTCGTCGCGGTGGTCCTCCATCAGCTTCACCAGGGTGTCGATGGCCTCCCGCCCGAAGTCGTGCCCCGAACCACCGCCGCCGGAGGCCAGCGTGTACGCCTCGTCGATGAACAGCACACCGCCGAGGGCCCGGTTGAAGGCCTCGGTGGTCTTGATGGCGGTGCCGCCGATGATCTGCGCGACCAGGTCGGCGCGCGACACCTCCACCAGGTGCCCCTGCTCGAGCACGCCGAGCTGGGCCAGGATGCTGCCGTAGAGCCGGGCCACCGTGGTCTTGCCGGTGCCGGGCGGTCCGGCGAAGACGATGTGCCGGCTCATCGCGGGCACCGGCATGCCCAGCCGCACCCGGCGCTGTGCCATGGCCTGGAGGTTGACCAGGGTGCGGACCTGCTCCTTGACGTCCTCCAGGCCCGTCAGCGCCTCCAGTTCCTCCAGCGGGCCCTGCGGGCGGGCCCGCTGCGGCGCGGGCCGTCCCCCGGCGCCCGCCCCGGTGCCGCCGGGCTCCTCCTCGGGCGCGGTCAGCCCGTTGCCCTCCTCCCGCACCTCCCGCACCTCCAGGCGGTCGTGTCCTCGGGTGGCGCGCAGGCCGTACCCCTTGTTCGAGGACAGCGCGCACTGGGTCAGCGAGACCGGTTCGGCGCTGTCGACGCGTACGCCGTCGCCGGTGTTCTCCGCGAGGTCGCAGGACGAGAGTGCGGCCCGGCCCCCGTCGGCCACGAGCACGCCGTGGCCGCCGGACTCGGTGACGCGCACCCGGGTCAGCGTGAGGTCGGCGCCCTCGCGCACCGTGACGCCGGAGCCGCCGCTGAGCCGGACCTCGCAGTCGCGCAGCGTGCCGCGCGCGTTCTCGGCGCTCACGCCGGAGCCCGTCGCGGACTTCAGCACGCTGTCGGCCAGGGTCAGTTCACCGCAGTCGGACAGGTGCACGGCCGAGCCGCCCGCGTCGTGGACCGTGCACTCCTCCAGCCGGCCGCGGCCGTTGTCGGTGATCTCCACGCCGTGTCCGCCGGAGCCGGTGACGGTCGTGCGGCGCAGCAGCGGGTTCGCGCCGGAGCGGACGGTCACGCCGGTGCCGGCGCTGTCCGCGACGTGCAGCCGGTCGAACTCGGCCGCGCTGTCCTCGGCCAGCCACACGGCGGGCGCGCTGCCCGCGCAGTCGCGTACCGAGACGTCGCGCAGGACGGGTGCCGCGCCCTGCACGATGCGCAGCGCGGGGGCCTGGGACGCGGTGAACGAGCAGTCCTCGAACGTGCCGCGGGAGCGTTCGGTGATCACCAGGGCACTGTCCCCGGTCCGCTCTGTACGGCAGCGGCTGAGGATCGGGTCGGTGCCGGAGGACAGCACCAGGGCGGCGCCGGTGGTGTCGAGGACGGTCACCTCCCGCAGGGTCTGCCGGGTGCCGGAGGTGATCAGCACGCCGACGGCGGTGTCGTGCACGACCGTGTGCTCCACGGTGGTGAGCGCGCGGTCCTCCAGGGCGAGGGACGGCTTCTCGGTGGCGCTGATGTCGCAGTGGGCGATGTGCGTCTCGGCCTCCCCGTTGCACAGCACGCCGTTGCCCTGGGCGGCGCGCATCCGGCTGCCCCGGATGCCGGCCCGTCCGCGTTCGGTGACCACCACGGCGGAGGTGCCCAGGTGCTCGATCTCGCAGTTCTCCACGACGCTGCTGGTCGGAGCGGTGATCACCACCCCGGCTCCGGCCGGGTTGGTGATGCGGCAGTCGCGCAGCGCCAGGAAGCCGGTGTCCCGGGCGAGCAGCGCCGTCCACCCCGAGCCGATCACGGTACAGCCGTCCAGGGCCACCTCCCCGCGGGCGGCGTCCACCACCGGCAGGTCGTCCTGGCCGCCGCGCAGGGTCAGGCCGGCCAGCATCACCGCGTCGGCGACGAGGGTCACGGCGCTGCCCTTGCGGGGACACAGCTCAACGCTGCCGGGTTCGCCATCGGCGACGACCGTCACCCTCCTGCGGACGGTGAGGTTCTCCTCGTAGCGGCCCGGCCGGACGCGGATCATGGCGCCGGTCCGGGCTCGGGCGAGTGCTTCCCCGATGGTGCGGAAGCTGTCCGGTTGTTCCGGGCAGACGGTGAGCAACTGCCGTGACACCCTCGACCTCTTCTCTCCTCAGCGTCGCCGCCCATGCGCCGACGGCCCCCGGGAAGGCCGACGGGAGCGACGGCGGTCCTGCCCATGCCTACGGCGAGCGGCACGGTTCAGTTCGAGACGTGGGGAACGAGTTCGTGAAATTCCACCCGGAGCGCGCCACCGGTGAACCCGGGCCCCGTCTGGGGACGTTGTTGCGGGCATGCCCGCACTGCATCGGATACACCGTCTCGCCGTACGGACGTCCCTCCTCGCGGTGGTGACCGCCCTGTCGCTGGGCGCGGCCCCGGCCGCACCCGCAGGCGCCGCCTCCGGCGCCGGGAGCGAGGAGAAGGCGGTGAACCTGCCCGCCATCCCCGGCTCGCTCGCGGCGGGCCGGCCGTGCACCGGACCCTCCCCGGTGACGTCCGGCCAGGTGCCGTGGCCGCGCCGGTCGCTGGGACTGGACGGGCTGTGGGAGCTGGCCAATGGCGAGGGCGTCACCGTGGCCGTGGTGGACACCGGCGTCGAGGCGTCGGTCCCCGCCCTCGCCGGACGGGTGGACGCCGCCGGACAGGGCGCCGGGGACTGTGTCGGACACGGCACCTTCGCCGCCTCGCTCATCGCCGCGGCCCGCGCCGAGGGCGTCGGCACGGCGGGCGTCGCGCCGTCGGTGCGCATCCTCGCGCTGCGCGGCACCGGTGAGCGCGGTGAGCCGTCGGTGGACCGCACGGCGTCGGCCATCCGGCAGGCGGCCGACCGCGGGGCCGGTGTGGTCTACGTCGCCAGCGCCCTGGCCGGAGGCCGGGAGGAACTGACCGAGGCGGTCGCCTACGCCGCCGACCGCGATGCGCTGGTCGTCGCGCCGGCCGCGCCCGACACCGTCGCCGACGACCCGGCGACCGGCAAACCCGACCCCGGCACGCGCCCCTACTGGCCCGCGTTCGCACCCCGGGTCCTGTCCGTCGTGGACCACGGCCCAGGCGGCGTCAGGTCCGAGAAGTCGGTGCCCTATTTCTCCGCCGATCTCGCCGCACCGGGCGACGCCGTGGTGGGCACCGGCCCGCGCGGCGGCCACTTCATCGGCTCGGGCTCCTCGCTGGCCGCCGCGCACGTCGCCGGGACCGCGGCCCTCGTACGCGCCCGGCACCCCGGACTGAAGGCGGACGAGGTGTCCCGTCGCCTCGTGGAGTTCGGCTACCCCGCGCGGGTCCCGCTGCTGGACCCCTACGCCGCGCTGACCGCCGTCCCCGCGGTCGGCCCCGGCACCCGGCCCGTCAACCCGTCCGCCCGCCTCCCCCAACCGCCGTCACCGGCCCCACGCCACCGCGCGCTGACCGTGGCGGCCGGGGGCGGCGCCCTGGTCCTCCTGGTCGCCGCGGCGGCGGTGGTGATCCCCCGGGGCAGGGCCCGGGGGTGGCGGCCGGGCGGGGAGCCGTCCGGCGGTCTCCGTTAGAGGTGGCCGCGTGAACCCGCGCGCCCGGTCGGTCGTAGTGAGGAATGCGCTGTGTCGCCGGGGCTCCGACCAGGACGGTGACGCGCTCAGGCGGCGCGTCGAACGAAGTCGACGCGCCGGTACTGACCAGTGACGCACAGAGCACAGGAGAGAGAATGAGTCAGGGCACAGAGACGGTGGAGAAGACCGCACGACCGGGAAGGCGGAGTGGGCCGTTCAAGAAGGGTCTGATGGGGGCCGCGGGTGCCCTCTTCTTGGCTGCTTCGGCCGTCGCCGTCGCCCCCAGCGCACATGCGGACGGATTTGTCGCCAAGTTCCAGAACCAGAACAACAAGAAGTGCGTCGCGGTAGACGCTGCGGACCGGCGGAAGGTCGGCCAGGCGGACTGTTCCGACGCGCGGGCCCTCTGGTTCTATGACCAGGACACGGCGCAGATGATCAACTTTGTCACCGGCGATTGCCTCGACCACGTGAGGTGGACGAGTGGGGCGCCTTACATGTCGCCTTGCGGCTCGGCTGACGAGGGCCAGTGGTGGATGGTCGGCGACAGGGGCGGCTACTGGCAGATCAGTCCCATGAACTCCGTGAAGGTGCTGACCAGCTGGGCCGACGGCTCCATCACGATCGCCCGCACTGAGAACGTCGACGACCAGCGCAAGTGGCGGTACAACCGCCTCTGAGTCCTCGGCCTCGCTGGTGGTACGGCAACAGTAGTCCGTGAAGCAACCGTGCTGCTGGTTGAAACGGCGGGGAAGGGCGGAGACGCCCTTGCCCGCCGTTCCTGTTGCCGGTCCATGGCGAAGCCCGGTCGGCTCACCCTGCCTGACCGTCGGCTTCCTCCTCCGTGTCCCCCTCCACCATCGCCGTCTGCACCTGCACCACCTTGCGCCGGGCGATGTGGAAGGCGCGGCCGGGTGGCAGGATGCGGCTCTTGAGGCCGCTGAAGAGGACGCCCTCCGAGGGCGGGCAGGAGAGCTGGAGCGCGGGGGTGTTGGCCTCGTTGAGGCGGCGCATCAGCTGGTCGCCCATGCCCCGGGCGGCGCCGGACGCGGCGCGGGCGACGATCACGTGGACGCCGACCTCCCAGCCCATCGCCAGGTGCTCGATGAGCGGCGCGAGCGGCTGGTTGGCGGGGCCGTTCGCGACCATGTCGTAGTCGTCGACGAGGATGAACAGCCGCGGCCCCTGCCACCAGTCGGCCCGCTTCATCCGGGCGGGGCTGATGTCCGGACCGGGCGTCCGCGCCTGCGCCGCCCGGACCGTGCCGGCGATCAGGTCCTTCAGGCCCTCCGCGGCCACCGCGTGGCCCAGCCGGTACTCCTCGGGCACGGCCTCCACCAGGGTCCTGCGGTAGTCGACGACCATGATGCGGGCCTCGGCGGGCGTGTACCGCTCGGTGATGGCGCGGGCTACCAGCCGCAGCAGGTTGGTCTTGCCGCTCTCGGTGTCGCCGATGGCGATCAGGTGCGGGTTCTCGGAGAAGTCGTGCCACACGGGCGACAGCCGCTCCTCCTCCAGCCCCAGCGCCACCTTGAAGTCGCCGGCGGGGGAGGGCAGGTCCGCGGCGGGCAGCACGGTCGGCAGCATCCGCAGCGGCGGCGCGGACGGCCCCGTCCAGTTCTCGGCCACGGCGTCCACCAGTGCGGCGACGGCCTCGGAGAGGTCCTCCACACCGTCACCGCCGTCGATGCGGGGCAGCGCGCCCAGGTAGTGGCTGTGGTCGCCGGTCAGACCCCGGCCCGGGACGCGGGGGACCGTCGCGGCCTGCCGCGACGGGTGCTCGGAGTCCATCGGGTCGCCCATGCGCAGTTCCAGGCGGGTGCCAGCCTGGTCGCGCACCGCCGAGGACAGCTCCGACCACCGCGAGACGGTCACCACGAGGTGAATGCCGTAGTTCAGGCCGCGCGCGGCGAGCGCGTTGAACGCCGGCAGGGACCGGTCGAAGTCCTGACGGACCGTCGACCAGCCGTCGACGACCAGGAACACGTCCCCGTGCGGCTCGTCGGCGAACTCCCCGGCCGCGCGCCGCCGCCGGTAGGTGGGCATGGAATCGATGCCGTGCCGCAGGAACATCTGCTCGCGGCTCTCCAGCAGCGCGTTGACCTCGGAGATCGTACGGCCCACCCGTTCGGTGTCGAGCCGGGGCGCGACCCCGGCCACGTGGGGCAGCCCCGCGAGGCTGGACAGCGTGCCGCCGCCGAAGTCCAGGCAGTAGAACTGCACCTCGCGCGGCGTGTGGGTGAGGGCGAGCGCGGCCATCAGGCTGCGCACCAGCGTGCTCTTGCCGCTCTGCGGACCGCCGGCGACGATCACATGGCCACCGGCCCCGGAGAGGTCGACGGTCAGCAGGTCGCGGACCTGCTCGAAGGGCTTGTCGACGATGCCGACGGGCACGGTCAGCCGTCCCCGCAGCGACCAGTCGGCGGTGGTCAGCCCGTACCGGGGGTCGGGTACGAGCGGCGGCAGCAACTGGTCCAGGGCCGGCGGTTCCTCGAGCGGCGGCAGCCACACCTGGTGGGCCGGCGGCCCCGCGTGGCGCAGCCGCTCGACGGCGACCGCCAGCAGGGTCTCAGTGTCGTTCTCGTCCGCCTCCGCCTCGGGGCCGGTACCGTCGGGCTCCTCGGACGGTTCGACGGGGCGGCGGGGCACCACCCAGTCGGTGGTCCAGGGCATCACCTGGCCCGCCACCCGGGCCCGTACGCTCTCGCCCGTCCTTCTGCGGTGCGCGCCGGAGACGTAGGCGGCGCGGAACCGCGTCAGCTCCTGCACGCCCGCCGTCTTCAGATAGCCGTTGCCGGGCTGCGCGGGCAGTTCGTAGGCGTCGGGCACACCGAGGACACCGCGGCTCTCCATGGCGGAGAAGGTGCGCAGGCCGATGCGGTAGGACAGGTGGCCCTCCAGCTGGTGGATGCGGCCCTCGTCCAGCCGCTGCGAGGCCAGCAGCAGGTGGACGCCGAGGGACCGGCCGAGCCGGCCGATCATCACGAACAGCTCCATGAAGTCCCGGTGCGCGGCGAGCAGTTCGCTGAACTCGTCGACCACCACGAACAGGCTGGGCAGCGGATCGAGTGGCGCGCCGGAAGCCCTGGCCTTCTCGTACTCGAGGGCGGAGGTGAAGTTGCCGGCCGCGCGCAGCAGCTCCTGCCGACGGATCATCTCGCCGTGCAGCGCGTCCTGCATGCGGGAGACCAGTGCCACCTCGTCGGCCAGGTTGGTGATCACCGCGGAGGTGTGCGGGAGTTCGTCCAGGCCGAGGAAGGTCGCGCCGCCCTTGAAGTCGACCAGGACGAAGTTCAGGGTCTCGGAGGAGTTGGTCAGGGCCAGGGCCAGGACGAGGGTGCGCAGCAGTTCGCTCTTGCCGGAGCCGGTGGCGCCGATCAGCATGCCGTGCGGTCCGGTGCCGCCCTGCGCCGACTCCTTGATGTCCAGTTCCACCGGCATGCCGTTGCCGTCCACGGCGACGGGCGCGCGCAGCCGGGCGCCGCCCGAGTACCGCTCCCACAGGGTGGCCGGGTCGTGCGCGTGCAGGTCGCCGATGCCCAGCAGCCGGGTCAGCCCCACGTTCCCGGTCGGCTGCTGCGAGGTCTCGGTGCCTAGACTCGGCCGGTAGGGCGCCAGGACCTTGCCGAGGGCCGTGGCACCGGTCACGCCGAGGGTGTCGGGGCGGCCGAGGCGGGTCTTCTGCTCCTTGCGGTCGCGGTCGGTGCGGACCAGTCCGACCTCGTCGCCGTCGATCTCCAGCCGCAGCGTGACGCGCCCCGGACGCCAGGTGAGCGCTCCGTCCAGATCCAGGACGACCGCGTTGCGGAAGCCGTGGCCGTCCAGCCGGTGCCCCTCGGGCATCTCGACGCCGTCCACGACGACGACCGTGTAGGGCTCCTCGGGACCCGGGACGCCCGCGGGGTCGAACGGGGGCCGCTCGGCGAACTCGGCGCCCAGCAGGTTCTCCAGCTCGGCGAAGGCGGACACCACCATCCGGGTCGGCCCGGCCCCGTCCTCCTGCTCCCGGTGCAGGGCGTGCGGCAGCCACTTGGTCCACTCCCACTCCCGGCGCCGCTCGTCCGACACGCATACGACGATCCACACGTCGTCGGCCGAGTGGAACACCGCGAGCTGCGCCAGCATGGCCCGCACCAGTCCGCGTACGCGCTCCTGGTCCCCCCGGAAGAGCACCCGCGCCCAGGACTTGAGGTAGATCCCGATCGGCTGGTCGGGCACGGTCGAGTAGGCGCGGATGAAACTGCGCAGCGCGTGCGCGCTCAGCGGCTCCAGGTCCTCCACCGGATTGGTCGACAGCGGCGCCAGCCGCAGTGCCAGCTTCTGCTCGCCGACGGCGACCCGGACCTCGCCGAAGTCCTCGTCAGCGACCCGGCGTTCCCACAGCCGTGAGGTGCGCGCCGTGCCGATCAGCGCGTCGGGCGCGGGATGCCGCCACGCCAGGGCGCGCTGCTGGTCGGCGACGGCGCCGCGCACCTTACGGCGGATCTGGCCCAGGTAGCGCAGGTAGTCCCGGCGCTCCCCCTTGAGGCGCTGCTTGCGCTCCCCGGCCCGGCGCATGACCTGGCCGACCATCATCGCGGCGGCCGACAGGACCATCATGCCGAGGGCCAGGTACATGAAGCCGCTGACCGCGCCCGGCCTGATGAACATCAGCATCATCGACACCGACATCAGCGCCATCGGCAGGTAGTTCCACAGTGCCGAGGAGTCGGGCACCAGCTCCGGCAGGACCGGCGGCTCCTGGAGGCTCAGCTCGCCCGACGGCATGTCCGGTCCGCGGCGGCGGGCCGGCCTGCGGAAGAGGGTCACGCTCAACGTAGGACTCCTTCACGGGCTGGGGGCGCCGAGGCCTTGGCGCAAGGTGTCCGGCGGTGGTGGTGACGCCCGGGCCGGGACCGGAGAGGTCCGGATCGCTGACCGAGAAAAGGCGTCCGCCTCTCGAACCGCACGGGCGAAGACCGCGTAGAGGCGAGTAGCACGAGCGTGGTCCTGATCGTCCGCTCCGCCCGTGCGCAGTCATACTATGCATAACTCACCTAAACCACATAGTGGTTGAGAAGAGACAAGAAGGGCGTGGGTCGGCTCCCATGACCGAGAGTCAGGCGGCGGCGTTGTGCCACCTCACCGTGCGCGCCCCCGATCAGAGCATCGATCTCGCGGTCCCCTCCGACATCCCCGTGGCCGACCTGCTGCCCGCCCTGCTCGACTTCTGCGGCCAGGAGGTGGAGGAGGCCGGCGCCGATCACGGCGGGTGGGTCCTCCAGCGCCTGGGCGAGGCACCGTTCGACGAGGAGGCGACGCTGGCGGGCCTGGAGGTGCGCGACGGCGCCACCCTGCACCTGCGCCCGCGCTCCGAGACGCTGCCCGAAGTACACCTGGACGACCTGGTCGACGGCATCGCCACCACGATGCGGGACCGCCCCCACGGCTGGTCACCGCTGGCCGGGCGCCGGCAGCTGCTGGGGATGGCGTCGGCCGCGGTCGCGGTGTGCGTCGTCGCCCTCGCGCTGCCCGGCGGGAGCGGGGTGCTGAGGGCGGTCGCCGCCACGGTGGCCGGCCTGCTGCTGATCGCCGGAGCGGCGTCGGCCAGCCGCGCGGTGGGCGACGCGGGCGCCGGCGCCGCCCTGGGCTTCGTGGCCGTGCCCTGCCTGGCCCTGGCCGGCTGGCTGCTGCCCGGCGGGGCGATCGAGGGCGACCAGGCCTGGGAGGTGTTCGGCGCCCGACTGCTGGCCGCGTCGGCCGCCGCCGCCGGCGCCTCCGTCCTCGCCCTGGCCGCCGTCGCCGCCTACCCGGCGCTCTTCATGGCGGTGTGCGTGGCCGCCGCCGCCGGCGCGCTCACCGGGACACTGATGCTGCTGGCCGACCTGCCGCCCGGCCACAGCGCGAGCCTCACGGCCCTGGTGGCGGTCGTCTTCGGCGCGTTCGTCCCCTCGCTGGCCTTCCGCCTGTCCGGGCTGCGGATGCCGCCGCTGCCCACCAACGCCGCACAGCTCCAGGAGGGCATCGAGCCGCACTCCACCACGGTGGTCGCCGCCCGCGCCGTCCTGGCCGACCAGTGGATGACCGGCCTGTACGGCGCCGCCGGAGCCGTCTGCGCGGCCTGCCTGGCCGCCCTCACCCACGACCCGAACCTGCCGGAGACACTGACCTCGCTCACCCTCTGCCTGCTCCTGCTGCTGCACGCACGGGGCCTCGGCAACGTCTGGCAGCGGCTGTCGCTGACCGTCCCCGGCGCCGCCGGCGGCGCCCTGCTCGCCCTGGGCGCGGCCACGGGCATGTCCCCCGGCGGCCGGCTGCTCCTGGCCGCCGGACTGCTCGCGCTCACCGCCGGCCTGGCCATCGCCTCCTGGACGGTCCCCGGCCGCCGCCTGGTGCCCTACTGGGGACGCGCCGCCGAACTCCTGCACTCCCTGACCGCCATCGCCCTGCTGCCGCTGGCCCTGTGGGTCCTCGGCGCCTACGCCGCGCTGCGCGCGATCAAAGGCTGAACGGGGGAGCCGGCCGTGCAAACCAAACGCGACCAGGTCCAGGCCCACATGTTCGTCATGGGCCGCCTGACCTCCAGCATGCTCCGGGCCGACCCGGACGCCCCGGAGAGCCCCCAGGGCCGCACCAACCGCGGCACCGCCATCGGCGCCCTGATCGCCGTCGTCATCTGCGCGGGAGCCTTCGTCTTCGGCCTCATCAAACCCGGCACCACCGACTCCTGGCGCACCTCCGGCGCCCTGGTCGTCAACCGGGACACCGGGTCGCGCTACCTGTACCTCGACGGGCGGCTGCGCCCGGTGTACAACTACGCCTCCGCCCGCCTGCTGGCGGGCCCAGACCTGAAGACCACCACCGTCGGCGGCCGTTCCCTGCGCGGCACCCCTCTCGGCCCCCCGGTGGGCGTGCCCGGCGCCCCGGACACCCTGCCTTCCCCAGGCGACCTGGTCTCCGACGCCTGGCTGGTCTGCTCCCGGCCCGCCGACACCCCGCCGGGCACGGACGACGGGACCGACGGCGCCCGCCCCCGCACGGCGACCGTCCTGGCAGTCGGCACCGGCCAGGACGGCCAGGCCCCGGACGACGGCCGCGGACTGCTGGTGCGCGGGCCGGACGGGACGGCCCACCTCGTGTGGCGGGGCAGCCGCCTGCGCCTGGACACCGCCTCACGCGCCGCCACCTCGCTGGGCTACGCCTCCACCGCGCCGTTGGACGTGTCGGCCGCCTTCCTCTCCGCCCTGCCCGCCGGCCCCGACCTCAAGGCCGCCCCGGTCCCCGGCCGAGGCGGCACCGGACCGAATCTGGGCGGCCGGCCCACCCGTATCGGCCAGCTCTTCAAGGTCGCCGTACCCGGCTCGACCCCCCGGCTGCACCTGCTGCGCCAGGACGGCCTCGTACCCCTCACCGACACCGCCGCCGCGCTGCTCCTCGGCGACCCCGCCACCCGGCGCGACGCGTACGACGGAGGAACCGCGCTGGTGCGCCGGCTCGGGCCGGACGCCCTCGACGGCAACCTGGCGACCGGCGCGCCCGCCGCCGGCCTGGGCGCCGGCCTGCCCCCCTCACCGCCGCGCGTGACCGGCGTGCCCGCCAACCGGATGCCCTGCGCCCAGGTGTCACCTGGCGCGGACGGCACCCGCGTCGCCGTGACCCTCGTGGCACGGGACGGACTCGGACCGGCCGCGCAGCCGCCCGCCGAGCACCGGGCGCCGGCCTGCCTGCCCGTGGACGAGATCGTCGTCCCCCCGGGACGCGGCGCACTGGTCCGCGTCCTGGGCGCGGCGGGCACCGAACTGGGCGCCACCACCTACCTGGTCACCGACACCGGCATGAAGTACGGCGTCCCGCGCCCCGAGGACCTGGCGGCGCTCGGCCACTCCGAGGCCGCGGCGACCGCGCTGCCGTCACTCCTGCTGTCGATGCTGCCCACCGGCCCGGACCTCGGCGTGGAGAGCGCCGCGACGGGCCAGCCCACCACGACCACACCGAAATGTTCCGGAACGCGTCGAGTCGAAGGGAAAGCACCATGAGCAACTTGCAGTCAGCGAATCTCCAGGACATCCAACGGATCCGCAACGCCACCGACATGGCGCACGAGGGCATCACGCGCATCATGTACGACGTCCACACCACGAAGACCGACCTGAGCCGAGGCTACGGGGGAGGCGACGGTGTGGAGTTCCAGAAACTGATCGACCTGTGGCTGGAGCAGGCCCGAGTGGTCCTGAACGAACTGGAGGGACTCGACACGTCACTCGCCACAGCCATCGGCCTGAAGTCGTCGATGCAGGACGAGAACCTCCAGGAGATCAAGGACCACAGCAGCCAGTCGGACTACGTCATCGAGCAACTCATCCTCGGCCCCAACCGAGGCGTGTAGGACCGGTCGGCAAGCGAAACGAGAGGAACGGGCCATGAGTGACCTGACAGACGGCATCATCCACGTCGAATACAACAGAGTGACCGACGCGTCGGACAACCTCATCGCGCAGACGGTCGCGCTGGAAACCACACTCGACAACCTCGAGGCGGAGATCGCCGCGCTGATCACCGAATGGAGTGGCACGGACCAGGCGGTGTACCTGGGAAGGCAGGCCAACTGGGACGCGGCCGTCAAGGCGATGGGGAAGATCCTCACGACGAACGCGGTCCTGCTCGAGAAGCTGGGCGAGAACTACAAGTACTACGAGCGTATGGCGGCTCAGGCGCTGGAGCGCTAGCGCCCGGTCCGGCCGGCCGGCGCGCACCCACCGGCCGGCCGGACCGCGAGCCCTCGACACGGCATCAGCGTGACGCGATCCCTTAGGAGTGCCCCGTGCCGGAAGAACACAAGACCGTCCACCTGGACCGCAAGTGGCTCGAGTCCTTCCTCACCCATGAACTCGTGCCCTTCAGGAAGAACCTCGAGAAGCTGCTGGAGGACGAACCCGGCACGAACACCCCCTCCATGTGGAAGCTGCTCGGCGGCGTGGTCGACACCGCCAACCTGGAGCAGGCGAAACCCCTGGCGCTCGGCCAGCTCGTGAAGAGCGAGCAACTCGGGGGGAAGCAGCTCAACGACCAGGTGCGCGCGTCGGCCGAATCCATCGACACCACCCTGAAGAAGCAGGTGGAACTCTTCCGGACGCTGGAGGAGGACATCCAGGAGGTCATCGACCTCCATATGAAGGCACAGTCGGATTCGCTGGAGGACATCGCCGGACGGGACTTCCTGGAACGTCTCGAGGACAGCACGATCATCATCGAAGGGCCGAGCGGGTCCGGCCTCCCCGAGGAATAACCGCGCCGCCGGGCCGTGCGTCCGCCACGTCCGTCCTCGCGCCCGCGCCCGGCGTCGGAAAGGAGTCCCCGTGAGCACCCCTACCGGAAACATGCCGGACCCGTGGAAGGATGCCGTCACCTTCCTGACCGGCTATCCCGTACCGGCCCGCGCCCAGTTGTTCGAGGAGCTGAAGGGCACGAGCGACGCTCCGATGCTGAAGGTGGAGATCACCCGCATCAGCGAGAACGACTTCTCCCACGCGAACAGCGGCCCGCAGGTGGACAAGACCGACTTCGTCATCCCCTTCGCCCGGGACGACGGAGGCGACATGAGCTTCCACGCCGCGCGCCTGACGTTCATCGGCATGGGGACGGAGAAGGACCCGGCGACGGGCCAGGAGAAGGGCGTCCTCCCCCTCGGCACCGTGCGCCACGGCGGTAAGTTCCAGAGCGATATCGAGAACCACGCCGGAATGTCCGGCCGGCCCACCTGGGACACCTCCCTGCTCTACCAGTACATCCACGGATCCGGACTCGCCCTGCGGGAACTGCTCTACATGCCGGGCGGCACCCACGGTTTCGAGTGGAGCGGAGCGAAGGTGCCGCCGCAGGACGTGGTCGACCTCGCCACGTTCGACCGGGCGGGCGACGCCTTCGACCGGGTCGCCCGTGTCTTCCGGCAGAGTGCGGAGCAGACCAGCCAGTGGCAGGAGTCCCTCGGCAAGGAGGACGCGGCCTGGCTCGGACAGGGAGCCAGTGTCTTCCACGACCTGGTCCGCTGGCTGAACCGCAACTACGAGAGGTTCACCGAGGACTTCCAGATCGTCTCGGGGCGCTCCGTCCAGGCGCAGAACCTCCAGCGGGCGAAGGAGGAACTGCGCGCCGTCGCCCAGGGCATGTACGACGCCTGGAGCACCTGGTACGGAGAGAAAGGCCATCCGCTGTGGTGGGTGCACGACCTGGTCGACAAGGTGTACGCGGAAACCCTCCACAACAACCGCGGCGCTCTCGGGTACGAGGTCAAGACGCGGACCTACGCCAACTCCATGGGCGTGGACATCAGGTACGAGGTCGACACGTACGGCATGGCCCACTTCCACCACCACGCCCGTATCCCGTTCGAGAACCTGGACTTCGGACCGCTGAGCGAGATCAGTACCTGGAAGACGCTCAGCGAAAAGGCCATCAGCCTGTGGGGCGAGCACGCGGACAGAACGATCGGTGAGGCGGCGCGCACGGCGATGGCGTCCGTCTTCAACGTGTGGAACAACATGGGCACGTTCCCCGTCGCCGAGCTGAAAGCCATGAGCCTTTACGGCGAGTACCAGAAGGACAAGGCGGAAAAGGCCGAGATCGATCAGGAGAAGGATCGCCAGAAGCTGGACGACGACAAGGCGAAGGCCGACAAAGAGCTCGATGACATGAAGGCGAAAGCCGACAAGGACGCGGAGGACCTGGCGGCCCAGAACAAGGCCAACCACGACGAGTACATGGACATGCTGGAGAAGCAGCGGGAGGAGGACCTGAAGGCCAAGGAAGAGGCCGAGGCGAAGGCCGACGCACGATACGCGGCAGAGCAGGCGAGGCTCGAGAAGGAGAGACAGAAGGCCGAGGAACTGGCCGCCCAGCAGAAGAAGGAAGCCGACGAGCGGTACCAGGAGGAGCTGCGGAGGCAGGAAGAGCTGCAGGCGAAGGCCGATGCGGAGGCCAAGCGCCGGGAGGAGGAGAACAGTCGCCTGGCGGCCAATCAGCTCGTCACCGACAACCAGCGCTACCAGGACAGCCTCAAGAGGGACCAACTGCGCGAGAAGCAGGCGCAGGAACTCGCCGACAAACAGGAGGCAGAGCGAAAGAAGAGGGAGGAGGAGCTCGCGGCCCGCCAGGACGAGGAGAGGAAGAGGCTGGAGGCGGAACGCAAGGCGGCGGGCGACGCCGCCAAGGAGGAGGCAACCCGCCGGGAGAAGCTCGAACAGACGCGTTACCAGGACCAGCTCAAGCGGCAGGAGAAGGAAGAGGAACGGCAGGAGCAGCGCTACCAGGACGAGCTGCGCCGCGCCGACGAACTGCGGGCCCAGCAGGAGAAGCGCCAGGCCGACGAGGACAAGCGCCGCCAGGAGCAGGAGCGGAAGGCCGAGGAGCAGCGCGAGCAGAGCGAGCGCCGGGCCGAAGAACAACAGGAGGAGCAGCAGCGTCGCCAGGAGAAGCTCCAGGAGGAGCAGCAACGCCGCCAGGAGGAACTGGAGAAGGACCAGCAACGCCGCCAGGACGAACTGCAGAACGAGCAGAAGCGGCGGCAGGAGGAGCTGGCGAAGGAGCAGAAGCGCAGCCAGGAAGAGCTGCGGGACCGCCTCGAATCCCCGTACACCCCGCTCCCACCTGTCCTTCCCGACCTGCCCGGCCTTCCCGGACGGTCCCCCGACAGCGCCGGAATCCCGAAACTGAACAACGACGGCACGGTCACCGTGACGTACCCGGACGGCACCCGTACGACCATCGACCCGGACTCCGGCACCGTCACCACCCGGGACCCCGACGGAACGCTCGACACCGATCCGCTGGACGTCGGCGACCTGATCCGCAACCCGGACGGCAGCACCTCCTCCCTCAACGGCGACGGCTCGATCGTCACCGACTACCCCGACGGCACCTCCACGGTCCTGGACCCCGACCGGGGAACCATGACCACCGTCCACCCCGACGGGACCACCACCACGGTCCCCCTCGACTCGCTGAGCAGCGGCACCGGCACCGGCACCGGCAGCAGCTGGGACGCGTACACCGGCCTGCCCTACGAGGAGGAGCTGTACGACTCCTCAGATCTGTTCAGCGGTACGGGTACATCGAACGGCTCGCCCACGAGCCCCGGCATGATGCCGCCCCGGATGGGTGCCGCCGGCGCCGGAGACGACGGGAGCGCCGAACGCCAGCGGTCCGTCCTGAGCAGCGACATCACGAACCGTGGGCCCCGGCCGCAGCCCGGCGTGCCGTACCAGGACGACATCGGCGTCCCGCAGCGGGCCGGCACCACCGGTTCACCGATGCCGCCCATGATGCCGCCCATGGCCGGCACGCCCCAGCAGAACGGCAACGAGAGCGGCGACCGGCAGCGCACGGCCTGGGTGCTGGAAGAAGAGGACGTCTGGGGAATCGACGAGGGCGGCGCCCCCACCGCGATCGGCCGGTGACGCGGTGATGCCGGTCTGCAACCACTCTGCGGACCGGATGACGAACCATGGGCGCCGGACGGCCGTAGAAGCGTCCGGAGGAGGTGGTTCGCAGTGAGCGAATCGTTGGAGAAGCGCATCGCCGAGGCCGAGGCCCGGCTGGAGGCGACCAGCAAGGCCGCGGCACGGATCCAGAGCGACCTCGCGGAGACGACGGAGACCGTCACCTCGCGGGACCGGTCGGTGAAGGTGACGGTCGGCTCCCAGGGCAACCTGACCGGGCTGGTCTTCCTGGACGGCAAGCACCGCACCATGAGCGCGACGGAACTGGCCGGCACCGTGCTGGAGACGGCCGCACAGGCCAGGGAGAACGTGATGCGACGCGTCCTGAAGACCCTCGCCCCCCTGTCCACGGGCGGGGACGAGACGTTCCGCCTGGGGGACTTCGAGCTGACGCTGGACAAGCTGCTCGGCCCGGACGCCCCGCACCGCCCCGCGGAGCGGAGAACCAAGCCCCTGCATGACGAGTTGCACGAGGACTGACACCGGCCACCGGTACGACCGCCGGAACGAAGCAGCGGAGGAGCAGTCATGGACAGTCCCGTTTACCACTACGACTCGATGCGGCAGCGCATGGCCGTGGAGCGCATCGAGATGACAGTCGAACGTGCCCAGTGGATCGTCACGGAGCTGCTGAGGCGCTACGAAGAGGGGGACATAGACGAGTGGGCTGGTGAAGACGACGAATTCGCCCTGCAGATCAAGAGCCGTCGTGACTTCGAGACGGTGCTGGAAGCTCTGGAGCAGACGGGGCACATCCTGGCCGGCACCGTCCGCAGGGCATGGGAGGCCGGCGGGATCGCGGAGTACCCGCAGGGCTTCAACATGGAGGAGATCAAGAGGATCGCGGACCGGCTCCCGGACTCCGACAGCCGCCGGGGTTTCTGAGACGCTGCTCGCCCCACGGTGACACCCGGACGCGGGAGGCGGCCGGGGTACCGGGGCGCGGGACACGGTGCCGGGGCTGGGCGTTCAGGCGTCTCCCGGTGCCGTGCCCGGCAGGCCGGGGTCGCCATCGGGGGACGCTTCGCCGACGAGCAGGGGCGCCTCCTCGGCGGAGGCCGGGACCGGCCCGGCGGAGCCGGTGCTCCCCGCGTGGCTCACCGTGCGTACCGGGCGGGCCGCCTCCGGGGCCGGTGCCGTGATGCCGGCCTGTTCCAGGGCTTCCGCCTCGATCACCATTGCGACGGGTGAGGACAGGCTGACGAGCAGCAGCCGGCCCGGCCCCTCGGCCAGCAGATCGGACAGCTCCGCCCGCGACACCGAGCGGTGGGCGGGCAGCGCCGCCGCCGCGGAGTGGTCCGGCGCCGGCAGGCCGACGACCGTCACCGCCGGCAGGCCGTCGGGCGCGTCGCCTACCCGGGGTTCACCCTCCTCGTCGAGCAGTACCGCCACGTCGTCCAGAGCGGCGATCGCCTCCGCCAGGTCCTGCGCCGGACCGTAGCCGGTGGCGGCCCACTGGAGCGCCCTGTCCAGCGCGTCCACGGGCTCCGCCCAGCCCAGGGCCTCGGGGGAGGGCCGGTAGGCGTCGTTGTCCTGCCACGCCACGACGGTCCCGGTCTCGTCCGCACGCCACCTCCCGAGCACGGCCCACGCCGGCGGCACGCCGTCCCCCTCCCAGTTCGGGTCCGGCAGGTAGAACCAGTGGTCCGGAGCCGACCGGGCGGCCTCGCGGATCTCCGGCGGAGGCTCCGGCATCAGTTCGGGATCGGTCACCAGCGACTCCGGACCGGGCACGGCCGGGTCCCAGATACCGCCCGGATCGCCCACGTCACCGGCCAGCACCTCCAGTTCGGCGGGTGGTGCCGCCTCGGTGCGGACACCCGGCCGGTCCATGTCGGGCTCACTCATCACTGACCTCGTCTCGGGGGGAGCGTCCTCACCTGTCAGCAACGCTGTGCCGCGCCGCCGGGTTCACCGCCTCAGCTGTCGAGCGCTGCGCTGTGGGCGGCCACGAGCCAGGTGATTTCCCTGCTGCGTGGCTCCTCCACCAACAGGTACATGAGCCCGTACCTGAACACGCCTGCCTGAGCCCAGGAGTGCAGGGTGTCCGCCATGGGCGAGAACGTCTCTCCGGTCATGGGGTCCGTCTGCGGGGCCAGTCTCCAGGTTTCCCCTGTGAGGAAGGAGTGGCGGATCTCGGCGAGGAGGTAGTGGGCGGTGTCCGGTGCCATGCCGCCTTCGAGCAGGCCGGTATGGCTGCTCAGGCGGTCCCAGAGGTGGTCGGGCAGCGGGCTCGCGACGAGAAGGCCGAACTGAGGGTTCGGGTCGGTCTGGTCCGGGGCGGCCGGCTGGGCGGGGACCGACGGCTCGATGTCCATCGGAACGGGGTCGGTGGGGTCGTCCTCGTCCCCGGACGGACCCGGGCCGAGGGGGAGATGTGGGCGGACCACGTCCCTCACGCCCGCGGGTGGCTGAGCGCCGAGCGCATGCGGAGCCTCGGTGTCGAGGTCGATCGGATTGCTCGTGAGGAAGTCGTCGAGGGTGTTCTGCAGGGCGGCTTCAAGGCCGGAAGGCACCGCCGGCCGCTGGCCGGCCGCGGACGACTCGCCCCCTGTCCGCTGCCCGGGGAAGTGGGGGCCGGGCGCGCCGCCGCGCAGGCCGGCCGGGGTGCCGTTGATGAGTGTCTGCGCGATGGCATTGCCGAGGTGCCGGGAGGTGTCGTCGGGTCGGACCTGACCCAGGATCAGGAGCTTGCCGTAGGTCTCCCGGACGGTGTCCAGGGTGGTCTGTTCCGGGAGGCCGGCCTGGTGGTTGCGCCGCAGTTCCTTGTGCACCTCCGAGAGTACGAGGGCGAAGTCGGGCTCCCCGCCGGTGTCGTGGGGTGCTGACTGCGGCGTTCGGACGTGGTAGCCGTCGTCCTGGCGCAGCAGATGGACCGGTGCACCGTTCTCCGGGCCGAAGTGCCCCGGGGCGGTCTCCGCTCCGGCCGCGTCCGTGACACTCACCCGGATCCCCGCCGCATGGGCGGCAACCGCCGCGATCGCCCGCTCCACCGAAGGTGACAGCGTCCCGCCCGAGCGGTGCCACAGCAGGGCCAGTTGCTGCGACAGATCGAGCTGCGCCTGGGCCGCCGTCGGGGCGTGACCGAGGAGCGCGGCCTCGATCATCAGCTCCGCACCGGCCCCCACAGCCCGTGCCTCCGCCTCCGAGAGGCCGCCCTCGGGGACGGGGAAGGGCTGGACACCGGCGGGCAGCTTGCCCTTGGCCAGATAGCCCCTGGCCCACTCGTACATCGCCTCGGCACTCTCGGCCTCGGCCAGTGCCGACGGCACGGCGGAATCCCCCGCTCCGGTGGCGGAGCCGGCTGCGGTCACCAGGGCCTCAACCAAGGGAACAGGCTCTGCTTGCCCGGCCGGCGGCGGTAGGTCGGCCTGGCGGCCGCTCCTGGTCACGGCCGGACGCGCCGGCCCGGTCGCCTGCGAGGCGGCCGCCGCCGGAGCGAGGGGCGTGGGAGGGCCGACCGGATGGAGCGACGGCACGAGTGGCCCGTTCGGCTGAGCGATCCGCCAGGCGCTGGGCTGGGATGCCTGCCCAGGAGCGGGCGCCGGTCCGATGCTGTGGATGCCGCTGTCGGCGGCGGACACCGTCCTGCCGGCCCGGTCGGCGGGATAGCGCACGACTCGTCCGGTCCGGTCGGCGATCGTCTGTGCCAGGACCCTCCGGGCGTTCTCGTCACCGGTGACGATGAGGGCGATCTGCTTGTCGGCGTCGTCAGGGGCGGCCAGTTTCGTGTGCAGCAGGGTCAGCTCGGCGACCTCGTCGAAGGGGAGCAGCAGTTGCTGTGCCCCGTCCGGCCCTTGCACCACCGCACCGTCGGCGGTGAGGTGCGCGATCAGGAAGTAGGTCGCCGGGTGGGTGCCCGTGTCCAGCGTGTCGACAGGCTCGGGCGTCAGGTTCAGTCCGAACCGGTTGCCTGTCGTGACGAAGATCCTGCCGCTGCCGTCCTCCAGGAGATTCTGTCCCCAGACCAGGTCGTGTGCGGCCCAGGCAGCGGGACGGTTCCCCTTGGCACCCTCCGCGACGATCGCCTGGGCCGCCCGCAGGATCAGTAGGTCGACGGAGTTCGCCTGCGGCTCCCTCGGCAGATGCAGGGTGGACCGGGTCACCTGCCCCCGGGTGCGGTGGCGCAGGTCGACAGCCAGCCTGGCCCGTGCCACGGACCAGTACGCCAGGGAGTACAGCTCGTCCCACAACGGAGTCCCGTGGATCGCGGCCGCCTTCTCCACGTGGGGGAACACAGGCCGGAGCACATCATTGACCATGTCGTCGTCCAACAGGCCGGGCATCTCCGCCACATAAAGGAGACGGAGATGAGCGGACAGTCCGACGGCCGGAGCGGCGGTCTGGGCAGGCAGTGCGGCCCAGGTCGACGCCTTGGCGAGGAGAGCCCTGTAGTCATCGGCCGTCGGCTCCCACACGAGCCGGCGCTCGGTCAGGCGCATCATCGTCGCCGCGTAGGAGAAGAAGTCGAGGGTGAACGGCCCCGCGGTCGCCAGGTGGGGATCCGCCGCGCGCAGCCGTTCCAGCGCGCCGATACCCGCGACGAGGCTCGCGTGCGTCTCGGCGTTCGGGCCGAACAGTCGTCGAAGCACCCGAACCAGTCGCCCGGTCACTTCCTTGACGCGTGGATCCATGTGGTCCGCGGAGGCGATGAACCCCATGTCCACCGATAGAGCCGCCAGTTGGGTGTCGTCCGGGTCCGGCGCGAACGCTCGCCAGACACCTGGCCGACCACTGTCTTCCTGCAGGGTGAACGTGGCCAGGTCGTGGGGTGCCTTGTACCCGGTGATGGTCGTCGGTGCGTAGGTGGGCACGTCGACCACATTGGCCAGCACCTGTGCGGGTGTCGTGACGTCGAGTTTGTCCGACGCTCCCACGGGTGCGTTGCCCGCGCTGCAGGCGAGGAAGGGCAGGCGAACCTTTCCGTCCGGGGCATACCTCTTCAGCCGTGACAGGCTGGGGCGCCGCTTCACGTAGCCGCTGAGTTCAGGAGTCGTTCCCCAGAGTGCCGTCACGGCACCGTCCGCCCAGGCGTACCAGGTGTACCTTCCGCGGGCGTCCATATGGATGTCGAAGGTGTAGAACTTCGTTCCCTCCGGCAGCCCTGCCCAGGGAACGGGAGAAGTCCCGATGGCCTTCGCCGTCTCCGTGCCCTTCACGAGGGCGTTGCGCCCGTGGAAGTGCAAGTGAGTACGTGTCAGCCACGGCACCACCGTCTCTTGGTCGACCCAGAAATCCGGCATGTGCACGGCCCGGCCGGTCGACTGGTGCGTGAGGGGATCGATGATCGGATGAGTGACCAGGTCCTCGTCCGGGACCCAGTGGAGGACACCGTCCATGTCGTAGAGCCACTGACCGGCCCCCGCCGCCTCCGGCGGCGGGAGGAGATCGGGAGTGCTGACCGTCCACTGCCCCAGTGGCTGCTGCTCCGTTCGCCTGTCGACGCGTACCGGAAAGGACAGCTGCCCGGCGAGGTCGTGCCATGCCGTGGCCCCGGTGCTGGACCACACGGGCCGTTGGGCGGCGGCGGCGACGGACCGGGCGAGGTCGACCCCCGGGGCACCGATCAGGAGGATTTCACGCTGGTCGGCACCGCTCTCTTCGGGGTCTGAGGTGCTTTTGTGCACGGGGTCGTTCGCGATCAGTTCGGCGATGACGCTCGCGGGCACCCAGTGGACTCCGCCCCTGGTGGTGACCTGGTAGCGCGCGTTGCCGGGCCGGCCGGCCGGGTCGGTCACCAGGTGGTAGACGAAGGTGTGCTCCGACCAGGGGGCCGGCGCGGTGCCGTCCACCTGTCCTTCGAGGGTGCTGTCCTGGTCCGGCGGCGACCAGATCGCCGTCAGGTTCAGGCTGACCGGCAGGGGCGGTCCGGAGGCCCAGCTACGGCCCTTGGGAGTACCCGCCGTTTCGGTGAGCAGTTCGCCCTGGACGTAGGCTCCCTGGGCCTGCAGGTGGTGGGCGAACACAGCGGCCGCGCTGCCCGCCCGCCCCGCCTGCCGCGCCGCGTTCACCGCGAGGAACAGCTCGGTGAGCAGATCGAGGACACTCGCGTGGCGCGGGCCCAGGTTCGTTTCGGCGAACTCGACCAGAGCCGCCACGTCCGGAGTGCCGCTGTCCGGTGACATACGTGGCACCAGCGCCCGCAGCACGTCGAGTGCCGCCCGCGCCTGCTCGTCGGTCAGGTGTCCTGCGTCGACCAGCCGACGGCTCAGTTCGGCCGTGGACCACTGGACGGACGGCGGCTCCTCGCCGTCGTCGGCACTGCTGTCCGGATCCGCGAAGCCTATGAACGTGCCCGGTGCATCGGTGGTGGTGCGTGCGGGTGCGAGTGACGCGCTCGGCCCGGGCTCGTCGTCGATGTCCATCGGATCGGGCGGAGGGAGAAGCCCTCGCGCAGGCTCGACCGCCTCCCACAGGGCGTGCTGCTCCGTCTCCATCGTCTGCATGAGAGCGTCTTGGGGCAGGACCTCGAAGACCCCGTCGGCGGATACGCGGGACAGGGTGACGGCAGCCGGATCGTGGGGGTACAGCACCACCCGGCCGGTCCTGTTCGCGATCTCGCTCGCCAACGCCCGCCGCGGGCCGGGGTCTCCCGAGACGAACAGCACGATGCGGTTCTCGTGAGTGAACTCCAGCGTGCTGAGGTGGAAATGGACCACCTCGGCGACTTCGGCGAACGGCAGCGTGCGGGATGCTCCGTCCGACCACCGTACGTCGACCCCCCCGGCTGTCGCGGCGGCGACCAGAACGTAGAACCTGATGGTCGCCCCCGACTCCAGTTTCGTGTGGGGGTCGCCGGTCAGATTCAGGCCGTATCCGCTCCCGGTCACTGGGAAGACGCCCTGCCTGCCCAGCAGGTTTCCGTCCCAGACGGCGTCATGGGCGGCCCAGACGCTGGGGTCGGTCGCCTTGGTGTCACCGGCGGCGATGACCTGGGCCGCCCGCAGCCTCAGTATCGACTTCCTCTTGCCGGTGACCGGCTGATCGGGCCGCAGATGAAGCACCGAGCGGGCCAACTGCTCGATGCCCGCCGGATGCCGGGATATGAGGAACTCGGCCCGCATCGTCGACCAGTACGCCAGGGCATGCCGTTCCTCGTCCGAGCGGGACCCGTGTACCTGGAGGGTCTTCTTCTTGAGATGCAGTACCGAGAGCAGCACGGATCCCACCACCTGCTTGGAGTGCGTGCCCGGCAGGACTGTCGTCGGCGTCGGGGTGAGCGGGAGGTAGGTGGTCAGCCCGGCCGTCGGGGCCGTCCCGGCCGGGAGCGGCGCCCATTGCGACGCCTGGTCCAGCAGTGCGAGGTAGTCGCCGGTTCCCGGTACGGGGATGTGCCGGCCCTCGGCCTCGCGGGACATGCTCGCCGCGAACGTGAAAAAGCCGACGGTGAACGGCCCGCCGGGAGTCAGCAGGGGGTCCGCCCGGCGCAGCCGCTCCAGTGCGCCGATGCCCCGCACGTAACGCTTGTCGTTCTCCGCGGCGGGTCCGAACACGTTCCGCAGCACGCGCACCAGGCGGAGAGTGGTGTTCCGTACGTCTTCCTCCAGGAGATGCGCGGCGTCGATGAACCCCATGTCGACCGCCAGCGCACCCAGCGCCTTGTCGTCGGGAAGCAGTGGGAACTTGCGCCACTGCCCGGGCTCACCCCGGCTGTGCCGCACCACGGTCAGGGTCAGGTTCTGATCATGGACTCCTGAGACCGTCGTGGGCGCATGGGTGGGGAGGAGGGACGTCTGCGCGAGGGTCTGCGCGGGCGTGTCCAGGTCGTTCAGCGGCCCGAGGGGCGCGTCGGCCGCCGTGCAGCACAGGGCGAGGAGTTGGACGTCTCCGTCCTGCGCCTCCTGCCGCATCTTCGCCAGGCTCGGGCGCCGCTTGAGGTAACCGCCGGCCGACGAGGCCTTGCCCCAGAGGGACAGCACCTTCTCCTCCGTCTGGTTCGCCTCCTTCACGCGGGCCTTCCACCAGATCCTTCCGTGCCGGTCCACGTGCGCGCCGAAGACGTAGAACTTCGTCCCCGTGGGCTCGTCCGCCCAGGAGGTGGCGGAGATTCCGGTGTACGCCAGGCGCCGGTAGGCCGCGCGGCTGGGGTGCGCGTCGGTGTACGTCCGCGTCTGCGGCAGCACGGACATGCCCGCTTCCAGGGCGGACCACTCTTCTTCGCCGAACCCCACGACGCGGCCGATGGACTGGTGCGTCCCGGGATCGATCACCGGGTAAGTGATCAGCTTCTCGTCGGGGACCAGGTGGGGCTTGCCGTTCTCCTCGTAGAGCCACTGGGCGCCGCTTGTCTGCTCCGCCGCCGACGCGGAGGTCGGCGGCGCCGAGGTCGCCGACGTGGAGGTCGCCGACGTGGAGGTCGGCGGCGCGGGGGCCGGTGACGGTGGCAGCAGTCCGGGCGTGCTGACCGCCCACAGCCCCAGCGCCCGCCGGCCCGGGCGCTTGACCCGCACCGGGTGACTCGTGCCCGTCTTGCGGTTGGTGTGCCAGGTCGAGGCACCCGTGCTGGACCAGACGGGCCATAGGACGGCGGTGGCCACGACGCGAGCCAGGTCGACTCCCTCGGCTCCGACGAGGAGGACGTGGCGGTCGGGAGCGGACGGACGTACCGGGTCGGCTTCGACGAGCGCGGCGACGACGTCCGCGGAGACCCAGTAGGCGCCCCGGGCGGTGGTGACCCGGTACCTCACGTCGCTCGCACTGCCGGGGCCGCTGGTCGCGGTCCGGTACGTGAAGGTTCCGGCGGGCCAGGGGGCGTCCTCCTCGGTGCCGCGGCCCAGCTTGAGCACGCCGCTCCTGTTGGGCCACAGCGACGCGACCTTCTTCGCGTCGAAGTTCCGCAGCGGTTCGGTGGTGCGGGAGTGGTCGACGGTCCAGTCGCGGCCGATGGGCGTGCCGTCGGCGCCGCGCAGGACGAGGGTCTTCTCGGCGTAGACGCCTTCGGACTGCAGGAGGTGGGCGACCAGGGCGGTCACGCTGCCGGCCCGTCCCGCTTCGCGGGCCGCGTTCACCATCAGGAACAGCCGGGTGAGCAGCTCGGCGGTGTCCGTGGAGTCCGGACCCAGATGCTGCTCGGTGAAGGCGATCAGGTCCGGCACGGTCAGCGGACGCCCGGCCGGGCCGGCGGCGGGCAGGACCAGCCCGTGCAGGATGCCGAACGCGGCGTCCACCGACTGTTCGGACAACTGCCCCTGGCCGACCAGCCAGCGGCGCAGTTCGTCCGTGGACCACCGGCGGATGTCCGCGAACCGGTGGGTGTCCGGGCCGGTCCGGGCGTCGGATGCCGAGCGCACGGTGGCGCCGGGGTAGGGACGCGCGGCGAACTGTGGCCGGTGCGGGGCCACCGTCCGCCATTTCACGCCGCTCGCCGGCCGGCCGGGTTCGTCTGCCTTCACCAGGTAAGGGCTGCCGCCGGTGCCGTCGCGGGACACCGCCAGACCGGCGCGGTGCACGGGTTTGCGTACGAGGTGGCCGGTGCGGTCGGCGATCGCCTGGGCCAGGGTCTGCCGGGCCACGGGGTCCCCCGTCACGGCCAGCACGACGGGCACGGGCATGTCGGTCCCGGTGAGGTGCAGATGAGTGTCGAGGAGCTCCGCGACCTCGTCGAAGGACAGCAGGAGAGGCGAGCCGTCCGGCCGCTGCGCCTTGACGCCGTCGGCCGCCACCTCGGCGACCAGGAAGTAGCCCGTCGGCTTTCCCGCGTCCAGCTTTGTCAGGGGGATGCCGGTGAGATTGAGGCCGTCCCCGCCGTCCTTCAGGGTGAAGGTGTGGGATTCGTCCAGCAGCCCCACCGACTCGCGGAGGTCCTCGGCGGCCCACGCGGCCGGATCGGTCCCGCCGCGGCCCGAGGCGAACCGCTGGGCGGCGCGGATGTACAGCAGACGCAGTGCCTTCTTATCCACGTCCGCCCGGCTCGAGCCGCGGTGCAGCACCTTGTTCACCAGGTCGGCGCTCGGACCGCCGTGTGCGGTGACGGCCCACTGCGCCCGTACCAGGGACCAGTACGCCAGGGCGTATCGCTCCGCGGCTGAGCCGTCGTCCGGGACGTCCAGTCTCCTGCCCAGGTCGGCGTCCACGTTCGTCAGGATGGTGTCGACATCATTCGACCGTGGGCGCAGGAAGACCAACGGGGCCGTGACCAGAGGAAGTGGGAGGTACCCGGTCAGTTCGGTGGGCGATGAGGGGTCGGCGGCGGCCTGGTCCGCCCATCGGGCGGCCTGCTCGATCAGGGCGCGGTAGTCGTCGGCCCCCAGGTCGCCCGCTCGCGGGCCGCGGGCGCCGCGGAACTCGGTGGCGGCATACCAGAGGAAGCCGAGGGTGAAGGGACCGTGTACGGCGAGCGCGGGGTCGGCCCGGCGCAGTCGTTCCAGTGCGCCGATGCCTTTCACCAAGACGCTGTCGCCTTCGGCGTCCGGACCGACGGTCTGTCGCAGAACGCGGACCAGACGACCGGTCACGGACGCCACATCGTCGTTCAAGGGCTCCGTAGCGGCGAGCAGTCCCATGTCTCGTGCGGTCTTCGCCAGCGCTTTTCCGGTCGGGAGCGGCTGGTAGTGCTCCCAGGGGGCGAGCTGCCCGCGGCTGGTCAGCCAGGTGGCCGGCGCGTCCTCATGTCCCGCGTCGTTCACGTCGAAGCTGCCGACCTCCGAGCTGCCGGCGAACAGGGGGCCCTCGGAGTTGTCCGCCATGACCTGCGCGGACGGACCGCTCGCCGCGGCGTCCAAGGTGCCGAGCGGGACGCTGCCCAGCCAGCAGAACGCGGCCAGGACGGGCGTCTGGCGGCCCTTCTTCGCCGCCTCTCGGCGCATCCTTACCAAACTCGGGCGTCGCCTCAGGTACTGACCTGCCGACGCGGCCGTTCCCCAGAGCCGCCTGACCTCCCCCTGCACCCGGGCCAGCCACTCGATCCGGCCGTACTGATCGCCGTGTCCCGAAGCGACGTAGATCTCTGTCCCCGTCGGCAGACCGGCCCAGGCAGTGGGCTCCCTCTTCACCAGCACCGCCGACGCGGTGTAGGCGGGGTCCAAGTGATACGAGGTCCGGGCGGCCGGGAAGCTGCCCATGGCCTCCCGGGTGACCATCTCCTTGTCGCTGTGGAAAGCCCGGCCTACGGACTGGTGCGTCACCGGGTCGATGAGCGGTTGACTGATCAGGTCCTCGTCACGGACCCGGATGACCTTCCCCTTCTCGTCGTGGAGATCCTGAGAGCCGTCGCTCTCCGGCGCGAGTCCGGGCGGGCTCACCGCCCACTGGCCCAAGGGCTTGTCGCCCGGTGCGGTGTCCACGCGTACGAGACGGGTCGTGCCGGCATGGGTGTACGTGTTGCCGGTGCCGGTGGTGGACCAAGCCGGCTGCCCGGCGGCGGTGGCCACCGTGCGGGCCAGGCCGAGTCCCTGCGGTCCGAGGAGGATGAGGTGCTGTTCCGTGCCGCCCGGCCGCTGCGGGTCGTGTGCGACGAGTTCGGCGATGACGTCCGCGGACACCCGATACGCGCGCCGGGCGATCCAGACCTGGTACAGCTTCGTGTCGGGTGATGCTGTGGGCAGCCTGTAGAGGAAGGTCCCATCGGGCCAAGGGGCCGGCTCCACGGTGTCCACCGACTCCGTGGGCCTGCCGGTTGCCGGAGGCCTCAGTACGGCGATGGTGGATGGGTCCAGGTCCTTCAGCGGGGTCTTACCGGCCCAGTCGCGGCCCAGTGGTGTCCCATTCGGGCCGTCGGTCACCAGGGTGTCGGCCGCGTAGGCTCCCGCGGCGCCGAGCCGGTGTGCCACCAAGGCGGCCAGACTGCCGGTCCGCTTCGCGTCATGGGCCTCATGCACGACGAGGACGGCCTCCCTGCGCAGGTCGTCGAGATCCTGCTGCGGCGGCAGACCCAGGACGTCGCGGGCGAAGTCGTCCAGCGCCGCGAGCGACTGGATGCCCTCGCTGCCGTCCGGGCCGGGGGGAAGCAACCGGGCCAAGATGTCGAGAACCGTCTCCACATCCCGCGGGCTCATGTGCGCCTGCTCCGGCAGCAGTCCCGTCAGGTAGGGCCGCAGCGGGTGAGGACGCGGGGACGGCGTTCCGTAGCCCTCCCGGACGGGGCCTTCGACGCCATCGTCATCCGACTCGTCATCGGAGTACAGCCTTGTCAAGGTGCCCGCCGCCTCGTCGGACGAGACGGCCGGGTCGGTGGTGTGGTCGGGGTCGTCGCTGGTGTCGGACCGGTCGTCGTAAAGGAACGAGGCGGGTTCGTCGGGGTCGTCGGGGTCGTCGTCGCTGTCGGGCCGGTCGTCGTAGAGGAACGAGGCGGGTTCGTCGGGGTCGTCGTCGGTGTCGGACCGGTCGTCCTCCAGGAAGGAGAGGGAGGGGTCGTGGGCGGCACTCGGCCGGGCGAACGCATCCCGGTACGGGCCGGACGGCCCGCGGGAACTGTTCCGCACGGTGCGGGAGTCTGCGGACGGGGAGTCGCTCGGGACGCGGGGCTCGATCGTGTCCCAGCCGACCGGCTCGCTGTCGTCCGCCACGACCTGGAGGACACCGTCGGTCCGGTCGGCGGACACCGTCACGGACTCGGAGACGTGCGGAATGTACACGGGGCGGTTGACGAGGTCCGCGATCGACCGTGCCAGGGACTGCCGGCCCTCCGGGGCGCCGGAGACGACGAGGACGACCGGTGCGCCGGGGGGCAGGTCGCGACCGGCCAGGTCGCCCAGGACGAGGAGGGCGGCCTCGTCCGCGCCGACCCGGCGCCGTGAACCGTCCGGCCACCGGCCTTCGGCGTTCCCGTCCCGGTCGACGGTGGCGGTCAGTTGGTAGACCGCGTCAAGGTGTCGGTCGCCGAGCCGCGCGGCCCCGACCGGCCCGGCGGCGTCCGGACCACCCGCGGCCGTGTCGTCCGCCGCGGCTTCCTCGTCCGGCGACTCCGTGATGGGGTCGAGTCCCGGCACCGGCCAGGCCCGGCGCCTGCCCTCGTCCCCGTCCCTGTCGGTGAGAGATTCCCGGCGTACGTCAGTGTCGCCGTCCTCCTGCGCGAACAGCTCCGGCAGCCTCCGCGCCAGGCCGTCGGCCGGTACGAGGTCGCCGGTGTCCGGGTTCTTCTCCATCGCCAGCATGCCGTAGAGCGCGCCCGGCACCTTGACCCGGAGGGTGCCGTGCTTGCCGGTCAGGGTGAGTTCCGCGTCGAAGACGTAGTCGCGGTACGGGCGGGTGCTCTCCTTGTTGCGCTCGTCGGTGGTGCTCAGTTCCCCCGACCGTTCCTCGGACGTCTCCCGCTCGTACTCGAAGGGCAGCCCGCTCACCAGCTTCGCGTGCTCACCGGCCTCGCCGCCCCCCTCCGGGCCGGCGCCCGCGAACCAGCCCCGCCCGTGGCTGGTCTGCTGCTCTTCGGCCTCACTGGTCTGCTGGTAGTGCCGCCCCTTCACCTCCACGTCGCCGACGCCGAGCGGACGCGCCTTGACCAGGCGCATTCCCACCGTCACGTTCCTGTTGTGGACCGGCACGCGGTACTCGCCGCGCAGCAGGTCGGTGACGCGGGAGCGCAGCATCTCCTTGCTGGTGTAGTGCTCGTACCGCAGCCCCGGCAGGGTGGTGAAGTCGAGCCCGGGCACCTTCCAGACGTCGGGCAGGCTCAGGTCGGCGGGCGGCTTGAACGGGGCCGCCGGCAGCGCGGCCCAGCGGGCGACGGCGTCGCCGGCCGGCAGGCTCCACGGGTGCAGGTTCTCGACCAGCTGGTCCACGGCGGCCCGCTCGGACGGCGAGGGCGTGTCCACGCCGTCCGGCCGCCACTCGGGGTCGTCGCCCAGGACCGGGCCGAACTCCAGCGGCCGGGGGCCGTCGACCATGAGGTGGGAGGGGAGCAGCAGCCGTACGAAACCTTCGATGGCCTTGCGCTTGCCCTTGCCGCTGCCCTTGCCGTGGTCCGCGCCCTTGCCCTTGTCCTTGGCGGAACCGGAGTCGGTGGGGGGCACGCCCGCCGAGGCGGGTTCCGGGCCGTCCACGTCGTACCAGATGAACGGCCGGTGGCGGTACCACCAGTCGGCGCTCCCCTTGCGCGGGGACAGGCGCTTCCCGGAGCTGAGGACCAGGCGGCGCACGCCGCGCACGGGCACGTCGAGGAGTTCGGGTGCCTGACCGGCGAGACCGATCTCGACGCGGAACCTCACCGGGTGCCCGGACTCCTCCGACGTCTCCCGCGGGTTGACCCGGAAGATGTCGAGGCCCTTGGTCACCTGCTCCTCGGCCGTCGAGCCTCCCCCCGAGTAGCCGGCCCCTCCCTCCAAGCCGGCGTGGGCGGGTCCCGTGCCGCCTCGCGCCATGCCCTCGAATCCGCCGCGGGCGTCGGTGGACTGTGTCGTGCGCTCCTTGGTCTCGTGCAGCCCCTCGGTGCGCAGCATCAGCTTCACGTCGGTGCGCGCCCGGTGCTCGACGGCCGGCTCCACCACCGCGGTCACCCGCACCCACAGGTACTGGGTGGCGCCGAACGGACGCGCGAGGGGGATCCAGCGCCGGACGCCGTCGCCCCGCAGGGCGTTCCACTGGCTGCGCAGCGCCTCCGACGAGAAGGACGCCGTCAGCTCGCGCATCAGGAGGTTCGGCCGCTCCGCGCCGTTCTTCTCCTTGCGCAGTACTCCCTTGTCCTGGAGGCGGCTGACGATACGGTCCATGACGGCGTCGGCGTCGAGCGTCTCCGGGTGGCCGGCGCCCGCGAGGAGTTGCGGGACCGGGTGCCTGGAGGGGGTGGCGGGGACAGGCGGCTCGACGCCGGGAGCGGTCAGGCCGAAGTCGGTCAGCCGGCGTTCGGGCAGCATGACGTCGAGACCGTCCCGCACCCTCAGGTAGCTCGTCTTCTCGCTGAGGCGGTCGCCCCGCCACCTGACCAGGCTGACCTCGTAGACCGGGTCCATCCGGTAGGTGTGGACCATGCCGTTGTAGGTGGCGCGGCTGATGTCGATGACACCCTCGTCCACGCCCTCCTCGACGCCGCGCGACCTGCTCGCCGAGGCCGTCACATCGGCCTTCACCCGGCCGCCCGGCCCCTTGGGCCCCTTCGGCCCGTCGGACGCCGGCTTCGCGCCGCCCTCGTCGCCCGTATCGCTGCCCAGGCGCACCTGCACGCCGAGCGACTGGTCGGCTCCGGTCTCCACGGTGACGCTGTGGCTTCTCCCGTGCTGGGAACTGCCGTACCCGTACTGCTCCAGCTCCGTGTGCTTGTTGCTGCCCTGGTGCCTGGGCCGGTAGCCGCGCAGGCGTATCCGCAGCGCCTGCTTGGTGCCGTCGGACGCGGAGGGCAGCTCGACGAGGTGACCCCGGCGGCCGGTGAGCGCACCGAAGTCTGCGGCCAGCGCACCGGGCCGCGCGAACTCCTTCAACGCCTCCGGCCAGTCCAGGGAGTTGTCGGACTCGGGCAGGCCGTTGGCGCGCGCGTGCATCCGGGCCGCCAGCCGGCTCAGCTCCGGTGTCACCAGGAAGGCCGGGTAGAGGCCGGCGGTCCCGCCGCGGCCCAGGTCGGTGTACGGGCCCTCGGGCCAGGTCTCGGACTCGGTCGTCGTACCGGCCGCCTTCAGCTCGTCGGCGGTCGGCGTCGTACCGGCTCCCTTCGGCTCGGCGGTGGTCGGCGGCATGACGGGCCGGTGCTCGTGGGGGACGACGACGCGGGCGAGGAGACCCTCCTTCTTCGCCCCGAGGATCCCGTCCTTCTCCTGCCCCTGGATCCACCAGGTCTCGGCCGGCCGGCCGTCGGCGGGCCGGACCGTCAGCTCGTAGACGACCTCGTAGACGTGCTCGTCCACCTCGCCGGTCGTCTCGGTACGGCGGTAGGACTTGGCGCTGCCGGCGAAGGTGTCGCCCTTGCCCGTCTTGTACTGCACGCTCATGCCGACGGTGCCGAGCTGCAGCAGCAGCGCGCTGCGGATCTTCAGCCGCAGTCCGGCGCCCGCGCCCGCCTTGCGCGCCAGCGTCTTCTTCCGGTGGCCCTTGGCGGTCGACGCCTCCTGCGCCCGCGCGTTCACCGTCAGTGGGTAGGTGCTCCCGCCGACACGCCTGCGCAGGTAGCCCTTGACCCCGAGCTGGTACTCCCGGCCGCCGAGGCGCACCGTGCGGTCGAAACCCGACATCACTTGCGTCAGGTCGGCCTCCAGGGCCGGCCTGCCGAACCAGGTCGCCAGTTCCAGCTCGGTCGCGGCCCAGTCGGGCTGCCCGGCCTTCGCCTCCCGGTGCAGGCGTTCCAGCACCATCCGCAACTGGTCGCCGACGAGTTCGGCCCCCGGCAGCAGGATGCCCATGCCGAATCCCAGGCCCCGACGGGTCGCCAGTGCCAGCGGCTCACGCTTGTGGGGCCGCGGCGGCACGTCGAGACCGGCCGGGCGCTTGTACGCGGACGCGGGCAACCGCAGGTCGGCGACGCGCATCAGCGTGCGTACGTGCGGCTGCGCGGCGACCGGACCCTCCAGCTGGCCTGTCAGCAGAGCGGGCGTGCGCACCTCGCCCAGCAGCCGCCGCTCGAAGTCCTCCGCCTCCCGGCGCGGTACGGCGATCTCCGAGCGGGCCGTCTCGCGCACCGTCACGTCCGGGTGGGTCGTCGACTTGACCTCGACGGTGAAGGCCAGCTCCGAGTGGTAACGGCTGAGCGGATCCCGGTAGTTCAGCACCGTGTGGTTGAGCGTCGTGTGAGACAGCCCGTGGCTCGTGCTGCGGTGCGGTTTGAGACCGGCCTTGGCCGCGGGGCCCAGACCGGTGGCCTGCGGGCCCTTGTCGCCGCTCGACGACCCCCCGCCGTCGGCCCTGATCCCCAGGGCGTTGAAGCCGATGCCGCCGCTCGCCTTGCTCGTCGACTCCCGGCTGAACGCGGCCGACAGCCCGATTCCCTGGTCGTCGCGGATGCCGAGCTTCTTCGTGTCGCCCAGGTACTGGAGGCTGTCCAGGTCCGCCCGGATCACCAGGTGTCCCTTGAAGGACTTCGTCGGTCCGACCGTGGCGTGGAGCTTGCCGGAGACCAGCCCGTGGCTGAGCAGCGTCCGGCTGCTGTTGCGCAGCGCCTGCTCGTTCAGCGTGTTCTGGGCCTCGGCCATGACCTCGGCGACGGTGGCGGCCGGCAGACCCGACGTGAGCAGGGTGCGGTGCAGCCGCGCGGTCAACGGGATGAGGTCGACCGCGTTGAGCACTTCGCGCGCGTGGATCGGCTGCTGCCGCTTTCCACTGCTCCCCGGCATCTCCTCGGGGGCCTGGTCCAGGTCGGGGCGCGGTTCCTGCGCCGTGGAGTACGCGGTCGGGACCTCAAGGGTGAGGCGCTGCGGCAGGCCGGTCTCGTGCTCGCGCTCGACACCGTCGACGAAGACCCGCACCTTCAGGCCCGCGCGGAAGGGCGTGTGGTCCCCGACGAACAGCTTGCGGCCGGAGATCAGCGTCCACTCCCGCTTCTCGGACAGCTCGGCTGACGTGCCCGCGCCGAAGTGCGGGAAGGCGGGCAGCAGCGTGGACACGGCCTTGGACCCGGTACTGAACAGACCGAGCAGCGCGGTCTCCGCGCCCTTCGACTTGTCTGTCTCGGACGCGCGGCTGACCTTCGAGGTGCCGTAGCCGACCGCGTACTCCCGCACCGCTTTCGGTTCGCGCTCCTTGGCCTGCGGTTCGTGCAGGACCGGCCGCAGCCACACGAGTTTCCCGTCGACCACCAGGTGCTTGCCGCGCCGCAGGAGGGTGTCCCACTCCTTCGGGGCCGTGGTGGCCAGCAGGTCCCGTACGCCGTCGCGCAGCCCCTTCGTCAGCTCGGCGCTGTCGCCGTCCCGCCCGACCACGTCGCCGACCTCACCGGCCCACGCCTCGGCCTGCCCCGGCTCGGGGACGTCGACCTGCGCGACCCAGCCCTCCCCGAGGGCGCCGGTGCCGAGGTACCAGGGGGCCTTGTGCTCGTCGCGGGGGGTGGCGGGCGGGTCCTGCGCGTCCTTCGGGGTCTCTGGGGCCTGCGTGTTCTGCGGGTCCTGCGCGTTTTGAGGGGCCTGCGCGTCCTGAGGGGGTGTTGCAGCGGGTGGCGGCGAGGGTGGGGCCAGCCTCATACGTTTCGGAGTGCGGGAGGCTTCCGGTGGCACAGGCGACTCTGTGGGGGAGGTCCTCGTGGGCTGCCCCGCGACGCCGGCGGAGGAGGCGGTACTCGATGGCGGAGCGTGGTGGGGGCGCGCCGGAGGGGTGACGGTCACCCACCGATCGTCCGGGTCGATCAGCGAGGACTTGCCGTCCTGGTCCGGTGGGGACACGGTCGCCCCGGCGGCGCCGACGGGGTATTCGAAGATGAGGCCTGAGCGGTCGGCAAGGACCTCGGCCAGCTTGAGGCGCCCTTGCGGATCGCCGCTCAGTACGAGCATGACTTGGGCGTGGGTGAACTTCCCGAGGTCGTCGGCCAGGAGTTCGGCCAGGTCCTCGAAGAGGACATGTCGTGAAGTCTTGTCCGGCCAGGTCACTTCGACGTAATCGGGGCCGACCGTGGCCACCACCAGGTAGAGGTGGTTGTGCTCCTCGACTACGCCGTACGACTTTCCTGTGAAGTTGCGGCCCAGCCCGCCTTTCCCGCGCGCCAGCTCGGTCGAGCTCCCCATGAGGTCGCCGATGCTCCGGAGGGTGTGGGCGGACCAGGCGGCCGGATCGACAGCGCTGTGGCCGTGGGCGATGGCCGACGCCACCATAAGCCACAGACGCGTTCGATCCGCCGCTTCCACGGCCTGCTTCGACGGTAGGTGCAGAACTCGCCTGATCAGGGCGTAGCCCCCCTGGTCGCCGATCGAGGTATGGGCCTGCGCCAGCGACCAGAAGGTCAGCGCCCGGAGGTCCTGCTCGCTCTCGTCTCCGAGGACCGCCTTGTTGCTCTGGGTCTCATAGTCCGCGTCGCGCAGGCTGTGGGTGTAACCCTTCCACGCGCCGTTCGGCCAGGCGGCGTGCAGGGCCTGGACGCCGTTCAGGGGCAGGTGCTGCGTGAGGGAGAAGGCTCCGGTGCCCGCGGAGGTGTTCGCCCACTCCCGCGCCTTGTCGAGCAGCTGCTTGTAGTCGCTCGGGTCGAGGTTCGCGGGCACGGGCTGTCCGGTGGCCCGGCTCAGTTCCCTTGCCGCGTACTGGAAGAAGGGCAGGGTGAAGGGGCCGGCGTCGGCCAGCGCGGGGTCCGCGCGGCGGAGTCGTTCCAGAGCGCCGATGCCCTCGACCAGAGCGGGGGTGTCCTCGGCCGTCGGTCCGAAGACGATGCGCAGGGCACGTAGCAGCCGAAGTGCGTCATCGACCGCGTCCGCCGGCACCGGGCCGTCCTTGGGGGCCAGGCCCATTCTCCGGGCCAGGGACTCCAGCGTCTCCAGCCCTTCCGGCGTCTCCTTGGACGGCTGGGGTCGGTACTCGTTCCACCGGTTGAACTCCCCCCGCTCCTCCGTGGTCTGGCGTGGCTGGCCGCCCGGGTTGTGGCTCGTCACTCCTGTGGGGGCGAACTGCGACAAGCCGACCGCGTCGGTGAGTACCTGGCTCGAATCATCCACGGTCAGAGCGTCCGCCGCGCCGAGGGGGACTCTGCCCGCGAGGCATCGATAGGTCAGCACCTTGGGCGGGCTGTCCTTCGGGGCGTTTTCCCGCATGCGGTTGAGGCTCGGACGCCGTTTCAGGTAGGCGCCCGCCGACTTCGGCGTCCCCCACAGCTTCTGCCATTCGCCGTTGACACGGGCGATCCATTCGAAGCGGCCGTACTTGTCGGTGTGTCCGGAGAAGACGTACAGCTCTCCCTTGTGGGTCCCGCTCGTCCAGGGAGTGGCTTCCTTGCCGACGAGGTTCTTCGTGGCGAAGTCGAAATGGTAGAAGTGCCGCGCCGACCGGATCTTCTGATCGGCACCGCTGAAATACGCCCAGTCGTTCTCGTTGAAGGTGGATCGGCCGACGGATTCGTGGGTTTCGGGGTCGATGATCGGGAAGGTCAGGAGGTCCGTGTCCTCGACCAAGTAGCTCCCGCCGTTGTAGTCGTAGAGTTCCTGGCCCCGCGGAACGGTCTTGTCCCGCAGGACGAGATCGGATGTGCTGACCGCCCACTGGCCGGTCAACTGCTTGCCCTTGTAGGGCGGCTGTGTCACGCGGGCCAGCGTCACCTCGCCGGTCGCGGGGTCGGTATGGGTGGTGAGTTCGTCCGTGTTGCTCCACACCGGCACCTTGATCCGGTCGGCCAGGCTCCTGGCCAGGAGAAGCCGGCGGTTGACGTCCGTGGCGTTCTTGCCCACGAGCGCCAGCACCACCTGGCTGTCCTTCGGGCGTGCGGGATCACGCGCCACCAGGTCGACGAGCTGGTCCGGCGTCAGCAGGCGGTCGCCCACGCGGATGTGTCCGTGGTCGACCGTGGCGTAGTACAGCCAGGCGTTGCCGGGCCAGGGCGCGGCCTCGGTGCTGCCCGGTTTGTTTCGGTAGATGCCCTTGCCGTCCGTGTTGGTCACGGTCACCGACGCGAGATTCACGTTCCCGGTCAGGGTGCCGCTCAGGTCCCTGCCGTACCGATTGCCGCTCGCGTCGGACAGATACCGGCCGGGTATGGGGGCCACGTAGGGGAGGGCGGGGCCCGGGAGACTCTCCCTCCACCCACCCGGCCGCCGGCCGCGCGGACCGGTCGCGGGCATCGCCACGCGGACGGGCGTCACCTCACCGGTGACGGGATCGACGCGGGCGGTCAGCTCGGCGCCACTGCTCCATACCGGCGCGCCGAGCCGGTTGGCCAGCTTTCCGGCCAGTCGCGCACGGCGGTCGAGAGGGGCGGCGTCGGTGCCGAGGAAGGCCAGGACCACCGGGCTCTTCGCCGGACGCGCGGGATCGTGTGCCACCAGTTCGATGAACAGGTCCGGCGTCAGGAGACGGTCACCCATCCGGATGTACCCGTGCTCGACTCTGGCGTAGTAGAGCCAGGCGTGGTCGGGCCACTTAGCGGCCTTGGTGCTCCCGGGTCGGACCTGGTGGCCGCTCTTGCCGTCCGGCTCGGCCCCCGTCGCCCGGTCCGGCTTCTTACCCGTGGGCAACGTGCCGGTGAGGTCCCTGCCGCGCTGGTTGCCGTCGGGTCCCGTGACGGCCGTGAGGGCTTCGAAGTCCCGGTGGAGGTGGTAGGCCTCCAGAGCGGTCAGGGTCCCGTTCCGGTTGGCCTGCGCGGCTTGCTCGACGAGCTGCCACAAGGCCTCGTAGTGGTCCCTTCCCAGCACCTGGTCGGCGTTCGGGCGCAGCAGGCGCCGGACGAGTGCGTCGAGGGCGTCCTTGGTGAGAGGGGTGTCGCTGCCCGGGGCGTGCAGCCGGCTCAGGTGGGCGAGGGCCGCGATCTGCCGGGCATGGGTCCGCTCGTTCGCGCCCGGTCCGTAGAGGGCCGACAGGGCAGGGCCCGCGAGACGCAGGTCGGACGAGGCGTCCGTGCCGTGCGGCGAGGCGGTGGCCGGTGCGGGTCGGGCGGTTCCCTGCGGAAGCTGGACGGGACCGCGGCGGGGCTCTTGGGGGGGAGCGGGGGTGGTGGGCCGGCCGGTGTCCTGGGCGT
>NZ_JAMJFL010000033.1 GCF_023544665.1 Streptomyces sp. YS415
TCGGGCTCGCCCTCAGAGCGCGGCACCCCAGCCCACTCGGGCTCACTCCCGTGACGCGGCACCCCAGCCCACTCGGGCTCGCTCTCATGACGTGACACCCCGGCCCGCTCGGGCTCGTGGTGCGTCCGCGCGGCCGGCTCGGGCTCCGTACGGGCGAAGGAGACGCCCGGGGTGCGGGGGGTACTGCCCTCGGGGGTGATGGGTCCCCGGTGGCCGAAGTCGTGGGTGGGACGGGGCACTTCGGGGGGCGGTGTGTCGGCGGGTTCGGGCGCCTCGGGCTCCCTGGGGTCCCGCCCCTGGGCCCCTTCCGGTACCGGCCCCGGCGCCTCCGGGGCCGTGACCACCACCGCCGTGGGCGTGGGAGGCGGGAACGCGATCGGCTCCAGGGCGCTCTCCAGGTCCGCCAGGCCGGGGCGGGCCTCCGGTTCCTTCTCCAGCAGGGCCGCCAGGACGTCCCGCAACGGCCCCGCCGCGGCGGGCAGTTCTGGCTCCTCGTACAGGACCGCGTGCAGGGTGGCCAGGGTGGTGCCCCGGGAGAACGGGGAACGGCCGCCCAGGGCCGCGCACAGGGTGGCGCCGAGCGACCAGATGTCCGACGGCGGTCCCTGCGGGCGGCCGGAGATCCGCTCGGGGGCCATGTAGTCGGGCGAGCCGACCAGCATGCCCACCATGGTGAGCGCCTTCGCGTCCTGGATCGCCGCGATGCCGAAGTCGGTGAGGACCACGCGCCCGGTCCGCGCCTCCACCAGGACGTTGCCGGGCTTGATGTCCCGGTGCAGGACGCCCCGTTCGTGCACCTGGCGCAGCGCGGCCACCAGGCCGAGTCCGACGCGGGCCGCCTCCGCCGGGCCCAGCGGTCCCTCCTCGGCGATGAGCCGTTCCAGTGAGCGGCCGTCGACCAGCTCCATGACGATCCAGAGCCGTTCGCCCTCGTCCACGACGTCGTACACCCGCACCACATGGGCGTGGTCGATGCGGGCGGTGGCCCGGGCCTCGCGCAGGGTGCGTTCGCGGCGGGTGCGGGAGTCCTCGGCGTCGAGGGCGTCCATCCGCATCTCCTTGATCGCCACCGGCCGGTCGAGTATTTCGTCGGCGGCCCGCCACACCCGCCCCATTCCGCCCTGGCCGATGCTTTCGACCAGTCGGTAGCGCCCGGTCACCAGCAGCCCCGGAATCCCGCCGCTCCTCGTGTTTCCCGTATTCCCCGGCAATGCACTGCACCCCCTCGAAGCCCGTGAACGGCCCACCGAGTCAGTCCGTTTGAAACACGATGGTCACACTTCGCGCCACCCCAGCATAGTGCGGAGAAATCTTGTGGTACCTCTTCAAGTACTGCGAATTCAGGCGCAGCCAAGGGGGGACGAACATGAGTTCTCGTCGTACGACGACCATCGCGGGATCGCTGGTTGCAGCATCTTTTTCGGCGGTGATGATCTTTCCGTTCACCGCCGCCGCGGAAGACGAGGGACCTCCGAGCAGCAAGGGGGGAAAGGCCGTTGACGAGGCACCGGCGGGGGTTGAACTGACCACGACCCTGCCCGAGAAGATCTCGGTCGACAACGCGTCGCGGAAGACCGGGATTACCGCCACCGTGAAAAACGAAGGAACCGAGGAGAGCGGAGAGATCAGGCTTCTGGTCGTCGGATTCGACGGCCTGACGGTCAAGAATGTTCAGGGCTGTTCACGGATTGCCAAAAGCGATCTGCCGGAAGGTTCGAACAGTGGATTCGCCTGCGCCGTGGACAATCTCGCGGCCGGCGACTCGAAATCGTACGACGTCGAGGCGACGTACGACCTGAGCAAGAAGGGCAGGATCTGCCTGCCCGTCCAGACCGCGTCGGGCGACAAGACGTACTGGCAACAGGGCCCGGTGCCGTTCGGTACGACGAACCCGTCGCCGAACGCCCCGGCCACCCCGCTGCTGCTGGGCACCGACAACAAGCCGGTGGCACCCGGCGGTGACGAGCTGGCCGAGACCGGCTCCAAGCGTGACGTCCTGCCGCTGGGGGCGGCCGGGGCGGCGCTGATCGCGGCGGGCGCGGCCGGGCTGTGGTGGTCCGGGCTGCGGCGGCCGGTCCGGCAGGAGAGCTGAGCCCTGGCACACCTCGGCCGGGCGACCGACGGCAGATGCCGGGTCGCCCGGCCGATGGGGCGAAGGATTCCTCCGGAGGGCCCCCGGAGGGCTACTTGTCGAGCAGCTTCCAGGCGGTGGGCAGCAGGCCCATCGCCAGGGCCGCCTTCAGGGCGTCACCGATGAGGAACGGCGTCAGGCCGGCCGCAATGGCGGCGGAGGCGGACAGGTCGGCCGAGAAGGCCAGGTAGGGGACGCCGACGGCGTAGATGATCGCCTCGCCGAGGAGCATCGTGCCGGCCATGCGCGGCATCGAGCGGTCGGCGCCGCGGCGGGCCAGGGCGCCGACGGCGGCGGAGGCGAGGAGCATGCCGAGGATGTAGCCGAAGGAGGCGCTGAAGCCGTGGCCGCCGTTGGCGAACCAGGGCATGCCCGCGAGGCCGGCCAGCGCGTACAGGGCCAGCGCCGCGACACCCCGGCGGGCGCCGAGCGAGGTGCCGACCAGCAGCGCGGCGAAGGTCTGGCCGGTCACCGGGACCGGGGTGCCCGGCACCGGCACGGCGATCTGGGCGGCGAGACCGGTGAGCGCGGCGCCGCCGACCACGAGGGCGATGTCCCGGACACGGGAGGCGGGGAGCAGGTCGGCGAGGACCTGTCCGGTGCGGGCGGGGGCGGCGACAGCGGCGGTGCTCATGGGGACTCCGCGAAGGTGTGGGCAGGCTGGGACACGGCGACGCTATCCCAGGGGCCTGGAGCCGATCACCGTCACTGGTCGACAAAGGCCGGAACACCGGCTTGGTGGGCTCTGCACAAAGAGCAGGGGTTACACGCGGTACGGCGTGATGCCGGTCACTGAGGTGAGGACGTACAGCTCACGAAGGGCCCTCGGAGAGGATCTGTAGGGTTCCCCCAATCCGGCGGCGGTGAGGGGTCCCGTACGCTCGGTGGCGTACCTGTCCGCATACCGGACGGCGCCTGCGCCTGAGTGGGCATGGCCCCCAGACTGTGGGCGATTTTGCCCATCCTCTGCATTGGACGAGCCGCGCCCATGCCCAGCACCACAGTCGAGACGCCGCCGCAGCAGGACGGCGCCTCCCTCTCCCACGGCCTCAAGCAGCGCCATCTGTCGATGATCGCCCTCGGGGGTGTCATCGGCGCCGGACTCTTCGTCGGCTCCGGCGCCGGTATCGCCGCCGCCGGTCCCTCGATCGTCGTCGCCTACGCCCTCTCCGGCCTCCTCGTGATGCTGGTGATGCGGATGCTCGGCGAGATGTCCGCCGCCTATCCCTCCTCCGGCTCCTTCTCGGCGCACGCCGAGCGGGCGATCGGGCCCTGGGCCGGGTTCACCGCGGGCTGGTCCTTCTGGGTCCTGCTCTGCACGGCGGTCGGCCTGGAGGGCATCGGTGCCGCGAAGATCGTCACCGGCTGGCTGCCGGGCACGCCGGAGTGGGCGTGGGTGGCGCTGTTCATGGTGGTGTTCTGCGGGGCGAACCTGGCCGCGGTGAAGAACTTCGGCGAGTTCGAGTTCTGGTTCGCCGCGCTGAAGGTCGGTGCGATCAGCCTGTTCCTGGTGCTCGGCGGTCTGGCCATCTTCGGCGTCCTGCCCGGCACGGACGCGCCGGGCACCTCGAACCTGACCGACTTCCTGCCGAACGGCGGTGAGGGCCTGATCATCGGCCTGCTCGCCTCGGTCTTCGCGTACGGCGGCATGGAGACGGTGACCATCGCCGCCGCGGAGTCGGAGAACCCGGTCAAGGGCGTGGCGAGCGCGGTGCGTACCGCGATGTGGCGCATCGCCCTCTTCTACATCGGCTCGATGGCGGTCATCGTGACCCTGGTCCCCTGGGACTCGGCGGCGGTCGTGGAGAAGGGCCCGTACGTCGCGGCCCTCGACGAGCTCGGCATCCCGGGCGCCGGTCAGCTGATGAACGTGGTCGTGCTGGTGGCGCTGCTGTCGGCGATGAACGCCAACATCTACGGTTCCTCGCGCATCGCGTACTCCCTGGTCCAGCGGGGGCAGGGCCCGCAGGCGCTGGGCCGGGTGAGCGCCGGTGTGCCGCGCGTGGCCGTCCTCGCCTCCTCGGTGTTCGGCTTCGTGTGCGTGCTGCTCAGCTACTGGCGGCCGGACGATGTGTTCCCGTGGCTGCTGAACATGATCGGCGCGGTGATCCTGGTGGTGTGGATCTTCATCGCCGTCTCCCAGCTTCGGCTCCGGGCCCGCCTGGAGCGCGAGGCCCCCGAGAAGCTGACGGTGCGCATGTGGGCGTTCCCGGTGCTGACCTGGGTCGCGCTGGCCGGCATGGTGGCGATCTTCGTGCTGATGGCGCGGGAGCCGGACACGCGGGTGCAGCTGTACTCGACCGGTGCGATGACCTTGGTCCTGGCGGCGACGGGATACGCCTGGCAGCGGATGCGGGCGGCCAAGGGCTGACCGGATCTCCGCTCCGGCCTGCCACACGGTGAGCCGGTGACGGTCGTAGGCGATGAACGGGTGCTCGATTCCGAGCGCCCGTTCTCGTTTTCAGCCACCCGCGAGCCGTCCGTTTCCTCCCCCACCTCCGTGCTTGATGCTACTAGCCTGCAGTTGCAAGTTACTTGCAATAAGAGGTCGGAGGGGACTTCACCCATGCCCGTCTACACGCTTCCTGAGCTGCCGTACGACTACGCCGCGCTCGCTCCCGTGATCAGCCCCGAGATCATCGAGCTGCACCACGACAAGCACCACGCGGCGTATGTGAAGGGGGCCAACGACACGCTGGAGCAACTCGCCGAGGCGCGGGCGGCGGCGAGCCGCTCGCGGCGGACGGCGTGGGCGACCTCGCCGACGCCATCACCGAATCCTTCGGCTCCTTCGCCGGCTTCAAGGCCCAGCTGACCAAGGCCGCCGCGACGACGCAGGGTTCGGGCTGGGGCGTCCTCGCCCTCGAGCCGCTGAGCGGGCGGCTCGTCGTGGAGCAGGTCTACGACCACCAGGGCAACGTCGGCCAGGGCTCGGTGCCGATCCTCGTCTTCGACGCCTGGGAGCACGCCTTCTACCTCCAGTACAAGAACCAGAAGGTCGACTTCGTCGAGGCGATGTGGCAGGTCGTCAACTGGCAGGACGTGGCCCGCCGTTACGCGGCCGCGACGTCCCGCGCGGATGTCCTGCTGCTGGCGCCCTGACCCCCTCCCATCGTCCCGCCTCGTGATCGTCTTCTCACCCTTCACGCGGGCGGGCGGAATGACGGAAGCCCCCGCGAGGACGTGACTCGCGGGGGCTTCCGGCCATGTGCCCGGTGCCTTACAGGTTGCTGAAGTCCGGGCCCTTGGTGCGGGTGCGCTTGATCTCGTAGAAGCCGGGGACCGAGGCCACCGCGAGCGTGCCGTCCCACAGGCGGGCGGCCTCCTCGCCCTTGGGGGCCGGGGTGACGACCGGGCCGAAGAAGGCGATCTGCTCGCCGTTGTCACCGGGCACCGCGATCACCGGAGTGCCGACCTCCTGGCCGACCTTGTCGATGCCCTCCTTGTGGGAGGCGCGCAGCTCGGCGTCGAACTCGAAGTCCTTCTGGTCGAAGTAGTCGATCAGATCGGCCGGCAGACCGACGTCCGCGAGAGCACCGGCGACGGCCTCCCGGGTCGGGCCCTCGCCCTCATTGTGGATACGGGTGCCGAGCGCGGTGTACAGCGGGCCGAGGATGTCGGAGCCGTGCTTCTGCCAGGCCGCGGTCACCACCCGGATCGGCTGCCAGGCCTTGGTCTCCAGCAGGTCGCGGTACTCCTCGGGCAGTTCGTCCAGCTTCGGCTCGTTCAGCACGGCCAGGCTCATGATGTGCCAGCGGACCTCGATGTCGCGGACCTTCTCCACTTCCAGCACCCAGCGGGAGGTCATCCAGGCCCAGGGGCACAGCGGATCGAACCAGAAGTCGACAGGGGTCTTCGCGGTCTCGGACATGGCTCTCCTAGGGAAGCGGTCTTTGACAGCCGCAACACCGGCCGCCGCCTCCCCCATTCCCGGCTGCCACCGCCCGTGCGCACATGGCAGGATCGGGCCTGTCCGCATACTGAACACGCTGTGAGGAGCGCCACCCGTGCCCGGTGAGAACCTGACCCGCGACGAGGCCCGGGAACGGGCCGCACTGCTGTCCGTCGACGGGTACGACGTGTCCCTCGACCTGCGCTCCGCGGTCGGCGACGAGCCGGCGGACGGGCCGCGCACCTTCCGCTCGGTCACCACCGTCCGCTTCCGCTGCGCCGAGCCGGGCGCCACCACCTTCGCGGACCTGATCGCGCCGGGCGTCACCGCGCTCTCCCTCAACGGCCGGGACCTCGACCCGAGCGAGGTCTTCGACGGCACCCGGATCGTCCTGGAGGACCTCGCCGCCGACAACGAGCTGGTCGTCGACGCGCAGTGCGCCTACTCCCGTACCGGCGAGGGCCTGCACCGCTTCGTCGACCCCGAGGACGGCGAGGTGTACCTGTACACCCAGTACGAGCCCGCCGACTCCCGCCGCGTCCACGCCTGCTTCGAGCAGCCCGACCTCAAGGCGCCGTTCCGCTTCGAGGTGCGCGCGCCCGAGGGCTGGACGGTGTGGAGCAACGGCGTGGGCAAGCGGACCGACGGGGTGTGGCGGTTCGCGGAGACCAAGCCGATCTCCACGTACATCACCTGTGTGGTGGCGGGCCCGTACCACTACGTGACGGACTCCTACACCCGCACCTTCGACGACGGCACGACGCTGGAGATCCCGCTCGGCGCGATGTGCCGCAAGGGTCTCGCGCCGCACTTCGACGCCGACGACGTCTTCCTGGTGACCAAGCAGGGACTGGACTTCTTCCACGACCACTTCGACTACCCGTACCCGTTCGGGAAGTACGACCAGGCCTTCGTGCCCGAGTACAACCTCGGCGCGATGGAGAACCCGGGGCTCGTCACCTTCCGCGAGGAGTACATCTTCCGCGGCAAGGTGACCCAGGCGTCCTACGAGAGCCGGGCCAACGTCATCCTGCACGAGATGGCGCACATGTGGTTCGGCGACCTGGTCACCATGGAGTGGTGGGACGACCTGTGGCTGAAGGAGTCCTTCGCCGACTTCATGGGCGCCTTCGCGACCGTGGGCGCGACCCGCTTCACCGACGGCTGGATCACCTTCGCCAACCGCCGCAAGGCCTGGGCCTACCGCGCCGACCAGCTGCCCTCCACGCACCCGGTCACCGCGGACATCCGCGACCTCCAGGACGCGAAGCTGAACTTCGACGGCATCACCTACGCCAAGGGCGCTTCCGTGCTGAAGCAGCTCGTGGCGTACGTCGGCCAGGACGCGTTCCTGGAGGGCGCCCGCCGCTACTTCAAGCGGCACGCCTACGGCAACACCCGGCTCGGTGATCTGCTGTCGGTGCTCGGCGAGACCAGCGGGCGGGACATGGCCGCCTGGGCCCGGTCCTGGCTGCAGACGGCCGGGGTCAACTCCCTCACCCCGCAGGTGCTGCTGGACCCGGAGGGCCGGGTCGCGGAGCTGGCGGTGGTGCAGGAGGCGCCCGAGTCCCACCCCGAGCTGCGGCCGCACCGGGTCGCGGTGGGCCTGTACCGCCGTACCGGCGGGGTGCTGGAGCGGTACGCGCGGGCGGAGGTGGACGTCGAGGGACCGCGGACGGTCGTGGCGGAGCTGGCCGGGGCCGAGGCGCCCGAGCTGGTGCTGGTCAACGACGACGATCTGACGTACTGCAAGACGCGGTTCGACGAGACCTCGCTGGCGGCGCTGCGCCGGGGCCTGGGCGACATGACCGATCCGCTGGCCCGCGCGCTGTGCTGGTCGGCGCTGTGGAACATGACGCGGGACGCGCTGCTGCCCGCCCGGGAGTTCATCGACCTGGTGCTGACGTTCGCGGCGCGGGAGTCCGACATCGGCGTGCTGCAGATGCTGCACGCGTGGGCGGAGTCGGCGGCGGTGCACTACACGGCCCCGGACCGGCGCGAGCAAACGGACCAGCGGCTCGCCGAGAGCGCGGCGCTGCACCTGTCCACCGCCGAGCCGGGCAGCGAGCACCAGCTGGCGTGGGCGCGGTTCTTCGCCCGGGTGGCCAACGCGGCGCCCGCCTTCGAGATGCTGAGCGCGCTGCTGGACGGCACGGTGACGCTGCCCGGTCTGGACGTCGACCAGGAGCTGCGCTGGGCGTTCCTGGACGCGCTGGCCGCCCATGACGTCGTCGGCGACAAGGAGCTGGCCGCCGAACTCGCCCGCGACGACACCGCCTCCGGCAAGCGCCATCTGGTGCGCTGCCTCGCCGCCCGTCCGCAGGCGTCGGTCAAGGCGCAGGCGTGGGCGCAGGTGGTGGAGTCGGACGAGCTGTCCAACGCGCTGGTGGAGGCCACCCTCGCGGGCTTCGCCCGGCCGTCGCAGCGGGAGCTGACGGCGCCGTACACCGAGAAGTACTTCGCGGCGATCGAGCGGGTGTGGGCGGAGCGGTCCATCCAGATCGGCATGGTGGTCGTGCAGGGGCTGTTCCCGTCCCTCCAGGAGTCCCAGGAGACGCTGGACGCGGCGGACGCCTGGCTCGCCGCGCACCCGGAAGCGGCCCCCGCCCTGCGGCGGCTGGTGCTGGAGGCGCGGGACGACCTGGCGCGGGCGCTGCGCGGGCAGGCGTGCGACGCGGCGGCCGACGCCTGACCTTTGGCCACCGTTTAATGCCTGCGTGACCGTTACGAACTTCAGGCAAACGGAACCGTAACCCCTGGTCCCACCCGAACGGACCAGGGGTTTTCCGTGCCTACTCGGCATCCGAACATCCGTCCTTTAGGACGAGCTTGTCCGGAATTATCGACGGGCGTGTAACAGGGGTTAGGAGTGGGACCGGACGCGGGCATTCCCCGGTCATGACCCACAACACCCCGCTCTCCCCCCGCCCCCTCCACCAGCTCTCCGACGTCCGGCGGCGCGTGCTGACGGCCGCGCAGCTGCGGGCGCACGGAGTCCCGGCCGCCGAGATCACCGAGCAGTGCCGCACCGGTGGCCCCTGGCAGCAGCTGCTGCCCGGCGTCTGCCTGCTCCACCCCGGCCCGCCGACCAGCGAGGAGCGGCTGCACGCGGTGCTGCTGTACGCGGCGCGGGAGCGGAACGTCCAGGTGCCGCCGCAGCCGGGCGCGGCGGAGCCGCACCGGCCGGTGTACACCGAGTCGATGATCACGGGCCTGGCGGCGCTGACCCTGCACGGCTTCGCGGCGACGCCCCCGCTGACCGCCCTGGACACGATCGACGTCCTCGTCCCCCGCCTGCGCCGGCTCCGCTCGACGGGCTTCGCCCGCATCGTGCGTACGGCCGCCCTGCCGGCCCCCGAGGAGGTCACGGGCCTGCCCGTCGCCCCGGTGCAGCGCGCCGTGGCCGACGCGGTCGCCGAACTCTCGGACGCGGGCGCCGTACGCCGGCTGCTGACCGAGGCCGTCCGCGGCGGGCACTGCGAACCGGCAGCGCTGGTGCGTGAGTTGAACCGGGCGAAGCTGCTGTCCCGGCCGCATGTGGTGGATGCCGTGGACTCCCTGCTGGCCGAGGGCCGGGCCATCGCGGAGAACCGCCTGTACGCGATGGTCCGCGAGTACGGTCTGCCCGACCCGGTGTGGAACGTCGATCTGCGCCTGCCCGGCGGACCGCACCTGGGGGGCCTGGACGCGTACTGGCCGGAGCACGCGGTGGCGCTGGAGCTGGACACCCGCGCACCCCGCCAAGGCGATCGGCAAGGCCATCAGCAGGACGACGACGCGCTGTGGTCGGAGTACGCCCGCAAGCGCGAGCACCTGGAGCGCCTCGGCATCACGGTCGTGCACGTCACGCCGAAGAAGCTGAGGGAGGCCATGGACCAGCAGGCGGCCGTGGTCCGCACGGCCCTGATGGCCTCGGCGGACCGTGACCCGGCCGCGTATGTCGTGGTGCTGCCCCGGTAGTGACGGACCGGAAAGGCATCAGGAGGGGAGAGGAGGGGCCGCCGGGCATGCCGCGGCCCCTCCTCATGTGCTCCCCCGGCCTGCTACTTGCCGCAGTACTCCGCTTCCAGCACCGCGTCGGTGTCCCCCGACCAGTCGCCGTTGAAGTTGAACGACAGGGCGTGCCGGCCGTCGGCCGTGGTCACCGCCTCCGAGGTGGAGCCGTGGATGCCGCCGCCGTGGCCCCAGACGGTGACGCCGCAGGTCAGTTCGCGTTCGATCAGGCCCAGGCCGTACCCGGCGTTCGGGATGGCGTCGACCTTGACCGTCGTCTTCATCTCCTTCAGCTGCTCCGGCGGCAGCAACCGGCCCTTCAGCAGGGCCGTGTAGAAGCGGTTCAGGTCGCCGGAGTCGGAGATCATCTCGCCCGCCGCGTGGGCCAGGGAGGGGTTGAGCCTCGTGACGTCGTACGTCGGTCCCGTCGTCGACTCGGCGAGCTTGGAGTAGGCGCGGCTGCTGGGCCGGGGGACGGTGACCCGGGTGCCGGGGACCGAGGTGGCGCGCAGGTCCAGCGGGGCGAGGATGCGGTCGCGGATCTCCTCGCCGTACGGGCGTCCCGTGGCCTTCTCGATGACCATGCCGGCCAGGACGTAGTTGGTGTTGGAGTAGTACCAGTCCGTGCCGGGTGCGAAGTCCGGCTCGTGGGTCATGGCGATCGCGACCAGGTCCTCGGGCGCCTTGGTGTCGTAGCGGTGCCGGAGGAAGCCGTCCTTGAGGAGGTACGTCTCCACGAAGGTCTTGTCGTCGGTGTAGTTGTAGATGCCGCTGGTGTGGTTGAGGAGCTGGCGCAGGCTGATCTCGCGGCCGTCGTGGCCGTTGCCCGCCACCAGGCCCGGCAGCCAGGTGTCGACCTTGTCGTCCAGGGACAGCCGGCCCTCCGCCTCCAGCTGGAGCAGCACGGTGGCGACGAAGGTCTTGGTGATGCTGCCGACGCGGTAACGGTCGTTTACCGAGCGGGACTTGCCCGTCCGCAGGTTGCCGACGCCGGCGGTGGCCGCCCAGGTGCGGCCGTCGGTCCGCGCGCCGGCGGTCACCCCGGGCACCCCGTCCTTGACGGCCGCCTTCATGGCCGCGCGGGTGGCCGAGTGACCGCCGCCCTCGCCCTGGGCGGCCGCCGGACCCGCCAGGGCGGCCGAGAGCGCCACGGCCGTGGCCGCCACCAGCATCGTCCGTACGCGTGTGGTCATGTCTTCCCCCTTCATCGCCCGGCGCCTCGGTGCGCCGGGCCGGTCGGAAGGGCAGACCTGTGGTGGTTGGGGATGGTTGAGCGGGTGCGCACCGGTTGACTGAGTCTCAGCCCTTTTTGAGCACCAGCTCGGTGTTCCGGTCAGCGCCGCCTCCGGCGAGGTCCGTCCGGGCGCCGGGGGCGTTGTAGGAGAGCTCGCGGTAGAGGGCGGCGAGGCCGGTCTGGGAGAGGTCGGAGAAGTCCGTGCGGTGCGGGGCGGCGGCCTCCACGCAGGTGGTGAAGAGGGAGATCGTGCCGTCCTTGTTGTCCGCCAGCTCGATGACCCGGGCGAGTTGCGGGAAGTCGACGTGCGAGGCGGTGGAGATCTCCCAGAAGGAGCGTCCGCCGGGTGCCGGGTGCGGGGTGATGGCGTTGCGGTGGATGTGGCCGTTCACCCAGGCCAGGACGTTGCTGTGGGTGCCGAGGAGGGCGATGACCTCCTGGCCGTTGTGGCGCCGCTCGTTCGGCCGGGCCGGGTCGCGGCGGGTGTTGTCCATCGTCTTGCTGGTGTGATGGCTGAAGACGATGGCGTACGAGTCCGCGTTGTCCCGCAGCGTCCGGTCCAGCCAGCGCAGCTGCGTGCTGCCGACGGAGCCCTCGTAGTGGCCGCCCGCGTCGGTGGTGTCCAGGCTGATGCCGATGACGTCGTCGGCGATGCGGAAGCTGTAGTACTGGGTGCCCGCGTCGAGATTCGCCGAGGAGTAGCCGTGACCGGCCGGGCCGACGCCCCGGAACGCCGGGTCGAGGTGGGCCTTGAGGTACTCGGTCGGCGTGTAGGGCGCGCGCCGCTCGTCCGCGGTGACCGGGCGCATGTCCCGGGTGTGCGCCTTGAGCAGCTCGCGGAACTGCACGCCCTCGGGGTCCTTGGCCATGCGCAGGGCTTCCTGGAGCTTCTTGGCCTCGGCCGCGGACAGGCTCATCAGCTTCCTGCCGCCGACGGCGAAGTCGGTGAGCCAGGTGTCGCGGTGCGAGGCGTAGCAGCCGAGGGGCATGGAGTCGTGGTTGCCGACCGTGGAGTACCAGGGGATGGACAGGCCCGGGCTCCGCAACTCCCGCATGGCGGCGGCGAGGAAACCCTCCAGGTAGGGGAAGCCGAGCTGCTTGTCGGCGTCGCGGACGGTCGAGTCGGGCTGCCAGTACTGCTTGAGACCGCTGTTGAGGACGCCCTCCCAGTGCCTGGGGTCGCCGGAGTTGGGGGTGATGCGGCCGCCGCTCATGACGGTGAGGAACCACTCCAGTTCGGAGCGGGCGTTGTTGTCGGTGTTGTCGCCGGTGGTCATGGCGAACTGGAGCGGGGCGCCGGTGACCGGGGCGCCCCGCAGCGCGTTGACCCGCTCGACCAGCGAGACGGCGCCGTGCACGGTCAGCGCCTCCTGCGGCCGCCAGGCGTGCACGTCGGTGGAGCGCAGGAACTCCAGGCGCATCGGGTGCTGGGCGTCGATGATGTGCAGGTCGGTGAGTTGCACGAACGCGGCGAGCGTCGTACGGCGGTCGGCGCGGCCGGGCTTGGGGGCGGCCAGGTCGCCGCGGACCACCCGGGGCCAGCCGCGGCCGTCGGCGAGCCGGCGGTAGCCGGAGGTGCCGCGCGGGGCGGCGACGCTCGCGACGGTGGTGCCTCGGGTGTAGGGGGCGAGCGGCCGGAAGGGCGCCCGGCGGTCGGAGGCGACCGGTGCCTCCTGGGCGGCGGTCGCGGGGGTGCCGGGGGTGGCGGCCTGGCTGTCGGTGGGCCGCAGGGCGTAGCCGACTCCGGCGGACAGGGACACCGCCCCGGCGGCGGCGAGGACGGTACGGCGGTGGACGCCCAGCGCGGAGCTGGCGACAGAGCGTGTGCGCGACATGGCGCGGTCTCCCCGAGTGCGTGACGCGTCGGCAGTGGTCACGGGCGTCGCTGACGCGAACGACCCGCTCTCTCTGGATCGTTGGCACCGGGAATGACCTGCGCGTGAACGAGGCGGCAACGCGCAGCGCCGATCACCGTACGTCGATCTTGGGCTGCCCTGCGCGCCCCCGGCCGCTCCTCGGGCGGCCGGAGGACGGTTGCTCCGTGTTCATCTTCGCGGGTAACCGGGAGGTGTCCGGGGGCTTGTCAGGGCCGTCCCGGGTTCGCGGGCGAGTACTCCGGCGCGGACCAGCGCAGGGGGACCGCGGCCGGGATCTCCCGCGCCTCGGACAGGGTGAACCGGACCCGTCGTTCGGGAGCGAACTCCGTACGGGCCTCGCCGGTGAGGTGCAGGGCCGTGCCCGTCGTCCAGTCCAGGAAGAGCAGTCCGGCGCGGGGGTCGGCGGCGAGGTTGCCGAGGGACAGGTACATGGAGTTGCCCGGGTAGTCCGCCCAGCTCAGTTCGCGGGGCGAGTCGACGCGCACGAAGCCGGGGTTGCCGCCGCGGTGGCTGGCGTCGGCGCCGCCCTCGTGGACGCTGGCCAGGAAGAAGGTGTCGGCGGCGGTGAGGAACCGCGCCTGGGCGTCGGACAGTTCGGGGGCCGTCAGGGGCTCCCCCGGCCTGCGGTCGGGCACTGTCTCGTAGGTCTCCCTCCGCTGGAGGTACTTCGGGCAGTTGGCGAAGACGCGGTCCGCCTCGATGGCGAGCCCGCCGGGGGTGGGCCGGAGCCGTCCGTTGAGCCGCATCCGGCGCCGGGTGCGCGGGTCGAGGGCGATGGTGCCGACCGGGGCGCCCTCGGTGGCGAGGGCCGCCGCGAGCGGGGAGGCCGGAGGGACCGGGCCCGCGACGGAGATCTGCCGGGGCCCGGTGGCCCGGACGAACCCGGGCGGACCGGCCAGCGGCGCCGCCCACACCCTGCCGGTCGCCGGGTCGGCGGCGCCGGCCACCAGCAGCGGCTGGAGTCCGAGGAAGGCGGCGGCCACCGGTTTGATGCCCTCCCCGATGGACCGGCCGACGTGGTCGGCGAGGTCCCGCACGCCGAGCCGGTCCTGCACGGCGAGCGAGCCCTGGTGGTAGACGCTCATGGCTAGAAGAAGCCGCAGGTCGGCGCGGACCCGTAGGGCGCCGGGGCGCCCTCGGCGCCGCTCGGCACCGAGATCTCCAGCCGGATGCCGTCGGGGTCGTGGAAGAAGATGCCGCCGGACCCGGCGCCCTCGGCGTGGGCCACGACCCCCTCGTGGGCGAACTCCACGCCGTACTCGCGCAGGGCGCTCTCGTAAGCGCGGACCTGCTCGATCGAGTCCGCCCGGAAGGCGAGGTGGTGCAGGCCGGAGCGGGTGCCGTCGTACGGTCCCGCGGCCTGCTGCCAGAGCGCGAGGACGAGCGTCTCGCCGTCCCCGAGCAGCGCGAACCGCCGGTCCTCCTCCTTGCCCTCGGCGAGCGGGGTGAAGCCGAGGACGTCCCGGTAGAAGGCGAGCGAGCGGTCGAGGTCGGTGACGTTCAGGCCGGTGTGGCCGGTGTGCAGTGCCATGGGTTTCCCTCCGCCGTATCTAACCTGTGTAAGTGAGATTAGTGGTTAGGTTCGGCGAGTGTCAACCAGTCACCTACTCTTGACCGGTTAGCACGGAAGGGAGCCCCCCACATGTCCGACCCCCACCCCCGCAGGTCCGACCCCCGCCCGCACACCGGCGAGCCGCTCGCGCTGGACCTGCTGAACACGCGCTGGATGCAGGACGGCGCCCCCCAGGACCTGCTGACGGACACCGAAGGGCTCGCGATCTGGCTCGCCGCCAACGGCCTGGACGGCACCTTCGGCGCCGACGCCACGACCCTGCGCCACCTCCTCCAGGCCCGGGACGCGGTGAAGGCGGCCGTCGACGGATCACCGCAGGACGCGGCACCGCTCGTCGACGCCGTCCTCGCGCACGGCCGGATCCGGGCCACGCTCACCGCCGAGGGGCCCGGTGAGCTCCCCGAGTTCCCCTCCCCCGCCTGGGGTCCGGCCTGGCTCGCCGCCCGCAACTACCTGACGCTGCTCACCACCGCGCCGGACCGGATCCGCGCCTGCGCCCACGAGGCCTGCGTCCTGTACTTCTTCGACACCTCGCGCAACGGCACCCGCCGCTGGCACTCCATGGCGACCTGCGGCAACCGCGCGAAGGCGTCCCGGCACTACGCGCGGACCAAAGAGGACTGAGGGGGACCAAGGCCGACGAAGGAGGACCGGGGCGCCGTGGCGACTTGTACCGTTCGCCACGGATCACCCGGAAAGGGATAGCGGGTTTTCCCCATCCCTCGATTTCGTTTGAGTCAACTCTCCCCAAACATCTGTCCCCTGAGTAAGGCTGAGCGATCGCTCCACGCTCGTTCCTTTACCTACAAGGGATGCTGATGACCCACACCCCCCAGCGCGAACCCATATCGGGTGCCAGACGCGCGGCCCGGATCGCCGTGGCCGCGGGGCTCGTGGCCGCGCTCTCCGCCGCCGGGCCGATCCCCCTGGCCTTCGCCGAGGACACTCCGGCCGCGGCCGACCCCGCCGTCAAGTCCGCGCACGACAAGCTCGGTTCGGACGACGCGGACCTGCTCGCCGACGCCAAGGCGGCCGGCGACAAGAACGTCACCATGATGATCGCCACCGCCCCCGGCCGGACCGAGCAGGTCGCCGCGGACCTGGACGCGGTCAAGGGCGGCTCCGTGGGCCGCGCCTACGACGAGCTCGGCTACGTCCGCGCCACCGTCCCGACGGCCAAGGCGGACGCCGCCATCGCCGCCGCGGCGAAGCTCTCCTCCGTGCACGGCATCGACCTGCGCGAGGAGATCCCGCTGGACGACCCGGTCGCCGCGACCAAGGAGTCGGCGTCGACCGCCGCCGCCTATCCGGCCCCCGGCAAGAACACCCCCGCCGAGAACCCGTACAACCCCTCCTTCGAGACCGGCGCCGTCGACTTCGTCGAGGACCACCCGAAGGCGGACGGCCGCGGGATCACCATCGGTGTCCTGGACTCGGGCGTGGACCTCTCCCACCCGGCGCTCCAGAAGACCACCACCGGTGAGCGCAAGATCGTCGACTGGGTCACCGCGACCGACCCGATCGTCGACAGCGACGCCACCTGGCGCGCGATGACCACCAGCGTCTCCGGGCCCAGCTTCACCTTCTCCGGCCGCACCTGGACGGCACCCGCCGGGTCGTACCAGGTCAACGTGTTCCGCGAGTCGGTCACCGCGGGCGGCGACGCCAAGGGCGACGCCAACCGGGACGGCGACACCACCGACGTCTGGGGCGTGCTGTACGACGCCACGGCCGGCACGGTCCGGGTCGACCTGAACAACAACGCCGACTTCGGTGACGACACCCCGATGAAGCCGTACAAGGACGGCTTCCAGATCGGCTGGTTCGGCACCGACAACCCCGGCACCGACGTCGCCGAGCGCCAGCCGTTCGTCGTGGAGATCCGCAAGGACGTCCCGATGGACCCCTACGGCGGTGACTGGGTCGGGCAGAAGCGCGACTTCGTCAACATCGGCGTCATCGAGTCCGAGCACGGCACCCACGTCGCCGGCATCACCGCCGCCAACGGCCTGTTCGGCGGCGAGATGAACGGCGCCGCGCCCGGCGCCAAGGTCGTCTCCTCGCGCGCCTGCACCTGGACCGGCGGCTGCACCAACGTCGCGCTGACCGAGGGCATGATCGACCTCGTCGTCAACCGCGGTGTCGACATCGTCAACATGTCCATCGGCGGCCTGCCGGCGCTCAACGACGGCAACAACGCGCGCGCCGAGCTCTACACCCGCCTGATCGACACCTACGGCGTCCAGCTGGTGATCTCCGCGGGCAACTCCGGCCCCGGCACCAACACCATCGGCGACCCGGCCCTGGCCGACAAGGTCATCTCGGTCGGCGCGTCCGTCTCCAAGGAGACCTGGGCGTCCAACTACGGCTCGCTGGTGCAGAAGCGCTACGCGATGATGCCGTTCTCCTCCCGCGGCCCGCGCGAGGACGGCGGCTTCGCCCCGACCCTCGTGGCGCCGGGTGCCTCCGTCAACACCATCCAGACCTGGCTGCCGGGCCTCCCGGTCGCCGAGGCGGGCTACTCGCTGCCGGCCGGCTACGGCATGCTCCAGGGCACCTCGATGGCCTCCCCGCAGGCCGCGGGCGCCTCGGCACTGCTGCTGAGCGCCGCCAAGCGCAAGGGCATCGAGCTCACCCCGGCCACGCTGCGCACCGCGCTCACCTCGACCGCCGACCACATCAGCGGAGTCCAGGCGTACGAGGAAGGCGCGGGCCTGATCAACATCCCCGACGCCTGGGACGCCATCAAGGACGGCGCCACCGCGCACACCTACGCGGTGAAGGCGCCGGTCGACACCGCGATCGACCAGTTCCTGAAGACCCCGGGCTTCGGCACCGGCCTGTACGACCGCGAGGGCGGCCTGAAGGCCGGCCAGAAGAAGACGTACGAGATCACCCTGACCCGCACGTCCGGCGCCGAACGGGCAATCCGGCACGAGCTGCACTTCGAGAACAACGCCGGGGACACCTTCCGGATCGTCGGCTCCGACGAGGTGAACCTGCCGCTGAACCAGCCGGTCACCGTCAAGGTGCAGGCCGCGCCGCGGTCCGCCGGGCTGAAGAGCGCGATCCTCGAGGTCGACGACCCGCGCACCGAGGGCATCGACAAGCAGGTCATGTCGACCGTCGTGGTCGCCGCGCCGCTGCAGTACACCTACTCCGCGTCCGGCACGGTGCAGCGCAACAGCCACAAGTCGTACTACGTGACCGTGCCCGAGGGCGCCAAGTCGCTGGAGGTCGCGATCGGCGGACTGGCGGACAAGAGCCAGACCCGCTTCATCGCCATCCACCCCTACGGCGTCCCGTCGGACACGACGTCCACGCCGAACTGCTACAACAACTACCTCGACGGCAACGGCTGCAAGCCGGACGTGCGTTCCTACGCCGACCCGCAGCCCGGCGTCTGGGAGATCGAGGTCGAGTCGCGTCGTACGTCGCCGCTGCTCGACAACCCCTACAAGCTGGACGTCACCGTGCTCGGCGCGGTCTTCGACCCGGAGACCGTGACCGTGCCGGAGGCCAAGGTGGGCACCCCGGTCGAGGCGTCCTGGAAGGTGACGAACAAGTTCGCCGCCCTCGACGGCAAGCTGGCCGGCGGTCCGCTCGGCTCGTCCAAGGCGGCCCGGCCGACCATCGCCGACCACGAGACGCACACCACCACGGTCGAGGTCCCCGAGGGCGCCGCGTCCCTGGACGTCGCCATCGGCAACGTCTCCGACACGGCCGCCGACCTGGACCTGACGGTCTACGACAAGGACGGCAACCAGGTCGCGCAGGCCGCTGACGGCGACTCGGAGGAGGCGGTCTCGCTCCCGAAGCCGGCCGCCGGCACGTACACCATCGAGGTCGTGGGCTACGCGGTGCCGTCCGGCTCCACCGCCTACGACTACCTGGACGTGTTCTTCTCCGCCGCGCTCGGCTCGGTCAGCGTCGACGGGTCTGCGCCGGTGAAGCTGGGCACGGGCGACTCCGCCACGGTCTCCGCGAACGTCACCGTCGCGGCCGCCGCGCCGGAGGGCCGTGAGTTCTTCGGCCAGGTCGAACTGCTCAACGCGCGCGGCACGGTCGCGGGCGCCGGCAGCGTGAAGATCGAGAAGGTCACCCCGTAGCTCCACGGCAGTACAGGGGCGGGCGTCCGTGCGGGCGCCCGCCCTTTTCTCATCCGCAGTCCAGGGAGCGGGATTCGGGCAGCGCGTCGTCGATCCGGTCCCGCTCCCGGGCGACCTCCGTCTCACCGACGACCCACATGTCCGGCGGGGCGCCCTTCTCCGGGACGCCGAACAGGACGTGGTCGCCCGCGCGCAGGCCGGGAGCGGTGTTCTCGTCGATCACGTAAGCGAGGTCGTCGCCCCGCTCGGGCCCGGGCTTCCCGGGCTTGTGGACCCGGGTCAGCTCCACGGTCACCCGGATCAGCTCCGGGCCGCCGGCGGCGGCCGGTTCGGCGGAGCGGACCTCGCCCTCGGCGACCAGGTACGCGCAGGCGAGATAGCGGGGGCTGCCGAACAGGACGCCTTCACTGGTGTCCTGCTGCGCCTCCTTCGCGGCACTGGCGCCCGAGTCGGCGCTGCTCGCACCCGGGTCGGCCTGCACCACCAGCCAGCCGAGGCCCACCATCACGGTCGCCGCGGCGGCCGCCGCGAGGGTGCCGGCGGCGAGCCGAAAGGCACGGCGCCTCACCGGCCGTAGGGGCACGGGAGCCGGTGCGGGCTTCGGCGTCTCCCCTCCCAGGGCGCGGCCGATGATGTCCAGTTGCTCCCGCAGTGCGGTGATGTCGGCGGTCGCCGCGCGGTGTTCGGCGAGGTAGGCGGCGTCCGCCTCCTCGGGCAGGGGTTCGTCGGTGAGCGCGGCCATCAGCGCGTCGACGCCGTCGTGTTCGGCGGTCACGTCACACCACCTCGTCCTCGTGCAGGCGGGCGCGCAGAGCCCGTACCGCCGTGTGCAGCCTGCTCTTCACCGTGCCCTCGGGGACGGCGAGTTGCTCGGCGATGTCCCGTACCGGCAGGTCGGCGTAGAAGCGCAGGACGACCACCTGACGCTGGGCGTCGGGCAGTTCGTCCAAGCCCTGGGCCACGGCGAGGGAGAGCAGGCTGGTGTCCTCGCCGGAGGGGTGCTCGCTCTGGCGCAGGGCGGCGAGCCGCTCGCCGAGCCGTTCCTGGCGCTTCTTGGCCCGGTGCCAGTCCATGGCGAGGTTGGAGGCGACCACCGCCGCCCACGCCGAGACGTCCCGCGGCGCCTCCCGGCCGCTCGCCGCGCGTTCCAGCAGCCGCAGGCGGACCTGCTGCACCCCGTCCGGCAGGTCCGCCTGCGGCACCCCGCCGAGCGCGAGCACCGCCCGCACCCTGCGCTCCTGAGCCGCGTCCAGGGGATCGTCCGGCACGTCGTGCACCGGGTCCCCCTGGCCGCGCCGGGTCTTTCTGCGCAGCACAGCCACCCCTCCCCTCGCCGCGTTTCCCCTATGACGCCGGTGCGGGAGAAAACGTTCGACCCGGACTGCGGAATCTTTTCTTCACATCATTTCCACTGTCACCATGTGCCCCATGACGCACATCACCAAAGGGGCCAACACCCCTGTCCCCGCAGGTCTGCTGAGGGTCGCCGTCTGCCGGCGCAAGGTCGGGGGGACGCCCGCGGTGGAGGTCTCGGCGCTGCTGCTGGACGCGGCGGGCAAGGTACGGGGTGACGCCGACCTCGTCTTCCACGGCCGGCCCGCGCATCCCTCGGGGGCGGTCCGCCACGTGGGCACCGGCGACAGCGGGGAACAGCTCGCGGAGTGGCTGGAGCTGGACCTGCCCCGGGTGGAACCGGCGGTCCAGCGGGTGCTGATCGCCGGGTCCTGCGACGACGGCACCTTCGGGGCGGTGCCGGGGCTCGCGGCGCAGACCGTGGCGCCGGACGGCACGATCGTCGCGCACTACGAGGTGACGGACGCGTCGAGCGAGACGGCCTTCGTGCTCGGGGAGTTCTACCGGCGCGACGGCGCCTGGAAGTTCCGTGCGGTCGGGCAGGGCTACGACTCGGGGCTGGCGGGGCTCGCCACGGACTTCGGGATCGTGGTGGCGGAGGAGCCGGTGCCGGTGGCTCCGGTGGGACCGACGGCTTCGGTGGGACCGGTGATGATCACCGGGGTGGCGAAGACCTCGGCACCGCCGCCCACCGCGGTCGTCCCACCGCCCACCGTCGCCGTGCCCCCGCCCGCCGCCGTCGTCGTGTCCCCGCCCGCCGCGGTCGTGCCGGTGCCCGCGCCGGCCGCCACCGCTGCTCCCTGGAGCGAGGGATTCTTCGACTTCGAGCCGTACGTCCGCAGCGGCAAGGGCAGCTCCAAGATCACCATGGACATTCCGTTCCCCCCGGACTCGGGTCCGGTGATCATGGAGGCCCGGGTCGAGGACTACCAGTGGATCCAGGTCGAGCTGCGCGGACGCGACGACACGATCTTCTGCCACGACCTGCCCGAGCACCACGGCCGGGTCCTGTTCGTGCCGCCCCGCAAGGGCGGACCGCTGCGGCTGAACGTGAGCTGCTCCGGGAACTGGAAGCTCACCGTCCTGCCCCTGTCGGCGGCCCGTCCGTTCGATGCCGAAACGGTCCGCGGCAGCGGCCCCGAGGTCCTTTTCTACTCGGGCGCCGAGGCCGATCTGAAGGTGCGTGCGACCGACCGCCACAACGGCTGGTTCCAGCTGAACTGCCACCGGGGCGACACCCCGGAGGAGCTCAAGCACCCGGAGCGGCTGGTCCACGCCTGGAACGGCAAGCGGGTCAAGGAGACCGTCCGGATCACCGAAGGCCCCATCCTGCTCTCGATCGACAAGAGCCGCCACCAGTGGGAGCTCACCACCTCCCCGGTGCCCGTCCCCAAGCGCGGCAAGGACGGCCGGACGGATGCCTACGAGGGCCGCGGCGAGAAGACGATCACGCTCGTCAACCCGCGGCCCGGGCGCCCGTCGCTGCTCCAGTACGAGTTCACGGGTGCCGAGCGCAGCTACGACACCGAACTGAAGCTCGTCGACGAGTACGGCGACGAGGACGAGTGGCTGAAGACCTACACGCACGGCACCCGCGGCACGGTCGTGATGTTCAGCCAGGGCCAGGCCGAGCGGACGGTACGGGTCAAGCACTCCGGCAAGTGGTCGCTGCGCCTGCTCCCCGAGGACGAGGCGCCGCTGCTCGGCCGCTCGGCCGAGGGCAAGGGCACCACCGTCCTGCGGTACGCGGGGCCGCCCACGCTGCTGACCGTGCGCAAGACATCGCTGGGCAAGGACGAGAAGCTGTGCGTGTACGCGGTGAACCACCCGTTCGGCAGGCCGGTGATCGTCCTCGACACGCACGGCCGCCGGCGCCCCTCGCTCGGTCCCGTCTTCGTGGACCCGGGCGGCACCTGCTTCGTGTCCGTGTACGCCACCGACGGCACGAAATGGCGTCTGGAGCCGGAGGCGCTCGGCGCGGCGACCGGGCTCGGCCCGCGGAACCAGGGCGAGGGATACGGAGTCGTACGTCACACCGGGGCCGAGGCCGAGATGGTCGTCGCCGGGTCGAGCGTGATCATGCACGTCTACGAACTGGACGAAAACCTGTTCCCGAAGCGGAAAATCACGGGTTCTTCCGGGCCGTACCGGATCCAGAGCTCAATCCTGCACGTCCGGGCGCTGGGCGCGTGGGTGATCGAACTGCGGCCCTGAAGGGAGTGGCGTCCCATCACTCGGGCAAACGATTGGACACAACGGCCCGGATGGGACGCATCATGGAAACGTCCAGGCCACGCAATGCGCCACAGCGAAGGAGTCACCGTGAGGGTCGGAATCGTCGGAGCCACCGGACAGGTCGGCACGGTCATGCGAAGGATCCTCACGGAGCGGAACTTCCCCGTCACGGAGCTGCGCCTGTTCGCCTCGGCCCGCTCCGCGGGGACGGTCCTGGACGGTGTCACGGTGGAGGACGCTTCGGCGGCCGACTACACGGGCCTGGACATCGTGCTGTTCTCGGCGGGCGGCGCGACCTCGAAGGCGCTGGCCGAGAAGGTCGCCGCGCAGGGCGCCGTCGTGATCGACAACTCCTCGGCCTGGCGCAAGGACCCCGAGGTCCCGCTGGTCGTCTCCGAGGTGAACCCGCACGCCGTCGCCGACCGGCCCAAGGGCATCATCGCCAACCCGAACTGCACCACGATGGCCGCGATGCCCGTGCTCAGGCCGCTGCACCAGGAGGCGGGCCTGGAGGCGCTGGTCGTCGCCACCTACCAGGCGGTGTCCGGATCCGGGGTCGCGGGCGTGGCGGAGCTGCACGGCCAGGCGCAGAAGGTGGTCGCCGAGGCCGACCGGCTCACCCATGACGGCGAGGCGGTCGACTTCCCCGCCCCGCAGGTCTACAAGCGCCCCATCGCCTTCAATGTGCTGCCGCTGGCCGGCTCGATCGTCGAGGACGGTCTGAACGAGACCGACGAGGAGCAGAAGCTCCGCAACGAGTCCCGCAAGATCCTGGAGATCCCCGGGCTGAAGGTCTCCGGCACCTGTGTGCGGGTCCCGGTCTTCTCCGGCCACTCCCTCCAGGTCAACGCCCGCTTCGCCCGCCCGATCAGCGCGGAGCGCGCGACCGAGCTGCTGGCCGCCGCCCCCGGCGTGGTCCTCTCCGACATCCCGACCCCGCTGCAGGCGGCCGGCAAGGACGCCTCCTTCGTCGGCCGGATCCGCGAGGACGAGACGGTGGAGCACGGCCTGGCCCTGTTCATCTCCAACGACAACCTCCGCAAGGGCGCCGCGCTGAACGCGGTGCAGATCGCGGAGCTGGTGGCGGCCGAGCTGAAGGGCCAGGGCCTGCCGAACGAGAGCGACTAGGCCCTGGTGACCTCGTAGAGGAAGCAGCCGTACTCGACGGCCCGGACGTGGACGAGTGCCACGGACGGGTCGTCGAACGCGTTGCGGAAGGCTTCGTCGTCCGGGGCCGCGACCAGCTCCCCGCCGAGGATGCGGCCGTCGGCGGAGTAGCGGCGGACGGTCCGGTGCGTGTTGGCGAAGGGATGGCCGTCGCCCTCCTGCGGTCCCGCGCACTCCTCGGCGTGGATGAAGACCGGGCCCTGTTCGTCGTAGGGGCCGGGGTCCGCGCCCGTCCCGGCCGCCCAGCGGCGCAGCGGCGCGTAGCTGACCAGCGCGATCCGCTCGCCGGGTGTGCTGCGGCGAAGACAGCAGCGCAGCGGTGCCCCGCCCTCCTCGTCGGTCAGCGGGACGGCCGGGCGCCCCGCGTCGTCGACGGAGCGCAGCTCCTTCAGGGCCGGGGCGGGGACGGGTCGTGCGCGGTAGATCGCCATGACTCCACGCTGCCGCCCCCGGGCCCCGTTCACCGGCGGTAAACGGACATCGCCTTCCACACAGGTCCCATGGAAGGATGACCGAACCCACACATAACGAGGAGATGACCGCGTGCCTGGCACAAACCTGACTCGCGAAGAGGCGCAGCAGCGGGCGAAGCTGCTCACCGTTGACTCGTACGAGATCGATCTCGACCTCTCCGGCGCGCAGGAGGGCGGAACCTACCGGTCCGCGACCACGGTGCGCTTCGACGTCGCCGAGGGAGGGGCCGAGTCCTTCATCGACCTCGTCGCTCCCGCCGTGCACGAGGTCACCCTCAACGGCGACGCGCTCGACCCGGCCGAGGTCTTCAAGGACTCGCGGATCGCCCTGCCCGGGCTGCTGGAGGGCCGCAACGTCCTGCGGGTCGTCGCGGAGTGCGCGTACACCAACACCGGTGAGGGCCTGCACCGGTTCGTCGACCCGGTCGACAACCAGGCGTACCTCTACACCCAGTTCGAGGTGCCGGACGCCCGCCGGGTCTTCGCCTCCTTCGAGCAGCCGGATCTCAAGGCGACCTTCCGGTTCACCGTGAAGGCGCCGGCCGGCTGGACCGTCGTCTCCAACTCGCCCACGCCCGAGCCCAAGGACGACGTCTGGGCCTTCGAGCCGACCCCGCGGATCTCCACGTACATCACCGCGCTGATCGTCGGCCCCTACCACTCGGTGCACAGCGCCTACGAGAAGGACGGCCAGTCGGTCCCGCTCGGCATCTACTGCCGCCCCTCGCTCGCCGAGTACCTGGACTCGGACGCGATCTTCGAGGTCACCCGGCAGGGCTTCGACTGGTTCCAGGAGAAGTTCGACTACGACTACCCCTTCCAGAAGTACGACCAGCTGTTCGTGCCGGAGTTCAACGCGGGCGCGATGGAGAACGCGGGCGCGGTGACCATCCGCGACCAGTACGTGTTCCGCTCCAAGGTGACGGACGCGGCCTACGAGATCCGCGCCGAGACGATCCTGCACGAGCTGGCCCACATGTGGTTCGGCGACCTGGTCACCATGGAGTGGTGGAACGACCTGTGGCTGAACGAGTCGTTCGCCACCTACACCTCCATCGCCTGCCAGGCGTACGCGCCCGGCTCGCGCTGGCCGCACTCGTGGACGACGTTCGCCAACTCCATGAAGACCTGGGCCTACCGCCAGGACCAGCTGCCCTCCACGCATCCGATCATGGCCGAGATCCGCGACCTGGACGACGTCCTGGTCAACTTCGACGGCATCACCTACGCCAAGGGCGCCTCGGTCCTGAAGCAGCTGGTCGCGTACGTCGGCATGGACGAGTTCTTCCGGGGCGTGCAGGCGTACTTCAAGGCGCACGCGTTCGGCAACACGCGGCTGAGCGATCTGCTGGGCGCGCTGGAGGAGACCTCCGGCCGTGATCTGAAGGCCTGGTCGAAGGCGTGGCTGGAGACGGCCGGCATCAACGTCCTGCGCCCGCAGATCGAGACGGACGCGGAGGGCCTGATCACCTCCTTCGCCATCCGCCAGGAGGCCCCCGCCCTGCCGGCCGGGGCGAAGGGTGAGCCGACGCTGCGCCCGCACCGGATCGCGGTCGGCCTGTACGAGCGCGACGAGGCCGGCGGCAAGCTGGTGCGCCGGGAGCGGGTCGAGCTGGACGTGGACGGCGAACTGACGGCCGTACCGCAGCTGGTGGGCAAGCGCCGTCCGGCGGTCGTGCTGCTCAACGACGACGACCTGTCCTACGCCAAGGTCCGCCTGGACGAGGAGTCGCTGGCGTTCGTCACGGAGCACCTCGGCGACTTCGAGTCCTCGCTGCCGCGCGCGCTGTGCTGGGCGTCGGCGTGGGACATGACGCGGGACGCCGAACTCGCCGCCCGCGACTACCTCTCCCTGGTCCTGTCCGGCATCGGCAAGGAGTCGGACATCGGTGTCGTGCAGTCGCTGCACCGGCAGGTGAAGCTGGCGATCGACCTGTACGCCGACCCGGCCGCCCGGGAGACCCTGCTGGCCCGCTGGACCGACGCGACCCTCGCCCATCTGCGGGCGGCGGAGGCGGGCAGCGACCACCAGCTCGCGTGGGCACGGGCGTTCGCGTCCGCGGCCCGTACGCCGGAGCAGCTCGATCTGCTGGAGGCGCTGCTGGCCGGCTCGCGGTCCATCGAGGGCCTGGCCGTCGACACGGAGCTGCGCTGGGCGTTCGTGCACCGCCTGGCAGCGGTGGGCCGCTTCGACGAGGCGGAGATCGCGAGCGAGTACGAGCGGGACCGGACGGCGGCCGGTGAGCGGCACGTGGCCACCGCGCGCGCGGCCCGCCCGACCGCGGAGGCGAAGGCGGAGGCCTGGGCCTCGGTCATCGAGTCGGACAAGCTCCCGAACGCAGTCCAGGAGGCGGTGATCGGCGGCTTCGTGCAGACGGACCAGCGGGAGCTGCTGGCGCCGTACACGGACCGCTACTTCGACGTCCTGAAGAGCATCTGGGACAGCCGCTCGCACGAGATCGCGCAGCAGATCGCGACCGGCCTGTACCCGACGCTCCAGGTCTCCGAGGAGACCCTGGCGAAGACGGACGCCTGGCTGGCCTCCGCCGAGCCGAGCGCGGCCCTGCGCCGTCTGGTCTCGGAATCCCGCGCGGGCGTGGAGCGCGCGCTGAAGGCCCAGGCGGCGGACGCGGCGGCGACGGCCGAGTAACCGGCGGCAACGAGACGAGGAGGGGCGCCCGGTCCGGCACCGGGCGCCCCTTCGCGCTTGCCCCGCTCAGCTCCCGAGCCCCGCGGCGACCGTCCGCAGGGCGTCCAGCACCCGCTGCACCGCCGGTGCGTCCTGCGCGCCCCTGCGCACCGCGGCCACCACATGCCGGACCGGCCGTTCGGTGGCCGGTTCCCGCATGGCGACGCCGTCCCGGGGCACCGCGGCCATCCGGGGCACCAGCGCCACCCCCATCCCCGCCTCCACCATTGCGAGGATCGCGGTCCAGCCGGTCGCCGAGTGCCCTTGGTGCGGGGTGAACCCGGCCGCCTCGCAGACCCCCCGGGTGATGTCCGACCAGGGTCCGCTCCCGCCGAAGATCCACGGCTCGGCGGCGAGGTCGGCCAGCCGCAGGCGCTCCGCGGCGGCCAGGGGATGGTCCCGGGGCAGGGCCACGTCCAAGGGGTCCGCGAGGAGGGTCACCCGGGTGAACCGGGCATCCGCTGCGCTCGGCGCCTGTGCCGCGAGCGACAGGGCCAGGTCGACCTCCCCGCTCCCCAGCAGCTCGTACGCCTCCCCCGCCTCGGCCTCCCGGACCTGCACCCGTACACCGGGATGCCCGGCCCGCAGCACCCGCACGGCCGGAACGACCAGCGCGGGTACGGCGGTGGAGAAGGCCCCCACCCGGACCTCACCGGCCTCCCCGTGCAGATACGCCCCCAACTCGGCGTCCGCCCGCTCCAGTTGCTCGAACACGGCCTCGGCGTGCCGCAGCACCAGCCGGGCCGCGTCGGTCAGCCGCACCCCCCGCCCCCGCGCCTCCAGCAGGGGCACCCCCAACTGGCGGGCCAGATTGGTCAGCTGCTGCGACACGGCCGACGGGGTCATCCGCAGCGCCTCCGCGGTCGCCGTCACCGTCCCCCGCTCCCGCAGCGTCCGCAGAATCAGCAGCTTCCGGATGTCCCACTCGGCCATGGCCGCAACCTACGTCACCGCCGCGCCCCGGCTCCCAGCACCACCCCGCCCAGGATCAGCGCCGTGCACAGTACCTGCGCCCAGCCGACGGTCTCCCCCAGCAGCACCCAGGACAGCAGCGCCACGCACACCGGCTGCAGGTAGTACACGATTCCCGCGCGGGCCGCGCCGATCAGCGCGATCGCCCGGTTCCAGGCGAAGAAGGCCACGGCGGAGGAGGCGACACCGACGTAGACCAGGGGCAGCACCGTGCCGGCGGTGGGCGTGAAGCCGCCCTGCACCGCGAGGCTGACGCCCTGCGCGGGCAGCAGCAGGGCCGCGCCCACCAGGAACGTGGTGAACAGGAAGGCCACGCCGCCCAGTTCGGCGGGCTTGCGGCGCAACAGGGCGCTGTAGCCCGCGAAGCAGCAGGCCGCCCCGATCATCCACAGGTCCCCGACCGCGAAGTGCCCGCCGCCGCCGACGAGCAGCATGACCCCGGCCCAGGCGACCAGCAGCCCCGCGATCCGCCGCCCGCCCAGCCGCACTCCGCCCAGCCGTTCGAAGAGGGCCATCAGCACCGGCGACGCCGCCATGATCATGGCCATGGTGGCGGCGGGCGTGGTCGTCCCGGCCTGGTTGACGAGGGTGTTGTAGACGCTGACGCCGAGCAGCGCGGCGAGCACCACGTACCCGAGGTGCTCGCGGATCAGCGCCCGTTGCCGCCAGGCCCGCCGGGCGCCGAAGGGGGCGACCGCCGCGAGCGCCACGATCCACCGCCAGAACGCCTGCTGCACCGGCGGCACGCTGTCGTGCAGCGCCCGTGCGGTGACGAAGCTGCCGGACCAGACGAGCGTGGCGAGGGCGGCCAGCGCGAGGCCGAGGACGGGGGCTGCCGTCCTCGGCCTCGACGCGCGGGAGGTCGTACGGGAGATCCGGTCGGCTGTGACCGCCACAGAGGTCCTTTCGTCGGTGATCGCGGAGATCTACCGTCGCAGCGCCGGACCTGTCACGTCCATCGAATCTTTTCGACCGTTCCTTTCAGCAGAACTGAACGTTCGCACGGCCCCGCCGCCTCCGCCCGGCAGCAGTTGCCCGGCGACCGTCGCGCCGAGCGCCAGCGCCATGCCCACCAGTTGCACCGGCGTCAGCGACTCCCCCAGCGCCGCCCAGCCGACGACCGCCGCCGTGAGCGGGGAGAGCGGGATCAGGAAGGTGACCTGGGTCGCGGTGAGGCGGCCGATGCCCCGGAACCAGAGCCAGTACGCGACCGCCGTACCGGCCAGGGCGAGGTAGAGGTAGCCGACGGCCGCCCGTGCACCCAGGGCGGGCGGCGCCCCCTCGGCCAGGAACGCGACCGGGGCGATCAGGAGCCCCCCGACGGTCAGTTGCCAGCCGGCCAGCGCGGACGGGCCCGCACCCTCGGGGCGGCCCCACTTCTTCGCCAGCACGGTGCCGGTGGACATCGACGCGGTGGAGGCGAGGGCGGCGAGCACCCCGAGGGCGTCCAGCGCGCCGACCGCCTTCAGGACGACCAGACCGACACCGAACGCCGCGACCGCTCCCGTCACCAGCGCGCGTGCCGTCGGCCGCTGACTCAGCAGCAGCGCCGAGAGGCCCACCACGAACAGCGGCCCGACCGAGCCGACCACCGCCGCGAGGCCACCGGGCAGGCGGTACGCCGCCAGGAACAGCAGCGGGAAGAAGGCGCCGATGTTGAGCGCGCCGAGCGCCCCCGCCCGCCACCACCAGGCGCCGCGCGGCAGCACCCGGGCGAACGCGAGGAGCAGCAGACCGGCGGGCAGGGCCCGCATCAGGCCGGTGAACAGGGGGCGGTCCGGCGGGAGGAACTCGGTGGTGACGTAGTACGTCGTGCCCCAGGAGACCGGCGCGAGAGCGGTGAGGGCGGTGATCGCGACGCGGCCGGCAGCCATGGGACGCACCCTTCGAGGAAGTAGGTCGATGGAAAGTAGCTTACTCTTAAGCTACTTTCCGTCAAGCCACTTTCTTGCGGCCGACCCTGCGCGGCCGGGATACTCCCCGCATGAACGCACGCCCGGAACAGCGCAAGGACGCCGTCGACGCGATCATCGGCCAGTGGGCGGCCGTGCGGCCCGACCTCGACACCGCCGCGATGGAGGTCTTCGGGCGCATCTCCCGGCTGGCCCGCACGATGGGCGACCGGATGGAGAAGGCCTACGCCCGCTTCGGGATCTCCCGGGGCGAGTTCGACGTCCTGGCGACCCTGCGGCGCTCCGGCGAGCCGTACACCCTCTCGCCGCGTCAGCTCTCGGCGACGCTGATGCTGACCACCGGGGGGATGACCGGCCGGCTGGACAAGCTGGAACGGGCGGGACTGCTCCGGCGCTCCCCCGACCCGCACGACCGCCGGGGGCTCCAGGTGACGCTGACCGAGGAGGGGCTGAGCCTGGTCGACCGGGCGGTCGGCGCGGGGCTCGCCCTCCAGACGGAGGCGCTCTCCACCCTGAACGCCGAACAGGCCGGCCAACTGGCCGACCTGTTGCGGGAGTTGCTGGACGGAACGCGGGAGTCCGACCGCTAGGTCCTGTCGTCAGGACCCGGCGGGGGCCCGGACCCGCAGGACCGGTGCTCAGCGCGCGAGGGCGATGCGCTCGCCCACGTGCTGCTCCACCGCCGCCTCGATCTCCGCCGGGTCCGCGGCGTCCGCCGCCCAGGCCACGTATCCGTCGGGCCGCACCAGCACGCTCGTCCGGCTGCCGCTGCCGCGCCCGGTGCGGCGCTCCACCGTGAGCCAGTCCTCCAGGCCCGTCTTGTCCTGGAACTTCTCCGGGGTGACCAGGACGAACCGGACGCCGCGCAGGGCCTCGTAGAGGCGGCCGCTCTCCAGGGCGAGGTCGGGGACGCGGGCGCCGGTGAGGCGGTGGGCGCCGTGGGGGGCGTCGTACTTGACGCCGATGCCGGTGATCTGGAGGGCCAGCTTGCGGCGGGCCGGGGTCATGACGTTGAGGGCGGAGGCGACCACCGCCCGCAGGCCCAGCGTCCAGGCGTGCTTGGCCATCGCGAGGCGGACGATGGCGCCGCTGCTGCGCATGGCCTCCGTGCCGACGGGGTGGCGCTCGGCCTGGTAGGTGTCCAGCAACGCCTCGTCCGCGCGGCCCTGGAGCACGGCCGCGAGCTTCCAGCTGAGGTTGGCCGCGTCCTGCATGCCGATGTTCATGCCCTGGCCGCCGGCCGGGGTGTGCACATGCGCGGCGTCCCCGGCGAGGAAGGCCCGGCCCACCCGGTAGGCGGGCGCCTGGCGTTCGTCGCTGTGGAAGCGGGACAGCCACTTGGCGTCGTGCATCCCGAAGTCACGGCCCGCGGCGAGCCGGACGGTCTCCTTGACCTCCTCCAGGTGGAGCGGCTCGCTCTCGGCGGTGTCCCGGCGCCGGTTCCAGGCGACGACCCGGTAGTAGCCGTCGCCGAAGGACGCGAAGAACACGAAGGCGTCCCCGTTGGAGTGCACGGAGAGCAGGTTCTCGGGCTCCTCGGCGAGCCGGACGTCGGCGAGCAGGACGGAGCGGATCACGGAGCGCCCCGGGAAGGGCAGGCCGATCGCGCCGCGCACGGTGCTGTGCATGCCGTCGGCGCCGACGACGTACGCCGCCCGCAGCTCCTCGCTCTCCCGGTCGGGGCCGCGCACCTCGACCGTGACCCCGTCGTCGTCCTGGCGGACCCCGGTCACCTCGGTCTCGAACCGGAACCGGACCCCGGCCTCGAAGGCGCGCCGCTCCAGGATCCGCTCCATCTCGTACTGCGGGAGGAGGGTGATGTGGTTGAAGCGGGAGGGAAGGGTGTCGAACTCGACGGTGAGCCGGGTGAAGAGGTTCATCCGGTCCAGGTGGCGGCCGAGGGACTCCACCTCGTCGGAGAGGGCGCGGGCGTCGAGCAGTTCGAGGGTGCGGGCGTGCACGACGATCGCTCGCGAGAGGTTGCTGATCTTGTGGGGGCGCTTCTCGACGAGGGTCACGGGGACACCGGCGGCGGCGAGGTCACCGGCCATCAGGAGACCGGTGGGGCCGCAGCCGACGACGATCACGGAGTGGGGGGTGTCGTTCATGGTGGCCTCCTGTTGCCAACGCCTACCAGTTTGCCAACGCTTGTTTGCCAACGCTCGTTGACGACGGTACGACCCTTTTCGTCTGGAGTCAACACTTGTTGGCCCACGCGTGTTGGCCTACGCTTGTTGGCATGACCGGAAATGAACGCAGTACCGTGACCGATTCCGGGAATGGCACCCGCCGCCGCTCGGAAACCACCCGCATCGCGATCCTCGCGGCAGCGCGCGAACGATTCGCAGCTGACGGGTACGAACGGGCCACCATCCGCGCCATCGCCAAGGACGCCAACATCGATCCGTCGATGGTGATGCGCTATTACGGCAACAAAGAGGGGTTGTTCGCGGCGGCCGTTTCGGTCGACCTGAAATTGCCGGATCTGAGCAGGCTGCCGCGTGCGGAGGTCGGCGAGGCGATGGTGCTGCACTTCCTGCACCTGTGGGAGGAGAACGAGGTGCTGACGGCCCTGCTCCGGGTCGGTGTCACCAACCAGGCCGGGGCCGAGCGGATGCAGGACATCTTCGGCGAGCAGCTGCTGCCGCTGGCCCGGCAGGTGTGCCCGGACCCCGAGCAGTACCCGACCCGGGCCGCGCTCGCCGCGACGCAGCTGCTCGGTCTCGCGCTGACCCGTTATGTGCTGCGGCTGCCACCGGCCGTGGCGCTGAGTCCCGAGGAGGTCGTGGCATGGCTGGCACCGACGGTGCAGCGGTACCTGACGGCTCCGAACCCGTGAGCGACCGGGAGCCGACGGGGGCGCCCGCGCGGGAAGCGGAACCCGACGCGGGGCCGCAGGAGGAGCCGGCAACAGGGCCGGAAACGGGCCCGGCAGGGTCGGAAGAGCGACCGGAAGGCGGCCCGGCAGGCGTCCCGGCAGGCGTCCCACAAGGACGCCCGGATGGGGGCCCGGATGGGGGCCCGGATGGGGGCCCGGATGGGGGCCCGGATGGGGGCCCGGAAGAAGGTTCGACAGGGGTGCCGGAAGGGAGCTCGGAGCGGGATCTGGAAGACGGCCCGGGTGGCCGCCCAAACGCAGGGCCGGAGAGGAGCGCGGCAGCGGGCCGCGACGAAGCGGGGCCGGAAGCAGGACCGGACGAGGCCCCAGAAGGAAGCCCGACCGGGGTCCCGCAAGGGGACCAGGCACGAGACCCGCAAGGGAACCCGGAGCGGGAGACGGGAGGGAGCCCGGAGCGGGACCCGCAAAGGAACCCCGAGCGGGAGGCGGAGAGGGACCCCGAGCGGGACGTTGGGGAAGGGGTCGGGGTGCAGAAGGCGCCGCCCGCTGCGTACGGCGGTCTGCGCGTACTCGCCGTGCGGGCGGCGCCCTTCAGGAGATCGGGAGAGGTCAGGCCTTCGCCGGGGCCTTCACCTTCGGCTTGGTCCTGACGCGGTGGGCCTCCGCCGAGCGGTCCAGGACCATGACGAGGCCCGTGATCACCGCGAACAGGGCGATCGGGGCCACGACGAACAGACCCAGCGTCTCCATGACGCTGAGGCCCGAGCCGGGGTCGTCGCCGTCGTCGCGGGTCAGCGCGAGCGCGGGGGACGACATGAGCAGCATCATCAGCGTCGTACCGGCGGCCAGGGCGCCGGCGCGCAGGGCGTTCTTCTTGTCCACGGTGCCAAAAGTATCGAACCGCGGACGGGGCCGCTCGCCCGGGGGTGCATAAGAGGCGCCCCCGCCCGTGAGCCGCCCCTTCCTCCCCCGAACCACCCGCCTCACCCCGACCTCATCACCTCCACCAGCGCGTGCAGCCTGGGTGACGCCGCCAGCTCCTCCAGGGTCACCGGCCTGCCCTCGGCGTCGGCGATCGGCAGCCGCCAGTTCGGGTACTGGTCCCAGGTGCCGGGCAGGTTCTGGGGCCGGCGGTCACCGACGGCGTCGGGGAGCCAGAGGCCGACCATGCGGGCCGGGGTGCGCAGCAGGAACCGGTGGACGGCCTGGATCTCGGCCTCCTCCTGCGACGTACCGTGTCCGCCGCCCGTGCCGCGCAGCAGACCGAGCCGGGCGAGCAGGCCCAGCCACTCGCCGGTGTCCGCCGCCGCCTCCGCGCGTTCCTCCTCCAGCGAGCGGGTCAGCAGACCCAGCCGGTACCGGAGTTCGACATGGTCGCCGGTGAGACGGGCGGCCGTGGAGGGCAGATCGTGGGTGGTGGCCGTGGCCAGGCAGTCGGAGCGCCACTGGTCGGGCGGCAGCGGACGGCCGTCGCCCGCCCAGTCCCGCTCGAACCACAGCACCGACGTGCCGAGCACTCCGCGCGCCCGCAGCGCCTCCCGCACCCCGGGCTCCACCGTACCCAGGTCCTCCCCGATCACCAGCGCCCCGGCGCGGGAGGCCTCCAGGACGAGGACGGCGAGCATGGCCTCGGCGTCGTAGCGGACATAGGTGCCGTCCGTGGGCGGGTGCCCCTGGGGGACCCACCAGAGCCGGAACAGGCCCATGACGTGGTCGATGCGCAGCGCGCCGGCGTACCGGAAGAGGGCCCGCAGCAGCCGGCGGTACGGCGTGTAGCCGGACTCGGCGAGACGGTCGGGGCGCCAGGGCGGCAGGCCCCAGTCCTGGCCGCGGGCGTTGAACGCGTCCGGGGGCGCGCCGACCGACATCCCGGCGGCGAAGTAATCCTGCTGCGCCCAGGAGTCGGCGCCGTCGGGATGCACGCCGACCGCGAGGTCGTGCACGATGCCGATCGGCATCCCGGCCTCGCGGGCGGTGCGCTGGGCGGCGGTGAGCTGGGCGTCGGTCAGCCAGGCGAGCAGCGAGTGGAAGTCGACGCGGTCCGCCAACTCGTTCCGGGCGCGGGCGGTTTCGGCGGACCGGGGATCGCGCAGCCCGGCCGGCCAGCGCCGCCAGTCGGAGCCGTGCACCTCGGCGAGCGCGCACCAGGTGGCGTGGTCCTCCAGCGCCTGCCCCTCCTCGGCGAGGAAGTCGGCGTAGGCGGCGCGCCGGCCGGGCCCGAGCGGCACCTCGCGGACCAGCTCCAGCGCCTCCCGCTTGAGCTCCCACACCGCGTCCCGGTCGATCAGGGCGCCCTTCTCCAGTACCGACTCGCGCAGCCGGTCAGCCCGTTCGAGCAGCGCCCGTACCCGCTCGCGGTCCTCGACCCGGCCGTACTCCGGGATGTCCTCGACGCGCAGGTGCACCGGGTCGGGGAAGCGGCGGGAGGAGGGGCGGTAGGGGGAGGGGTCGGTGGGTGCTCCGGGCACGGCCGCGTGCAGCGGGTTGACCTGGACGAAGCCGCTGCCGAGCGTCCGCCCGGCCCAGCCGGCGAGTTCGGCGAGGTCACCGAGGTCGCCCATGCCCCAGGAGTGTTGGGAGAGCAGGGAGTAGAGCTGGACGAGGAGGCCGTGGGTGCGTCCGGCGGTGCCGGGCAGCCGGGCCGGGGCGACGACCAGATGGGCGGTGGCGGTGCGGCCGTCGGGGGCCGTCGCGGTCAGCCGGTGGACGCCGGGCAGGAGCCGGTCGGTGGCGGCGCGGGTCTCGCCCTGCTCGGTCTCCACGCGCAGCCGGGTGCCGGGCGGGAGTGAGGTGAGGGCGGCGGGCGGGTCGGCGTCGGCCCACTGCACGACCGTCGGGGGCAGCAGCCGTTCACGCAGGGCGCGTTCGCGTGCGGTGAGGGCCTGCCGTACCGCCGCGGGGGTGCTCACGTCGACGTCGAGCGCGGTCAGCGCGAGCGTGAGCGCGGTCGCCGAGGCCCGGACCGTGCGGTCCGGGGAGGGCTGGTAGGAGGTGGCGACGCCGAGCAGTCCGGCGAGCCGGGACAGGTCCTGCGAGGGCGCGTCCTCGGAGGGGGTTTCGGCCGACCGCTGCTCTGCCATTCAGGGCCTCGTGGTGTCCGTGTCGACGGGGAACGCCTCGCTCGTCAGCGGCGAGAAGTCGGCGAGGGGCGGCTCACTGGTCAGGGGCAGCGCCTCGTACAGCGGCGGCTCGCTGGTCAGTGGCATCGCCTCGTACAGCGGCGGCTCGCTGGTCAGCGGCCCGGTGTCGGGCAGGGAAGGTTCGCTGGTCAGCGGGGGTTCGGCGCAGGCGCTCTCCGCGCTGAAGACGCACACGTGCGGTTCGGGCCCGGTGAGCGCCTCGGGTTTGGACAGGGCGGTGAGCAGAAGGTGTGCCGATGCGGCCACGGGGGCCTCCTTGTCGAGTACGGCGACCTACGGCCTGTCCGGCGGATCACGTCGGGCAGGCCCTTGCGGGTTACCGCAGCCCTACCCAGCGGGCGCGACGGCAGACGTGTCCGGGGAGACAACGTGCCGGTCGTCACATTCTGCCCCGCCGCGTCCCCGCACGGCTGGCGGAAGTCCGCCGCCCGGGCCACCGGCGTCGAGTCGCGCGGCAGCACGGCTCGACGCCGGGTCGACCGGGCGTGAACCGAGTGGGCCCGGCCGGTCGATAGAGGGGGTGTGAGACTGTTCCGCCCCATGGGGGGCCACCGGGAGTCGGACGAGGCGGGCGCGGGGGACGCGGTCCTGCTGCGGGCCGTCGCGGCCGGGGACCCGTCGGCGATGGCCGCGCTGTACGACCGGCACGCGGGCTGGCTGCACGCCCGGCTGACCCGGCGCTGCGCCGACCCGGAGGTCGTCCGCGAAGTGCTCCAGGACACCTTCGTCACCGTGTGGCGGTCGGCCGAGGCGCACCGCGGCGAGGAGGCGGGCGGCTGGCTGTGGACCATCGCCGCGCGCCGGCTGGTCGACGCGCGCCGGGCGCAGGAGCGGGCCGCGCGCCTGGAGACGACGCCGATCGACGACACCCGGACCGGGTACGGGCCCGCCGCGGCCACGCCGTCCGCGGAGGAGCGGGTGCTGGCGGGCCTGGAGTACGGCGATGTGGGCACCGCCCTGGACCGGATCTCGCCGGAGTTGCGCGAGGTGCTGCGCGCGACGGTGGTCGACGGTCTGACCACCCGGGAGACGGCCCGGCTGCTCGGCATCCCCGAGGGCACCGTGAAGTCCCGGGCGATGCGCGCCCGCGCCGAACTGCGCGCGGCGCTGGACCTGTTGGCCCCGACCCCGATGGGAGGCCCGGCATGACCGACTGGCACGCACCCGAGGAGCTGGTCGCCCGCTACGCCGACGGCTCCCTGCCGGACCCGGACGCCTGGTCGCTGGAGAAGCACCTGGAAGCCTGTACGCCCTGCGCGGCCCGGGTCTCCCGGTCGGTACGGGCGACGGCGGCGGGCGCGGTCCTGTCCGACGTACGGCGGACGGTCCTGTCCGACGTGCGACGGACGGCACTCGCGACACCCGCAGCACCCGCAGCACCCGCAGCACCCGCAGCACCCCACCGGCCACTACCCGCACCCGCACCCGCGCCCGCTCCCGTCCCACTCCCCCGCATCCGCGTCCTGTGGGCCGCCGGCCCCGCCGTGCGCGGGGCCTGGCTCCCGGCCGCCCTCCTGGTCGCCGTCGGCGCGGTCGTCCTCGCCCACGGTGCCGGCTTCGCGGGCGCCCGCCCGCTGCTCCTCGCCCTGGCCCCCGTCGTACCGCTCGCCGGGGTCGCCCTGTCCTACGGCGCCCACGCGGACCCGCTGCACGAACTGGCCGCGTCGACCCCGTCCGCGGGACTGCGCCTGGTGCTGACCCGCACTGCCGTGGTCCTGGCGGTGAGCCTGCCGCTGCTGACCCTCGCCGGTCTGCTGCTGCCGTCCTACGGCGGCCCGGGCGCCGCCGCCTGGCTGCTGCCCGGGCTGGCGCTGACGCTGGCCTCGCTGGCCCTCGGCGGCTGGCTCGGGCTGCGGACCGCCACGGCGGTGACCGGCGGCGGCTGGCTGTGCGCCGTCCTCGCGCCGGCGCTGGCACCCGACGACGGCGCGGTGTCCGCGGCGCTGACGCACCAGGCCTCCGTCTGGCTCGGCGGCGCTCCCGCGCAGGGCGCCTGGGCGGCGGCCGCGGTCCTGTGCGCGGCCCTGCTCGCCGCCCGCCGCACCGCGTACGACCGCCTCGAACGGCACTGATCCCCGTACCGCTTCTCCCTGGAGCCCTCTTGACCACGATCAAGGTGGCCGGTCTGCATGTCCGGCACCGCAGAACCGTCGCCCTCGACTCGCTCGACCTCGACCTCGGCCCCGGTGTGCACGGCCTGCTCGGACCGAACGGGGCGGGCAAGACCTCACTGATCCGGGTCCTCGCCACGGTCGCCGCCCCGAGCGGGGGCCGGGTCGAGATGCTCGGCGAGGACATCGGCGACCCCCGCGGACGGGCCGCGGTGCGCCGTCGGCTGGGATACCTGCCGCAGGAGTTCGGCTACTACCCGGGCTTCACCGTGCGCGAGTTCGTCGCCTACATGGCCTGGCTGAAGGAGATGCCGGCCGCCGTCACCCCGGCCGCGGTCGAGCGGGCGGTCGCCCGGGTCGGGCTCACCGACCGGATCGACGCGAGGATCAGGACGCTGTCCGGCGGCATGGTCCGCCGGGTCGGCATCGCGCAGGCCGTGGTCAACGACCCGGCGGTGCTGCTGCTGGACGAACCGACGGCGGGCCTCGATCCGGAGCAGCGGGTGGAGTTCCGCGAGCTGCTGCGCGAGCTGGGCGCCACGGCCACCGTGCTGGTCTCCACGCACCTTGTGGAGGACGTGGCCGCCGCCTGCACGGAGGTCACCCTCCTCGCGTCGGGCCGGCTCGCCCACCGCGGCACCCCCGACTCCCTGAGCGCCCTCGGCGCGACGGCGGACGGCATCGGCGACAACCCCATCGAGCGCGGCTACACCGCGGCCCTGCGCGCCCACCGCGCCTCCCTCGCCGACAGCGGGGTGGCGGCGCGATGACCCTCCTCGCGGCCAGACCCCGCGTCACCCGGCACCCCCTGCGCCCCGAACTCCGGCGCGGTTTCGCCCCCTTGGCGGGCGGTGCGGTCCTGCTCACGCTGCTCGTCGCCCTCGCCGTGCCCGCGGAGACCTGGCAGGGCGGCTGGGCGGAGACCCGGGACCGCACGCACACGGCGGCGGTCCTGCTCGGCATCCCGCTGGCGGTGGCGGCGGGCTGCTGGCAGGGCGGACGGGAACGCCGCCGCCGTACCGGCGAACTGATGGAGACCGCCGTACGCGGACCGCTCCCCCGGTTCCTTGCCTCGGCCCTGCCGGTCGCCCTGTGGGTGGCCGCGGGACACCTGGCCGCCGCCGCGCTCGCCCTGCTGGCCACCTGGTACTGCGCCACCGGAGACAGCCCGTACGTGCTCGTCCCGCTCGCGGACACCCTGGTCCTCGGCTGCGCCGCGCTCGCGGGCCAGGTCGGGGGCCGGGTCCTGCCCTGGCGCCTGACGGCACCCCTGCTGGCGACGGCCGCGTACGTCGTCCTCGGCACCCTGTCCTACGACAGCCGGAGCGCTCTCGCCCCCCTGTCGCCGCTGCTGGAGACCGCCTCCTATCAGGTGCCGGTGTGGTGGCAACCCATGGTGATGATGGCCTGGGTGGGTGGTCTCGCCACAGCGGCGGTCCTGGCCCTCGCCGCCCGCCGCCGCGCGACGGCCCTGGTGCCGCTGACCGCCGCGACGGCCGCCGCGGTACTCCTCGTCCACACCGGCGACGACGGACTCGTCCGCACCAACCCGATCACCCTCCGTCAGGTCTGCGACACCTCCACCACCCCGCAGATCTGCGTCAACGCCCGCTACGAGAAGCTACTGCCCGAGGTCACCGAGGCGCTGTCGGGACTGACGGGACGCCTGGAGGGCGTACGGAACGTGCCGGTCCGTTTCGTGGACGTGCCGGGCCGGACCGGCGAGGACGAGGTCCGGTTGCCGATGATCACCCCGCTCGGCCGGTCGGTCGTCGCCGGCGAGCTCACGGATCCGCGGCAGTACGCCTGGGAGGCCGGAATGATGCTGGTCGGCCGCAGCTGGTGCGACCGTACGGACCCCGTCGTCGGCAGAACGGACCGGGCCGTGGAGCACTATCTGGCGCCCAGCCCGGCCGAGGCACACTTCGACGAGATCAACGCCAAGGGCGACAAGGCCCGCCGCGCCGAGTTCAAGGCCCAGCAGCAGGCGCGCGCCCGCCTGCTGGGGATGAGCGACGAGGAGCGCCGGAGCTGGCTGTCAAAGTACTTCGCGACGGCGGATCAGTGCGACCCGGGCCGGGTGCCGACCCTGTGACCCAGACCGGCCTCGTCCTGTACGCCCGCTCCCGCGCCCTGCCCCAGGCCCTCGCGTCCCTCGCCGCCGTCACGCTCCTCGCGGTGTGGGCCGCCCACGCCCTGGACTCCTACCTGGACCCGGACCGGCGTGTCCCCGTGGTGGCGCTGGCCCCCCTCCTCGCCGCCGCGGTGATCGGCACCAGCCTGCACACGGCCTCCGCCGAACTGGACGGCACGGCGGTACGCCCCTGGTGGTACCGCCGTGCGCTGCACCTGCTGGCCCTCACCGCCCTGGCCGCCGCCCTGCTCCCGCTGGCGGTCCTCACCAGCGCCCAGACCTTCGGCCCGCCCGCCATGATCCGCAACGTCCTCGGCTGCACCGGCCTGACGGCGGGGGCGGCGGTGTTCCTGGGGGCGCGACTGAGCTGGCTGCCGGTGTTCGGATACGTCAGCGCGATGTACCTGGGGATCTCCGCCATACCGGGCGGCTCGCTCCCGGCCTGGGCATGGCTGCTGGAGCCGACGGCGAGCGGGACGGCCTGGACGACGGCAGCGACCCTGTTCATGGCAGGAGGCACGGCTTACGTCGCACGAGGGGCGCGCCCAACTCCTTGAGGGGCGCGGGGCTGTATCGATCTGCGGCTCCGCCGCGCGGGCGCGACCAGCCCCCACCGCCCCGCAGACAACGCACAAAGCCCGGATCCTCAGGCAGAAATGCCGTCGATCCGGGCCAAGGCATCATCCGCGCCGTACGGCTGCAAGTACGGCAACCAGCGCGGATCCCGATGCCCGGTGCCGATGATGCGCCAGGCCAGCCCACTGGGCGGAGCCGGTTTGTGCCGCAGCCGCCAGCCGATCTCGAACAGATGACGGTCGGCCTTCACGTGGTTGCAGCGGCGGCAGGACGCCACCACGTTGTCCCAGACGTGCTTGCCCCCGCGGCTGCGCGGGATGACGTGGTCGACGCTGGTTGCGACGCCACCGCAGTACATGCACCGGCCCCCGTCGCGGGCGAACAGCGCCCTGCGGGTCAGAGGAACGGGCCCCCGATAGGGAACCCGGACGAATCGCTTGAGCCGGACCACGCTTGGTGCGGGGACTGTGACGGTCGCGCTGTGCATGAAGGCGCCGGACTCCTCGAGGCACACGGCCTTGTTTTCGAGAACGAGGACGAGCGCGCGGCGGAGCGGTACGACGCCGAGTGGCTCGTACGACGCGTTCAGGACCAGGACATGCGGCACGGATGCCTCCTTGGGCGTCGGCGGCGCGTGGCTCGCGCCGGGACGATCTGTAGTCAGTTTCCCCTCAGCCCTGGTGATAGCGCCACCATGTCCAGGTAACGGGCTGAGAGTGTTTTCGACCACACCTCTCTTCATCCCCAGGTGAGCACGGTCTCTCCCCCGGAGAAGGCAACGATCCACACACGATGCACCGTTAGTGTGGTGTGTCTGCCCCCTCGGTGACCTTTCCGTGACCTTGATGATCCGACGTCCTTTGACCGCCGTACCGGGAGGCAGGCGCCGCACCTGGAGGTACCCGCCGTGTCCTTGTCCGCCGTCCTACTGGCCGCCGGTCCCACCCCGTCCCCCTCTCCTTCGGGGTCCGCACCGGCGGTTCCGTCGCTCCGGGACGCCCAGGAGAGCGCGACCAACGCCGCCGGCTGGGTCGAGGAGAACTGGTCCACCTGGCTCGCGATCGGCCTTCGGGTCCTGCTGATCCTGGTGATCGCGGCGGTGCTGAGAGTGATGGTGCGGCGGGCGATCACCAAGCTCATAGACCGGATGAACCGCACGGTCTCGGCGGTGGACGGCACGGCCCTCAGCGGCCTGCTGGTCAACACGGAGCGCCGCCGCCAGCGCTCGCAGGCGATCGGCTCGGTGCTCCGCTCGGTGGCCAGCTTCCTGATCATGGGCACGGCCGCGCTGATGGTCCTGGGCACCTTCGAGATCAACCTGGCACCGCTGCTGGCGTCCGCCGGTGTCGCGGGTGTGGCGATCGGTTTCGGCGCCCGCAACCTCGTCACGGACTTCCTCTCCGGCGTCTTCATGATCCTGGAGGACCAGTACGGCGTCGGCGACTCCATCGACGCGGGCGTCGCCTCCGGCGAGGTGATCGAGGTCGGCCTGCGGGTGACGAAGCTGCGCGGCGACAACGGCGAGATCTGGTACGTCCGCAACGGCGAGGTCAAGCGGATCGGCAACCTCTCCCAGGGCTGGTCGACGGCCGGTGTCGACGTCACCGTCCGGCCCTCCGAGGACCTGGACCGGGTGAAGGCCGTCCTCGCCGACGTCGGCGAGCGGATGAGCAAGGAAGAGCCCTGGAACGAGCTGCTGTGGGGCCCGATCGAGACCCTCGGCCTGGACAGCGTCCTGCTGGACTCCATGGTCGTCCGGGTCTCCGCGAAGGTCATGCCGGGCAAGGCGCTGACCGTGGAGCGCGAGCTGCGCTGGCGGATCAAGCGGGCCTTCGACGCGGCGGACATCCAGATCGTCGGCGGTCCTCCGCTGCCCGCCGAGGAGCCGGCGGCCGACCCGACCGCGGCCATGGCCGCCCCCTCGGCCTACGCGAACACCTCCTCGCCGCAGGCCCAGGCGGCCACCCCGCTGACCCCGCCGAGCGTCACCAAGTAGGTCGCTTCGCACGCCCCCGCCGGTGACGACTCCGTCGCCGCGGGGGCGTCCGCTCTTGACGGCTGCCGCGCCGCCCCTTACTTTCCTCCCAACCGATAGGAAACCTTCCTAACAGTTGCTGGGTGAGAAACTGGTCGCCCGAGAGGCAGGTGCAGATCCCATGGCAGGAACCGCCGGTACGCCGGGCACCCCGCGCGTCCTGCGCGCCATGAACGACCGCGCCGCCCTGGATCTGCTGCTGGAGCACGGCCCCCTGTCCCGCAGCCGGATCGGCAAGCTCACCGGGCTGTCCAAGCCGACCGCCTCCCAGCTGCTGGCCCGGCTGGAGGCCGCCGGACTGGTGGTCGCCACCGGCACCACCGAGGGCCGCCCCGGCCCGAGCGCCCAGCTCTACGGGGTCAATCCCGCCGCCGGACACGCCGCGGGCGTCGACGTCACCCCCGAACGCGTCCTGGCCGCCGTCGCCGACATCACCGGCCGCACCGTCGGCCGCCACGAGATCCCCACCCCGGGGCGCCGGTCCGCGCAGCCCGTCGTCGAGCAGGTCACCGCGGCGCTCGACGGCGCCGCGAAGGCGGCGGGGCTGACCCGCGACGACATCCGCCGCCTCGTCATCGGCACCCCGGGCGCCTTCGACCCGGGCACCGGCCGCCTGCGCTACGCCGCCCACCTCCCCGGCTGGCACTCGCCCGCCCTCCTCGACGCCCTCGCCGCCGCCCTGCCGATGCCGGTGGAGTACGAGAACGACGTCAATCTCGTCGCCCTCGCCGAACAGCGCCTGGGCGCCGCCCGCGGCCACGACGACTTCGTGCTGCTGTGGAACGAGGCCGGTCTCGGCGCCGCCCTGGTCCTCGGCGGCCGGCTGCACCGCGGGTTCACCGGCGGCGCCGGCGAGGTCGGCTTCCTCCCGGTGCCGGGCGCGCCTCTGGTCCGCCAGGTGACCCGGGCCAACAGCGGCGGCTACCAGGAGCTGGCCGGCGCCCAGGTCATCCCCCGGCTCGCCCGCGAGCTGGGGATCACCGACATCCCCGAGGGCCCCTACACCGAGGTCGCCGCCGCACTGCTGGCCCGGGCCGCGGACAGCGGCGCCGATCCGCAGCGCCGGCTCCTCGCCACCTACGCGACCGGGGTGGCCACCGGTCTCGCCTCGCTCGTCTCCGTGCTCGACCCCGAACTCGTCGTCCTCAGCGGCAGCGCCCTCGCCTCCGGCGGTGAGCGGCTGCTGGCCCTCGTCCAGGCCGAACTGGCGGATCTCGCCGCCTCCCGGCCCCGGCTGGTGCTGGGCGACGTGACCGAACACCCCGTACTGCGCGGCGCGCTGGAGAGCGCGCTCGCGACGACCCGCGACGACATCTTCGACACCTCGCGCTAGCAGGACCCCCGGATCCCCGATCGCCCTTCCAGGGAGACTTCGCCATGCCCATATGCAGGAGAAATGCGGCTTACGTCCTGACCGCGTCCCTCGTCCTCCTCGCCACCGCCTGCACCGGCTCGTCCGGCTCCGGCGCGAGTGACGACCCCGACGCCGAGACCACCCTCACCTTCTGGCACGGCTGGAGCGCGCCCGCCGAGGTGAAGGCCGTCCAGGAGAACATCGACCGGTTCGAAGAAGCGCACCCGAACATCACGGTGAAGGTCGTCGGCAACGTCAACGACGACAAGCTCAACCAGGCGCTGCGCGCGGGCGGTTCGAAGGGGCCCGACGTGGTGTCGTCGTTCACCACCTCGAACGTCGGCAAGTTCTGCTCCTCCGGCGCCTTCCTCGACCTGCAGCCGTTCATCGAGAAGTCGAAGCTCGACCTCGACGCGACGATCCCGAAGCCGATGCTCGACTACACGCAGTTCGAGGGCAGGCGCTGCGCCCTGCCGCTGCTCGGCGACGCATACGGCCTCTACTACAACAAGGACGCCTTCGAGGAGGCCGGGATCAAGGCCCCGCCGAAGACCTGGTCGGAGTTCACCGAGGTCGCGAAGAAGCTGACGAAGCCCCGGGGCGACTCCTACGAGCAGCTCGGCATCATGCCGACCTACCACGGCTACGAGACCGTCGTCTCGCACTACATGTCCCAGTGGGACCACGCCTACTTCGCCGCCGACGGGACCTCGAACATCGCCGAGGACCCGGCCTTCGCGGAGATGTTCACGTACCAGAAGAAGCTCGTCGACGACCTCGGCGGCTTCGAGAGACTGGAGAAGTACCGCACCACCTTCGGCGACGAATGGGGGGCCGAACACCCCTTCCACACCGGTCAGGTGGCCATGCAGCTCGACGGCGAGTGGCGGCTCGGCATGGCCAGGGACGCCGGCCTCGACTTCGAGATCGGCACCGCTCCGCTGCCGGTCGCCGACGACGAGGCGGACGAGTACGGCAAGGGCTTCCTCTCCGGCACGATCATCGGCATCGCCCCGCAGAGCGAGAAGCAGAACGCCGCCTGGGAGCTGGTGAAGTACATGACGACCGACACCGAGGCCGTCGTCGCCTTCTCCAACGCCATCCACAACGTGCCGTCCACCTTCGCCGCCCTGAAGTCGCCCGATCTGAAGGCGGACCCGGCGTTCAGGACCTTCCTGGACATCGCCCGACACCCGGAGTCCAGCACCGCCCCGAACTCCGTCAACGGCGCCACCTACCAGCTGACGCTCCAGGACTTCGGCTACCGGTACGAGTCCGGCAAGGCGAAGGACCTCGAGGCGGGGCTGAGGAAGACGGCCGAGCAGATCGACCGTGACATCGAGCAGGCGAAGTAGCCGCCCATGTCCACGCTCGCCGTACGCCGCCGCAGGTCCGCCCTGCGGACGCTGGCCTTCCTCTCCCCCTGGCTGATCGGCTTCACCGTCTTCTTCGCCTACCCGCTGGTCTCCACCGTCTACTTCTCCCTGATGAGGTACGACGGCTTCAACACCCCGGAGTTCCGGGGCCTGGACAACTGGGCGTACGTCTTCGCCGACTACCCCATGTTCTGGCCCGCGCTGCGGAACACCCTGTGGCTGGTCCTGGTGATGGTCAGCTGCCGGGTGGTCTTCGGACTCGGGGTGGGCCTGCTCATCACGAAGATCAAGACGGGCACCGGCCTCTTCCGCACCCTCTTCTACCTGCCCTACCTCGCCCCGCCCGTCGCCGCCACCCTCGCCTTCGTCTTCCTTCTCAACCCCGGTACCGGACCGGTGAACTCGGTCCTGGAGGGGATGGGGCTGCCCGCTCCGGGCTGGTTCACGGACGCCGCCTGGTCGAAACCGGCGCTCACCGCGCTCGCCCTGTGGGGCGTCGGCGACCTCATGGTCATCTTCATGGCCGCGCTGCTCGACGTACCGAAGGAGCAGTACGAGGCGGCCGAGCTGGACGGGACCTCGCCGTGGCAGCGGTTCCGGTACGTGACGCTGCCGAACATCTCGCCGATCGTGCTGTTCGCGGTGGTCACGGGCGTGATCCAGACCATGCAGTACTACACCCAGCCGCTGGTGGCCGGGAAGGTCGCCTCCGGGGTGATCGGCGGCTCGGGGCAGTCCTTCGAGCCCGGCTACCCCGACAAGTCGACCCTGACCCTCCCCCAGCTCGTCCACAACCTCGGCTTCCAGCGCTTCGACTACGGCGCCGCCTGCGTCGTCGCGCTGGTCCTCTTCGCCCTGGCCATGGCCTTCACGGCGCTGCTGATGCGCCGCCGCGGCGGGCTGCTCGGAGCAGGTGACCGATGACTCAGGTACTGGAAAGGCCCGTACGCCTGGAGCCGCCCGGCGAGGCCGCGCGCACGGCCCGCCGCCGCTCGCTGCTGGAGTGGATCGCGGTGCACGCCCTCGGGGTGGCCGCCGCGCTCTTCTTCACCCTCCCCTTCGTCTTCGTGGTCCTCACCTCGCTGATGAGCGACCAGCAGGCGCTCACCCGCGACCTCGTCCCCGACACCTGGCAGTGGGACAACTACCGCAGGGTCCTCGACACCCCCGGTTTCCTCACCTGGTGGCGCAACACCCTCCTGTACGCCGGTCTCGGCACCGTCCTCACGGTCGTGTCGTCGCTGCCGGTGGCGTACGCGCTGGCCAAGTTCCGCTTCCGGGGCCGCAATCTGTCCCTGATGCTGGTCATCGCGATGATGATGCTGCCGCCGCAGGTCGTGATCATCCCGATGTACCTGTTCTGGGCGAAGCAGCTGGACCTGTCCGGCACCCTGTGGCCGCTGATCGTCCCGATGGCGTTCGGGGACGCGTTCTCCGTCTTCCTGCTCCGCCAGTTCCTGCTGACCATCCCGGACGAGTACCTGGACGCGGCCCGCGTGGACGGCTGCGGCGAGTTCAGGACCCTGCTGCGGGTCGTGGTGCCGATGGCGAAGCCCGGCATCGCCGCCGTCGCCCTCTTCCAGTTCTTCTACGCCTGGAACGACTACTTCGGCCCGCAGATCTACGCCTCCGAGAACCCCGGTGCCTGGACGCTCAGTTACGGCCTGGAGTCCTTCAAGGGCGCGCACCACACCGACTGGAACCTGACCATGGCCGCGACCGTGCTGGTCATGGCCCCCGTGATCCTCGTGTTCTTCTTCGCGCAGAAGGCGTTCGTCGAGGGTGTCACGCTGACCGGAGTGAAGGGTTGACCCGCGCAATGAAACTGACGGTGGTCGGCGGAGGCTCGACCTACACCCCCGAACTCGTCGACGGCTTCGCCCGGCTGCAAGACACGCTGCCGGTGACGGAGCTGGTCCTGGTGGACCCGGCGGCCGAGCGCCTCGAGCTGGTCGGCGGCCTGGCCCGCCGCATCCTCGCCCGGCAGGGCCACCCCGCCCGGGTGGTCACGACGGACGACCTGGACCGGGGCGTGGAGGGCGCCGACGCCGTCCTGCTCCAGCTCCGGGTGGGCGGCCAGGCGGCCCGCGAGCAGGACGAGACCTGGCCGCTGGAGTGCGGCTGCGTCGGCCAGGAGACGACCGGCGCGGGCGGCCTGGCGAAGGCCCTGCGGACGGTGCCGGTGGTGCTGGACATCGCCGAACGCGTCCGGCGGGCCAACCCGCGCGCGTGGATCATCGACTTCACCAACCCGGTCGGGATCGTGACCCGCGCCCTGCTCGGGGCGGGCCACCGGGCGGTCGGGCTGTGCAACGTGGCGATCGGCTTCCAGCGCCGGTTCGCGGGCCTGCTGGGCGTCGCCCCGGCAGACGTCCACCTGGACCACGTGGGCCTGAACCACCTCACCTGGGAGACGGCGGTCCGCCTCGGCGGCCCGGAGGGCGCGAACGTCCTGCCCCGGCTGCTGGCCGAGCACGGCGAGGACATCGCCTCCACCCTGCACCTGCCCCGCGCGGTACTGGACCGCCTCGGCGTCGTCCCCTCCTACTACCTGCGCTACTACTACGCCCACGACGAGGTGGTGGACGAACTGCGCACCAAGCCCTCCCGGGCGGCCGAAGTGGCGGAGATGGAAAGGCAGTTGCTGAAGCTGTACGCGGACCCGGCGCTCGACGAGAAACCGGAGCTGCTGGCCCGGCGGGGCGGCGCCTACTACTCGGAGGCCGCCGTGGACCTGGCGGCGGCACTGCTCGGCGGGGCCGGCAGCCCCTACCAGGTGGTGAACACGTACAACCACGGCACGCTGCCCTTCCTCCCGGACGACGCCGTGGTGGAGGTGCAGGCCGCGGTGGGCCCGCAGGGGGCGGCGCCGCTGCCGGTGGCGGACGTGGATCCGCTGTACGCGGGACTGATGGCGAGCGTGACGGCGTACGAGGACCTGGCCCTGGAGGCGGCGCTGCGGGGCGGCCGGGAGCGGGTGTTCCGGGCGCTGCTCGCGCACCCGCTGGTCGGGCAGTACGCGTACGCCGAGGCCCTCACCGACCGGCTGATCGCGCACAACCGGGAGCACCTGGCGTGGGCGTGACGGGCACGGTGCTCGCCGTCGACGCGGGCAACAGCAAGACCGACGTGGCGGTGGTGACGGCCGGCGGGGAGGTCATCGGGGCGGCGCGCGGCGGCGGGTTCCGGCCGCCGGCGGTCGGGGTGACGGCGGCGGTGGACAAGGTCGCGGACGCGGTACGGCGGGCATTCGCCGAGGCGGGCGTCGACTCGGTGTCCCACGTCTCGGCGTGTCTGGCCAACGCGGACCTCCCGGTGGAGGAGGAACAGCTGTCGGCCGCACTGCACGCGCGCGCGTGGGGGGCGACGGTCGACGTCCGCAACGACACGTTCGCGATCCTGCGGGCGGGCGTGGCCGAACCGCGCGGCGTGGCCGTGGTGTGCGGCGCCGGCATCAACTGCGTGGGCATGCTCCCGGACGGCCGCACGGCCCGCTTCCCGGCGCTAGGCCGCATCTCCGGCGACTGGGGCGGCGGTTGGGGCCTGGCGGAGGAGGCGCTGTGGCACGCGGCGCGGGCGGAGGACGGGCGGGGCGCCCCGACCGCGCTGGCCGCGACGCTCCCGGCCCACTTCGGCCTCCCGTCGATGCAGTCCCTGATCGAAGCGCTGCACCTGGATCACCTCCCCCTCTCCCGCCGCCACGAACTGGCCCCGGTCCTCTTCGCGACGGCCGCGGCGGGCGACCCGGTGGCCCGTTCCCTGGTCGACCGCCTGGCGGAGGAGGTGGTGACGATGGCGACGGTCGCGCTGCGGCGGCTGGACCTCCTGACGGAGGAGGCTCCGGTCATCCTCGGCGGCAGCGTCCTGGCCGCCCGGCATCCCCTCCTGGACACCGGCATACGGGACTTGCTCGCCACCCGCGCCCCGAAGGCGGTACCGCGCGTGGTGACGGCACCACCGGTGCTGGGCGCGGTGCTGCTGGGGCTGGACGTGGTGGGCGCGGGAGCGGAGGCGGAGGCGCGAGCGCGGGCGCATTACGGGGGGTGAGCGGCGGGGGCGGCAGCGTCGGAGGCGGCCATCTCCCGCCCCACGTCACCCCCACCCGCCCCTCGCCGCACCCCGACCCACCCCCGCCGGAACCGAACCGGTGGCCGAGGCGTATTCATGGGCAGGGGGTGATCCGGGATCCCGCCTGGCCGTCGGCAGGCTTCGGCAGTGATACTTGCGGGCGACGGATGACCATGGGGGAGGTCGAAGTGACACAGCCGGCGACGAGCAGCACGGCACCACCACCGGGATCCGGCGTGCCCGCCATGCCGCCGATCCCGCCGCAGCAGCACCGGCCCGCTCCCCCCGCCGAGCCGACGGCACCCCCGCCACCGGTGACCCGCCGCACCGCCTTCGCCGAGGGCGTGGACCGGCTCCGCGCCGCCGCCACCACCGAGCCCGGCCGGCTCCGGATCATCGGCGCCGTACTCGCCCTGCTGGTCGTCGCCTTCGGCGCGGTCACCGCCTGGCAGGTCGCCGACCGCGCGGCCGCCGCCGACGACGTCCTGCACAGCAGCCAGCCGCTCAGCTCCGACGCCGCCGACATCTACCGCTCCCTCGCCGACGCCAACACCGCCGCCTCCAGCGGCTTCCTGGCCGGCCGCTCGGAGACCGGCGTCAACCGCGTCCGCTACGAGAAGGGCATCCGCACGGCCGCGGAGAAGCTCGTCACCGCCGCGGCCAACTCCGACCCCGACTCCCCCTCCGCGGCGACCATCGCCAAGCTCAACCGGCTGCTCCCGGAGTACAAGGGCCTGGTCGAGCAGGCCCGGACGTACAACCGCCAGGGCTTCCCGGTCGGCGGCGCCTATCTGCGGTACGCCAACGAGAAGATGCAGCAGGAGATGCTCCCGGCCGCGGAGGATCTCTACAAGAAGGAGAACCAGCGGCTGCGCGACGACTACGACGGCGCCACCCCGTACCCCTGGGCCGCGATCGCCCTCGGCGTCCTCGCGCTCGCCGCCCTCGCCTGGGCCCAGCACCGCAACTACCGCCGCACCAACCGCGTCCTGAACCACGGCCTGGTCGCCGCCACCGCCGCCGCCACCGTGGTGCTGCTGTGGCTGGTCATCGGCCACAGCGTGGCCCGCGCGAGCCTGAACGACTCCTACGACCACGGCGTCCGCTCGCTGAACGTCCTGCACGACGCCCGGATCGCCTCCCTGAAGGCCCGCGGCAACGAGAACCTGACGCTGGTCTCCCGCGGCGCCGAGACGAAGAAGGTCGGCGAGGAGACGTACGACGCCTACGACTACGACTTCACGCAGGACATGAACGCCCTCGGCAAGGGCCTCGCCCTCGCGGGGGATCTCGCCGACGACCGGGCGGGCGAGCGGCCGGTCACCTCGGCCGTGGCGAACATGACGGAGTGGAAGAAGCGCCACTCCGCCGCCCGCGCGGAGGACGAGAACGGCGAGTACCAGCAGGCGCTGGACAAGGTGATCGGCGCCAAGGGCACCACCGGCGAGTGCTTCGACAGCGTCGACACCAACCTCGCCACCGCGCTGAAGCACGAGACGGCCGAGTTCAAGTCGGCGGCCGGCAACGGCCTGGACGCGATGTCGGGGCTGACCATCGGCGCGGCGGTGCTCGCCGTGCTGGGCGCGGCCGGCGCCGTCCTGGGCATCGGCCGCAGGCTGTCGGAGTACCGGTGAGAGGGGGCAGGACGATGCGCGCGAAGCGACTGCGGGCCAGTCTGAAAGGCTGGGGCGGAGTAGGAGCGATGGCGGCCGTGTGCGCCCTTGCGGTGGTGCTCGCGCTGCTGCTGCCGCTCGCCCGGGCCGCCGGCGACGGCAGCACCGGCACCGGTGGCCCGGGGATCGCGCAGGGCAGCCACGCCCGCGCCGAGGAGGAGTGCACGGACCCGGAGAAGCAGACGCTCTCCCCGTCCGGCGCGGACGGTCCGACCATCGAGGCGATCAAGAACCGGCAGGGCGAGAAGCGCAAGCTGATCGTCGGCGTCGACCAGAACAGCTACCGCTGGGGCTACCGCAACCCCAACAGCACCGGCGCCGCCGAGCTGGAGGGCTTCGACATCGACCTGGCGCGCCGGATCGCCGAGGACATCCTGGGCGACCCGGACGCGGTGCAGTTCAAGGCGATACCGACCAACCAGCGCATCCCGGCGATCCAGGAGGGCCGCGTCGACATGGTGGTCCGCACCATGACGATCAACTGCGACCGGCTCACCGACGTCGCGTTCTCCGCGCCCTACTTCAAGACCGGCCAGCAGGTCCTCGCCCCCAAGTCCTCCGACGTCACCGGCTACGACGACACCCTCGCCGACCGGAAGATCTGCACCGCCGAGGGTTCGACGGCGTACTCCACCCTGGAGCAGGGCCGCAAGGACGGCAACCTGCCGGCCTCGGCGGACATCTCCCGCACCGTTCCCAACCAGCTCGACTGCCTGGTCCGTCTCCAACTCGGCGAAGCCGACGCGGTGGTGACCGACGGCGCGCTCGCCGCGAGCCAGGCGGCGCAGGACCCGACGGTCGAGCTGAAGGGCGCGGCGTTCACCACCGAGTACTACGGCGTGGCGATGAAGAAGGACGCCGACGATCTGGTACGCCGGGTCAACCAGATCCTGGTGGACTACCGCAAGGACGCCTCCGGCGGCTGGCAGGCGTCGTACGACACCTGGCTGTCGGCGACACTGGGGGCGGAGTCGGCGGATTCGGAACCGCCCGCACCGCGGTACCTCCGCAAGAGCTGAACCCGGCACGAGCACAACCCCCCAACCGCACAACACAGCAGCGAGAGGTGATCGATGGGCGTCACGGGACCCCCCGGGCCGGTGATGGACCGGGACGAGGTGGACCGTGCGCTGGCGCGGCTCGGCGCGGAGCACGAGGCGATCGAGACCTCGCTGCTCGCCCTCCAGGACCACGCGGGCCGCAGACTCCTCGAAGGCGCCGAGCTCACCGGCGTCACCCACGAGCGCTGGACGGCCGCGGAGGCGTCGATCACGCTGCTGTGGGCCTACTTCGACGCCTATACGGCGGCCCTGCGCGGCGCCCGTGAGATCCGCTCCCGGCGCCGCTGGTCCAGCCGCGAGGACCTGGCGGAGCTGACCGAGCTCCTGCGCGGCGAGTCCGTCACGGTCGCCGGTTCCACCGTGGCCACCGCCAACGCGCCGACGCTGCACGGCGGTTCGGGCAAGCTCAGCGAGCGGTTCACGCTGGCCGCACTGGTCGACCGGATGAACGAGCTGTACGCGAGCTCACTGGACATGGTCGTCGCCGCCGACGCGGTGTGGTCGGCGCTGCCTGCCCGGATCGATTTACTGGCCGCGGAGCTCCAGCGCACCCGCAAGCTCGCGCACTCCGTCGGCGTCCGCCCGGGCGAGCACCCGGCCGGCGACGACCTGGAGCGCATCACCCGCACGCTGACGGACCTGCGCGCGCAGGTCGTGTCGGACCCGCTCGCCTTCTGGCGTCCCGCGCAGGGCAGTTCGGCCCCCGGCGGCGGCAAGCCGGACACCACGGTGTACGACCGTGAGGCGCGCGCCCTGGAGGACGTACGCCGGGAGATCGACGCCGTGCTCACCGTCCGGCAGGACGCCGAGGCCCGCCTGGTGAAGCTGCGGGACGTGCTCTCCCGCGCGGACCGCACCCTCGCCGAGGCACGCACCGCGCGCGGCGAGGTCCTGGCGAAGATCGCCGCCACCGAGGTACCGGTGGTCAGCGGTCCGCCGACCGCGCTGCAGGAGCAGCTGGCGACGGCCGCCGAGTACCGCAGGCACGGCCAGTGGCACCGGCTGTCCCCGCTGCTGGAGTCGCTGGAGGAGAAGGCGGAGGACGAACTGCTGCGCGCCCGCGAGTCGTTGACCGCCGTTACCCAGCCGCTGGCGGTCCGCGCCGAGCTGCGCGGGCGGCTGGACGCGTACAAGGCGAAGGTGGCCCGGCACGGCCTGGCCGAGGACCCGTTCCTCATCGAGCGGTACGACGCGGCCCGGCGGATGCTGTGGAGCGCGCCCTGCGACCTGCGCGTCGCGGAACAGGCCGTCCTGCGCTACCAGCGGGCGGCCGTCGAACTGCTCGGCACCCCGCGGGTGGCGGAGCAGGACGGACCGGAGGATCGTCGGGGGGAGACGAGGTCATGAGTCAGCCACAGCAGTCCTGCCAGCGGCCCGGCTGCGGCGGTGCGTACGAGGACATGGGCGGCGGTGAGCTGTACTGCGACACCTGCGGTCTGGCCCCGGTCGTCTCCTCGTCCGGCATGGTCGGCTCGACGCCCACCGGGGTGACCGGCGGCGGCAAGGGCGGTTCGGGCAGCACCAGTTCCCGCTCCAGCAGCCGCAGCAGCTCGCGTACGTCCTCGCAGTCGTCGAAGTCGCGCCGCTCGGTGTCCGGGCGGCTGTCGCGGTCCCTGTCGGGCCGTGCCTCCGGCCGCTCGGTGTCGGTGCGCAGCTCCGGTTCCGCCGCCGCCACCTCGGGACGGGGCCGGCTCGGCGTCGGCCTGGTGGACGTGCCGGACGTGCCGCGGCCCGACCCGCGCGCGATGGTGCTGGACAACCCGGAGGTGCCCGAGCGCAAGCGGTTCTGCTCGCGTTCGGACTGCGGGGCGCCGGTGGGCCGGGCGCGCGGCGAGCGGCCGGGCCGTACGGAGGGCTTCTGCACCAAGTGCGGGCACCCGTACTCCTTCGTCCCGAAGCTGAAGTCCGGCGATGTGGTGCACGGGCAGTACGAGGTCGTGGGCTGTCTGGCACACGGCGGGCTCGGCTGGGTCTACCTCGCCGTGGACCGTGCGGTCTCCGACCGCTGGGTGGTCCTCAAGGGCCTGCTCGACACCGGCGACCAGGACGCGATGGCCGCCGCGATCTCCGAGCGGCGCTTCCTCGCGGAGATCGAGCACGCCAACATCGTGCGGATCTACAACTTCGTCGAGCACCTGGACCAGCGCACCGGCTCCCTGGACGGCTACATCGTCATGGAGTACGTCGGCGGCAAGTCCCTCAAGGAGATCGCCAACGACCGCCGCACCGCGGCGGGCAAGCGCGATCCGCTGCCGGTGGAGCAGGCCTGCGCCTACGGCATCGAGGCCCTGGAGGCCCTCGGCCATCTGCACAGCCGCAACCTGCTGTACTGCGACTTCAAGGTCGACAACGCCATCCAGACCGAGAGCCAGCTCAAGCTCATCGACATGGGCGCGGTGCGCAGGATGGACGACGAGGAGTCGGCCATCTACGGCACGGTGGGCTACCAGGCGCCGGAGGTCGCGGAGGTCGGCCCGTCGGTGGCGAGCGACCTCTACACCGTCGGCCGCACCCTGGCGGTGCTCACCTTCGACTTCCAGGGCTACACGAACGTCTTCGTGGACTCCCTGCCCGACCCGGACAACATCGAGGTGTTCCGGCAGTACGAGTCCTTCTACCGGCTGCTGGTCCGGGCGACGGACCCCGACCCGGCCCGCCGGTTCGCCTCCGCGCAGGAGATGGCGGAGCAGCTGACGGGCGTGCTGCGGGAGGTCGTGTCGCTGCAGACGGGACGCGCGCGGCCCGCGCTGTCGACGCTGTTCGGTCCCGAAGTGAAGGTCACCGACACGGTGTTGTTCCCGAAGCTGGACGGCGAGGTCTCCCGTCTGGGGGCCCGCGGCAGCGCCGCCACCACCGCGCCCGCCCTGGCCGGCGGCCTGGTCAAGCCCGTCCTCACCCCCGCGGCGGCCCTCGCCCTGCCCGTGCCGCACGTGGACCCGGGAGACCCCAACGCCGGTTTCCTGGCGGGCCTGATGACCTCCGCGCCCGGCGAACTCGTCAGCGCGCTCGCCGCCGCCCCGGCGCCCTCCACCGAGACCCGGCTGCGGCAGGTGCGGGCCTGGCTGGAGAACGGCGACGCGGGCACCGCCCACGAGGCCCTGCTGCACCTGGAGGCGGAGCGGCCCGACGACTGGCGGGTGGTCTGGTACCGGGGCGTGGCCGCGCTGGTGACCGGCGATCACGAGGGCGCCGCGCTCGCCTTCGACGCGATCTACGACGCCTTCCCCGGCGAGCCCGCCCCCAAGCTGGCCCTGGGCCTGTGCGCGGAGGTGCTCGGCCAGCTCGACAACGCCGCCGAGTACTACCGCCTGGTCTGGACGACCGACCCGAGCTATGTGAGCGCCGCGTTCGGCCTGGCCCGCGTCCAGCTCGCCACCGGCGACCGGCGCAGCGCCGTGACGACGCTGGAGTCGGTTCCGGAGAGCTCCATCCACTACACGGCCGCACGGGTCGCGGCGGTACGGGCGCGGCTGCGCCAGCGCACCGCGGTCGCCGGTGACGTACCGTTCCTGGACGACCTGACCGCCGCGGCGGGCCAGGTGGAAGCGCTTCAGGCGTACGGTCTGGACCCGGCGCGCCGCGAGCAGTTGGCGGCCGAGGTGCTCGGCAGTGCGCTGGACTGGATACTCTCCGGTGGCCAAGGTTCCGTCCCCACCGCCGTCGGGGGACGGTTGCTGCTCGGCAGCGGCCTGGACGAGCGGGGACTGCGGTTCGGTCTGGAGCGTTCGTACCGCACGCTGGCCCGGCTCGCGCAGGGCGGCGAGGAGAGGATCGACCTGGTGGAACGTGCCAATCGTTACCGCCCCCGGACGTGGGTGTAGTTGATGTCGCAGATGCCCCAGCAGGCCGCTCTGTCGAAGTGCCCGAGCTGCGCCGAACCGCTGCTCTCGGGTGACCGTTTCTGCGAGAAGTGCGGATACGACCTGTCCGCCCTCGCCGGCACACCGGCCGCCTTCAACAGCGCGGTCCCGCCGCCGCGGCCCGGCGCCGCCGGCGCGGCCTGGCCGCAGGTCTCCGAGCCGGCCGGCCCGGACGCCCCGGCGGCGGTGCACCGGCCCGCCGATCTCCCGGGGGCCGAACCGGACGGCCGCGGTCACTCGGGCGTGCGGTTCGACCACGCGCCCGAGCCCGAGGAGTACCCGCTCCAGGCGCCCGACCCGCGCGTCGCCGCCGAGGAGCCGGCCCCGGCCGGGGCCGCCAAGGTGTGCGTGGCCTGCCGGGCGGGCCGGGTCGACCACGACGGCTACTGCGAGAACTGCGGTCACGCCCAGCCCCGCGAGCGCGACCACATGGAGCAGTCGTGCGGCCCGATCGCCGCCGTCAGCGACCGCGGACTGCGCCACCACCGCAACGAGGACTCCTTCGCCGTGGGCTGCACGGCCCTCGCCGACGGCTCCCCCGCGCTCCTGGCGATCGTCTGCGACGGCGTCTCCTCGGCGACCCGCCCCGACGACGCCTCGCAGGCCGCGTCCCGCGCGGCGAGCGAATCGCTGCTGGCGGCGCTGCCGCAGGGCACGCATCCGCAGCAGGCCATGCACGAGGCGATCGTCGCCGCCTCCCGCGCGGTCAACGCGCTGGCCGGCGAGCCCGCCACCGCCCGCGAGCACGCCCCGCACCAGAACGCGCCCGCCTGCACCCTCGTCGGCGCCGTGATCACCGCCGGGCTGCTGGTCGTCGGCTGGGTCGGCGACAGCCGCGTCTACTGGGTCCCGGTGGACCGCAGCGCGCCCGCGGCCCGGCTCACCGAGGACGACTCCTGGGCCGCGCAGATGGTCGCCGCGGGCCTGATGAACGAGGCCGAGGCGTACGCCGACGAGCGCGCCCACGCGATCACCGGGTGGCTCGGCGCGGACGCCTACGAACTGGAGCCGCACACCGCGTCCTTCAAGCCGGACCGGCCGGGCGTGGTGGTGGTCTGCACCGACGGGCTGTGGAACTACGCCGAGGCGGCCGGCGAGATGGCGGACGTGGTGCCCCTCGACGCGGCCGTACGTCCGCTGCACAGCGCCCAGGTGCTGGTGGGCCACGCGCTCGACGGCGGGGGCCACGACAACGTAACAGTGGCCGTGCTGCCGTTCCCGGCCCCGCCGATGGGGGCAGGATCGGCCTGAGGCCACGCAGCGGGGAAGCCTCGACGGGCCGGAGGGGACCGGTCCGCCATCAGCCATCGCCCCACCCCGGTGGGGTGACCTAGGGGGATCACAGAAGGCATGGCCATTTTCTCGAAGTCGAACGTGCCGCAGTTCTCGATGGACGTGTACCAGAACGAGTACCTTCCCGAGGGCGGCCGTGAGGTCAACGCGATCGTCACGGTCTCCGCGACCGGCGGCGGCACGATCGGAAGCGCGGTCGCGGCGCCGCTCTACACGCCGGGCCAGGGTCCGTCCGCCGCGGTGGCGATCATGGTCGACTGCTCGGGTTCGATGGACTACCCGCCGACCAAGATGCGCAACGCCCGGGACGCCACGGCCGCGGCCGTCGACACCCTGCGCGACGGGGTGCACTTCGCAGTGATCGGCGGCACGCACGTCGCCCGGGAGGTCTACCCGGGCGCCGGCCGGCTCGCGGTCGCCGACGCCACCACCCGCGAGGAGGCCAAGCAGGCGCTGCGCAGGCTCAGCGCGGGCGGCGGCACGGCCATCGGCACCTGGCTGCGGCTCGCGGACCGGCTGCTGTCCTCCGCGGACGTCGCCATCCGCCACGGCATCCTGCTCACCGACGGCCGCAATGAACACGAGTCACCGGAGGACCTGCGCGCCGCACTGGACTCCTGCGCCGGCCGTTTCACCTGTGACGCGCGCGGTGTGGGCACCGACTGGGAAGTGAAAGAAGTCACAGGGATCGCCTCCGCCCTGCTCGGCACCGCCGACATCGTCGCCGACCCGGCGGGCCTGGCCGACGACTTCACGCGGATGATGGAGACGGCGATGGGCAAGGAGGTCGCGGACGTCGCCCTGCGGGTGTGGACGCCGGTGGGCACGACCATCAAGTTCGTCAAGCAAGTGGCGCCGACGGTCGAGGAGTTGACGGACCGCCGTACCGAATCGGGGCCGCGCTCCGGGGACTACCCCACCGGCTCCTGGGGAGACGAGTCCCGTGACTACCACGTCTGCGTCGAGGTCCCGGTCGCCGACCTGGGCCAGGAGATGCTGGCCGCCCGGGTCTCGCTGGTCGTCCCGCAGCCGGACGGCAGCGTCCAGAACCTCGGCGCCCAGGGCCTGGTACGGGCCGTGTGGACCGACGACATGGCCGCCTCCACCTCGATCAACCCCCAAGTCGCGCACTACACCGGGCAGGCGGAACTGGCCCAGGCCATCCAGCAGGGCCTCGATCTTCGCAAAGCGGGCAATATGGACGGAGCAACGGCCAAACTGGGCCGGGCCGTTCAGCTCGCCAGCGCCTCCGGAAACGCCGATACGGCGAAACTCCTTGCGAAGGTGGTGGACGTGGTCGATGCCGCGGCAGGTACTGTGCGACTGAAGGCGAAGGTCGCGGAGGCCGACGAGATGACTCTCGAGACCCGGTCGACAAAGACTGTTCGTGTGAAGAAGTGACATCAGAAGTGCCCGGGGGAAGCTACCGGGCACTGAGCGAGCCTGACCCCTCGGGGTTGGAGAAATCCGGCCGCCCGGCCGGAAAGGAGAGGGGGAAGCGCCGACATGCCGACCTGCCCGAACGGACACCAGTCGGGTTCCGACGACTGGTGCGAGGTCTGCGGTCACCGCATGGCCGGTGCCGTGCCCCCGCCCCCTCCGCCGCCCCCGCCCGGCGGTGGCTACGGCTTCCCGCCGCCGCCCGGCGGCCCCGGCGCCCAGCCCGGCGGTGGGCGTCCGCACCTGGCCCCGGTACCGGAGCGCGAGCCGGAGCTCTGCCCGCAGTGCCGCACGCCCCGTGAGGGCGGTGCGCCGTTCTGCGAGGAGTGCCGGTGGAACTTCCTGACCAACACGGCGACCTCGTACACCCCGGCCGCCCCGCGCCCGCCGGCGCCCGGCTCCGGCCCGAACCCTGCGGGCCGCTTCCAGCAGCAGCCGCCCGGGCCGTCCTACGGCGGGGGTGACGCGTACGACTACCAGAGCTCGCGGCCTTCGCAGATGAACCGGCCGGCCGAGCCGATCCCGCCGTTCGGCGCGGACCCGTCGTCGGGACCGGGCGGCCCTGGCGGCCCCGGCCCCGGCCCCGGTGGTCCTGGCGGACCTGGCGGCCCCGGCCCCGGCCCCAGTGGTCCTGGCGGCCCCGGCGGCCCCGGCGGCCCCGGTCCGTTCGGCGGCCCGTCCGGTCCTGGTGGTCCCGGCCCCTTCGGCAACCCGTCGGGTCCTGGCGGGCCCGGTGGCCCCGGAGGTCCTGGCGGTCCCGGCGGTCAGGGTGGCCCGTCCGGCTTCGGTGGCGACCCCTCGCGGCAGCCTCCGCCGCCGCCCGGCGGCCCGGGTGGCCCCGGCGCCCCGCAGGCGTACCGCTCCGGCCCGCCCGCCCCGCCCGCCTACCCGCAGGAGACGAACCGCCCCCAGCCCGGCGGCCCGTCCTTCGGCGGCGGCGAGGACGACTGGGTGATCCCGCCCCCGTCCCCCACCGGCCCCGGCGGCCCCGGCCACCAGGGCGGCGGTTACGGCTACCCCCAGCCCGGCAACCACCAGGCCCCGCCCGGCCCGGCGTACCAGCAGCAGCCGGCCACCTGGATGGCGACGATCGGCCCGGACCGCGACTACTTCATGGCGATGATGCAGCGCTCGGGCCCCGAGGCCGCGGGCCTGAACCTGCCCGCGTACTCGCCCGAGCAGCAGCGCACCCTCACCGGCAACCAGGTCACCATCGGCCGCCGCCGCCACTCCACCGGCGACACCCCCGACATCGACCTGTCGGTGCCGCCGGAGGACCCGGGCGTCTCGCACCAGCACGCGGTGCTGGTCCAGCAGCCGGACGGCTCCTGGGCGGTCGTCGACCAGAACTCGACGAACGGCACGACGGTGAACGGCTCCGACGAACCGATCCAGCCGTTCGTCCCGGTACCGCTGCAGGACGGCGACCGGGTCCACGTCGGCGCGTGGACGACCATCACGATCCGCAGGGGCTGATGATCGGCACGGGCTGACGATCGGCAGGGGCTGATTCGGCTCCTCACCGGAGGGGCCAGGCGTACGGCCCCTCCGGATCGTCCAGCCAGGCCCACTGGCTCCCGCCGCTGAAGGTGATGCCGTAGCGCTCGCGCTGCGGTGCGCCCTCGCGGTCCCACAGCGCGTACACCTCCTGCGGGTCCAGGCTGTCGCGGCTCAGCGCCAGCAGGAAGCGGAACAGGTCGTGGTCCCTGGCGGGGCGTGGCACTCCGCCGAGGGGCGGCGGCTCGGGCCGGCCGCCGCCGCGCAACGGGACGAAGTAGGCGGGCGTGTGCAGGAACCGCCCCTCGGCATGCCCGGCGTCCCGCACGGTGAGGGCGACGAGACCGGTGGCCAGCGGGGTCAGGATCCGGGCACCCTCCCGGCACTGGGCGAGCCAGGCTGCCGGGATCGAGGGCAGCGTGCAGGTCGCGATGATCCGGTCGAACGGCGCCCGCTCGGGGGCGCCCCGGGTGCCGTCGCCGGTGAGGACGGCGGGGTGGTACCCGGCGGCGGCCAGATGCTGCCGCGCGGACTCGGTGATCTCCGGCTCCAGCTCCACGGTGGTGACGAGATCGTCGTCGCCGAGCCGCTGGGCGAGCAGGGCCGCGTTGTACCCGGTCCCCGCGCCGATCTCCAGCACCCGGTCCCCGTCCCGCAGCTCCAGCGCGACCAGCATCATCGCCATCAGCGAGGGCTGGCTGCTGGAGGAGAGCAGCTCCCCGTCGCGCAGCCGGGTGGCCAGCGGTACGTCCGCGTAGGCGCCGCGCAGCCAGCGCTGCCGTGCTCCGGGCTCGGGACTCTCGCTCCAGCGCCGCTCGTAGCCGCCGACGGCACCCACGTAGTAGTAGGGCACGAAGAGATGACGCGGCACGGCCGCGAACACGTCCCGCCACACCGGATCCGCGGCCCAGACCCCGCCGCGCTCGATCTCGCGCACGAGTTCCGCCCGCGCCGTGCCGGCGAGGTCGTCCGGATCCTGGTCGGGAACATCGGCGCTCATGACTCCACTGTCCTGCGGGACGCGCCGCCGGGCGAGGGCAGAGCCGGGCAGGACGGTCGGAGCGGGAAGGGTCCTAAGTCTCCGGACCTGGGTCGCGGCGTCTGAGACCATAGGGGATGTGAATGAGATTCGGCGCGGCACACTGCAGGAGCAGACCTTCTACGAGCAGGTCGGCGGGGAGGAGACCTTCCGCCGCCTCGTCCACCGCTTCTACGAGGGTGTCGCCGAGGACCCGCTGCTGCGGCCCATGTATCCCGAGGAGGACCTGGGCCCCGCCGAGGAACGCTTCACGCTCTTCCTGATCCAGTACTGGGGCGGCCCGACGACGTACAGCGAGAACCGCGGCCACCCCCGCCTGCGCATGCGCCACGCCCCGTTCGCCGTCGACCGCGCGGCGCACGACGCCTGGCTGAAGCACATGCGCGCGGCCCTGGACGACCTCGGCCTCTCCGAGGAGCACGACCGCACTCTGTGGAACTACCTGACGTACGCGGCAGCGTCGATGGTGAACACCGAGGGCTGATACACGGTACGGCTGGGCGGGCGCCCCCGAAGGGACGCCCCGGCAGCCCGTCCTAGCGGGACACGCTCACGTCCAGCGCCCCGAGCCCCGCCCGCCGTACGGCGACCGTCCCGTACGGCGTCCGCAGCCGCAGCCACGCCCCCGACGAGAACAGCCCCACGGACGCCTCATCCGCGGCCCGCAGGAAACCCAGCGACTGCGCCGCGTGCACGGCCCGTACCGGCAGCCGCGTACTGCCCACGGCCCGGGACCAGATGTCCCGCCCGATCCGGTCGAGCTCGGCCCGCGTACGCCCCTCGGGGCCCAACTCCTCGGTCCGCGCCCGGAATTCCGCCACCGCCGCCCCGACCATGGCCCGCAGCGCCTCGGGATCCGGCAGCCCCGGCTCGGCACGCCATCCGCTCCGCGGCGGCAGCACCCCCGCCCACGGCGGCCCGGTGACCGCGCCGGGAACGACCGCCGTGGCCGCCGCCAGGTCCAGCGCTTCCAGCAGTTCCCCGGCGGAGACGGTCACGTCCAGCGTGACCTTCAGCCCGTCCTCGTACGGCTTGGCCAGCCTCGCCGTGCGAATCGCCAGCACCTCGAAGGACGGCGGGCGCCCGAACACGGCAAGCGCGGTACCGGCCGCCTGAAGCCGCACCGCCGCTGCCCGGTCGTAGTGGAGCAACCGGGAGAGGAAGGCGGCGAGATCCGCCGCCTCCCCTTCGTCGGCGAGGTGGAGCACCGTCATGCGGCGACGGCCTCCTCCTCGTCGTCGTCCGTGTACTCCTCGAGGAACTCCCGCTCCTCGGCAGTGATCCGGCGGGGCCGCTGCGCCTCGAAGTCGAACGGCACTATCACCGTCGACGCCCGGACGTAGACGACGTCGTCGTCCTTGACCTCGTAGGAGAGGGTGAAGGACGCGGCCCTTATCTGCGTGACCCACAGCTCGATGTCCACCGGACGGTGCCGGTGCACGAGCTGCCGCTTGTAGTCGATCTCATGGCGCGCCACCACGGACCCCTGCTGGAAATCCTTGTCCGGGCGGAACAGGAAGTCGATACGGGCTTCCTCCAGGTACCGGAGGAAGACCACGTTGTTGACGTGGCCGTACGCGTCCATGTCCGCCCAGCGCAGTGGGCAGCGGTAGATGTGCCGCAAGATCGATCAGCCCCGGGTCAGCTTCTTGTAGGTGGCGCGGTGCGGACGGGCGGCGTCCGCACCGAGGCGCTCGATCTTGTTCTTCTCGTACGACTCGAAGTTGCCCTCGAACCAGAACCACTTGGACTCGCCCTCGTAGGCGAGGATGTGCGTGGCGACCCGGTCCAGGAACCACCGGTCGTGGGAGACGACCACGGCGCAGCCGGGGAACTCCAGCAGCGCGTTCTCCAGGCTGGAGAGCGTCTCGACGTCGAGGTCGTTGGTCGGCTCGTCGAGGAGCAGCAGGTTGCCGCCCTGCTTGAGGGTGAGCGCGAGGTTCAGGCGGTTGCGCTCACCGCCGGAGAGCACACCGGCCGGCTTCTGCTGGTCGGGACCCTTGAAGCCGAACGCAGAGACGTACGCCCGCGACGGCATCTCGACCTGGCCCACGTTGATGTAGTCGAGCTCGTCGCTGACCACGGCCCACAGGGTCTTCTTGGGGTCGATGTTCTCGCGGCTCTGGTCGACATAGGAGATCTTGACGGTGTCGCCGACCTTGATGCTCCCGGAGTCCGGCTCCTCGAAGCCCTGGATCATCTTGAAGAGGGTGGTCTTGCCGGCGCCGTTGGGGCCGATGACGCCGACGATGCCGTTGCGCGGCAGCGTGAACGAAAGATCATCGATCAGGACCTTCTCACCGAAGGCCTTGCTGAGGTTGTTGACCTCGACGACGATGCTGCCGAGCCGGGGGCCCGGCGGGATCTGGATCTCCTCGAAGTCCAGCTTCCGCATCTTCTCGGCCTCGGCGGCCATCTCCTCGTAGCGAGCGAGACGGGCCTTGGACTTGGCCTGGCGCCCCTTGGCGTTCGACCGCACCCACTCCAGCTCTTCCTTGAGCCGCTTGGCGCGCTTGGCGTCCTTCTGGCCCTCGACCTTGAGACGGGTCTGCTTGGTCTCCAGGTACGTGGAGTAGTTGCCCTCGTACGGGTAGGCGCGCCCGCGGTCCAGCTCGAGGATCCACTCCGCGACGTTGTCCAGGAAGTACCGGTCGTGGGTGATGGCCACGACGGTGCCCGCGTACTTGGCGAGGTGCTGCTCCAGCCAGTTCACGGACTCGGCGTCGAGGTGGTTGGTGGGCTCGTCGAGGAGCAGCAGGTCGGGCGCCTCGAGCAGCAGCTTGCAGAGCGCGACGCGGCGCTTCTCACCACCGGAGAGGTTGACGACGGGCCAGTCGCCGGGCGGGCAGCCGAGGGCGTCCATGGCCTGCTCGAGCTGGGCGTCGAGGTCCCAGGCGTTGGCGTGGTCGAGCTCCTCCTGGAGCTTGCCCATCTCGTCGAGCAGGGCGTCCGAGTAGTCGGTGGCCATCAGCTCGGCGATCTCGTTGAACCGGTCGAGCTTGCCCTTGATCTCGGCGACGCCCTCCTGGACGTTCTCCAGGACCGTCTTCTCCTCGTTCAGCTTCGGCTCCTGCATGAGGATGCCGACGCTGTACCCGGGCGAGAGGAAGGCGTCACCGTTGGAGGGCTGCTCGAGCCCCGCCATGATCTTCAGCACGGTCGACTTACCGGCACCGTTCGGGCCGACGACGCCGATCTTCGCCCCGGGGAGGAAGTTCAGGGTGACGTCATCGAGGATCACCTTGTCGCCGTGCGCTTTGCGCGCCTTGCGCATGGTGTAAATGAACTCAGCCAAGAGAAACCGTCCGGCAGCTTGAAATCAGGCAGTGGGCAGATACACCCCATCTTGCCGCACCGCCACCCTCCGGAGGAAACCCGTTCCCTCCGATCCCTCTGACCTGGGGCTTCCCGAGGCCCCAGGCCGCCAGGTCAGTCCTGTTCCGAGGGCTTTCGCCGGCCGACGATCAGCAGGGCCGCCCCGCCGATCACCACCAGCCCGATCGCCACCCCCGCGATCACCGGCGTCGCGTCGGAGCTGCCCGTCGCCGCGAGGTTGGTGTCGGGGGACGTGCCGCCCACCGTGGCGGGGCTCGGTTCCGTCAGGGTCTGGGTGGACGTGTTGTCGGCCTGCGCGGCCTCCGCCGCCTGCGTCATGCAGTCCAGGACGCCGGTGAAGCGCTGGGCGGAGCCGCCGGGGCCCTCGATGGTGAAGTCGTAGGCCTGGTCCTCCTGGAGCGGGATGGTCACCGTCCGGGACTCGCCCGCGCCGATGGTGTACTCGGTGCCCATCAGATCGAAGGAGAAGGGCGCGTCTCCCCCGTTGACGGCCGTGATGTCCACGCCGCCCTTCGCGCAGTTCTTCGTCGCGGACAGGGCCGGTACGGCGCCCCGCTCGGCCCACGTCGCCGTCGCGGTCGCCGACACCGTCGACTCGCTGGAGCCCGCCAGGATCTGCGTCTGGCTGCGGCCGGCGGAGGTGAGGGCGCGGCCCACGGGGACGGTCGTGGAGGCCTGGACCGTCAGCTCCGCGGTGCCGGCCGCCGCGTCCTCGGGCACGTCGACGTAGATCCGGCCGCCGTCGGCGGTGGAGGTGACGGGCTTGCCGGCCTTGTCCACGATCCGTACGCCGCTCATGGCCGCGTCCGCGGGCGGCGTCACGGTAACCGTCCGCGCGCCGGTGCGCACGGTCAGCGGTCCGAGCCGCTCACCGGGGCGCCCGGACAGCGCGGGCGGGTCGAGCGTCAGCGACGCCGCCGGCTCGGCCACGGCACGGGCGCTCTTCTCCAGGTGGTCGGCGAGCTTCTCGGCCTGCGGGTCGACCGCCTCGACGTCCGCGCCGTCCGAGTAGCGCCACACCGCCACCTGCGTGCCCGCCGCCGCGTCCTGCTCGGTGAGCCCGCCCCGGACGCCCGCCTTCCTGGCCAGCGCCGCCAGATCGTTCACCTGCGGGTAGGAGTTCTGCAGGATCCAGCGGATCCTGCCCGCGTTCGCGTTGGTCCCGAGGGAGGTCCCGCTCCACGGCGTCTCGTGGTACTTGGCGTCCTTCTGCGTGGGGTTGTGCAGGTCCACGCAGTACGTCTGGAGGGTCCCGCCGCCGTCGACGGACATCTCGAACAGGCCCGCGGAGATCTCCTGGTCGCCGGCCTCGCCGCGTATCACCGCCGTGCCGTACGTCTTCAGGCCGCCTATGGTCGCGGTCGCCCCGCCCTGGCTCTCCGCGGCACCGTCGGCGGCCGCCTGGCCGGCACCGGCCACCAGCACGCCGGTGGCGAGCAGGCCGGACGCCAGCGTGGCGGCGGCGAATCGGGCCGCACCTCGACCACGCCCGGACGGCGCGGCGAAAGAAGAAAGCACAGAATTCCCCTTCGAGCAGGACCCGTTGATGTGGGGGGTACGGTCCCACCAGCAGAACTACAAGCCCCGAGAGCCTTGTTCGGCATCCTAAGGACCAGGCGCACCACGCTTCCCGGGGATCCCGTGGGACAAGCGATCCGACTCGGAATCGTTATCGCGGGGACCCCCTGCGAACAGGGCTTATCGACAAATCCACCGGAGTCTTCGGCACGCACTCACCGATAAGCCGCAGTTCGGTCAACGATCACACCAGCACTGACGTCACGTCACCGCTGCCGGTTCCGCCGCAGGTTGACTCGCCGCATCCGGCGTCTCCCAGTCCGGTTCCGGACGCGGGGGCGGAGGCGGACTGCTCACCGCCGGTTCCGGCCGGCCCGGGCGGCGGAAGGCGGAGGTGCCGCGCGCGAGATCGTGGCCGATCGCCACCGCCTCGATGTCGGCCGAGGTCCAGGTCTGCTGCTCGCGCACCTCCGAGCGGACCTTGAGCCTGCCCTGCACCAGGACGGGGTCGCCCACGGTCAGCGACGCCGCCGCGTTCGTGGCGAGCTGCCGATTGGCCCACACCGTGAAGAAGTTGGTGTGCCCGTCCGTCCATTCGTTCTTCTCGCGGTCCAGGTACCGCGCGGTCACCGCCAGCCGGAACCGCGCGGACGGTCCCGTCGCGACCTCCCGGTACACCGGCTGCGTGGCCACGTTCCCCACCACGGAGACGATCGTCTCGTTCATCGTGCGCCCTCCCTGATACGCCGACGGGCCCGTCCCGTACGGCTGCGTCTGTCGCGCCGGCGATCGCGTCCTCGCGAATCGCCGCGCAGCCAGACTGCCTCCGCCGGGCCGGGCCCGCCGAGCGCTGTGGATCAGCGCCGCACCTGTGGACAACCCCGCCACTCGAACGGGGCGTTCCGCCTCACCCCGTGCCTCTGCCTCACCCCGTGCCTCTGCAACACCCCGTGCCTCTGCAACACCCCGGACCCAGCAGCCCCGGGCCGTACGTCATGCCACCGTGCCGTAGGTCACCCCACCCCCACCCCCATCACCCGCCCGTACTGCTCCCGAACCTCCCGGTACCGCAGCAACTCCGCGGCCACCGGATCCAGCACCCGCGCCCGCCCGCACCCGGCGGCAGCCTCCCGCAGCCGCCGCTCCGCATCCATGCCGTACCGCCGCGCCGGCCCCCGCGCCGCCATCCGGCAGCTCCACTCCACCAACGGCCCCCCGATGATCCCGGCCACCATCAACAGCACCGGCACACCCAGGTTCGGCGCCATGACACCCACGATCTGCCCCGCCAGCCACAGGCCGCCCACCACCTGCAACAGCGTCATCGACGCCTGCACCAGCACCGCCGCGGGCCACCACCCCGGCCGCGGCGGCCGCCCCGGCGGCAGTCCCGCGCGCCCGGCCAGGTCGTCCAGCGCCTCGGGCAGCCCCTGGGAGCCGCGTACGGCCGCCTCCCGCACCGCCTGCGCCCACGGCGTCGGCAGCCCGGCGGACGCCCGCTCGGCGACCGTACGCACCGCCTGCTCGACCCGCTGACGCGCGGTGGCCTCCTCGTCCGCCTGGGTCCGCAGCGGGAGCCGTCCCGTCGAGGGCTCGCTGCGGTCCTGGTACCACCGCCACAGCCGCAGCCAGGGCGTCCCGCACGCGCGGTTGGCGTTGCGCAGCCACGCGCGCTCGGCGGCCTCGCCCGCCGCGGTGGCACCGACGGCGTCCGCGAGCCGGGCGGCGAACTCGTCCCGGGCCTCCTCGCTCAGCCCGGTCCGCCGGGAGGTGGCGTAGACGGGCCGCAGCCCCCACCCGGCGGCGTCGACGTCGGCCGAGATCCGGCGCGCGGCGGCCCCGCGCTCCGTCACGAACTGGCCGAGCGCCTCGCGCAGCTCGCCGACGCCGTCCCCGGTGAGCGCGGACAGCGCGAGCACGGTCGCGCCCGGTTCGCCGTACTCGCCGAGCGCGATGCCGTCCTCGTCCAGCAGCCGCCGCAGATCGTCCAGGACCTGCTCGGCCGCCTCCCCGGGGAGCCGGTCGATCTGGTTCAGGACGACGAACATGACTTCGGCGTGGCCCGCCATGGGCCGCAGATAGCGCTCGTGGAGCATGGCGTCCGCGTACTTCTCGGGGTCCACGACCCAGACGACCGCGTCCACGAGGGCCAGCACCCGGTCCACCTGCTCGCGGTGCTGCACGGCGGCCGAGTCGTGGTCGGGCAGGTCGACCAGGACGAGCCCGCGCAGCTGTCCCTCGGCGTCCGCGTGCTGGCCGGCGGGGCGGCGGCGCAGCCGGGGCGGGATGCCGAGCCGGTCGATGAGGGCGGCCGCGCCGTCGCTCCAACTGCAGGCGATGGGCGCGGCGGTGGTCGGCCGGCGTACGCCCGTCTCGGAGATGGTCACCCCGGCCAGCGCGTTGAACAGCTGCGACTTCCCGCTGCCGGTGGCGCCCGCGATGGCGATCACGGTGTGCTGCCCCGACAGCCTGCGCCGCGCGGCGGCCTCGTCGAGCACCCGCCCGGCCTCGGCGAGGGTCCGGCTGTCGAGCCGGGTCCGGGACAGCCCCACCAGCTCGCGCAACGCGTCGAGCCGCGACCGCAGGACACCGTCGTACGCCAGTGTGGTCGGCGTCTGCTTCGTGGAGGCCCGGCGCTCCACCACGGGTGGGGCCTGCTCCCCGGCGTTCTCGTTCACCCGCCGCGCGATCAGCCCGTCGTCCCAGGCGGTCCCGGAGTCGCCCCCGGCGGTGTCGTCCTCCACGCGCGCGTGCCCGCCGTCCCCGTCCGTCCCGGCCTCCTTAGCGGCCGCTACGTCCGTCTCGGCGCCGCACGCCTCGGCCTCCTCGCTTTCCTTGGCCTCTTCGACCTCCTCGGCCTCCTCGGCCTCCTCGGTCTCCTCGGTCTCCTCGGGAACGCTCTCGGCGGCACCGTCCTCGGCGGGTTCGGTGTGGCCCCGGTCGTGGTCCTGGTCAGTGACGGCGGTCACCGGTCACCTCTCCTTCTGCAGTACGGACAGCGCGGCGATGAGTTCGGCCTGTGGTTCCGGGTGGACGTCGAGGGCGTCGAGGGGGGCGAGCCGGCGCTCGCGCTCGGTGTGCATGACACGGTCCAGATGGTCGGCGAGGAGCCGTCCGCCCCGGTCGCGCAACCGCAGCGCGCCGTGGGCTCCGATGCGCTCGGCGAGCCCTTCGCCCGCGGAGCGGCCTCTACGGCCGCCCAGGAGCGCCGTGGCGACGAGGGCGGCGACCACCTCGGGGTCGGGCGCGGGGCTGCGGTCGAGGTCGCGTACCTCGTCCTCGGCGTACTCCTCCAGCTCGCGCCGCCAGCGCCGTACGGCCAGACCGATGCGGTGCTCGGCGGTCTCCAGGGTGGGATCGCGGTCCCGGAGGCCGGGGGCGCCCGCCGCCGGTTCGCGGCGCCAGGCTTCGTCGACGCGCTCGTCGGCGGCCGTGACGGAGCACACCAGGAGGGCCACGAGGCTCTCCACCAGGGAGTCCAGGAGTTCACCGGCCGTGCAGTCGAGGGGGAAGGCGCGCCAGCGCTTGAGGGCGTCGCCGGCGAGGACGGCGCCGGACTGGAGACGGCCGCGTACGCGCGCGTACTCGCTGTCGTAGGCGGAGTCGACGGCGGCGGTGAGCCGGAGCGCGGCGGCGTACTGGGCGGCGGCGGCGCTGGCCAGTTCCGGCATCCGGGCCTTGAGGGAGTCGAGGACGCCGTAGGCCGTGCGGGCCATGACGTGCTGGCGGGCGGCCGGGTCCTGGGTCTGGTGGACGAGCCAGGTGCGCAGCGGCGCCACGGCGGTGGCCGGGAGCAGGCCGCCGCCCCAGGCCGACTCGGGCAGTTCGGGGACGGTGAAGCGGGGCACATGGCCGAGGCCGGCCTTGGTGAGCAGGGCGCCGTACTGCCGGGAGACCTCGGAGACGACCTGGTGGGGCACCCGGTCGAGAACAGTGACGAGGGTGACGTCGTACTCCTTGGCGGTGCGCAGCAGGTGCCAGGGGACGGCGTCGGCGTAGCGGGCGGCGGTGGTCACCATGACCCAGATGTCGGCGGCGCAGATGAGCTGGGCGGCAAGGACGCGGTTGTCGGCAACGAGGGAGTCGACGTCGGGCGCGTCGAGGAGGGCGAGGCCGCGCGGGAGTGTTTCGGCGGTTTCGACGCGCAGCACGCGCGCGGGGTCCTCGCCGGGGAGCAGGAGATCGTCCCCGGCCTCCTGCTGGGGCACCCAGACGCGGGTGAGGTCGGGCAGTACGCGCATCCCGCTGAACCAGTGATGATCCTCCGGATGGCAGACCAGCACCGGGGTCCGGGTGGTGGGCCGCAGCACCCCCGCCTCGCTGACCCGGGTGCCCACCAGGGAGTTGACCAGAGTCGACTTGCCGGCCCCGGTGGAACCTCCCACGACGGCCAGGAGAGGAGCTTCGGGCTCTCTCAGCCGGGGCACCAAATAGTCGTCGAGCTGCGCGAGCAGTTCGTCGCGGTTGGCACGCGCGCGTGGCGCCCCCGGCAGGGGAAGCGGAAAGCGTGCGGCTGCGACACGGTCGCGCAGAGCGGAGAGTGCGTCGATCAGCTGAGGCCGTACGTCCAAGGTCACCACATGTGAAGAATGCCCAATTTTAGGGGAATTCTGAAGCATATGAGCATGTCTGCGCGCCGACGGAACACAAGGGATGGAAGGGATGACCGGGACACCGGCATAGTCCAGGCATAACGAGTGCACAACACCCGGTGCGTGGGACGTCAAAAGCGGTGCACGATTCGTACCTGCCTGCGATTATCAGGACCGCTTCACCGAACCTCCACATCGAGCCACGGAGGCGAAGCAGCAGGGACAAGGACGCGGGAGCCCTATCCTTGTCCCCGGCAACGTCACGGAACAGCCCACACCCGGGCACCCACGACAGAGGCCACACACCGGCCCCCGTAGCTCAGTGGATAGAGCAGGCGCCTTCTAAGCGCTTGGCCGCAGGTTCGAGTCCTGCCGGGGGCGCCATTTCTCAGCTCTCCTCCGGGAGGGCTTTTTTTGCTGGTCAGAGCCCGTTTTACGGGGCGCGGGAGGGCCCCGGGCACTCCCCCGTCGATCATGGGAGCACTCCGGGGCCGTCCGGCTGTCACCGGGTTTTCGCGGGTGGCCGTGTCGAATGCGTGTCGAAGTTCTCGCCGCCGGAGTCCGTCACTCAGCGGGCGGCAACTCGGGAAGATCCCCGGCAGCTTCAAGCCGCCGCTTGAGATCCGGCAGCTGCCCGTCGACACACCGGGCGTATGTGGCAAGCAACACAGCAACACTGTTCCCGGCCCACTCCGCGACCTGGGCGGGAGGGATGCCGTCGTTGAGCCATTTGGTCAACCGCGTGTTGCGGTTGTCGTAGACACGTCGCCCGGTCGGCGAGTCGAAGACGTGCGGCGGCAGCACGGCCTTACGGGCGCTGCGCCAGGCCCGCCGGATGACGGACCCCGCGAGGATGCCGCCGAACTCCCCTTGGAACAGCAGATCACCCGGCCGGAGCTGCTCGTCCTCGATGTGCTGACGCAGGATGCGAGTCAGATCGGGGTGCCCGGGCACGGTGCGCGTCTCACCCTCCGCACGGCCCTTTAGATGGCGCCGCTCATGGATCTCCCCGGTGTCCGTCCACTGCTTGCCGACCTCCGGGGTCGCGGTGTGGATCAGCAACTCGCACCACTGGTCGGCAGCTTGGACGGGTGGCAGGGTCACGTCCTCAACTCGCATCGCCACGGCTTCCTCTGGTCGAGGCCCGCAGTAGTAGAGCGTGGCGAAGAAGGCGTGCAGTCGCTTGCCACCCCGCGGCCGGCGGCGGATCCAGTCGAGGATCGCGGCCGCCTGCTCGGGATTCAGCAAGGACCGTTTGTCTACGGCGTTCGTGGTCTTCGTGGCGCCCGTCGACTCCTTGCCCTTGGGCAGAGTGTTCTCCCGCAGGATTCGCCGCCGGACGGCGTACTGCAAGGCCACGTTGAGGATGCGGCGGTTGCGCTTCCTGGACCAAGCCGCCGCTTGCTTGCCGTCGAGACGGGTGTCGATGGCCCGCAGGATCTGCTCGACACGCTCAGGGTCCTCCCAGACCGAGATGGGGAGGGAGTTCCGCTCGATCCATCTGAGGATCGCCGCCACATCCCGGGGCGCGTCCGGTCGTCGGTTCGTGTTGAACGCCCACTCCCGGAGGGCCGTGCGCACGTCAGCGGGCGCGAACTGAGTGGGCTTGGCCCGGAGAAGCGTGATGGTGGTCGCGGTCAGGGTCTTGGCGACGTTCTTACGGCTGTTGCCGCCGAGTTGAGGCCAGCGGGCATCCACGTACTCGACGGCGAACCGGTACCAGCTCATGTCAGCGGCCTTGGAGCGGTGGGACACGGGAAGACCGGTGCTGACCACGAAGGCTTCGCCCTTGCCCGTAGCCTGGATGAGTCCGGAGCGGAAGCCCTCGGCAAGCGCGACCGTGTCGAAGGGCTCGCGCCAACGCTTGCCCGCCACGACCCACCTCACGGTGTAGGTGGTCTTCCGGGCGCCCTTGTAGACCAGGATCTTGTAGATCTTGACGTCGAAAGTGGTCTCCATCAGGCGGCGTCCTCGCGGTCGTCGAGCCACAGGTTGAGGTCACTGCGGCGGATGCGGAGGTCGCCGTTCGGAAGCTTGATGCAGCGGGGCGCGCGGCGCTTGGCCCGCCAGTCGTAGAAGGTCGAGCGGGAGATGGCCAGTTCCTCGCAGACCTCCGCGAGGGTGAGCATCGTGCGTCGTGACCGGATGGCCGTGGTCATTCCGTGCTCCCTTCGGTCAGGAGGACATCCCGGGCGGTCTCGCGGTTGGTCTGGAGGTCGCGGGCGATCGTGGCGGCGAGGGCGGCTTCGCCAGGGGTGTGGCCGTGGCCGGCGTACTGCCAGTCCGCCAGGACGAGGACGGTGTCCGGCTCGCGGTCGTCGATACCGAGGGCATCCTGTGCGGCTCGGTAGTCGGCGCGTGCCTGGCGGAGGGCGCCGAGGGTGGTGGAGTAGGTGCGCGACTTCGACGAGAAGTGCCCGCGGAAGCCGAGCATGTGAGCCCATGCCCAGAGGCGCCGATCCGGGTACAGGGCGTCCAGGTCGCGGCATGCCCTGATGAGCCGCCGGGTGTGGTCGGGGACCTGGTGGCGGTCTAGTTCGGCGAGTTCGCCGATACGGCGGTCCAGGGTGCCGGTGTTCTCGGCCGCCTTGGTGGCGTACTTGGCCACGTACGAGGCGACGGCCTGCTCGGTGATGTCGGAGCCGTCGCCGAAGGCCTTGACCGGGCGGACGTCGAGCTGTCGGCCCCAGCGGAAGGTGCGGGCGGGTTCGTCATCGGCAGCTGGGACCGAGACGGATGTGTACGGGTGACCGGCGGCGGCACATATCGCGTCTCTGAGGAGATCCACCGTTGCCCAGCCGGGAGGCGGTGTGCCGGGCCCGGCGGGTCCGTCGAGGCGTACGACCGCGTGGAAGTGCAGGGCGCCGCGCCTCTGGAACTCGGCAACCTTGCCGTACGAGACGCGCAGATGGTCGGAGAGCTCCCGGCGGGTGAGGCCGGCGCGGGTGGCGAGTTCGCGGCGGAGCCGGGTGGTGAAGCGCTGCCAGAGCTGTCCGGCGTGGTTGTTGAACAGCACGGCGCCCGCGTAGTCGTAGGTGTCCGGGTCGAGGGCAGTGCCCAGCTCGGGCGCGCCGGGGGCGTGTTGGGTGCCGCAGCGGCAGGCGCCGTGGTCGGGGCGGTTGTGGACCTGGCCGAAGGAGGGGGCTGTGAGGGTGGCGAAGACGCGCGGGTGGTCGCGGACGGTGGCGGGGATGTCGCGGCGGTCGTCTCCGGCGAGGCCCGCGCGAATCAGGTGGTAGGTGTCGCCCGCGTACGTCCGGGCGCAGGCTGGGCACCGGGAGGCGCGGCGGTTGCCGCAGGCGAGGCGGAGGCGTCCGCCCGGCTCGTCGGCGGTGGTGTAGTGGTGCAGGGTCTCGCCGGTGGTCTTGTCCTTGGTGAGGGTCCAGCCGGTGAGGTGGATCGGGTCGGAGCAGCCGCCGGTGCGGCGGATCTGGTCTTCCCACCGGGTGTAGTCGGGGGCCGAGGCGACCCGGAGGAGGTCGCCGAGGATGATCGGATCGAGCAACGGGGCAGGTACGGACGAGGCGCGATGCGCCATGCTGGGGTCTTCCTTCCGGTTATGCGATCGGACAGGGACGGCGCCCGGGCGGCGGATGCTTGGCGGTATCGAGGCCGCCCGGGGGCCGGTCAGCGTTGCTTGGCCTCGGCGCGGACGAGGGAGCGGATCACCAGAGCGCAGACGGCGACCGAGGCCCCGGTGATGGCGACCGCCAGGAGCAGGGAGACCAGGACGGCGCCGACGACCAGGACGACGGCCGTCCCGCCGCCGATGAGAGCGAGGGCGGTGCCGGGGGTGAGCTGGACCGTGGGCCGGGTCGGCGTCGAGGCGGCGACCGGGGCAGGGGCCGGAAGCTGCGGGCCCGGAACGACGGTGGTCGGCTCCACAAACGCTCGCGGCGTGACGTTGCCGGTGGGCATCGGGTTGGTCGGGATCTTCGGGCGGAGCATCGGTGTTCTCCCTTCGGGCCGTGCTACTTGACGAAGCTGTCGATGACGGGGGCCAGCACGCTGTCGGCGAGGAGGAAGCCGCCGAGGAGGATGACGGCGATGAGCCACAAGGGCGGGCGGATGAGCTTGACGCCGAGGTAGCCGACAGCGAGCAGCGCGAGCCAGAGCGGAACGTCCATCGGGTCGGCCTCCTAGCTGACGCGGCAACGGTGGGTGCGGGCGGCGAGCTGTGCGGCGGACTGGCTGGAGTAGTCGGCGGACCAACCGCAACGGTCGGCGGTGCACACGGCGGCGTGCTTTGTGCGGCCGTGACGGTCTCGGTGGGTGCCGATCTGCACGGGGCCGATCCGCATCACGGAGTGGAAGGAGTCGCGGGCAGGCATGTCAGTCGGTCTCCTCTCGGTTCGCGGTCGGGTCGGGGAAGGCGGCGCGGATGCCGGCGGCGGTGGCCGGGTCGGTGGTGAGTTGGGCGGCTTTCTCGGCGAGCATGAAGGCGAGGTAGGGCCGGTTGGCGGCGGCCATCTCGCGGGCGCCGTCGAGGTAGTCGGCAACGGTCAGGTCGGTGGGGTTGAAGCTCATCTGTCGTTCCCTTCGGGTCTGGTGAGTTGGGCGGCGATGGCGTCGGCGAGCTGGGGTGGGACGCCGAGGCGAGTGCGGAGGGTGTCGGTGTCGATCTGGGCGCCGGTGCGGGCGTGATGGTCGTCAGCGACCTTGCGGGCGTGCTCGACGAGCGCGGCCGGGACCGGCACGGCGGGGGTTTCCTCGGCGTGCGGGGCGGCGACGTGTTCGGGCAGCCACTGCGGCTCAGCGACGGCGGCCGGTTCAGACAGCGCCTCGTGCTCGGAGTCCGAGGCGGAGGGTGTCGGCGGAGCCGGGGAAGGGCCCGCGGGTGAGTGGGCGAGGAGGGTGCCGCCCATGAAGGCGAGGGCGGGCCAGGCGGCGACGAGGATGCGCAGCCAGTTCGGGACGTCGCCGAGGTCGAGGAGTCCGGCGGTGGCGACGTTGGCGCCGAGCGAGGCGACCAGGGCGATGAGGAACCAGCACCAGGCCAGCCGAGACGGCCCATCGGCACGCAGCCGACGCCAGGCGGCGACCAGGAGCAGGTCCACCGAGACCGGGTAGGCCCAGGCTTTCCATCCGGTCTGCCCGGCAGCGGCGGCGAGGTCATGGAGATGGGCGAAGGACAGCGCCCCGGCGATAACGGCCTGAACGAGGACGGCGTCGATGCGGAGAGCGGGGCGGGCCATCGCGGCTCCTTCCTGTGATCAGGCATGGCGGGGTAGGGACCTGGCGCGTAGGACGGTCACGCCGACTGGGGGGATGGGGCGGGTCAGGCCGTGGCGGGAGCTGTCTTGGACAGCGGCACGCGGGCCGAGGGCATCGCGGCGACCGCGGGCCGGAAGGGCGCGAGGGCGGGCACGTCGGGGGTGCGGTCGGCGTACCGATTGCAGATGTTCACGGCTTGGCGCAGTGAGGTGTGCGGGGCGCGGATGCGGTGCCAGCCGCCGGTGGAGTCTCCGGCGATGGCGATGCCGCGCGTCTCGGCGGGAATCTGGATGGCGGCGAGGACGGCGTCCGGAGCGATGTCACCGAAGGCCATGTTCGCGGACGTTTCGTCGTTGACGCGGTGCGCGGTACGGCCGGTGAGCTGGGCCCGGAGCATGGTGATGCCCTTGCCGAGTTCGGAGCCGAAGCGCTGCCCGCAGATCTCCAGGTAGACGCCGGCCGCGCGGCCGAGCTGGGCGAGGCGGACAAGGGCGGTGACGATCCGGTCCCGGCGCTTCTCTTCCTCTTTGCTTGCGTAGAGGGCGAGTTCGGCGACTTCGTCGACCAGGACGACGACGGGCACCGGCCGCAGGTCCTCGGGCAGATCCCAGATGTCGGCGGCGATCTCCGCATCCGGCACGGCAACGCTGATCCGCTGTTGAGCGCGGATGAGTTGATACACGTCCTGCATGTGGGACACCAGCGCCTCCAGCAGCTCCAGCGCGGTATCGGGGTTGTCGGCGAGAGCGGAGAACCGGTGGGCCAGCGGGAAGAGTTCGACACCTTGCTTGCAGTCGATGCCGACCAGCGCGACGTGTTGTGAGGCGAGCCCGGCGACGAGGTTGCGCTGATAGACGGACTTGCCGGACTCCGTAGCGCCGAGGGTCAGACCGTGCGGGACAGCACGGTAGTCGCGGTAGTGGACCGAACCGTCCTCCCGCAGAGCGACCGGTATGCGCATAGGCCGGGTGTCGGTCTTGGCCGGTATCTGCACTCGCTTGAGCACGTCGTACCCGGTCATCCGGATCTCGACTACACCGGAGCGCACCTCACGGGAGGTCACTCCGTACATCCCGAAGGAGTGGCGCAGCCGGTCCGTGGCGGCGGCGACGTCGAAGGCGTCCTGTCCCGGGCGGAGTTTGAGCCGGAGGACCAGGCCGGTACGGGTGGGCCGGAGTCGCAGGATGCGCGGCGCGCGGGATTCCGGCGCCGGGCGGTTGGCCATCCGGGCCAGCATCAGCCGCCAGCGGGACGGCGGGACCGTGAGCCCGCAGGCTTCCATGACGGAGGCGTAGCGGACCAGGACCCGCACGGCAGCGAGGGTGACCCCGAAGGTCAGCCAGTACCAGGCGGGACGCCGCCACCGCAGGAAACCCGCAGCGGCGACGACCAGCAGCATTAAGACGGTCGGCCATGTCATGGCTCAGGCCGCCTTCGAACCCGTGCCCATGGTGGCCAAGGAGGTGACGGCGACCGCGCGGAAGGCGATGCCGTGCCGCTTCTGGCCGTTGAACTCGTTCTCCCACGGCCGGGCGACCAGCCCCGTGAGGGCGGCCGGGGTGCCCATGGTCAGGTCACCGGAGATCCCGGTCTCCGGGACGGTGACGGACAGGATCTCGACCTCGTCGTTGGCCGCGAACATCACGTCCACGGTCATCAGCTTCGCGCCGGTCTCGGCGTCGGTGGCGATCTCACCGGTACGGCGGTCACGCACCTTCGGCTGCGGGGTCTTAGCGACCATCACGGTCGCGGCGGAGGTGTCGACAGGGATCTGACGCACAGCGAACACTCCTCTATAGATGCTGAACTCCGTCACTCATGCATATGAGTGACATGAAGAAGAGTGCACCACTCCTATATATGAGTCAACCCGTCGCGACTCCGAAGTCACGACGGGCTGCGGGGAGTTGAGCGGGCGTCAGTCCGCGGCCGGGATCCGGTACTCGAAAACGAACTGGTCAGCAGCCATGAGCGTGTCGCAGACCTCGACCACGAGCCCGGCCGTCGTACGGGCCTCCCGGATGAGGTGAACCACCGGCGCACCAGGACTGAGCGCCAACTCGGTGGCTTCCGCCTTGGACGCCGGCCGAGCTTGCAGCGTCTCGACGAACTCAGCGAACTCATGCCCGTGGTCTTCGAGTCGGGCGTAGATGCCACCGCCGCCGGGGTTCTCGGCGAACAGCTCCGGGATGTCCTTCACGACGTCCCACGGGAGGTAGGAGGAGGCGGTCTCGACCGGAGTGCCGTTACGGAAGTAGAGCCGCCGCCGGACGAGCACCTGAGTGCCGACGGGAACGCCGAGCCGCCGCGCGACATCCTCGGGAGCCTCCATGGGCCCGATGTAGAGGACGCTCACCTTGGCCGTTGCACCGGACTGTGCGGACTCGGCGAGGTACGCGGCCTTGCCGCCCTGCCTGAGCGAGCGCCGGAAGCGGTCGGAGGAACGGTGCCGTACCGGCGGCCGGTCCTTCACGATGGAGCCCTTGCCATGCCGGGTCTCGACAAGCCCACTCGCCCGCACCTCGACCATGGCCTTACGAATCGTGCCGCCAGACACGCCGTAGCGATCAACCAGCTCCGACTCGCTCGGCACCATGTCACCGGGCTTGAGCACACCAGCCCGGATCTGCCGCACGATCTCATCGGCGATCTGCACGTACCGAGGCCCGGACCTGCCCCCCTCTACCGCAGTTCCCATAGCCCTTCCCCGCCTCCTATGCTCCTGTACATGAGTCAACCACAGGAAGCGACGTCGCCACCCCGGCACTCCGTATCCGTAGCCGGAGTAGTGGTGCGCGAAGACGGACGCCTCCTGGCGATCCGCCGAGCCGACAACGGCACGTGGGAGCTCCCCGGCGGCGTACTCGAACTCCACGAGACCCCAGAGGCCGGCGTAGCCCGCGAAGTCTGGGAAGAGACAGGCATCCACGTCGAGGTCGACCAACTCACCGGGGTCTACAAGAACACCACCCGCGGCATCGTCGCCCTGGTCTTCCGCTGCAAGCCTTCCGGCGGCACCGAGCGCACCTCAAGCGAGTCAACAGCCGTCTCCTGGCTCACACCTGCCGAGGTCAGCGACCGCATGTCCGAGGTCTACGCGATCAGACTCCTGGACGCCATCGACGGCAACGGCCCACACGTACGAAGCCACGACGGCAAGCACCTGATCCCAGCGGGATAAGACTTTCCCTACTTCATCAAGGCGGCCCGCCTACGGCGGTCCGCGCGCTGAGTGGCCGGGGGCCGCCGCCGCTCCCTGTCTCCGCCACCGCTGCGCCGGCCCCCGGCCACTCAGCGCGCAGCACCGCAAAGGCAGATAGCCAGGTTAGGACGCAGCTCGACCAGCCCAAGCACCAGGACTAGGCCGAGCAGGCACGACTCCGCCGCGCGGAGGGCCGCCGTGTCGCAATCGGGCAACGTAACTGATGCCAGTACGGGGTTGCTGGAGACACACGTGACGGGTACTCGTTCGGCGCACTCGCCGTCGTGGCTGACTTTCGGTGGTGCAGGTCAGAACTGCGCTTCAAACGACTGGATTTCAACCGCCCTCCTATCTAACTCAACGACACCGACTGGGGTTGCAGTTGCGCCCGAATCCGAGCACGTCTACCGCCCCGATACCATCGACACCGGGGCTCTGATCAGGGCTTCCGCGACCGGACCACCCAGGATTCTGAACTCCTTTCGCTGCAAGTTGACGAGATGCCCTGAGGGCGGCTTGCGCTCAAGCTCCATGCGGAACAATCCCGGACGTGACAGGGGGTTCGTCGAAATCCCAGTTTGGGCAACTGGGGTGATTTATTCCGCCTTCAGCTTCTAGCCTGGACAAATGGTTCACTCGCCCCCTCCTAGGCTCGGTTGCATTCACCGTCATTGCCTGCTGTTCTCCGCCCGATCTGATGCGGTTGGGGACCGTGATCCCTTCAACGGGGATGATCTAGGCCAGTCCGAGGGAAAGGGAATTGAGGAGCCTATTGGCTGTAGTGCGAACTTCTCCGTCTGGATCGCGATCAACTCGATCGCGTAGAAGCGGTTCGACAGCCGGATGCGTCGGCCAGCCATAGCCGAGTGCTTGGATAACTGCGATACGGACGGAGGCATCTTCTTGGTCGGCTAGGTGTGCCAGGAAGGGAACGGCATCCGTTGGATCCGGTGTGATGACGGCGAACCATTGAACTGCGCTTTGCCGCAGGGCGGCATCGGGGTCGTTGGTGGCGCGGTCACGCAGGACAGCGGCCGTCT
>NZ_JAMJFL010000034.1 GCF_023544665.1 Streptomyces sp. YS415
ACCCTTTCGGCTCCGATTTCCTCGGTGCTTTCCAGGTTTTCGCTTTCGCGTTTCCCTTTCCGGCGGTTCCGACTTTATCAGAAGTTCCGGACCGGTCTGACCGGCTACCCATTTTCCGATTCATCGGGAGGGGCTTCTCAGTAATCGATTTGATCGATACTTCAAGAAGCAGCTAGATACTCGCTGTCGCCGACCGGATCGCGTCCAGTCCAGGCAACTGTTCGAATCTACCTCCCCGATCGATCCGTGTCAACGGCTCTCTCGGGGCGAAGAGGAGACTAGCAGCTCCTCGGCTGCGTCTGCACATCAGGCGGCCGTCGGCACCGTGGCGCCGCGTTCGGCTTCCTCGACGTCGCCCGTCTCACCGGCCCGCGCGGCACGGCCGCCCACGACGTAGACGTACGCGAGGAAGGCCAGCTCGGCGACGACTCCGATGGTGATGCGCGCCCATGTGGGCAGGCCGGAGGGGGTGACGAAGCCTTCGATGGCGCCGGAGATGAAGAGGACCAGGGCGAGGCCTATCGCCATGCCCACGGCGGCTCGGCCTTCCTCGGCGAGTGCTGTGCGGCGTGTGCGCGGGCCAGGGTCGATGACGGTCCAGCCGAGGCGCAGGCCGGTGCCGGCGGCGACGAAGACCGCCGTCAGTTCGAGCAGGCCGTGGGGCAGGATCAGGCCGAGGAACGTGTCGAGGCGGCCGGCGGAGGACATCAGGCCGAATCCGACGCCCAGGTTCAGCATGTTCTGGAAGAGGATCCAGAGGACGGGCAGGCCCAGGAAGACGCCCAGGACAAGGCAGAGCGCCGCGGCCTGGGCGTTGTTCGTCCAGACCTGGGCCGCGAAGGATGCCGCGGGGTGGCTGGAGTAGTACGTCTCGTACTGGCCGCCGGGGCGGGTGAGCTCGCGCAGTTCGCTCGGGGCCGCGATGGAGGCCTGCACTTCGGGTGTCGTACCGATCCACCAGCCCAGGAGAGCCGCGACGAGAGTCGACAGGAGCGCTGTGGGCACCCACCAGTGGCGCGCTTTGTAGACGGCGGCGGGAAAGCCATGGCTGAGGAAGCGGGTCGCGTCGCGCCAGGAGGCGCGTCGGGTTCCTGTCACGGCGCTACGCGCGCGTGCCACCAGCTGGCTGAGCCGTCCGGTCAGCTGTGGGTCCGGGGCGCTGGACTGGATCAGGGAGAGGTGGGTGGCGGTGCGTTGATACAGAGCGACGAGTTCGTCCGCCTCCGCGCCGGTCAGGCGACGCTGGCGCTGGAGCAGGGCGTCGAGGCGGTCCCACTCGGCCCGGTGCGCGGTGACGAAGACGTCGAGGTCCATCTGAGTGCCTGCTCCTCGGCTGTTCGTCGGCGGCTCGTCGTACATGTCAGCTTGTCGCACTGGAGCGCGATCTGCCCTCAGCTTGGCAGACTGGCCGTTCCAGGGGCAGGTCAGGGGAAGGGCGGCGGGCGTGAGTGAGCTGGTGACGGGCGAGGCGGTGGCGCTGGAGTTGCGCCCCGCGAGGCTGCCCAGCAGGGCGCTCGCCGTGCTGCTCGATCTCATCGTGGCCATCGCCGGCTACATCGCCGTATCGCTCGGCCTGCTGGCGGCCACCGCTTCCCTGGACCAGGCGGCGCAGGTCGCGGTGTCGATCGCGTCGTTCATTCTGGTGCTGGTGGGCGCGCCAATCGCGGTCGAGACGCTCAGCCACGGCCGCTCGCTCGGAAAGCTGGCGTGCGGGCTGCGGGTGGTGCGGGACGACGGCGGGCCGATCCGGTTCCGGCATGCGCTGGTGCGGGGCGCGATCGGCGTCATCGAGATTCTGCTGACCTTCGGTGTCGTCGCCTGCATCGCGTCGCTGGTCTCGGCGCGGGGCCGACGGCTCGGGGATGTGTTCGCGGGGACTCTCGTCGTACGGGAGCGCGTGCCGCAGGCTCGGAGCGGCTTCGTACCGCCCCCACCGCCGTGGCTGGCCGGGCGGTTCTCGGGGCTGGATCTGTCCGCGGTGCCCGATGGGCTGTGGCTTGCCGTCCGGCAGTACCTGACGCGGATGCAGCAGCTGGATCCCCAGGTGGGCGCGGCGATGGCGGAGCGGCTCGCGGCCGATCTGGCGGTTCGTACGGGGACCCCGGTGCCGCCGGGTGTGCCGTCGGCGGCGTATCTGGCGGCCGTGGTGCAGGAACGGCAGGCCCGGGAGGCCCGGCGGGCCTTCGCCGGCGGACCCGCGGCGACGGCTCCGGCGCCGACGGGTGGCTGGCCCCATCCCGTGCCGGAGCCGGGTGCGTACGGTCCGCCGTACGGGCCGCCCGCCGCCCAGCCCGCCTTCGAAGCGCCGCCCGCCCCGAGTGCCGGGCCGCCGAGTCCGCCGGTGCCTCACGAGGAACGCTCCGCCGAACGTCCCGGCACCGGTTTCGTGCCGCCTGCGTGATCGCCACCGGATCGCTTAGACCCACGGTCGGCAGGCGAACGGTCAGGCGAACGAGGACGGCGGCGACTCAAGCTCCTCCAGCTCGATCCCGGGCGCCGCGAGGACCACGTCCCCGGCGATGTGCACAGCGTGCTGCTCACCCGTGTCCAGCGTTGTGACCTGGTATTCGTCCACGGTCAGCGGGGCGTTGTCAGTGGCGTGTGCTTCTCTTTTCACCAGGGCCCAGGACTGGTCGACGGTGCGTGGGGCGAGCACTGGGTCCGTGAAGGCGACGAGGCGTACGCGGGTGGCGGAACCGGAGGGGGTGAGGTTCAGCAGACGGGCGGTGGCGATCAAAAACGCGGGGGACGTGCCGGTGAAGGCGTGGGCGCGCACATTGCCTTCCGTGGCGTCGGTCCCGGCGGGGTCCGTACGGACCCAGGTGACGCCGTCGAGGGCGGCGCCGCGCACCTGCCAGCCGCCGGCATGGAGTTCGAGGCGGATGGGGCGGCCGAGCTCGTCGAGGGCGAGGTCGACGGATCCGCTGTGATCGCCCGACGGGGTGGTCAGCTGGGAGACATAGCGCCAGCCCGAGGGGCCCGGCGCGCAGTGGAAGTGTTCTTCTGCGAGGGGGGTGCGATCGTGCGGATCGTGGAGCGAATACCGGCCGCGGGGCATGGGGGTCCTGAGTCTTGACGGGCTGCTGCGGCCACTGAGGGCCAGACGGGCAGGCCCCCCGGCACGGGGGTGCGGGGGGCCTGCCCTGAGGACCTGCCACCGGTGAGCGCGTCAGTGCACACGCGCTCACCGGAAAGTCCGGATCAGAGGAGTCCTGATCTACCGGAGTCCCGATCAGTACGGTCCGGATCAGTAGCGGTAGTGGTCCGGCTTGTAGGGGCCCTCGACCTCGACGCCGATGTACGCGGCCTGCTCGGGGCGGAGCGTGGTCAGCTTCACGCCGAGCGCGTCCAGGTGGAGGCGGGCGACCTTCTCGTCGAGGTGCTTCGGCAGCGTGTAGACGCCGATCGGGTACTCCGACTGCTTGGTGAACAGCTCGATCTGGGCCAGGGTCTGGTCCGCGAAGGAGTTGGACATCACGAACGACGGGTGGCCGGTGGCGTTGCCCAGGTTCAGCAGGCGGCCCTCGGAGAGGACGATGAGCACCTTGCCGTCGGGGAAGGTCCAGGTGTGGACCTGCGGCTTGACCTCGTCCTTGACGATGCCGGGGATCTTGGCCAGGCCGGCCATGTCGATCTCGTTGTCGAAGTGGCCGATGTTGCCGACGATCGCCTGGTGCTTCATCTTGACCATGTCCGAGGCCATGATGATGTCCTTGTTGCCGGTCGTGGTGATGAAGATGTCGGCCTTGTCGATGACCTCGTCGAGGGTCGTCACCTGGTAGCCGTCCATCGCCGCCTGGAGCGCACAGATCGGGTCGATCTCGGTGACGATCACCCGGGCGCCCTGGCCGCGTAGGGACTCCGCGCAGCCCTTGCCCACGTCGCCGTAGCCGCAGACCACCGCGGTCTTACCGCCGATGAGGACGTCGGTGGCGCGGTTGATGCCGTCGATCAGGGAGTGGCGGCAGCCGTACTTGTTGTCGAACTTCGACTTGGTGACGGCGTCGTTGACGTTGATCGCCGGGAACAGGAGGTGGCCGTCGCGCTGCATCTCGTACAGGCGGTGGACGCCGGTCGTGGTCTCCTCGGTGACACCGCGGATCTCGGAGGCCAGCTGGGTCCACTTCTGCGAGCCGTCCGTGATGGTGCGGTGCAGGAGCTCGAGGATGACGCGGTGCTCGTCGGACTCGGCGGTGTCGACGGCAGGAACCTTGCCGTCCTTCTCGTACTCGACACCCTTGTGGACGAGGAGGGTGGCGTCACCACCGTCGTCGAGGATCATGTTCGGGCCGCCGGTGGGGCTGTTGGGCCAGGTCAGCGCCTGCTCCGTGCACCACCAGTACTCCTCCAGGGTCTCGCCCTTCCAGGCGAAGACCGGGACGCCCTGCGGGTTCTCGGGCGTGCCGTTCGGGCCGACGGCGATGGCGGCGGCCGCGTGGTCCTGGGTGGAGAAGATGTTGCAGGAGGCCCAGCGGACCTCGGCGCCGAGGGCGACCAGGGTCTCGATGAGGACGGCGGTCTGCACGGTCATGTGCAGGGAGCCGGTGACGCGGGCGCCGGCGAGCGGCTGGGTCTCGGCGTACTCCTTGCGGATCGCCATCAGGCCGGGCATCTCGTGCTCGGCGAGGGTGATCTCCTTGCGGCCGAACTCGGCCAGGGAGAGGTCGGCGACCTTGAAGTCCTGTCGGTTCTCGACAGTCGTCATTGCGAGCTGCTCCTCGGGGTGTGGGTCGAGGTGGGTAGGGCTGGTCTGCGCGGCGGCGGACACAGGGGTGCCCGAAGAGGACACAGGCATGCCCGCGTGCGCGCAGCGCAGTCCGTCGGAGGCCCTCTCTCCCTCGGCCGGTCCGTGTCGCGACCGCCCGACCGCCATCAGCAGCGACGTCTGGCTCCCTCCCAAGCTACACCGGTCGACCCGACCACCCCAGCCCGCCTCCGTACGGATCAGGCTGTCGCGCGCGGCTGTGGGCCCGACGGGGCGGGGTCGGCAAGGGACGGCCGGGGTCGCAAGAGCGAGAACAGGACATCGACGAAGGGCAGGAAAGGCAGGGCGGATCAGGCGTTCCGGCGTGACGTGTGGGTCGTGAGCTCCTCCGGTGTCGTCGCGGGAGGTCGATACGCTCTGCCGCCGCGGGAGTTCCGCGTGGGGAGGGAGTGGCGATGGATGCGAGCACGGTGCGCAGGCTCACGGTGGTGGCGTGGGGGATGGGGTTGGCGGGGCTGGCGCTGGTGGCCGGGTCCCTGCTGTGGCTGCGGAGCGGGTATGTGCTGTCCAAGGTGAACGGCGAGAGCATGACGCCGACGTACGCCGTCGGCGACCGGATCGCCGCCGAGCGCGTCGACGGGGACGAGGTCGAGCGGGGCGATGTGGTGCTGTTCTCGGCGCCGGACCGGTACGGGCCCGGGGTGCAGGTGGTGCAGCGCGTCATCGGGGTGGGCGGTGACCGGGTGGTGTGCTGCGAGGAGCAGGAGGCGATCACCGTCAACGGGGAGCGGCTGCGTGAGCCGTATGTACGGGACGGCATCGCGGACGGCCTGCATCAGCCGTACGACGTGACCGTGCCGGAGGGGCGGTTGTTCCTGCTCGGCGATCACCGGTTGAACTCGCGGGACGCGCGGGCCTTTCAGGAGGACCAGGGCGGGACGGTTCCCGTCGGCGCCGTCGAAGGGCGGGTGATCGACGGCTTCGTGGGGCCGTTGCTGCTGGGGGCCGCCGCGTTCCTGGGGCTGGTGGTCGCCCTGCTCGGGCTCGTGCTCGCGATCGGGACCCGGTCGCTGCGGCGGCGGCCGGCGCAGCAGGCGGTGCTGTGGCCCGAGCATCTGTGACGTTCGTCCCGAGCATCGTGACGTTCCTGCCGTACGACGAAAGGGTCCGCCGAGTGGTTCGGCGGACCCCTTCGTCGTGACGGGTCGTCAGTGACCGGCGCCCTCGGGGGCCGGGCCGCCGGGCGACGCCTCGGGGTCGGCGCCGCGGGCCGCCTCGGACTCGCTGTAGATGTCCGGCTCCAGGTAGATCACGCGGGCGATCGGGACGGCCGCGCGGATGCGGGACTCGGCGGCGTCGATGGCGGCGGCGATCTCGGTGGCCGTGCCGTCGTGCCGGACGGCGACCTTGGCGGCGACGAGCAGCTCCTCGGGGCCGAGGTGCAGCGTGCGCATGTGGATGATGCCGGTGACGGTGTCGCCGTCGACGATCGCGGCCTCGATCTTGCCGACCTCCTCGAGCCCCGCGGCCTCACCGAGGAGCAGCGACTTGGTCTCGATGGCCAGGACGATCGCGATCAGGATGAGCAGCACGCCGATGCAGAGGGTGCCGATGCCGTCCCAGACGCCGTCACCGGTGGCGAGGGCCAGGCTCACGCCGGCGAGCGCCAGGATCAGGCCGACCAGCGCGCCGAGGTCCTCCAGCAGGACGACCGGCAGCTCGGGCGCCTTGGAGTGGCGGACGAACTCGCTCCAGGACTTCTTGCCCCGCAGCGTGTTGGACTCCTTGATGGCGGTGCGGAAGGAGAAGGTCTCGGCGATGATCGCGAAGACCAGGACGCCCACCGGCCAGTACCAGTGCGTGATCTCGTGCGGGTCCTTGATCTTCTCGTAGCCCTCGTAGAGGGCGAACATGCCACCGACGGAGAAGAGGATGATCGAGACGAGGAAGGCGTAGATGTAGCGCTCGCGGCCGTAGCCGAAGGGGTGTTGCGGGGTCGCCTCGCGCTTGGCCTTCTTGCCGCCGACGAGCAGCAGGCCCTGGTTGCCGGAGTCGGCCAGCGAGTGCACCGACTCGGCGAGCATCGAGGACGAACCACTGAACAGGAACGCCACGAACTTCGCTACCGCGATTGCGAGGTTGGCGGCGAGTGCCGCCACGATCGCTTTGGTGCCGCCTGACGCGCTCATGTGTTCGCGTTGTCCCTTCGTACGCCGTCCCGGGCACAGCCCCTTGTGGCTTTGCCCGCCCTTTGCCGGTGCGCCATTGTTGCAGCCTTGCCCGGGTGCGGCGCGTCATGCCTCCACAACGTCGGTCATACGATCACAGTGGCGCGGAAGACCGTGCCCGCACCGGTCACTTCGGCCCTCTCGCCTGCGGGGACGAAGACCGACTGACCGGGGGTCAGGTCGTGCTCCCCCGCCCGGACGGAACCGGCCGTGCACAGCAGGATCTGCGCGGTGGCGCGGGTGAGGTCGTGGACGGCGGTGCCCTCGGGCAGGACGTACCGGGAGAGCCGGAACTCCTCGATCGGGGTCTCGTAGACCTCCTCACCGTCCGGGGACGCCTCCGGCCGCAGGACGCCCGGGTCGGCGGCCTCGAAGCGGACGATGCGCAGGAGTTCGGGGACGTCGACGTGCTTGGGGGTCAGCCCGCAGCGCAGGACGTTGTCGGAGTTGGCCATGATCTCCACGCCGAGCCCGTTGAGGTAGGCGTGCGGGATGCCGGCGCCGAGGAACAGGGCCTCACCCGGCTGGAGCCGGACGTGGTTGAGGAGCATCGCGGCGATGACGCCGGGGTCGCCGGGGTAGTGGTGGGCGAGTTCGGCGTACGGCGTGTAGGCACCGCCGAGGCGGGCGCAGGCGGCCGTGGCGTCGGCGACCGTGCGGGTCATCTCGTCCGGGTCGGCGGTGAGGATCGCCGTGAGCACCTCGCGCAGGGCCGCGTCCTCGGGGTGGGCGTGCAGCAGATCGACGTACGGCTTGAGCGAGTCGACGCCGAGGCCGTCGAGCAGATCGGCGGCCTGGACCGGGTCGCGGAAGCCGCACAGGCCGTCGAACTCGGTGAGGGCGCAGATCAGTTCGGGCTTGTGGTTGGCGTCCTTGTAGTTGCGGTGGCCGGCGTCGAGGGGGATGCCCCGGCGCTCTTCGTCGGCGTACCCCTCCTTCGCCTGGGCCAGGTCGGGGTGGACCTGGAGGGAGAGCGGGGCGCCGGCCGCGAGGAGCTTGAGCAGGAAGGGCAGCCGGGGCCCGAACTTGGCCACGCACGCGTGCCCGAGCTCCCGCTCCGGGTCCGCGTCGATGACGTCCACGAGGGTGCCCCGGCCGGTGCGCGAGGGAGCGCCCGGGTGGGCGCCCATCCACATCTCCGCCTGCGGTTCGCCGGTCGGTTCGGTCCCGAGGAGCTGCGGGATCGCGGTGGTGGAACCCCAGGCGTAGGGGCGGATGGTGTTGTCGAGGCGGTCCATGGGGTTCTCTCTGCGTGCGACGCGGGCTTTCCCCGCGTACGACGGTCGGGGCGTCCTGGCCAGATCAGGCGCCCGAAGCGAGCGCCAGGTAAACGGCGGTGAAATCGGTGACAGCGATCAGCTCCGCGAGGGTCTCCAGTTCGCCGCCGTCCTCCGGTTCCAGTTCGCTGATCGGCGTGTCGTGGCTGAGGGCCAGTTCCCGGGCGCCGGAAGCGGCGCTGAGGCCGCCGCCGGGACGGTCCCGCAGCAGCACCACGCGCGCGTGCAGGGCGGGCGCTTCCTCCAGCCGGTCGCGGAAGAAGTCGTCCGGGTCGGCGCCGGCGGCCATCCGGCCCGCGAGCAGGGCGCTGTGCGCGGCGAGCGCCTCGGGGAGTTCGGAGACGAGGCCGGGGCGCCCCGCGAGTTCGGCGAGGGCGGCGGCGAAGCGGCGGCCCGCCGGTCCGGCCGAGGTGCCCTCGGTCCAGATCACCGGGAGGGCGTCGGCGAGCTCCGTGGCCAGGGTCTTGGCGGGGTTGCTGTACGTCGCGAGGGCGGGCCCGCAGCGCTCGGCGATCTGGTCGAGGCGGTCGGCGACCTTCTCCAGGGTCTCGGCCGGGGCTTCCAGCAGGCCGATGCGGTCCAGCAGCACGAGCAGCGGGGTGAGCAGCGCCCAGAGCACGCCGGGGGCCGAGGCTGCGGCCAGGGGCGTGTCCAGTTCGTAGGGGGCGGTCGCCATCGGCACGAACAGGCCGTGGGAGGCCTCGAGGGCCTCGGCGAGGGGGGTGTCGGCCGGGGCCACGGCCACGACGGTGCAGCCGCGGCGGTAGGCCTGCTCCGCCAGCAGGGACAGGCCCGGCTCGGTGCCGTCCGGGGTGGTGATCAGGAGCAGGTCGACGGAGCCGGTCCAGCCGGGGAGCTCCCAGCGCAGGGCTCCGGCGGCCGGGGCCACGCCCGTGGGGGCCAGCCGGATGACGGGGCTGACCGAGCCGGCGAGCGTGCCGAGCAGGTCGGCGACGCAGACGGCGGCGGCGCCGGGGCCCGCGACGAGGACCGCGCGGGGGCGGCCGTCGGGTTCGAGGCCCGCCACGCCTGCCTCGGCGGCGTGCCGGGCGGCCGTGCGGACGCGGGCGCCGGCTTCGGCGGCGCCGCGCAGCAGGCCGCGGCGGTCGGCCTCCGAGAGGGACTCTGGGGTGTCGAGCAGTGATTCGTCGAGCACGGTCGGCAGCCTCCGTGGCGGGGTTACGCGGGGCGGCGGGCCTCGTCGACGAGGAGGACCGGGATGCCGTCGCGGACGGGGTACGCCAGGCCGCAGTCCTGACCTGTGCAGATCAGCTCCGCGTCCTGCTCCTTGAGGGGGGCGTGGCAGGCCGGGCAGGCGAGGATCTCCAGGAGACCGGCTTCGAGCGGCATGGGGGTCCCTTCGGGGCGGGTGGGTGTCGCGGATGTGCCTGGTCAGGTTACCGCCGGGCCGGGTGGCTTGGGGGGTGGAGGGGGCGGACGTTGCGAGGGAAGGCCCCGCCGGTGCGCGGATCGTCCTCGCCGCCGCCGTCCCTCCCCCCGGCAGGGAGCCGTGCGTCAGCCGCGGATGATCCCCAGCACCTCGTCCCGCACCTTCGCCATCGTCTCCGCGTCCCGGGCCTCCGCGTTCAGGCGCAGCAGCGGTTCCGTGTTGGACGGGCGGACGTTGAACCACCAGTCGGCGGCGGAGACGGTCAGGCCGTCGAGGTCGTCCAGGGTCACGTCCTCGCGCGTGCCGTACGCCTCGCGGATCGCCCGGAGGCGGTCGGTCTGGTCGGCGACCGTGGAGTTGATCTCGCCCGAACCCGCGTAGCGGTCGTACTGGGCGACCAGTGCCGAGAGCGGGCCGTCCTGCTCGCCCAGTGCCGCCAGTACGTGGAGCGCGGCCAGCATGCCCGTGTCCGCGTTCCAGAAGTCGGCGAAGTAGTAGTGCGCGGAGTGCTCGCCGCCGAAGATCGCGCCGGACTTGGCCATCTCGGCCTTGATGAAGGAGTGGCCCACGCGCGTGCGGACCGGTGTGCCGCCGTTCTCCCGCACCACCTCGGGGACCGACCAGGACGTGATCAGGTTGTGGATGATCGTGCCCTTGCCGCCGTGGCGGGCCAGTTCGCGCGAGGCGACCAGGGCGGTGATGGCGGAGGGTGAGACCGGGGCGCCCTGGGCGTCGACGACGAAGCAGCGGTCGGCGTCGCCGTCGAAGGCGATGCCCAGGTCGGCGGACTCCTCGCGGACGCGCCGCTGGAGGTCGACGAGGTTCGCCGGGTCGAGGGGGTTCGCCTCGTGGTTGGGGAAGGTGCCGTCGAGCTCGAAGTACATCGGCACCAGGTCCAGCGGCAGTCCCGCGAAGACGGTCGGCACGGTGTGGCCGCCCATGCCGTTGCCCGCGTCGACGACGACCTTCAGGGGGCGGATGGAGGTCAGGTCGACGAGCGAGCGGAGGTGGGCCGCGTAATCCTCCAACGTCTCCCGGCGGGTGACCGTTCCCGTCGTCTCCGCCGGCTTGGGGGCGCCCGACTCGCTCCACTCCTCGACCAGTTCGCGGATCTCGGTCAGGCCGGTGTCCTGGCCGACGGGGGCCGCGCCCGCCCGGCACATCTTGATGCCGTTGTACTGGGCCGGGTTGTGCGAGGCCGTGAACATGGCGCCCGGGAGGTCCAGCGCGCCGGAGGCGTAGTACAGCTGGTCCGTCGAGCACAGGCCGATCTCGGTGACGTCGACGCCCTGCGCGGCCGCCCCGCGCGCGAAGGCCGCCGCGAGACCGGGCGACGAGGGGCGCATGTCGTGCCCGGTCACGATCGCGCTCGCGCCGGTCACCCGGGCGAAGGCCGCCCCGAACAGCTCGGCGAGCGGCTCGTCCCACTGGTCGGGTACGACTCCGCGCACGTCGTACGCCTTCACCAGCTGTGACAGATCAGCAGCCACGGCCAACCTTCCTGAAAGTCCCGTCGGACTGCACAAAGTACCCGTACGGGCGGACAGCGCGCTGTGCGATCCCTGAGCGGACCTCAGCCGTGACCGGGTGACGTGGCGTCAGTTGTCCGGGGAGCGCAGCACCCTGAGGTGGCCGCGGCGGGCGACCTCCATGGGGTCCGCCGAGCGGGACCCGCCGCCGGCCCCCGCGGTGCGCTGCTGCGGGCGGGCCGCCTCGCGCACGGCGTTCGCGAGCGCTTCCAGGTCGTCGCCGCTGGGGCGGGCCGGGGCGGAGGCGTCGAGGAGCCGTACGACCTCCCACCCGCGCGGGGCGGTCAGGCGCTCGGAGTGCTCGGCGCACAGGTCGTAGCAGTGGGGTTCGGCGTAGGTGGCGAGCGGGCCGAGGACCGCGGTCGAGTCGGCGTAGACGTACGTCAGCGTCGCGACGGCGGGACGGCCGCAAGCGGTGCGCGAACAGCGACGTACAGGGCTCACGACGTTGGACGGTACCGCACTCTTGAGCGGGCCGCGACGACTCTCCCCCACGTCACTCCACCGTGTCGTGCTGTGAAACGCCCCACACATCCCTTCTGCCCCACCTCGCTGACCTGCGACAACGCCGGTTTCCGGCCGTTCGGACCGGAGGGGATCCGGTCAACACCCGGTACAAACCCTGCCAATTGCCTGGGAAGTGCCGGTCTTCGAGAGATACGGAATCGAGCCCGACCTTGGCCGGAACGGTCATCCGGCGACAGGGCGCGCGGGGCGGGTGGACGGCGGCTCCGATGCCGTGTGGAGCAGGGCGCCCGGTCGCGGCGAGGACTACGCTTCACCAGTGATGGACAACCCCGTACCACCCCGTGCCGCCGGCCCCGGGCCCCGCCGTCGTGATCGCCACGGCCGAGGCATGCGAGGGCCGATCGCGCCGCCGCAGGTGCCGCTGGCGGCGAGCCGTGCCGAGGCGTTCGCCGACCTGGTGCAGGACTCCGTGGACCGCCTCGAGCGACGGTGGCCGCAGCTGGCCGACATCGACTTCCTGGTCCTCGAGGTGCCGCCGCTGGGCGGCGCGGGTCAGGGCTGGAACGACGAGGCCGTGCCGCTGGGCGGGTCGATCGCGGCGCGTGAGGGACGGCCGGCGCGGGTGGTCATCTACCGGCGGCCCGTGGAGATCCGCACCAAGGGGCGCGACGAGCGGGCCGCGCTGGTGCACGAGATCGTCGTCGAGCAGGTGGCCGACCTGCTGGGGCTCACTCCCGAGACCGTGGATCCGCGGTACGGGGAGGACTGAGCCCCGGCTACTCCTGCAGCACCGACAGGTCCTGCTCCGCCTGCGGGACCTTCACCGTCCCGCGGTCGTCCGGCAGGGTCTGGACCGTGAAGGCCGGGACGCTTCCCTGGGCCGAGGACAGCGTCCGGGAGCCGTGGACCGGCCCGCCCGAGACCGTCTCGACCGTGAGCGCGTACGTGCCCTTCAGGCCCTCCGGCGCCGGCAGGTCGACGTTCTGGGTCGTGCCCTTCCTGATCGTGTACGTCCGGGAGGCCTCCGTGCCGCCCTCGCTGCCCGCCGATGCCGTGACCTTGACCTTCGCCGTGGCGGTCGGGGCGGTCAGGGAGAGGGTGGTGCCCTTCGCGGTGTTCTCCGCGGCCGTCGCGCGGATGCCGACCGGCCTGGTGGCCGGGATGAACGCCGTCTCCTGGTCGGCGCCCTTGCCCCGGACCACCCGGAGCGCGGCCACCACCGGGACCGAGCGGCTGGTGGGGGTCAGGACCAGCGAGCCCGCCTCGCCGCGCGTGAGGTCGCCGAGGTCGACCGCGGAGGTCATGCGCGACTTCACGTGCAGGGTCTCGTTCCCGGCCGGGGTGATCAGGCCGGACGGGGAGGCGAGCTGGACCTTCAGGTCGGCGTCCGAGCCGCCGGGGGTGAAGGCGACCAGGCGCACCGCGGTGGCGTCCTCGGGGATGCCGGGCAGGACCAGGCTGCCCGCGGGGTCGGTGGAGGCGGCCAGCCAGTCGCCGCCGAGCTTGTCGTCCAGGGCCTGCACCGCGGCGCCCACGCGCCCGCTGCGGACGTTGACGTGCGCGGTGAGGTTGGTCTGCTTCTCGTCGACGAGCGTGGACAGCAGGACCGGCTCGGTGGAGTGCGGCGGGACCGTGATGCCGTCCGGGATCGTGGTCTCCAGGGGCCCGTCCTTGCCGTACAGCTCGATGTCGACGACGGCCGCGGAGTCGTCCGGGTTGGTCAGGTGCACGTAGTCCGTGCGGTCCGTCGCGGTGCTGGCCCCCGGGAACCAGAACTCCGTGTCCGGGGCGGTGCAGTTGACGCCCTGAAGGCCGCGTCCCGTGCCGGCGGTGACCTCCGTGGTCTGCTGGACGGTCCAGCCGGGGGCGGCCTTCCCCTCGGCGGTGCCGATCAGCGCGGGCGAGTCGGCCCCGGAGGCGTCCCCGGTGACCGGCTTGCCCGGCTCCTTCGCCGTGAGGACCGGCTTGTCGTCCGCCTTCTTGCCGCTCTTGTCCGCGCCCTCCGCCGACTGCCCCGCCGCGGCGGCCAGTTCGGCCGTGCCGCCGCCGGCGGTGCCCTTGGTGACGGGCGTGAAGGAGGTGTACGCCGTCTCCGCGAGGTCGGAGGTGCTCGGGGACGGGCAGAGCAGGCTGGTGCGCTCCACGGGCAGCACGGCCGCCGCCTCGGCGCTGTCCTTGCCGGACGCCTCGGGGGCGCTGAGGGAGGCGTATCCGGTGACGGCGGCGAGCGCGGTCACACCGGCGAGCAGGGAGAGGGTGGTGCGGTTCACTGCTGGCTCCCGTCGGGACGCTCGGCTCCGTGGTGCGGCTGCTGCGGGTCGTAGCCGGTGTCGTAACCCTGCTGGTAGGTCTGGTCGTACTGGCCCTGGTCATACGTGCCCTGCTGGGGCTGTCCGCCGTAGGCGTACGGGTCGTACTGGCCGGCCTGGTACGGGTCCGCCTGGTAGCCCTGGTCGTAGCCGCCCGCCGGGTACCCCTGGCCGTTCTGGTACTGCTCGCCGTAGCCGCCGTACTCGGGGGCGCCCGCGTAGTGCGGGGTGTCGTGATCGCCGTAGGGCTGCTGCTGCGGGACCGGGACGGGGGGCGCCTCCTGCGGCGGGGACGGGAAGTCGCCCGGGCGGCCCTGCTCCTCGGCCTCCGCCTGGGCGCGCAGGCGGCGGGCGCGGCGGCCCTCGCCGGACACGGCCTGCGCGGGGATCACCGGCTCCTCGGGGAGGTCGTCGTCGACGTCGCGGCGGCGGCCGGGCAGGGCGAGGACCACGAGGACGACGGCGAGGGAGCCCTGGACCCACAGCCACGCGGTGTGGCCGATCGGGTCCTCGAAGGTGACGTCCAGCCTGCCGCCGGAGGCGGGGAGTGCGAAGCCCTGCGCCCAGCCGTCGACCGTGGTGCGAGTCAGCGGCTTGCCGTCCAGGGTGGCCGTCCAGCCCTCGTCGGCGGTGTCGGCCAGCCGCAGGACGCGGCCGTCGGCGCCCTCCGGGACGGTGGTGTGGATCTCGACGGGTCCCGCGGCCACGGGCTGCGGCTCGCCGGACCCGCCGACGATCGTCGCGCGGGCGACCTCCCGGTCGACCCGCCACAGCGCGCTGCCGTGCTGCTGGCTGAGCCGGCTCAGGCCGGGCGTCGCGTCCAGCACGCGCGTGACCTCGCGGGGCGCGCCCTTGTGGACGAGGACGTACGCCACGGCGAACTTGCCGAGCTGGTCGGACTGGTCGGCGCCGGACCCCGCGACGAGGTTGGCGACGACCTTGCCGAGGTCGTCGTTCTCGCCGTCGGCCGCGGCGAGTTCGCCGTCGCCGAGGCGGGCGCCGGAGCCGCGGACCAGCGTGTAGCCCACGTGGGCGGCGGAGTCGCTGTCGAGGACGAGGGTGCGGGTCTGGTCGCGGTTGCCGCTCTCCTCGGCGACGAACGCGGGCACCTGCACCGGGTCGCGCCGCTCCAGCGGTCCGTCGGCGCCGTCGATCACCCAGCCGGCGGCGACCAGCAGCGGGCCCGCGGCGGCCGCGAGGGCGATCAGCGCGGCGACGGGCTGGCGCCAGCCGAAGCTCTGCTCGGCCACGCGTGCGCGTGCCCCGTCGGCGCCGAGCAGGGCGGCGCCCAGCAACGCGATGCCGTAGACGAGGGTGGCGGGGCCGGCCCAGGTGGAGCCGTTGGACAGGACCGCGAGGACGAGGCCCGTCAGGGCGACCGCCCAGGCCGTCCGGATGCCGGCCTGGCGCTCCGAGCGCAGCAGGGCCGCCAGCGCGGCCAGCACGATGCCGATCAGCATCAGCCCGCTGACCGTGCCGGGGCCGCCGGGGCTGGCGCCGAGCAGGTCCAGGGCACCGGCGGCCGAGGAGCCGTACTCCAGGCCGGCCTCGTCGAAGAAGCCGAACGGGAGCAGCGTCAGCGACCAGGGCGCGAGGACCAGCAGCGGGGTGCCGAGCTGGGCCAGGAAGCGCAGGCCGTAGGCGGGGATGTCGGTGCGGCGCACGGCCAGCAGGGCCACGCCCAGCAGCAGCGCGATCGGCCACACGATCGGCGTGAAGGCCGTGGTGACGGTCAGCAGCAGGGCGTACGCCCAGGTGGCGCGCCAGCTGCCGCGGGCGCCGGAGCTGTTCGCGAGGCCACTGGCGGCGATGCCCGCGCGTGCGGCGAGCGGCAGCAGGACGGCCAGGACGGCGGTGCCGATGCGGCCGCCGGCGAGGGCGCCGGTCGCGGCGGGCAGGAAGGCGTAGGCGACGGCCGCCCACGCGCGCAGCAGGCGCGACTCGACGAGCGGGCGGGAGGCGAAGTAGGCGGTGAGTCCGGCCAGTGGGACCGAGCAGACGAGCAGGAGGGTCACCGCGAGTCCGGTCGAGCCGAACAGCACGGAGGCGAGCATCGCCACGAGCGCCAGGTACGGGGGCGCGGACGCGGTGCCGCCGGTCCCGACCGGGTGCCAGGAGTCCAGGTAGTGCGACCACAGCTCCGCGGAGTCGGCCGGGGCGGGCAGCAGGGCGCCGCCCGCGAGAGCGCCGGCGCCGAGCAGTTCGCGGCAGGCGGCGAGCGAGACGAGCAGCAGCACCAGGAAGAGCACCGGGCCCGGCTTGCGGGCGATGCGCTTGAGGCGGGCGAACTGCTCGATCTCCAGGAACTCCGCGTCGTCGCCGCCGGGTCCGGACTCGATGCCGCCGCCGTGCCGTCCGGCGCCGGAGGTGGCCTCGGCGTCGGAGCTGCCGAAGAGACTGCCCGCGGCCTGCTCCACGGTGGCCCGCACGGTCGCGCCGGGCGGCGGGAACAGCGGCCGCAGCTCGTCCTTGTCGACGACCGGGCGGCCCCGGCCGCGGCGTCCGGCGATGATCCGCTCGGGCCGCAGCAGCACGCCCAGCAGACCGCGGATCTCGTCCACGGCCTGTCCGGGCACCTTGCCGACGAGATAGGCGACGGTCCTGAGCAGGGTGCCCAGCACCAGCCGGAACAGCACCCAGGGAAGCAGGGCGGAGCGGCTGTTGACGAGCAGGGTGTAGACGGCGCCGGCCTTGTCGACCTTGTGCGGGGAGGCCGTGGTGCGGCCCGCGCAGTCGACGGTGCGGCGCTCGCGGGAGGCCGCCTCGGCATGGCGTACGACGGCCTCGGGGGCGATGAGGACGCGGTGGCCGGCCGACTGGGCGCGCCAGCACAGGTCGACGTCGTCCCGCATCAGGGGCAGTCGCCGGTCGAAGCCGCCGAGCTGTTCGAAGACGTCGCGGCGGATCAGCATGCCGGCGGTGGACACGGAGAGCACGGACCGGACGTGGTCGTGCTGGCCCTGGTCCTGCTCGCGGCGGTCCAGGCCGGTCCAGCGGCGGCCGGAGTGGGCGATGGAGACACCGACCTCCAGCAGCTGCCGTTTGTCGTACCAGCCGCGCAGCTTGGGGCCGACGACGGCGACGTCGTCGCGGCCGAGCTCCAGTTCGTTGTCCACCACCCGCAGCAGCTGGGCCAGGGCGTCGGGTTCGGGGGCGCAGTCGTCGTGCAGCAGCCACAGCCACTGGACGGGCTCGCCGTGCGGGAGCTCCGGCAGGTCGTACGCGTCGTCGCGCCAAGTGCGCGTGACCGGGTCCCAGCCGCTCGGCCGCTTCAGGTACGGCAGCTCGTCCGGGGTGAGGACCGGCGCGGTGCGGGCGGCCTCCTCGACGGCCTGGCCGAAGCCGGTGCGCCGGGCGAGGTGCAGGACGCGGTCGGGGCCGAGGGCCTCGGTGACCAGCTGGGCGGAGTCGTCGGCGCTGCCGGTGTCGGCGGCCACGACGGACTGCACGGGGCGCTCCTGGCCGAGCAGCCCGGCGAGCGCGTCGGGCAGCCAGCGGGCACCGTCGTGGGAGACGAGGACCGCGGTCACCACGTGACGCGGGAACTCTGGCGAGGCAGCCGGGTCGTGATGGGCTGCCGAGTGGCTGTGCACGGACATCGAGGTACGGGCCCCGGTTCGGTGGACTGCGGTGGACGCCTGTGCCCCTGGGGGACAGCGGGGCGTCTCGGACGAGCGCCCACACTATCGGCTGGGCATGCGGACGGCCCGCCGCCTGTGGACAACCCACGTGCGACGGGCCGCTGATCGCGTGCGGCGGTGCCGTCCGGTCAGACGGCGGCCTTCTTCAGACGGCGGCGTTCCCGCTCGGACAGGCCGCCCCAGATGCCGAAGCGCTCGTCGTTGGCGAGGGCGTATTCGAGGCACTCGGAGCGGACCTCACAGGCCAGGCAGACCTTCTTGGCCTCGCGGGTGGAGCCGCCCTTCTCGGGAAAGAAGGACTCGGGGTCGGTCTGGGCGCACAGTGCGCGCTCCTGCCAGCCGAGTTCCTCGTCCGCGTCGTCGACCAGCAGTTGCTGCACCGTCTCGGTCATGTGCGCCCCTCGTCTGTCTTTTCGCGTCCCCGTGATGTAGCCGTTACCGATTCCGGCTGAACGACACGAGTGAAATTACAAGTGTGCTGCTCCGGGCGAGTCAAGCCGAGATCTGCTATTGGGCCCCTTATTCACTCTGCGGAACCAAGGCCTAGCGGAAAGTGTTCAAATCGGCATAAACCTTGACACGCAGGGGGACCCACGAGGGCCTCCGGCCCGTACAGGGCTAGTACGGACAAGGACGCCCAGGAGTTCGATCTCGTTCCGACGCGCGCGTCGAAGCGAACCGGATCACAGTCGGATCACGGGACGGCAACGAGGCTTGTGCGCCCGGTAGAGCGCCATGTGTCCCGGGTGCCGCGTGAACAAACCTTTCGTCAGCGAGATGAACCGGATGAGGTGAACCACGTCCCACATACCGGGGGTCGAGTTGACAGTGATGGTGTGAACCGCTGTCCTTGTGGGCATGCTCGCGAACTTGGCACTCACCTCGACCCGCACCGCCGGGTCCCTCGGTGCTGTCCACGCTCGCTGTGGCTGTTGTTGCTGTCCCAGCTGTTGAGCCGTTCCCGCTCCAGCTGCAGGCCGGGTCCCGTCCCCAGCGACTCGGTTCCTTGTTCCCTTGGACCTTCTTTCACTGAGGAACCACCCCACCGATGAACAGCGACAGCGACCTCCAGATCGCCGGCGACATCCTCGAAGTCCCGCACCTCCTCCAGGCTCCGCGCGAGCACCCGGCCACCGTCGCCGAGTTCGCCGGCCTGGCCCGGTCCATCGCCGCGGACCGCTCCCAGTGGGAGCACCTCGTCCGCTACGACGCCACCTCCCGCTGGTACCACCGGCTGCGCACCGGCCCCGGCTACGAGGTCTGGCTGCTGTCCTGGGTGCCCGGGCAGGGCAGCGGGCTGCACGACCACGGCCCCTCCTCCGGCGTCCTGACCGTCCTCGACGGCACGCTGACCGAGCGCACGGAGCGCGGCACGCGCGCGCTGGCGGCCGGGGTGCAGCGGGTGTTCGCGCCGGGGTACGTGCACGAGGTGATCAACGACGCGCTGGAGCCGGCGGTGAGCCTGCACGTCTACTACCCGGGCCTGACCGAGATGCCGATGCACACCCGGTGCGCGGCGGAGGCCGCCCGGGTCTCGTGACCGCCTGACGCGTTGTCGGACCCGCCTGCCATGCTTGCTCCCATGCGCATTGTGGTTCTGGCAGGCGGCATCGGCGGTGCCCGGTTCCTGCGCGGTCTGAAGCAGGCCGCGCAGGACGCGGACATCACCGTGATCGGCAACACCGGCGACGACATCCACCTCTTCGGGCTGAAGGTCTGCCCGGACCTCGACACGGTGATGTACACCCTCGGCGGCGGCATCAACGAGGAGCAGGGCTGGGGGCGGGCCGACGAGACCTTCCACCTCAAGGAGGAGCTCGCGGCGTACGGCGTGGGGCCGGAGTGGTTCGGCCTCGGCGACCGGGACTTCGCCACGCACATCGTGCGGACCCAGATGATCGGCGCCGGATATCCGCTGAGCGCGGTCACCGAGGCGCTGTGCGACCGGTGGCAGCCCGGGGTCCGGCTCATCCCGATGAGCGACGACCGCGTGGAGACCCACGTCGCCGTCGAGCTGGACGGCGAGCGCAAGGTGGTCCACTTCCAGGAGTACTGGGTACGGCTGCGGGCCTCCGTCCCCGCCCAGGCCGTCGTGCCGGTCGGCGCCGAGCAGGCGAAGCCCGCCCCGGGCGTCCTCGAGGCCGTCGCCGAGGCGGACGTGGTGCTGTTCCCGCCGTCGAACCCGGTCGTCTCGATCGGCACCATCCTCGCCGTGCCCGGCATCCGGGAGGCCATCGCCGACGCCGGGGTGCCGGTGGTGGGCCTGTCCCCCATCGTCGGGGACGCGCCCGTGCGCGGGATGGCCGACAAGGTCCTCGCGGCGGTCGGCGTGGAGTCGACGGCCGCCGCGGTCGCCGAGCACTACGGCTCGGGGCTGCTCGACGGCTGGCTCGTCGACACCGTGGACGCCGCTTCCGTGGAGCGGATCGAGTCGGCCGGCATCCGCTGCCGGGCCGTACCGCTGATGATGACCGGCCTCGACGCGACCGAGCGGATGGCGCGGGAGGCGCTGGCGCTGGCCGAGGAGGTGCGGGGGGTGTGAGCGAGGTCTCCTACCGGGTCTGGGCCGTGCCCGGACTCCCCGAGATCGCGGCGGGCGACGACCTCGCCAAGCTGATCGCGGCCGCGGAGCCCGCGCTGGCCGACGGTGACGTGCTGCTCGTCACCTCCAAGATCGTGTCCAAGGCGGAGGGCCGGGTCGTGCGCGCGGCCGACCGGGAGGCCGCGATCGACGCCGAGACCGTACGGGTCGTGGCGCGCCGCGGCCCGCTGCGGATCGTGGAGAACCGGCAGGGCCTGGTCATGGCCGCGGCCGGGGTCGACGCCTCCAACACCCCGGCCGGGACGGTGCTGTTGCTGCCGGAGGACCCGGACGCGTCCGCGCGGGCGATCCGGGACGGGCTGCGGGACGCCCTCGGCGTCGAGGTCGGGGTGGTCGTCACCGACACCTTCGGACGCCCCTGGCGCTCGGGCCTCACGGACGTGGCGATCGGCGCCGCCGGGGTGCGGGTCCTCGACGACCTGCGCGGGGGCACGGACGCGCACGGCAATCCGCTCGCCGCGACCGTCGTGGCGACCGCGGACGAGCTGGCGGCCGCCGGTGACCTGGTGAAGGGCAAGGCCGCCGGGCTGCCCGTCGCCGTGGTGCGCGGGCTGCCGCACGTGCTGACGGGGGACGACGGCGAGGGCGCGCGGGCCATGGTGCGCGGCGGGCGCGACGACATGTTCCGGCTGGGGACCTCCGAGGCGGTACGGCTCGCGGTCACCCAGCGCCGTACGGTGCGGGCCTTCACCGACGAACCCGTCGACCCCGGGGCGGTACGGCGGGCGGTCGCCGCGGCCGTGACGGCCCCGGCGCCGCATCACACCACGCCGTGGCGGTTCGTGCTGCTGGAGTCGGCGGAGTCGAGGGTGCGGCTGCTCGACGCGATGCGGGAGGCCTGGATCGCGGACCTGCGGCGGGACGGCAAGAGCGAGGAGTCCATCGCCAAGCGGGTGCGGCGGGGGGACGTCCTGCGCAACGCCCCCTATCTGGTGGTGCCGTGCCTGGTCATGGACGGATCGCACACCTACGGCGATCCCCGGCGGGACGCCGCCGAGCGGGAGATGTTCGTGGTGGCCGCCGGGGCCGGGGTGCAGAACTTCCTCGTGGCGCTGGCCGGGGAGCGGCTGGGGTCGGCGTGGGTCTCCTCGACGATGTTCTGCCGCGAGGTCGTACGGGACGTGCTGGGGCTGCCGCCGGAGTGGGATCCCATGGGGGCCGTCGCCGTGGGGCATCCCGCGGAGGATCCCCGGCCGCGGGCCGGGCGGGACGCGGGGACTTTCATCGAGGTGCGCTGACGTACGGCGGCTCGGGCCTACTCTCGTAGGACTTTCTCCTCTTCCCTAGGACCTCATTCGTGGCTGGACGATTCGCTCCTCGGCCCCCGCGCACGACCGTGCCCGGGGGGCCTGCCGGTGTGCCCGCGAGGCTGCCGCGGCAGGCCGCTGCGGCGGGGCGGGAGCGGACGTACGTGCCCCAGGGGCCGCTCGATCTCGGGCTGGTGCTCGGGCCGTTGCGGCGGGGGCCCGGGGATCCCACGTTCCGGGCGATGCCGGACGGGGCCGTGTGGCGGGTCAGCCGTACGCCCCTGGGGCCCGGGAGCCTGCGGGTCACCGCGCGGGGTGCGGCCGTCCGGGCGGAGGCGTGGGGGCCAGGGGCCGAGTGGCTGCTGGAGCGGGTGCCGGAACTGCTGGGTGCCGCGGACGATCCCGAGGCGTTCGTGCCCCGGCACCGGGTGGTGGCGACGGCCCGGCACCGGCGGCCGGGGCTGCGGCTGACGCGGACCGGGCTGGTGCTGGAGTCGTTGATTCCGTCGATTCTCGAGCAGAAGGTCACGACCGACGAGGCGTACCGGGCGTGGCGGTTGCTGGTGCGGAAGTTCGGGGAGCCGGCGCCGGGGCCCGTGCCGGGGCAGATGTGTGTGATGCCGGACGCGCGGACGTGGGCGCTGATTCCGTCCTGGGAGTGGCACCGGGCGGGGGTCGACGACAAGCGGGCGTCGACGATTCTGCGGTCGGTCCGGGTCGCCGCGCGGCTGGAGCAGACGGTGGGGATGGCGCCGGAGGAGGCGCGGGCGCGGCTCGAAGTGGTGCCGGGGGTGGGTCCCTGGACCTCTGCGGAAGTGGTGCAGCGCAGCCATGGGGCGGCGGACGCGGTGACCGTGGGGGATCTGCATCTGCCGGGGATCGTGGGGTTCGCGCTCGCGGGGGACCGGGATGCGGATGACGCGGTGATGCTGTCGCTGCTGGAGCCGTATGCGGGGCAGCGGCACCGGGCGGCGCGGCTGATCCTGCTCAGCGGGCGGGTGCCGGGGCGGCGGGCGCCGCGGATGCCCCGATGGGACGTCGGACGGCTGTGACGGGGTGCGGGGCGGGGAGTTCCGGCCCCCGCCGCCCCTGCCCGTCGGTCCCGGCGGTTACTGGTCCGGGGAGAAGCGGAGGGATCTCGGGGGGATCTGGGCGTCGCACCAGACCCGGGCGCCGTCGGTGAGTTCGTTGTCGGGGCCGATGACGGCACCGTCGCCGATGACCGTGCCGGTGAGGATGGAGCGTTCGCCCACCCGGGCCCGGGTGCCGATCAGGGAGTCCGTGATGACGGCGCCGGGTTCGATGACCGCGCCGGGCAGGATCGTGCTGCCGAAGACCCGGGCGCCCTCCGCCACGAACGCCCCCTCGCCCACCACCGTGCCGCCCGCCAGTTTGGCGTCCGGGGCGACCCGGGCCGTGGGCAGGACGAGCCGGTCGCCGCAGCGGCCGGGGACCGCGGGCGACGGGGCCCGGCCCAGCACCAGGTCCGCGGAGCCCCGTACGAAGGCCGCCGGCGTGCCCAGGTCCAGCCAGTACGTCGAGTCGACCATGCCCTGCAGGTGCGCTCCCGCCGACAGGAGGTCGGGGAAGGTCTCGCGTTCCACGGAGACCGGGCGGCCCGTGGGGATCGTGTCGATGACCGAGCGGCGGAAGACGTAGGCGCCCGCGTTGATCTGGTCGGTGACGATCTCCTCCGGGGTCTGCGGCTTCTCCAGGAACGCCGTCACCCGGCCCGTCTCGTCCGTGGGCACCAGGCCGTACGCCCGCGGGTCCGTCACCTGCGTCAGGTGGAGGGAGACGTCCGCCTCCGTGCGCCGGTGGGTGTTGACCAGAGCCCGGATGTCCAGGCCCGTCAGGATGTCGCCGTTGAAGACCAGGACCGGGTCGTCGGGGGCGGAGTGCAGACGGGAGGCGACGTTGCGGATGGCGCCGCCCGTGCCGAGCGGCTCCTCCTCGGTGACGTACTCGATGTGCAGGCCCAGCGAGGCGCCGTCACCGAAGTACGGCTCGAAGACCTCGGCCAGGTAGGACGTGGCCAGGACGATGTGGTCGACGCCCGCCGCTCTCGCTCTCGCGAGCTGGTGGGTGAGGAAGGGGACCCCGGCCGCCCGGACCATGGGCTTGGGCGTGTGCACGGTGAGCGGACGCAGCCGTGTGCCCTTGCCGCCGACCAGGAGGATCGCTTCTGTCACCTGTTGTCTCCGCTTCCTGCCGGGACCGGCCGAACTGTCTTTCGGCCGGTCAGTGTATGCAGCCCGTGGTGTGCGGACTGTGTGCGGTGCCCTCGACGGCAGTGCGGCGTTGGTCATGGATCCGCCTTCCCCCCGATGGCGGTGCATGTGGTCGTCCGGCGGCGGCGCCCGGTCAGCGGCCCTGGAGTTCGGCCGCCGTCGCGCGGGCCGTGCCGAGCTTGCGGTACATCTGCCAGCCCGGGCACTCCGTGGCGAAGCCGTCACGGTGGCCGGAGATCACATTCAGTCGTACGTTCCTACCTTTTGCGTAGAGATTGCCACCTCCGGACTTCAGGTATGTCTTTCCGCGCGGATTGGCGCCGTAGAGCCCGAGTTTCCAGGCGGTGAGCCGGGCCACGGCCTTCACGGCGGCGCCGGAGGGCTTGCTGCTGGCGTGGCTGCCGAGGAGGGCGATCCCCATGCTGTGCGTGTTGAAACCGAGGGTGTGGGCGCCGAGGACCGGCTTGGCCACGCCACCGGCCCGGCCCTCGTAGAGGTTTCCGCACTTGTCGACGACGAAGTTGTAGCCGATGTCCCGCCAGCCCATGCTCTTCACGTGGTAGCGGTAGATACCGCGGATGACGGAGGGCGCCTGCGAGCACTTGTACCCGTTGCCGGACGCCGTGTGGTGCACGAAGGCCGCCTTCACCTTCTTCGTGTAGACGAACTTCTTCTCCCGCCAGCTCTCGTTCGCGCCCCAGCCGCGGCGGGTGACGATGCGGGGGCGGGGGCCGATGTACGGCCTCGCCCTCTGTTCCTCCGTCAGTTCGGCGCCGCGCAGGGCGAACAGTTCCTCGCGCGTCCGGTCCGGGGTGAGCTCGGGGATCTCCAGGGCGCCCAGCGGGGCCAGTTCGGCGTTGGCGGCGGAGGCCGCCGCCGTCTCCGCGGTCATGGTGGTGGCGGGGGTGTCCTGGGGGGCGGCGGCCCGGCCGGCCGGGCGGGAGGGCTCCTCCTGGCCGGGGTTGACCAGTTCCAGGCGCAGTCCTGACGGCAACGGGTTCGCGAACGGGTCCTGGGCCTGGTCCGCCCGGACGCGTACCTCCACGCCGTCCGAGTCGCCGACCCACAGGGGGGCCGTGGAGCCGCGTACCCGGCCCGAGGTGCGTTCGGCGGTGCCCGGGTCGGCGGCGTGCTCGGCGTTGTGGGTCTCCAGGTCCTGCCAGCCGGACCAGGTGCCGGTGGCCGTGGCCCGGGTGCGGACCTCGACGCGGCCGTGCAGTTCGGCGTCGGGGTCGTCCCAGACGACGCCGACGAGGGAGAAGCGGCGCACGTCCCTGGGGGGCAGGCCCTGTTCCCGGGCGGCGGGTGAGGTGGGGGTCGCTCTGGTGGCGGGGAGCGCTGTCAGGGGGAGGGAGTCGGTGTGGCCGGGGGCCGGTCTCTCGCCGGGTGCGGTGGCCGCTTCCGCCGTCGGCGCGGGTCTCATGGGCGCCGCGGCGACGGATGGGGCCAGCGGAAGAACGAGAGCGGCCGCACAAGTGACACCGATTGAGGAAGCAAGGAATCCACGCATGCCCCTGATGTTGGACATAGTCATACATATCTGTCCATTGGGGATTTGACGGGGTGTCGATCGGAGTTCGGCCGAATCGGTGGTGGGCGCGGGGGGTGCGGGGGGTGCCGCGCGCGTACGCTGACGCGGGTGAATGCCACTGATCGCACCCCTGCCGACCTGCTGCGTTCCGCGCTCGCCGCGGACCCCGCGCGTCCCCTGGTGACCTTCTACGACGATGCCACCGGGGAGCGCGTCGAATTGTCCGTGGCCACCTTCGCCAATTGGGTGGCCAAGACCGCGAATCTCCTCCAGGGGGATCTGGGCGCCGGACCCGGTGACCGGGTGGCGCTGCTGCTGCCCGCGCACTGGCAGACGTCGGTGTGGCTGCTGGCCTGTTCGTCCGTCGGAACCGTCGCGGACATGGGCGGCGCGGACGTGGCCGCGGCCGAGGTCGTGGTGAGCGGTCCGGACACGCTGGACGCGGCGCGGAGCTGCGGCGGGGAGCGGGTCGCCCTGGCGCTGCGGCCGCTGGGCGGGCGTTTCCCGCAGGTGCCGCCCGGGTTCGCGGATTACGCGGTGGAGGTGCCGGGGCAGGGGGACCGGTTCGTGCCGTTCGCCGCGGTGGATCCCGACGAGCCGGCACTGATCGTCGCCGGGCGGGAGTTCAGCGGGGCGGAGGTCGTGGAGCGGGCGCGGGACGAGGCGACGGGGCTGGGGCTGACCGGGCCGGGGTCCCGGATCCTGTCGGGGCTGGGGTACGACTCGTGGGAGGGGCTGAACGCCGGGCTGTACGGCGCGCTGGCCACCGGCGGGTCGGTGGTGCTGTGCCGGAACCTGGCGGCGCTGGGCGAGGAGGCCCTGGCCCAGCGGATCGAGAGCGAACGGGTCACTGCCGTGGCCCGGTGATCTCCGCGCGGTGAGTCCTCCCGGGCTGGGGATCCCCTCCCCCGTTCGGCCCATCACCGCTCACCCCCCTCCCCCGGTTCCCGTCATGGTCGTAAGGGAGACCAAGGAGATTTCGGGCCGCACGCCATGAGGGGTGGACGTAGACGTGACCGAAAGTGGAGGCGGGGCCTCGGGGTGGGGGGCCCGGGCCAGTGGGACGGGGCTCATACGCCGGCGCCGGCGTCGATGGGTCCGGCGGGCCTCGCTCGGGGTGGGTGTGGTGGCGCTGGCGGGCCTGGGAGCCGGATGGGCCGTCTACGCGAAGCTGGACGGGAACATCACCCCGGACGAGGCCGCCGCCGCCGAGCTCGCCCGGTACGAGAGCGAGCGGCCCAGTTCCCTCGTCAAGAACGCGCGGAACATCCTGGTGATCGGGTCCGACACCCGCTCCGGAGGCGAGAACCGTCGCTACGGGCGGGACTCGGGCACCGAGCGGTCCGACACCACCATCCTGCTGCACCTGTCCGCCGGCCGGCGCAGCGCCACCGCGGTGTCACTGCCCCGGGATCTCATGGTCGAGGTGCCGTCCTGTCTGCGGCCGGACGGCGAGCGCACCGAGCCCGTGTTCGCGATGTTCAACTACGCCTACGAGATGGGCGGCTCGGCGTGCAGCATCCGCACGGTCGAGAAGCTCACCGGCGTGCGGATCGACCACCACATGGTCGTCGACTTCCGGGGGTTCAAGGACATGGTCGACGCGGTGGGCGGCGTCGAGGTCTGCCTGCGGGAGCCGATCAACGACAAGCCCGCCAAGCTGCGGCTTCCCGCCGGGCGGGTGGTGCTCGACGGGGAGCAGGCCCTCGGGTACGTACGGGCCCGCAAGTCCCTGGGCAACGGCAGCGACACCGACCGCATGGAACGTCAGCAACGCTTTCTCGGCGCCCTCGTCAACAAGGTGCAGAGCAATGACGTACTGCTGAATCCGGCGCGGCTGTATCCCGTTCTGGATGCCGCCACGTCCTCGCTGACCACCGATCCCGCCCTGGCAAGCTTGCGGGGTTTGTACCAACTCGTCCGGGGTGCGCGCGACATCCCCACCGAACGTGTGCAATTTCTGACCGTTCCCCGGGAGTCGTATGTCTACAACCCCAATCGCGACCAGCTCGTGGAACCCGAAGCGGAAAGGCTGTTCGAGCGCCTGCGGACCGACACGCCCGTCGAAGTAAGTCAAAAGGGTCGTCCCGGAGCGAGTGAAGCGAACGCCCGCGACCGGCACGCTCCCTCTCGCGCCTCCTCCCCCGCCCCCACGTTCCGGGGAAACACCGCCGCCCAGGACGGTTGCGGGTAAAAGGCGCGCCAAGGAGGCGAACACCGGTTCAGGGAAATGCTCCGTATTGACCGGTTGTAGGGGCGTGGAATGCGTCACCGTCGTCGCTCCACGTCGAACCGGGCGGATAGTGTGAGCGATCCGGTGCACCCGGCCACGCCGTTCCACCCTGGTACGTCATGGGGTCGCGCACTGTTTGACCGTGACCCGAGCGCCTTGGAGGGGGAAGGCGCCGCGTGGCCCCGACGGAGGATTCGGACAACCGTGGACGCGCAAGGCCGTGGGCGGGCGGAGAACATCGATCCCGCCGACCAGTGGGTGCTCAATCCGAACACCGGCGAATACGAATTGCGACTGCGCCCATCCGCAGCGCAGTCGGCCGTCGCCTCTCCCCGCAGATCCGCCGGACGGACCGCGACGCCCGTGCGCGCTCCGCGTCCCGGACGTGCGGTCCCGCCGCCCCGGCGCCGGCGCGGGGTGCCCGAGGAGCCCCTGCCCGGCCGGCGCGGACGGCGCCCCGCGCAGAAGCCGTCCAGGGCGAAGAAGTTCCTGCTGTGGACCGGCGGCAGCATGGCGTTCCTGCTGATCGCCTCCGCCGGGGCCGGGTACCTCTACCTGGATCACCTCAACGACAACATCGACTCCGTCTCCGACGACGGCGCCGGCACCGGTGGCTTCAAGAAGGACGAGGCCATCAACATCCTGCTGATCGGCACCGACAAGCGCACCGGTGCGGGCAACGAGGGCTACGGCGACAAGGGCAGCACCGGCCACGCCGACACCACGATCCTGCTGCACGTCTCCAAGGACCGGTCGAACGCCACCGCGCTCAGCATTCCCCGGGATCTGGTCGTCGACATCCCGGACTGCCCGACCACGCAGGAGGACGGGACCACGAAGGTCATCGCCGGGTCGAGCGGCGTGCGCTTCAACACCAGCCTCGGGCAGGGCGGCCGTACGCCCAGCTGCACCATGCGGACCGTCACCGAGCTGACCGGGATCACCCCGGACAACTTCATGGTGGCCGACTTCAACGCGGTCAAGACGCTCACCAGCGCGGTCGGTGGCGTCGAGGTGTGCCTGGCCAAGGACATCGACGACCCGGACTCGCATCTGAAGCTGTCCAAGGGCACCCACACCATCGAGGGCGAGCAGGCGCTGGCCTTCGTGCGCACCCGGCACTCCGTGGGCTTCGGCGGCGACCTGAGCCGGATCGGGCTGCAGCAGCAGTTCCTGAGCTCGCTGATGCGCAAGCTGAAGTCCAACGACACGCTCACCAGCCCGACGAAGATGGTGAAGCTGGCGGAGGCGGGCACCGAGGCGCTCACGGTCGACTCCCAGCTGGACAGCATCGGCAAGCTGAAGGACCTGGGCCTGGAGCTGGGCAAGCTCAACACCAAGAACCTGACGTTCACCACGGTCCCGGTGGTCGACAACCCGAACGAGACGGTGAAGTCGACCGTCGTCGTCAACGAGGAGACGGCGCCCGAGGTCTTCGACATGATCAAGAACGATGTGTCGTTCACCGACGTCAAGGCGGAGAAGAAGAAGGAGAAGGCCGCCGTCGCCGCCCGCCTGAAGGGCACCAAGGCGGACCCCTCCGAGGTGCGCGTGCGGGTCTTCAACGGCGGCGCGGAGACCGGCAGCGCCCAGGAGGTGCTGACCTGGCTGCAGACCGAGGAGGGCGTCACCAGGTCCGAGAACGCGGGCAACGCCGAAGCCGTACAGGCGCGGACGACGCTGGAGTACGCGCCCGAACAGGCGGACCAGGCGCGGCGGTTGGCGGACCTGATGGGTCTCGCCGGCTCCGCGATGAAGCCCGGCGAGAGCGTCAGCAACGCCCAGGGGCTGCCCACGATGACGCTGACCCTGGGCAAGGACTTCAAGGGTGCCGGCGTCCCGATCACCGGATCGTCGCCGGGGAAGGCCCCCGCGGGCGTGGACAAGTCCACCGCGGATCAGGTCGAGTGCGCCAAGTGACCCCTCCTGAGCGGTCAGTTCGTGGAATTGGAACGAATTGACCGCTTGTAGGGACACCCCATTCGGTTGTACGCACGTGGAATTTCTCACCGACGTCGCTCGGCGCCGAAGTGTGCGGATAGTGTGAGCGATCCGGTGCATCGGGCCCCGCGGCGACGTTCCGCGCGGCGCCTTCCCGACGGAGGATTCGGACAACCGTGGACGCAGGCCGTGGGCGGTCGGAGAACATCGACCCCGCAGACCAATGGGTGCTCAATCCGAACACCGGCGAATACGAACTGCGACTGAGCACTTCCGCACCGCAGTCGCCGCGCTCCCCTGTCCCCGGTCCGCGCGGACGCTCCGCGCCCCGGCCGGACGGCACCACCGTGCGGCCGACGCGGGCGCCGGGCCGCGGGGTGCCGCCGCCGCGCAGGCGGGGGACCGAGCCCGAGGAGCCGCCGGGGCGGCGCGGGCGCAGGCCCGGCGGGTCGAAGGCGAAGAGGGCGCTGCTGTGGACCGGCGGCTCGATGGCGTTCGTGCTGGTGGCGGCCGCCACCGGCGGCTACCTCTACCTCAAGCACCTCGAGGGCAACGTCGACACCATCGACGTCGGTGACGCGGGCGCGAGCAGCTTCCGCAAGGACGAGGCCTTCAACATCCTGATCATCGGTACGGACAAGCGCACCGGTGAGGGCAACGAAGGGTACGGCGACAAGAACAGCGTCGGGCACGCGGACACCACGATCCTGCTGCACGTGGCCAAGGACCGGTCGAACGCCACCGCGATGAGCATCCCCCGGGACCTGGTCATCGACATCCCGGAGTGCCGGACGAAGCTGGAGGACGGCACCGAGAAGGTCATCCCCGGCCTGCAGGACGTGCGCTTCAACCGCAGCCTCGGGGAGAGCGAGCGCGATCCCGGCTGCGTCATGGACACCGTCAAGGAGTTCAGCGGCATCGCGCCCGACCACTTCATGATGGTCGACTTCAACGCCGTGAAGACCCTGAGCACCGCCGTGGGCGGGGTCACCGTGTGCCTCAACCGTCCCATCAAGGACGACAAGTCCAAACTCGACCTGCCCGAGGGTGAGTCGACGCTGGAGGGCGAGCAGGCGCTCGCCTTCGTCCGCACCCGCAAGGCGTACAGCAACAGCAGCGACCTGGACCGGATCAAGGTGCAGCAGCAGTTCCTGGGCTCCCTGATGCGGAAGATGTCCTCCAGCGACACGCTGACCAATCCCGGGAAGCTGCTGAAGCTGGCCGAGGCCGCCACCGACGCGTTGACGGTGGACAAGGCCATAGGCGGTGTGAACACGCTCAAGGACATCGCCCTGGAGCTGAAGAAGGTGCCGACGAAGAACATCACCTTCACCACCGTCCCGGTCAAGGACAACCCGGCCGAGGTGGTGAAGGCGACGGTCGTCGTCAACGAGGCGACGGCGCCACAGGTCTTCGACATGATCCGGAACGACGTGTCGTTCACCGAGGTCAAGGCGCAGAAGAAGAAGGAAGCCGCCGCCGTGGCCGCCCGCCTGAAGGGCCCCAGGGCCGACGCCTCCGAGGTGCGGGTGCGCATCCTCAACGGCGGCGCGGCCTCCGGCAGCGCGGGGTTCCAGCTCACCTGGCTGCAGAACGAGGCGGGTGTCACCAAGTCCGAGAACGCGGGCAACGCGGACGCCGAACAGGCGAAGACGACTCTCGAGTACGCTCCCGACCAGGCAGATCAGGCTCGCAGGCTGGCGGACATCATGGGTCTGTCCGGTTCCGCGCTGAAGCCGGGCGAGAGCGAGCTCAACGCCCAGGGTCTGCCGACGATGACCTTGATCCTGGGCAAGGACTTCAAGGGAGCGGGCGTGCCGCTCGACTCCTCCTCGGCGAAGACGCCGGACGTGGAGAAGTCGACGGCCGACAAGGTCCAGTGCTCCGGTTGAGCCACTGAGGCGACCTGACGGGCCTGCCGAGCGTCTGACAGGACGTACGGCGGGCCCGTTCCATGGCGCAGGGGTGGGGCGGTTCGATGGGTATGGGTGGGAGGACGGGGAAGTGACGCAGAGCAGTGTGCGCGAGGCCGCTCCGGGTGCCGCGGGGGGCGGCGCCCAGGTGGCCGACGGCGGGGAGGGCCGGGGCGGCCGCCGAAGAGCGCGTCAGGCGCGGGGGCGGCGGGCGATGAAGTGGTCCGCGACCGTGCTGGCGGCGGTCATCGTCGGTACGGCCGGGGCCGGGTACCTGTACTACCGGCACCTGAACGGCAACATCAGGCACGACGACCTGAACCTCGGGGACAACAAGGTCGCCAAGCCGACGCCGAACGCCGCCGGGCAGACCCCGCTGAACATCCTGCTCATCGGCTCGGACGCGCGCGACAGCAAGGAGAACCAGAAGCTCGGCGGCGCGCGGGAGACCTTCGGCACGCCGGCCCGCGCGGACGTGCAGATGCTGCTGCACCTGTCGGCCGACCGCACCAACATGTCGGTCATCAGCATGCCGCGCGACACCCTCGTGCAGATACCCAAGTGCACCGACCCGGACGACGACGAGGAGTACCCGGCGAGCAACGGCCGGGTGACGACGAACCTGAGCCTGCGCAACGGCGGCCCGGGCTGCACGGTGGCCACCTGGCAGGAGCTCACCGGCATCCACATCGACCACTTCATCATGGTCGACTTCGCGGGCGTGGTGTCGATGGCGGACGCCATCGGCGGCGTCCCGGTGTGCGTGGACGCCAACATCCACTCGCGGGACAGCGAGGGCCACGGTTCCGGTCTGAAGCTGGCGGAGGGCACCCACCCGGTCAAGGGCGAGCAGGCCCTGCAGTGGCTGCGCACCCGGTACGGGTTCGAGGACGGCAGCGACCTCGCCCGGGCCAAGGCCCAGCACATGTACATGAGCTCGATGGTCCGGCAGCTGCGCGAGAACGCCACCCTCAGCAGCCCGCTGAAGCTGCGCAGGCTGGCCGAGGAGGCCACCGACGCCCTCACCGTCGACCCCGGCCTCGACGACGTGAAGAAGCTCTTCGACCTCAGCAACGAGCTGCGGAAGGTGGACCCGAAGCGCATCACCATGACCACCATGCCGAACCGGTACGTGGGCGTGCACGTGGAGCCCACCGAGGACGCCGAGCAGTTGTTCCGGCTGGTGCGCGAGGACATCTCCCTGGACGGCAAGGGCAGGAAGAAGGCGGCCGAGGAGAAGCTCTCGGACGACCCGGCGGCGCCCGACGGCGAGATCTCCGTGCAGGTCCAGAACGGCACCAGCACCGACGCGCTGGGCGCCGCCCAGGGGCGCGCGAGCACGGTGACCGGGCTGCTCCAGGAGGAGGGCTTCACGCAGGCGGTCGCCGACCGCTCGACGATCCTCGGCGAGGACCGGACGATCGTCCGCTACCCGAGCGCCGAGCTGGAGGGCGACGCCCAGCGGGTCGCCAAGTCCCTGGGCATCCCGCTGAGCGCGGTGAAGCGGTCCACGGCGGTCACCGGGGTGACGCTCGTCGTCGGCGCGGACTGGCGCGAGGGCACGGCGTACAAGGCGCCGAAGAAGGACGACCGGATGCCCGATGCCGACAAGGCCCTCAACGCCGCCGACGAAGGGGCCTGCATGCACGTGAACCCGGCCTTCTCGTTCTAGGCCGGGTTCAGGTGACTGCCGTGGTCAGCCGGTGGGGCTGAGCACGGCGGGGCGCCGGGAGGCGATGACCTTGCGGGCCAGGGAGCGCGGGCTGGTGAGGAAGCCCCAGCCCCAGGACATGTGCATGGTGGCGAGGGCCACCGGGATCTGCAGCCGCGCCTTCAGCGGCAGCCCCTTGCCCGCCGGGATCGACCCCAGGACGATCGCCGCGAGATAGCCGCCGGGGATCACGAACCCGAGCGGGTGCAGCGCGGCGCCCACCACCAGCCCGGCCACGATGGCGCACACCGCGGCCGGCGGGGCGAGGTAGCGCAGGTTGATGGAGCCCTCGTGGTAGCGGGCGACGACGTGCCGCCAGCGGCCGTAGTCCTTGTACTGCTTGGCGAGCGCCTTCACGCTCGGCCGCGGGCGGTAGGAGACCTTCAGCTCGGGCGAGAACCAGATCAGCCCGCCGGCCTCGCGGATGCGGAAGTTCAGCTCCCAGTCCTGGGCGCGGATGAACTCCTCGTTGTAGCCGCCCTGCTGCTCCAGGGCCTCGCGGCGGAAGACGCCGAGGTAGACGGTCTCGGCCTCGCCGGCCTGGCCGCCCGTGTGGAAGACCGCGTTGCCGACCCCTATCTTCGAGGTCATCGCGGCGGCGACGGCGTGCTCCCAGTCGTTCTCGCCCTCGGCGTGCATGATGCCGCCGACGTTCTGCGCGCCGGTCTCCGCCAGGAGCCGCACGGCGGTCTCGATGTAGCCCGGCGAGAGCATGCCGTGGCCGTCGACGCGGACGACGATCGGGTGGCGGGAGGCCTTGATCGCGGCGTTGAGGGCGGCGGGCGTGCGGCCGGTCGGGTTCGGGACGGTGTGGACGCGGGGGTCCTCCCGGACGAGCTGGGCGGCGATCTCGTCCGTGCGGTCCGTGGACGGACCGAGGGCGATCACGACCTCCATCTCGCCGGCGTACTCCTGGGCGAGGATCGCTTGGACGGCTCCGCGCAGATGCCGCTCCTCGTTGAGGACGGGCATGATGACGGACACGGCGGGGAGCTGCACGTCGGGAATGGCGTTCATAGGGGCCTCACGTTACCGCGAACGGGGGACACCGGTGCGCCCCGCCCGGGGCGGTGCACCGGGCCACAGATCGTATGGGCCTACGGTGCTCACGGATCCCACGTCCCCTCAGTACGGCCTTCGCGGAGGTGTCGCCGTGCCCGCATCCCCCGCATCCCGATCTCCCCGTCCTCCCCGGCGCCGCCCGTCGCGGCCGTCCGCCCCGCGCGGGAAGCCGCGCTGGGCCATGCGGGCGGTGACCACGCTGTCCGTGGTGGTACTGGCGTCCGCCGGGATCGGGCACGCGGTGCTGACCGGCCTGGACGCGGACATCGCGCGGGTGGACGCCTTCAAGGACATGAAGAACCGGCCGCGGGCCGGGCACGGGATGAACGTGCTGCTGGTCGGCACGGACGGGCGGGACCGGATCTCGGCGGCGGAGCGGCGCGAGTTCCGGCTCGGCGGGGCGCCCTGCCACTGCACCGACACGATCATGATCGTGCACATCTCGGCGGACCGGGAGCGGGCGAGTGTGGTGAGCCTGCCGCGGGATTCGTACGCGATGACGCCGGCGCATGTCGACGGGACGACCGGGGAGCGGCACCGCGGGCATCCGATGAAGCTGAACGCCGCGTACGCGGAGGGCGGGCCGCAGCTGACCGTCCGGACGGTCGAGGCGATGACCCGGGTGAAGATCGACCACTACCTGGAGGTCGACTTCACCAGCTTCATGAAGACGGTGGACGTGCTCGGCGGGGTGAAGGTGTGCACGGCCGAACCGCTGAAGGACTCCTACACCGGGCTGGACCTGCCGGCCGGCACCCACGCGCTCAACGGCGGGGAAGCGCTGCAGTACGTCCGCGCCCGCCATGTCGACGGGGCGTCGGACCTCGGGCGGATGCAGCGGCAGCAGCGGTTCCTGGCGGCGCTGGTGGAGCGGGCGACGTCGTCGGGGCTTCTGCTGAACCCGATCAAGTTCCGGGACGTGACCCGGGCCGTGCTCGGGTCGGTGCGCGCCGACAAGGGCTTCGGGACCGATGAGCTGCTGGCGCTCGGCCGGGCGATGCGGAACTTCTCGCCCTCGTCGTCGGAGTTCACCACCGTGCCGATCGGGCAGATGGGACACGTCGTGGAAGGCGTCGGATCGACGCTGAAGTGGGACCCCGCGAAGTCGTCCCGGCTGTTCGCGGCCCTGCGCGAGGACAAGCCGCTCACCGTGCACCGGCACCGGAACGAGGCGGTGACGGTGGATGTGGCGCCGCAGCAGATCCGGGTGCAGGTGGAGAACGGGACGGCGACGGAGGGGCTGGGCAAGCGGGTGGACGCGGCGCTGGCGGCGACGGGGTTCCGGACCAGCCGGGCGCCGCTGAACGCGGCGCAGCGGACGGTGAAGCGGACGGTGGTGGCCTACGACCCCGGCTGGGACCGCTCGGCGAAGTCGCTGGCGGCGGCCCTGCCCGGGAGCCGGCTGCGGGCGGTGAAGGGGCTCGGACCGACGCTGAAGGTGATCGCCGGGACGGACTTCGAGCGGGTGCGCAAGGTGCGCGCGGTGAACCCGGCGCAGGGCGAGTCCGGGGTGGTCCGCGGCGACGAGGTGGTCTGCAAGTGACCTTCCCGCCGCCGCGGGGCGGCGACGTCAGTCCTCGATGCCCTCGGCCGCGCGCTTCTCGCGGAGGTCCATGATCGCCCGGCGGCGGGCCAGGCGGTGGGTCCGGCGGATCTGGGCCTCCTGGTAGCGGCGCTTGTCCCGCTCCGACTCCGGGAGCACCGGGGGAACCCGGCGCGGCTTGCCGTCGGCGTCCACCGCCGCGAAGACCAGGTACGCCGAGCCGACCTGGGTGGCCGGGGCCGATTCGTTCCAGCGTTCCGCCAGGACCCGTACGCCCACTTCCATGGACGTCTTGCCCGTCCAGTTGACCTGGGCCTTCACATGCACCAGGTCGCCCACCCGGACCGGCTCCAGGAAAGCCATCTCGTCCATGGACGCCGTGACCGCGGGCCCCCCGCTGTGCCGGCCGGCCACGGCGCCCGCGGCGTCGTCGACCAGCTTCATGATCACCCCGCCGTGCACGGTGCCGAGCAGGTTGGTGTCGCTGTGGGTCATGATGTGGCTGAGCGTGGTGCGCGACGCGGACGTCGGCTTGCCCGGGATATCCGGAGTGTCCGATTCCGCGGTGGAGACCTGGTCTGTCATGGCCTCCACCCTATGCCGAGCGGCAGAACGCGGACTTTGTGTTGGGTTCGCAACAGCCAGGCCCCTATTTTCCACCGACCCTTGTAAGACACACAGCCGTTCCCTGCACACTGGGGCGCATGAACAACTGGCCCGAGGGATGGTCCGACGAGAACCGCGGCAGCCGCGGCTACGGACACGGCAGTGCGAGTGCACGGCCGGATGGCGCGCGCGTCATGCGGCAGGTCCGCCGCGGCTCGGCGGCACCGTCCGGCGGTCAGGCGGCTCCGCCGTACGGCGTGCCGCCCCAGCCGTCGTACGTCGACGGCCAGGGCCATGACGGCTACGACAGCGGCTACAACACCGGACAGGTCTACGGCTCGCCCCCCGGCGGCGGGGGCGGTGGCGGCATGCGCGAGCCCCGGCCCGCGCCGGACTGGCGGCGCCGGATCAAGTGGACCGCGATCACCGTCGTCACGGTGCTCGTGGTCACCACCGTCGGCACCTACTTCTGGGCCGACTCCAAGCTCAACCGCGGGGTCGACCTGTCCAAGGTCATCGACCGGCCGGAGGCGGGCGAGGGCACGAACTACCTGATCGTCGGCTCCGACAGCCGCGCGGGCATGTCCGCCGAGGAGAAGAAGAAGCTGCACACCGGGTCCGCCGAGGGCAAGCGCACGGACTCGATGATGATCCTGCACACCGGCGGCAACGGCCCGACGCTGATCTCGCTGCCGCGCGACTCGGACGTGGAGATCCCCACCTTCGTGGGCTCGGAGTCCGGCAAGACCTACCCCGGCAAGGGGCGGCACGTGAAGCTGAACGCCGCCTACGCGGAGGACGGCCCCGAGCTGCTGGTGCGGACGGTGGAGTTCAACACCGGCCTGCACATCGACCACTACGTCGAGATCGGCTTCGCGGGCTTCGCCAACATCGTGGACGCGGTCGGCGGCGTGGAGATGGAGATCCCCAAGGGCGGCATCAAGGACTCCAAGTCCGGGGCCGACCTGGAGGAGGGCAAGCAGACCCTGAACGGCGAGGAGGCGCTCGCCTTCGTCCGCACCCGGTACGCGCTGGCCGGCTCCGACCTGGACCGCACCAAGAACCAGCAGAAGTTCCTCGCGGCCCTCGCCAACCAGGCGGCGACCCCGGGCACGGTGCTGAACCCCTTCAAGCTGTACCCGACGATGAGTGCCGGCCTGGACACCCTGATCGTCGACAAGGACATGGGCCTGTTCGACCTGGCCTCGATGTTCTGGGCGATGAAGGGCGTCACCGGCGGCGAGGGCAAGTCGATGAACATGCCGATCTCCGGCTCCTCGGGCGGCAACCTCGTCTGGGACAAGGCGAAGGTGAAGACCCTGGTGGAGCAGCTGAACAACGACGAGAAGGTCACCGTCTCCGGGAACTGAGACCCGGGCACACCGGTCCCGCCGCGCCGACGAGCCCGGCGGGACCGCTCTTTTTCCGCTCTCTTTCCTCTGGCCTTGCGGCCCACGCCCGCGAAGTGCGTGAGGGTCATCGGGGCCGAGCCCTGGCCGTTCCCATACTCAGGTGGCTGCCGGCGGGGACGGCGGCGAGGAGACGGCGGACGATGGCGGCGGCCTCGATGTAGTTCGTGGCGCCCTCCGGCGCGCTGGTGAGCAGGGCGTGCGCGTGGGTCGGGACGAGCGGGTCGTTGTCCACGTGGACGACCCGGCAGGACGGGTCGACGACCGGGCCACCTCGTGGGTGTCGTCGGCGGTGGGCAGGCCGGTGCCGATGTCCAGGAACCGGCGGATGCCCGCCTCCCCGGGCCCAGGACACAGCGAGGCCCCCGGCGGCTTGCGCGCACCGGGGGCCGAGCGTCTCGGGGCTACGGCAGGTTGCGCGCCATGACGATGCGCTGGACCTGGTTGGTGCCTTCGTAGATCTGGGTGATCTTGGCGTCGCGCATCATGCGCTCGACCGGGTAGTCCCGGGTGTAGCCGTAGCCGCCGAGGAGCTGAACGGCGTCGGTGCTGACCTCCATCGCCACGTCCGAGGCGAAGCACTTGGCGGCCGCGCCCAGGTAGGTGAGGTCGGCGTCGCCGCGCTCGGAGGCGGCGGCGGCCTGGTAGGTCAGGGCGCGCGCGGCCGAGATCTTCATGGCCATGTCGGCGAGCATGAACTGGATGCCCTGGAAGTCGGCGATCGGCTTGCCGAACTGCTTGCGCTCCTGGACGTACCCCTTGGCGTAGTCCAGGGCGCCCTGGGCGATGCCGAGGGCCTGCGCGGCGATGGTGATGCGGGTGTGGTCCAGGGTCTTCATCGCGGTCGCGAAGCCGGTGCCCTCCTCGCCGATCATGCGGTCGGCGGGGATGCGGACGTTGTCGAGGTAGACCTCGCGGGTCGGGGAGCCCTTGATGCCGAGCTTCTTCTCCGGGGCGCCGAAGGAGACGCCCTCGTCGCCCTTCTCCACCACGAAGGCGGAGATGCCCTTGGAGCGCTTCGTCGGGTCGGTGACGGCCATCACCGTGTAGTACTCGGAGACGCCGGCGTTGGTGATCCAGCGCTTGACGCCGTTGAGGACCCAGCTGTCGCCGTCGCGGACCGCCTTGGTCTTCATGCCCGCCGCGTCGGAACCGGCGTCCGGCTCGGACAGGCAGTACGAGAACATGCCCTCGCCCTTGGCGAGCGGCGCCATGTACTTCTTCTTCAGGTCCTCGGAGCCGGAGAGGATCACCGGGAGCGAGCCCAGCTTGTTCACGGCCGGGATCAGGGAGGAGGACGCGCAGACGCGGGCCACCTCCTCGATCACGATGACCGTGGCGAGCGCGTCGGCGCCGGCGCCGCCGTACTCCTCGGGCACGTGCACGGCGTGCAGGTCGTTCGCGACGAGCGCGTCGTGGGCCTCCTGCGGGAAGCGGGATTCCTCGTCCACCGCGGTGGCGTACGGCGCGATCTTCGCCTCGGCCAGGGAACGGATGGCGTCGCGGAGCATGTCGTGCTCCTCGGACGGGCGGTACAGGTCGAAGTCAGCCGATCCGGCCAAAGTCTCCACGCTCCAAAGACGCTGTGATGCTGGCGCTAATTACCGTTAAGTAACTCAAATTTTAGGGGTCCGCCCACGCGGGTGATACGTGAGCTTGGCGACAGCGGGAAAAGTGCCCGGTGGGGAGAGCTCCCATGCCCCGACTATGCTCGGGCGCGCACCGCCGCCGTACAGTCAAAGGGAGTCCCCATGGCCCTCAAGATCACCGTGATCGGCACCGGCTACCTGGGCGCCACCCACGCCGCAGCCATGGCCGAGCTCGGTTTCGAGGTCCTGGGTCTCGATGTCGTGCCCGAGAAGATCGAGAAGCTCAAGCGCGGCGAGGTGCCGATGTTCGAGCCGGGCCTACAGGAGCTGCTGCGCAAGCACGTGGCCGGCATCGAGGGCTCCAGCGGGCGGCTGCGCTTCACCATGGACTGGGCCGAGGTCGGCGCGTTCGGCGATGTGCACTTCGTCTGTGTGAACACTCCGCAGCGGCACGGCGAGTACGCGTGCGACATGAGTTACGTCGACGCCGCCTTCGCCTCGCTCGCCCCGCACCTCAAGGGCACGGCGCTGGTCGTCGGCAAGTCGACCGTGCCGGTCGGTTCCGCGGACCGGCTCGCCGCCTACCTCGCCGAGCACGCGCCGGCCGGTCCCGACGCGGAGCTGGCCTGGAACCCGGAGTTCCTGCGCGAGGGCTTCGCCGTCAACGACACCCTGCACCCGGACCGGATCGTGGTCGGCGTGCGCAGCGAGCGCGCCGAGAAGCTGCTGCGCGAGGTGTACGCCACGCCGGTCGCCGACGGCTCCCCCTTCGTCGTCACCGACTTCCCGACGGCCGAGCTGGTGAAGACCTCGGCGAACTCCTTCCTCGCCACGAAGATCTCCTTCATCAACGCGATGGCGGAGATGTGCGAGGCGTCGGGCGGCGATGTCGCCAAGCTGGCCGAGGCCATCGGGCACGACGACCGGATCGGGAAGAAGTTCCTGCGGGCCGGGATCGGCTTCGGCGGCGGCTGTCTGCCGAAGGACATCCGGGCGTTCATGGCGCGCGCCGGTGAGCTGGGCGCCGACCAGGCGCTGACGTTCCTGCGCGAGATCGACTCGATCAACATGCGGCAGCGCGGCCAGATGGTGGACCTGACCCGTCAGGTGCTGGGCGGCGGGTCCTTCCTCGGCAAGCGGGTCGCGGTGCTCGGCGCGACCTTCAAGCCGGACTCGGACGACGTACGGGACTCGCCCGCGCTGAACGTGGCGGGGCAGATCCACCTCCAGGGCGGCCAGGTCACGGTCTACGACCCCAAGGGCATGACCAACGCCCGCAGCATCTTCCCGACCCTCGGCTACGCCGACTCCGCGGTGGAGGCGGTGCGCGGCGCGGACGTCGTCCTGCATCTGACGGAGTGGCGCGAGTTCCGCGAGCTGGACCCGGCGGCGCTGGGCGAGGTCGCGGCGGCCCGGGTCATCCTGGACGGCCGCAACGCCCTCGACCCGACGGTGTGGCGGGCGGCCGGGTGGACCTACCGGGCGATGGGCCGCCCGACCGCCTAGGCGGTGTGCCGGGCTGCGCGGGCCGGGCGCCCTCCGCCCGCTCCTGGGCGGCCGTCACCTCGCGGCCGGGGGAAAGCAGCCGCCGGAGCGAGGCGACGCCGCTTCGGCCGAGGCTCAGTCGGCCGAAACGGCGTCTGCCCGCATTCTGCCGCACCTCGGGGCGCGGGGCCCCTGGAGTGCTCAACCGGCCCTGCTGTCACGCTACTTGGCGCGGTACCGGCGCATCTTCGCCCGGGCCCCGCACACCTGCATCGAGCACCAGCGGCCGCGTCCCGCGGGGCTGCGGTCGTAGTACGCCCAGTGGCAGTCGGTGGCCTCGCAGGCCTTCAGGCGGGCCCACGTGCCCGCCACCAGGGACTCCGCGACGGCCGCGGCGACGCGGGAGACCAGGGAGCGGGCGTCCGGGGGCGTGAGGGTGGCCGAGCCGTCGCCGGCGTCCACCGTGAGCCGGAGCGGGGCCCGGGAGAGCAGGTCCGTCAGGGGGGTCACCTCGCGGTGCGGGGGGTGGCCGGCGTGGGCCAGGAGGACCGCCCGCAGCGACTCGCGCAGCTCGCGGGCGGCCGGTACCTCGTCCTCGCTCAGCCCCAGGCGCGCCCGGCCCTCCGGCGTGTCCAGCGCGTCGGCGCCCGACTCCAGATCCAGCGTGTTGACCAGGGACTGGACCAGCTCCAGACCGCCGGGTGCGGGCGAACGCGTATTCATGGTTGCGACGTTACCTCCAATGGGGCAGCATGCAGTAACGGCGTTACCGCATACGCGCCTTTGCCAGTAACCACGCCAGAACCACGAGATCGCGGAGGAAGTCATGGCTCTCGCCACCCTGGACGTCGTCGTCCTGGACTGTCCCGACCCGCACGCCCTGGCCGAGTTCTACGCCGGTGTCCTCGGCGGCACCATCGAGGACCAGGGCGAGTGGGTGGACCTCAAGCTGCCCGGCGGGCAGCAGCTCGCCTTCCAGGCCGCCCCCGGCTTCGTGGCGCCGCAGTGGCCGCGCGCCGACCTGAACTCCCAGCAGTTCCATCTCGACCTCAAGGTGGCGGACCTGGACACCGCCGAGAAGGGCGTCCTCGAGCTCGGCGCCAAGCCGCTGGACGCGGAGGACCGCAGCCGGACCTTCCGGGTTTACGCGGATCCGGCGGGGCACCCGTTCTGCCTCTGCGCCGGATGACGTCTGCGCGTCCGCCGATGAAGGAGGGCATCCCGTGACACCCGTGGCACGTTTCCGTTCCGTCGTCATCGACTGTCCCGACCCGCACACGCTCGCGGACTTCTATGCCGGGATCGGCGGCGGCACGCCTCAGGCGGAGGACGACGACTGGGTCGTCCTCCAGGTCCCGGGCGGGCCCCGGCTCGCCTTCCAGCGGGCGCTCGGCCACACCCCGCCGCAGTGGCCGCGGGCCGACGAGAACTCCCAGCAGTTCCATGTCGACTTCGACGCGGGCAGCACCTGGGAGGAGGTCGACGCGGCCGAGGAGAAGGTGCTGGCGCTGGGCGCGCGGGTGCTGGACCGGGAGGACTTCGAGAAGAAGGACTTCCGGGTGTACGCCGACCCGGCCGGGCATCCGTTCTGCCTGTGCCGGATCCCGGCGGGGGAGTAGCTAGGCGTCCAGGTCCGCGATCTGGGCCGTCGACGGCTCGCGGCGCTGCTGGGCCGCGCGGGCGGCGGATTCGGCGGTGCGCAGGACGCGCTGGACATTGCCCCAGGTCAGCAGGGCCAGGTCGGTTTCCGTCCAGCCCCTGCGGAGCAGCTCGGCGACGAGGTGCGGGTAGCAGGAGGTGTCGGCGAGGTCCTGCGGGTGGGCGGTGCCGGCGTCGTAGGTGCCGGACAGGCCCACGCACTGCGGGCCCGCGACCGCGCGGACGTGGTCGAGGTGGTCGGCGACGTCCCGGACCGAGGGGCCGGTCTGCTCGGCGGTCAGCGGCACCATGCACAGCCCCTTCGCGGCACCCAGCTCCGTGAGCAGGTCGTCGGGGAGGTTGGCCGGGTGCGGACGCAGGGAGCGGGCGGCGGAGCGGGTGCACAGCACCGGTGCCTTGGAGGAGGCCAGCACCCGCTGGATGGTCTCCTCGGAGGCGCCGGAGAGGTCGGCGAGGACGCCGAGCCGGTTCATCTCGCGGATCACCTCCTCGCCGAAGCGCGTCAGCCCGGCCTCGCTGGCCCAGGAGGTCCCGGTCAGCGTGAGCACGCGCAGCCCCAGGCTGTGCAGTACGCGCAGGATGGCCAGGGAGTCGTCGAGCGCGGCGGCCGTGGCGGGGCCGAGCAGCACCGCGGCGCGCCCGCAGTTGCGGGCGTCGATGACCTGGCCGGCGGTGCGGGCGAGCCGCAGCCCTTCGGGGTGGCCGGCGATCACCGTGCGCACCAGGTCGAGCTGCTCCAGGGTCGCGGCGACCGCCCGGTCCGCGGCAAGCCCCTCCGGGAGGTGCAGCGAGCAGAACAGCGCCGCGACATGGCCCTGCCGCAGCCGCGGCACATCGGTGTCGACGGCGCTCTCGCCGACCTCCAGGTCGTACCAGGGCAGATGGCGCAGCGCCCAGGGCAGGCCGCTGTAGCCGTCGGCGACGGGGTGCGCGGCGAGCAGGACGTGGGCGCGCTCCAGGGGCCCGGCGTCCGGATCGTCGGCGAGCGGGAGGGGCGGCCCGTCGGGCCCGTCAGGGAAGGGGTCGGCCAGGGGCAGATCGTCGAGCGCGCCTGCCTCGGCGGCGGTGTGCAGGTCGTCCTGGAGATCGGCCATGGCGGGCTCCGTACGTGCGAGGCGATCGCTGTACGGCCACCGTCGCACGGGCCACCGGCCCCTTCCTGGTGGACGGGGCGTTCGGGGGTCCCCCGGTCCAGCGACCCCGGCGACCACCCCGGGCCGGACCCGCCACCCGCCACCGGCCACCGCAGGCGTCCCCGGCCCGGACCCGGCAGCGCCAGGTGCCCCGGCTCCCCCCGTTCAACCCCCCTGCGCCGCCTCGATCACCTCGTCCAGCGTCTCCCGGGAGCGCAGCAGGTCGGCGATCATCCGGTCGATCCGGTCCCGTTCCTCGGTGAGGTCGTGGACCAGTTTGGGCGTGGCCACGGCCGAGGGGCCGCCGTCGGTGTCCCGCATGCAGGGCAGCAGCTGGGCGATCCGGCTGCTGTGCAGTCCGGCCGCGAACAGCTCCTGGATCCGGATGACCCGGTCGACGGCCGCCTCCGGATAGTCGCGGTGCCCGCCGGGCGTGCGGTCGGCCCGCAGCAGCCCCTGGGTCTCGTAGTAGCGCAACGACCGTTCGCTCACCCCGGTGCGCCGGGCCAGTTCACCGATCCGCATGCTCACCTCGCCTTGAATCTGACACGGATGTCAGGTTCTACGGTACGGGCATGACGAACCTCCTGGAACCCACAGCCCTTGGCCGGCTCCCCCTCGCCAACCGTCTGGTGATGGCGCCGATGACCCGCAACCGGGCCGCCGCCGACGGCACCCCGACCGACCTGATGGCCGAGTACTACGCCCAGCGCGCCGGCGCCGGCCTGATCGTCGCCGAGGCCGCGACACCGAACGCGGTCGGACGGACGTACCCGGACATCGCCGCGATCCACACCCCCGAGCACGTGGCGGGCTGGCGGCGGGTCACCGACGCCGTGCGGGAGGCCGGCGGGCGGATGTTCCTCCAGATCCAGCACGGCGGCCGGATCGGCCACCCCGTGAACAGCGGCCACACCCCGCTCGCGCCCTCCCCCGTCCCGCTCCCGGACACGGTCTTCACCCCGGACGGGCACCGGCCGGCCGTCGTCCCGAGGGAGATGACCGCGGACGACATCCGCGCCACGGTCGCCGACTTCGCGGCCGCCGCGCGCCGGGCGGTCGACGCCGGCTTCGAGGGCGTCGAGGTGCACTCCGCCAACGGCTATCTGCTGCACCAGTTCCTCGCCGCCAACACCAACCGCCGCACGGACGCCTACGGCGAGGACCGCACCCGGTTCACGGTGGAGGTCGTCGAGGCGGTGGCGGCCGCCATCGGCCCGGAGCGGGTGGGCGTGCGCCTCTCCCCCGGTCTCACCGTCAACGGCATCGAGGAGGGCGACACCGAGCGGCTCTACCCGGCGCTCGTCGCGGCGCTGCGCCCCCTCGGCCTCGCGTATCTGCACCTGGTGCACGCCGACCCCGGCGCACCCCTCTTCCGGCGGATCCGCGCCTCCTGGCCGGGCACCCTCATCGCCAACCCGGTGCTGACGGAACTCACCACGGAGGCCGTGGACGCCGCCGCCCATCGGCTGCTGGACGCCGGAGCCGACCTCGTCGCGCTCGGGCGTCCCTTCCTCGCCAACCCGGACCTGGTGACCCGGCTGCGGCTCGGGGCGCCGCTGAACGAGATCCGGGACCGCTATCTGATGTACGTCGGCGGGGCGACCGGCTACACCGACTACCCCGCCCTCGGCGATCAGGAGTCCAGCGCCTCGATGGTGGCGTGAGAGGGCGCGCGCGTGGCCTGCAGCTCACGCGCCACGTCCTCGGCCGCGCCCAGCACCCGTACGGAGTTCTGCCAGGTCAGCTTGGCCAGGTCGGCGGTGGACCAGCCGCGGTCCATGAGCTCGGCGATCAGGTTCGGGTAGCCGGAGACATCGCCCAGGCCGTCCGGGGTGAAGGCCGTGCCGTCGTAGTCGCCGCCGATGCCGAGGTGGTCGATGCCCGCGACCTCGCGCATGTGGTCGAGGTGGTCCGCCACCGTCGCGACCGTGGCGACGGGCCGCGGATGACGCTCCTCGAAGGCGCGGTGCACCCGCATCGCCTCGGCGGTGCCGGAGAGGTGGTGGAAGCCGTGCTCGCGCAGGTTCTCGTCCGCCGCGGCCGTCCAGTCGACCGCCGCCTGCAGCACGAACTTCGGCACGAACGTGACCATGGCCACCCCGCCGTTGGCGGGCAGCCGCTCCAGGACGTCGTCCGGGATGTTGCGGGGGTGGTCGCACACCGCCCGCGCCGAGGAGTGCGAGAAGATCACCGGCGCCGCGGTGGCGTCCAGCGCGTCCCGCATCGTCGTGGCGGCCACGTGGGAGAGGTCGACCAGCATGCCCGCGCGGTTCATCTCCCGTACGACCTCGCGGCCGAAGGCGGACAGGCCGCCGACGCCCGGCTCGTCGGTCGCGGAGTCCGCCCAGTCCACGTTGTCGTTGTGGGTGAGCGTCAGATAGCGCACGCCGAGCGCGTACAGGCCGCGCAGGGTGCCGAGGGAGTTGGCGATGGAGTGCCCGCCCTCCGCGCCCATCAGCGAGGCGATCCGGCCCTCCCGCCGCGCCGCGTCCAGATCGGCGGCGGTCAGCGCGGCCCGCAGGTCGGACGGGTACCGGTCGATCAGCCGCCGTACGCAGTCGATCTGCTCCAGCGTCGCGGTGACCGGGTCCGGCAGGTCCGAGCGGACGTACACCGACCAGTACTGCGCCCCGACCCCGCCCGCGCGCAGGCGGCCGAGGTCGGTGTGGAGACGGCCGCTCTGGTCGGCGGCGATGTCCCGGGCGTCGAGGTCGTAGCGGACCTGCTCGCGCAGCGCCCAGGGCAGGTCGTTGTGCCCGTCCACCACCGGGAACTCGCGCAGCAGTTCCCGGGCCGCCGCCAGGGAGCCCATCGCCGTCACTTCCCGAAGCCGAAGCCGTTGGACCCCTCGACCTTGGTGCGCAGGCGCCTGCCCTTCTCGGTGGCCTGGTCGTTCAGCTCCTGCTGGAACTCCCGCATCCGGCCGAGCAGTTCCTCGTCGTGGGCGGCGAGGATCCGGGCGGCGAGCAGCCCGGCGTTGCGGGCACCGGCGACCGAGACGGTGGCGACGGGAACCCCGGCCGGCATCTGCACGATGGACAGCAGGCTGTCCATGCCGTCCAGGTACTTCAGCGGCACCGGCACGCCGATCACCGGCAGCGGGGTCACCGAGGCGAGCATGCCGGGCAGATGGGCGGCGCCGCCCGCCCCGGCGATGATCACCTTCAGGCCGCGGTCGGCGGCCTGCTCGCCGTACGCGACCATCTCGCGCGGCATGCGGTGGGCGGAAACGACGTCGACCTCGTACGCGATCTCGAACTCGGCGAGCGCCTGCGCGGCGGCCTCCATGACCGGCCAGTCGCTGTCCGACCCCATGACGATGCCTACAACCGGGCTCATTCGGTGATCGTGCCTCTCAGATAGCCGGCAGCGTGACGGGCGCGCTCCAGCACGTCGTCCAGGTCGTCGCCGTAAGTGTTGACGTGTCCGACCTTGCGGCCGGGCTTCACGTCCTTGCCGTACATGTGGATCTTCAGCTGGGGGTCGCGGGCCATGCAGTGCAGATACGCGGAGTACATGTCCGGGTAGTCGCCGCCGAGGACGTTGACCATCACCGTCCAGGGGGCCCGCGGGCGCGGGTCGCCGAGGGGCAGGTCGAGGACCGCGCGGACGTGGTTGGCGAACTGGGACGTGATCGCGCCGTCCATCGACCAGTGGCCGGAGTTGTGCGGGCGCATCGCGAGTTCGTTGACGAGGATGCGGCCGTCGCGGGTCTGGAACAGCTCGACCGCGAGGTGGCCGACGACGCCGAGCTCCTTGGCGATGCTCAGGGCCATCTCCTCGGCCTGGAGCGCGAGGGTCGCGTCGAGGTCGGGGGCGGGCGCGATGACGGTGTCGCAGACGCCGCCAACCTGCCGCGACTCCACCACCGGGTAGGCGACGGCCTGGCCGTGCGGCGACCGTACGACGTTGGCGGCGAGCTCGCGGACGAAGTCCACCTTCTCCTCGGCGAGCACGGGGACGCCGGCCTTGAAGGGGGCCCCGGCCTCCGCCACGCTGTCGACCACCCACACGCCCTTGCCGTCGTAGCCGCCGCGGACGGTCTTGAGGACGACCGGGAAGCCTGCGCCCTCCGCCGCGAAGGCCGCCACGTCCTGGGGGTCGGCGACGATGCGGTGCCGCGGACACGGCACGCCGATCGCGTCCAGCTTCGCGCGCATCACCCCCTTGTCCTGGGCGTGCACCAGCGCGTCGGGGCCCGGGCGCACGGGAATGCCGTCCGCCTCCAGAGCCCTGAGGTGCTCGGTGGGTACATGTTCGTGATCGAAGGTGATCACATCGCACCCGCGCGCGAAGTCACGCAGCGTGTCCAGGTCGCGGTAGTCGCCGAGGACGACTTCGCTCACCACCTGGGCCGCGGAATCCTGAGGGGTGTCACTGAGGAGCTTGAACCTGATGCCGAGCGGGATGCCTGCTTCGTGTGTCATACGCGCGAGCTGGCCCCCGCCGACCATGCCGACTACCGGGAACGTCACACCCCTAGGGTATCGGCCACCGCGGGGCGGCCTGATTCCGCTCCTGCATGCCGGTCCGCGGGCGCTCGCGCGGAGGGGTGGTTAGCATGGCTTGGTTGACGAAACCGACCGACGGGGGCTTTCACTCCATGGGACGTGGTTCCTCCGAGCTGGTACGACGCTATGTGCACGAGGCCGTGAAGTTCGGCGCCGTGGGCGGCGCGGGGCTGCTCGTCAACCTCGGTGTCTTCAACCTCGTGCGGCACCTGACGGACCTGCCGGTCGTGCGGGCCAGTGTCATCGCGACGGTGGTGGCCATCGCCTTCAACTACGTGGGCTTCCGCCACTTCACCTACCGTGACCGCGACAAGACCGGCCGCACCCGGGAAATGACCCTGTTCCTGCTGTTCAGCGGGGTGGGCCTGGTCATCGAGAACGGCATCCTGTTCGTGGCCACCTACGGCTTCCACTGGGACAGCCCGCTGCAGAGCAACATCTTCAAGTTCGTCGGCATCGGCATCGCGACGCTCTTCCGCTTCTGGTCCTACCGCACCTGGGTGTTCCGCGCGCTGCCGGCCCGGGAGGCGGCGGGCGCGGAATCGTTCCTGGATCCGGCGGCGCCGACCCCGCCGCCCGGCCCCCGGCAGGGCCGCGCCCCGCAGGCCGCGGGCCGGCGCCCGTGACGCCCTAGCGGACCGTGGGGGTCGCGTTCCCCGTCGGCTTGGTCGGGGTCCGCGACAGGAACAGGCCGAACACCGGCGGGGACGCCTGCAGCATCTCCAGCCGGCCGCCGTCGGCCTCCGCCAGGTCCCTGGCCACCGCCAGCCCGATGCCCGTGGAGTTACGGCCGCTGATCGCCCGCTCGAAGATACGGGCGCCCAGGTCCGCGGGGACGCCGGAGCCCTCGTCCGTCACCTCGATGACGGCCTGGTTGCCGGTGACGCGGGTGCGCAGGGCCACCGTGCCGCCCCCGTGCATCAGCGAGTTCTCGATCAGGGCCGCCAGCACCTGGGCCACCGCCCCCGGCGTGCCGACAGCGTGCAGGTGCTGCTTGCCCGAGCTCACGATCGCCCGGCCCGCGCTGCGGTACGCCGGACGCCACTCCGCCAGCTGCTGCTGGATGACCTCGTCGAGGTCGAAGGTGACGGCGGAGCCGGTGCGGGGGTCGCGGGAGTTCGTCAGCAGCCGCTCGACCACGTCCGTCAGGCGTTCCACCTGGGTGAGCGCGATCATCGCCTCCTCCTTCACCGTCTCCGGGTCGTCGGTGAGGGTGATCTCCTCCAGCCGCATCGACAGGGCCGTCAGGGGCGTGCGCAGCTGGTGGGAGGCGTCCGCGGCGAGCCGGCGTTCCGCCGTCAGCATGCGGGCGATCCGCTCGGCGCTCGCGTCCAGCACGTCCGCCACCCGGTCCAGCTCCTGGACGCCGTAGCGCTTGTGCCGGGGCCGCGGGTCGCCGGAGCCGAGACGCTCCGCGGTCTCGGCGAGGTCGGTCAGCGGGGACGCGAGGCGGTTTGCCTGGCGCAGCGCGAGCAGCACCGCGGCGATGACCGCCAGCAGCGCCACCGCGCCGATGATCAGCAGCGTCCGCCCGACCTCGCGGGTGACGGCCGAGCGGGGCTCTGCGACGGTGACCGTCTCGCCCTCCTCGCCGACGCGGGAGGCGCTGATGAGGTCGCCGGTGGGCTTGGTGCCGATCGTGATGGGCCGCTCGCCGGGCACCCGGATGACGGCGTACCGGTCCTTGGGCACCTGGTCGCGCAGCATGTCCGCGGTGACCGCGCCGGTGGCGAGGAGCCTGCTGTCCACGATGGACGCGAGCCGCACCGCCTCGGAGTCCACCCGCTCCTGGGCGGTGCTGCTGATGGTGCGGGTCTCCACGATGACGAGGGAGACCCCGAACACGGCGATCACCACGAGCACCACGGCGAGCGTGGACTGGATCAGACGGCGGCGCATGGACCCGTACTACCTACTCACTGTCTACTCACGGTCTCCACTCGGGGCTCAGCTCTTCCCGAAAGGGCTCAGCCCTTCCCGAAAGGGCTCAGCTCTTCTCGAAGCGGAAGCCCACACCCCGCACGGTCGCGATGTAGCGGGGGTTCGCCGCGTCGTCGCCGAGCTTCTTGCGCAGCCAGGAGATGTGCATGTCGAGCGTCTTGGTGGACGACCACCACGTGGTGTCCCAGACCTCGCGCATCAGCTGGTCCCGCGTGACCACCCGGCCCGCGTCCCGGACCAGCACCCGCAGCAGGTCGAACTCCTTGGCGGTGAGCTGGAGCTCCTCCTCGCCCATCCAGGCGCGGTGCGACTCGACGTCGATCCGCACGCCGTGGGTGGCCGGCGGCTGCTGCGGCTCCGCCGCGCCGCGGCGCAGCAGCGCCCGGACCCGGGCGAGCAGCTCGGCGAGGCGGAAGGGCTTGGTGACGTAGTCGTCGGCGCCCGCGTCGAGCCCGACGACGGTGTCCACCTCGTCGGCGCGCGCGGTGAGGATGAGAATCGGGACGCTGTGGCCCTCGGCCCGCAGCCGGCGCGCCACCTCCAGGCCGTCCATGCCGGGCAGCCCGAGGTCCAGCACGACCAGGTCGACACCGCCCTGCAGCCCGGCGTCGAGCGCCGTGGGTCCGTCCTCACGCACCTCGACCTCGTACCCTTCCCGGCGCAGTGCGCGGGCCAGCGGCTCCGAGATGGACGCATCGTCCTCGGCGAGCAGTACACGGGTCATGAGCAGATGGTAGTCCGCCCATGACAAGAGCCGGGGCGTGACGGTCAGGAGTGATTCTCACCTCCCGCCTACCCGGCTCTTACCTTGGTATGGACCAGTAGGTCTGAGGTGCCATCCTGATGATGACCTTCGAAAGGGTGCACGCGGTTCCCCCGACACCTGTGATCCGCGTCTCAAGTCCTTCCATTTCCGGCACTGTCCTGACGTATGGTGATTGAACGCCTGTAGCATCGCGGGGCCTTCGGCGAGCAAGTGACGCTGGAGGTCTCTTCCGTGTGCGGGCCGGTTTCCGCCGGCCCGGAAGGAATGACCTGTGGCCGGGCCCCGAGGACGGGGCGTGGATCCCGGTGGTCGGTGTCCCCCGCTCCGTGACCCGGAGCGAACTCCCCTGGGCGTGGGGTGGACGGCCCGGCCGCGCCGGTGCCGGCCGCCCCCCACCGGGCGCGCAACGCTCCGCCCGCGCGTCCCGACCAGCAAGGAACGACCATGGCGTCCAGCCTGACGAAGGACTCGGTCACTCCGGGCACCCCCGGTTCCGAGAAGACCTTCTTCGGCCACCCCCGCGGACTGGCCACTCTCTTCATGACCGAGATGTGGGAGCGGTTCTCCTACTACGGCATGAGGGCTCTGCTCCCGCTGTACCTCGTGGCGCCGGGTGGTCTCCACCTCGACGCGGCCACCGCCACCGCGATCTACTCCGTGTACGTGTCGCTCGTGTACCTGCTCGCCATGCCCGGCGGCTGGTTCGGCGACCGGGTCTGGGGCCCGCGCAAGACCGTCGCGGTCGCCGGTGCGGTGATCATGCTGGGCCACCTCACGCTGGCCCTGCCCTCCTCGGGCACCTTCTTCGCCGGTCTCGGCCTGGTCGCCATCGGCTCGGGTCTGCTGAAGGCCAACATCTCCACGATGGTCGGCCACCTCTACGACGGCCCGGACGACCCGCGCCGCGACGGTGGCTTCACCGTCTTCTACATGGGCATCAACCTGGGTGCCTTCGCCGCGCCGCTGATCATCGGCACCATCGGCGAGAGCGTGGACTGGCACCTGGGCTTCGCGCTCGCCGCGCTCGGCATGGGGCTCGGCCTCGCCCAGTTCCTGATCGGCAGCCGCCACCTGGCGGAGCGCTCCAGCGTCGTCCCGACGCCGCTGTCCGCCGCGGAGAAGTCCACCACCCTGCGCAAGGCCGCCGTCTGGGCCGGTATCGCCGTGGTCTTCTACGCCGTCGTCGGCTTCTCCGGCAGCTACACGCTGAACTGGATCCTGGTCCCGCTGACCCTGCTCGGCGTGATCATCCCGACGATGGTCCTGGTCCGCATAAAGCGCGACAAGGACCTGGACCGCACCGAGCAGAAGTCGATGTCCGCGTACATCTGGTTCTTCGTCGCCGCGGCCGTCTTCTGGATGATCTACGACCAGGGCGGCTCGACCCTGTCGATCTTCGCCGACTCCTCGGCCGACAACAGCGTCCTCGGCTGGGAGTTCCCGGTCTCCTGGTACCAGTCGGTCAACCCGGTCCTGATCATGGCCCTGGCGCCGGTCTTCGCCTGGTTCTGGCTGGCGCTGAACCGGCGCGGCAAGGAGCCCAGCACGGTCGTGAAGTTCGCCTCGGGCCTGGTCCTGGTCGGCGTGTCCTTCTTCCTGTTCCTCGCCCCGCTGTCGATCGCCGAGGGCGGTCACAAGGCGGCCGCGATGTGGCTGGTGGCGATCTACTTCGTGCAGACCGTGGGTGAGCTGATGGTGTCCCCGGTGGGTCTGTCGGTGACGACGAAGATGGCCCCCGCGAAGTACGCCTCGCAGATGATGGGCGTCTGGTTCCTCGCGGTCACCGCCGGTGACGCCACCACGGGGCTGCTGTCCATCGGCGGGGTCGACCTGAACAAGACGGGCGTCGTCGCCCTGGAGGCGACCCTCGCGGTGGTCGCCGGTGTGGCGGTGTGGATGTACCGCAAGCGGGTCAAGGAGCTCATGGGCGGCGTGCACTGACGTTGCCCGCGGCCTCGGGGCCGCCGTGACCCGGCGCGGGTCACGGCGGCCCCGCTGCTTTGCGCCCTTCAGGTACGGGGACTCGTGGGGCCCTCGTCGTGCGGTGCGGAGAGCCGACCGGCTGTCCTGGGAGCGGCGTCCGGGGTGAACCACTGCGGGGTCGAGGACATCGCGTGCCTGGCCTGCGGACGGGGTTTCAGCCCTGGCAGGCGCAGTCCGCGGCGGCGGCGGTCCGGGCGGGGCCGTACCCGGTCGACGGCGGCCAGGCCCGCGCGGAACAGCGCGGCCGGTACGACCAGGCAGACCAGGACCCAGAACAGGGTCACACCCCAGGGGCGGCCCACGTCCCAGGGCTGTTCGGCCATGACCTTGCCGCCGTACGTCAGCGAGACGGTGTAGCCGCCGTGCGCTCCGGCGGCCAGTTCGACGGGCAGTTCGACGCGCGCCTTGCCGCCGGGGCGGATCGTGCCGCGCCACTGCTGTTCCTGCCACTCCGGGGCGAACACCCCGTGCGAGGTGCCGACCCGGAAGACCGGATCCCGCACGGCCGAGGTGCCGACATTGCCGACCGTGAACACGAGCGTGCGGGAGGGCGGGGCGCCGAACCAGGTCAGCAGGGAGCTCGAGCCGTCGAGGCGGGTGTCGGTGAGGACGGCGAGACGTCCGCCGGACGCGTCCGCGGGCAGCGGTTCGACCGCGTGCCCGGCCACTTGGAAGGCGGCGTCGGCTTCGGCGGGCGCGCCCTGCACCGTGGCGACGTGCACCACGCACGGGCACGGCACCGGGGGCTCGGCCACCGGCAGTCTCCGGCTGAACCGGCCTTCGGCGTCGGTCGTCACGGCCCGGCCGTCCGCGTTGGCACAGGAGTCGGTGCCCCCGGTCACGCCCGTCGAGGGCACCGACTGCCCGCAGATCAGGATCATCAGCAGGGCCCTGGGCCGCCAGCCCTCACCGGTGACGGTGACCGAACCTCCGGTGCCCGCCTGAGGGGCGGAGAGTCGCACGGTGGGCGGATCGGCGGCCGGGGCGGGCGCCGCCGACAGCGCGAGCAGCAGCAGAACGAGCAGCGCCGCGATCCGCACCTTGCCGTTCACGTCACCTCTCCCGTCGACTCGACGTCCGCACCCGTGCCGACCGCACCGGCCGGCGGCATGGACGGCTCCCGCGGTGGTACGGGGGATTCAGCGCCGTACCGTCCGCTCGCGCCGCGTCAGCCACAGCGCGCCCGCAGCGCCCGCGAGGAGCACGGTGCCGCCGAGGGTGCCGAGGGCGACGGCCGAGTCCTCGGGGCCGGTCTGCGGGAGTTCGGCGCCGGAGCCGCTGGAGGGCGAGCCGGTGTCGCCGCCGCCGGCCGCCTTCACGTCGAGCTTCAGCGCGGGGCCGGGGCCGTTCGACGGGGTGCACGTGGTCGTCGTGCCGAGCGCCTTGATGGTGAGCACCCCCGGGGTGAAGGTGACCTCGCCGGACTTCTTCGGCGTATAGGTGCCGGTCAGGTCGCTGATCTTGATGGGGGTGTTGGCGGGAACGGCCTCCTGGTTCGCCGGGCCCGTCACCGTCATGGTGCCGCTGTCGGCGCCGCCGAGTTCGATGGTGGCGCTGGGGTTCATCGCCCCCTTGCCCAGCTCGACGGGGCTGGAGGAGACACCCTTCTGCCACGACATGGTGATCGTGTAACCGCCGCCGCTCCCGGCGCTCTTGATGTCGATGGGCGAGACGGCGTTCTTGTCACCGATCGGTGTCTTGCACTGGTAGTTGACGTCGACGACCTCGGCCCGGGCGGCGGGGGCGGCCATCAGCACCGCCGAGCCGGCCAGGGCCGCGACGGACGCGAGTGCGGCGCTTCGTTTCCGGTACGACACGGTTTCCGCTCCCTCTCGATTCCTGACGGCACATCAGATCGGCCGTCAAGGTACGCCCGGGGCCCGGAGGAGGGAAGACACGATGCGCGCCGGAGTTGTGGCGATCCGGCGCACAGGGAAGGAGGGTCGAGTGGAGGCGATGGCCAGGGGATGACCCGGGGTAACCCCTAGGCGGGGGCGCCGAGCTCCGCCCAGACCGTCTTGCCGGTGACTCCGGGGGCCCGTACGACCCCCCAGTCCAGGCAGAGCCGCTGCACGATGAACATGCCGTGGCCGCCGGGGCGGCTCGCGCGGTGCGGGGTGCGGGGCGCGGGCTGACCGGCGCCCCGGTCGGAGACCTCCAGCCGGATCACCTTGTTGTCGCAGGTGACCCGGAGCTGCTCCGGCCCCTCGGCGTGCAGGCAGGCGTTGGTGACCAGCTCGGAGACGACCAGCAGCACGTCCTCCGCCGCGGCCCGCTGATCGGCGGTGGCGGCCGGCAGCCAGCCCCACGCGTACAACGCCTGCCGGGTGAAGTCACGCGCGAGCGGCACGACTCCGCTCTCCCCGACGAGGCTGAGGCTGCGGACCTGCCGGCCCGTCACCGGTTCGGACGGCACGGACGGCACGGACGCCTCCCCGTCGGACACCCCGGAAGCGCCGCTGGGCTCGGGGCCGCGGTCGCCCGGCGAGAAGGGCCGGGTGGTGCTCATCAGCGCTTCACCTCACCGATTCACCAGTTCAGGTTGGAAGAAGACAGTCACTACAGAGGTCCGCTCGACTACCCACGCCGCCATGACAGCGACATGTCCCGGGTGTCTCCTGCCCGAGCGGACCGGCGAAACACCCCTGTATTCGGTACGAATCGCGTGACGTCCGGAGAGTGGCGTTCCACAAGGGACGGCGGATGCGGCGCAGGGGGCCGCCATCACCGTCAGCCGGCCTCGTCGCTCAGTGCGGATTCGAGGCTGTCGTGGACGGTGAAGACCGCCTCCGCCCCGGTGATCTCGAACACCCTGGCCACCACCGGCTGCATCGCCGCGAGATGGACGCCGCCCCCGGCGGCCTCCGCCTTCAGGCGGGCGCCGAGGAGCACATTGAGCCCTGTCGAGTCACAGAAATCCAGCCGCGCACAGTCGACGACCAGCCTGCTGAAGCCCTTCCCGAGGCACTCCTCGAGGGGCTCACGCAACAAATCGGCGGTGTGGTGATCCAACTCACCTACGGGGGTCACGACGGCACTGGAGCCCTCTTCCCGCACCTCCACCAGAAGTCGGCCAGACTGTGCGCTGCCGACTGTCCCGCGGTCCATGCCGTGTCTCACTCCCGACGTCCTGGGTGCTGAATGACGCCCTCGAACATTACGCCTTCCGCGCGCCCTTCGACACCCGAACATCTACCCGCAAACGGACATTTGCCAACAGAACGCACTTGCGAGGACCTCAGGAAACCGGGTAGGGCTAGTAGAGACACGAAAACCAACACGGCCGGCTTTGGAGGCGCCGCACACCGCAGTGCACGCATTGGCATCGGCAGCCATATGCCGAGAACGATGGAGGACATCATGTCACCCCGGCTCGACGCATCGCATACCCACGAAGCGACGTCGGCTTCCCCCCCGGAACATCTGGATCCCATCGAGCAGGACGACCTACTCGCCGGCCTGCCGGAGATACCTCCGTACGACGAGGTGGGGCCGGTGGACGCACGGGCCCTGTCCAAGACCCTCTTCCAGCGCCTGGAGTCGCTGGAGGAAGGCACCCCCGAGTACTCGTACGTCCGCAACACGCTCGTCGAACTCAACCTCGCGCTGGTCAAGTTCGCCGCCTCCCGCTTCCGCTCCCGCAGCGAGCCCATGGAGGACATCATCCAGGTCGGCACCATCGGCCTGATCAAGGCGATCGACCGCTTCGAGCTCAGCCGTGGAGTCGAGTTCCCCACTTTCGCGATGCCTACCATCGTGGGTGAGATCAAGCGCTTCTTCCGGGACACCTCCTGGTCCGTGCGGGTGCCGCGCAGACTCCAGGAACTCCGGCTCGACCTGGCGAAGGCGGGCGACGAACTCGCCCAGAAGCTCGACCGCTCCCCGACGGTGGCCGAACTCGCCGAGCGCCTGGGTCTGACCAAGGACGAGGTCGTCGAGGGCATGGCGGCGTCGAACGCGTACACCGCCTCCTCACTGGACGCCCAGCCGGAGGAGGACGATTCCGAGGGCGCGCTCGCCGACCGCATCGGCTACGAGGACCACGGGCTCGAAGGCATCGAGTACATCGAGTCGTTGAAGCCGCTGATCGCCGAACTCCCGTCCCGGGACCGCACGATCCTCTCCCTGCGGTTCGTCGCGGGCATGACCCAGTCGGAGATCGGTGAGGAGCTCGGCATCTCGCAGATGCACGTCTCCCGGCTGCTGGCCCGCACCCTGGTGAGGCTCCGCAAGGGGCTGACGGTCGAGCAGTGACGGCCGCCCTCCCTCGTACCTGCCGAGGGGCCCGGTTCCGGTGGGAACCGGGCCCCTCGGCTTTTTCTCCGCGCACCCCGTGAGTTACCCGGGGAAACCCTTTCCTCCCGGGTCGCCGTCCCGCACTATGTGCGGTCATACCCGCCAGTAGGGACGGGCACGAGGAGGCAGTGGATGGCGTGGGCCGACGACAGCGACGTACGGCTGACCGCGTTGCTGCGCGCCGACTCCGCCACCGCGTTCGCGGCGCTGCAGGAGCTGCGCGCCCGTCATCTGCCCGCCGTCCTGACGTACGCCCGGCTCTGCGCCACCGGCGACTTCGCGGCCCGGCAGCTGGCGGCTCAGGTCTTCACCCTCACCGCCCGGGAGACGGCCCGCGGGATCGACCCCGGCGGGCCCTGGCGGCACCGGCTCCTGCTGCTCACCGGGCGGCTGGCCGCGTCCTGGGCGGCGGACGAGCGCGCGGCGGGCCTCGATCCGGGGCTGCTGCTCGTGCTGAACGCGGCGGGCCCGGCCGGTCCCGTCCCGCCCATGCTCGGCGCGTTCCACTCGCTCCCCGCGCGCGTGCAGGGCGTCCTCTGGTACACCGTCGTGGAGCGCGAACCGGCCGAGCGCACGGCCGCCTTCCTCGCCCTCACCCGCGAGGACGTGACCTACGGCACGGGCGCGGCCCTCCAGCAGCTCGGCCGCGCCTGCCTGCGCACCCGGCTGGCCGCCTCGGACGACCCAGACTGCCGTGACTTCCACCGGCTGATCGAGGAGGCTGTCCGGCCGGACAGCCCGCGCACGAGCACCGACCTGCACACCCACATGGCGCGCTGCGCGACCTGTACGGCCGCCTACGAGGAGCTGTCCGCCCTGCGGGACGACCCGCGCCGCGCCCTGGCCGAGGGGCTGCTGCCGTGGGCGGGGGCTGCGTACGTCATGGACGAACCGTCGCCCCGGGCCGCGGTCCCCGCTGCCGCGAGCGCCCCTTGGCCGCTGTCCCGGCGGTTCGCCCTGGTGTCGGCGGCGCTGGGGGTGGCGCTGGCGCCGCTGCTGGTCTTCCTGGTGACGCAGGGCGGCTCCCGCGAGGAGGGCCAGGAGCCGGTGAACGCGGTGCACACGCCGCCGAGTGCGCCGCCGGTCACGGTGACGGCGACCGTGTCGGCGACCCCGTCGTCCCCGGCGCCCTCGCCGACGTCCAAGGCGCCCTCCCCCACGCGGAGTCCGGCGCCGCCGTCGCGGACGCCCGGTCCGGCGCCGACCCCCACGCCGTCGCACCGGCCGCCGGGCACCTCGTACGCGCGCGTGGTGAACGTCTCCAGCGGACTGTGCCTGGACGTCCGGGGCGGGGACTTCGAGAAGGGGACGGACGTCGTCACGGCGCCCTGCACGTCCTCCCGCACCCAGCTGTGGCGGGTGGACACCGGGCGCGGGGTCGTGCAGTCGGCCGCCGACCCGGAGTTCTGCCTGGACAGCCGCGGCTCCGTGGACCGGGGCGTCGGCATCTGGACCTGCGACTCGGTGCACGGGAGCAACGGCCAGAACCTGCGGTTCGCGGTCGACGCCCGCGGCGTGATCCGCCCGGGCATCGCCCCCGGCCACGCGGTGACACCGGCCGGGGACGGAGCGGTGGCGCTGGTGGCGGAGAGCGGGAGCGCGGGGCAGCGGTGGCGGGCGGGGTGAGCGGCGGACCGCCGCCGGGCGACGGGACGCGTCGGGTGCGTCAGAGGACGCGTACGCCCTTGTGCCATACGCCGGTCACCAGGGGGACGCCCGGCCGGTAGGCCAGGTGGACATGGCTCGGGGCGTCGAGGAGGGTGAGGTCGGCGCGGGCGCCCGGGGTGATGCGGCCGACGTCCGTGCGGCGCAGGGCCGCGGCACCGCCCGCCGTGGCCGACCAGACCGCCTCGTCCGGCGTCATCCCCATGTCCCGTACCGCGAGCGCGATGCAGAAGGGCACCGACGAGGTGAACGACGAGCCCGGGTTGCAGTCGGTGGACAGGGCGACGGTGACGCCCGCGTCGAGCAGGCGGCGGGCGTTGGGCCACTCGGCGCGGGTGGAGAACTCGGCGCCGGGGAGCAGGGTGGCGACGGTGTTCCCGCCGGCCAGCGCGTCCACGTCGGCGTCGGTGAGGTGGGTGCAGTGGTCGGCGCTCGCCGCGTCGAGCTCCACGGCGAGCTGGACGCCGGGGCCGTAGGAGAGCTGGTTGGCGTGGATGCGGGGGTGCAGGCCCCGGGCCTTGCCGGCGGTGAGGATCGCGCGGGCCTGGTCGCCGTCGAAGGCGCCCTTCTCGCAGAAGACGTCGATCCAACGGGCGTACGGCGCACAGGCGTCGAGCATCTCGCCGGTGACGAGGGCGACATAGCCGGCCGGGTCGTCGGCGTGGTCCGGGGGGACGATGTGGGCGCCGAGGTAGGTCACCTCGTCGGTGTGGGCGGCGGCGATGCGCAGGGCGCGGGACTCGTCCTCGGTGGTCAGGCCGTACCCCGACTTGGTCTCGAACGTGGTCGTGCCCTGGCGGAGGGCCTCGGCGAGATAGCGGGTGAGGTTCCGCTCGAGTTCCTCGTCCGAGGCGGCGCGGGTGGCGGCGACGGTGGTGCGGATGCCGCCGGCCGTGTAACTGCGGCCTGACATGCGCGCGTTGAACTCCTGCGTGCGGTCCCCCGCGAAGACCAGGTGGGAGTGGGAGTCCACGAAGCCCGGCAGGACGGCCCGGCCCTGGGCGTCGACCCGGTTGTCAGTGGCGGGTGCTTTGCTTGATTCACCGGTCCACGCGATGCGGTCGCCGTCGACGACGACGGCCGCGTCCTGGATCAGACCGAGGGGGGACCCTCCCCCACTCTCGAATTTGCTCGAGCGGGGGGACCCCCATCCGAGGGAGGGGTCGTTGGTGACCAGCGTGGCGATGTTGGTGATGGCAGTGCTGCTCATGGCGTCCTCGTGGGTGGTCGTCAGGCGCGGAGTGCTTCGACGGCCCGCGCGAGGGCTTGCGGCACATCCGGTACGAGGGCGTGGACACCGTCGCGTACGACGTGCCGCCCGCCCACGATCGTGTGCCGTACGTCCGCTGCGGTCGCGGCGAATACGGCCGTCTCGGCCCCGAGTGCGGGCAGCGGCCCCGCAGTTCTGACCGAGTCCAGCGCGACCGTCGTCAGGTCGGCGAGCGCGCCCGTCCCGATCGCGCCGGCCTCGTCCCAGCCGAGTGCCGCGTGGCCGTCCGCGGAGGCGGCCCGGAGCAGGGCGGCGGCGGTCCAGTGGCCGCGGGTGCGGGTGCGCAGGCGCTCGTTGAGCTCCATCGCGCGTGCCTCTTCGAACAGGTCGATGACGGCGTGGCTGTCGGAGCCGAGGCTGAGCGGGGAGCCCTGGCGCTGCAGGGCGGCCGCCGGCCCGATGCCGTCGGCGAGGTCCCGCTCGGTCGTCGGGCACATGCAGGTGCCGGTGCCGCTGCCGCCGATGAGGGCGATGTCCTCGTCCGTCAGGTGCGTGTTGTGGACTCCGGTGGTGCGGGGCCCGAGGACGCCGTGCTCGGCGAGGAGCCGGGTGGGGGTGCAGCCGTGGGCGGCGCGGCAGGCGTCGTTCTCGGCGGTCTGCTCGGACAGGTGCACATGCAGCGGGGCCCGCCGCTCCTCGGCCCACCGGGCCACGGTCGCCAACTGGTCGGCGGGCACGGCCCGTACGGAGTGGACGGCCGCCCCGATCCGCGCGTGATCCCGTTCCTTGAGAACTGAACAGCGTTCGGCCCAGGCGTCCGCGCTGCCGTCGCAGAAGCGGAGCTGGTGGGTGTCGGGCGGCTGCCCGAAGCCGGAGGAGAGGTAGGCGGTGTCGAGGAGGGTGATCCGGATGCCGGCGTCGGCGGCGGCCGCGATGAGGGCCTCGCCCATGGCGTTGGGGTCGGCGTAGGGGGTGCCGCCGGGGGCGTGGTGCAGGTAGTGGAACTCACCGACGGCGGTCACTCCGGCCAGTGCCATCTCGGCGTACACGGCCCGGGCGAGGGCGTGGTAGCTGTCGGGGCTGAGCCGGTCGGCCGTGGCGTACATGACCTCGCGCCAGGTCCAGAAGGTGCCGGAGCCGACCTGGACGGTGCCGCGCAGGGCGCGGTGGAAGGCGTGCGAGTGGGCGTTGGCCAGTCCCGGCAGGGTGAGCCCGCGGAGGATCTCGGCGCCGGGCGGCGGGGTTCCGGTTCCCTGGCGGACGGCGGTGATCCGCCCGTCGGTGACGTCGATCGCGACGCCGGGCTCGACATGGGTGCCGAGCCAGGCGTGCTCCAGCCAGTACGTCCGGGTCACGTGCGGGCCAGTCCTTCCAGTACGTCGGCGAGGGCGAGCACTCCGGTCACGCAGTCGTCCTCGGCCGCGAACTCGGCCGGGGAGTGCGAGACCCCGGTGGGGTTGCGCACGAACAGCATGGCGGTCGGGACGCTCCCGGACAGGATTCCGGCGTCGTGTCCGGCGCCGGTGCCGAGGACGGGCACCGTGAGGCCGGTGTCCGTGCCGAGGATGCGGGCGAGTTCGTCGCGCAGGGCGTGGTCGAACTCGACGACGGGCGTGAAGGACTCACGGACGACGTCGAGGGCGATGCCGTGGGCGTCGGCGTGCGCGCGGGCGGCCTTCTCGATGCCGCCGACGACGGTGTCGAGGGTGGTCTGGTCCTCGGCACGCGAGTCCAGCCAGCAGCGTACGAGGGAGGGGATGGCGTTGACGCCGTTCGGCTCGACCGAGATTTTGCCGAAGGTGGCGACGGCACCGGCGAGTTCGGCCTCCCGGCGGGCGGCGAGCACGGTCTCGGCGTACGGCAGCATGGGGTCGCGCCGGTCCGCGGGCCGGGTGGTGCCGGCGTGGTTCGCCTCGCCCCGGAAGTCGTACCGCCAGCGTCCGTGCGGCCAGATGGCGCTGGCGACGCCGACCGGGTCGCCGGTCAGGTCGAGCGCCCGACCCTGCTCGACATGGAGTTCGACGAAGGCCCCGATCCGGGCCAGCCGCTCGGGGTCGGGCCCGATGGCGTCGGGGTCGTACCCGGCGGCCTCCATGGCCCGGGGCAGGGTGATGCCGTCACCGTCGGTGAGCAGGTGGGCCTGGGCGGCGGTGAGCTGTCCGGAGGCGAGCCTGGAGCCGACGCAGGCCAGCCCGAAGCGGGCGCCCTCCTCGTCCCCGAAGTTGACGACGGCGAGCGGTTTGCCGAGGGGCGCGTCGCGGCGGCGCAGTTCGTCGAGGGCGGCGAAGGAGGACACGACACCGAGGGGCCCGTCGAAGGCCCCGCCGTCGGGCACGGAGTCCAGGTGCGATCCGGTGACCACGGCGTCCCCGGCGGCGGGATCCCCGAGCCAGGCCCACTGGTTGCCGTTCCGGTCGACCTCGTAGGTCAGTCCCCGGGACTCGGCCTGGGCCCGGAACCAGGCCCGGCACTCGGCGTCGGCCCCGGTCCAGGCGTAGCGGCGGTAGCCGCCGGAGCCGGAGTGCCGGCCGATGGGGAGCAGTTCGCGCCACATGGAGTGGAAGGAGCTGCCGCCCGGCAGGGTCTGTCCGGTCACGACAGGTCGCCTTCGCGCATCGGGACCCGCACGCCCCGTTCGGCGGCCACGGACTCGGCGGTGTCGTAGCCCGCGTCCACGTGCCGGATGACGCCCATGCCCGGGTCGTTGGTCAGCACCCGCCGGATCTTCTCCCCGCCCAGCGCGGTGCCGTCGGCGACCGTCACCTGGCCGGCGTGGATGGAGCGGCCCATGCCGACGCCGCCGCCGTGGTGGAGGGAGACCCAGGACGCGCCCGAGGCCACGTTGACCATCGCGTTCAGCAGCGGCCAGTCGGCGATCGCGTCGGAGCCGTCGAGCATGGCCTCGGTCTCGCGGTACGGGGAGGCGACGGAACCGCAGTCGAGGTGGTCCCGGCCGATGGCGAGCGGCGCCGCCAGCTCACCGCTCGCGACCATGTCGTTGAACCGCTCGCCGGCCTTGTCCCGCTCGCCGTAGCCGAGCCAGCAGATACGCGCGGGCAGGCCCTGGAAGTGGACCCGTTCCCCGGCCATCTTGATCCAGCGGGCGAGGGACTCGTTCTCGGGGAAGAGGTCCAGGATCGCCTTGTCGGTCTTGGCGATGTCGGCCGGGTCCCCGGAGAGCGCGGCCCAGCGGAAGGGGCCCTTGCCCTCGCAGAACAGCGGCCGGATGTAGGCGGGGACGAAGCCGGGGAAGGCGAACGCCCGGTCGTAGCCGGCGAGCCGGGCCTCGCCGCGGATGGAGTTGCCGTAGTCGAAGACCTCCGCGCCGGCGTCCATGAAGCCGACCATGGCCTCGACGTGCCGTGCCATGGACTCGCGCGCGCGGGTGGTGAAGCCGGCCGGGTCCTTGGCGGCGTAGGCGGCCATGTCGTCGAAGGCGACGCCGGCGGGCAGGTAGGCCAGCGGGTCGTGGGCCGAGGTCTGGTCGGTGACGATGTCGACGGGGGCACCCTCGGCGAGCATCCGCGGCAGCAGCTCCGCGGCGTTGCCGAGCAGGCCGATGGAGAGCGGGCGGCGGGCGTCCCGGGCCTCGACGGCGAGCTGGAGGGCGTGCTCCAGGGAGTCGGCGCGGACGTCGAGGTAGCGGTGCTCGATGCGGCGCTCGATGGCGCGCGGGTCGCAGTCGACGCAGAGGGCGACGCCGTCGTTCATGGTGACGGCGAGCGGCTGGGCGCCGCCCATGCCGCCGAGTCCGGCGGTGAGGGTGATCGTCCCGGCGAGGGTGCCGCCGAACTTCTTCGCGGCGACGGCGGCGAAGGTCTCGTAGGTGCCCTGGAGGATGCCCTGGGTGCCGATGTAGATCCAGGAGCCGGCGGTCATCTGGCCGTACATGGTCAGGCCGAGCTGCTCCAGGCGGCGGAACTCCTCCCAGTTGGCCCAGTCGCCGACCAGGTTGGAGTTGGCGATGAGGACGCGCGGGGCCCACTCGTGGGTCTGCATCACGCCGACCGGGCGGCCGGACTGCACGAGCATCGTCTCGTCCTGCTTCAGCCCCTGCAGCGTGCGCACCATCGCGTCGAAGGAGCGCCAGTCGCGGGCCGCCTTGCCGGTGCCGCCGTAGACGACGAGCTTGTCGGGGTGCTCGGCGACCTCGGGGTCGAGGTTGTTCTGCAGCATGCGCAGGGCGGCTTCCTGCTGCCATCCCAGGGCGCTCAGTTCCGTACCGCGCGGCGCTCGTACGGGGCGGGGTCCTGACATGGTCTGCCTCCTAGCGGCTGGTGCTGCCGGATTGTTGCTGACGTTATTCACATCCTGGCGCTCTGAATAGAGCTAGTCAATACGTGCGTGCGCCAGCGCGGGCGGGCCGCGGATGTTTGTCTGGATACGTGGTCACGGGGAACGACACGACGGGGAACGACACGACGGGGGACGCGGTGGACGACGTCAGGGACGGGCACACGGGCGACGACGAGCGGGCGGCGCGCCGGGACGAGGCGGTGCGGGCCGCCGTGGAGCAGGGGCTGCTGGGGCCGGACGCCCCCATCGTGGGGCTGCTGGACGTCACCGGCATCCGGGACGCGGCGGCCGGGCTGCGGGCGGCGTTCGAGGCGGTCACCGCGCCGGGCACCCCGGTGCTGCACGCCTTCGCGGTCAAGGCGACCCCGCTGGTGCCGGTGCTGCGGCTGCTGCACGAGGCCGGGATCGGCGCCGAGGTGGCGAGCCCCGGCGAGCTGGCGCTGGCGCGGGCGGCGGGGCTGCCACCGGAGCGCACGGTGCTGGACTCGCCCGCGAAGACACCGGCCGAGCTGCGGGAGGCGCTGGCGCTCGGGGTCGCGGTCAACGCCGACAATCCGCAGGAGCTGGCCCGTGTCGACGCCCTGATGCGGTCCGCGCCGAGCCGTTCCCCGCTCGGGCTCCGGGTGAATCCGCAGGTGGGCGCAGGGGCCATCGAGGCGATGTCGACGGCGACCGCGACGTCGAAGTTCGGGGTGGCGCTGCGCGACGAGGGAGCGCGCGAGTGGGTGGTGCGGGCCTATGAGGAGCGCCCGTGGCTGACCCGGCTGCACACGCACACCGGGTCCCAGGGCGTGCCGCTGTCGCTGATGGCTCGGGGCGTGGCGGAGACGTACCAACTGGCCGAGGAGATCAACGACCGGATCGGGCGACGGCAGATCGACACGATCGACATCGGCGGCGGACTGCCGGTGAACTTCGCCTCCGACCTGACGACCCCGACGTACGCGCAGTACGCGCGCCTGCTGAGCGAGGCGGTGCCGGGGCTGTTCGACGGGCGGTACGGGCTGGTGACCGAGTTCGGGCGGTCGCTGCTGGCCAAGCACGGGACGGTGCTGGCGCGGGTGGAGTACACCAAGAGCGCGGGCGGGCGGCCGGTCGCGGTGACGCACGCGGGCGTGCAGGTGGCGACGCGGACGGTGTACGCGCCGGGCGCCTGGCCGCTCAGGATCGCCGGATACGACGCGAAGGGGCGGCCGAAGACGGGGGCCGAGGTGGTCCAGGACGTGGCCGGTCCGGCCTGCTTCGCCGGGGACCTGCTGGCCGAGGCGCGGGCGCTGCCGCGGCTGGAGCAGGGGGATCTGGTGGCGGCGCTGGACACGGGCGCGTACTACTTCGCGCACCACTACGCGTACAACTCCCTGGCCCGGCCGGGGATCTACGGCTTCGCGCCGGACGGGTCCGGGGGTGTGGCCTTCGCGACGGTGCGCGAGCCGCAGGATCTCGACTCGATCGTGGCCGAATCCGGTGGGGCGCACGCCGCCGCCCTCACCACCCTGCGCACGCCCGGGCGCCCTTGACGCACTCCGGCGGAGCTGCGGTTGAACGGGTCTGGAAAACAAGGTCAGTTGACCCACCTTAGTCCTCCCGCGCATGTTCCACCGGAAAATGCCAGAAGCCTCACCTGTCGCTCACACGTTGCGTAGTTTCGGCGTTACTCAGCCGAACCGCAGACAGGAGGGGAGCCACGGTGCCCGGAATCGACGAGTGTCTGCTGGAGGCCATGCAACTGCCCGGAGCACGGGGGGCGGCGCTGGTCGACTGGACCAGCGGCCTGGCACTGGGCACGGTCGGCGAGTCCCCGGGCGGTGACCCGGATGCGAGCGCGGCGGAGGCGGCGGAGCTGGCCCGGCTCGCCGCCGAGCACCGGGCGTTCGCGCCCGCCGAGGACGCCGGCACGGAGACCGAACCGCCCGTCGAGGACCTGATCCTGTCCAACCGGGACAGCTATCACGTGCTGCGGTTCGTGTGGACGTCCTTCGACAGCAGTGTGTTCCTGCATCTGTGGCTGGGCCGCGAGGAGGGCAATCTCGCGCTGGCCCGGATCCGCCTCGGCGAGCTGGCCGGACGGCTGGTGCTGGGATGACCGCGCTGCAAGCCACCCCGGCGGGCCTGCCGCCCCGGCTGCCGTCGCGGGACCGGAGCACGGCAGGGGAGCGGGCGCCGCGCGGACTGTCGCCGATGCTGAGCCGGCTCGCCGCCGAGCGGGCCACCGGCGTCCTGCTGCGCGAGTGCGGCACGCTGTATCTCGCGCAGGGCCGGGTGGTGCACGCCGAGAGCCCCGCCGCCCCCGGCCTGGACATCCTGCTGACCGCGCACGGCACCCTGGACACCGCCGTCTGGCAGGACGCCGTCACCCGCGCCGACGACCTGCACGGCGCCGCCCGCCTCCTCGTCGACAGCGGCCGGCTCACCCCCGGCACGCTGGAACTGTGCCACCTGGGCGCGCTCTACGACGCCGCCTACTTCGCCCTCGCGCCCAGCAGCACCCCGGGCCGCTTCCGCTACGGCACCGGGCACTGGCTCGGCCCCGTACGGCCGGTACCGGTGGCCGCCGTGGAGCGCGAGACCCTGCGCCGCCGCGACCTGCTGCACCGCATCTGGCCCGACCCCGGCACCGACAGCGCGCCCCTCACCCGCGCCGACCCGCCCCGCGCCCCGGCGCTCACCGCCCGCCAGCGCGCGGTCGTGGCCCTGCTGGACGGCGCCCGGACCGCGACGGACATCGCCCGCGCCCTGGGCCGCCCGGCCTTCCACACCCTGGTGGACATACGCCGCCTCGCAGCGGCGGGCGTCCTGGCCCCACGGCCCCCGCACCCGACCCCGGCCCGCCCCACGCACCCCGACCGGGAACCGACACCGCAGCGGACCCACCCGGAGCCCGCGGACCGGGAGCCGACACCTCAACGGACCCACCCCGACCCCCCGGACCGGGGACCCACACCTCAACGGACCCACCCCGACCCCCCGGACCGGGGACCCACACCGCAACAGACCCGCACGGAACCCCCGGACCGGGGACCGACACCGCAACGGACCCACCCCGACCCCCCGGACCGGCGCCCCGCACCGGAAGGGGCGTGTCCGCACCCCGCCGACCCCCCGTCGCTCCCCGTCCGGCCCCGCCCGCCGGCCCCCGCCGAGCGGCTGGCGCCCGATGACCCCGACGTCGCCCTGCTGAGAAGAGTCCGGGATGCGCTGGAGGCCCTTTGACCGACAGAGGAGAAATCTGATGGCCGCCGAGGCGCCCATACTCGACGAGCTGCACCGGCTCCGCGCCCGCATCCCCCAGCTGACCGGCTCCCTCGCGGCCAGCGTGGACGGCCTGGTCGTCGCCGAGGACACCCCCGGCGTGGAACCGGAGGGCGTGGCCGCGCTCACCGCCGCCGCGCTCGGCGTGGCCGTGCGGCTCACCGACGCCACCGGCCGCGGCGAGCTGCGCGAACTGCTCTTCCGCGGCCGGGACGGCTACGTGGCGACGTACGCGGCGGGCGAGGGCGCCGTACTGACCCTGCTCGCCCGGGACGACGTCAGCGTCGGCCGCCTCCATCTGGAGGGCCGCCGCGCCGCCGGCCGGATCGGGGAGCTCGTCGACGGACTCACGGCCGACAGCAGACCCCGTACACCCACGAGGGCGCCCGCGCGGGCCAAGGTCCCGCGCGACCGGCGCACCCCGTCCACCACCCAACCGCGCACCACCACCGAGAGTTGAGAGGAAGTCCCGTCATGGCCAACACCGAGACCACACTGAAAGAGGCGCTGACCTCGATCGAGGGCGCGACCGGCGTCGCGCTCGTCGACTACACCACCGGCATGGCCCTGGGCACCATGGGCGGCGGCAAGAGCTTCGACCTGAACGTCGCCGCCGCCGGCAACACCGACGTCGTGCGCGCCAAGATGCGCACCATGGAACACCTGGGCCTCAAGGGCGAGATCGAGGACATCCTGATCACCCTGTCCGACCAGTACCACCTGATCCGGCTGCTCAGCGGCCGCAGCGGCAACGGCCTCTTCCTCTACCTGGTGCTCGACGCCAAGCGCTCCAACCTGGCGATGGCCCGGCACCAGCTGCGCAGGATCGAGCAGGACCTGGAGGTCTGACCCCGGTCCCCCGCCTACACCAGCGCGTCGGCGCGGCGGCGGGCCCCACCCGGGGCCGCGTCGCCCGCCGCGATGCCGGTGCCGCGGTAGGACCTGACGGCCTTACCGGCGGGACGCCCGCCGGCGGTGAGCCAGTCCACCCGCACCCACAGCAGTGCCTCCTCGGCCCGCTCGCGCCGGCCGATCCAGGCGGACTTCAGCCAGAGCCCGACGCCCGCCCCGGCCAGCAGCATGCCGCCCGCCACGGGTACCGCGAACCCGCTGCCGAGCGCGGCCACGAAGGCCAGCAGCAGCCACCAGCGGTGTCCCCGGCGCCAGTTCCGCACGGTCACCGCGCGGTCCTGGAGCACGTCGTGCTTGCCCGCGCGGGCGGCCCCGCGCATGAGGGCGCCGTACCGCCCGCGCCGCCGGTACGCCACGGCCGCCGCCGTGACGAGGAACAGCGCCGCGCCCGCCAGCACCCCGATCCGCCGTCCGGTCAGACCCGGCAGCAGTACGCCGATCCCGGCCGCGCACACCCCGAGCCACCACATCGGTGCCGCTCCGGCCCGTACGACGACGGCCACCCGAGCCAGTCCCTGACCTCCGCGTGCCACGTTCCGCCTCCCAATCGCCTCGAAGTCGAACTCGCAGTGGCGGGAGGGTAACGGGCTGACCTGAGACCTGTCTTAGAAGACGCGAGAAAATCTCACTCCACGAACAGCCCCCGCGCCGCGGCCCGCGCGTCGAACTCCTCCAGCCGTGCCTGGGCGTCCGGCAGGTCGTCGCACATGGCCTCCAGCAGGACCCGCCCGAGCAGCATCGGGGCGCACGCGGTGTCGAAGGCGAGGCCGGTGCCGACCGCCGCGGGCAGCAGCAGGTCGGAGGCCTTGGCGACCGGCGCGAAGGCGGAGTCGGCGACCGTCACCACGGTCAGCCCGGCCTCCTTGGCGTAGCCGAGGGTGTCCAGGACCTCGCGCGGGTGCCGGGGCAGCGCGAAGCAGAGCAGCGCCGTGGCGCCCGCCCGGACGCAGGCGTCGATGCGGTCGTGGACCATCGTGCCGCCCTCGTGCAGCAGCCGGACGTCCGGATGGACCTTGGCGGCGAAGTAGGCGAAGCCGTACGCCTGGGAGGCCGCCGCGCGCAGTCCGAGCACCGGCAGCGGCCGGGAGGCGGCCAGCAGCCGGCCCGCCCGCTGCACCGGGCGCGGGTCCGCGAGCAGCTCCGCGAGATGCCGCAGGTTCTCGATCTCGGCCTCGACGGCCTGCTGGTACTCGTTGAACGCGCCCGGCGCGGACGCCGGTTCGGCGGGCGCGACCTCGCGCAGATGCCTGCGCAGGGCGGGGTAGCCGTCGAAGCCGAGGGCGACGGCGAAGCGGGTCACGGACGGCTGGCTGACCCCGGCGAGTTCGGCCAGTTCGACACTGGAGAGGAAGGGCACCTCGGCGGCCCGGCGCACCATGCTGTGCGCGATGCGCCGCTGGGTCGGCGTCAGCCGGTGCCCCTCGAAGAGCGCCTGCAGCCGTGCCGCCGGGGTGTCCCCCGCGTTCCTGTCCGCGCTCATGCCGCGCTCCCCCTCCAGATCTCGGTGAACCGGTCGAGCAGCCGGGCCGCCGCCGTCACGTCGCCGGTGAGCGGCCGGTCGGCCTGGTCCTCGTCGAGCACCGCTTCGGCGAGCTCCAGCGCACGGCCCGCCGGGAGTCCCGGCTCGGGCCTGAGGTCGCGCTGGCGCAGCGCCCGTACAGCGGCGACGAGTTCGCAGCCGACGACGAGACGGTACGCGCCGCACGCGCGCAGCGTCTGCCGCGCGGCGAGCGAGGCGAAGCTGGCCTGTTCCTCGACGCCCCGGGAGAGTACAGCGTGGCCGAGGGAGGCGGGTGCCGAGAAGGCGCGCAGGTCACCGAGGGCGGCCGCGGCGGAGTACTCCAGGATCATCACGCCGGACGAGGCGGGCTCGTGGTCGGCGAGGAAGGGCCTCAGGCGGGTGTAGGCGGGCTCGTTGAGGGTGGACAGGCGGGAGGTGGACAGCCGGGCCACCTGGACGACCGCGAGCCTGAAGTGGTCCAGGGCGAGGGCGAGCTGGGCCTGGTAGAAGCCGCCGTGGTGGTAGGCGGCGAGGTCGTCGGCCGCGATGAGGGGGTTCTCGGCGGCGGCGTTGAGCTCCACCGCGAGGACCGCCTCCAGGGCATCGGCCGCGTCGTGCGCGGGGCCGTGGATCTGGGGCAGGCAGCGGAAGCCGTACGGGTCCTGGATCCGGCCGAGCGGAGGCGTGGGCCGGTCCGCGGCGCCGATCAGTTCCCGCATGCGGCGGGCGACCTCGGTGGAGCCACGGTGCGGCCGGGCCTCGTGGACGGGCGCCGCGTAGGGCTCGTGGGAGCCGTCGACGGCGAGCAGGGAGAGCGCGGCGACGACCTGGGTGGCGGCGATGAGTCCGCGCAGTTCGTGCAGGGCGAGGGCGGCCTGGCCGAGGGTGAGGGCGTTGCTGCTGATCAGGGCGAGCGCGTCGTTGTTGTCGAGGGGCTGCGGCTCGGGCACACCGGCGACACGCCGCGGCCCGGCGCCGCTCGCCGCGGCCCCGCGGTCCCCCGACCCGTCCGGCCCGTCCGGCACCCGCCATGGATGCTCACCGGCCAGCGCCAGCCCCAGCTGTGCGAGCGCCGCGAGGTCACCGGTGCCGACCGAGCCGAACTCGTGGACGACCGGGTGCGCCCCGCTCTCCAGGGCCTCGCACAGGGCGGTGACGACCGAGGGCCTGAGCCCGGCGCCGCCCGCGAGGAGCTGGTTGGCGCGGACGGCAAGCATGGCGCGGACTTGCCGGGCGGGCAGCTCCTCGCCGATGGCACCGGCGTGGCTGCGCAGGAGCCTGAGCCCGTGGCCGGCGGCGGCCTCGGTGGGCACGTCCTCGTTGCGGTTGGCGCCGACGCCGGTGGAGCGGCCGTAGACGCGTCCGGTCGCGGCGATCTGCCGGGCGGCGTCCCAGGAGCGGGTGGCGCGCTTCATCGCCGCCTCCTCCGGGACGGGCCGCGCGGCTCCGTCGGCGAGGCGCACGACGTCCGCGACGGAGAGTCCGCGGCCGTCGAGGAGCACCGCCCCGGTGTGCAGGACGGCCGGAGCGTCCACGATCGGAGACGACGTCACGCCCGAGCTCCCCTCCCGCTTATTCAGACACGGAGAACTCTGCATGACGTCATACAGCAGGGCAAGCGACGAGCAGGCGGGCCGTCCCCCGGCCGAACAGGGGGGCTAACCCCAGTGCGGCCCGCGTCCGCGCTTTCTACCGTGGATCCCATGACCGGAATGGACATGCGGGACCCCGAGCTGAAGAAGGAACTCGACGCCACCCTGCAAGCACGCAGGGAGCTGGGCGAGGAGTACGAGTCCGCGCTGGTCGACTCGTTCCTGGAGAAGGTCGACCAGCGGATCGACGGGGCGGTCGAGCGCAGGGTGCGCCGGCAGCTCGCCGAGCAGCAGATGGTGGTGGCCCGGGGCTCCCGGTCACCGAAGCCGACGGACTCCTGGGGCGAGCGCTTCGGCTTCGGCATCGTCTCGCTGGTCCTGGCGATCCCGCTGTCCGGCATCGGCGGCGGGGTGGCCAACCTCCCCGGCCTGCTGGTCGCCTGGGCGGGCATCGTCGGGGTGAACGTGGTCCAGGCGGCGCGCACCCATCCGGACCTGTTCCGCCGCCGCAAGGCCCGCAAGGACAGCGACTGGGAGTGATATGCGCGGGGACCGCCGCACCCCCGTTGCCGGGGGGCGGGACGACGGCGGTCCCCGCGAAGGACGTCGACCGGGTCAGGCCGGTCTCACGTCCGGCGTCCATGGAGGTCCGGGAGCCGCTCCGGAGGTCCTTGGACGTTCGGTGCCGGCCGGGGCGGGGAGCCGCTCCCGCCCTGCCGACATCCACCAATGTGCCGTACGCGTGTTAAGCGGGTGCTGCGCGGACGTGTCACGCTCGTACCACTTCCGTGCAGCCGCGAAGGCTGCTGATCACCGCAAGTTCGCCGCCGACACGCGCCGTTCACCGGACGTTCGCCGCTACTTCCCGCCCTTGGCGAGGAAGGCCAGCAGGTCCTGACGGCTGATCACTCCGGTGGGCTTGCCCTCGACGAGGACGATCGCGGCGTCCGCCGTGCCGAGCACCGACATCAGGTCGCCCACCGGCTCACCGGAACCGACCTGCGGCAGCGGGGCCGACATGTGCTTCTCCAGCGGGTCCTCCAGCGAGGCCGCCTTGGTGAACAGGGCGTCGAGCAGTTCCCGTTCCACCACCGAGCCGACGACCTCGGCGGCCATCACGTCGGGGTGGCCCGCGCCCGGCTTGACGATCGGCATCTGCGAGACGCCGTACTCGCGCAGCACCTCGATGGCCTGGCCGACGGTCTCGTCGGGGTGCATGTGGACGAGGGACGGCATGGCGCCGTGCTCCTTGTCGTTCAGGACGTCGGCGACGCGGGCGCTGGGGCCCTCGTCCTCCAGGAAGCCGTAGTCGGCCATCCACTCGTCGTTGAAGATCTTGCTGAGGTAGCCGCGGCCGCTGTCCGGCAGGAGCACGACGACCACGTCGTCCTCCTCCAGCCGCTCGGCGACGCGCAGCGCGGCCACCACGGCCATCCCGCAGGAACCGCCGACCAGCAGGCCCTCCTCCTTCGCGAGGCGGCGGGTCATCTGGAAGGAGTCCTTGTCGGAGACCGCCACGATCTCGTCGGCGACCGTGCGGTCGTAGGCGGAGGGCCAGAAGTCCTCACCAACGCCCTCGACGAGGTACGGCCGCCCGGAGCCGCCGGAGTACACCGAGCCCTCGGGGTCGGCGCCGACGACCTTGACCTTGCCGTCGCTGACGTCCTTCAGATAGCGGCCGGTGCCGGAGATGGTGCCGCCGGTGCCGACGCCCGTCACGAAGTGGGTGATCCTGCCGTCCGTCTGCTCCCACAGCTCGGGACCGGTGGAGTGGTAGTGGGAGGCCGGGTTGTGCGGGTTGGAGTACTGGTCGGGCTTCCACGCACCCGGCGTCTCCCGGACCAGCCGGTCGGAGACGTTGTAGTAGGAGTCCGGGTGCTCGGGGTCGACCGCGGTCGGGCAGACGACGACCTCCGCCCCGTAGGCCCGCAGCACATTGATCTTGTCGGTGCTCACCTTGTCGGGGCACACGAAGATGCACTTGTAGCCCTTCTGCTGGGCCACGATGGCGAGCCCGACCCCGGTGTTCCCGCTGGTCGGTTCGACGATGGTGCCGCCGGGCTTGAGCGCGCCGCTCTCCTCGGCGGCCTCGATCATGCGCAGGGCGATCCGGTCCTTCACCGAACCGCCCGGGTTGAAGTACTCCACCTTGGCCAGGACGGTCGCCTTGATGCCCTTGGTCACGCTGTTGAGCCTCACCAGCGGGGTGTTGCCGACGAGGCTGATCATCGAGTCGTGGAATTGCACCGTTGTCTCCGGATGCTGCAAAAGATGTCGTCAGTGATGTCGCCAGCCTATGGGCTCCGCGCCCGCCATGACGGTCGTTCACTCCCTGTTGGGATTGGGCCACGGTCCGTGCGGGGCAAGGAGTGGATGTACGGGTTCTTGGAGGTGGCGGCAAGGCATGACGAGCATGTCGAGGGCGAGAGTGGCCCGGCGGATCGCGGCCGGTGCCGCGTACGGCGGTGGCGGGATCGGTCTGGCCGGTGCGGCCGCCGTGGGTCTGGTGCTGGCGGAGGTCCAGCTGGCCAAGCGGGCCGTGGGCAACGGCACGGCCCCGTTCGCGCCGAGCGCGGAGGGCCTGTACGGCAGCGGGTACGCCCCCGGCGGCGATCCTCCGCTGCGGCTGCTGCTGCTGGGTGACTCCACGGCGGCGGGCCAGGGCGTACGGCGGGCGGGGCAGACGCCGGGGGCGCTGCTGGCGTCGGGGCTCGCGGCGGTGGCGGAGCGCCCGGTGGAGCTGCGCAATGTGGCGCTGCCGGGTGCCACCTCCGACGATCTGGAACGGCAGGTGGCGCTGGCGCTGGCGGACTCCCGCCGGGTGCCCGACATCTGCGTGATCATGGTCGGCGCCAACGACGTCACCCATCGCATGCCGCCGACCCGGTCGGTGCGCTGTCTGGCCACGGCGGTACGGCGGCTGCGCACGGCCGGTGCCGAGGTGGTCGTGGGCACCTGTCCCGACCTCGGCACCATCGAGCCGGTCCAGCAGCCGCTGCGCTGGCTGGCCCGGCGGGTCTCCCGGCAGCTCGCGGCCGCGCAGACGATCGGCGTGGTCGAGCAGGGCGGCCGTACGGTCTCGCTGGGCGACCTGCTGGGTCCGGAGTTCGCGGCCAACCCGCGCGAGCTGTTCGGCCCGGACAGCTACCACCCCTCGGCGGAGGGGTACGCCACGGCGGCGATGGCGGTCCTGCCCACGGTCTGCGCGGCCCTCGGGCTGTGGCCGGCGGAGGAGGAGCGCCCGGACGTCTCCCGCCGCGAGGGCTTCCTGCCGGTGGCCCGGGCCGCGGCGGAGGCGGCGTCCGAGGCGGGTACGGAGGTCGCGGCGGCGATGCCGAGCGGTCCCCGGGGCCCGTGGGCGCTGCTCAAGCGCAGGCGCCGGCGGCGGGTCGGGGAGACGGAACCGTCGCCCACCAGCCCGTCCGGGGTGTGAAGCGGAGGCGGCCCTTCTCCGTGGGCCGCCTTCCGTACACGCACCGTTCACCTTCCGCGCGGTACCGCGTCACCGGATCATCCCCGGCTTTGGCGAAGGTGTGCTTCTGCTGTCATGCCGCTGTCAGGAGCACGCGCCCGCGATGGAAAAGCCGTTTCCGAAGTCCACCACCGGCCAGGACCGGGTCCGTGACCCCTGGTGGGACAACGCCCGGTTCGTCTCCGCCACGCTGATCGTGGTCCTGCACACCGTGGGCAGCATCATGGCCCGGCACGACTCGCTGCACGCCTTCCATGTGGCGGCCTGGGCCTTCCGGGTTCCCGCCTTCGTGGTGCTGGCGGGCGTCTTCAGCAGTGCGGGCCCGCTCGGGCCGCGCCGGCTGCGGACCCTGCTGACCAGCATCGTGCTGCCCGCCCTGATCTTCAGCGTGCTGTTCTCGCTGGAGACGAAGGCGCTGGGCGGCCCGCTCGATCTGCACGTGGCCCAGCTGCCGTGGACGCTGTGGTTCCTGATGTCGCTGTTCTGCTGGCGGCTGCTGCTGCCGCTGGTGGTCCAGTTGCGCCATCCCCTGCTGGTCACCACCGCGGTGGCGCTCGCGCTCGGGTACGTCGAGGAGTTCGGGCTCCAGTTCTCCGCCAGCCGCACCCTGGTCTACCTGCCGCTCTTCTACTTCGGGTGGCGTCTGGGGCAGGGCATGCTCCGGGACTGGTTCGAGAGCCGGTGGAGCCTGCCGGCCGCCGTCGCCGGAGTGCTCGGCTCGATCACCGTGGCGGTGCTGTGGCACCGGGACATCCAGGGGAGCTGGCTGTCGATGCGGCACGCCTACCAGGCGGACACCCCTCTCGGCATGGAGGGCGCCTGGCTGATCCGGCTCGCGGTGCTGGCGTCGGCGGCGGCGCTGGTGCTGTGCCTGCTGCGGCTGATGCCGCGGCGGAAGGTGCCGTTCGTCTCGGCGCTCGGGGCGGGCGGGTTCACCGTCTATCTGCTGCACCCGCTGGTCATCCTCCCGGCGCGGGAGAAGGGCCTGATCGCCCGCGCCGACACCCCGGTGGAACTGGTGGCGCTCGTCCTGTGCGGGGTGCTGCTCACGGCGGTCCTCGCCTCCCCCTTCACCCGCCGCCTGGCCCGCCCCCTCACCCAGCCCTCGGTGGGCTGGCTCCTGACGCCGACTTCGCCCCCGGCGCCCACGCCCGCACCCGTCCCCGCCCCGGCGCCCGCGCCCATCCCCGCACAGGCGTCCGCGTCCGCCCCGGGAGGCGCCTTCGACCGGGTACCCACACCGACCCACGCCCCCGACCGACCGCAGCACCGGGGCCCGTTTTCGCCGGGGTGACCGCGCCGGTGCCCGCCCGGGGACCCACGTCCGCCCCCGCGTCGGCACCCACACCGGCCTCGATATCCGCGTCTTTACCTGCGCGGTGACCCGGTCCTCATCCCGGCGCCTACGCCCGTCCGGCACCTCCGGGCCCCATGGACGCCCGCACCCACCCGGAGACCGCCTTCGGCCCGGGTTTCGCCTTCGGCCCGGTCTCCACAACCCGTCCACGCCCCCATCCGACCACCCCACCACGGCCCGCTTCCGACCCGGTGACCGCGCCCGATCCCGCGCCCACCCCAGGGAACGCGCCTGCCTCGGCATGCGGCCCACGCCCGCACGGCGCTCGGGCCCCCATCCCGGCACCCGCACTCCGCCCCCACCACCGGCACCCGCACTCCGCCCCCACCCCCGGCCACCCCACCACGGCCCGCTTCCGACCCAGTGACCGCGCCCGGTCCCGCCCCCCCCCCGGCCCAGGGCCCGCGCCTGCTCCACGCCCACATCCGTGCGGTCCGGGCCCCCATCCCGGCCCCGCACCCGAACCCGCCCGCATCCCGGTTCCCGCCCCCGTCCCGAGGGCCCCTCCCCACCCCCCCCGTACACCCTAAGCAACCGCTTGGAAAAGATTTCCGCATCACACCCAGATTGCCCTGACCGATGGCTTACGTA
>NZ_JAMJFL010000035.1 GCF_023544665.1 Streptomyces sp. YS415
CACCGACCTGATCCGCCGGCTCCCCAAGACCGTCCTGCACGACCACCTCGACGGCGGCCTGCGTCCCGCCACCGTCGTGGAGCTTGCCGAGGCCGTCGGCCACGCCCTGCCGACCACCGATCCGGACGAGCTGGCCGCCTGGTACTTCGCGGCAGCCAACTCCGGTGACCTGGTCCGCTACATCGCCACCTTCGAGCACACCCTCGCCGTGATGCAGACCCGCGAGGGCCTGCTGCGCACCGCCGAGGAGTACGTCCTGGACCTGGCCGCGGACGGTGTCGTCTACGCCGAGGTGCGCTACGCCCCCGAGCTGAACACCACCGGCGGGCTCGCCCTCGCCGAGGTCGTCGAGACCGTCCAGGAGGGCCTGGCGGCCGGAATGGCGAAGGCGGCAGCGGCCGGCACCCCTGTCCGCGTCGGCACCCTGCTCTGCGGCATGCGCATGTTCGACCGGGTGCGCGAGGCCGCCGACCTGGCCGTCGCCTTCCGGGACGCCGGTGTCGTCGGCTTCGACATCGCCGGCGCCGAGGCCGGTTTCCCCGCCGCCGACCACCTCGGCGCCTTCGAGCACCTGCGCCGCGAGAACGTGCCCTTCACCATCCACGCCGGCGAGGCAGACGGCCTGTCCAGCATCCACCAGGCGCTCCAGATCTGCGGCGCCCAGCGCCTCGGCCACGGCGTGCGGATCACGGACGACATCGTCGACGGCAAGCTGGGCCGGCTCGCCGGCTGGGTCCGCGACCGCCGTATCGCGCTGGAGATGTGCCCGACGTCCAACCTGCAGACCGGTGCCGCCACCTCCATAGCCGAGCACCCCATCACCGCGCTGAAGGACCTCGGCTTCCGCGTCACCCTCAACACCGACAACCGTCTGGTGTCGGGCACGACGATGACGCGGGAGATGTCCCTGCTGGTGGAGCAGGCCGGCTGGACGGTCGAGGACCTGCGCACGGTCACGGTGAACGCCGTCAAGAGCGCGTTCATCCCGTTCGACGAGCGCAAGGCGCTCATCGAGGACGTCGTGCTGCCGGGCTACGCGCTCTGAAGTAGTCCGCGGACGTAGGCGGCCTGTCCGACGTGCTGGAGATCGTCGGACAGGACGCTGACCAGCCGTACCGCCAGGGTGACCGGCGGGTCCCAGCGCTCGTCGACGACGCGCTCCAGATCCTTGGCGGCCAGCTCGCGCAGCGCTGACAGGGTCTGGGCGTGGACGGCGTCGTAGTACCCGGTCAGCAGGTCACCGGAGTCGACCCGCACCTTCCCGACCTGCGCCGAGGTGTGCCCGTACCCGATGTCGTCCGGGGGCAGGTCCAGACCGAAGGCCTTCCGGAAGTCCTGGGTGAGCCATACCTGGTCGAGGCCGAAGGCGTCGGCGATGTGGTCGTCCTGGACGCGGGTGAGATGCCAGACCAGCCAGGCGATGGAGTTGGCGTCCGGGCCGGGCCGGGCGTGCAGGTCGTCAGGGGCGAGGCCCTCGACGGTGGCGTGGACTTCTTCCTGGATGCGGCTGAAACCGTCGATGAGGATGTCCTTGGCATGCATGGCTTAACCATCCCGCATAGCCGTCCCTCACGCGCCCTCTGTCTCCAGCAGCTCCATCAGCGCCCGGGCCGCCGGGCTCGTGGCCCCCGGGGGCGGCAGCAGGGCGACCGTCTCGTACACCCGCTCACCGGTGCCCTTCACCGGCAGCGCGGTCAGTGACTCCCGCTTGTGCCGGAAGTGGCGCGGTACGACGGCGATGCCGAGGTTCTCGTCCACCAGGTCCAGCAGGCTGTGCACGTCGTTGACCTCCAGGGCGACCGCCCGCCGTACGCCCGCGGCGGCGAACGCGGCATCGGTGGTGCGGCGCGGTCCCCAGTCCGGGTGGAAGTCCACGAACACTTCCCCGCCCAGCTCCTCCGGGGTGACCGCGGCCGCTGCGGAGGCGAGCCGATGGCTCGGATGGCACAGCACCGTCATGGGTTCGCTGGACAGCGGTACGGCGCGCAGCTGGTCGGTGTCCTCCTGCGCCGCACGCACGGCGAAGGCCAGGTCCAGGCGGCCGGCCGCGACCTCCTCCGCGAGCGCCCCCGAACCCGCCTGGCGCAGACAGATCTCCACGTCCGGATGGCGGCGCCGGAACGCGGCGAGCAGCCCCGCCACATGCACTCCGGCGATGCACTGCTCGGAGCCCAGCGCCAGCATCCCGCGCAGCACGCCCTGCACCGCGGCCACCGCCTCATGGGCCGACCGCACCTGCGCGAGGATCCGCTCCGCCTCGCCCAGCAGCGCCCGCCCGGCCGGCGTGAGGGTCACGCTGCGGGTGGTCCGGACGAACAGCGGCGTCTGGAGTTCCCGTTCCAGGGAGCGGATCGAGGCGGAGAGCCCCGACTGGGAGACCATGAGCCGTTCGGCGGCCCGGGTGAAATGCTGGTCCTCGGCGACCGCCACGAAGTGCTGGAGATGGCGCAGTTCCATGATTGAGAAGCGTATCCGCTGAATACCATCGGATTCTTCTGTTGGACCGATGCCCACAGGTCACGAGAGAGTGGGCAACGGTTCTCCGGGACCATGGTTCCCCCGTGCCCACCCCTCTGGAGTCGCGTTGTACACCGCACACCCCGATCGCTACGCGGACATGCCCTACCGGCGCACCGGCCGCAGTGGCCTCAAGCTTCCCGCCCTGTCCCTCGGTCTGTGGCACAACTTCGGCCCGGACCGCCCGGTCGAGACCCAGCGGGCCATCCTGCGCCGCGCCTTCGACCTCGGCGTGACGCACTTCGACCTGGCCAACAACTACGGCCCGCCGCCCGGCGCCGCCGAGTCGGCGCTCGGCGAGGCGCTGCGGGCGGACTTCGCGGCCTACCGCGACGAACTCGTCATTTCCACGAAGGCCGGATACCTGATGTGGCCGGGACCGTACGGCGAGTGGGGCTCGCGCAAGTACCTCATGTCCTCGCTCGACCAGAGCCTGCGGCGGATGGGCCTGGAGTACGTCGACATCTTCTACTCGCACCGCCCGGACCCGGAGACTCCGTTGGAGGAGACCATGGGCGCGCTGCACTCGGCCGTCCAGCAGGGCAAGGCGCTCTATGTCGGCGTCTCCAACTACTCCCCGGAGGAGACCCGGGAGGCGGCCCGGATCCTCGGTGAGCTGGGCACCCCGCTGCTGATCCACCAGCCGCGCTACTCCATGCTCGACCGCCGCCCGGAGGAGGGCCTGCTCGACACCCTGGACGAGCTGCGGATCGGCTCCATCGCCTACTCCCCGCTGGAGCAGGGCCTGCTGACCGGCCGCTATCTGAACGGCATCCCGGAGGACTCCCGGGCCGCGAGCGACAGCCCCTTCCTCAGCTCCGACGCGCTCACCGAGGACCTGGTGGCCCGGCTGCGGACCCTCGCCGACCTGGCCAAGGACCGCGGCCAGACGCTGGCCCAGATGGCGCTGGCCTGGGTCCTGCGCGGCGGCCGGGTGACCTCGGCGCTGGTCGGCGCGAGCAGCCCGCAGCAGCTGGAGGACAGCGTGGCGGCGGTCGGCAACCTGGACTTCGACGCGGAGGAGCTGTCCCGCATCGACGAGGCCGCCAAGGCCTGAGTCCGACGTGACGGCGCCCGGTGGCGGCGGACCGCCACCGGGCCCGACGGGGGTCAGTCGCCGGAGAAGCCGAAGACCCCCAGGTGGGTGGGCTCGTCGCCGGTGTACAGGAGGACGTACACGCCGGTCCAGCGCATCCTGCACTCGTCGCGGAGCGTCCCGGTGCGCCCGGGCGGGACGCCGATGGCGGCGTCGGCCTCGGCGAGCACCTGCTCGAACCGGGCGGGGGTCGGGCGACCGGTACCGAAGTGGTGGGTGAGGCGGTCGGGCGCCAGGGGGCGCAGCGTGCCGTAGTCCGCGAGCCTGCGGTCCGAGGGCGGGGCGGTGGTGTGAACGACCCGGGTGACGTCCAGGACGGAGTGGGTCCCCTCCTCGCCCATGAACTCCTCGTCCTCCCAGAGCTCGTCGAGGTTCCCGTACGTGTCGTCGTCGCCGTACAGCTCCTCGAAGACCCGCGCGTGCAAGGCCTTGAGGGAGGCCTCGACGGTCCCCGCGAACGGTGTGACGTACTCCCAGCCGCTGGCACCCATGGTGCGTTCCCCTCCCGTGTGGCAGCAGAAACCTGCCCCTATCACCTTTCGGCCATCGATCTTGGTGAATATGCCAGGAGAGTGGCCGGAAAGTCATGGTGACAGTGATTCAGTAGTGAACATACTCAATCGCAGAGGGCACTTCACCCGCAGCGAAGACCCCATCACGCACAGCAGTTGAGCCGCCCGGAACGCGAGGCCCGGCCCACAGGCGAGCGCACCACGGGGGAGTGAGACGTGCACGACGAATTCCTGTGCCATGTCACCGCATACGGCACCTGCGGCGGCCGGCGCATCGGCGTACCGCTCGGCACCTACCGAGCGCCCACCCTGGCCCTCGCCCTGTGGTGGCTGCGCGACCGGGCGGCCTGGATCGCCGAGCGGCTGGACCCGCACCCCGATGCCGAGCACTTACCGGCCGGCGCGCTCGTCCCGGTCGCCGGCACCGTGCCCGACGTGCCCGCCGTGCTGCGCGCCTGGTGCGGCGACACCGCTCAACAGGAGCTGGTGGCGGAGCAGTTGGCGGCCGGACGGCTGGTCCGTATCGCCACCCACGACGACACCACCGAGTACGAGCTGCTCGCCGAGTCGATCGACGCGCTGCGGATGCAGCGCACCAGCCGCGCCCTGGTCGTACCGGTCGCCTGATCTCCACGCCAGGCGCATAAGTGGGCTGATCGGTAGAATTCAGGCATGGCGGAGCGACCGTTCGCACCGACAGCGCCCGTTCTCGTGCTGGAGACCGAGTCGGGCTCCACCGTGATGACCCCGGGCCGCGACTACCACGTAGGACGCGACCCGCTGAGCGACATCGTCATCGACGACGCACGCGTCTCCTGGCACCACGCCGTCCTGCGCCCCAGGTCGTCCCACTGGACGCTGGAGGACGAGGGCAGCACCAACGGCACCTACACCGACGGCCGACGCGTCCGCGAGTGGGACGTGGGACCGGGCACCGTGATCCGCTTCGGCAACCCCGCCGACGGCCCTCGAGCCATCCTCCTCGGCCGACCGGAAACCGCCCCCGAGCGGCCCTCGGCCGTCTCGATGCCCGCACAGACCGGCACTTTCCGGCAGCCGACGAGCGTACGGCCGCTGCCCACCCGTACCGTCCGCATCGGCCGCGCCCCCGACAACGACCTCGTCCTGGACGACCTGGTCGTCTCCCGCTACCACGCGGAGCTGCGCGCCCTGCCCGACGGCGGCCACGAGATCGCCGACCTGGGCAGCCACAACGGCACCTTCCTCAACGGCAGCCCCGTCACCGCCGCCCCCGTGCTCCCCGGCGACGTCGTCGGCATCGGACACTCGGCGTTCTGCCTGGTCGGCGACGAGCTGCAGGAGTACGTCGACACCGGCGAGGTCTCCCTGGAGGTGCAGGACCTCACCGTCGCCGTCGACCGCGGCCGCAAGACCCTCCTCGACGACGTCTCCTTCCCGGTGGGGGAGAAGTGCCTGCTCGCGGTGGTGGGACCGAGCGGTGCCGGAAAGTCGACCCTGCTGAACGCCCTCACCGGGCAGCGGCCCGCCGACCACGGCACCGTCGTCTACGACGGCCGCGACCTCTACCGCGACTACGCCGAGCTGCGCCAGCGCATCGGCCTGGTCCCGCAGGACGACATCCTGCACTCCCAGCTCACCGTCCGCGCCGCCCTGTCCTACGCCGCCGAACTCCGCTTCCCGCAGGACACCGCCAAGGCCGAACGCCGGGCCAGGGTCGACGAGGTCATCGGAGAACTCGGTCTGGAACAGCGTGCCGGACAGCCCGTGCACAGCCTCTCCGGCGGTCAGCGCAAGCGCGTCAGCGTGGCCCTGGAACTGCTCACCAAGCCCTCCCTGCTCTTCCTGGACGAACCGACCTCCGGGCTCGACCCCGGCATGGACCGCTCGGTGATGCACATGCTGCGGGACCTGGCGGACGACGGCCGTACCGTCGTCGTCGTCACCCACAGCGTGCTCAGCCTGGACGTCTGCGACCGCCTCCTGGTCCTCGCGCCGGGCGGCCGGATCGCCTACTACGGCCCGCCCGAGGACGCCCTCGCCTTCTTCGGCTTCACCCAGTGGCCGGAGGCCTTCGAGGCCTTCGAACGCGACCAGGAGCGCGACTGGGCCGGCGACTACGCGGCCTCGCCCCAGCACCGCCGCTATGTCGCCGACGCCACGGCCCAGCCGCGGCTGCAGCGCTCCGGACCGGTCGTCATCACCCCGCCGAGCCGGCCGCGCAGCCGCGGCGCCCAGCTCGGCACGCTGATCCGCCGCTACAGCGCCGCGCTCAGCGCCGACCGCACCTTCCTCGCCATCATGATCGCCCTGCCGTTCGTGATGGGTGCCATGGCCCGCGCCCTGGCCGGCAGCGCCCTGACCCGCGACACCGCGCTGAACGCCCTGCTCATCCTGTGCGTCGGCGCGGTCCTCACCGGCGCCGCCAACGCCGTCCGCGAACTCGTCAAGGAGCGGGTGATCTACCGGCGCGAACGCGCCGTCGGCCTGTCCAGATCGGCGTACCTGATGTCGAAGGTCGTGGTGCTCGGCACGATCACCGTCCTCCAGGCCGTGGTGCTCACGCTCGTCGGCCTGCTCGGCGTCGATCTCAACGCGCCCGGCGGCGAAGGCGTGCTGCTGCCACCCCTGGTCGAGATCATCATCGCCGTCGCCCTGCTGGCGTTCACCGCGATGATGCTCGGTCTGCTGGTGTCCGCGCTGGTGCGCAAGGAAGAGGTGACGATGCCGCTGCTGGTGCTGCTGGCCATCGTCCAGGTGGTGTTCTGCGGCGCTCTGCTGAAACTCGACGGCGTGCCCGGCCTGGAACAGCTCGCCTGGCTGGTGCCCTCGCGGTGGGCGCTCGGCGCGATGGCCGGCACCATCGATCTGGCGCGGATCGTCCCCGGCGACCTGACCGGCGACCCCCTCTTCCGCCACTCGGCGGGCGTCTGGCTCCTCAACATCGGCATGCTGATCGTCCTGTCGGTGGTCTTCGGCTACGTGGTCTCCCGGCTGCTGCGCCGCCAGGAACCCGTCGTGATGCGGAAGTAGGCGCACGCCATGGCGACACCCGGATTCCGGCCCACCCACGTCGTCCCCGCCCATGGGATGCCCGCCTGGCAGGCCCCCGACCCGGCCCGGCCCACCGTCCCCCTCGACCCGCTGCTGCCGGTTCAGCTGCTCGAACGCCACGGCGACTGGGGGCACGTCCTGTGCGCCAACGGCTGGTCGGCCTGGGTCGACGGCCGCCATCTGGTCGCCGTACCCCAGGACCCGCCCACCCCCGACGCCGCCCTGGCCCGCACCGCCGACCCCCGGCCCCAGCTCGTCCGCGCCGAGCAGAACCTCGCCCGCTACCGGGCCGCGCTGGAGGATCTCGCGGCCGGCGGCCTGGACGGCGAGTCCTTCCGCGACCGCACCCGGGGACTGCGGATCGGCGTGGTCGTCGAGGGCGAGCACGTGTGGCTCTACGACACCGAGCACGGGCGCTGGGTCTACGCCGACGGGCTCCGTCTGACCACCTTCGCCACCGACGAGGCGCCCCGCGCGGCCGCCGGGGACCACGGCCACGCCGCCACCCAGGTGGTGACACCGGATGGGCCATGAGACGAGCCTCTTCTCGGGCCGCCCCTCCGAGCTGATCGGCAAGCAGATCGCCGCCTACCGCATCGAGCAGGAGATCGGCCGCGGTGGCATGGCCGTCGTCTACCGGGCCCGCGACCTGCGCCTGGACCGCACCGTCGCGCTGAAGCTGCTCGCCCCCGAACTGGCCCGCAACGACACCTTCCGCCGCCGTTTCACCCACGAGTCCCGGGCCGCCGCCGCGATCGACCACCCGCACATCGTGCCCGTTTTCGAGGCGGGCGAGACGGACGGCGTCCTGTACATCGCCATGCGCTACGTCGCCGGCAGCGACCTGCGCCACCTCCTGGACCGGCAGGGCCCCCTGGCGCCGGCGACGGCTCTGCGGATCGCCGCGCAGGTGGCGTCCGCGCTGGACGCCGCCCACGAGCACGGGCTGGTCCACCGCGACGTGAAACCAGGCAACATCCTGGTCGCCCGCGGCACCGACAGCGACCACCCCGAGCACGCTTATCTCACCGACTTCGGACTGACCAAGAAGTCGCTGTCCCTGACCGGCTTCACCACCGTCGGCCAGTTCGTCGGCACGCTGGACTACGTGGCGCCGGAACAGATCTCCGGCAAGCCGGTCGACGCCCGCTGCGACGTGTACGGCTTCGCCTGCGTCGTCCACGAGTGCCTGGCGGCGCGGCCGCCCTTCCGGCGGGACGACGACATGGCGCTGCTGTGGGCGCACCAGTACGACGAACCGCCACCGCTGACCTCGTCCCGGCCCGACCTCCCGGAAGCGGTCGACGCGGTCTTCGCCAAGGCGCTGGCCAAGAGCCCCGACGACCGGTACGACTCCTGCCTGGCCTTCGTGGCGGCGCTGCGTCTGGCCCTGCGCGGCGACCAGGAACGGGCCCACCCGCCGACCCGGGTGGACGTACGGGCCGTGGACGAGCGGGCCGAGGCACCGAAACCGCCCCCGCGGTGGGCCGAGCCGTTCTTCGGCGGGAGTTACTAGCGCGGTACCTCGCCCCGTCGGTGCACCGGCCGGGCGAGCAGGGCGCCCAGGAAGCCCGCCACCAGGCCCCACAGCAGCGCGAAGCCCAGCGCGCCCCACGTCCGCGGCTTCAGGACCAGCTCCCCGCCCAGATCGCCCCCCAGGTCGCCGATGCCGAGGACGGACAGGCCGTAGTGCGCCGAGACCTGGGCGACCAGGCAGATCATCAGGACCGTCAGCGCCAGCGCCACCGCCATCCGTACCGCGTGCTGCCACGCCCGCATACGGCGCGGGGAGCGGGCCGCCATGACGAACGCGGCGGCGAGCACCAGGACCGCGTCGACGACCACCAGCCACCACACCCGGCTGTCGTGCTCGGCGAGCGTGCTCAGGTTCAGGGCGGCGGTGTCCGAGCCGCGCAGCACCTCGTCCAGGACCCGCGGCATCGGCAGCCCGAACGGACCGTCGACGCGGCCGTCCCAGGTGGCGCCGAGGCCGATGGTGAGCGCCAGCCACACCAGGTTCGGCAGGCCGAGCAGGAGCACCGCCAGGGTCTCCGCCGCGTGGCCGCGGGTGGCGGCGACGACCAGACCGATGACGGCGCCCAGAGCGACGCAGGCCAGCAGCAGCACGACCATGGCGTACGCGGCGGGCCGTACCGCCTCCTGGAAGCGCAGCAGCCGGGGCGGCAGGGGAGCACGCCGGGACACCAGCAGCGCCAGGATCAGCACGCCCGCCAGCCACAGCAGCCCGAAGAACAGGGTGAGCGGCACGTCGGCGCGGAAGCCGACCTGGGGGGTGACGCCGAAGAGCTCGCCCAGCTCGCCGAGCGTGTCGTCGCCGAGGGAGACGGTGAAGGTCTGCCGGGCGGCCAGCGCGAGCCCGAGCAGCGCCAGCAGCCACAGCACGGCGATCCGGGCGGCCCAGCCCGCCAGCTCGCGCACCCCGGCCACCGCCCGGTGCCGCAACGGCCGCAGGAAACCGGCGGCGATCACCAGCGCGCCGACGAGGGTCACGGACAGCGGGATCACGGCGAGGCCGGCCGCGGACTCGGCGAGGCCCCCGGCGTCGCCCGACATCTCCACGGTGCCGCCGACGGCGGTCACCACGGTCGCGGCGGCGACCCTCGGGAAGGCGCCGTCCGGGAGGCCGGTCGCCCCCGCCGCCCACAGGCCGAGCACGGCGACGATCACCATCGCGAGCAGTCCGGCCAGCACGGCGACGAGGGCCTGCGGCCAGCCGTGGCGGGCCACTGCCTGGTCGGAAGGGGTGCGCATGATCACCCTGCCACGCTAAGCAGCGTCCGCCCGCCCCGCCTGCCGGGAGGGCCGTCCGCGTCGGCTTGCGCAGCGCACCGGCCCGGAGCACACAATGGTGATGATATGGAGAAGCATGGCCATTTAGGTAAAAGGCCATGAAGGTCCCATATCGGGAAGAAGGGCTCGTGAGCGCCGAACCTCCCTCCTCGGGCAGGCCCACAGGACCCCCCTCGGGACCCCTGTCGGGGCCCTCGCAGCCGCCCACCGGTCCGCCCTCCCAGCCTCCGGGGGGCAGCAGCGGCGGGCCTGCCGGTCCGCCCTCCCAGCCCCCGGGCGGCAGCAGCGGCGGCGGTCAGCCCCCGAGCACCGGGGGAAGCAGTATTCCCCCGCCGCCGGAACCCCACCGGCCGTGGTGGCGGTCCGTGCCGCGGATCGCCGTGCTCGCCACGGTGGTGGTCGCGGCCGTGGTCATCGCCCTCGTCCTGGGCCGCGGCGGCGGTGGCGGTGGCGGCGGTGGCGGCGGCACCGCAGGAGGCGGCGAGGTCTTCCTCCAGGCCGCCGGAAAGACCGGCCCCGACCCCTTCACCGAGTCCACCGCTACGGACAGCTCCGCCCCGCCGGTCACCCCCTCCCCGGCCACCGAGTCGGCCACCGGCAACACCGTCCGCGGCGTCGACGGCGCGGCGCCCGGCCTGTACGGCGGCACCCGCGAGGCCGCCAGCTGCGACGTGGAGAAGCAGATCAAGGCCCTGCAGGCGGAACCGGCGAAGAACGAGGCGTTCGCCTCCGTCGCAAGCGTCGAGCCCGCCGGCGTTCCGGCCTACCTGCGCGGCCTCACCCCCGTGCAGCTGCGCATGGACACCCGCGTCACCAACCACGGCTACCGCGACGGCAGCGCCACCCCCTACCAGGCCGTCCTCCAGAGCGGCACCGCCGTGCTCGTCGACGACCGCGGAGTGCCCCGGGTGCGCTGCGCCTGCGGCAACCCGCTGACCGAGCCGGTGGCCCAGCAGAGCACGCCGAAGACCACCGGCGACTCCTGGCCGTCCTACAAGTCCTCGAACGTCGTCGTGGTCGCGCCCGCCACCACCGTCGTCGAGGTCTTCGTCGTCTACGACCCCGACCGCGGCGACTGGTTCGAGCGGCACCCCGGTGACACCGGCGGCAAGGACCGCAAGACGGCCCCGCCCGCCGACCAGCCCTCCCCGTCGCTGACCGAGCCGCCCTCGACCTCGACGTCCTCCGGCACCACCACGGCCGCGTGTCCCGACGCGCCCGACGGGTCGGAGAACACCTGCCCGCCCACCTCGACGACGCCCTCCGGCCAGATCCAGCCGCCGACCCAGGCACCCCCGGCCTCCCAGCCCCCGTCGGAGCCGGAATCGCCCGGGACGACCACCCCCGAAGTGCCGCTGACCTCGGACACCACCGGTACGACGACCGAGTCGCAGCCGGGCGTCAGCCCGCTCTCACCGTCGATGTGACGTATCGGTCCCTTGTACGGGGGGATGTGTAGCGCGGCACTGGGTACGAGCACTCATGCAGCAGTGTCCGGCCAGGTCGGCTTCCGAGAGAGAAACGCATGATCGAACACGACGGGGCAGTGATTCCGACTGGTTTCGACGTGCCCGTGGAACCGCTCCGACGGGCGGCCCATTACACCGGTGAGCCGGGATGCATCGCCGAGGCGCGGTCCTTCGCCGCCCTCTTCCTCGGCCGGCTGCGCACCGAATGGTGCGCCGAGATCGACGACCGCGCCCAGGAAGAGGTGCTGCTGGTCGTCAGCGAGCTGGTCACCAACGCCGACCGGCACAGCAACGGGCCCTACATACTGGAGCTGGAAGGCTCCGACGCCCGGCTCGTGGTCTCCGTCTACGACAGCAGCGCCGCGCTGCCCCGCCGCTTCCCGCGGGATCCCCAGCGCATCGGCCGGCACGGTCTGGAGATCGTGCACGCGCTGGCGGGTGATGTCGCCGTCGAACGGATCCCGGTCGGCAAGCGGGTCCGCGCGGTGATCGGTTTCGGCGGGCAGTGACCCCGGACCGGGCCAACTCCCTGTTCGCCATGGGCGATTTCCCCCAGGGCGGAACGCCGAGGCCTTCCCGTCCCGGCCCGGGCTCCTAGGCTGGGAAGGTGAGCAACCAAGCGCCGAACCAAGCCCACGTCATCCCGCTGCGCCCGCCTGCGCGCCCGGAACCCTCGCCCCCGCGGTCCGCCGGACCCACCGCCCGGGAACCGCTGTGGCGGGACCTGGTCGGAGACGTCCTGCGGCGCGAACGCCTCGCCCAGGAACGCACCCTGAAGGACGTGGCCGACGCCGCCCGGATCTCCATGCCCTACCTCTCCGAGGTGGAGCGCGGCCGCAAGGAGGCCTCCTCGGAGGTCCTCGCGGCCGCCGCCCACGCCCTCGGCCTCGGCCTCGGCGACCTGCTGTCCCGGGCCCAGGGCGAACTGATCCGGCTCACCAGCCGCCACAGCCCGGTCCGCAGCCGCGGCACGGCCGGTTCGTCGTACGACGGACTCTGCCTGGCCGCCTGACGCCGCCGTCCCGGCGCCTCACACCCCGACGAGGCGCCGGCTCATCACCTGGTCGGCCAGGCCGTAGGCGACGGCCTCCTCGGCGGTGAAGACCTTGTCGCGGTCCATGTCGGCGCGCAGCGTCGCCACCTCGTGATGGGTGTGCCGGGACAGCACCTCCTCCACCTGGGCGCGGATCCGGACCATCTCCTTGGCCTGGAGCGTCAGATCGGAGACCGTGCCCTGCCGGCCGCCGCTGGCCGGCTGCCCGAGCAGCACGCGCGCGTGCTCCAGCACGGACCGCCGCCCCGGATCCCCGCCGGCCAGCAGCACGGCCGCCGTGGACGCCGCCTGTCCCACGCACACCGTGGCGATCGGCGCCTGGACGAAGGTCATCGTGTCGTAGATCGCCATGAGTGAAGTGAACGATCCGCCGGGGGAGTTGATATAGATCGAGACCTCGTTCTCGGGCGCCGCGGCCTCCAGATGGAGGAGCTGCGCGATGACGACATTGGCCACCCCGTCGTCGATCTCCGTGCCGAGGAAGATGATCCGCTCGTTCAGCAGCCGGCTGAACACATCGAAGGACCGCTCGCCCTGCGGGGTGCGCTCGATGACGTTCGGAATCGTGTAACTGCCCATGACTACAGCCCCATCCGTCGCTTCGAGGCGGCCGGGCGGACGTCGGTGAGCGACTCCACCACCCGGTCGACCAATCCGTACTCCCTGGCCTCCTCGGCCGTGAACCAGCGGTCCCGGTCGCCGTCCCGGGAGATCGTCTCCGGGCTCTGGCCGGTGTGTTCGGCGGTCAGCCGCTCGATGGTCCGCTTGGTGTGCTCCAGGTTCTCCGCCTGGATCTCGATGTCCGCGGTGGTGCCGCCGATACCGGCCGACGGCTGGTGCATCATGATCCGCGCGTTCGGCAGGGCGAAGCGCTTGCCCGCGGTGCCGACGCTCAGCAGGAACTGGCCCATGCTGGCGGCGAAGCCCATGGCGAGCGTCGACACGTCGTTCGGGATCAGCCGCATGGTGTCGTAGATGGCGAGGCCCGCGTGGACCGAGCCGCCCGGGCTGTTGATGTACAGGCAGATGTCGGTGCGCGGGTCCTCGGCGGACAGGATCAGCAGCTGCGCGCAGACCCGGTTCGCCGAGACCTCGTCGACCTGCGTGCCCAGCAGCACGATCCGCTGCCCGAGCAACTGGGCGGCGAGCTGGTCGTCGAACCGGGTGGGCGGGGTGTCGCCCTCCTCCGCCCGGGGAGCCAGTGCGGTGAGTGGAGTCATGGGATCTCCTCGTCGTGGCGTGGATGCCGTCGACTCCACTGTTGCCCGCGCAGCCTCCGCGCCGGCTGTTTCTCTGCCCGCGGCAGATCAGCCACGAGCAGAGGGCCGTCCCCGAGTGACGGGAGGCAGCCGTTGCGGCGGGCTGCCGGCGCTCAGCGGCCGGCTCGGCGCGCGCCCGGCGTGGGGGGTGGATAGCGTGTGGAACCGGACCGGAAAGCCCGGAAAGCCCGATTTCGGAGAGGCCGCAGTCATGGCCGTACAGCCAGAGGGAACCCCCTGTTGGGCCGACGCGATGTTCACCGACGTCGAGGGGGCCAAGAGCTTCTACGGCGCTGTCCTCGGCTGGACCTTCGGCGAGGCGTCGACGGAGTTCGGCAGCTACACGCAGGCCTACGCGGACGGCAAGGCGGTCGCCGCCGTCGTCCCGCCCATGCCCGGACAGGACGGCCCGTCCCAGTGGTGCCTCTACTTCGCGTCCCCGGACGCCGCCACCACCGCCGGCCGGATCCGCGACAACGGCGGCGAGGTGCTGATGGAGCCGATGCGGGTCGGCGACCTGGGCACCATGTGCCTGGGCCGCGATCCGAGCGGCGTCGTCTTCGGCGTCTGGCAGGCCGGGGAGCACGAGGGCTTCGAGGCGGCCCCCGAGCAGCCCGGCGCGTTCTGCTGGGCCGAGGTCTTCACCCGGGAGGCGGAGAAGTCCGACGCGTTCTTCCCCGCCGTCTTCCCCGCGTACACCGCCCAGCAGATGGAGGAGGACGGGGTCGACTTCCGGCTGTTCAACATCCGCGAGACCGCCGTCCTCGGCCGGATGAGGATGACCGAGGAGTTCCCGCCCGAGATCCCGGCCTACATCAACGTCTACTTCACCGTCGCCGACTGCGACGAGGCCGTGGCGAAGGCCACCGAGCTCGGCGGGGTCCTGCGGTTCGGGCCCATGGACACGCCCTTCGGCCGGTTCGCCGCGCTCAGTGACCCGCAGGGCGCGCACTTCTCCGTGCTCGACACCACCACCACCGAGGGCGAGATGCCCAAGCTCACCGACGTCTGACCGGGCGGGCACCGGTCACCGCCTTGGCCCATGGCATGATCGGCGCATGCGTGAACGAGTAGTGGCCGCGTGCGACGGGGCTTCGAAGGGAAACCCCGGGCCCGCGGCCTGGGCCTGGGTGGTCGCCGACGAAACGGAGACCCCGGCCCGCTGGGAAGCCGGACCGCTCGGCAAGGCCACCAACAACGTCGCCGAACTCACGGCGCTGGAGCGCCTGTTGGCGGCGACCGACCCCGAGGTGCCGCTGGAGGTCCGGATGGACTCCCAGTACGCGATGAAGGCCGTCACCACCTGGCTGCCGGGCTGGAAGCGCAACGGCTGGAAGACCTCGGCCGGCAAGCCGGTCGCCAACCAGGAGCTCGTCGTACGCATCGACGAGCTCCTGGCCGGCCGTTCCGTCGAATTCCGCTATGTGCCCGCTCACCAGGTCGACGGCGACAAGCTCAACGACTTCGCCGACCGGGCCGCGAGCCAGGCGGCCATCGTCCAGGAGCCCGCGGGCAGCGGCCTCGGCTCGCCCGAGCCGCCGCCCGCCCCGGACGCCCCCGCCAAGGCGCCGCGCCGCTCCACGGCCAAGAAGAGCGGCGGCGGCTCCTCCGCGCGCACCATCAAGGCGAAGTTCCCCGGCCGCTGTCTATGCGGCCGTTCCTACGCCGCGGGCGAGCCCATCGCCAAGAACGCGCAGGGCTGGGGCCACCCGGAGTGCCGGACGGAAGCGGCGGGGTAGCTCAGGCGGTCACACCACGGCGCCGCGCCAGCTGCCGGTCGCCCGGCCGCGGTCCTCGATGAACGACTTGAAGCGCTCGAGGTCGCCCTTGGCCTGGCGCTTCACGAACCCGAGCTTGTCGCCGACCTTCTCGGTGAGGGTGTCGGGGTGGAAGTCCATCTGGAGCATCACCTTGGTGTGCTCCTCGTCGAGCCGGTGGAAGGTCACCACACCCGCCTGATGGGCCTGGCCGCCGACCGTGGTCCAGGCGACCCGCTCGTCCGGGATCTGCTCGGTGATCTCCGCGTCGAACTCCCGCTGCACCCCGTCGACCTTCGTCACCCAGTGCGTGAGCGTGTCGGTGCGCTGCTCGATGCGCTCCACCCCGCTCATGAACTCGGGAAACGACTCGAACTGGGTCCACTGGTTGTACGCGGTGTGGACCGGGACGCCGACCTCGATGGATTCCTCGACCTTTGACATGAGTCGCCCTTCCTTGGTCTGTGTACGGTTCCCGGCACGGGTTACCGCGTGCCCTGGGGACAAACCGCTGGAAGGGTGACTCGGTTCACGGCTCAGGCCGCGTCAAAGGTGTAGTGCGGTGTGTGGTCCAGCAGGTCGGCGGGCCGCACGTCGTTCCACGGCTTCATCGTGTCGCCGAGGTCGACGACATCGGGGGTGCCCGCCGCCGGGAGGTAGCCGGAGCCGGGGTGGCGGCGCTGCCAGTCCGCCCAGAGCTTGTCGATGTAGGCGTGATGCAGCCAGAACACCGGGTCGTTGGGCGAGACCCCGGTGGCCATCTGCCCGCCCACCCACACATGGACCCGGTTGTGCAGATTGACCCCGCGCCACCCCTCCAGATGGTTGCGGAACCCGTCCGAGCCGCTGTTCCAGGGCGCCATGTCGTATGTCGCCATGGCCAGCACGGAGTCCACCTCGGCTCGCGTCGGCAGCGGTCGGCCACCGCCGCCGAGGGCCCGGCGCAGATAAGTCCGGCCGTCTATCCGGACGTTCAGGGGCCAGTTGCCGGTGGCGACGGCGAAGGGGCCATCCATCACCCGGCCGTCCAGGCTCCGGCCGGTGCCGCCGAGGAAGTCCGGCGCCCACAGCGAGGCACGCGCCGTGCGGTCGGCGGTCCAGTCCCAGTAGGGCAGCGCGACCGAGGGGTCCACCGCCTGCAGGGCGCGCTCGAAGTCGAGCAGGAATCTGCGGTGCCAGGGCAGGAAGGAGGGCGAACGGTGGCCCGTGCGCTCGCCGTTGTCCGTGTCGGCCACGATGAAGGCGTTGTGCGTGGTGACGAACTCGTCGTAGCGGCCGGTGCGCTTGAGCTCCAGGACGGCGGCGACGAAGCGGCGCTTCTCGTCGGCGGTCAGGGTCGCCTGGTTCTTGCGGACGGTCATGTGCGAGGGCTCCCGGAAGCGCTGGAGGGGCAGGTGGGTCGGCGGATCACTGGGCAGGTCGCCGGGCGGCTCGGTCGGCCGCTCGGCCGGTCGCTCGGTCGGTGGCTCACGTGGTGGGGAACGGCAGGAGCGCGGCGCCCTGGAGCTCGTCCACCGCGGCCCGGGCCGCGGCGCGCGGGGTGGTCACCGGGTCGTAGTGGCTGACGACGCTGATCCAGGTGCCGTCGGCGTTGCGCATGACGTGCAGCTCCACCCCGTCGACGAACACGGCGTAACCGGCGCCGTGGTCGTGGTGCCCGCCGCCCGAGCGGGCCCGGCCCTGTATCCGGCGGCCCTTGTAGACCTCGTCGAAGGGTGCGGGGGAGGAGCCGGGGTGGTGGCCGGCCGCCCCGGCGGGGGCGGCGAGCGTGGCGGCTCCGGAGGCGGCGGCGAGGGCGGCCGCCGCGGTGAGCGCGCGGCGACGGCTGAGGTCCGGCATACGGAATCTCCCAAAGTGGGACGGCTGTTGACGCCGTATGCCTATCGGGAGGGACGAGACCTGGTGAAATCCCTCGGGAGTGGTTGGCTGCGATCCGGACAATTACCCACATGTCGTGCAAGGTTGAACCAGGATGATCTTGCTGCCCGGGGAGTGGACCGACCTCCGGAACGGGCAATTCCTTCTGCCGGGGACCCTGATTCGGGTGATCTTTCGCGGACGGCCGGGGAGCCGGTGGCGTGGGTCACGCCGGGAAAGTGACGCGATCCGGAAGCGGGGCCGAGTGCGATCCCACTGCTACTCTCCGTCTCGAAATGATTGCATTGAGTGACTTCAAGGGGTGCGCGTGAAGGTCGTCTGCGTCGGAGGCGGGCCCGCGGGCCTGTACCTCTCGATCCTGCTCAAGCTGCAGGACCCGTCCCACGACATCACCGTCCACGAGCGCGACGCGGAGGGCTCCACGTACGGCTGGGGCGTCACCTACTGGCGCGGACTGCTCGACCGGCTGACCGCGCACGACCCCGAATCGGCGCGCGCCATCACCGACAACTCGGTCAGCTGGAGCGAAGGAGTCGCCCGGGTAGGGAACCTGACCACCCGTCGGCCGGGCGACGAGGGCTTCGGCATCGGCCGCCACCGGCTGCTCGAACTCCTCGCCGCCCGCGCCCGCTCGCTCGGCGTGCGACTGGAGTACGGGCACGAGATCGACCCGGCCGCCGGGCTCCCCGAAGCCGACCTGGTCGTCGCGAGCGACGGAGTCCACAGCGCGCTGCGCACCCACCACGCCGCCCACTTCGGCAGCGAGCTGCGGCCCGGCCGCAACCACTATGTCTGGCTCGGCACCACCAAGGTCTTCGACACCTTCACCTTCGCCTTCGTGGAGACCGACCACGGCTGGATCTGGGCCTACGGCTACGGCTTCGGCCCCGACCGCAGCACCTGCGTCGTGGAATGCGCCCCCGACACCTTCACCGGGCTCGGCCTCGACCGCGCCGACGAGGCGGAGAGCCTCGCCCTGCTGGAGAAGCTGTTCGCCGACATCCTCGACGGCCACGCCCTGATCGGCCGGTCACCGGCCGACGGCAGCTCACCCTGGCTGAACTTCCGCACCCTCACCAACCGCACCTGGTACCGCGACAACCTCGTCCTGCTCGGCGACGCCGCCCACACCACCCACTACTCCATCGGCGCCGGCACCACCCTCGCCCTGGAGGACTCCCTCGCCCTGGCCGGCGCCCTGCGCGAGCACACCGACCTGCCGCGTGCGCTCGCCCGGTACGAACGGGAGCGCAAGCAGGCGCTGCTCCCCCTCCAGAGCGCGGCCCGCTACAGCGCCCAGTGGTACGAGGACCTGCCCCGCTACATCCATCTGCCGCCCGAGCACATGTTCGCCCTCCTCGGCCAGCGCCACTCGCCCTTGCTGCCGTACGTGCCGCCCCAGCTGTACTACCGCCTCGACAAGGCGGCCGGACAGCTCGAGGCGCTGCGCCGGTTCAAGCGCTGGCTGGGTCCCAAGGTCGCCCGCACGGTCCACGCCAGGACGCTGACCTCGCGCAAGTAGCCCGATAGGCGCCCCCTCCTCAGGGGCGCGCGTGACGTCGGCCTTCAAGACCCCGTCGTGGTCTTGAAGGCCGACTTTGTCGTATGGGGTGGGTGCGGTGACGTGTTTCCCACCTCTCCTTTCATGTCTGTTTCTGATGGAAACTGGCGCCTTCCGTGCCGACAGCATGAGTTGACGCGCCCACGGCAAGCGCTTACTTTTCGGGGAAAGCGCTTGCATCGCCGCGGCCGGGCTCTTCCGGACGCACAGCGCCCAGAGCCGCACATGTTCCGCGCCCCGCCGCCACATCAGCGCAGAGCCGCAAGCAAGCCGCAGTAGCGCACCCCTGCAGAGCCGCAAGCCGCACCCCGTCCCGCCCCGTCGGCGGCATGGGCCGGTCCGGCCTGCCCGCGCAACGCCGCAAGGACCGGAGAAGCAGGAAAGCCGGAGAAAGGGACACCCCGTCATGCGTCTGCTCACCCCACGATCCGCCGGACCGTCGCGCTTACCCGTCCGTCCGCCGTCGCCCGTCCGGCGCCGTACGGCACGGGCCGCCCTCGCCGCTCTCGCCGCCGTCCTGGTAGGTCTCACGCCCACCGCCACCGCCACCGCCGCCCCGGAGAGCGCCACCGCCACCGCCGACGGCTTCGCCTCCGTCAGCGCGCTCGGGCAGAACGGCACCACCGGCGGCGCGGGCGGTCCCGTCGTCACCGCCGCCACCACGGCTCAGTTCCTGGACTACATCTCCCGCCCCGGCCCGCTGACCGTGCAGGTCAGCGGCACGATCACGCTGCCGACCGGCTCCACCGACGGCATGCATCCGGTGGCCTCCGACAAGACGATCGTCGGGCTCGGCGGCAGCGCCCGCATCACCGGCGGCGGACTGCACATCGGCCTCCCGGTGAGCGACTCCGTCACCTCACCGCCCGCGAACGCCGTGCACAACATCATCATCCGCAACCTGCGGTTCGACGGCGCGAGCGACGACCTGATCAACATCCAGATGTTCTCCCACCACATCTGGATCGACCACAACGACTTCTCCAACGGCGACGACGGCGCCGTCGACATCAAGCGCGGCTCCGACTACGTCACCGTCTCCTGGAACCGCTTCCACGACCACGACAAGACCCTGCTGCTCGGCCACGACGACGACAACGGCGCCCAGGACCGGGGCCGGCTGCGCGTCACGTACCACCACAACTACTTCGACGCCTCCGACCAGCGCAATCCACGCGTCCGCTTCGGCGATCCGGTGCACGTCTACAACAACTACTACCGCGACAACAGCTACGGCGTGGCCTCCGCCATGGACGCCGGGGTGGTGCTGGAGGGCAACTACTTCTTCAGCGTCAACAACCCCGCGCGCGTGGACTTCAGCGGTGACCTCGGCCGTCTCGTCGCGCGCGACAACATCCTCGTCGACTGCAACCACGCGATCGAGACCCGGGGTTCGGTGACCGAGCCGCGCACGTACTACGCGTACACCCCCCACCGGGCCGCCGAGGTGCCGACCGTCGTCCCGGCCGGCGCCGGCGCCGGAAAGATCTGAGGGGGCCGGCCATGACCTCCCGTCCCCGGCCCACCCGCCGCGCCGTGCTCGCGTCGGCGGGCGCCTCCGCCGCCCTGCTGGCAGCCGGCACCCACGCGCGGGCCGCCGCCCGCCCCGGCGGCTACGCCCCGTCCGCCGCGCAGAGCGCCGACGGCTTTGCCTCCATCGCCGCGCACGGCCTGTCCGGCACCACCGGCGGCGCGGGCGGCCCGGTGGTCACCGTCACCGACGCCGAGACGTTCCTCGACTACTGCGACCGCGAAGGTCCGTACGTCATCCAGGTCTCCGGCACCATGGAGATCACCAGCAAGCAGGGACTGCGCTCGAACAAGACGGTCGTCGGACTCGGCGACGACGCGGAGATCACCGGCGGCGGGCTCGACATGTACCGCCGCCACAACGTGATCATCCGCAATCTGCGCTTCACGCACGCCGACGACGACTCGCTGAGCATCCAGCAGTCCTCGCACCACATCTGGATCGACCACTGCGACTTCAGCTCCGGCGCCGACGGCCTCATCGACATCGTGCGCGGCGCGGACTGCGTCACCGTCTCCTGGAACCGCTTCCACGACCACAGCAAGACCATGCTGCTCGGCCACTCCGACGCCAACGGCTCCCAGGACCGGGGCCGGCTGCGGGTCAGCATCCACCACAACCTGTTCGACGGCACGGCCCAGCGCCACCCGCGCGTGCGCTTCGGCGAGCCCGTGCACGTCTACAACAACCACTTCCGGAACAACACCCTTTACGGGGTGGCCTCCACCGAGGACGCGGGCGTGCTGGTGGAGGGCAACCACTTCGAGAACGTGCCCCACCCGGTCTACTCGGGCTACGACGAGAGCGGCCCCGGCCGGGTGGTCGAGCGCGCCAACGTCTACGTGAACTGCGGTGCCCCCGAGCGATTCGGCACCGTCACCGAGCCGCGCACCTTCTACGCGTACACCCTCGACGCCCCCGCCACCGTCCCCGCCCTGGTCGCCGCCGGTGCCGGCGTCGGCCGGATCTGAAGGAGACCCCCATGCCGGACACACCCCCGCTGTCCCGTCGCGGCCTGCTCGCGACCACCGCAGCCTCCGCCGCCCTGCTGGCCACGGGCACGGCCGCCACCCGGGCGTTCGCCGCCCCCGCTGTCGCGCCCACCCCGCAGCGGCTCGCCGCCCTGGCCGCGCAGAGCGCCGACGGTTTCGCGAGCGTTCCCGCGCTCGGCCTCACGACCACCACGGGCGGCGTCGCCGGGCCCACCGTCACCGTCACCACAGGCGCCCAGCTCGCCGACTACGTCAACCGCAACTCCCCGTACGTCCTCCTCGTCTCCGGCCGCATCGAGATCGACGGCATGCTCACCGTCGTCGCCAACAAGTCGATCCTCGGCGTCGGCTCCACGGCGGAGATCACCGGCGGCGGGCTCCAGCTCGGCTCCACCACCCGCCCCGGCAACAACGTCATCATCCGCAACATCCGCTTCACGCACGCCTCGGACGACTCCGTCAGCGTCACCAACCGCGCCCACCACGTGTGGATCGACCACTGCGACTTCTCGCAGGGCTACGACGGGCTCCTCGACGTCAAGCGCGAGTCGGACTACATCACGATCTCCTGGAACCGCTTCCACGACCACAGCAAGACCTGCCTGCTCGGCCACAGCGACAGCTACACCGCCGACCGGGGCAAGCTGCGCGTCACCTACCACCACAACTTCTTCGACGGCACCGACCAGCGCCACCCCCGGGTCCGCTTCGCCGAGCCCGTGCACGTCTACAACAACCACTACCGCAACAACCGGCTCTACGGAGTGGCCTCCACCGAGAACGCGGGCGTGCTGGTGGAGGGCAACTACTTCGAGAACGTGCCCCACCCGATCTACTCGGGCTACGACGACAGCGGCCCCGGCCGGGTCGTCGAGCGGAACAACGTGTACGTCAACTCCGGCGCCCCCGAGACCCTCGGCACCGTCGTCGAGCCGCGCACCTACTACGCGTACACCCTCGACGCCGCGTCGAGCGTCCCCGGCATCGTCGCCGCCGGCGTCGGCACCGGCCGGATCTGAGCCCTCCCACCCGAAGGAGTCGCAGATGCACCGCAAAGGCACCCTGTTCCTCGCGGCGCTGGCCACCCTGGCCGCCACCGCGGCGGCCCCGGCCGCCTCCGAGGCCCCGGCGGCCGCCGTCCTCGCCGAGTCGGCCCCCACCGGCTTCGCGAGCGTCGACGCCTGGGGCCAGAACGGCACCACCGGCGGCGCGGGCGGGCCCACCGTGACCGTCTCCACCGCCGATGCCCTGATCGCCGCCATCAAGACGACCGGGCCCAGGATCGTCCGCGTGAGCGGCATGATCACCCTGCCCGACGGGATGTACGACGTCACCTCCGACAAGACGATCGTCGGCGTCGGCGCGAACTCCGGGATCACCGGCGGCGGCCTCAACATCGGCCTCCCCGTGAGCACCGTCACCTCGCCGCCCGCGAACGCCGTGCACAACGTGATCGTGCGCAACCTGACGTTCCGCGACGCCAGCGACGACTCGATCAACGTCCAGATGTTCTCCCACCACGTCTGGATCGACCACAACGACCTGTCCGCCGGATACGACGGACTGCTCGACATCAAGCGCGGCTCCAGCTACATCACGGTCTCCTGGAACCACACCCACCACCACGCCAAGAACATGCTGCTGGGCCACTCCGACAGCAACGGCGCCCAGGACACCGGCCGACTGAAGGTGACGTACCACCACAACTGGTACGACCGCACCCCGCAGCGCAACCCGCGCACCCGCTTTGGCGACCCGGTGCACATCTACAACAACTACTTCTTCGACAACAGCGACACCGGCCCGGCCTGCAACGCGGACTCCGGCTGCTTCATCGAGGGCAACTACTTCGAGGACGTCGAAGAGCCCATGACCAACAGCTACTCGGGCCCCGACGGCGCGATCGTCGAGCGCAACAACGTCTTCGTCGGCGACACCGGCGAACCCGTGACCGGCGGAAGCGTCGAGGACCCGGCCGACTACTACGACTACACGGTCGACAACCCGCAGTCGGTCAAGGACGCCGTCATGCGCGGCGCGGGCCCCGGCACCATCGGGCTCTAACCGAAGGCGCTCGGCCCCGCCGAACCCATGCTCGGCGGGGCCGGGTGGCGCCACCCCGAATCGACCACCAGTGTCGGAAACCGCGCAGGGCGGGTGACAGACTGACGCCATGGACGAGCGCACATTCGGCAGGTCTCAGCAGCACGCATCCGTGATCGGTCTCGGCACCTGGCAACTGGGTGCCGACTGGGGCGACGTGGACGACAAGGAAGCCCTCGCGGTGCTGGAGGCCGCGGCCGAGGCGGGCGTGACCTTCTTCGACACCGCCGACGTCTACGGCGACGGCCGCAGCGAGGAGACCATCGCGACCTTCCTGCGCAGCCGGCCCGACCTGCACGTCATGGTCGCCACCAAGATGGGCCGCCGGGTCGACCAGATCCCGGAGAACTACGTCCTGGACAACTTCCGCGCCTGGAACGACCGTTCCCGCCGCAACCTCGGCATCGACCGGCTCGACCTGGTGCAGCTGCACTGCCCGCCGACCCCCGTCTATTCCACCGACGAGGTGTTCGACGCCCTCGACACCCTCGTCGCGGAGGAGCGCATCGCCGCCTACGGCGTGAGTGTGGAGACCTGCGAGGAGGCCCTCACCGCGATCGCCCGGCCCGGCGTGGCGAGCGTGCAGATCATCCTCAACGCCTTCCGCATGAAGCCCCTGCGCGAGGTCCTTCCGGCCGCCCAGGAGGCGGGCGTCGGCATCATCGCCCGCGTCCCGCTCGCCTCGGGCCTGCTGTCCGGCAAGTACACCAAGGACACAGTCTTCCCCGAGAACGACCACCGCACCTACAACCGGCACGGCGAGTCCTTCGACGTCGGTGAGACCTTCTCCGGCGTCGACTACACGACCGGCGTCGAGGCCGCCGCCGAGTTCTCCGCCCTCGCCCCGCAGGGGTACACCCCCGCCCAGCTCGCCCTGCGCTGGATCGTCCAGCAGCCCGGCGTGACCACGGTGATCCCGGGCGCCCGCTCGCCCGAGCAGGCCCGCGCCAACGCCGCCGCGGCGGAACTGCCGGAACTGCCGGAGGCCACCCTCACCGCGATCCGTGACCTGTACGACCGCCGGATCAAGGAGCAGGTCGAGAGCCGCTGGTGACCGTTTGAAGGATCAACCGCGGGTCACACGGAACTCATGGAGCAGGCAACAGCAGCAGAGAGACGTTCCGGCCGCAACGAGACCGAGGACGAGCGGGCCGACCGGATGTGGACGGAGCTCATCCAGGAGATCCGTGTGGCTCAGATGGGTGTGCAGATCCTGTTCGGTTTCCTGCTCACCGTCGTGTTCACCCCGACCTACGCGGACCTGGGCGACACCGAGCGGACCATCTACATCGTGACCGTCGTCCTGGGCGCCACCGCCACCGGCGCCCTGATAGGGCCGGTGTCCCTGCACCGGCTGGTGTCCGGCCGGCGCATCAAACCCCGGGCGGTGGAGTGGGCTTCCCGGCTGACCTTCGTCGGCCTGGTGCTGCTGCTGGCCACCACGACGTCGTCCCTGCTGCTGATCCTGCGGGTGGCCACCCACGACGGCTACGTGCCGTACCTGGTCACCGGCGTGGTGATGTGGTACCTGGCGTGCTGGTTCGTCCTGCCGTGGTGGGTGCGGCGCCGCTACACGTCCACATCCGGCGACTGACCCCGCGGGTGACCCGCGGGCGCCGGGCGTACGGCTACGCCGCCGGGTCCGTGCCCTTGGCGCCCCGCAGGGTGGCGATGCACGCGGCGATGGCGTGCTGGAGCTCCTCCAGCTGCTGCACCATGTCGTCCTCGACGAACTCCTGCACGTCGTCGAAGGTGAGTTCCTCGAACACCTTCGTCGCCCGCTGGAGGCTGCTGTAGAACTTCGTCCGCCGCTCCTGGACGCGGAGTTCTGGGTCCGCCTCCACGGTCTCGGCGACGAGGGTCTTCATGGTGTCGTAGGCCTCCGTGGCCCACTCGCCGGTGTCCTCGTCGTCGTCCAGCTCGTCCAGCAGGGACAGATGCCGCTCGGCCTCCTGGCGCAGCTCCACGGGCGCGTCGACGGTCTGTCCGGCGGGCGTCCTGACCTGTCCGGACTCCGCGATCTGGCGGACGTAGCCGATCCGGTCGGCGGCCCGGCTCTCGCTGGCGACGGCCTTCTTCAGATCGTCGGTGCGCACCACGTCACGGGCCAACTCGGCCTGCAGCTCCGGGTCTTCCTTGATGCGGTCGAGCAGCGCGCCGCGGGCGGCGCGGGCGGTGGAGGGGTCGGCGAGGATCGCGGCACGCAGCGCGGTGGGGTTCTCGGCGACCTCCAGCGCCTTCGTCGGCCGGATGCCCTCCGCCTCGGCGGCCTGGGCGATGGCGGTGCCGCGCTCGGAGGCGGCGCTGGTGCGGGAGACGTAGTAGCTCAGCCACACGTCGGCGTCCGGCAGTTCCACCTCCGCGCCCGGCCGGAGCGCTTCGAAGTGCGGGACCAGACCGTCGTCGGCTGCCCGGTCCCAGGCCTTGTAGTAGCGCATGACACGCTCGGGCGAGCAGCCGGCGAGCTCGGCGAATTCCTTCGCCGACACCTTCGGCGTCTCGTCCGCGCTCTGGCCGCCGGGGCGCACGCTGCGCGCCACCATCAGGCCGAAGGTCCACCCGCCGGTGCGGGCGTACGCCCCGAACTCGCGCGCGTCCCGCGCGACGAGGTCGGACAGCGGCGCGGGGGAGGGCTCGGACGGGGCGAACGCTAGGGTCACGGAGGACTCTCCTGGGTCTCGGGCAGGAACACGGAAGTACACAAGTGCAGCGGAAGCCTATATGCGCCTGCATGCGACGGTTTGCCGGACCCCTGGGTGTGTCATCCGAAGGCGTCGCGCAGCGCGGGCAGCAGGGTCTTCTCCGACCAGTCCAGGTAGGCGGGCTGCGACTCCCCGCCGATCTGCACCAGGGCGACCTCGCTGAACCCGGCCTCCGCGTACGGCCGTACGGCCTCGACGAAGGCCTCCGGGTCGTCCCCGCACGGGATGGAGGCGGCGACGTCGTCCGGGGTGACGAACTGGGTGGCCGACTCGAAGGAATCCGGGTGCGGCAGCTCCGAGTTGACCTTCCAGCCGTTGCCGAACCAGCGGAACTGGGCGTGGGCGCGCTTGATCGCGGTGTCCCGGTCGGCGTCGTAGCAGACCGGCAGCTGGCCGACTCGCGGCTTGCCCTCACCGCCGTGCCGGTCGAAGGCGTCCAGCAGACCCGCCTTCGGTTCCGTGGCGATCACCAGATCCGCGACCCGGCCGGCCAGCGCACAGGACTGCTCCCCGGAGACGGCCACGCCGATCGGTGTCGGCTCGTCGGGCAGGTCCCACAGCCGGGCCGAGTCCACGTCGTAGTGGGTGCCGTGATGCGTGACATGGCCGCCGTCGAAGAGCGCCCGGATGATCTCGATGGCCTCCTCCAGCATCTCGTGCCGCACGTCGACGGACGGCCAGCCGCCGCCCACCACATGCTCGTTGAGGTTCTCCCCGGAGCCCAGCCCGAGGCGGAAGCGGCCTTCGGACAGCAGCTGCAGGGTGGCCGCCTTCTGCGCCACCACCGCCGGGTGGTAGCGGAAGCTCGGGCACGTCACATAGGTCATCAGCGGAATCCGCCGGGTCGCCTGGGCGGCCGCGCCGAGCACGGCCCACGCGTACGGCGAGTGACCCTGCGAGCGCAGCCACGGAAAGTAGTGGTCCGAGGTCACGGAGAAGTCGAAGCCGGCCTCTTCGGCGCGCACCACGTGGTCGACGAGGTCACGTGGACCGGCCTGCTCGGTCATCATCGTGTATCCGATTTGCACCATACGGCCCGAGTCCCCGACCCGGGCACGGGAAAACGGACCGGTGGGTAAGGATCGGGTCATGACGACTCGCGCACTGCCCGCCGGCCCGCCCGCCTCCCAGGGCGTGGACGCCTCCGGTGTGCACGCCTTCCTCGACGCACTCGAATCCGACCCCGACATAGAGCCGCACAGCCTCATGATCATGCGGCACGGCTGCCTCGTCGCCTCCGGCTGGTGGGCGCCGTACACCGCCGCGCGCCCGCACCTGCTGTACTCGCTCAGCAAGAGCTTCACGTCCACCGCGGCCGGCTTCGCCGTCGCCGAGGGCCTGCTCGACCTCGACGCTCCGGTGCTCTCCTACTTCCCCGAGTTCGACGCCGACGTCACCGATCCGCGCAGCCGGGCGATGCTCGTGCGGCACGTGGCGTCGATGGCCAGCGGCCACGAGGCGGAGACCCTGGACCGGGCCCGCGCGCTGGACCCCGACGAGCTGGTCCGGGGGTTCCTGCGGATCCCGCCGGACCGAGATCCGGGCACGGTGTTCGCGTACAACCAGCCCACCACCTACACGCTCGCCGCGATCGTGCAGCGCCTCACCGGGCAGTCGCTCACCGACTACATGCGTCCCCGGCTCCTGGACCCGATCGGCATCGGCGAGGTGGCGTGGCTGCGGGACCGGGCGGGCCGCGACCTCGGCTTCAGCGGGCTGCACGCCCCCACCGACGCGATCCTGCGGCTGGGGCAGCTGTATCTGGGCGGCGGGATGTGGGACGGGCGGCGGGTGCTGCCCGCGTCCTGGGCCGCCGAGGCCACCCGCCCGCACACGGCCAACGACGACGGGCCGATGAGCGGCGAGGACTGGCGGCAGGGGTACGGCCTGCAGTTCTGGATGTCGCGGCACGGCTACCGCGGGGACGGCGCGTACGGGCAGTTCTGTCTGGTGCTGCCCGAGCAGGACGTGGTGATCGCGACGACCGCGGCCACCGTGGCCATGCAGAAGCTGCTGGACATGGTCTGGACGCATCTGCTGCCCGCGTTCCGCCCCGGGCCGCTGTCCGGCCGGGAGGCCGCGGACGCGGCCCTGGCGGAGCGGCTGGCCGGGCTGGCGCTGCCGCCGGCCGTGGGCAAGCCGGCGCCGGAGGGCTGGTCGTCCGTCGCCTTCGACTCGGACTGGATCTCCGCCGAGGTCACCGCGACCGCGGACGGTCACCGGCTGACGCTCGTCGAGGACGGCGAGCGGCTGGAGCTGCGGCTCGCGGACAGCGGCTGGAGCATCGCCGAGGAGCCGGTCCCCACCGCCGTGAGCGGCGGCTGGACCGACGCCGGCACCCTGGAGGTGGAGGTGATCTTCCTGGAGACGCCCCACCGGCTCGCCGTGACCTGCTCCCTGCCGGACCGCACCTGCACGGCCCGCTGGCGCACCCAGCCCCTGCACCCACGGCGCCTGCTGAGGATGGGGGCGCCGCGCCGGTCAGCCTGAGGGCTCCTGGAAGGTGCGCAGCGCGGTGGCCAGGCCCTCGCGGTTGCCGGGGTCGTCCCAGTCGGCTGCGGGCGCCGTCCACCGCAGTGAGTAGCCGCGACCGCCGCCGAGCAGGAAGCCCCGGCCGAGGGTGCGCACCCGGGTGCCCCCGGTGTCGGCGAGCCACTCCATCTCGGCGGCCTCCCGGCCCCGGTAGGTCGTCGACCGGATCTCACCGAGCCTGCGGTACCCGCCGGCCTGCCGCAGGCCGGGCTCCACGTCCCGCCAGACGGCCACCGGATCGGGGCCCACCCGCTCGCTGTAGGTGACGGTGAGCGTGCGCGGGTCGCCCTTCGCGCCGAGCACCACGCGGTACGCCAGGTCCCCGACGCGGTCGGTGCTCAGCGGCCGCCAGCCCTCGGGGAGCGAAACGGAGAAGCCCTCGGGGGAGTCGTAGCGGCGGAAGGCAGCCTCCGTCGGGGCGGACGGCGGCGCGGCGGAGGAGGTGGGGGAGGGAGTGGGGGAGGCGGGCGCGGTGGCGGACGGGGTCGGGTTCGGCCCGGGTCCGGCGGCGGGGGCGTCGGAGCCGCCGGGCAGCCGGTCGGTGACCGCGAGGACGGCGACCGCGACGCCGACGACGGCCAGGGCGGTCCCGGCGAGGACGGTGCGGCTGCGCCGGCCCGGGCCGTGCGCGTACCGCCGACCGCGCAGCCGCGGGCTCGGCACGGTCGCGGCGGTCTCCTCGTCCAGCACCCGGACGAGGGCCGCCCGGACGACCGGGCGGGGCAGCCGCTCCACGGCGTCCTTGCGCAACAGCCCCTGCACGGCCTGGGTGAGCGGCCCGGCGCGCACCGGCGTGCGCAGCGGCAGCCGGTCCACACCCTTCAGCGTGGCCTCCGGCCGGCCCCGGTCGCGGAACGGCGGGCGCCCCTCCACCATCGTGTAGAGCAGTGCCCCCAGCGTCCACAGATCGGTGGCCGGTCCGATCGGCTCGTCCCGTGCCTGCTCGGGGGAGGCGTAGGCGGGCGCCGCCAGCCGGGGCGCGAGGGTGGCGCCGGCCAGTCCGAAGCCGGCGACCACGAGGGACCCGTCGTCGCGCACGAACACCTGGGCGGGGCTGAGTTCGCCGTGCGCGAGGCCCTGTCCGTGCGCCGTCTCCAGCACGTCGAGCAGCTCCAGGCCGATGCGCGCGGCCCGGACGTAGTTCAACGTGCCCTGCTGGGCGAGCAGTTCGCTCAGCGGCACCCCGTCGATCCACCGGGTGACCACCCACAGCGTCCCCGACTCCTCGACGGCGTCCACGACTTCGGCGACCCGGCGGGGCAGCAGCAGCGCCATCCGCTCGCAGGTGTGGAGGACGCGCGCGACGATCCGGCGCGCCTCCTCCCCGTCCGGGACGTCCGGCAGCCCGACCTGGGTGACCAGGACCGGCCGCTCCACCGCGGTGTCCTCCCCGTACCAGCAGACCCGGTTGGTCTCCCGGCTGACCACCTCGACCAGCCGGAACCTCCCGGCGACCGACACGGGTGTGGAGATGTGCGCCTTGACCATGGTCATCCCTCGCTGAACCCCTGGCTCTCACCTTGCCCACTGGTACGGCGGACGTGACGGGGTGTGTTCAAGGATTCGCCGAGCGAGATGCGCCGATCCCCGATTGTTCACCCGGCGCCTCGAACACCCGTGTCACAGCTCGCGGCCCACCAGGAAGTCCAGCAGCGCCCTCAACTCCCCGGCGGCCCCGGTCTCAAGGGGTACGGCGTCCAGGGCGGCCTCGGCGACCGTGATCCGGCGCCGCGCCTCGCGCAGCGCTGCCGACCGGCCGCCCGCCTCCTCGATCAGTGCGGCCGTGCGGCCGAAGTCCTCGCCCGCTTGCAGCAGTTGGGCCAGGCGCCCGGCCGCGGGTGTGTCGAGTGCGGCCAGCACCGGGAACGTCTTCTTGCGCTCCCGCAGATCGCCGTGGACGGGCTTGCCGGTGACCGCGGGATCACCCCAGATGCCGAGGACGTCATCGACGATCTGGAAGGCGACCCCGAGGTCGCGCCCGGCCCGGTCCAGCGCGGCGACCGTCCCGGGCGGGGCGCCGCCGAGCGCAGCACCCAGGGCGAGGGCGCAGCCCAGCAGGGCGCCCGTCTTGTGCTCGGCCATCGCCCGGTACTCCGCCGGCCGCACGCGCTCCGGTCCCGTCCACGGGCGGGCCGCGAACAGCAGGTCGTCGGCCTGCCCGTGCACCAGATCGCCGAGCGCCACCGACAGCAGCCGTACGGCGCCGGCGCCTCCGGGCGCCGCGGCGAGCGTCCCGACGGCCAGCGCGAACAGCGCGTCGCCTGCGAGGACGGCAGGGCCCGTGCCGTAGGCCTTCCACACCGTGGGGCGCCGGCGGCGGTCCGGGTCACCGTCCATGATGTCGTCGTGCAGCAGCGAGAAGGCGTGCACCAGTTCCACGGCCACCGCGGCGGTCGTGCCGGCCTCGGTGGGGCCGCCCGCGGCCTCCGCGCCGAGCACGGCCAGTGCCTGGCGCACGCCCTTGCCTCCGGAAGCGGCGACCGGGGTGCCGCCCACCTCGCACCAGCCGAAGGAGTAGGCGGCCATCTCGCCGACCCAGGGATGCAGCCGGCCCACGGCCTGGACGAGCGCCGGGCGGACCACCTCCCGGCAGCGGTCCAGCACATGAAGGCCTGAAAGGGAAGCCGCGGAGGGGATCACCGTCACCGTACGACCTCCACGCCGAGCTCCTCTTGTGCCCGGGCCACCATCTCCCGGGCGTGCTTCAGGCCGATCCGTTCCAACGTCCCGGCCAGTTCGGCCAGTTCAGCCTGCGTCTCGGTGCTGTCCCGGCCAAGTCGGGCCCTGGACTTGACCAGCCCCAGCCGGGCCAACGCCTCCCCGCGCGGTTCGCTCATGGCGCGGAACCCGGCGAGCGCCTGCTCGTACAGGCCGCGGGCCTCGGCGTAACGGCCGGCGCGGTACAGGACGTTGCCGCGCATCTTGTGGTTGTAGGCGAGAGCGCCGGAGAGCTTCATGGCCCGGCAGATGGTCTCCGCCTCGGACAGCAGCGCCAAGGCCCGCGCCGTGTCCTTGTCGCGCACCGAGACGATGTCGGCGAGCCCGCGCAGCGCCCAGGCGTGCCCGCGTCGGTCGTCGGCGCGCGCGGCGATCCCGGCCGCCTCCTCGAACAGGGCGTAGGCCGTGTCGTAGGCGCCGGTGTTGCGGTGAATCTGCGCGATGCCCTCCAGCGCCCACACCGTGTGCCGGGCCTCGCCGCGCCGACGGGCCTCGGCCAGCAGCTGCTCGTGCAGCCGCGTCACGGCCGCGTAGTCGCCCTGGATGCGGCCGGTCTCGGCGAGGCCGGCCAGGGAGTAGCCGCGGACCACGACGTCCCCGCCGCGCTCGCCGAGGTCGGCCGCGAGCTGGAGCAGCCGCCTGGCCAGCGCGAACTCCCCGCGCTGCCGGGCCAGGGTGCCGCCGCTCCACAGTGCCCAGGCCATCGCCGCGGTGTCCCCGGCCCGGCGGGCGGCCCGGTAGCTCGCCTTCCAGGCATGGTCCGCCTCGCCGATCCGGCCGAGACGCCGGTGCGCCTCGGCGACGGCGAGCCCGGAGCGGGCCGCCTCACCGTGCCTCCCTGCCCGCTCGGCGGCCCGCAGTTCCTCGGTGCCGGCGGCCAGGACGTCGGTGAGCGAAGAGTTCACGGACAGGGTGGTCAGGGCGCCCTGGTACTCCGGGGCGAATGCCTTGCCGTACATGGATCCCTCTCGGTCCGTATACACAGCATCTCTACATTGAGCGTATACATGGTGTGTATAGAGCATCGAAAACCGGCCCCGGCCCCCGAGGGGCCAGGGCGGTGTCATCTGTTGCCGATCAAGACGTGGACGGAGCCGGCGGGGTTGCCCGTGAGGCGCAGATCACCTCATGGATCGTCAGTGCTGCTGGGGCTTCTGCGGGGTCGCCTCGCTCGGCCGGACGACCACATAGCCCTCACCGCTCAGCATCAGCTGTACGGCCTCCCCGGAGCCGCCGCGCAGCATCGAGCCGATGGACTGCGAGCGGTGCAGCGAGGTCGCGAGCCCCGCGCTCCAGCCGACCACCGCGTCGGTGTCGACGTAGACCGGGTACTGCGCCGACACCGGGATCACCAGTGGATTGCCGTCGCAGACCAAACCCAGCCGGCCCTGCCCGGTGAACACGCTGTTGAACAGTCCGCCGCCGCTGATTCCGGCCCCCTTCACGGTGGCGATCCGGTACGACAGCGAGGCGTCGAAGCACAGGACGTTACGGCCGTTGACGGTGAACTCGTCACCGGGGTCGAGCTCGACGACGAAGCAGTTCTGCGCCTCGTGCGCGAACCAGGCCTCGCCCTGCCCGCGCACCGCCATCAGCGGCAGCCCTTCCCCGGTGACCGCGCGCTTGAGCATCCCGCCCACGCCCTGGCCCTTGCGCTCGAACTGGAGGTTGCCGCGGTAGGCGATCATCGCGCCCTGGCGGGCCAGCATCTCGCCGCTCACCGCATATCTGATGCACTTGGCGTTCTCGACCGTCATGCCCGGCGCGGTGGCGGGCTGGACCATGTGCTCGCTGGAAAACAGATCACCCTTCATGGGTGCATCGTGTCGCGGACGACGTCCATTCGCCTAGGTCACGCGGCATCCTGCCTCAGGCGCCGAAGAGTTGGGTCCAGTACGTGCCCGCTTCGCCGCCGCCCGCGAAGCCGACGCCGATGTGCGTGAAGTCGCGCTTGAGGATGTTGGCGCGGTGGCCGGGGCTGTTCATCCAGCCCCGGACGACCTCGGCGGGGGAGCGCTGGCCGCAGGCGATGTTCTCGCCGATCGAGCGCCGCCGGGAGCCCGCCGCGGCCGCCCGGTCCCAGGGCCGGCTGCCGTCGGGGCAGGTGTGGGAGTAGAAGGCCCGCGCGACCATGTCGGCGCTGTGCGCCTGCGCGGCGGTGGTGAGCACCGGGTCGACGGCGAGCGGCGCGAGACCGGCTCCGGCGCGCTCCCGGTTGGTGAGCTCCACGACCCGCGTGGCGGTCCTGGCCAACTCCACCGCCGTGAAAGGGCGGGCCCAGACCGCCGTCCAGTACACGTCACCGGAGCGGGCGGGGGCGCACGCGAGCCCGGCATGGGTGAAGGCCGGGTCGAGCAGGGTGCGCCTGGAGCGGCCGGAACCCAGGCAGTACTCGACGAACCCGGCGGGCGAGCGCGGGCCGGACACCAGATGCTCCCCCACGGTCACATACGCGTACCCGGTCGCGCTGACGCGCCGGTAGAGACCCTCACCGTCCAGGCGGTTGCGGGCCGCCATGGCGAGGGCGTGCTCCCGCGCGGCGGAGGTCAGACGGACGTCCAGGGCGACGGGCGGGGCGCCGGCCGAGGCCCGGGCGGCGTTGACGAGACCGGCGAAGCCGTCCGGGTCGGAGGGTGCCCCTTCCCTGGTGTCCACCGCGAGACCGGGATCGGAGGGCGCCTCCTCCGTGATGTCCACCCCGAAGTCGCGGGCCAGGCCCGCCAGTCCGTCGGCATATCCCTGGCCCAGGGCCCGCAGCTTCCAGCCACCGCCACGGCGGTACAGCTCGGCCAGCAGCAGCACCGTCTCCTGCCGGGGGCGCGGCGGGGCGAACCGGGCCAGGGGACGACCGCCCGCTCCGGTGACGTGCAGCGTCGGTGCCGGAAGGCCGCCGAGGGCGGTGCCCGGGTCGGCGGGGCTGATGACGACCGTCACCCGGGTGGCGCCCGGCCGCAGCCGCGCGGGGTCCACGGTCAGCGTGTCGCCGTGCAGCCGCGCGCCCGGCGCGGCCGGCTGGTTGTAGAACACGAAGTCGCCGTCACCGCCGACCTTGCCGCCGTCGTCCGTGATGAGCGCGGACACATCGAAGGGGCCGGGCACCCGGACGGCCACGGCGCCGCCCGGGAGGGGCACATTGCCCCCGGGGACCAACTCGCTCATGGGGGCCGTCCTGAGGTCCGTGTACGTGTCGGAGAGGGATGTCCGGAAAACGCGCGCCGCCCCGCGAGGGTTCCCGCCGGGGGGACTCAGCGCCGGACAGCGCCCGGATCGATCCGCTCGCCGACCGCGGAACCGCGCGGCGCCTTCGGCTTCTTGCCGCAGAACGCCGACTCCAGCGTGCCCAGCATGGTGGTGTGCACCGTGCCGTTGTTGGAGGTGTTGGTGAACGCCGCCAGGCTGCGCCGGCCGTCCTTGGAGGCGAAGGCGTAGGTGTAGAAGCCCTGGACGGCGCCCGTGTGCCCGTACACGGACACCCCGCAGGACAGATCCCGGCGGCGCAGCCCGAGCCCGTACGCCTGGCCGGAGCCCGCGGGCACCCACCGCTGCATCTGCGCCAGTTGCGCCGCCGAGGTCAGCCGGCCGCCGAGCAGCGCCGACAGGAAGGTGTTCAGGTCCCGCGCGCTGGAGATGAGGGCCCCCGCGCTCTGCGCCCAGGAGACCGTCTGCTCGGTGGCGTCGACCAGGGCGGCACCGGGGGTGTCCGGGGTGAGGTAGCCGCGCGCGTACCGGCCCGGGATGCGGGTGCCGGGGTGGACGTAGAAGGTGTCGGTCAGCTTCAGCGGCTCGATGATCCGGTTCTGGTACTCGGCGCGCAGGGAGTTCCCGGTCAGCTTCTTGATGAGCATGCCGGCGACGACGAAATTGGTGTTGGAGTAGCTGTAGGTGCCGCCCGGCGCGGTGGTGCGCGGCCTGGACAGCGAACGGGCCATCAGCTGCCGGTGCGTGAAGACCCTGTTGCGGACCGCTTCGAAGCCGGGAACCGTCTTGGCGAACATGTCGTTGGTGTAGTCGTACAGGCCGCTGCGGTGGCTCAGGACGTGGCGCACGGTGATCCGGTCGTCGGGCAGCAGCCCGGGCAGATGGCGGTTGACCGGGTCGTCGAGCCGCAGCCGCTTCTCGTCGACGAGTTGCAGCAGGACGACGGCGGTGAAGGTCTTGGTGACGCTGCCGATGCGGAACCGGTCGGCGGTGGACAGGGCGCGCAGCGTCCTGCGGTCGGCGATGCCCGCGGCCGTCGTGGAGGCGGTGCCGTGGTCGTCGACGCGGGCCATCGCGCCCGGCGCGCCCTGCTGCATCGCGGTGCGCAGGACACCGCGCAGGGCCGCGAGATCGGGCGCGGGCTCCTGGGGTGCCGCATGCGCCGGGACTGCCAGGAGGGCGAGGAGGACCGCCGTCCCCCACGCCGTGCCCTTGCCCACCGTTACCGAGACCATCCGCGTCCTCTCTCCCTGCTGACACCCCGTCACGGCGACGCACAGTAGTGCCAGGGAAGGGGGAAAGAGGGTCATTCGGGGTCCGACCGGACAGGTCTCACCCGTACGGGACAGGCGGGGTCTCAGCCGGACGCCGTCGGCTCCGGGGCGATCAGCCCCTCGCGGTAGGCGACGGCCACCGCCTCACCGCGGCTCGCGGCGCCCAGCTTGGCGAGGATGTTGGAGACGTGGACGCTCGCCGTCTTGCCGCTGATGAAGAGCTCCTCGCCTATCTGCCGGTTGCTGCGGCCCTGGGCCAGCAGGCGCAGCACGTCCTGCTCCCGGGCGGTCAGCGGCGACGCGGTCGCCTCCCGCGCGTCCGACAGACGGGCCCGGCGGATGAGCGCGTCCACCCGTTCCAGCAGTGGCAGCGCGCCCAGCCGCGCGGCCGTCTCCCGTACCGCAGCCGCCTCGACGGCCGCCTCCTCGCGCCGCTCGGCCGACACCAGCGCCTCGGCGCAGCGGAGCCGGCAGCGCGCCCGCTCGTAGGCGTCGCCGTAGTCGAACGCGGCCACCGCCTTCCCCCAGGCCGCCACGTCGGCCCCCGCGGTCGCCCGCAGCCACTCGGCCTCGGCGCGGGCCAGCCAGGCCATGCCCTCGGGTCCCTGCGGCGCCCGGTCGGCGCTGCGCACGGCCGAGTCCCGCGCCAGTTCCATCAGCTCCGTCGCGGTGTCCGCCCAGCGCCCGGCCCCGGCCTCGTCACCGCTGTGCCGCAGCTCGACCGCGCGGTCGGACACGGCGGACAGCGCCAGCGCGGCGAGCCGCACCGTCACATCGGGGCGGAAGCCCGCGTCGTCGGTGAGCGCCGCGACCGTGGAGCGCACCCGGTCGACCGCCGCCCCCGGATCGCCCGCCATCGCGGCGGCGTCGGTCAGCACAATGCCCGCGATCAGCGTGCCCATCCAGTCGAACGGCCCCTCCAGCAGCGCCCCGGCCCGGTCGGCGGCCGTCAGGTCCCCGCGCGCCAGCGAGACGTACCAGGCGGGCCCGGACGTGTACCCGCCCGCCGGCGGCAGCACGTCGGCGTCGCTCGCCGCGGCCCGGACGCACTCGTCCCAGCGGCCCAGCGTGTACAGCACCAGCAGCCGCAGATAGCGCATCTCCATCGGATGCGTCGAGGACAGCAGCCCGGCGCGGCGGGCCCGGTCGAGCCCCTCCGTCAGCCACGGCAGGCACTCCTCCAGCTCGCCCGCCTCGTAGCTGCCCATGGCGAAGTGGAGCAGGGCCCGCAGTTCCACCGGCGCGTTGCCCGACGTCCGCGCCAGGTCCCGGGCCGCACGCAGCCGCGCCCTGCCCTCGGCGCTGCGCCGGCCGTCGCCCTCGAGGAGCGCCAGCGAGATGAGCAGGTCGGCGCGGGCGTCCGTGACCCCCAGCCGCTCGGCGACGGCGAGCGCCTCCTGGGCCACCCGCAGCGCCGTGTCGCGCTCCCCGACCTGACGGGCCGCCAGCACATGGGTGGCGGCCGCCCACACCCAGGTGGGCGACGGCGGCTCGGCGGGGATCAGGGCCAGCGCCTCACTGCTGTGGGCGAAGGCCGCGCTCAGGTTGTCCACGGTCATGAGATTGCCCGCGAGGGTGTAGCGGACCCGGGCGGCCAGCTCCGAGTCCTCCTCCTGGTCGACGCCCGCCAGCGCGGACCGGGTCAGCGCGACCGCGCGGTGCGCCTCTCCGGCGTGCGCGGCCGCCGAGGAGGCGCGCAGGGTGAGCGACACCCGGTCGTGGGCCTCGCCGGAGGGACGCGCGGACGGCTCTACTGACGGCCACAGGTCGAGCACCGCCTCCAGGTGCCGCAGCTCCTCGGCGGGCGCGCCGACCCGGCGGGCGTGATCGGCGGCCTCCAGCGAGGCGGTGAGCGCCTCGGCAAGGTCATGGCTCTCGCGGTAGTGGTGGGCGCGCTCCGCCGCGGTCTCGGCGCGCCGCGGCCGGTCGGCCAGCAGCCGGGCGAACGCGCCGTGCAGCCGGGCCCGTTCACCGGGCAGCAGATCGGCGTAGACCGCCTCGCGGGCGAGGGCGTGGCGGAAGGAGTACGTGTCACCGTCCCCGGGGACCAGCAGTTGCCGGCCCAGGGCCTCGCGCAGCGCCGACTCCAGTTCGGTCTCCGGCAGTCCGGCGGCCTCCCGCAGCAGATCGTGCTCGACGCGCCGCCCGGCGACCGCGGCGGTGCGCAGCACCTGCTGGGCGGTCTCGGACAGTTGCTCGAAGCGGATCAGCAGGACGTCGGCGAGACCGCTCGGCACCCCGCCGGCGCCGGGGTCCGTGGCCGCGAGGAGTTCCTCGGCGTAGAAGGCGTTGCCCTCGGCGCGCTCCACGATCCGGCGGACCGTGGTCTCCGGCAGCGGACGCTCCTCCAGAGCCCGTACGAGGCGGGCCACCTCGGTGTCGTCCAGCGGCCGCAGCTCCAGCCGCTCCACCGCGGGCAGCCGGACCAGCTCCGCCAGGAGCGGGCGCAGCGGATGCCGCCGGTGCAGATCGTCCGCTCGGTAGGAGGCCAGCACCGCGACCCCGCCCGCCGGCCGCTGGAGCACACCCCGGCTGAGCAGGAACCGCAGCAGATCCCGGGAGGACTGGTCGGCCCAGTGGAGGTCCTCCAGGACGAGCAGCAGCGGCGCGGTGCCGGCCAGGTCGGCCAGGAGTGCGGCCATGCCCTCGAACAACTGGAGCCGGGAATCCCGCGCGGTGTCCGTGCCGCCGCCCAGCATCCGGCCGACGACCGGATGCCCGGCGAGCACGTCGGTGAACCGCGGATCCGCGGCGAGCGCGCCGAGCACCTCGGTGAAGGGCAGATACGGCAGGCCGACGTCACCGAGGTCGACGCAGTGGCCGGTGAGGACGGTCATGCCGTCCGCCGCGCCCCGCGAGGCGATCTCGTCCAGCACCCGGGTCTTGCCGACCCCGGCGTCCCCGGCGACCAGGACGGCCCGCGCCTCACCGGCACGGGCCCGCTCCAGCACACCGAGAAGCCGGGCCAGCTCGTGTTCTCGGCCGATCAGGGGTGCGGGGGTCATGGTCTGCGTCACTTGCCCATCCTGGCACGCGTGTGCGACCGAAGGGGGCGCGGGGAGCGGCGCGACCAGCCAGGACCACCCCGCGCCGGCCACCGACCCGTCCCGCTCCCGCCCTCAGGCGCGCCGCAGCACCGTGGCCCAGTCCGCGGGCACCCGCCCCGCGGGCCCCGGCGAGGGCTGCTCCGCGGGATGACTGACCGGCGGCGTCAGCTCCGGCCCCGACTCGTACAGTTCGGAGGAGCCGTAGTCCCAGAACCACTCCTCACCCGGCTCGAAACTCTGCACCACGGGATGCCCGGTGGCCTTGAAGTGCTCCGTGGCGTGCTGTCCGGGAGAGGAGTCGCAGCACCCGATGTGCCCGCACTGCGCACACCGCCGCAGATGGAACCACCACCCGCCGTGCTCGTCGCACTCCACGCACCCGGCGCCGCTGGGCGGGGTGCCGGTGTCGATGCGCTCGGTCATACGGACTCCTCGTTCGTGTCGTCGTCGACGGCGGCGGTGAGCGGAAGCAGCACCTGGAAACGCGTGTCGCCCGGCTCGGACTCCACCTGGAGCGACCCGTGGTGCTTGTTGACCACGATCCGCCAGGAGATGTCCAGCCCCAGCCCGGTGCCCTCGCCCACGGGCTTGGTGGTGAAGAAGGGATCGAAGATCCGTCCGCGGATCTCCCGCGGGATGCCGACACCGGTGTCCCGGAACTCCACCAGCAGCCGGTCGTGCACGGCTGCCGTCCGCACGGTCAGCGTCCCTTCCCCGCCCGCACTGTTGATGGCGGAGACCGCGTTGTCGATGAGGTTCGTCCACACCTGGTTCAGCTCCGCCGGGTAGGCGGGGATCTCCGGGAGGCTGCGGTCGTACTCCTTGACGACCTTGATCTGCGGGCCGATCTTCCCGGAGAGCATCAGCAGGGTGCTGTCGAGGAGTTCGTGGACGTCGACGGTGCGGAAGGGGGCACGGTCGAGCTGCGAGTACTGCTTGGCGGCGTCGACCAGGTGCGAGATGCGCGTGGTGGAGTCCGCGATCTCGTCCATCAACAGCTCGGTCTCCACGGTGTAGTTGAGCCAGCCGATGGCCCCGGGGAGGATGTCCTCGTCCACGGCCGCCGCGACCTGCTCAAGCCAGTCCACGTCGAGTCCGGCCTGCACGAAGGTCGGTGCGAGCCGCCAGCCCTCGGTGATGCCGTGGTCGTCGAGCCAGTCGGTGAGCGCGTCCTCGCGGTCTGCGGCCTCCAGGGGGCCCAGGACCGGCGCCTTGCCGACGCGTTCGGCGGTGCGCTCCTGGATGTCGATGAGGCTCGCCAGGCTCTCGCGCGGGTACGGACCGGAGGAGATCACGGCCAGCTTGTGCCGCATCTTCGCCACCCGCTCGCGCAGCGTGGCGGTGGCCCGTACGGCCGCCGCCGCGGGGTTGTTGAGCTCATGGGTGAGCCCGGCGGACAACGAGCCCAGCGCCAGCAGCCGTTCGCGCTGGCCGATGACCTGCTGGGCGTTCTTCGAGCCGAAGAACAGCCCCTCCAGCAGGTGCACGGCCATCGGGAACCACTCCTGCATGATGGCCGCGAACGTGTCGGCGGGCAGCACGAAGAACCGCGTCGGCTCCGTCACCCGCATGGAGTTGTTGTAGACCTGCCGCTCCCGGTCGCCGAGATAGGCCTGCATGGCCCCCGAGTACACCCCGCGCTGGGAGCTGCGGATCACCTCCACGTCGTCCGTGCCGACCCGGCGGGACAGCACCACCGTGCCCTCGACCATGACGTAGAAGCAGGTGGCCGGTTCACCCTCCGCGTACACCGGCCCCGGCTCGAACCGCTCCACCCGTCCCTCGGCGCACAGCCTGCCGAGCTGTTCGGGGGAGAGCTTCTCGAACAGGAACAGCGAGCCGATCTCCGCGGGGCTGCACGGCACGGGCCGGCCGCTCACGACTGCTCCAGATAGCGGTGGACGAGCATCACGGCCATGGCTCCCTCTCCTACGGCGGACGCGACCCGCTTGGCGGACTCGGCGCGCGCGTCACCGGCCACGAAGACGCCCGGCACATTGGTCTCCAAGTGGTACGGCGGCCGGTCCAGCTCCCAGTCCGCGGGGGGCCGCCCGTCGGGCGTGAGGTCGGGCCCGGCGAGGATGAAGCCGCTGCTGTCGCGCAGCACGGTGCCGTCCAGCCAGTCGGTCAGCGGGGCGGCGCCGATGAAGACGAACAGCCACTGGGCGTCGACGAGTTCGCTCTCCCCGCTGTCCAGGTCGCGCAGCGTCAGCTGTTCCAGGTGGCCGTCGCCGTGAGCGGCCTCGACCACCGTCCGGGGGCGGACGCCGATGTTGGGCGCCTCGTTGATCTGCTGGATCAGGTAGTGCGACATCGACGCCGACAGATCCGCCCCGCGCACCAGCAGCGTCACCGACTTGGCACCCTTGGACAGGTACATCGCCGCCTGCCCGGCGGAGTTGGCGCCGCCGACGACGTACACGTCCTGCCCCTGGCAGGAGGGCGCCTCGGTCAGCGCAGAGCCGTAGAACACCCCGCAGCTGGTGAGTTCGGCGCAGCCGGGCGCCTGCAGCTGCCGGTAGGAGACACCGGTCGCCAGGATCACGCTGTGCGCGGCGATCGCCGAGCCGTCGGAGAACCGCACGAGGCGCGCGGCACCGCTGACCTCCAGGCCGGTGACCTCGCGTGCGGTGAGGACCTCGGCGCCGAACTTCGCGGCCTGCCGGCGGGCCCGGTCGGTGAGCTGGGCGCCGGAGACGCCGTCCGGGAAGCCGAGGTAGTTCTCGATCCGCGAGCTCTGCCCGGCCTGCCCGCCGGTGGCCGACCGCTCCACCAGCACCGTCCGCAGCCCCTCGGACGCCCCGTACACCGCGGCACCGAGTCCGGCGGGACCGCCGCCGATGACGACGAGGTCGTAGAAGTCGGCGGTCGGCGTGGTGGCGAGACCGACGCGCGCGGCGAGCTCCGGCGCGTCCGGCTCGACCAGCGGTGTCCCCTCCGGCGTGATCACCAGCGGCAGCCGCTGCCCGTCCTGCCCCGCGGCGGCGAGCAGCCGCCGCCCCTCGGGCTCGTCGGCGGAGTACCAGCGGTAGGGCACCTGGTTGCGGGCGAGGAACTCCCGCACGTCGGACGACCGGGCCGACCACCGGTGCCCGACGACCTTGGTGGCGGGCACCGGTCGGTACTCACTGCACCGCCACGCCTCCAGCAGGTCGTCCAGCACGGGGTAGAGCTTCTCCTCGGGCGGATCCCACGGCTTGAGGAGGTAGTGGTCGAGATCGACGACGTTGATGGCGTCGATGGCCGCGCTGGTGTCGGCGTACGCGGTGAGCAGGATCCGCCGCGCGCCGGGGTGGATGTCCATGGCCCGCTCGAGGAACTCGATGCCGTTCATCTGCGGCATCCGGTAGTCGGCCAGGATCACGGCCACGAGGTCGCCGCGCAGCTTCAGCTCCCGCAGCGCCTGAAGCGCGGACTCCCCGGACTCCGCGCGCACGATCCGGTACGACTCGCCGTAGCGTCGCCGCAGGTCACGGGCGACGGCGCGGGAGACCCCCGGGTCGTCGTCCACGGTCAGGATGACGGTCCGCGCGGATTCGGCGGCCTGTGCCATACGTCTCCCACCCCGAGAGTGTCCGGTGCCCGGGCACGGCGACCGCAGCCGCCGGGCCGGCTGTGGCCATCGTATGTTCGATCGCCGCGGTTCGCTCAGCCGATCCGTCCGCCCCGCTCGGACACCCGCTCCGCTCCGCTCAGCCGGTCGCCTCGCCGAGCACGCGGTAGGTCACATGCGTGACCAGGCTCGCCGCGCGGGACGTCGCCTGCTCCAGCCGCAGCGGCGGGACGCCCTCGAACAGGCGGGTGCCGGCGCCGATGGTGAGGGGCGCGATGTGCAGCCGCAGTTCGTCGGCGAGGCCGGCGGCGAGGTACTGGTTGATGGTGGTGGCGCCGCCGTGGACCAGTACTTCGCCGGCGCCCGCCGCCGCGCGTGCCTGCGCCAGGGCCGACTCGATGCCGTCGGTGACGAAGTGGAACGTGGTGCCGCCGGCCATCGGCTGCGGCTCGCGCGCGTGATGCGTGAGCACGAACACCGGCGCGTGGAACGGCGGGTTCTCGCCCCACCAGCCGTTCCAGGGCCGGTCCCACGCCCCGCGCACGGGGCCGAACATGTTGCGGCCCATGATGAAGGCCCCGGCGCCCGCCAGCAGGTCGATCTCCGCCCGGTTCTCGTCGGGGGTGTCGAACATCCAGGCGTGCAGCCCGGCGCCCGAACCGTCCCCGCCGTCGTCGCCGAAGGGGCGTTCCTCGCTCTGGTGCAGCCCGGCCCCGTAGCCGTCGGCCGAGACCGTGAGGTCGCAGACCACCTTGCCCGTGCGGTCGCTCATCGCGCTGTCCTCCGTCGCGTCGTGCGGTCAGTGGCGGCGTGCCGCCAGCACGCAGAACTCGTTGCCCTCGGGGTCGGCCAGCGTCACCCACGGCTGCTCGCCCTGGCCGACGTCGGCGGGGCGGGCGCCCAGGCCGAGGAGCCGGGAGACCTCGGCCTGCTGGTCGTCCGGGCGGAAGTCGAGGTGCAGCCGGTTCTTGCCGCTCTTCGCCTCCGGGACCGGGACGAAGATCAGGCCCGGGAGGCGGTCCGGCTCCGGGCGGATCTCGTACTCGTCGGGGGAGTCGTCGAGGACCGTCCAGCCGAGGGCCTCCGCCCACCAGGCGCCCAGGGCCGCCGGATCCGCCGAGTCCACCACTACCTGCTCCCACTCCAATGCCATGCGTGCAGGGTAGTGAAGACTGTGGGCACCGACGTGACCGCGACACAGGAGGAAAACCGCAATGACGCGCCCGATCACGGCAGGATTCGACGGAACCGAGGAAAGCCTCGCCGCACTGGGGTGGGCGGCTCGGGAGGCGGTCCGGCGAGGGCTCGCGCTGCGGGTGGTGCACGCCTGGCGGTTCCAGGCGCTGGAGGCGGTCGAGGAGGCCGATCCCGGCACCCAGGCCCAGTGGGCGCGGGAGGCGGTGGCGGGGGCCGCCCGGGACATAGGGGAGCGGCATCCCGGTCTTGAGGTGACGACCGACGCGCTGGAGGGCGGGCCCGTCGACGCGCTCGTCACCGCCGCCGCGGACGCCGAGATGCTCGTCCTGGGATCGCGGGGGCACGGCGCGGTCGTCGGGTTCCTGCTCGGTTCCGTCGGGCAGCAGGTGATCGTGGAGGCCGAGCGGCCCGTCGTGCTGGTGCGGGCCGGCGACAAGCCAGCCGCCGAGGTCGCCGGGCACGAGATCGTCGTCGGTCAGCAGGGCGATCCGGAGGACAGCGCGGCGGCGCTGCGGTTCGCGTTCGAGACGGCCGCGGCGCGTGGGGCCACGGTGCGGGCCGTGCGGGCCTGGACGCTGCCGCCGCTGTTCGCGTACAGCCCCGGCTCGCTGAAGCTGCTCGACGACGCGGGCGGGCTCGAGCCGTTCGAGCAGAAGGCGCTGGCGGCGGCCCTGCAGCCGTGGCGGGACCGGTTCCCGGACGTCCATGTCGTGGAGCATGTGGAGATGGGCAGCGCCGGGCAGGTGCTGTTGTCGGTGGCCGGGCGGGCGCAGCTGATGGTGGTGGGGCGCCGCGTCCACCGTACGGCGGTCGGCGCGCGGATCGGCTCGGTCGCGCACGGCGTGCTGCACCACGCCGGCTGCCCGGTGGCCGTGGTGCCGCCCGCGTCCTGAGTCAGCCCGTCTCGCCCGAGGTGGGCTGGAGCGTCTCGCGGGCCGTGGGGAGGACGTTGTTGATGTAGTCCGCAACGGCCGTGTCCAGCCCTATGTCGTGCTGCGCGCGCTCCGACAGGTACCAGCGGTGTTCGAGGAGTTCGTGGTAGATCTCCGCGGCGTCCATCGAGCCGCGCAGCTCGAGCGGGACCGCTCGTACCGTGGGGCGGAACACGTCGCGTACCCAGCGGTGGGCGAGGACCTCGGGGCGGGCGGCGAGGGGGTCGCCCGGGGCGTAGTCGTCCTGGGTGGCCATCCAGCTCTCCAGGTCGTTCAGCAGCCGCCGGGCCTGGTTCTCCTCGGTGTCCAGGCCCGTCAGGCGCAGGAGTTGGCGCTGGTGGTGACCGGCGTCGACGACCTTGGGGACGAAGGTGACGGTGTCGCCGTTGGAGGAGTGCTCGATCTGCATCTCCGCGACGTCGAAGCCGAGGTCGTTGAGGCGGCGTATCCGGCGTTCTATGTAGTGGTACTTGCCCGCCGGGTACACCGAGGTGCGGGTCAGCTCCTGCCACAGGCCCTGGTAGCGGGCGCAGATCTCGGTGCCGAACTCGATCGGGTCCACCGAGGGGTGCAGCGCCCCGGACGCCTCCAGGTCCAGCAGTTCGCCGCTGATGTTGACGCGGGCGAGGTCGAGGTCGTAGTCCCGCTGGCCGGTGCTGAGCTGGGGGTGCAGGTCGCCGGTCTCGGCGTCGACCAGGTAGGCGGCGTAGGCGCCCGCGTCGCGCCGGAAGAGGGTGTTGGACAGGGAGCAGTCGCCCCAGGCGAACCCGGCCAGGTGGAGCCGCACCAGGAGCACGGCCAGGGCGTCCATCAGCCGGTGCATGGTCGCCGGGCGCATCGTCGTCTCGAACATCGAGCGGTACGGCATGGAACCGCCGAGGTGGCGGGTGACCAGCACCGGCTCCAGGGGCGCGCCCTCGGCGTCGGCGCGTCCGGTGACGACGGCCAGGGGGTCCACCGCCGGGATGCCGATCCGGTCCAGGTCGCGCAGCAGCTCGTACTCGCGCAGGGCGGGCCGTTCGGCGAGTTCCTTGACCGCGATGACCTCCTCCCCGGCGCGGGCGTACCGGACGACGTGCCGGGAGATGCCGCGGGGCAGCGGCACGAGGTATTCCTCGGGCCACTCCTCCAGGGGCAGGTGCCAGGGCAGCTCCAGCAGGAGCGCGGGGTGCTCCGGGTTGGTCGCGCTGATCTGAAGGGCCATGGGCGGGGTGTCCTCGTCTCGCCGGTGATCGTCACCTCACCCTAGACGGCGCGCTCCCCGGCCTGAAGTGCCGCTTCACGGACCGGACCGCGGTGGGCGGGGCCGTGGCCGGGCAGGAGCAGGTCGGCCTCCAGGGTGCCGAGCAGGTCCAGGGAGGCCAGGGCGCGGGCGCGCTCGTGGTGGAACATGCCGAGCAGCAGCTGCGGGCCCTGGAGGCGGGACGTCGGGTGGCCGCTCACCAGGGCGTCCCCGGCGATCAGGACGCCGCTGTCCGGCAGGTGGAAGGCGCAGTGGCCGTCGGTGTGGCCCGGGGTGTGCACCGGTACCGGGTGTCCCGGCAGGTCGAGCGGGGCGCCGGGCGTGAAGGCCTCCGGCGCGGTGACGGGGACGTGCGCCGTGCCGCCGGAGCGGAGCGCGTGCAGCGCCCACGGCACGACGCCCGGCCGCCACCCGTTGCGCAGGACCTGTCCCACCGACACCTGGTGGAGGAACTCGCGCCGGGCGTGCGGCACTTCGGCCTCGTGCAGCAGGACGGGCGTGCCGTAGGTGGTGCGCAGGAACTCGGCCGAGCCCACGTGGTCGTTGTGGGCGTGCGTGATCAGTACGGCGGCCACGGCCTCGGGTGAAGTCCCCGCCTCGGCGAGGGAGGCGAGCAGTTGGTCCCGGTCTCCGGGGTAGCCGGTGTCGATCAGCGTGGCCGCGTCACCCTCGGTGAGGACGACCCAGTTGGTGTTGCTGCCGTGCACCAGATAGATCCCGTCGGCCACGTGCCGCACGCGCGCCCGCATAACCGTCCCCCGTCCCGGGTTGCCGCTCGACGGGACCAGCAAAGCAGATCACCGGGCGGGCGCGGGACGGGGGTCAGTGCACCCCGTGCGGCCGGAACTGGATGCTGATGCGCGGTCCCGTGGCGCGCGAGCTCTTCGGGATGGCGTGTTCCCATGTTCGCTGGCAGGAACCGCCCATCACGATCAGGTCGCCGTGGCCCAGCGGGCGGCGGACGGTCTCGCCCCCGCCCATCGGGCGCAGCAGCAGGTCCCGCGGCGCGCCCACCGAGACGATCGCGACCATGGTGTCCTCGCGGGCGCCCCGGCCGATCCGGTCGCCGTGCCAGGCGACGCTGTCCCGGCCGTCGCGGTAGAAGCAGAGCCCCGCCGTGGTGAAGGGCTCGCCCAGCTCCTCGGCGTAGCGTGCGCTCAGCGCGGCCCGCGCCTCGTCCAGCACCGGATGCGGCAGCGCGTCATCGGCCCCGTAGAAGGCGAGCAGCCGGGGCACGTCGACGACGTGGTCGTACATCTTCCGGCGTTCGGCGCGCCAGGGGACCTCGGCGGCGAGGTGTTCGAACAGCGTGTCCGAGCCGCTGAGCCAGCCGGGCAGCACGTCGATCCAGGCGCCCCGGCCGAGGGCGGTGCGGCGGATCCCGTCGAGGGACCCGAGCCGCAGCTGGTCCGTCTGGTCGAAGAGGGATCCCTGGAGGTGCGTGGTCATGGATCCAGCGTACTCCTTATCGAAAACTTGTTCCTATCGGGAATCGGGTCCGACAAGGCCCTTTCGATGCACTGATGTATCGGATACATTCGCGCACCGAACGTGGGGACCGACCGGGAGGACGGCCATGGTGGCGGAGCAGACGGCGCGGCGCGTGACCAGGCGTCGCGTGCGCACCCGGGCCAACCTGCTGGATGCCGCCTTCGCCGTCTTCGCCGCCAAGGGGTTCGGCCGGGTGTCGATCGAGGAGGTCTGCGACGCCGCCGGCTACAGCCGCGGCGCCTTCTACTCCAACTTCGACAGCCTCGACGAACTCTTCTTCGCCCTCTACCGGCAGCGCGCCGACCTGATCGCCGAGCAGGTCGCCGACGCGCTGGCGCTGGACGGGCCCGCGCTCGACGTACCGGAGTCCGTGGACCGGGTCACCGAGGTCCTGCTGCTCGATGTGGAGTGGCTGCTGGTGAAGACGGACTTCCTGGTGCACGCGGCCCGGGACCCGGCCGTCGCGCAGAGCCTGCTGGAGCACCGCGAGCGGCTGCGCGCGGCCATCGCCGACCGGCTTGGCCGGGCCACCGGGCACACCCGGTTGCCCGCCGTGTTCGGCGGCATCGACGGCGCCGCGCGCGCGGTCGTCGCCGCCTACGACGGGGTCACCACCCAACTGCTGCTGGACAAGGACGTCGACAGCGCCCGCGCCTGGCTCAAGCAACTGCTCACCGCCCTGCTGACCGACGGCAGCGGCACCCCCCAATGAGGAAGGGAACGGTCGCATGGATGCCGACGTCATCGTCGTCGGAGCGGGCCTCGCGGGCCTGGTCGCCGCACACGAACTCACCAGCCGGGGCCGCCGGGTCGCCCTGGTGGACCAGGAGAACGCGAGCAACCTGGGCGGACAGGCCTTCTGGTCGTTCGGCGGGCTGTTCCTCGTCGACACCCCGGAGCAGCGGCGCCTGAAGATCAAGGACTCCTTCGAGCTGGCCTGGAACGACTGGCAGGGCAGCGCCGGCTTCGACCGCCTCGACGACGAGGACTCCTGGGCGGTGCGCTGGGCACGGGCCTACGTCGAGTTCGCGGCGGGGGAGAAGCGGTCCTGGCTGGCGGGGCACGGCATCACGTTCCTGCCCACCGTCGGCTGGGCCGAGCGCGGCGACCTCAGGGCGCACGGCCACGGCAACTCCGTGCCCCGCTTCCACATCGCCTGGGGCACCGGCACCGGCGTGGTCGAGCCGTTCGTCGGCTACGCCCGGCAGGCCGCGCGCGACGGGCTGCTGACCTTCCACCACCGCCACCGGGTCGACGAACTCGTCATCGAGGACGGCCAGGCACGCGGCGTGCGCGGCACCCTCCTCGCCGAGGACACCTCGGCCCGGGGCGTGCGGTCCAACCGCGACCGCGTCGGCGACTTCGAACTCACCGCCCAGGCCGTCGTCGTGACCACCGGCGGCATCGGCGCCGACCACGACATCGTGCGCCGCTACTGGCCCGAGCGCCTCGGCACCCCGCCCGCCGAGATGGTCACCGGAGTCCCCGCATACGTGGACGGCCGGATGCTCGACATCAGCGCACGGGCGGGCGTACGGCTGGTCAACCGCGACCGCATGTGGCACTACACCGAAGGCCTGCAGAACTGGGACCCGATCTGGCCCGGACACGGCATCCGCATCCTGCCCGGACCGTCCTCGATGTGGTTCGACGCGCTGGGCCGCCGGCTGCCCGACCCCTGCCTGCCCGGCTACGACACCCTCGGCACCCTCAAGTACCTGCGCACCACCGAGGACATCGCCGGCTACGACCACTCCTGGTTCGTCCTCACCCAGAAGATCATCGAGAAGGAGTTCGCGCTCTCCGGCTCCGAACAGAACCCCGACATCACCGCCAAGGACCGCGCGGGCTTCCTCAAGGAACGGGTGCTCGGCAAGGGCGCGCCCGGACCGGTCGACGCGTTCCTGCGCAAGGGCGCCGACTTCGTGACCGCCCCCAACCTGGAGCAGCTCGTCGAGAAGATGAACGGCCTCACCGGCAAGGCGCTGCTCGACGCGGCCGTCCTCCGGCGCCAGATCGAGGCCCGGGACCTGCAACTGGCCAACTCCTACAGCAAGGACGCCCAGGTGCAGGGCATCCGCAACGCCCGCCGCTACATCGGCGACCGGCTCGGCCGGGTCGCCACCCCGCACCGCATCCTCGACCCCGCGGCGGGCCCGCTGATCGGCGTCAAGCTGCACATCCTCACCCGCAAGACCCTGGGCGGCATCCAGACCGACCTCGACTCCCGCGCGCTGGGCGCCGACGGGCAGCCGGTGGACGGGCTGTACGCGGCCGGCGAGGTGGCCGGCTTCGGCGGCGGCGGGGTGCACGGCTACAACGCGCTGGAGGGCACCTTCCTCGGCGGCTGCCTGTTCTCCGGGCGGGCGGCGGGACGGGCCGCCGCACAGCAGACCCGCTGAGCATCAGCCCAGCAGCCGGGCCAGGACGGCCGCGTGACTCTCCTCGGGAGTCTTCGCGGCCGTCAGCAGCGTCACGGCCCCCTTCTCCGCCAACTCCCTGAAACGCGTGAGCAGTTCAGCCGCCTCGGGGGCCTCCAGCTCGGCCTCGTACCGGCGGGCGAACTCCTCGTAGGACCTCCCGCCCGCGTGGTACCAGCGGCGCAGCTCGGTCGACGGGGTCAGCGCCTTGGGCCACTCGTCCACCCCGGCCGCGTCCTTCGACACCCCGCGCGGCCACAGCCGGTCGACCAGGACGCGGACGCCGTTGCCCGGCTCGGGCGGGTCGTAGACGCGGCGGATGCGGATGCTCACGGTCGGGCCTCTCCACGCGGGGCTGACGGGTTCCTCACAAGTGTCCGCCAAGGTCGAGGCATGATCACGCCGAACCCGCGGGCCGCTCTGCTGGCCGTCTGCCTCCTGCTCACCGGATGCGGCACCGGTGCCGCGGCGACCACCCCGACCGCCGCGGCCCCCACGACCCCCGCGCCCCAGCCGGAGATCTCGCTCGACCTGGCCCCCCAGCAGATCCCCGGCCTCGGTGCCCGGACCTGGGCCAAGGTGCCCTCCGGCACCCGCCAGGCCCTCGTGGTGACCGGCCGCGGCAAGAACTCGCCCCGTTCCACGGCCGTCCTGTACGAGCGCACCGACGCCAGCTGGGAGGCGGGCGAGAGCCTGCCCGCGCACAACGCGCTGAAAGGCTGGACCGACCACCACCGGGTCGGTGATCTGCGCTCGCCGATCGGTGTCTTCACCCTCACCGACGCCGGCGGACGGCTGCGCGACCCGGGGACCCGGCTGCCGTACGACCACGGCCCCGGCTTCACGGCGACCGGTACCGGCTTCGAGGGCGAGCCCCTGGCGGGCTCCTTCGACTACGTCATCGCCATCGACTACAACCGCAAGCCGGGGACCTCACCGCTCGACTGGACCCGCCCGCTGGGCGACGGCCGCGGCGGCGGCATATGGCTCCACGTCGACCACGACGGACCCACCCAGGGCTGTGTGAGCCTCGCGAAGGCCCATATGAGAAGGCTGCTGCTGGCCCTCGACCCCGCCAAAGAGCCCGTCGTCGTCATGGGCGACGCGAACTCCCTCGCCCGCTGACCGCCTAGGATCCGCCGGGTGTGCGCACATGTGCTGGTCGCCGAGGACGACGAGATGCAGGCCGAACTGATCCGGCGCTCCCTGCTGGCGGAGGGTCACACCGCCACCGTGGTCCACGACGGCCCCGCCGCCCTGGACGCGGCCCGGCGGCTGCGCCCCGACCTCGTCGTGCTGGACCTGATGCTCCCGGTGATCGACGGCTTCGGGGTGTGCCGGGTGTTGCGCCGGAACCCCGGGAACCCGGACATCCCGGTGCTGATGCTCACGGCGCGCTCCGCCGAGGACGACGTCCTGCTCGGGCTCGAACTGGGCGCCGACGACTACATGACCAAGCCGTACAGCCCGCGCGAGCTGATGGCCCGTATCCGCACCGTGCTGCGGCGCAGCGGACGGGCCGCGGACCGCAAGGAGGACCCCGTCGTACGGGCCGCGGGCCTCGCCGTCGATCCGGTACGGCACGAGGTGCGCTGCGACGGGGAACCGGTGGAGTGCACCCCGGCCGAGTTCCAGATCCTGCTCGCCATGACCGCCGAGCCCGAGCGGGTCTTCTCCCGGCGGCAGTTGCTGGAGTGCACCCGGGGCACCGACCGGGCCTCCACCGAACGGGCCGTGGACGTCCACATCATGAACCTGCGCCGCAAGATCGAGGCCGATCCGCGGCGGCCGGTCCGGCTGCTGACGGTGTTCGGAGTGGGCTACAAGCTGAGCGGCGGCCGCGGATGAGCTCCGGCATACCCCTGCGCAAGCGGCTCCTGGTCCGGCTGCTGATCGCCTCGGTGCTGATCGCCGTGTGCTCGGTGGCGGCGACGGCCTGGCTGGCGGTGGAGACCACCACCCGCGCCCTGCGCGAGGAGCAGGGCCAGGTCCTCGCCGACGACATGGACGTCCTCGACCGGCTCAGCGGGTACGCGGCCACCCACGCCGACTGGAAGGGCGTACAGGGCACCCTGCGCGAGCTGTCCCAGCGGATCGGCCGGCGCATCGCCCTGACCGACGGCGACCGCACGGTGATCGCCGACTCCGCGGCGCCGGGGACCCCGCTGCCCCCGCGGGCCGCCGCCACCGTCGACCCGCTGACCGTCGACACCCGCACCGACCGCGGCGCCCAGCGCGCCGGCACCGACCCCCGGGTGGTCGGCCCCTACCGGCTGCCCGCCGCCGAACGCGCCCGGCTGGACCGGCTGGCCGGACAGCGGCGCGCGTGTTTCGCCCGCAACGGGATCGAGGCGACCGTGGAGCGCACCGCGAGCGGTCGCCCGATTCTCACCGACGACGACGGCAGCGCCCTCGACTACGTGCCCTTCGAGTGCGCCGACGGACGGCTCAACACGCCCACCGCCACCGAGGACAAGGCGCTGAGCGAGCTGACCGCACGCGCCCGCGCCTGCTTGGATGCGCGGGGCGTGGACTTCCATGAGCCGCTGTTCGTCGCCGTGGACGTCACCGAGCGCAGGATGACCACCCGGTACCTCATGGGCAAGCTGCTGGCGCAGCCGCAGGCGAACGCCCAGCGGCAGGCGCAGGACTGCGTCGAGCAGGCCCGCCGGGCCCAGCTCGACCCCTATGTCGCCCCGCCCGCCCACCTGTTCCTCGGCGTCGGGGACCGGCCCGCCGTCCGCTTCGACCTGTCCCCGGCCAACTGGACCAAGGTGGTGGGCGCCGCGGGCCTGGTGCTCGCCGTCACCGTGGCCGTGACCGCCGCCGTCGCCACCCGGCTGGTCAGGCCGCTGCGGGCACTGACCGCGGCCGCCCAGCAATCACCCGAGCGGCATGTGCGGGTGCCCGTCACCACCCGGGACGAGACCGGGATCCTCGCGGCCGCGTTCAACGAACTCACCGAGCGCCGCGCCCGGTTGGAGGCCCAGCGGAAGGCGATGGTCAGCGACATCGCCCATGAACTGCGCAGCCCGCTCACCAACATCCGCGGCTGGCTCGAGGTCACCCGGGACGGTCTCGTCGAACCCGACCCGGCGCTGCTGGGCTCCCTGCACGAGGAGGCGCTCGTCCTGCAGCGCGTCATCGACGATCTCCAGGACCTCGCCGACGCCGACGCCGGCACCCTGCGGCTGCACCGCGAACCGGTGCGCGCCGGTGAACTCCTCGACCAGGTCGCCGCCGCCCACCGCGTCGCCGCCGACGCGGCAGGGGTCACCCTGCGCACTGCGGCGCAGGGTGACCCCTGGATGGAAGCCGACCCGGTACGGATGCGGCAGGCGCTCGGCAACCTCGTCTCCAACGCGCTGCGGCACACCCCCACGGGTGGTGCCGTGACACTGTCCGCGCGCCACGACGGCGACGCGGTGGTCCTGGAGGTCGCCGACACCGGAAGCGGGATCGCGCCCGAGGACCTGCCGCACGTCTTCGACCGGTTCTGGCGGGCGGAGAAGTCCCGCAGCCGCCGCACCGGTGGCAGCGGACTCGGTCTGCCCATCGTCCGCCACCTGCTGGCCGCACACGGCGGTACGGCCGCGGCGGCGAGCGAGCCCGGCACCGGCTCGGTGTTCATGCTCCGGCTGCCCGCGTGCGGACCGCCGGCGGACACCTGACGGGCTGTTACCCGCTGCGGCGGCGCGCGGAGGCCCGCCGCCGCAGCAGCGCCACGCGTTCCGTCTCGGTCGTCGCGCCCCAGACACCGACCGTCTGGCGGGTGTCCAACGCCCAGCTCAGGCACTGCTCCTGCACCGGACAACGCCGGCACACCGCCTTCGCCTGTTCCGTCTGCATCAGTGCCGGCCCCGAGGTACCGATCGGGAAGAAGAGGTCGGGGTCCTCTTGACGGCATGCGGCCCGGCCGCGCCAGTCGTCCATCGAAGTCACCTGTGCCCTATGTCGTACGTGCCTTTCGAATGCGGTCAGTCGCTTTCGGGTCACCTGTCGACACGGGAGTGAAACCATGGATTTCTGAGCCGGGGCACGATCACTGCTCGCGCAGGCCCCACGGGGAGCCGTAGGCGGTCAGCAGATCCAGGAACGGGCGGGCGGGGAACGCCTCCGGGCCGAGCACGCCGGCGCCCGACCATGCGCCGCTCGCGAGGAGTTCGAGCGCGACGACCGGATTGACGGCCGTCTGCCACACCACGGCCTGGCTGCCGTACTCGGCCATCGACCACGCGTTGTCGACGACGTGGTACAGGTACACCTCGCGCGGCGCTCCGTCCTTCACGCCCCGCACCCAGGTGCCCGCGCAGGTCTTGCCGCGCATCCGCCCGCCGAGGGTCGCCGGGTCGGGCAGACATGCGGCGACCACGTCCCGGGGCGAGACCCGCACCGGCCCGTCGGGGCCCGGCACGGTCACCGGGTCGGTGCGGTCCAGGCCCAGCAGGTGCAGCGTCTTGAGGGTGCTGATGAACTCCTCGCCGAGCCCGTACTTGAAGGTGACGCGGCGGGCGTCGACCCAGCGCGGGACCAGCAGCACCTCCTCGTGCTCCACGTTCACGCACTCCACCGGCCCGATGCCCTCGGGGAAGTCGAACACCTCGGGCTCGCTGAAGGGTTCGGTGGTGAACCAGCCCCGGTCGGCCTCGTAGACGACCGGTGGGTTCAGGCACTCCTCGATCGTGGTCCAGATGCTGAAGGAGGGGGCGAAGTCGTAACCGTCGACGGTGAGGTTCGCGCCGTCCCGCACGCCGATCTCCTCGATCTCGTCGAAGAGTTCATCGGCCGCGTAGCGGGCGAAGACATCGGACAGGCCCGGCTCCACGCCCATGCCGACCAGGGCCAGCGCGCCGTCCTTCGCCCACGCCTCGGCCTCGGCGAACTGCTCGTCGCCGAGCTTGACCCCGCACGCCCGGTACGGCTCCTCGGGGTGCGGCCGCGACAGGGACATCGCCATGTCGACATAGGTGGTACCGGCTGCGCGCGCCGCCCGGAACAGCGGCATCACGAAGCGCGGGTCGGTGGCGTTGAGCAGGACGTCGCAGGAGTGGCGGCGCAGCAGCGCGGCCACCGCGGCCTCGTCGCCGGCGTCGACCCGCTCGGCCAGGAACCGGGGGTCGTCGAGGTGGGCGACGGCCGCCTCGGCACGCGCCGGGTCGAAGTCGGCGACCACCATCGCCTCGAAGAACGGACGCCGGGCGGCGATCCGGGTGACGGCGGTGCCGACACCGCCGGCGCCCACGAGCAGTACACGCATGACGAGAACTCCCTGTCGGAGGAGAGGAGGGGAGGGGAGAGGAGAGGAGGGGAGAGGAGCGGAGAGGGGGGAGAGGGGAAAGAACGCGGGGGCCCCGGCGCAGATACAACGCCCGCACTCCACGTAAGGTCAATGGCGTTGGCATAAGGCGGGAGGCGGACGTGCCCAAACCAGTGGTCCCCGAGGACAAGCGGCGCCGGCGCCGTCCGACCAAGAGCGGCACGGTGCTGTCCGAGGCGCTGATCGTGGACACCGCCCTGCGCCTGCTGCGCGAGCACGGCAGCGCCGGGCTCACCGCCCGCCGCCTGGGGCTGGCCCTGGACGCCGATCCGAGCACCCTGTACCGGTACTTCCGCGGCATGGACGACCTGACCCTCGCGATCGGCGACGCGCTCATCGGACAGGCCCTGCGCGGCTGGCGGCCGACGGGGGAGTGGCGGGCGGACCTCAGGACGGTCGGGCTCAGGATCCACGCGGCCTACGTCGCCCATCCGCAGGCCGCCCTGCTCACCACGAACCGCGTCACCGGCCGGGCCAACGAACTCGCCGCCGACGAGGCGGTGCTGGACGTCCTGCGCACCGCCGGCTTCCCGCTGCCCGAGACGGTCCGGATCTACCACGCCTTCATCGACCAGACCCTGGCCTTCGCCGCCCTCGACGCCGCCTCCCTGGCCCTGCCGAGCGCCGCGCTGCGCGCCGACGAGGCGATGTGGCGCTCCACGTACGCCCGGCTGCCCCGCACCACCCACCCCCGCATCGCCGAGGCGGCCCCCCTGCTGGCGACCCGCATGGTGACCAGCGCCTATCCGACGGCCCTGGAGATGCTCCTGGACAGCGCGCAGGCCCGGCTGGAGGGCGAGAGCTAGGCGTCCAGCACCTCGGCCGCCGTCGTCGCCACCGCATCCGCCAGCGTCGCCAGGGCGGGGGAGTCCAGCTTCCACTGCTGCCAGTACAGCGGTACGTCCAGCGGCCGCTCCGGGGCGAGGGAGACGAGCCGTCCGTCCCGCAGTCGGGGGCCGGCCTGGATCTCCGGGACCATGCCCCAGCCGAGGCCGGTCTCGACGGCCGCCAGGAACCCCTCGGACGTGGGGATCCGGTGCCGGACCGCACCGGCGCCGTCCCGGCGCAACCGGCGCAGGAAGGTGTCCTGGAGTTCGTCGCTGCGGTCGAAGGTCACCACCGGCGCTGCAGGCAGCGCCTGCCGCAGCGGTCCGGCGAGATGCCGCTCGACGAAACCGGGGCTCGCCGCGGCGACGTACCGCATCCTGCCGAGCGGGCGTACGGAGCACCCGGTGACCGGCTCGGCCGCGGAGGTCACCGCCGCCATCACCAGGCCCTCCCGGAGCAGGGCCGCCGTATGGGCCTCGTCCTCGCGGCGCAGTTCGAAGCAGAGCCGCGGGTCGGACGGCACGCGGGTGAGGGCGTCGAGGAACCAGGTCGCCAGGGAGTCGGCGTTGACCGCCACCGACACCCGGGTCGGTTCCGCCTCCGCGCCGCCCATGCCCAGCTCGGCCCGCGCGTCGCGCTCCAGCCGGGCGAGCTGGCGCGCGAACCGCACGACGACGGCGCCGGACTCGGTGGGGCGCACCGGTTTGGTCCGCACCAGCAGCACGCGCCCCGTGCGCTGCTCGAGCGCCTTCACCCGCTGGCTGACCGCGGACGGCGTCACGTGCAGTTCGGCCGCGGCGGCCTCGAACGTGCCCTCGTCCACGACCGCGAGCAGCGTCCGCACGTGGTCCAGCGGCAGCTCCGTCATCATCACGAGAGCTAATGGTACGTAAGAATCTTTAGCTGTACACAAGGCCGCGGGCTCTCTAGCGTCGACGTCATGCCCACCGCACTCGCCACAGCCGCCGCCGGTTTCGGCACCGGCCTCTCGCTCATCGTCGCCATCGGCGCCCAGAACGCCTTCGTCCTGCGCCAGGGCATCCGCCGTGACACCGTCCTCGCCGTCGTCGGCATCTGCGCCCTGTCCGACGCCGCGCTCATCGCCCTCGGCGTCGGCGGCGTGGGCGCGATCGTGGTGGCCTGGCCGGGTGCGCTGACGGCGGTCGGCTGGATCGGCGGAGCGTTCCTGATCGCCTACGGCGTCCTCGCCGCCCGGCGCGTATTTCGCCCGGCCGGTGCGCTGCAGGCGGACGGGGAGGCCACGGGCTCGCGCCGCCGGGCGGTGCTGACCTGTCTGGCGATGACCTGGCTCAACCCGCACGTCTACCTCGACACGGTGTTCCTGCTCGGCTCCGTCGCCGCCGACCGCGGCGACCTGCGCTGGACGTTCGGGCTCGGCGCCGTCCTCGCCAGCCTGTGCTGGTTCACCGCGCTCGGCTACGGCGCCCGGCTGCTCAGCCCGCTGCTCGCCCGTCCCGCGGCCTGGCGGATCGTCGACGGCCTGGTCGCCGCGATGATGCTCGTCCTCGGTGCGTCACTGATCCTCGGAAGCTGAGATCCCTCACCCCGAACTCCCGTGGGCCGGTGCCATTCTTCGCCGGTGTCCACGGGCTTCCGGCACCAGGGCGCACACAGCGCGGTCCGCGGGGCGATCCTGCGGTCCGCCGCCACCGACGAGATGCGCGGCCGGACGCAGGGCGTCTTCACCCTTGTCGCCGCGGGCGGGCCGCGCCTCGCCGATGTGCTGCACGGCACGGCGGGCTCCGCCTGCGGCGCGCGCCCAAGCCGTCGCGGGCGGCGGCCTGCTGGTCGTCGCGGCGATGCTCGGCCCCGCCCTCGCCGTCCCGGCGCTGCGCCGCCACCGGGTCCGACGACGCCTACAGGGCGCTGCGCCGGCGCATCCCGTACTGCTCCATGAGCTTGCCCCGGGTCATCTCCAGCCGGTGCGCCAGGATCTCGGCGACCGTGCGGACCAGGATCATCCCGAGCTGCTGGTCCTCCTCGCACAGCCGGAGCACGGTCGCGGCGTCGAACTCGTAGGCGCGCACCGGGCTGAACGCCTCCGCGCCGAAGTCCCACTGGTACGGCGGAAACAGCCAGGACCAGCCGAGCAGATCCCCGGAGCCGAGGCTGGCGACGGTGACCCGCTGCACGGAGGTCACCTGCTGGTCGAGGGACACGGCACCGGAGCGGATCACCCAGAACCGGTCGGCGGTGCCGCCGGCCTCGAAGATGCGGGCGTCCTCCGGGAAGGAGACCTCCTTGGCCGCCGTCATCAGGTGGCTGCGCTGGGGCGGGGGAAGGGCGGTCAGCAGTTTGGTCGCTTTGGTCATGACACGGGGCTCCTCGCCGGCGTCGGGGTTCCGGGGCTTTCCCTACGCCCATTTCAGCCGCTGCCGAGGCGAAGAGCACCTTGACGGACTACAGAACCGGTGGAGATTTCCGCAGGCATGAAAAAGCCCTGGCTGGACGGGGGAAGCCAGCCAGGGCCGTATGCGGGGTCCGGGGGACGGTTCACATCGACCCCGCGACCACGTATGGATGAACGGTAAACCATCTCGGGTCGCCCTGCGAAACCCGCAGCGGGTCACGTGACCCGTTTCACTCCCGGTCCGCCGTCACCCGGATCGTCTCCAGGCTCGTATCGCTCGGATCCGGCAGATTCATGCCCGCGTCCCGGCCGGTGAGCAGGTACCGCAGCACCGGCTCGGTCAGTCGCTCACCGGGCAGCACGACCGGGATGCCCGGCGGATACGGCGTGATCATCTCGGCCGCGATCCGGCCGGCCGCCTCCTCGACCGGCACGTCCTCGGCGGGCCCGAAGAAGGCGTCCCGCGGCGGCTCGGCCTGCTCCAGCCGCAGCTCGGCAGGGGGCGGCACCTCCACCCCCGGCACCGGCCGCAGCTCCGGCGCCGCCGCCACGAGATCCTTGAGCCCGGCGAGCAGCTCACCCGTCGTCTCCTCGTCGTCCCCGTGCGTGATCTGCGCGCCGATCCGCCGGTGGTCGTTGAGGTGGACGTCGATCTCCCGGTGCTGGCGCAGCCAGTCCGCCGCCCGGTACCCGGTGATGCCGAGGCCGTCGACCTCGATGGTGACGGTCAGCGGATCGAGATCGTCCGCGAGGCCGGCGCCGCAGAAGTCGTCCCGGTCGTTGACATGCAGGCCGTCGAGGCGCTCGATGTCCTCCCGCAACCGGGCCGCGAGGTCCAGCGCACCGCCCATCAGGTCCTTGCCGCGCAGCGCCATCTGGCGGCGCCAGCCGTCCAGACCCGCGTAGATCAGCACCGAGGGGCTGGTGGTGCTGAGCAGGTCCGAGCGCATCTTGAGCAGCTGGGGCGGCACCAGGTCGCCCTGGAGATGGAAGACCGAGCCCTGTTCCAGCCCGCTGCCCATCTTGTGCACGCTGGTCACGCAGATGTCCGCGCCCGCGTCCATCGCCCAGGTCGGCAGATCCGGATGGAAGGGCAGGTGCGCACCCCACGCCTCGTCCACGATCAGCGGCCTCGACCTGCGGTGACAGACCTCGGCGATCGCCTGAAGGTCCGCGCAGGTCCCGTACGGCGTGGGGCTGGTGACCAGGGCACCCTTGACGTCCGGGTGCTCGTCGAAGGCGCGGTCGAAGTCCGCCGCCGACGGGGGATGGGCGAGATGCCGTTCGGCGTCCCACTGGGGCTCGACCCACACCGGCTCGATCCCGGCGATGATCAGCCCCGACACCACGGACTTGTGGGCGTCCCGCCCGATCAGCAGCCGCTCGTGCGGGCCCGCGACGGACAGCATCGCCGCCTTGACGGACAGGGAGGAGCCGCAGGTGGTGAAGAACGTGTGGTCGGCGTGGACCACATCGGCCATCAGCTCCTCGGCCCGCTCCAGCACCCGGCCCCGGGTGAGCCGGTCGTCGAGACCGCCCGAGGCCAGGACATCGCCGAGGAAGACCGCGTCCCCGAGGATCTCCCGGACCGCCGGATCCGCGCCGCGGGCCTGCTTGTGCCCGGGCGGGGAGAACGACGTCCGTCCTTGACGGTGGTAGTCGGCCAGGGCCTCCAGTACCGGTGCTCGCTCGTGATCGCGTTTCATGCGCGATCGGGTTCCCGGCACGGCGGCGGCCAATCGGCACCCCGCTCAGGGCTCGTGCGGATGCGCGCCCGGTGTCACGATCTCGTCCAGCACCCGCAGCACGGCCTCGTAGGCGACCACGCGCACGGCGGCGTCCCGCGCGGCGTCCGGGTCGCTCGCCCGCAGATCCACGCTCCGGGTCCGCCAGTCCTGCTCCTCCTGCCGCGCGCAGGTCCGGGCGCGCTGGATGCGCCGCAGCAGTTCGTCTGAGTCCACGACATCGGTCATGGATTCCGCGTACCCCGTGCGGACCGATTCGAGCGTCCGGTCGGGTACCGGGAGGTTTGACCTGCCCAGCAGGGGCGAGCCGAAGGGAGGGAACGCAAGGCGCCCGGGGGAGCGCGCCCCTCGATACCGACCACGGAGTCAGATGATGCGCGGGGAGCACAGCACACAGTCCGTGAACGAACCGGCCCAGGCACGCAGGGCCGTGGAACGCGCGGTGGCCGACCACTGCCGCGCCACCGGCGCGGCGCCCGACCGCATGGCGGTCAACGATGCCCTGCTGGTCGCCTCGGAACTCACCACCAACGCCATCGTGCACGGCGGCGGGGTCACCGACTTCCGCGTCGATCTCGTCGATCCCGGCGTACGGGTCTCGGTGAGCGACCTCAGCAACCGCTTGCCGGTGGTCACCGAACCCGGCGAGCGGCAAACGCCCCGCCGTTTCGGCGGCCACGGCTGGCGGATCGTGTGCCGCCTCGCCCGTGACGTGCAGGTATCGCTGCTGCCGACGGGCGGCAAGCGCATCAGCGCCCTGGTGCCGCTCCTGTGAAAATCCTCCGTGTACGGCGGAACGACGGGGGCAGGCGCGGTTTCGACCGACCTGAGGAGTTCCATGACCGACACCGAGGGAGAGCTGGAGCGGCTCCGCGCCGAGCTGCGTGACCTGCGCGCCCGTGCTTTGACCCATCCGCTGATCGCCCAGGCCCAGGGCCTGCTGCAGGAGCGCTACGCCCTGCCCGACGCGGACAGCGCGTTCTCGCTGATGCGGCGGGCCTCGCAGCACCACAACGTCCGGATGCGCACCCTCGCGGAGGCCCTGGTGATCCTGCCGCGGCCCGACGAGCGCGCGGCCCTGTGGTTCACCGGCCGTGCCCGCACCGTGGAGCCGCCCCTCACCTTCCCGGCCGCCCGGGACACCGGCAGCGAGACCCGGGGCGCCGTCCTGGCGGCCGTGCTGAGCCAGACGCTCGCCGTGACGGACACCGGCATGGGCAATGTGCAGCTCGCCGACCGCGCCCGGGGCGGGTTGCGGATCGAGAAGCACACCGGGCACACCGCGGACTTCCTCGACTTCTTCGCCCACGTCGGCGCCGACGGCACCGCGTGCGCCCGGGCGGCCCAGGACGTCGCCCAGGTCAGCGTGCACGACGTGGAGGCTGACCCGGTCTTCACCGAGCAGGCCCGGGAGGCGATCCTCGCCTCGGGCAGCAGGGCCTGCCACAGCGTGCCGCTGGCCACCGCGTCCGGCCAGTGCCTGGGCATCGTCTCGGCGCACTTCGACGGACTGCTCAAGGACATGACGGCGGCCCAGCTCAAGGCGCTGGAGGCGGTCGGCGCCCAGGCGGGCCGCTGGCTCGCCTGGTACGACCGCACCGTGGTCCTCGACGCCCTGGAGCACCTGCACGCCCTCGGCCGCCGCAGCAGGCGGCGCTGAACCGGGCTTTCGACGTGAGCCCCGCCCGAACCGGGGCATCAGGAGTCCGGGAGGATCTGATGAACATGAGTGCCGTGGTCGGGGCGGGTCGCACCCCCTCCGGGTCGAAAGCCGCCGGTTCGATGACCGAGGGCGCCGCCCGGGCGGGACTGGCCGCACGCGGGGTGATCTACCTGCTGGTCGGCGCCCTCGCCCTGCAGATCGCCTTCGGCGGCCGGCGCCGCCAGGCGGACCGCCAGGGTGCCCTGGCCGAACTGTCCGAGAAGCCCTTCGGCTCCGTCCTGCTGTGGGCCCTCGGCATCGGCCTGGTCGGCATGGCCCTGTGGCGGCTCTCGGAGGCGCTCTTCGGCCGCGTGGGACCCAAGGGCCACAAGCCCCACAAGCGCCTCCTGTCCGCGGGCAGGTGTCTCTTCTACGGCTTCGTCGCCTACTCCGTGCTGCGCTTCGCGGCGAGCGGCCGCAAGGGCGACAGCGGCGGCTCCGCCGACCAGCAGTCCCGGGACATCACCGCGACCGCGATGGAGCTGCCCGTCGGACAGTGGATCGTCGGGGCGGGCGGGGCGGGCATCGTGATCGCCGGGGTGTGGATCGGCGTCCAGGCGATCCGCCGCAAGTACCGCAAGGATCTCAAGCTCGGCGAGATGTCCCGGACCGCGAAGCGGCTGACGGACGTCACGGGAGTGGGCGGCGGCCTGGCGCGCGCCGCGGTGTTCGCCGCGCTGGGCAGCTTCGCCGTACGCGCCGCCGTCGACTACGAACCCGACAAGGCCAAGGGCCTGGACGACACCCTGCGCTCGTTCGCCGAAACGGGGCTCGGCCCGTGGCTGCTGGCCGCCGTCGCCTTCGGCCTGGTCCTGTTCGGCCTGTTCTCCTTCATGATGGCCGCCCGGCGACGCGTCTGAGACGCCGGATAAGGGGAACGCGGGGCAGATGAACGACTACGAGCTTTCGCCCGACGGCCGGCCCGTGGACATCTACCTCGGCCTGCTGCGCGCCCGAATGGACACCGAGGACTACCATCGCCTGCTCGACGTCGTCGAACCCGTGCTGCGGGCCATCGACGAGCGGCGGCTGCCACCCGCCGAGTTCGCCCTGGACGACGACGGCGAGGAGCAGCTGCCCCAGGAGATCCGCGACCAGGCCGCCCTGGTGATCGCCACCGCGGTCACCGGCCGGATGGACAACGAGGTCGTCGAGATCGACCTCGGGGACACCGGCTCGGTCCGGGTGGTCACCGACTCGGCCACGGCCTCCGACCCCGACCGCCTCGACGAGATCGCCTCCTACATCCGCACCCGCCGTCACGACGACGAGGAACTGCGCGGCATCGCCGAGGCGAGCGGCCTGCCCACCGACTTCTGACCAGCGCCGGGTCCTGGTCCGATCCGGACGGCAGGGCCTACCCGCCGTCCGCCGGGCCGACCGGTGCCCCCAGAGGGCGGGCCAGGCCCACCACCACCTCGTCGAGCCGCTGCAGGTGCCGCAGCACCCGGTCGGTCACCCGGCCGTACCGGCTGCTGCCCGGCACGTCGGGCTCCAGCAGCGAGGCGATGCTCGGACCGGTCTGCACCCGGTCCCCGGCCCGCTCGTCGGCGACATGCGCCGCGATGGCCTCGATGTTGTGCGCGATGCGCCGCCCGGCCCCGCGCAGCCGCGGGTCCGCCGCGATCGAGGGATGCGTGGGCAGCAGCTCGGCGGTCGCCGCCAGCGAGCGCGCGTGATAGGCCGCCGTCTCCAGCAACGCCACCACATAGCGGGCGGTGTCGCGCCGGGCCCTGAGCGGGGTCACCGGGTGCGTCAGCGGCTTGGTCGCCGCCCGCAGATCGGCCAGCGCCCGGTCCAGGTCCCGCGCCTGGTCGAGCAGCTCCGCCGGCGGCCCGCCGCTCAGCTGCTCCACGGCCGCCCCGGTGACCTCGCCCAGCCGCTCCAGCACGGTGCCGAGCAGGTCGTCGGTCCGCCGGCCGGTGTTGACCGGCAGCACCAGCGCCGCCGCGAACACCCCGCAGGCCGCCCCGAGCGCCGTCTCCTCGATCCGCAGCACCAGCACCGACAGGCTGTAGGTGTGCAGCAGGGTGTACAGCAGCCCCAGCGCGGCCGTCACGAAGAACGACATCAGCGTGTACGACAGGGGCGCGGTGTAGAACATGAGGAACACGAAGACCAGCACCAGGGCGAACGCCGTCCAGGTGTGCTGCCCCACCAGCCCCGCCAGCACGATGCCGGCCACCACCCCGAACACCGTGCCCAGCAGTCGGCGGTAGCCCTTCACCAGGATCTCGCCGGTGGACGAGGTGTTGAGGAAGACGATCCAGCAGGTCAGTACCGCCCAGTACCAGCGGTGACTGGAGAGCAGCTCCCCGCCGACGATGGCCAGCGACGAGCCCACGGCGACCTGCACGGCGGCCCGCGTCGTCGGCCTCCGCAGCCCCCTCTCCTCCTCTTCCTTCGCCGCGGTGTCCTGCGCGCCGTCGATCGCGGCGTCCTCGGCGTCCAGCTCCTCGCGGGACCTGGCGGTGGACGGGGTGTCGTCCGACTCGTCCTGGGGCCCGTCCAGCGCGGTCCGCAGCCCCAGGACGGCCCGGGCGGCCTCGCCGATTCCGCGGAAGGCGTCCTGCACCGCCGGGGAGGCCCCGGGCAGGTTCTCCTCGTCCCGGTAGGACAGCAGGCGGTTGCGGACCTGGGCGAGCGCGGTGCCGCCCGGGTGCTGGACCAGCAGTTGCAGGCCGCGCAGGTCCCGGCGCAGGGTGTCGGCGGCCTGGTCCCGGACCGGCAGCCGTCCGGCCGTCGGGACGGGCGCGCCGGGCAGGTGCAGGGTCAGGGTGTCCGTGCGTTCGGCGCTGCGGGCGGTGAGCAGCAGCAGGCCCAGCCGCTCGGCGGCGATCTCCGCGTCCGCCACCCGCCGCTGCACCAGCCGGGCCGTGGCCTCGTCCGCCGTGCCCTCCTCCAGGCGCCCCTGGATCATCAGTGCCGTCTCGTGCAGCCGCGCCGTGCCCTCGCGCACGCTGTGCAGCGCCCGGTCCGCTTCCCCGGGCCCCGCGTCCAGCAGCTCGAGCTGGGCCGACACCAGCTGTGCCAGCCGGGCCCGGAACGCCTCGCGCAGCCGCTCCAGCGTCCCGGCCGGGGTCTCCGGCACCAGCGCGAACCGCACCAGGGCACTGCACACCACGGCCGTCACCACCGAGACGTACAGCTCGGGCAGGTCGGCGACGGTGGCGCCGACGAACAGGGACACGAAGTACAGCTGGAAGGCGATCAGCCCGAGCGCGGTACCGCGGTCGCCGAACCGGCGGCCGTACACGGCACCGAAGATCAGCGCGACGAAGAACAGATCACCGGCGACGACATGGGAGTGCAGCAGCGCGGCCAGGGTGACGGAGGCGAGCGCGACCGGCAGGCCGAGGGCGAGCGTGACGGCCTGCGGGCCGCGCTGCTTCTCCCGTACGGCGAAGGTGGACACCATCGCCGCCATCGCGCCCGCGACCAGATGCGGCACATCGGCGCCGATCAGGGCGAGCACGGCGAGGGCGAGCGCGATCGAGGCCACCGTGCGCAGCCCCGCGGCCAGCCGCAACAGCCCCGGGTCCGATGCCGCGACCCGGTCCCGCAGTCGTGCCCGCCCCGAACCGGTGGCTATCCCCGACCCTCCGCAACGTGCTCCCGCAGCTGCTCCGGCGTCAGATAGGCGTCCGTGTACTCGAAGTCCCTCAGCTTGGCGGGCTTGCGGGCCTGGAAGCCGGTGCGCACGAAGTCATCGCCGGCGATGGCGTTGAGGACCCAGTTCGTCAGCACGCGCGTCTTGGCGACATTGGTGCGCAACGCCGACCAGTGGTAGCCGCGGGCCACCGCCTGGGCGGGCAGGCCGCGCAGTTCCACCCCGAGCGGCTTGGACACCGCGTCCCGTCCGCCGAGGTCGACCACGAGGCCCAGGTCCTTGTGGACGTACGGCTTCATGGGCTGGTTGCGCAGCGTCGCGACGACGTTGTCGGCGACGACCTTGCCCTGGCGCATGGCGTGCTGGGCCGTCGGCGGGCAGACGGCGCCCTCCTCGCCCTTGGCCCGGTCCGGCACCGCCGCCGCGTCGCCGAGCGCGAACACGCCGTCGTGTCCGGGCAGGTTCATCTCGGCCGCCACCGCGAGCCGGCCCCGGACGGTCTCCGCGCCGAGGGTCTTGATCAGCGGGCTGGCGACGACCCCGGCCGTCCAGATCAGGGTGCGGGTGGGCACCGCCCGGCCGTCGGTGAAGGTGACCTCCTCCGGGCCCGCCTTGGCGATGGACACCCCCAGCGAGATCTCGATGCCCCGCTTGCGCAGGACGTCCTGGGCGCTGCGGCCGAGCTTGTCGCCCAGCTCGGGCATGAGCTTCGGGGCGACGTCGATCAGGTGCCACTTGATCAGGCCGGGATCCAGCCGGGGGTAGCGCTTGACGGCGGCCCGGGTGAGCCGGTTCAGGCACGCGGCCGTCTCGGTCCCCGCGTAACCGCCGCCGACCACCACGAACTGCAGGCGCGACTCCCGCTCCGCCGGATCCTGACTGGCGTCGGCCAGGTCGAGCTGCGAGATGACGTGATCACGGATGTAGGCGGCCTCGGCGAGCGTCTTCATCCCGAACGCGTGGTCCGTCAGACCCGGGATGTCGAAGGTGCGGGTGATGCTCCCGGGAGCCAGCACGATGTAGTCGTAGGGCTCGTTGACGATCTCGTCGGTGATCGTGCGGATGACGCACACCTTGGCCGCGAGGTCCACGCCGATGGCACCGCCCGGGATGATCCGGGTGCGGTACTTGCGGCTGCGGCGCAGGGAGAGCGCGATCGACTGGGGCGTCAGCACCCCGGAGGCGACCTGGGGAAGCAGGGGAAGGTAGAGCTGGTAGGCGAACGGCGTCACCAGGGTGACGTCGGCCTCGTCGGCGGCGAGCCGGCGCTCCAGTCGGCGCACACACTCCACTCCGGCGAAGCCTGCGCCAACCACCAGGATCCTGGGTCGTGTCACGGTGTTCATCCCTTCTGCGGCTCCAGGCGGTCTGATACGACGTCGTTCGCCTGCCCCTGGATCGCTGCCTCGCACCTGATCGATCCCACCGCGCTCCCGGCCGCTCCGCCAGTCGGGTGCGGCAGGCAGATGAACGACATGTTTGAGCCACACTGCCCCGCGGGGACCTCGGGCACACTGGGTTCCCCAAGATCGGCCGCGCAGTCACCACGGCAGGAAGACATGAACGTCCTTGCCCCGCTCATGGGTGATGACGCCGACCTGATGGCTCAGGCTCTGCACCAGATACCAGCCGACCCCGCGGCCGCCGCGATGCGGATCGAAGGCACGCGGAGCCGGCGGTGTCGGACTGGTGTCGCGCAGGACGACGTGCACACCGTCGAAGGCTCTGCTCAAGCGCAGCTCGAACGGGCCGGGGGCGTACTCCACCGTGTTCGCCGCCAGCTCCGTGACCACCAGCAGGATGTCGTCCCGGTGGTCGGGCGCGGCGGGTGGCGAGACCCGCGCCAGGTCGCGGAGGTATGCCTCCGCGGCCATGCGTGCCTCGGTCACGTCCGCCAGCGCCCCCGCGAAGCGGACGAGACGGTCTGCAATGTCCTGTCCAGCCAAGGTGTCGTCGTCCGTCTCTCCCCCCATGCACCTGCGCTGTCCGGCTTCCCCGCTCGCCGCGACCTACGCACAGGTCACCGGAAGACGTTGTCCGCGTCGTCCCACACCGCCGACTCGTCCGGCACCGGCTGCCGCCGGGTCCGGGCGCGGGCCTGGTACATCGCGTCGATCTCCAATGCGTAGTGCCGCACGATAGCGTCCCTGCGCAGTTTCATCGACGGCGTCAGCAGTCCGTTGCTGAGGTCGAACGGCTCCGGCAGCACCCGGAAGACCCGGATGGACTCCGACCGCGACACCGTGCTGTTGGCGGCCGCCACCGCCCGCGCGATCTCCTCCCGCAGGGCGTTCTCCTCCCGGGCGTCCCGGCTGCGCGGGTCGGAGCGCGGCTGCAGGGTGCCGCGCCAGTACGCCAGGAAGTCCGGGTCCAGGGTGAGCAGCGCCCCCACACAGGGCCGGTTGTCGCCCACCACCACCGCCTGATGGATCAGCGGGTGCATTCGCAGGCGCTGCTCCAGGGCGGCGGGCGCGACGCTCTTGCCGCTGCTGGTGATGATGACGTCCTTCTTCCGTCCGGTGATCGTCAGATAACCGTCGGAGTCGAGGATCCCCAGGTCCCCGGTGGCCAGCCAGCCGCCGCGCAGCACGGACCGGGTCGCCGCCTCGTCGTTGACATAGCCCTGGAACACCGACGGTCCGCGCACCAGGATCTCCCCGTCGTCGGCCACCCGGACGTCCATGCCGGGCAGCACCTTGCCGACCGTTCCCGACCGTTCCTGGCCCGGCGGCTGGGCGGTGACCCCGCCGGCGGTCTCGGTGAGCCCGTACCCGTCGTTGAGGTAGATGCCGATGCCCTCGTAGAACAGGGAGATCTCCCTGTTCAGGGGCGAGCCGCCGGACGTCGCCCGGCGGACCCGGCCGCCGAGGGCGCCGCGCAGCCCGCGGTAGACCGTCCGCTCGTACAGCGCGTGCTGCAGCCGCAGATCGAAGCCGGGTCCCGGCCCCTCGCCGAGCCGGTGCCGCTCCACGGCCGCGGCGAAGTCCCGGGCGGTGTCGGCGGCCCGCTCGAACAGGGCGCCCCGGCCCGACTGGCGGGCGGAGCGCAGGAAGTTCTTGTAGATCTTCTCGAAGACCGACGGGACGGCGCAGAAGTACGTCGGCCGGAACGAGCGCAGCGCCGAGGCGAGGGAGTCCCCACCCGGGTCGGACTCGTGGCCCATCAGCATCCCGCCGCGCACGCACAGCCCCTGCACCATGAGCCCGTACGCATGGGAGAACGGCAGGAAGGCGAGCACCGACGCCTGTCCTCCCGGCGGCACCACCAGGTGCCCCCAGCCCTCCAGCAGGGTGTCGCAGCCGTTCGCCAGGCTCCGGTGGCTCAGCGCGCAGCCGAGCGGGCGGCCCGTGGAGCCGGAGGTGTAGGAGATGACGGCCGTGGAGTCCGGCAGCACGATCCGGCGCAGCGAGTCGACCGCGGCGAGCGGGACGAAGGCACCCCGCTCGACCAGCTGGTCCAGTGCCCCCGCGTCCAGCTGCCAGACATGCCGCAGCAACGGCAGCGAGGCGCACACCGAGCCGACGGTCATCACCGACTGCTCGTCCTCGACCACCACGCCCACGCACCCGGCGTCCCGGAGGATCCACTCCACCTGCTCCCGCGAGGAGGTCGGATACACGGGCACGACCTCGGCGCCCACCGCCCACAGGGCGTGGCTGAAGATCGTCCACTCGTACCGGGTGCGCGCCATGATCGCCACGCGGTGGCCGGGCGCGATCCCGGAGGCGACCAGACCCTTGGCCACCTCCACCACCGTGTCCCGCACCTCCACCGCGCTGATCTCGGTCCACTCGGCGGAACCGGGCAGGCGGCGCGCGAGCATCGGCAAGGTGGGCTCGAGCAGGGCCCGCTCGAAGATGCTGTCGGCGAGTCCGCCGCCCGGCGGCGCGGAGACGGAGGGAGCCGGGGCGAAGTCGCGCATGCGCAGCTCCTGTCGTGTACACGGTGTGACGCCACCGACGAGGAGGGTTATCGGCGGTGCTCGAATCTAGCCGAGGTACGAGCGAACCGCGCCGGAATCCGACAAGTCCGCCGACGCTGATCCGCCGGTACTGATGATCTCGGCGAGATCGGGGGACTCGGGGGGCATGAACCACATCAACCCTGATCCGGAGCCCGAGCGCACCACCGGTCTGGAACCGGGCGGTTCGGTACCACCCGGCGAAACGCCGCCTGCGGAGAGCAGCATGCCCGAGGCGGGCCCGCGTGAGACGCACAACCCGCCCAAGGGCTGGGCCACGGGGCCCGTGCTCGTGATCCTCGTCCTCGCCGTGCTGTGCGCGGCCTTCTTCCTGACCTACGCCATCATCCTCATGGTGTGAGTCGGCACCGCCTCAGTCCTGAGTGCGCCGGACGCACTCGAGGACCACGTCCCGGAGGCTGCTGGTGCGCTCCATCAGCTCGCGCTGCACCCGGGCGCCGTTGCCGCGCTCCAGCAGCTCGGCGACGCCCGTCCGGGCCCGGTCGAGGTCGCCGTGGTCCTCCAGCGCCTCCCCGACATGGTCGAGGAGGGCCTGCACCACTGCGCGGGCCGGCATGGGCCGCATGGTCACGGGGTGCAGCAGCTCCCCGGTGACGCCCGCCCGGGCGGCCTGCCAGGCCGCCAGCCGCAGCACGCTGACGCTGTGCGGCGCCGGTTCGACACCCGCCCGCCACTCCCGCGCCGCGGTCTCCACCAGGCCGCGGGCCAGGTTGGCGAGCAGGACGGGGGTGTCCGCGTGCAGACTCACGTCCGACACCCTGATCTCCACGGTCGGGAAGTTCCGGGAGAGCCGGGCGTCGAAATACACCATCCCCTGGTCGAGGATCACCCCGGTGTCGATCATGTCCGCGACGACCTGGTGGTACCGCTCGGCCGACCCGAAGACCTCGGTGGGACCGGCCGACGGCCAGCGCTGCCACACCCGGCTGCGATAGCTGCTGTATCCGCTGTCCTTGCCCTGCCAGAAGGGCGAGTTGGCGCTCAGCGCGCCGAGCACCGACAGCCACGGCCGTATCCGGTCGATGACGGCGACGCCCTCCTCGTCGGACTCCACGCTCACATGCACATGGCAGCCGAGGACGAGTTGCTCCTGGGTGGCGATGCCGTACTGCTCCGCCATCCACTGATAGCGCCGGCCCGCGCCGACGGCCGGGCTGACCGGCAACGGGGAGGTGGCCAGTGCCGCCACGGCACAGCCCAGCTCCCCGGCGTACCGCGCCGCCTCCTTGCGGCACCGGAGGATCTCCCGGCTCAGGCCGTCCATGGTCGACTGCGGCTCGCTGGCGTACTCCAGCATCTGGTCGTGCAGTTCCTTCTCGAACACGTCGTGGCCGTCCGTGCTCTCCCGCTCGGCGCGGGCGATGATCGCGGCCGACCGGGCCCGCGGTTCACCCGTCTCCGGATCGACCAGGAGGAGTTCTTCCTCCACACCTACGGTGCGCACCTGTGCACCCCTTCTATGGCCCGACGCGATGACGACGAGGTTTCGTCGTACGCCCCGACTGCCCGCTACCGGGCAGTCGGACACCTGGCGTCGCCGCGGGCCTCAGGAGGGGTACGGCGTCAGCCAGACCGTCGCCAGCGGCGGCAGGGTGATCCGGATCCCGTCCTCCTCCGGCTTGATCGGCCCCGGGTTGGTGATGTCGCCGCCGCCGTACCGGGCCGCGTCCGTGTTGAGGGTCTCCTCCCAGACGGTGCCGCCCTCGGGGACCCAGATCCGGTAGTCCTCCCGCACGGCCGGGGAGAAGTTCGACACCGCGAGCAGGGGAGTGCCGTCGGCGGCGTACCGGAGGAAGGCGAAGACGTTGTCGTCGGCCGCGTCCCCGAGGGCCCACTGGAAGCCGCCCGGGTCGGTGTCCCGCTGCCACAGCGAGGGGGTGGCGAGGTAGGCGGTGTTGAGGTCCCGGACGAGGTCCCGGACGCCCCGGTGGTCGGGCTCGGCGCTGTAGCCGGGATCCAGCAGCCACCAGTCCGGCCCGTGCGGCTCGGACCATTCGGCTCCCTGGGCGAACTCCTGGCCCATGAAGAGGAGTTGCTTGCCGGGGTGGGCCCACATGAAGCCCAGGTAGGCGCGGTGGTTGGCCCGCTGCTGCCACCAGTCGCCGGGCATCTTCGACACCAGCGCCTGCTTGCCGTGCACGACCTCGTCGTGGGAGATCGGCAGGACGTAGTTCTCGCTGTAGGCGTACACCATCGAGAAGGTCATCTCGTTGTGGTGGTACTTGCGGTGGACGGGCTCGTGGCTGATGTAGCCGAGCGAGTCGTGCATCCAGCCCATGTTCCACTTCAGCCCGAAACCGAGCCCGCCGCTGTCGGTGGGCCGGGTCACCCCCTCCCAGGCGGTGGACTCCTCCGCGATCGTCACCACACCGGGCGCCCGCCGGTACACGGTGGCGTTCATCTCGCGCAGGAACGCCACCGCGTCCAGGTCCTCCCGGCCGCCGAACACATTGGGCGTCCACTGGCCCGAGTCACGGGAGTAGTCGAGGTAGAGCATCGAGGCGACCGCGTCGACCCGCAGCCCGTCGATGTGGAACTCCTCGCACCAGTACACAGCGTTGGCGACGAGGAAGTTGCGCACCTCGACCCGTCCGAAGTCGAACTCGTAGGTGCCCCAGTCCGGGTGCTCGGCCCGCCGGTCGTCCCCGGGCTCGTACAGCGGCTCCCCGTCGAACCGGGCCAGCGCCCAGTCGTCCTTGGGGAAGTGCGCGGGCACCCAGTCCATGATCACGCCGATGCCCGCCCGGTGCAGCGAGTCGATCAGGAACTTGAAGTCGTCGGGCGTGCCGAGCCGGGCCATGGTCGCGTAGAAGCCGGTGATCTGGTAGCCCCAGGAGCCCGAGAACGGGTGGTGGGCGACCGGCATGAACTCCACGTGCGTGAAGCCGAGGTCCTTGACGTACGCCGGCAGCACCTCGGCCAGCTCACGGTAGGTCAGCCCCGGCCGCCAGGACGGGAGGTGCACCTCGTACACCGAGAACGGCGCCACGTGCACCGGGACGTCCCCGCGGTGCGCCATCCACTCCGCGTCGCTCCACTCGTAGCGGGAGGAGTGCACGATGGACGCCGTGTCCGGCGGGATCTCCGCGAACCGGGCCATCGGGTCGGCCTTGAGGAAGCGGTGGCCGTGCCGGGAGTGGATCTCGAACTTGTACCGGGTGCCCTCGCCGACGCCGGGCAGGAACAGCTCCCACACGCCGCTCGCGCCCAGGGAGCGCATCGGGAACGCGGTGCCGTCCCAGTACGTGAAGTCGGTGGCCACCCGCACGCCCTGGGCGTTCGGCGCCCACACGGTGAACCGGGTGCCGGTCACACCCTGGTGGGTCATCGGCTCGGCGCCGAGCGCCTTCCACAGCTGCTCGTGCCGGCCCTCCCGGATCAGATGGAGGTCCAGCTCGCCGAGGGCGGGCAGGAAGCGGTACGGGTCGTCGACCTCGTGCTCGCCGTCCTCGTACGACACCAGCAGGGTGTACGCCGGGATCTTCTTCCGGCGCGGTACCACGCCGGCGAAGAGGCCGTCGCCCTCGGAGGTGAGCTGTCTGCGTCTGCCGTCGATCACCACGCTCACCGCGCGGGCGAACGGGCGCAGCGTCCGGAACATGATCCCGCCCTGCACGACATGGGCGCCGAGCAGCGCGTGCGGGTCGTGGTGGGCGCCGGCCAGCAGACGACCGCGGTCGTCGGGGTCCAGCGGCGGAGCCGTCCCGCACCGGGCGGGTCCTGACGGCTCGGGCAGCGAGGTGTCGCGCAACGCCATGGGGGTCAGCCTCCTCGTACGGCGAGACGCTCGATCGCCGCCATCGGTACCGGTAGCCAGTCCGGGCGGTGCCTGGCTTCGTAGAGCACTTCATACACGGCCCGGTCCGTCTCGTAGGCGCGCAACAGGCCGTGTTTCTTGCGTGGGTCCCATCCGGCGGCAGTCGCGTAACCCGCGCAGAAGGCCTCCCGGCAGCGGCGGGCCCACTCCGGCCGCCAGGGCCGGCGCTGGCGTGCCGCGTAGTCGAAGGAGCGCAGCATTCCGGCGATGTCCCGGACGGGGGAGTGCAGGTCGCGCCGCTCGGCGAGCGGGCGGGACGGTTCGCCCTCGAAGTCGATCACGAACCACTCCCGTCCGGCCCGCAGGACTTGCCCGAGGTGCAGATCGCCGTGGATCCGCTGCGCGGGCGGGCCGGGGTCGCAGGTGGTGAGCGCCCCGAAGGCGGTCCGCAGGCCCGGCACGAAGGGCTGCAGGGCCGGTACGCAGTGCGCCGCGGAGTCCAGCCGTTCGGTCATCGCCGCGGCCGTGACGGCGTTCTCGCTGCGGGTCTCGCACGGGAACGCCGAGGCGAGCGCGAGGTGGACCTCGGCGGTGGCCCGGCCCAGCTGGTGGGCCTCCGCCGTGAAGTCGTCACCGGAGGCGAGCGCCTGCAGCGCCAGCGTCCAGCCGTCGGTCGCGTCCCGCAGGAACGGCTGGAGCACGCCCAGCGTCGCGCCCCACGGACGGGTGGTCCGGAACCAGGCGACCGGTGCGGGGACGCGCCGGCAGCCCTGCCGGGCCAGCGCGCCCGGCACCTCCAGATCCGGGTTGACGCCCGGCTGGATCCGCCGGAACACCTTCAGCACGAAGGCGTCGCCGTACACCAGCGAGGAGTTGGACTGCTCCGCGTCCATCAGGCGCGGCGCCAGTCCGGACGGGACCTGCACCGGGGAGCAGGACTCGAAGCGCAGCGGGCCGGCGGCGCCGGGATGCCGCAGCCGGTCCAGGAGCAGTTGCGCGGAGCGCAGGTCCTGCAGGGCGTCGTACACCGTGAGACCCGCGAGCGGGCCCTCGTCGGCCCGTCCGATGAGGCTGCGGCCCAGGCGTGGGGAGGGGTGCTCGCGCACCCCGAGCAGCAGCTGGTAGCAGTCGCCGGCCGGGGGCGCGGTGGTGCCGCCGGGGGCGGGCACCGGGACATGGCCGGCGTGGACCAGCAGATGCAGACAGCCCGGGAACAGCTCGGTCATGGACAACAGAGCCAGGTCGGTGACCGGCCGGTCCTTGCCCGCGAACCACCGCTGCCGCGGCAGCCACTGACGCAGCAGACCGCCGAGCGAGACCATGATGTCGGCGACGGCCGGAGGGCTCGGTCTGAGGGATGCGGTCTTCGGCATGGTGACGCGTCCTTTCGTCGGCACACGCTCAAGGGCACACGCTCAAGGGGCGGACGCTCGGTGTCGGCGGCCGATGCGGGAGGCGACTCGGGAGAGCCGGAACCAGTAGAAGCCGTGGCCCGCCAGCGTCAGCAGGTACGGCAGTTCGCCGATGGCCGGGAAGCGGACCCCGCCGAAGAGCTCGACCGGGTGCCGTCCGTCGAACTCGCGCAGATCGAGCTCGGTCGGCTGGGCAAACCGGGAGAAATTGTTCACGCACAGCACGAGATCGTCCTCGTACTCCCGCAGAAAGGCCAGCACCGCCGGGTTGGACGACTGCAGTTCCGTGAAGGAGCCGAGTCCGAAGGCGGGATTCTGCTTGCGGATCTCGATCATCCGGCGTGTCCAGTGCAGCAGCGAGGAGGGCGACGCCATGGACGCCTCGACGTTGGTCACCTGGTGGCCGTAGACCGGGTCCATGATCGTGGGCAGGAACAGGCGGCCGGGGTCGGCGGTGGAGAAGCCCGCGTTGCGGTCCGGTGTCCACTGCATGGGGGTGCGGACGGCGTCGCGGTCGCCGAGCCAAATGTTGTCGCCCATGCCGATCTCGTCGCCGTAGTAGAGGATCGGCGAGCCAGGGAGGGC
>NZ_JAMJFL010000036.1 GCF_023544665.1 Streptomyces sp. YS415
GCAAGGGGTTCGATTCTACGTTCCGTCCGATGGGACGATCGATGTTCGACATACGGAACAGGAGCGTTCACGTGAGCCGCACCAGAACCGCTCTCCTCGCCCTTCCCGCAGCCGTCCTGCTGGCCCTGATCCCCTCCAGCGCGTCGGCCTACCCCAACCCCGGCACCGTCACCGGCTCCACCGTCGTCCACGACCCGACGATGATCCGCACCGCGTCCGGCGAGTACCTGCTGTACGCCACCGGCGGCGGCCTGGCCGCCAGGACGTCCGGCAACCGCATCGCCTTCACCGCAGGCGCCGACGCCTTCTCCGCCCGCCCGGGCTGGTGGTCGGCGTACTCCTCCGTACCGGAGGCCTGGGCGCCGGACATCTCCTACCACGGCGGCAGGTACCTGATGTACTACTCCGTCTCGAAGTTCGGCTCCAACACCTCGGCGATCGGGCTCGCCACCTCCGGCACCGGCCGGCCGGGCAGCTGGACGGACCAGGGAACCGTCTACACCTCCGGCTCCGCCAGCGACTACAACGCCATCGACCCCAACCTCTTCGTCGACAGCGACGGCAAGTGGTGGCTGTCCTTCGGCAGTTGGTGGACCGGCCTGAAGATGATCCAGCTCGACCCCGCCACCGGCAAGCAGCTCTCCACGAACACCACCCGCTACTCACTCGCCTCCCGCCCGACCGGAACCAAGGCCGTGGAAGCGCCGTACATCGTCAAGCGCAACGGCTACTACTACCTGTTCGCCTCGTACGACACCTGCTGCGCCGGCACCAGCTCTACGTACAAGGTCAAGGTCGGCCGCGCCACCCGCGTCACCGGGCCGTACCACGACAGGAACGGCGTGCCGATGATGAACAACGGCGGGACGCCCGTGCTGGAGTCCCACGGCCGGTACATCGGCCCCGGCGGCCAGTCGATCATGAACGACGTCGACGGCGACCTGATCGTCTACCACTACTACGACGGTCAGGACAACGGCACGCCCAAGCTCGGCATCAACCTCCTGAACTGGAGCAGCGGATGGCCCGTCGCGTACTGACCCTGCTGGCCGCGCTGGTCTTCCTGCTCGCCCTGGGACAGACCCCCGCCAGTGCCGCCTCGTTCAGCAACCCCGTGAAGTCGGTCAAGGGCGCCGACCCCTGGATCTCGTACCACAACGGCAACTACTACCTGGTGACGACCAGTTGGACCGACCGGATCACCATCCGCAGGTCCACCACCCTGGCCGGCCTCGCCACCGCACCCAGCGTGCAGGTCTGGCAGGGCGACGCGGCCTCCCGCTGCTGCAACATCTGGGCGCCGGAGCTGCACTACCTCGACGGCCGCTGGTACCTCTACTACGTGGCCGGACAGAACGTCCCCGACTACGTCCCGACCCAGCGCACGCACGTCCTGGAGAGCGCGGGCTCCGACCCCATGGGCCCCTACACCTACCGCAACCAGCTCAACTCGGCCTGGATGCTGGACCCGACCGTCGGCACGATCAACGGCCGGCTCTATCTGTTCGGCAGCGCGAGCGGAGGCACGCAGAACCTGGTGGCGGCCCGGATGTCCAACCCGTACACCCTGGCCACGGGCTTCTCCACGATCTCGACGCCGACCCACGACTGGGAGCGGTCGGGCGGCACCGTGAACGAGGGGCCCGAGCTCCTCCAGCGGGGCGGTCAGACCTACCTCGTCTACTCGGCGAGCGGCTGCTGGACGCCCGACTACAAACTCGGCCAGCTCAGACTCACCGGCTCCGACCCGCTGTCCGCCGCCGCCTGGACGAAGAAGCCCACGCCGGTCTTCCAGCGCAACGACGCGGCGGGCGTGTACGGCCCCGGCCACCACGGCTTCTTCACCTCGCCGGACGGCACGGAGAACTGGATCGTCTACCACGCCAACGACGCGGCGTCCGAGGGCTGCGACAACGGCCGTACGACCAGGGCGCAGAAGTTCACCTGGAACGCCGACGGTTCGCCGAACCTCGGCACCCCGGTGGCCCTGGGCGCGAGCCTGGCGGGCCCCTCGGGGGAACCGGCATCCGCGTCGACCACGTACACCCTCAGCAACCGCAACAGCGGCAAGTGCCTGGACGTGGCCGGCGGTTCGACGGCGGACGGCGCCAATGTCCAGCAGTGGACGTGCAACGGCGGCACCAACCAGCGCTGGCGCCTGGAGGACCTGGGCGACGACACCCACCGGCTCGTGAACGTCGGCACCGGCAAGGTCCTCGACACCGAGAACTGCTCCGCGGCCGACGGCGCCGACCTGCGCCAGTGGTCCTGGCTGAACAACGCTTGCCAGCGTTTCCGCTTCGTCGCGACAACCGACGGCTACGTCCGGATCGTCAACCAGGCGAGCGGGGGGGTGGCGGACGTGACGAACTGCGGCACGGCAGACGGAGCGGACGTACGCCAGTGGGCATGGCTGTCCAACAACTGCCAACAGTGGCACGTAAACGCGGGGTAGACGGAGCTACCCAGGGGCGCGGGGAACTGCGCGACCGACCACGACGCACCTGCACTCGCCAGACAACAGGTTCACCCCATTCCAGCGGCGTTGGGCCACCCGCCACTCGGCCACCCCGTGGCCGGCGCAGGGGTCAGCCCGGGCCCCGTCGTCCCACGAACCTGCGCCGCCGTAAGCCCACCCCGGGCAGGAACCCCAGGCGGCGTAGGCTCGAAAGCCGCCGCCGCAGGCATGGGCGCAGGCATAGGCATCGGCGCGGGTATAGGCATCGGTGCCGGAGCTGGTACAGCCACCGGAGCCGGTACCGCCGCCGGAGGCATCGGCATCGCCATACCCGCCCCGTTCGTGGACCCCACCAACCGGTCCACGGCCGCCGTACCCGAGCTGTAGCTGGTCCCGTTAGCCAGCTCGGGCACGGCGGCCGCTCCCCTCCTGGTCCCGTAGAGCACCTGTTCCAGGCTGGACACCAGGCGACGCACGTCCACCTGGGGGCGCACCACGAGTCTCAGGAAGCGGCTGGACGAACCGATCTTGTTGCCGCACTCACGGACCAGGATCCGGTGCTCGGTGAGCAGCCGGTCCCGCACGACCGTGCCTTCGGCGCCGACGGGCAGCCGTACGAAGAGGAAGTTGCCCTGCGAGGGGTAGACCGTGAGCCCGGGCAGCGAGGCCAGCTGGCTCGCCATGTCCAGCCGGTCCCGGCGCACCTGGTGCAGGCTCTCCGCGTACTCCTGGCCGTGGTTCTTCAGCATGAACACCACGTGCTCGGCGAAGGCGTTGAGGTTCCACTTGGGGAGCATCGAGCGGACGCGCCCCGCGAGCGCCGGGTTCGCGACCAGGTAGCCGAACCGTACGCCGTGCAGGCCGAAGTTCTTGCCGAGGCTGCGCAGCACGACCACGTTGGGCCGCAGCATCGCCTCCTGCACGACCGACGGCTCGGCCTCCGCGTCGGCGAACTCCAGGAACGACTCGTCGATGACGACGAGGTCGAGGTCGGCCATGGCGTCCATGAACTGCACGACGGAGTGCCGGTGCAGGAAACCGCCGTCGGGGTTGTTGGGGTTGCAGATCACCGCGACACGCGTGCCGCGGGCCCGGATGAACTCGGCGTACTGCGCGAGGTCGAGGGCGAAGCCGCTGGACTCCTGGAGCGGGAACATGTCGACCCGCTTGCCGGTCTCCATGGGCTGGTCGGTCCAGCGGCCGAAGGTGGGGACGGGGACGGCCAGGGACTCCCGCACCAGCAGATGGTCGATCCAGGTGATCAGCTCGGTCGAGCCGTTGCCCATCGCGACGGCCTGCGGGGGGAGTTGGAGGAGGTTGCAGAGCTCGGCCGTGATGGTGTCGGCGCTGCTCGGGTAGTACGTGATGATGTCGCGCAGCCGGCCTGCCATGTCGTCGAACATGGCGGGTGTGGGGAAGTACGGGTTGCACGGGATGCAGAAGTCGATCGGCCCGGCACCCTCACCGCCTTCACGGGTCAGCGCGGCCATCGAGGGGCTGTGCGCCGCCGTGCTGCGGAACAGCGAGGTGACGTTCTCAGCCAAGGCAACCTCCGGGTCCGGGTGGCCCGCGCGGGGGAGCACGGGCCACCCAGGGATACGGATGCCTGTGTGGCGCTGTTCAACCTCTGTGAATTTGTCGGGAAGTTGTGAACACGCCGTGAGGGCTCAGTCGCTCAGCGGCTCAGGCGCTGAAGGAGTGCACCGTTGTCGTCCGGTACGTCTGGCCGGGGCGCAGGGTGGTGGACGGGAACGACGGCTGGTTCGGCGAGTCCGGGAAGTGCTGCGTCTCCAGGCACAGGGCGTCGCCCTGGCGGTAGATGGAGCCGCCGCTGCCGACCAGGGTGCCGTCGAGGAAGTTGCCCGAGTAGAACTGCAGCCCCGGCTCGGTGGTGGCGATCTTCATGGTGCGGCCGGAGGAGGGGTCCCGCAGTGTCGCCACCCACTCCGGCTTGGCGGTGATGCCCTTGTCGAGCACCCAGTTGTGGTCGATGCCCTTGCCGTACAGCAACTGCTGGTGCGGGACGCGGATGTCCTCGCCGACGGTCTTGGTGCGACGGAAGTCGAAGGGGGTGCCGGCCACCTTGGCCAGTTCGCCCGTGGGGATCAGCCCCGAGTCGACCGGCGTGTAGCGGGAGCCGGCGATGGACAGCTCGTGGTCGTAGATGGTGCCGCTGGACTCGCCGGCCAGGTTCCAGTAGACGTGGCTGGTGAGGTTGACGACGGTGGCCTTGTCGGTGGTGGCCTCGTAGTCGATGCGCCAGTCGCCGGAGCGGGTGAGGGTGTACGTCACCTTCGTCCGCAGCGTGCCGGGGTAGCCCATCTCGCCGTCGGCGGAGGTGTAGTGGAGGTACAGGCCGACGTCCGAGCCCTTGGTGAACGGCTCGACGTCCCAGACGACCTTGTCGAATCCCTTGGACCCGCCGTGCAGGCTGTTCTCGCCGTCGTTGACGGACAGCTGGTAGTCCTTGCCGTCCAGGGTGAAGCGGCCCTTGCCGATGCGGTTGCCGTAGCGGCCGATCAGGGCGCCGAAGTAGGGGCTGGAGGCGACGTACTCCTCGATGGTGTCGAAGCCCAGCGAGACGTTCGTCCGGCGGCCGCGCCGGTCGGGGATCTCCAGGGACTGGACGATGCCGCCGTAGGAGAGGACCTTCAGCCGGGTCCCCCCGTTCTCCAGCGACCAGCGGTGGATCTTCGTGCCGTCGGCGAGCTTGCCGAAGAGCGACTTCACCGGCTTGTGTCCCCCTGTGGCATGGGCCGTGCCGCTCATGGCGGCGGTGACACCGGCGGCTGCGGCCCCGGCGATGACGGTACGTCTGCTCAGTTCCATGTTGCGGCTCCTGCAAAGGAAGCGGGCCCCGCCTTCCGGCGGGGCCCGAGCTGACTTACGAACCGACCTTGCGCTTGTTCCACACGTCGAACCCGACCGCCGCCAGCAGGACCAGGCCCTTGATGACCTGCTGCCAGTCGGTGCCGATGCCGACGAGGTTCATACCGTTGTTCAGCACGCCCAGGACCAGGCCGCCGATGATGGCGCCGAGCACCGTGCCGACACCGCCGCTCATCGACGCGCCGCCGATGAACGCGGCGGCGATCGCCTCCAGTTCGAAGTTGAGGCCGGCCTTGGGCGAGGCCGCGTTGAAGCGGGCGGCGAAGACCAGACCCGCCAGGGCCGCGAGCATGCCCATGTTCAGGAAGACCAGGAAGGTGACCTTCTTGTCCTTCACACCCGACAGCTTGGCCGCGGGCAGGTTGCCGCCGATGGCGTAGATGTGGCGGCCGATGATCGCGTTGCGCATGAGGTAGCCGAAGCCGACCAGCAGCACCCCGAGGACCAACAGGACGTACGGGGCGCCCTTGTAGCTGGCGAGCAGCATCGTCAGGGTGAGGATGGCGGCGCCCAGCGCGACCAGCTTGAGCAGGAAGAGGTTGCGGGGTGCGACCTCCAGTGCGAACTCCTGCTGGCGGCGCCGGTCGCGGTACTCCTGGAAGATCACGAACGCGATCAGCGCGAACCCGAGCAACAGGGTGAGGTTGTGGTAGTTGGTGTTGGGGCCGATCTCGGGCATGAAGCCGTTGGAGACCTTCTGCAGCCCCTCCGGGAACGGGCCGAGGGTCTGGCCCTCCAGGAAGATCTCGGTCAGACCGCGGAAGATCAGCATGCCCGCGAGGGTGACGATGAAGGAGGGTATGCCGCCGTAGGCGATGAAGAACCCTTGTACCGCGCCCGCGATCGCGCCCATGGCCAGGCAGAGGATGACGGCGACCGGCCAGGGCAGATCGTTCTTGACCATGAACACGGCGGCCATGGACCCGATGAACGCCGTCAGGGATCCCACCGACAGGTCGATATGGCCCGCGATGATCACCAGCATCATGCCGATCGCGAGGATCAGGATGTAGCTGTTCTGGAGCACCAGGTTGGAGACGTTGCGGGGCAGCAGCAGGTCACCGTCGGTCCAGACGGCGAACAGCACCACGATCAGACCGAGCGCGAACAGCATGCCGTACTGGCGCATATTGCGGCGCATGCCGTCCAGCACCAGCTGGAACAGTCCGTCGCCGGTGGCCGAGCCGCCCTTGCCGGGCGGCGCCGGGGCCGGCGTCTTCGCGGTCACATCCGTGCTCATCGGGATACCTCTTTGTCCTTGGTCATCTGGCGCATCAGCGATTCCTGCGAGGCCTCGGCCCGCGAGAACTCACCGGTCAGCCGCCCCGCGGCCATCGTGTAGATGCGGTCGCACATGCCGAGCAGTTCCGGCAGCTCGGAGGAGATGAAGACGACCGCCTTGCCCTGGGCGGCCAACTGGTCGATGACGGTGTAGATCTCGTACTTGGCGCCGACATCGATGCCACGCGTCGGCTCGTCCAGGATCAGCACATCGGGACCCGCGAAGATCCACTTGCTGAGGACGACCTTCTGCTGGTTGCCGCCCGACAGCTTGCCGACCGGTTCGAAGACGGTGGGCGCCTTGATGTTCATCGACTTGCGGAAGCCCTCGGCGACCTGCCGCTCCTCGTGCTCGTCCACCACGCCCCGTTTGGCGACCTTGCCCAGCGCGCTGAGCGAGATGTTGCGGTTGATGGTGTCGATGAGGTTGAGGCCGTAGTGCTTGCGGTCCTCGGTGACGTAGGCGATGCCGTGCTTGACCGCCTCGGGGACGGACTTGGTACGGATCTCGGTGCCGTCCTTGAGGACCGTGCCGCCCGCGTACCGGCCGTAGGTCCGCCCGAAGACGCTCATCGCCAGTTCGGTGCGGCCCGCGCCCATCAGGCCGGCGATGCCGACGATCTCGCCGCGCCGCACCTCGATCGACACGTCGTCGACGACCTTGCGCTGCTGGTCGATCGGGTGGTGCACGGTCCAGTTGCGGATCTCCAGGGCCGGCGCCGCGCCCTCCTCCGGCTGGTGCGGAGTCCGCTCGGGGAAGCGGTGCTCCAGGTCGCGGCCGACCATCCCGCTGATGATCCGGTCCTCGGTGGTCCCCTCGGCCTTCACATCGAGGGTCTCGATGGTCCGGCCGTCGCGCAGGATCGTCACCGAGTCCGCGACCTTGCGGATCTCGTTCAGCTTGTGCGAGATGATGATCGAGGTGATGCCCTGCTTCTTCAACTCCAGGATCAGATCGAGGAGTTTGCCGCTGTCCTCGTCGTTCAGGGCTGCGGTCGGCTCATCCAGGATGAGCAGCTTCACCTTCTTCGAGAGCGCCTTGGCGATCTCCACCAGCTGCTGCTTGCCGACACCGATGTCGGCGACGCGGGTGTCGGGGTGATCGCTCAGCCCGACCCGGCGCAGCAGCTCGGTGGCGTGCCGGAGCGTCTCGGTCCAGCTGATGATCCCGCGGGTGGCGTGCTCGTTGCCGAGGAAGATGTTCTCGGCGATGGACAGGTAGGGGATCAGCGCGAGTTCCTGGTGGATGATCACGATGCCGTGCTGCTCGCTGGCCCGGATGTCCTTGAACTCGCAGGCCTCTCCCTCGAAGAGGATCTCGCCCTCGTACGTGCCGTGCGGGTGGACGCCGGAGAGGACCTTCATCAGGGTCGACTTGCCGGCGCCGTTCTCCCCGCAGATGGCATGGACCTCGCCCTGCCGGACGGTCAGAGTGACGTCCGACAGCGCCTTGACGCCGGGAAAGGTCTTGACGATCGAGCGCATTTCCAGGACGGGTCCCGCCATGGTCGTGCCTTCCAATCAGTGGGTGCCGGCGGTTTCTTAAAGGTCGCTTTCCTTGATGTAGCCGGAGTCGACGACGACCTTCTGGTAGTTCTCCTTGTCGACGCTGACCGGCTCCAGCAGGAAGGCGGGCACGACCTTGGAGCCGTTGTCGTAGGTCTCCTCGTCGTTGACCTCGGGCTTCTTGTCGTTGAGCACCGCGTCGACCATGTTGGAGGCGACCTTGGCCAGCTCGCGGGTGTCCTTGTAGACGGTCATCGACTGCTCGTCGGCGATGATCGACTTCACCGAGGCGACCTCGGCGTCCTGGCCGGTGACGATCGGCAGCGGCTTGGACTTGGAGCCGTAGTCGTCCGACTTCAGCGCCGACAGGATGCCGATGGAGATGCCGTCGTACGGCGAGAGCACCGCGTCGACCCGCTCGGACTTGTAGGCCGAGGTCAGGATGTCGTCCATGCGCTTCTGGGCGGTGCCGCCGTCCCAGCGCAGGGTGGTGACCTGGGTCAGGTTGGTCTGGCCCGAGCGGACGACGAGCTGCTTCTTGTCGATGTACGGCTGCAGGACGTTCATCGCGCCCTGGAAGAAGTAGCGGGTGTTGTTGTCGTCGTTGGAGCCGGCGAACAGCTCGATGTTGAACGGGCCCTTCTCCGAGCCGTCCTTCAGGCCGAGCTTCTCCACGATGTAGCCGGCCTGCAGCTCGCCGACCTTCTCGTTGTCGAAGGAGGCGTAGTAGTCGACGTTCTCGGTGCCCAGGATCAGGCGGTCGTAGGAGATGACCGGGATGTCGGCTTCCTTGGCCTGCTGCAGGACGTTGTTCATCGACTTGTTGTCGATGGCCGCCACGATCAGCGCCTTCACGCCCTGCGTGATCAGGTTCTCGATCTGCGAGACCTGCTGGTCGGGGTCGTCCTCCCCGTAGACCAGCTTGGTCTTGTAGCCCATGTCCTTCAGGTGCGTCTCGACGTTCTTGCCGTCGGCGATCCAGCGCTCGGAGGACTTGGTCGGCATCGCGATGCCGATGGTGGCACCTTCGGTGCTGCCCTTGCCCTCTTCGCTGCCGCCCTCGCTGTCCTGGCCGCACGCGGTCAGGGTCAGGGCGAGGGAGGCGGCGGTGGCTATCGCGGCGAGAGCGGCTCTGCGGTTGCGCATAGTCATCTTCCTTGATGTCTCAGCACGGCTGGGTGTGTGGGATTCTGTTTGACTGCGTCGTCTTCTGTGAAGGGGACGCCGAAACCTTTATGAATATGTTTCGAAACGTCGAAGATCCCCGGGCAGTCGTGAGCCGAGCGGAGCCATGTCCCCGTCGGCCCCGTGCCGGGCGAGCAGGTCCAGCGCCAGCCGTCCCCGCCGCACCCGTTCCTTGGCGGTGGTCAGCGTGAGCTCCCGCAGGTGGTGGCCGTAGGGGTAGATCCCGGGCGTCTTGGACAGGCCGAACTTCAGGTACAGCGGAGCGCCGCGCCGGATGAGCTCGGCGACCTCGTACATCCGGACATAACCGCCGAGATCGTCGGGGGCCTCGATGTACATGTCCATGGGGGCCGCGGAGACCCGCCGGATCTCGGTGAGGTGCTGCAGCGTCAGATCGCTGGGCACGTTGACCGAGTCGGCGCCGAGCCGCTCGTAGACCGCGTAGGCGGCCGGGTTGACCGGGCCGATCAGCGCGCTCACCTTGAGCGTGGTGTCGGCCGGGAGGATCCCGGCGGCGCGCGCCCGGTGCAGGGTCCACAGGACGCCCTCGTCGGCCACGAGCAGGCACTTCACGCCCAGTTCGGTGGCGCGCACGGCGTCCTCGACGCAGCCGGCCACCGCGTCGTGGCCGCGGGCCCGCAGCCCCGCGCCCCGGGAGTCGGTCCGGGTGGAGCCGCCGATGTCCCAGGTGCCGCGCGGGCCCGTGAACAGGCAGAGCTCGATGTCGCGTTCGCCGGTGGCCTCGACCATCTCGGTGATCTCGGCGTCGGTCAGCATCCACACGCCGCTGCCCTGGCTGATCCGGTGGATCGGCACGTCGAGACGCGAGGCTTCCTTCAGGACAACGGCCAGCGCTTCGGGACCCTCGCACGAGGGAATCTCGGTGCGCCAGCGGCCGCCGCCCGGGAACGTGTGGGGCGAGGCGTCGGCGGGGGAGAGGTCGGGCGCGCCCAGGCCGAGGGCGGCGAGCGCCTGCTCACCGGGTCGACGGGCTGCCGTGGCGGAAGCGTCGGTCACAAGCTGTCCTTCTTGTTCGGTATTTCGGACGGAGTTCGCGGCTCTGGGTACGGCAAAGGCTTGGGTGTACGCCGGTGCGGGGGCCGTCAGGTCGCCCTCGCACCGGCGCACGGCTAGGGGCGCAGCAGGACTTTCCCGACCTTGGGATCGCCGGACCCGACCAGCTCGATGGCGCGCGCGAACCCCTCCAGCGGCAGCTCGTGCGTGACCAGCGGCAGCGGATCGAGCAGCCCGGCCGCGAACACCCGCGCGGTGTGCGCCCAGGCGTCCGGCGGGGCGCCGAAGACGGTGTGCACCTCCAGCTGCCGTACGACCAGGTCCGTCGGGTCCAGACCCTCGGCGCCCGGCGCCGGGATCCCCGTCAGGACCAGCCGTCCGCCGCGCCGGAGCAGGGAGGCCGCGGTGCGCGCGGCGGACGCCGACCCGGCGGTCTCGATGACCACGTCGAAGCTGCCGGGCAGGTCCTCGTCCCGGGTACGGAAGTCGGTGGCGCCGAACTCCCGCGACAGCGCCTCCCGGTCCCGCCGGGTGCCGACCACCAGCAGCTCGCCCGGTGACCCGGCACGCAGGAACTGCACGGCGAACATGCCGAGCGTCCCGGTGCCGACCACCGCGACCCGCTCGCCGGGGCGGGCGTTCGCCTTGATCGCCGCGGCGGCGATGCAGGCGGCGGGCTCCAGCAGGGCGGCGGCGGTCAGATCGCAGTCGTCGCGCAGCACGTGCAGCAGCCGGGCCGGCAGGGTGAGCGTGGTGGCCATCGCGCCGGGCTGGGTGAACCCGGTCTCCTCGTACCCGGCGGTGCACAGCGTGGTCTCACCGGCGTGGCAGCGGTCGCAGACCTGGCAGTTGCGAAAGCCCTCCCCGACGACCTTGCGGCCGACGAGGGACCCGGGCACCCCGGCGCCGACCCCCTGCACGGTCCCGGACCACTCGTGGCCCGGGGTGAGCGGGTACCGCACGTACCCCTCGGGCCGGTTGCCCTGGTACACCTCGCGGTCGCTGCCGCAGATGCCGACCGCGTGGACGCGCACCAGCGCCTCCCCGGGACCGGGCTCGCGCGGCGTGTGCTCGGCCAGCCGGTGCTCGCCGGGCGCCTCGACGACGACGGCGCTGCTCACTTCTGGGTGCCCTTCGGCTGGCGCCGCTCCCAGCCCTCGGCCCACAGGTCGAACCGGGCCTGCTGCTGCGGGAACTCGGCGGCGGCGTCGACGTCCAGCTCGACGCCGAGACCGGGGGCATCGGAGAGGTGGAAGTAGCCGTCCACGACCTGCGGAGCGCCCTTGACGACCTTCTTGATCTCGGAGTCCGCGAAGTCGTTGAAGTGCTCGAGGATCTTGAAGTTGGGGGAGCTGAAGCCGACCTGGAGGGAGGCCGCGGTCAGCACGGACCCGCCCACGTTGTGCGGGGCGACCAGCATGTAGTGGGTCTCGGCGGTGGCGGCGAGCTTGCGCGTCTCCCAGATGCCGCCGATGTGACCGACGTCGGGCTGGATGATGTCGACGGCCTGGCTCTCGAAGAGCTCCCGGAACTCGATCCGGTCGTGGATCCGCTCACCGGTGGCGAGGGGGATGTCCACCTTGGCGGCCACCTTCTCCAGCGCCTTCAGGTTCTCCGGCGGGCAGGGCTCCTCCAGCCAGGCCGGCTTGAAGGGCGCGAGCTCGTGGGCGAGCCGGACGGCGGTGGCCGGCGAGAACCGGCCGTGCATCTCCAGCATCAGCTCCGCGTCCGGACCGATGGCGTCCCGCACCGCCTCGATGAGGGAGACGGCGTACAGGGTCTGCTCGTGGTCCAGTTCGAAGTGCCCGGTGCCGAAGGGGTCGATCTTCAGCGCCTTGTACCCGCGCTCCATGACCCCCTGGGCGGCCTTGTGGTACGCCTCGGGCGTCCGCTCGGTGGTGTACCAGCCGTTGGCGTACGCCTTGACCCGGTCGGTGACCTTGCCGCCCAGGAGCTGCCAGACCGGCACCCCGAGCGCCTTGCCCTTGATGTCCCAGCAGGCCATCTCGATGACGGCGATCCCGGACATCACGATCTCGCCCGCGCGGCCGTAGTCGCCGTACTTCATGCGGCGCACGAGGTCTTCCGTGGCGAACGGGTCGGAGCCGAGAATGTGGTTGGCCTCGGCCTCTCGCAGATAGCCGATCAGCGCGTCGGTGTGGCCCAGCATCCGGGTCTCGCCGACTCCGGTGATTCCCTCGTCGGTGTGCACCTGTACATAGGTCAGGTTGCGCCACGGCGTTCCGACCACGTGTGTGCTGATTCCGGTGATGCGCACGGCAGTTGTCCCTTGCTGCGTCGTCGGCTCATGAGTGTGTGTTCGATATTTCGACACACGTTCGAAATGCTGACGTGACAGTAGGGAGGGGGTGGCGGGGGTGTCAATGGGTCGCACGCATAACGGTTTCGACACCGCTTTCGACACGGCTTTCGGTGCGGCATCGGTGACGGATGGGGCGTATACCTCAACGGGTGCGCCGGAACGGGTAGTTCCGCACACAACTTTCACAGGCTGCCCTATGAACGTGATCTCCCCGGAACTTAGTCTTCCCGCGTCATGGACTACTGCCACCCGTGCCGACGGCACCTGAACGGCGCCCTCGCCTGCCCGGGCTGCGGCGCACCGGCCCGCCAACTCCCCGCGTACCCGAGCGAGGAGGACCCGCAGCCGGCCGCGTACGACGCGTACGAGGAGGCCGAGCACGCGCCGGAGCCGGTCGCGGTGGGCGCGGGGGCCGGGGGCCGGGCGGCGGCCCGCCGGACGGCCCGGGGCGCACGCGGCGCGGACACCGCCGGGCCCGGGACCGGCGAGGACCCGCCCGAGAGTGGCCCCGGCGCCAGCCGTCGCGACCGCAAGGCGGCCGCGCACCGCCGCCGTCGCCGCCGCACCCTGCTCGTCACGGCCGGCTTCCTGCTCGCCGCCGGCGGCCTGAGCCTGGCCGAACTCGGTCTGGACGCCCCGGGCTCGTCCCCCGCCCCGGCCGCGGCGGGCGACACCTCGACGGACGGCGGCGCCGAGGAGGAGGTGGCCGAGGCGGCGGAGCCGGTCAGCGACACCACGGGCGCACCGGCCACGGCGTCCCCGAGCACCTCCGCCTCCCCGTCGCCGTCACCGTCGGAGTCCGAGAAGGCCGAGGAGTCGGAGCAGCCGGAGGACAAGCCGACGAAGGACGCCCAGTCGTCGGAGACGGACGGAGCGGTCCCCGAGACCTCCCAGGCCCCGGAGCCCACCACGGAGGCCCCGGACCCCACGCCGACGGCCGCCCCGACGACCCAGGAACCCGAGCCGGACCCGGAGGAGACGTGCACACGCTTCCTGTGGTGGTGCGGCTGAGGTGAGGGGCCCGGCCGGCTGAGGACCGCACGGCTGAGGTGAAGGCCGCGCCCCCTATCAGGACCGCAGCATCCGCCGCAGCAGATCCCGCAGCGCCAGCCGCTCGTCCTCGGAGAGCCCCGCGAGCGGCTCCCGGGCGAACCGCAGCGACTCCCGCAGGTCCCGGGCGACCCGCCGCCCCTCCTCGGTCGCCGCCGCGACCTTCACGCGCCGGTCCGCGGGATCGGGCCGCCGCTCCACCAGTCCCCGTGACTCCAGCCGGTCGACGATCCCGGTCACGTTCGACGGCTCGCACTTGAGCCGCTGCGCCAGCTTCCGCATGGGCAGGGGCTCCAGCGACAGCAGCCCCAGCAGCCGGGCCTGCGCCCCGGTCAGCGCATGCGTGCCGGCCGCCTCTTCGTACTCCTCGTGGTACCGCGCCACCACGGACCCGATCAGGTCGACGACCTCCATGGTCAGCTCATCGGGGCGGTCGGGCGTGTGCGGTGTGGCCATGGCAACCAGCGTAACCGGTTACTTGACTTCCTGAAATATTCAGGAGCATGGTTGTTTCAGGTACTGAAGTATTCAGGAAGGTCACCCGTCATGTCCGCATCCCCCGCCCTCCCCGCCGTCAGCCGTGAGTGGCACCTGCTCAGCCGTCCGGTCGGCTGGCCCAAGCCCGAGGACTTCGCCCTCGTGGAGGCGGAGATCCGGCAGCCCGGACCGGACGAGGTCCTGGTGCGCAACGCGTACCTCTCGGTCGACCCGTACATGCGCGGCCGGATGAGCGACGCCAAGTCCTACGTCGCCCCCTTCGAGCTGGGCAAGGCCATGCAGGGCGGCGCCGTCGGCGAGGTGCTCGCCTCGAACGTCGACGGCATCGCCCCCGGCGACCACGTCCTGCACTTCGGCGGCTGGCGCGAGTACGCCACCGTCGGCGCCGCGCAGACGGTCAAGGTCGACGCGGACGCCGCGCCGCTGTCGACGTATCTCGGCGTCCTCGGCATGACCGGCCTCACCGCCTACGCGGGCCTGCTGCGCACCGCCTCCTTCAAGGAGGGCGACGCGGTCTTCGTCTCCGGCGCCGCGGGCGCCGTGGGCAGCCAGGTCGGCCAGATCGCCCGGCTCAAGGGCGCCTCCCGGGTGATCGGCTCGGCCGGCTCCGACGACAAGGTCAAGCTGCTCGTCGAGGAGTACGGCTTCGACGCCGCCTTCAACTACAAGAACGGCCCGGTCGCACAGCAGCTGAAGGAGGCCGCCCCGGACGGGATCGACGTGTACTTCGACAACGTCGGCGGCGACCACCTGGAGGCCGCCATCGGCCGGCTCAACCGCGACGGCCGTATCGCGGTCTGCGGAATGATCTCCGTCTACAACAACACCGAGGCCGCCCCCGGTCCCCGCAACCTCGCCCGCCTCATCCAGACCCGCGGCCGCATCGAGGGCTTCCTGGTCGGCGACCACTACGACCTCCAGCCGCAGTTCGTCCAGGAGGTCGGCCCCTGGGTCGCCTCGGGCGAGCTGAAGTACCGCGAGACGGTCGTCGAGGGCATCGAGAACAACCTGGAGGCGTTCCTCGGGGTCCTGCGCGGCGACAACACCGGAAAGATGATCGTCAAGCTCTGAGCTCTTCTGCCGCTTTCCGGTATGCGGTAACTTCTTTCCGAAACCGCCGTCGATCGTGGGCGCGAGTCGCGGCGGACCGAGGAGGAGAAGACACCGCATGGCCATCCAGCAGACCGATGTCCTGTACACCGCCGTCGCCACCGCCGAGAACGGCCGCGACGGCCGGGTCGCCACCGACGACGGCAAGCTCGACGTCGTCGTGAACCCCCCGGAGGAGATGGGCGGCAGCGGCGCCGGCACCAACCCGGAGCAGCTGTTCGCCGCCGGGTACAGCGCCTGCTTCCAGGGCGCGCTCGGCGTCGTCGCTCGCCAGGAGAGGGCCGACATCTCCGGCTCGACCGTCACCGCGAAGGTCGGCATCGGCAAGAACGACGACGGCTTCGGGCTGATCGTCGAGATCTCGGCGAGCATCCCGAACGTGGACGCGGAGACGGCGCAGAGCCTGCTGAAGAAGGCCCACGAGGTGTGCCCCTACTCGAAGGCGACGCGGGGGAACATCAGCGTGACGCTGGCCTGACGCAGGTCCTTGCGTACGAAAGGCCGCACCCCTGGACCCGGGGTGCGGCCTTCGCCCGTGTCAGACCGCGAGGGCCGCCGTGTGCACCGCCCGCACCAGCCGTACGTTCTCCGGGGCCGCCCCGCCCGGGAAGGCGCAGCGGCGCCTGGTGTAGCCGTAGGCCAGGCCGCTGCGGGGGTCGGCGAAGGCCTGGGAGCCGCCGGCGCCGCTGTGGCCGAAGGCGCCGGCGCCCAGGAAGGGGTACCAGACGTCCGCGGTGGCCTGGAAACCCAGGCCGAACGCCTTGTGCGCGCGGGCGACCAGGTCGTAGCCGGCGGAGTGGATCTGGCCGACCTCGGCGACCGTGTCCGGCTTCAGCAGCGGAGGCCGTCCGTCCACCTCGCTGATCGCCGCCGCGTACATCCCGGCGAGTCCGCGGGCGGCGGCCACTCCGCCCGCGGAGGCCGGGCCCTTGGTGCGCACGGTACGGGAGTTGGCGTGGTCGACCAGCTCACCCGGTTCCGGCACATGGGTGTTGAAGGCGATCGAGGAGAGCGTGTGCGGGCCCTTCGGCGTCGCGTCCAGCAGCGCCTGCTGCGTCGGCGTCGGCGCCATCGGCTGGACCGGGCGGAAGCGGGGTTCCAGGGCGGCGGGCAGACCCAGGAAGAAGTCGAGCCCGTACGGCGCGCGCACCCGCTCCTCGTACACCTCCTGCAGCGTACGGCCCGTGGCCCGGCGGACGACCTCGCCGGTCAGCGCCCCGATGACCAGGGCGTGATAGCCGAAGGCGGTGCCCGGACGCCAGAACGGCCGCTGGTCGGCGAGCCGTTCCGCGATGGCCCGGTCGTCGGCCAGCTCCTCCGCGGTGAACCCGGCGTCCAGGCCCACCAGGCCCGCCCGGTGCGCGAGCAGGTCGCGCAGGGTGAGACCGCCCTTGCCCTCGGCGGCGAACTCGGGCCAGTAGTAGGTGACCTTGCGGTCCAGTTCGAGGGTGCCGTCCTGGACGAGGAGAGCGACCACCAGATGGGCGGCCCCCTTGGTCGAGGAGAACACGCCGTACAGCGACTCCCCGTCCGCGCCGTCCCCGGCCCACAGGTCGACGACCCTGCGGCCGTGCACGTACGCGCACAACTGCCCCTCGTAGTCGGGCCGTTCCTCCGCGACGCACGCGGCGAACGCCTCGCGCACCGCCTCGAACCCGTCCGCGACGGTGCCGTGGATCTCCAGCGTCATCCGCTCTCCTCGTACTCGACTAACCGCTGTGCGCGTGTGCCATGGTGAACAGCGCCCTTCCCACCTGGGCGAATTCTCCCTTGGGATGATCCCGGAAAAGCGGCTCGGTGCCGAACAGCACGGCCCGCTCCCCGCTGACCACCGCCGCCCGGCCCGCCGCGTCCGCCGGCCCGCCCGAGCCGTCCTCGTCCGGCCGCCAGTGCCCGGACAGCAGCGGATTCCCGGTCGCGTACGACTGCTCCACCCGCATCCCGGGCCCGAGATCGGTGAACCACACCGGCGCGTACACGAACCCGTAATCCGGGCCGCCGCCCGAACTCACCAGCCGCACCACGCCGTTGGCGTTCGGGTTGCCCTCCACCGGCGTGGCCGCCGGCAGTCCGGCCGCCGTGTTGAGCGCGGCGCCCACGGTGCCCCGCCCGACGAGCCCGTGCCCGGCGAGGAAGGCGTCCAGGGCGGTGCGGGCGGCCGGGGTGAGGCCCGCGTGGTCCAGGCCCGCCGACACGAACAGCACGTCCACCGAGGACCAGTCGAATCCCGCGTTGAGCACGGCCGTGGAGACCGGCACGACGTCGAAGTTCATCTCCCGCAGCGCGAACAGCTCGCCCGCCGTCACGGCCGCCGCCACCCGCACCGGGCGCAGTGCGGTGCCGCCGCCGAGCCGGGCCGTGTCGAGGACGACGTCGTACCGCCGGGCCGCCTTCGCCGCCTGCGCCCGCGCCGAGCCCGGCACGAGCGCGGTGCCGTCCGCGGCCTGCCGTACCGGAACGCCCTGGCGGAGCAGGTGGTTGAGCGCGGCCACCTCGTTCGGGTCGGTCAGCCGCAGCCGCAGGTCGCCGCGCGGGGCGACCCGGCCGACGGGCGCGGCCTCGCCCACGGCCCGCAGGGGCAGGCCCTTCAGGCTTGTGGAGGTCACCGGATGCACGTCGGCGCCCCACAGCCTGCCGAGGCTCCAGCCGGAGATGTCGTACATCGCCGACACCTTGTCGCTGATGTCCCGCCCGTCGGCCAGCAGGACGTTCGCCATGCCGCGCTTGGGCTGGTGCAGATCGACGACGTACGCGCCCTTCGGGTACGTCCTCCCGGCCAGCCGGAAGGAGTGGGTGGCCCGGGTGACGCGGACGTCGTTGGCGATCAGGTGGTCGACCAGGCGGGCCGCGGCGGTGGTGGCGCCGGGGATGACGTAGGCGCGGGGGAAGGTGGTCGTGTAGACGTCCTCGGGTCCGATCCCGGGGACACCGGGGACCGTCTCCGCGGAGACCGGCACCTGGGCGGCGCCGGCCGCTCCCCGGCGGAAGACCTCGATCTGGTCGGCGATCAGCGAAGTCCGCTGCGCGCGGGCGAAGTCGAGGGTCGCGTCCAGCGCGGCACCGGCGACGGCGACGTTGATCGCGGACCGGCGGCGCAACTCCTCGGCCGGGAGGGTGTCGTAGGCGGTGTTGTTCACCCGCAGCGGGATCTCCACCGTGTGCGCGGCGACCGTGCCGTGGAAGGCGGCGTACTGCGGGGTGAAGATCGGCGGCCAGTCGTCCCAGCCCTCCTCCTGGTCCCGGAACGGGATCTGCGCGGGCTGCACGCCGTCCCGCTGGGGGGTGTAGCCGAGGCCGTTGACCGCGGCCTCCATGCCGAGGGCGTTGGCGTAGGTGTTCTTCAGGAACAGGTCGTACTCGTAGTTCTCGCCGTGCGGGGGAGTGGTGGGCTCGATGAGGGTGCCGTTGACGTAGCCGTGCAGGTCGAGCATGACGGCCGGCTGCTTGTCGAGCAGGATCTGCCGCATCGCCCGCGTCTCGGGCTGCGAGGCGGTCACGAAGTCACGGTTCAGGTCGAAGCCGCCGGCGTTGGCCCGGGCGCCCGCGATCCGCCCGTCCGGGTTCGCGGTGACGTTGAAGTAGAGGCGGTTGCGGGCGAGAAGGTCCCGGGTGGCGCGGTCGTCCGCCGTGGCGAGCCGCTCGATCAGGCGCAGGGAGGCGTCGGTGCCCTCCCACTCGTTGCCGTGGATGTTGTTGTTGACGAAGACAGGGGTCTTGTAGCTCTTCTTGATCTCGGGGGACTTGGCGGCTGTCCTGGGCGCGTTCTCGATGAGGTCGCGCATCCGCTCCTGGGCACGGGCCTGCTGGTGGGTCTCCGGAGCGGTGACCGTGACCAGGTACAGGCGGTGCCCGCCGGCCGAACGGCCCGCGATCTCCACGCTCACCCGGTCGCCGAGCCGTTGCAGGGCGTTCAGCTTCGGCGCGATGGCGTGGTACGGGGTGAGGCCCAGCTTGAGGGACTTGTCGGCCGGGTTCTCGGGGTCGGGGGCCAGGACCTGCTCGCGCGGGTAGCCGCGCACGGTCCGGTCCAGGGCGGGGGCGTGCCCGGCCAGGGCCCGCTGGGCGGCGCTCTGCGGGGTGCGGGCGGCCCGGTCGTCGGGGGCGGCGCGCTCCCGGGTGGGCGCGGGCCGGTCGGCCACGGCGCTGTGCGGGGTGAGGAACAGGGATCCGACGGTCACTAGGGCGAGCACGGGGACGGTTCTCGCGGTGCGCACACGTACCTCCTCCGGGACTTCCTGAGATCGGTACGGCGAGGTGTACCTGTTCGACTCAACTACAACAAGAGGGAGTTGGCGCCCCCACGGCCCCGGATGGCGTATCCGGGGACGCCGGGCGGGGCCGCCCGTGGTGCGTCCGGGTGGCGGCAGCCGTGGCCGTAAGGTGACCCGCCGTTGCCGATAGAGTGCGGTCATGCGCGATCTTGGGGTGGGTTTCCGCTATTTCCTGAAGGGCCAGCGGTGGGTGGCCCGGCACGGCAAGCAGTACGGCTTCGGGCTGGTTCCCGGCCTGATCACACTCGTGCTGTACGCGGCGGCGCTCGTCTGTCTCGTGCTGTGGGGCGACGACCTGGTCGCCTGGTCGACGCCGTTCGCCGACGACTGGTCGAACCCGTGGCTCGGTCTCTTCCGCGGCTTCCTGACCGGCCTGCTCTTCGCCCTCGCCCTCCTTCTCACCGCCATCACCTTCACCGCGGTCACGCTCCTGATCGGCCAGCCCTTCTACGAGAACCTCTCCGAGAAGGTCGACCGGGACGTCTCCCCGGACGGCACCGCCCCCGAGTCGGGGCTGCCGCTGTGGCGGGAGCTGTGGATCTCGGCCCGCGACAGCCTCCGGATCGTCGTACGGGCCCTGCTCTGGGGCGTCCTGCTCTTCGCCGCGGGCTTCGTCCCGGTCGTCGGGCAGACGGTCGTACCGGTGATCGGGTTCGTCGTCACCGGCTTCTTCCTCACCGAGGAGCTCACCTCGGTCGCCCTGCAGCGCCGCCGGGTCGAGGCCCGGGACCGGCTGCGCCTGCTGCGCTCCCGCAAGACCCTGGTGTGGGGCTTCGGCACGCCCCTCGCCGTCGCCTTCGTGGTGCCGTTCGTCGCGATCTTCCTGATGCCGGGCGCGGTGGCCGGGGCCACCCTCATGGCGCGTGACCTTCTCGGCGAGGAGAGCCTGGGGGAGAACGGCGAGGGGGCGCACAAGGGCGTCAGCGCGTGACGGGCCCGCTCATCGCGGCCGTCAGGATCGCCCGTACCTGGGCGATGATGTCCAGCCGGTTGCGCACGAACTCGGGGTCGGTGACCTCGGAGGTGTTGCCGGCCGCGAACTGCAGCACGGGCGTGTGCACATGCCCGGCGGGCAGCGTCTCGTGCAGCCCGAGCCGGTCCCGCAGCAGCGTCGCCCGGTAGGCGATCTCGTTGGACAGGTAGTTCCCGCCGCCCCCGGCCCGCGCGGTGGACCCCGCCGTCGGCCCCTCCGGCCGCACCACCGGCTCCGTCCCTCCCGCCGGGATCTCGGTCACGGCGGTGTTGTCGTGGACGGGGAACGGCCCGGCCGCCGCGGCCACGATCCGCTCGTACGGCAGGGTCGTCGTCGTCCACTGCGGCTGCGAGGCCGGATCGCTCACCGGGACCGTCTCGGTACGGCCGATGGTGTCGTTGTCCGGGAAGCCGCCCCGCCAGGCCCCGTTGGTCCGCTCGATGTCGAACCGGCCGACCCGCCCCTGGCTCACGGTGGTGAGCAGATCGACGCCCCGGAGATACGGCCGCAGCGTCCGCTCCACGGTTCCGTCGGTGAAGTCCCGCCAGCGCACCGGGAACACGGCGGTCTCGATCCGCGCGGGCCCCTGCGCGGTCTCGATCACCGTCCCGTCGAGCGCGAGCGCGGTCGCCCCGGACGGGTTGGAGATCCGGATGTCCCGGTCCAGCGTGAACGGGTCGAACCCGGTGAGCAGAATCCGCTTCAGCCCCTTGCCGTGCGGAAAGCGGATCGCGGTCTGCCCGCGCGAGGTCCGCTCCAACTGCCCCAGCAGTTCGGCCCGCTGTGCCGCGGAGAGCCCGAATCCCGGCTCCCAGGACCGCACCTCCCGCGTCATCCCCAGCCGCGCCCAGTACAGCGGCCGGTCGTCGTCCCGGCTCAGCTCCCCGGCCCCGGGCCCCCGCCCCTGCGCCCGCTCGACGGCCCGCCGCCACAGCGCGGACCCTTCGCGTACGACGACGGCGCGGGCCTGCGCGTAGGAGCGCGCCCCGGCCAGCTCGCGCGCGAACCGCGCGGTCAGGGCGTCGAATCCGGAGCGCCGCAGGATCTCCTGCGGCACCGCGCGGTCGAGCCGCTGCTCCTCGACGGTGGGTGACTCCGCGGCGGTCGCGCTGGTGGGGGCGGTCAGCGTGGCGGCCAGCGCCAGTCCCAGGGCGCACATCCCAACTCGTATGGAGTTCAAGGGGTTTCGGGTCCTTCCGGTGCGGTGGAGGGGCGTGGTGATAGCCCGCTTCCCCGCTTCACGGCGCCGGAACCGTCCCCGCCGCCTCGCGCAGCGCCGCCAGGAACGCCGCACCGGCCGGGGTGAGCGAGCGCCCCCGGGCCGTCGCCGCGTACACGGCCCGCCTGGGCGCGTCCTCGTCGAGCACCGGGAGGAGGGCGATGTCGGGGCGTACGGACGCCGCCGCCAGCGCCGGGACCAGGGTCACGCCGAGGCCGGCGGCGACGTACCCCTGCTTGGCGGTCCACTCGCCGACGACGTGGGCCACCCGGGGCCGGAAGTCCTGGCGCAGGGCCGCGTCCAGCAGGGTGCCCTCGGGGCGCGGGCTGCCGGAGATCCAGTCGGCGTCGGCGAGCCGGGCCAGGCGCACCGGGCCCCGGCCCGCCAGCTCGTGACCGGCCGGGACCGCCACGTACAGCGACTCGTCGAGGAGGTGGTGCAGGTCGTACGCCTCCAGTGGGGCGCCGCCCGTCGTGGAGACCACCGCGAGGTCGAGCTGCCCGGCGGTGAGGCGGTCCAGCAGGGCCGGGGTGCGGCCCTCCTCGCGGGAGACGCGCACCCGCGGGTGCCGGGCCCGGAACGCGGCCAGCGCCTGCGGCACCAGGGCCGCGTCGGCGGTGGCGAAGGCACCGAACCGGAGCCGTCCGCCGGCCGCCTGGCGCAGGGCCGCCAGCTCCCGTCCGGCGCCGTGCAGGGCCTCGGTGACGGACTCGGCGTACGGGACGAGGATCCGTCCGGCCTCGGTGAGCCGTACGCCCCGGGGCAGCCGGTCGAACAGCGGGGCCCCGCCGAGCGCCCCCTCCAGGGCGGAGATCTGCCGGGACACCGCCGACTGGGTCCAGCCGAGGGTGCGGGCGGCGACGGTGAAGGAGCCGTGCCGGGCGACCTCCAGGAAGACCCGGAGCCAGACGGTCGACAGGTCGGGAGCGCTCGCGTGATGCTGATTCGGCATGGCAGCCATGCTAGACATTCGCTTGTCGCATCGATGCCGACGGACCTAGCGTCGTCGGCATGCAGAAGATCGCCTTTCTCGGGCTCGGGCACATGGGCGCGCCCATGGCCCGTCGACTCCTCGCCGCCGGGCACCCGTTGACCGTCTGGAACCGCACGGCGGCGAAGGCCGCTCCGCTCGGCGCCGCGGGCGCGGCGCTGGCCGCAAGCCCGGCCGACGCGGTGCGGGACGCCGAGGTCGTCGTCACGATGCTCGCCGGTCCGGGGGCCCTCGCCGCGGTCGCGGACGCCGCCGTGCCCGCCCTGCGTCCCGGCACCCACTGGATCGACATGTCGACCGTCGGACCCGGCGCGGTACGGGAGTTGGCCGTCCGCCTCGGCTCCGCGGCGACCCTCGTCGACGCGCCCGTGCTGGGGAGCACGGACAAGGCGGCCTCGGGGGGGCTGCGGATCCTGGCGGGCGGCGCGGCGGACGGCGTGCTCGGCGTGCTCGCGGTGCTCGGCGAGGTCGTCCGCACCGGCCCCCTCGGCAGCGGCGCCGCGCTCAAGCTCGTCGCCAACTCGGCCGTCGTCGGCGGCGTCGCCCTGGTCGCCGAGACACTGCGCCTGGCCGACGCCCTCGGCCTCGACGACACCGTCGCCCGGGGCGCCCTGGCCGCCGGCCCGCTCGGCGGAGCGGTCGCCCGCGCCTTCGCCGAGGGGGTGCACTTCAGCACCGGACTGGCCCTGAAGGACGTCGAGTTGGCCACCGCGGCGGTGCGGCTGCCGGTCCTGGAAGCCGTACGGGAGCAGTACCGCACAGCCGGTGTCCCCGACGCCGATCTCTCCGCAGCAGCACTCCGCATCCGAGCCGGGAGCACCGCATGAAGGTCACCCTCGACAACCCCGCCGACGCCCCCCAGCCCTACAGCCCCGCCTACTCGCAGGTCGCCCGGGTCGAACACGCCGACGGCAGCGCGCTGTTGTTCGTCTCGGGCCAGATCGCCGAGGGCCGGACGCTGGCCGAGCAGAGCCGGGGCGTCTTCGCGACCCTGGAGGCCCTCCTCGGCGCGCACGGCGCGACCCTGGCCGACATCATCAGCATCCGGACCTACCTCACCGACATCTCCCGGCTCGCCGAATACGCCGCCGTCCGCCGGGAGTTGATCACCGGGACGCCGCCGACCAGCATGACCTTCGAGGTGCCGAAGCTGTTCCGGCCGGAGGCGATGATCGAGATCGAGGTGGTGGCCGCGGTCACTCCTCGCCCAGCAGGGTGAGGAAGTCGCGGAACGCGCCCGGCATGTCCACCGACTCCGGGTCCAGCAGCCACTGGTACTGCAGCCCGTCCATGACGGCCACCAGCAGCGGCGCGGTGCGCTCGGGGGTGAGGCCGTTCGGCAGCCGGTCGCCGTACTCGGCGCGCAGCACCTCCGCCATGCCGGCGCGGACGCGGGTGTAGCGCCGCGTGAAGTACTCGCGGGCCGGATGGCCCTCGGTGACGCTCTCGCCGAGCAGCGCCGAGAAGGTCTGGATGATGCCGGGCCGCATGGCGTTGTACTCCACCAGCGACGTCAGCAGGTCGACCCGCCACCGGGTGTCCGGCAGCGCGTCCCACTGGTCGCGGTCGGTGAGCACGGCGACCAGCAGCGCGTCCTTCGTCGGGAAGTAGTGCAGCAGTCCCTGCTGGGTGAGCCCCACCCGCTCCGCCACCGCGGCGAGGCTGGCGCCCCGGTAACCGCGCTCGGCGATCACCGCCAGGGCCGCCCGCACGATCTCGGCGCGGCGCTCCTGACTCCTGACCCTCGCGTTCATGGCGTCACCGTACGGCATCGACGGACCTCCAATGTTACAGCAGAATAACGAAACCTACCTGTCTACAGGTGGCCGTTGCAGGATGGAGGCACAGCACGGACTCAACGAGGAGGCACCGCCATGGCGGGAACCCGCACCCAGGCCGACGAAGCACGTGAGACGGCCGTCGAGGCAGCCCTCGCCCGGCTCGGCCTCGACGCCAAGGCCCGACTGCTCGCCGGCCAGGACATGTGGACGCTGCCCGCCCTGCCGGAGATCGGCCTGCGGTCGCTGGTCATGTCCGACGGCCCGATCGGCGTCCGGGGCGTGCGCTGGACCGCGGACGACCCCTCCGTCGCGCTGCCCTCCCCGACCGCGCTCGCCGCCACCTGGGACCCGGAGCTCGCCCGCCGGGCCGGTGCGTTCCTCGCCCAGGAGGCCCGCCGCAAGGGCGTCCACGTCCTGCTGGCGCCCACCGTCAACCTGCACCGCTCACCGCTGGGCGGCCGGCACTTCGAGGCGTACAGCGAGGACCCGTACCTCACCGGGCTGATCGGCGCGGGCTATGTGAGCGGCGTCCAGTCCGGCGGCGTCGGCACCACCGTCAAGCACTTCGTCGCCAACGACGCCGAGACCGACCGCTTCATGGTGAACAACCTGGTCGGCGAGCGCGCCCTGCGCGAGCTGTACCTGGCGCCCTTCGAGACCATCGTGGAGAACGCCCGCCCCTGGGGCGTCATGACCGCCTACAACTCGGTCAACGGCACCACGATGACCGAGCATCGCTACCTGGTGAACGAGATCCTGCGCGGCGAATGGGGCTTCGACGGCTGCAACGTCTCCGACTGGACGGCGGCCCGCTCCACGGCCGGTGCCATCGAGGGCGGCCTCGACGTCGCCATGCCGGGCCCGGGCACGGTGTACGGCGAGGCCCTGGCGGCGGCCGTACGCGCGGGCGAGGTCGAGGAGGCCGCCGTCGACACCGCCGTACGCAATGTGCTGCGGCTGGCCGCCCGGGTCGGCGCCCTGGAAGGGGCCGAACCGGCGGTGACCGAGCCGCCCGCGCAGGTCGACGGCGAGGCGCTGGCCCGCGAGATCGCCCACCGCTCCTTCGTCCTGGTCCGCAACCAGGGGGCGCTGCCGCTCAAGCCCGGCACGGTCGCGCTGATCGGCGCCGCCGCCCGCGACGCCCGGATCCTCGGCGGCGGCTCCGCCACCGTCTTCCCCGCCCGGACCGTCTCCCCGCTCGACGGCCTGACCGCCGCCCTCCCCGAGGGCAGCCTGCGCTACGCCGTCGGCGCCGACCCCGCCACCGAACTCGCCGTCGCCGGGCAGGGATTCGCGCTGCGGGCCATCTGCCGCGACCGAGCGGGACAGGTCATCGGCACCGCCTCCGCGCCCAACGGCCAGATCCAGTGGATGGGCGCCGACCTCCCCGACGGCGTCACCCACGACACCCTGCACAGGATCGAACTGACCGGCACCTACACCCCCCGCGAGACCGGCCGGCACACCTTCGGCATCAAGGGTCTCGGCGCCTTCACCCTCACCGTCGCCGGCACCACCCACTACGACGACGTCCAGGGCACCGACGGCGACGACCCCTTCATCAGCTTCTTCGGCGCCCCCGAGCCCCGCGCCGAGGCCGGACTGACCGCCGGACAGCCCGTCGACGTCTCCCTCACCCATGTGGTGAGCTTCCCCGAGGACGCCCCCGTCAAGGCCGTCGGCTTCGCCCTCGCCCACCAGGAGCCGCGGCGCGACCCCGACGAGCTGATCGCCGAGGCCGTCGAGGCCGCGCGCGCCGCCGACACGGCCGTGGTCGTGGTCGCCACCACCGACCGGGTGGAGTCGGAGGGCTTCGACCGCGCCGACCTGAACCTCCCCGGCCGCCAGGACGACCTGGTGCGCGCCGTCGCCGCCGCCAACCCGAACACCGTCGTGGTCGTCAACTCCGGCTCCCCGGTGGAACTCCCCTGGCGCGAGGACGTCGCCGCCGTCCTGCTCAGCTGGTTCCCCGGCCAGGAGGGCGGCGCGGCCCTGGCCGACGTCCTGACCGGGGTCCGGGAGCCCGGCGGCCGGCTGCCCACCACCTGGGGCGCCCTGGCCGACGCCCCGGTCACCCAGGTCGTCCCCACGGACGGCGAACTGCCCTACAGCGAGGGCGTCTTCATCGGCTACCGGGCCTGGGACCGAGCGGGCCGCACGCCCTCGTACGCCTTCGGGCACGGCCTCGGCTACACCGAGTGGGCCTACCAGTCGCTGGAGCTCGACGGCAGGACCGCCAGGATCCGCGTCCGCAACACCGGTGACCGGGCCGGGCGCGAGGTCGTGCAGCTGTATCTGGCCCCGGTCGAGCGCGACGCCGAGCGGCCGGCGCGGGTGCTGGCCGGATTCGCGCAGGTGGCGGCGGAGCCGGGGGAGACGGCCGAGGCCGTCGTGGAGATTCCGCGCCGCGCTTTCGAGGTCTGGGACGAGAAGACCAACTCGTGGTCGTTTGTGAAGGGTTCGTACGAGATCCAGGCCGGTCGCTCGATCGCCGACCGCAGGCTCACCGGGACGATTAACGTCTGAACGGGACACGTTCCCCACGGACAGCCCCGGTCCGGGACCTGACGCCCGGACCGGGGCTCACCCCTGCCTCTCGCGCCTATCTGGTGGAGAACTCTCACGCCTACCTGGTGGAGAAGGCGTACACCGTCGCCGAGCGGAACACCTCGCCCGGCCGCAGCACCGTGCTCGGGAACTCCGGCCGGTTCGGGGAGTCGGGGAAGTGCTGGGTCTCCAGGGCGATGCCGTCGCCGGGCGCGCAGGGCTCGTCGAGGTGGTCGGCGGTGTAGAGCTGCAGTCCCGGCTCGGTCGTCGACACCGTGAGGACCCGGCCGGACGCCGGGTCGTGCAGCTCGGCCACCTCCACCGGGGACTCGGTCACGCCCTTGTCGAGGACGTAGTTGTGGTCGTAGCCCGCGCCCACCTTGCGCGCCGCGCGGAAGTCGAACCGGGTGCCCTCGACCGGCTCCACGCCGACCGGGATCATGTCCCCGTCCACGGACGTGAACCGGGAGGCGGCGATCCGCAGTTCGTGCCCGCCCGCGTTGCCCGCCCCGGACCCGGCGAGGTTGAAGTAGCTGTGGTTCGTCAGGTTCACCACGGTCGGCGCGTCCGTCACCGCCTCGTACGCGATCCGCAGCGCCCCGCCGTCCTCCAGCGTGTACGTCGCCGACACCTCCAGCCGGCCCGGGAAGCCCTCCTCGCCGTGCCCGGCGACCCGGCTCAGCCGCACCCCGTGCTCGACCGGCTCCGCGTCCCACACCCGCTCGTCGAAGCCGCGCTCCCCGCCGTGCAGACAGTTCGGGCCGTCATTGCGCGGCAGCGCGTACGTCCGCCCGTCCAGCGTGAAGCGGCCGCCCGCGATCCGGTTGGCGTACCGCCCCACCAGGGCCCCGAAGTACGGCCCCGGATGCGCCGGGTAGCCGTCCAGGTCGGCGAACCCCAGCACCACGTTCCCGGCGGCCCCGTCCCGGTCCGGCACCTCCAGCGACTGCACGATCCCGCCGTACGTCAGCACCCGCACCCGCACCCCGGCCCGCTCCAGCGTCCAGCGGTGCACGGCCGTTCCGTCGGGAAGTGTGCCGAAGAGTTCGTTCATGTGCGGAACCCTAAATCACGGGGTTCTCGCCGTGACGGCCCGGTACGCGATCTCGGCCAGCCGCGCCTGGCCGTTCACGCTCGGGTGGAACCAGTCCCAGCGGCTCAGCTGGTCCGTCCCGAACCGGTACGCGTACACCGCGCCCTCGTCGGACCGGCACCGCCGATCCTTCGCGCAGACCTCCCTCAGCACCGCGTTGTAGTCCTCCACCCGCTTCTGCACCGTCTCCCGGCGCAGGGTGGCGGCCGCGTCCAGCGCGTCCGCGTCCCCGAGCATCGAGGGGCAGATGCCCAGCTCCCACACCTGCTTGCCCAGCGCACTGGTCCGCCCCTGCGACCACAGCCGCTTCAGGTCCGGCACGCTCGCCACATACACCTGCGCCTTCGGCAGCGCCCCGCGCAAGGTCCGCATCGCCTCCTCGAACTGCGCCCGGAAGTCGGCCACCGGCGTCATCGCCGCGGTGGTGGCCCGGCAGGCGTCGTTCGCCCCCGCCAGCACCGTGACCAGCTCCGGCCTGCGGGTCGCCGCCTGCGCCATCTGCCCGGGCAGGTCCGCCATCCGGGCCCCGGTCACCGCATAGTTCCAGCTCCGCCCGGCCGCCCGCGACTCGCCCAGCAGCCGTACGGCGAGACTGTCCACCTTCTCGCTGCTGCCGGTCGCCCACGACACCTCGGGGCAGTCCGAGAGCACCGAACAGGCGTCAAAACCGGTGGTGATGGAGTCCCCGACGGCCGCGACCGACTCCGGGCTGCGGTCCCACACGGGGGTCGGCTTCGGCTTCACGCGCTGCGCGTCCGTCCCCGACGGCCCCGGCGAGTTGCCCCCCACGGCATCACAGCCGGTGAGGCCCAGGACGGCCGCGGACAACACGGCGAGCACGGCTCGTGAGCGGCGACCGGTCTTCCGCATCCGCTGCTGATCCCCTCGCTCGTCGGCTACTGCTCCCCTCCCCATACAACGCGTGGGAGTTCCCGAGCGCGCGCGAGGCGACGGATCCACCCCCCACAGGGGTCCTGCCGGGTGAATGGCGGGCGTTTCCCGGCACCGGGACCGACGGTACGTCACACTCCTTGCGCCGCCGCACGGTAGCCTCGCCATCAGCGTGGCTGCCCGGCCACTGCCGTCCGCAGTTCGCAAGATGTCCCGCTCTGCCCGGAGGTCCCGGTGACGACACGTGGAGTTCTGTACGTGCACTCCGCGCCGCGCGCGCTGTGCCCGCACGTCGAGTGGGCCGTCGCCGGGGTGCTCGGCACACGCGTCAGCCTCGACTGGATCCGGCAGCCCGCCGCGCCCGGCACCTGGCGCTCGGAGTTCTCCTGGAAGGGCGAAGTGGGGACGGCCTCCAAGCTGGCGTCGGCCCTGAGAGGCTGGCACCTGCTGCGCTTCGAGGTCACCGCCGAGCCCTGCCCCACCGCCGAGGGCGAGCGCTACAGCTGCACCCCCGACCTCGGCATCTTCCACGCCGTCACCGGCATGCACGGCGACATCCTGATCCCCGAGGACCGGCTGCGCGCCGCGCTGCTGCGCAGCCAGCGGGGGGAGACGGACCTGGAGGCCGAACTGCTCAAGCTCCTCGGCAAGCCCTGGGACGACGAACTGGAGCCGTTCCGGTACGCGGGCGAGGGCGCCCCGGTGCGCTGGCTGCACCAGGTGGTCTGAGACCCGGACACCCTCTGAGACCCGGACACCCGAAGGGCCCCCGCCTCACGAGGCGGGGGCCCTTCGGGTTCGTACCGGCGCCGCTCAGACCGTGCGGAACGCCAGCACCACGTTGTGCCCGCCGAAGCCGAACGAGTCGTTCAGCGCGGCGATGCGGCCCTCGACCGGCAGCTTGCGGGCCTCGCCGCGGACCACGTCCGCGTGGGCCTCGGCCTCGGGGTCGAGGTTCTCGACGTTGATGGTCGGCGGCGCCACCCGGTGGTACAGGGCGAGCACGGTCGCGACGGTCTCGACACCGCCCGCGCCGCCGAGCAGATGCCCGGTCATCGACTTGGTCGCGGACACCGCGATGTGGTCGGCGTCGTCGCCGAACACCTTCCGCAGCGCCTTCAGCTCGGCGATGTCACCGGCCGGCGTCGAGGTGGCGTGCGCGTTGACGTGCACGATCTCCGACGGCGCGAGGTCGGTGCGGTCCAGCAGGTTCTGCAGGGCGTGCGCGATGCCGCGGCCCTCCGGCTCCGGCTGCACGATGTCGTGGCTGTCGGCGGAGACGCCCTGGCCGACCGCCTCGGCGTACACCCGCGCCCCGCGCTTGGCGGCGTGCTCGGCGGACTCCAGGACGACCACGCCGGCGCCCTCGCCGAGGACGAAGCCGTCACGGTCGACGTCGTAGGGACGCGACGCGCCCTGCGGGTTCTCGTTGTTCTTGGACATCGCCATCATGTTGCCGAACGCGGCGATGGGCAGCGGGTGGATCGCCGCCTCGGTGCCGCCGGCGACGACCACGTCGGCACGGCCGGAACGGATCATCTCGATGGCGTAGCCGATGGCCTCGGCGCCCGAGGCGCACGCGGAGACCGGCGTGTGCACGCCCGCGCGGGCGCCCACGGCCAGGCCCACGTTCGCGGAGGGGCCGTTCGGCATCAGCATGGGGACGGTGTGCGGGGAGACGCGGCGGACGCCCTTCTCCTTCAGCACGTCGTACTGGTCGAGCAGGGTCGTCACGCCGCCGATGCCGGAGGCGATGACGGCACCGAGCCGGTCGGGGTCGACGTTGCCGTCCTCACCCGCCTTGTCGGTGAACCCGGCGTCGGCCCAGGCCTCCTTGGCCGCGATCAGCGCGAACTGCGCCGAGCGGTCCAGACGGCGGGCCTGCGGGCGCGCGATCACCTCGGTCGGCTCCACGGCGACCGGCGCGGCGATGCGGACGGCCTGGTCGGCGGCCCACTCCTGCTCCAGGGACTTGACACCGGAACGTCCGGCGACGAGGCCCTCCCAGGTAGAGGCCGCGTCGCCACCCAGCGGTGTGGTTGCGCCGATACCGGTGACGACCACGGTGCGATTGGTCGAGCTCACGGGAATTCTTTCTCCAACGGGATACGAGGATTCAGCGGCGCCACCGCCGGGTGGCGGGGCCGGGCACGTCCGGCCTAAGCGGAAACTCAGGCCTGGTGCTTGAGGATGTAGTCGGTCGCGTCGCCGACCGTCTTGAGGTTCTTCACGTCCTCGTCCGGGATCTTGACGTCGAAGCGCTCTTCGGCGGCGACGACGACCTCGACCATGGACAGGGAGTCGACGTCCAGGTCGTCGGTGAAGGACTTGTCCAGCTGGACGTCCTCGACCGGGATGCCGGCGATCTCGTTCACGATGTCGGCGAGACCGGCGACGATCTCTTCCTGAGTGGCGGCCATGTGAGGCGCTCCTTCTTAGTGATCCAGAGGGTTTGGCAGTCCCCGCCGCGGAAGCGGCGGGTAAGTACAGCCGTGCCGGATCGCATGATCCGGCACGGAGTGCCTAGGGGAGGGTAACGACAGTGGCGGCGTACACGAGACCCGCCCCGAAGCCGATGACGAGCGCGGTGTCGCCGCTCTTGGCCTCGCCGGTCGCCAGCAGCCGCTCCATCGCGAGCGGAATGGAGGCGGCCGAGGTGTTGCCGGTGGTGCGCACATCGCGGGCGACCGTGACGTGCTCCGGCAGTTTCAGCGTCTTCACCATCGAGTCGATGATCCGCTCGTTGGCCTGGTGGGGAATGAAGACGTCCAGGTCGTCCGAGCTGATCCCGGCCGCGTCCAGCGCCTGCTGGGCGACCTTCGCCATCTCGAACACGGCCCAGCGGAACACCGCCTGGCCCTCCTGCGTGATCGCAGGGAACTTGTCGACCTCGCCGGTGCGGTAGTCCGTCCACGGCACGGTCTGCTTGATCGTCTCGGACTTGTCGCCCTCGGAACCCCAGACGGTGGGGCCGATGCCCGGCTCCTTGGCGGGGCCCACGACGACCGCGCCCGCGCCGTCGCCGAACAGGAAGGCCGTCGCGCGGTCCTCCAGGTCGGTCAGGTCGCTGAGCCGCTCCACGCCGATGACGAGGACGTACTCGGCGCTGCCCTCGACGATCATGCCCTTGGCGAGGGTGAGGCCGTAGCCGAAGCCCGCGCAGCCGGCCGAGATGTCGAACGCGGCGGCCTTCGCGGTGCCGAGCTTGTCGGCGATCTCGGTGGCCACGGCCGGGGTCTGCTTGAAGTGCGAGACGGTCGAGACGATCACGCCGCCGATCTGCTCGGCGGAGATCCCGGCGTCGGCGATCGCCTTGCCGGACGCCTCGATCGACATGGCGGCGACGGTCTCCTCGTCGGAGGCCCAGTGCCGGGTCTCGATGCCGGAGCGGGAGCGGATCCACTCGTCGGACGAGTCGATCTTCTCGAGGATCACCTCGTTGGGCACGACCCGGGTGGGGCGGTAGCCGCCCACACCGAGGATCCGCGCGTACGGGGCGCCCTTGCTGGGCCTGATCTTCGACATGCTCTTCGGGCTCCTTGTCAGCCGCTGTGCTCTGCGATGAGCTCGCGAGCCGCGTCGAGGTCGTCGGGGGTCTTCAGGGCGAGCGTCTTCACACCGGGCAGCGCGCGCTTGGCGAGGCCGGTCAGGGTGCCGCCGGGGCACACCTCCAGCAGCGCGGTGACGCCGAGCTCCCTGAAGGTCTCCATGCACAGGTCCCAGCGGACCGGATTGGCGACCTGGCCGACCAGCCGGTCGAGCACCTCGGCGCCGGTGGCGACGGTCCGGCCGTCCTTGTTGGAGACGTACGGGACCGTCGGGTCACCCGCGGAGAGCGCCTTGGCGGCCTCGGCGAGGGTGTCCACGGCGGGTGCCATGTGGTGCGTGTGGAAGGCGCCGGCGACCTTCAGCGGGACGACCTTGCGCACGCCCTCGGGCTTGTCCTCGGCGAGCGCGGCGAGCTGCTCCATGGTGCCCGCGGCCACGATCTGCCCGGCGCCGTTGATGTTGGCCGGGGTCAGGCCGAGCTTCTCCAGGTGCGCCACGGAGATGTCCGGGTCGCCGCCGAGCAGCGCCGACATCCCGGTCTCGGTGATCGCGGCGGCCTCGGCCATGGCCAGGCCCCGCTTGCGGACGAGGGTGAGGGCGGCGGTGTCGTCCAGCACGCCCGCGAAGGCGGCGGCGGTGATCTCACCGACACTGTGGCCCGCGACGGCGCCCGGGGTGACGGCACCCAGTGCCGCGGCGGAGAGGATTCCGGCGGCGACGAGGAGCGGCTGGGCCACGGAGGTGTCCCGGATCTCGTCCGCGTCGGCCTTGGTGCCGTAGTGGACGAGGTCGAGGCCGACGGCGTCGGACCAGCCGGCGACGCGGTCGGCGGCGCCGGGCAGGTCGAGCCAGGGAGTCAGGAAGCCGGGCGTCTGGGCGCCCTGGCCGGGAGCGACGAGTACGAGCACTCTCACACTCTCTCTTGGGGACGGCCACGGCCGCCCGTGGGGACAAGGACGAAGAACAGCAGGGGGTTTTGTGGAACCCCGACAAAACCCTACGACTGGAGATCGCCGTCGACCAGACGCCCCAGGATGAGCGCGATCCGCAGCGTGAACGCGGAACGTACATCGGAAGGCGACCACCCGGTGACGTCAGTCACACGTCGAAGCCGGTAGCGCACGGTGTTGGGATGGACGAACAGCATCCGGGCGGCGCCCTCCAGGCTGCTCGCCTGCTCCAGGTAGACGGCGAGGGTCTCCAGGAGCGCGGACCCGGCCTCCTCCAGCGGTCTGTAGATCTCCTCCACCAGCTGCTCGCGCGCACTGGGATCCCCGGCGATGGCACGTTCCGGAAGCAGGTCGTCCGCCAGGACCGGGCGCGGCGCGTCCTGCCAGGCGGAACAGGCCTTGAGGCCGGCCGCGGCGGCCTGCGCGGAGCGGGTGGCGGCCAGCAGATCGGGCACGATGGGCCCGGCCACGACGGGTCCGGCGGCATAAGGGCCGATCAGCGACTTGGCGACGGCGAGCGGATTGTCGCTGCCGCCGGCGATGACGACGAGCCGGTCGCCGAGCACCCCGGTGAGCACCTGGAGCTTGGCGTGCCGGGCGGCGCGCCGGATGGCCTCCACCGTCAGCTCGGAGTCCCCGTCGGGGGCGGTCCCGAGGACGACGCACACATGCTCGGGGGAGTTCCAGCCGAGGGCGGCGGCCCGGGACACGGCGCCTTCGTCGGCCTCGCCGCTGAGCACGGCGTTGACCACCAGGGACTCCAGGCGGGCGTCCCAGGCACCGCGTGCCTCGGCGGCCTGGGCGTAGACCTGGGCGGTGGCGAAGGCGATCTCCCGGGCGTAGACGAGCAGGGCCTCGCGCAGCACCGACTCGTCGCCCGGGGCCGCCACCTCGTCGATGGCGGACTCCATGACCTCGATCGTCGTCCGCACCATCTCGACGGTCTGCCGCAGGGTGATCGCCCGGGTCAGCTCACGCGGGGCGGTGCCGAACACGTCGGTGGAGATGGCCTGCGGGGCGTCGGGGTGCCGGAACCACTCGGTGAAGGCGGCGATGCCGGCCTGCGCCACGAGACCGATCCAGGAACGGTTCTCCGGGGGCATGGCCCGGTACCACGGCAGCGTCTCGTCCATGCGCGTGATCGCTTGCGCGGCGAGGCTGCCGGAGGACTTCTCCAGCCGCTTCAGGGTGGCGGGGTGCGGGTGGGCGGCGTGCGCTGCGGCTTCGGGCTCGTGGGCTTCGGGTTCGGGCACGGGGACAAGAGTGCCTTATCCGGACGGGAGCGTGCGCTGGCGGGGTCTACGGTGGGATCCGTGATGGACGTACGGCGCGCCGACGAGCGCTACCCAGGCGGCGACCCGGCGGCAGGAATCGACTCCCGGCACGCCTTCTCCTTCGGCCCGCACTACGACCCCGGCAACCTCCGCTTCGGCACGATGATCGCCTGCAACGAGGAGCGGCTGGCCCCCGGAGCGGGCTTCGACGAGCACCCGCACAGCCACACCGAGATCGTCACGTGGGTCGTGGAGGGCGAGCTGACCCACCGCGACTCCACGGGCCACGAGACGGTCGTCCGTCCCGGGGACGTGCAGCGGCTGAGCGCGGCGGCGGGCGTCCGCCACGTGGAGCGCAACGACGGCACCGTCCCCCTCACCTTCGTCCAGACCTGGCTGGCCCCGCTGGCCCCGGGCGGCGACCCGGCGTACGAGATCGTCCACGGCATCGCGGACTCCACGCCGTACGCGATCCCCGAGGCCGGAGCGATGCTGCACGTCCGCCGCCTGGCCGCGGGGGAGCGCACCGCGGTCCCGGACGGGGCGTACGTCTACGTCCACGTGGTCCGCGGCGAGGTACGGCTGGCCGGGCAGACGCTGGGGGCGGGGGACGCGGCGCGGATCAGCGGGGCGAAGGACGTGGAGGCGGTCGGTTTGACGGGCGCGGAGCTGCTGATGTGGGACATGGCCGGTTAGCGCAGCTCGGCCAGGACCGCGTCGGTGAGTTCCGGCCACACCTGCACCGCCCAGGGCCCGAACGCCCGGTCCGTGAGCGCCACGCACGCCGCCCCGGCCGCCGGGTCGATCCACAGGAAGGTGCCGGACTGGCCGAAGTGGCCGAAGGTGCGCGGCGAGGAGGAGGAGCCGGTCCAGTGGGGGGACTTGCCGTCGCGGATCTCGAAGCCGAGGCCCCAGTCGTTCGGGTTCTGGTGGCCGTACCCCGGAAGCACGCCCTTCGTGCCCGGGTACTGCACCGTCATCGCCTCCGCCACCGTCCGCGGGTCCAGCAGCCGCGGCGCCTGCACCTCCGCCGCGAAGCGGGCCAGGTCGTCCACCGTGGAGACGCCGTCCTTCGCCGGAGAGCCCTCCAGGGACGTCGACGTCATCCCCAGCGGCTCCAGCACCGCCTGCCGCAGGTACTCCGCGAACGGGATGTCCGTGGCCTTCGCGATGTGGTCCCCGAGCTGCTCGAAACCGGCGTTGGAGTACAGCCGCCGCTCCCCGGCAGGAGCCATTACCCGGTGTTCGTCGAAGGCCAGGCCCGAGGTGTGGGCGAGGAGGTGACGGACCGTCGAGCCGGCCGGACCCGCCGGTTCGTCGAGCTCGACCGCCCCCTCCTCGTACGCCACCAGCGCGGCGTAGGCCGCCAAGGGCTTGGTGACCGAGGCGAGCGGGAAGCGGTGCGCGCCCGGACCGTGCGACCCGAGGACCGTTCCGTCGGCCCGTACGACGGCCGCGGCGGCGGTGGTGACCGGCCAGTTGTCGATCAACGCGAGGCTCTTCATGGCACCGAGCCTAAAGGGGCTCAGAGCATCAGCCGCATGAAGGGGTCCGGCGTACGCCCGAAGCCCAGCGAGGCGTACAGCGGCTCGGCGTCGGGGGAGGCCGTGAGGTCGACCTGGCCGACGCCCCGCTCGCGGAACCACTCCAGCAGTGCCTCCATGCAGGCGCGGGCGTAGCCGCGGCGGCGGGCGTCCGGATCGGTGGCCACGCTGAAGACGTATCCGGACACTCCGCGCGGGTTGGCCGGCTTGCCGATCCGGTACTCCACCGTCCCCGCCACCAGCGCCGCGAGGGCGCCCGGCCGGTCCGGATGATCGACGACGAAGGCGGCGAAGCCGCCGTCCGGCTCGGCCAGCCGCGCCCGCAGGCCCGCCAGCCCGGCCGGGTGCCAATCGGTGGAGGTGTCGGCTCCGGGCAGCGAATCGATCATCACCTGGCGCAGCCGGAGCACCTCGGCGGCGTCCTCGGCGGTGGCACGGCGTACGAGACTCATGGCCGGCACGCTAGTCACGGCGATCACGTCATGTCCCGTGGTTTTCTGCCCTGTTCCGCTTGCTTGGAGTGCACTCGAAGGCCATAGCGTTGAGGCCATGACGGTGATGGAGACCACGGGCACCCAGGCCGACACCTGCGCGGGACCGCCGCAGTCCGACCGGCGCCCGGACGGCCAGGACAGCTACACGATCAGCGAGGTCGCCGCGCTCACCGGCCTGACCGCGCACACCCTGCGCTGGTACGAGCGCATCGGCCTGATGCCGCACATCGACCGCTCGCACACCGGCCAGCGCCGCTACAGCAACCGCGACCTCGACTGGCTCGACCTCGTCGGCAAGCTGCGGCTGACCGGTATGCCGGTCGCCGACATGGTCCGGTACGCCGAGCTGGTGCGCGAGGGCGACCACACCTACGGCGCGCGCTACGAACTGCTGGAGGAGACCCGCCGGGACGTCCTGGCCCGGATCGCGGAACTCCAGGACACGCTCGCCGTGCTCGACCGCAAGATCGCTTTCTACGGCGACGCCGGGCGCGCCCTGGCGTCGGAGAGGCCCCGATGACCGAGAACAGCACGATCGCGACCGCACGCCTGGGCGACACCGGCCCCGAGACCGGGGTCCAGGGCCTCGGGTGCATGGGCATGAGCTTCGCCTACGGCCCCTCGGACGCGAAGGAGTCCAGGGCCACCCTGGAACGGGCCCTGGAACTGGGCGTCACCCTGTACGACACGGCGGACGCCTACGGCGCCGGCGAGAACGAACGCTTTCTGTCCCCCTTCTTCAACGCCCACCGCGACGAGGTCGTCATCGCGACCAAATTCGCCCTGTCGATCCCGCCGGACGACCCGACGCGCCGGATCATCCGCAACGACGCGCCCTACGTCCGCCAGGCCGTCGAGGCGAGCCTGAAGCGCCTGGACGTCGACGTCATCGACCTCTACTACATGCACCGCCGGGACGTGAACGTCCCCATCGAGGAGACCGTCGCCGTCATGGCCGAGCTGGTGCGCGAGGGCAAGGTCAAGCACCTGGGCCTGAGCGAGGTCACCGCCGCCGAACTGCGGGCCGCGCACGCCGTGCACCCGATCGCCGCCGTGCAGTCGGAGTGGTCGCTGTTCAGCCGGGACATCGAGGCGCAGGTGGTGCCGGCGACCCGGGAGCTGGGCGTGGCGCTGGTGCCGTACTCCCCGCTCGGCCGGGGCTTCCTCGCGGGCTCCTTCGGCTCCGCCGACAAGGACCTCACGGCCGACGATTTCCGCCGCGCGCAGCCCCGCTTCACCGGCGAGAACGCCGCGGCGAACGCGGCCCTGCTGGCGCCCATCCGCGAGATCGCCGACTCCCACGGCGCCTCTCTGGGCCAGATCGCCCTGGCCTGGGTGCAGCAGCAGGCGACGGTCCACGCCCTCCCGGTCGTCCCGATCCCGGGCACCCGCAAGCCGAGCCGGGTGGAGGAGAACACGGCGGCCACCCGGATCGTCCTGACGGAGGAGGAACTGGGGCGGCTGGAGCCGATCGCGGAGCGGGTGGCGGGCGACCGGTACGCGGACATGACGTTCACGTCCGCGGGACGCGCGTAGTTCTTTACAGCTCGGCCAGCAGCTCGGCCTTCTTGGAGGAGAACTCCTCGTCGGTGACGAGCCCGGCCTCGTGCAGCTCCCCGAGATGGCGGATCCGCTCGGCGATGTCGGCGGGGTCCCGGCGCGGCGCGGCCACCGCCGGGACGGCCGGCCCCGCCGAGCGCACCGCGGCGAGCACGGCCGCGGCGAACGGCAGCGACTCGTGCACCGGCCCGTATCCCAGCCCGAACACCACGGCGGCCGGGTCCTGGTCGACCTGCGCGGGCGGCGCGGCCACGTCGCGCCGCAGCAGCCGCAGATGCCCCTCGAAGACCTCGGGGGAGCGCCACTCGACCCCGCTCAGGTCGCCGATCGTGAAGGACTGGTCCCCCGCCTTCCACTTCGCGGAGGACGCGCCCGTCCAGAACCAGCGGAACGCCACCGTCCGCCCGTCGAAGGACGCCTTCGCGTCGTAGGCCTTGAAGGACCGCGGGGCCTCCGGCGCCGCCACCAGGAACCGGTCCGCCGGACCGGACTCCTTCAGCTGCGCCCGCAGTTCGTCGGCGTAGTACTCGGCGAGCGTCTCCCGCTCGGCCGGCAGCACCAGCCGGTACGGATCGCAGCCTTCCTTCAGCTGCCCGCCGGCCGCCTCCATCAGCGGATCGGCCCCGGCCCTCGGCTCGGCGCGCAGCACCACGGTCCCGCGTCGGCCGGGCGTCAGCGTCACCGCCGAGATCGCCGCCAGCGGCACCCGCCGCTCCCCGAGCGCCTGGAACAGCTTGGGTGTCCGAATCCCCCGTTCGTAACGGATGAGCACGGAGTCGGACTCGAACTCCCAGGCGGCATGAAATCCGGCCAGTACGTCACCCATGCGGCTCATCGTATGCGGCACGAGCTCCTCCGTCGCCTCCCCGCGCAGACCGTAGTTTCTGCGCCCTCTACGCGCGTCCGACCGGTGTGGTGCCGGACAAACCCTCCCGGCAGGCTTCGTCATCGCCCGCGCAGGCCACCGCGTCGTACGCGCCGACCCCGATCTGCGCGAGGTTGCGCACGCTGTCCGTGCCGGGCTCGAAGTACCCGCTGTGCCCCTCGGCCTCCCGTGCCGACAGCACCCGCGCCCCGAACGCCGAGGACATCGGATCCGCCCCGTGCCCGAGCCCGCCGAGCTCCAGGTACGGCACGTCCTGCACCCAGTCGTCCGCGTCCCGCATCGCCCACACCCGCGCCGAGGTGCCCAGGTTGGCCGCCTTCGCCACGCGCATGCCGGGGCTGCCCGCCACCGCGATGTCCGCGACCCGGCCGGGCAGCGTCCGCGCCGCGACCCCGCACACCACCGAGCCGTAGCTGTGGCAGAACAGGGAGACCGGCGAGCTGCCGGGCAGCGCCCGCACCAGCGCGTTCAGCCGTACGGCGCCGCCGTGGGCGCGCCCCGCCGTGGCCGAGTCGAGGCCGAGGCCGCCGGGGGCGGTGTAGTCGGCCCAGGCGATCACGGCCGTACGCGTCGACGGGTCCGCCCGGCGCTCGGCCGCGTACAGCGACTTCGCCATGCCGACCGGCGCCGAGTACTTGCGGTAGGTGCGCTGGAAGGTGAGCACATCGGTGTCGACGCCGGGGACGACCACCGAGACCCGCTCGGCCCGGTCCAGGTTGCCGAAGACCTCGGCGACCCGGCCGGAGCCCGCCGGGTCGAAGGCGAGGATGCGCCGGCCGGGGCTCATCAGGGCCTCGTAGCGGTCCATCCGGCGGCCGGCCTCGCGCTGTCCCGCGGGCGTGAGCCGGCTGTCGTGCAGGCGTTTGCGCTCCGGCTTGCGGGCCTGCGCCAGCGCGAGGCGGTTGGCGCGGTAGCGCAGCCGGACCGGGGCGCCGTTCATGTTGCCCACCGCGAGCGGATAGCGGCGCACCAGGGCGGTGCGCTGGTCAGCGGTGAGCGAGGCGAAGAAGCGGGTCAGCCGGGCCGGGGCGGAGTCCGTGTCCGGCAGCTCGCGGCCGCCGATCCGGCCGTGCTCCCAGGCGGAACGCGAGACCTCGAGCGCGGGCGTGGGGCGCTGGTCGCGCAGCGCGGTCCAGCCGGTGGTCGCCAGCATGACGAACACCACGGCCAGCGCGAGCAGAACGCGCCACACGTTCAGTTGCGGGGACGTGTCGAAGGAAGTCACTGGGAGGACACACTAGGAGAACGAACGTGTCTCGCGGTAACCGAGTGACGGGGATCACGTTTTGCGCCAGCTCTGGGTGAGAGCGGGCTCCACCTGCTCCAGATAGGCGACGGTCAGCGCCCGGATGCCCTCCAGGCTGACGTCCTCGCTCATGCTCCACTGCCGCCCGGTGACCCGCATGACCCCGCCGAACACCGCGACCGCGAGCCGGGGCCGCGGATCGGCGTCCACGTCGACGCCCTCCCGCTCGGCGAGCACCCGCGCGATCCGCTCCTCGGTCTCCGCCGAGCGCCGCAGATGCGCGGCGAGCAGCGCGGGCGTCGCCTCCATCACCCGGTACATCCGCAGATACAGCTCCACCGGCACCACGGACTCGATGACCTCGTGCAGCCCGTCCCAGCCCTCCACCACGGCCTGCCGCAGCGCCCGCATCGGCGCCTCCCCGGCCGGCCGCAGCCGCACCGCCTCGACGTAGTGCGCCTCCGCCATCTCCTGTACGGCGAAGGCGGCCTCCTCCTTGTTGGTGAAGTAGCGGAAGAAGGTGCGCTGGGAGACCTCGACGGCGTCGGCGATGTCGTCGACCGTCGTCTCGTCGTATCCGCGGGTGGTGAACAGCTCCAGGGCCGAGCGCAGCAGTGCGTCACGGGTGCGCTGCTTCTTGCGGTCACGCAGTGTTTGCATATCCGTCAGTTACTGACTTGTGAAACGGTTTGTCAATTGTCAGAGGCTGTCATTAGCCTCGCGGCATGACTAGTCAGACCGTCGTCGACAAGGCGCCCCAGGACGCCGGCCCGTCCTCCGGACTGCGCGGGCACCCCTGGTTCACGCTCATAACCGTCGCCGTGGGCGTCATGATGGTGGCCCTGGACGGCACCATCGTGGCCATCGCCAACCCGGCCATCCAGAAGGACCTCGGCGCCACCTTCGCCGAGGTGCAGTGGATCACCAACGGCTACTTCCTGGCCCTCGCGGTCGCCCTGATCACCGCCGGCAAGCTGGGCGACCGGTTCGGGCACCGGCAGACCTTCCTCATCGGCGTGGTCGGCTTCGCGGCCGCCTCCGGCGCGATCGGCCTGTCCAGCAGCATCGGACTGGTCGTCGCCTTCCGGGTGCTGCAAGGTCTGTTCGGCGCCCTGCTGATGCCGGCCGCGCTCGGCCTGCTGCGGGCGACCTTCCCGGCCGAGAAGCTCAACATGGCGATCGGCATCTGGGGCATGGTCATCGGCGCCTCCACCGCGGGCGGCCCGATCCTCGGCGGTGTCCTCGTCGAGCACGTCAACTGGCAGTCGGTGTTCTTCATCAACGTGCCGGTCGGCATCCTCGCCGTCGTCCTCGGGGTGCTGATCCTGCTGGACCACCGCGCCGAGAACGCCCCGCGCTCCTTCGACCTCCTCGGCATCGGCCTGCTCTCGGGCGCGATGTTCTGCCTGGTGTGGGCGCTCATCAAGGCACCGGAGTGGGGCTGGGGCGACGGCCGGACGTGGGCGTTCATCGTCGCGTCGGTGGTGCTCTTCGGGCTCTTCGCGTTCTGGGAGACGAAGGTCAAGGAGCCGCTGATCCCGCTCGGGCTGTTCCGCTCGGTCCCGCTGTCGGCGGGTGTGGTGCTGATGGTCCTGATGGCCATCGCCTTCATGGGCGGCCTGTTCTTCGTGACGTTCTACCTGCAGAACGTGCACGGCATGAGCCCGATCGACGCCGGCCTGCACCTGCTCCCGCTCACCGGAATGATGATCGTCGGCTCGCCGCTGGCGGGCGTGCTGATCACCAAGCTCGGCCCGCGGGTCCCGCTGGCGGGCGGCATGGCCTTCACCGCCGTCGCCATGTACGGCATGTCCACCCTGGAGACGGACACCGGCAGCCTGGTGATGTCGATCTGGTTCGCCCTGCTGGGTCTCGGCCTCGCGCCGGTCATGGTCGGCGCCACCGAGGTCATCGTCGGCAACGCGCCCCTGGAGCTCTCCGGTGTGGCCGGCGGTCTGCAGCAGGCCGCGATGCAGATCGGCGGCAGCCTCGGTACGGCCGTGCTGGGCGCCGTGATGGCCTCCAAGGTCGACAGCGACCTGGCCGGCAACTGGACGGACGCCGGGCTGCCGGAACTGACGGCGGCTCAGGAGGCAGGGGCCGCCGAGGCGGTGCAGGTGGGTGTGGCACCGGTGGCCCCGGGCACGCCGGACGCGATCGCCGCCAAGATCACGGACGTCGCGCACGACACCTTCATCTCCGGGATGAGCCTCGCCTCACTGGTCGCGGCCGGGGTGGCGGCGGTGGCCGTCGCCGTCGCGTTCCTGACCAAGCGGGGCGAGAACGCGGAGGCGGGAGCGGGGGCCGCGCACATCTGACGCGGCAAGGAGACCGGCCCCGCTTTCCCCTATCAGGGTGACAAGGCTAAAGATTCCTCGTCCTCGGCACGCGCCGCGGGTCACAGTGGGTCAAGCCCTCCGTACGGCATGTTCCTCGGGCACGTTCGTACGGCACGGAGGGCGACCGGTGCTGCGGCGCGCTGCCGGAGGGGGGCAGCGCGCCGGCGGCCCGAAACGGAACGGACTCGGAGGAATAGACCCGGAAGACGGGGTACCCGACCGGGGAACCGAATCCAACGAATCGACGGTTCCCGGGAGTTGAGTCCAGCATGGCGGGCTTCGGACATGGAACGCGCAGGCACCCCCGCACGCGTGGCCGGACGTGGTCACGGTCCGGGCCGGACCGCGCGACACTCGGCATCGTCGGAACCATCTGCGCGGTGGCCGGCTTCTTCGTCCTGGGCATCATCCTGGGACCGGTGGCCATCGTCTGCGGCTGGCTCGCGATGAACCGATCCTGGTCCGGCGCCCGCCCGGTCCCGGCACTGATCGCCGTGGTGCTGGGTGCGATCGACACCCTCCTGGCCCTGGTCTGGCTGGCGGGTACGGGCGCACCCGGCGGCGGTCTGTTCTGACCTGTCACGGCGCCCGTCCGACAGCGCCGCGACCTCCGCCCGCAGCTGACGGACCTCCTCCGTCAGCAGGTGGATCGCCTCCGTCTGGCGGCGCTCCTCCACGTCGTCCATCTCGAAGCGGGCGATGAACCAGGCGGCGATGTTCGCCGTCACGACACCGAGCAGCGCGATGCCGGACAGCATCAGGCCCACCGCGAGGACCCGGCCCAGACCGGTGGTCGGGGCGTGGTCCCCGTACCCCACCGTGGTCATGGTGGTGAAGGACCACCACACCGCGTCACCCAGCGTCCTGATGTTCCCGTCCGGGGAGTCCCGCTCCACGGACAGCACGGCCAGCGAGCCGAACATCAGCAGACCGACGACCGAGCCGACCACGTACGTCGTCAGCCGGACCTGCGAGGCCATCCGGGCCCGCCGCCCGACCAGCATCAGCGTCGACACCAGCCGCAGCAGCCGCAGCGGCTGGATCAGCGGCAGCACCACCGCGCACAGGTCCAGCCAGTGCCGCCGTACGAACTCACGCCGGTTCTCGGCGAGTTTGAGCCGGACCAGGTAGTCGGCCGCGAAGGCGGCCCACACCACCCACTCGACCACCGTGCAGGCGCGCGTCAGCCCCTTGCCCGCCGAACTGTCCACGATCGGCACGGCGTAGGCGACGGCGAACAGCACCGCCAGCGCCAGCAGTGGCCGTTGTGTGCGCTGTTCCCAGCGGACCTGCGCGGGTCTCTCCTTCATGCCCGCATCGTAGGAAACGCGGGAGGGCCGGGGGGCAGTCGCCCCTCGGCCCTCCAGTCGTCCGCGAGCGGAACGCTACGCGTCGCCGCCCGCGGCGCCGGGATCGGCCGCCGAGACATCCAGCAGCTGGTACCGGTCGATCGCCTGCTTCAGCGCCGAGCGGTCCACCTTCCCCTCCTTGGCCAGCTCCGTCAGCACGGCCAGCACGATCGACTGGGCGTCGATGTGGAAGAACCGCCGGGCCGCGCCCCGGGTGTCCGCGAACCCGAAGCCGTCCGCGCCCAGCGACTGGTACGTCCCCGGCACCCACCGCGCGATCTGGTCCGGAACCGACCGCATCCAGTCGGACACCGCCACGAACGGGCCCTGCGCCCCGGCCAGCTTCCGGGTCACGTACGGCACCCGCTGCTCCTCCTCGGGATGCAGCAGGTTGTGCTCCTCGCACGCCACGGCCTCGCGCCGCAGCTCGTTCCAGGAGGTCGCCGACCAGACGTCGGCCTTCACGTTCCACTCCTCGGCGAGGATCCGCTGCGCCTCCACGGCCCACGGCACCGCGACACCGGACGCCATGATCTGCGCCGGGACCGAGCCCGACGTGCCCGCGCTGAAGCGGTGGATGCCCTTGAGGATGCCCTCGGCGTCCACGTTCTCCGGCTCGGCCGGGTGCTGGATCGGCTCGTTGTAGACGGTGAGGTAGTAGAAGACGTCCTCGCCGGGCCTGCCGTCCGCCGTCGGGCCGTACATCCGCCGCAGACCGTCCTGCACGATGTGCGCGATCTCGAACCCGAAGGCCGGGTCGTACGCCACACAGCCCGGGTTCGTCGACGCCAGCAACTGCGAGTGGCCGTCGGCGTGCTGCAGCCCCTCACCGGTCAGCGTCGTGCGGCCGGCGGTCGCGCCCAGCACGAAGCCGCGCGAGAGCTGGTCCGCCATCTGCCAGAGCTGGTCGCCGGTCCGCTGGAAACCGAACATCGAGTAGAAGACGTAGACCGGGATCAGCGGCTCGCCGTGCGTGGCGTACGCCGAACCCGCCGCGATCAGCGAGGCCGTGCAGCCCGCCTCCGAGATGCCGTCGTGCAGCATCTGCCCGTTCGGCGCCTCCTTGTAGGCCAGCAGCAGCTCGCGGTCGACCGCCTCGTACTGCTGCCCGAGCGGGTTGTAGATCTTCGCGCTCGGGAAGAAGGAGTCCATGCCGAACGTGCGGTACTCGTCCGGCGCGATCAGCACGAACCGCCTGCCGATCTCCTTGTCCCGCATGAGGTCCTTGAGGAGCCGGACAAAGGCCATGGTCGTCGCGATCGACTGCTGACCCGAGCCCTTCTTCACGGTCGCGTACGTCTTGTCCTCGGGCAGCGGCAGCGGCTTCGCGCGCACGACACGGGTCGGGACGTACCCGCCCAGCGCCTGGCGGCGGTCGTGCATGTACTGGATCTCCTCCGTGTCCCGGCCCGGGTGGTAGTACGGCGGCGCGCCGGACTCCAGCTCCTTGTCGGAGATCGGCAGGTGGAGGCGGTCCCGGAAGCGCTTGAGGTCGTCGACCGTCAGCTTCTTCATCTGGTGCGTGGCGTTGCGGCCCTCGAAGTTCGGGCCCAGCGTCCAGCCCTTGATCGTCTTGGCCAGGATCACGGTCGGCTGGCCCTTGTGCGCCTTGGCCGCCGAGAAGGCCGCGTAGATCTTCTTGTGGTCGTGACCGCCGCGGCCCAGGTGCAGGACCTGGTCGTCGGTCATGTTCTCGACCATGGCGCGCAGCCGGTGGTCGTCGCCGAAGAAGTGGTCGCGGATGTAAGCGCCGGTCTCGGTGGCGTACGTCTGGAACTGCCCGTCCGGGGTGGTGTTCATCCGGTTGACCAGCAGGCCGTCCCGGTCCTGGGCCAGCAGCGGGTCCCAGGTGCGGTCCCAGACCAGCTTGATGACGTTCCAGCCGGCGCCCCGGAAGATCGACTCCAGCTCCTGGATGATCTTGCCGTTGCCGCGCACCGGGCCGTCGAGCCGCTGCAGGTTGCAGTTGACGACGAAGGTCAGGTTGTCCAGGCCCTCCCGGGCCGCGATGGACAGCTGGCCGAGCGACTCCGGCTCGTCCATCTCGCCGTCCCCGAGGAACGCCCACACGTGCGACTTGGAGGTGTCCGCGATCCCGCGCGCCTCCATGTAGCGGTTCATCCGCGCCTGGTAGATCGCGCCGATCGGGCCGAGGCCCATCGACACCGTCGGAAACTCCCAGAAGTCCGGCATCAGCCGCGGATGCGGGTACGACGACAGCCCGTGCGGCGCCCTGGACTTCTCCTGGCGGAACGCGTCCAGGTTCTCTTCGCTGAGCCGGTCCAGCAGGAAGGCGCGGGCGTAGATGCCCGGCGAGGCGTGCCCCTGGAAGAAGACCTGGTCGCCGCCGTCGCCCTCGTCCTTGCCCCGGAAGAAGTGGTTGAAGCCCACGTCGTACAGGGAGGCGGAGGAGGCGAAGGTGGCGATGTGGCCGCCCACGCCGATCCCGGGGCGCTGCGCCCGGGACACCATGACCGCGGCGTTCCAGCGGGTCGCGTTGAGGATCTTGCGCTCGATCTCCTCGTTGCCGGGGAAGAACGGCTCGTCCTTGGTCGCGATCGTGTTGACGTAGTCCGTGCTGCGCATCTCGGGCACGGCCACGCGCTTCTCGCGCGCCCGCTCGATCAGCCGGAGCATCAGATAGCGGGCCCGCTCCCGGCCGCGCTCGTCCACAGCGGCGTCGAGGGAGTCGAGCCACTCCTGGGTTTCCTCGGGATCGAAGTCAGGAACCTGACTCGGAAGGCCGCCAATGATGATCGGGTTGCGATCGGATCCGGAAGCCACGCTGGTCCTTACCTGTCAGAGGGCTGGTGTTCGGGGCTTGCTTCGGGGCATGTTTCTGGGGTTTTGCACTGCCTGCGCCGTCCCCATCGTGTACCTCGGGACGGCAAACGTCATCTCTACTGCGAGGTAATCCAAGCCTGGTCCTCCCTGAGGGTTCCCAAAAGCGCAAAGAGGGCAGAACGGTGTGGCGTGTGTCACCTTGGAGTGTGACGCCATGGCGGGAATCGCGGCGACACGGCCCGGAACGTCACCGTTTCGGCGGTCTCGGCGGCCGGGTACTTGCGCGATCCGCCCCGCCCGTGTGGACTACGGCCAATGCTTCGCGCACGCGCGTGGCTGAGTTATTCCCGAAGACATGATCAGGAGGCAACCCGTGAGCGCGACCGCGGACCACGCGGAGGAGCGGACGAACCCTGCCGTCAGGCTGGGGTTCCAGCCCGAGCAGGTGGTCCAGGAGATCGGCTACGACGAGGACGTAGACCAGGAACTCCGCGAGGCCATTGAGGAAGTCATCGGCAGCGATCTCGTGGACGAGGACTACGACGACGTTGCCGATGCCGTGGTGCTGTGGTTCCGCGACGAGGACGGCGACCTGACAGATGCGCTGGTGGACGCCACCACGTACATCGAGGAGGGCGGCTCCATCCTGCTGCTGACGCCGAAGACCGGACGCGACGGCTACGTAGAGCCGAGCGACATCTCCGAAGCCTCGACGACGGCCGGACTGTCGGCGTCCAAGAGCGTCAGTGTCGGCAAGGACTGGAGCGGCAGCCGGCTGGTGACGCCGAAGGCGGCGAAGTCCACGAAGAAGTAATCCTCCACCAGGCACCGGACGGGCAGCCGACTTCCGTCGGCCCCGTCCGGGGGCCCTTCGTGACCCCTGCGTAGGGTGGCCCCGACCACCCGAACAGCCTCATCGAAGGGACGAGCCGGACATGGCCCTCCAGGTCGGCGAAAAGGCCCCCGACTTCGAACTCAAGGACAACCACGGCCGCGCCGTGCGGCTGTCCGACTTCCGCGGTCAGCGGAACGTGGTGCTGCTCTTCTACCCGTTCGCCTTCACCGGCGTGTGCACCGGCGAGCTGTGCGAGCTGCGGGACAACCTGCCGAAGTTCACCGACCGCGACACCCAGCTGCTCGCCGTCTCCAACGACTCGGTCCCCACCCTGCGCGTCTTCGCCGAGCAGGAGGGCTTTGAATACCCCCTGCTCAGCGACTTCTGGCCGCACGGGGAGGTCTCCCGCGCCTACGGCGTCTTCGCGGAGGACAAAGGCTGCGCGGTGCGCGGCACCTTCGTCATCGACAAGGAGGGCCTCGTCCGCTGGACCGTCGTCAACGGCCTGCCGGACGCCCGCGACCTCAACGAGTACGTCAAGGCGCTCGACACCCTGTGATTCTTGGGCCCCAGGGCCTGCGGCCCACGGGAACCCCTTACTAGGATCGACTCGTTGATCCGGTACCAAACGCATGGCGGGGCTCCCCGCCCCTGGACACCAATGGAGGACTCGTGGGAGTCAGCCTCAGCAAGGGCGGCAATGTATCGCTGACCAAGGAGGCCCCCGGCCTTACCGCGGTCATCGTCGGTCTGGGGTGGGACATCCGCACCACGACCGGCACCGACTTCGACCTGGACGCCAGCGCGCTGCTGCTGAACTCGTCCGGCAAGGTCGCGAGCGACGCGCACTTCATCTTCTTCAACAACCTCAAGAGCCCCGACGGCTCCGTCGAGCACACCGGTGACAACCTCACCGGTGAGGGCGAGGGCGACGACGAGCAGATCAAGGTCGACCTGGCGAACGTCCCGGCCGACGTCGAGAAGATCGTCTTCCCGGTGTCGATCTACGACGCCGAGAACCGCCAGCAGTCCTTCGGCCAGGTGCGCAACGCGTTCATCCGCGTCGCCAACCAGGCCGGCGGCGCCGAGATCGCCCGCTATGACCTCAGCGAGGACGCCTCCACCGAGACCGCCATGGTCTTCGGTGAGCTCTACCGCCACGGCGCGGAGTGGAAGTTCCGCGCCATCGGCCAGGGCTACGCCTCGGGCCTGCGCGGCATCGCGCAGGACTTCGGCGTGAACGTCTGAGCCCGCCACCACCGCGCTCCAACCGCCCGGCGCCGCACGGTTTGCGTGCGGCGCCGGACGCGCAGGGAAACAACCAAAGAAGCTTGACCTGGGGAGGAACAGCATCATGGGCGTCACGCTCGCCAAGGGGGGCAATGTCTCCCTGTCCAAGGCCGCACCGAACCTCACCCAGGTGAAGATCGGGCTCGGCTGGGACGCGCGCTCCACCACCGGAGCCCCCTTCGACCTCGACGCCAGTGCGCTGATGTGCACCGGCGGACGGGTGATGGGGGACGAGTGGTTCGTGTTCTACAACCAGCTCAAGAGCCCGGACGGCTCCGTCGAGCACACCGGTGACAACCTCACCGGCGAGGGGGACGGCGACGACGAGTCGCTGGTGATCGACCTCTCCAAGGTGCCCGCCCAGTGCGACAAGATCGTCTTCCCGGTCTCCATCCACATGGCGGACGAGCGGGGCCAGACCTTCGGACAGGTGAGCAACGCCTTCATCCGGGTGGTCAACCAGGCCGACGGCGCCGAGCTCGCCCGGTACGACCTCAGCGAGGACGCCTCCACCGAGACGGCGATGATCTTCGGCGAGGTCTACCGATACCAGGGCGAATGGAAGTTCCGCGCGGTGGGCCAGGGCTACGCCTCGGGCCTGCGGGGCATCGCGCTGGACTTCGGGGTCAATGTTTCATAACGCGATATGAGCAAAAGCCGGGGCCGCGTGGGGTACCAGGGGGCTCCGACTAGACTTCGGCTTCAAAAGTTCGTAAAGCCGAGTACGGCAGCGGGGGAGACCCGTACATACAGGATTGGGTAGCCAGTGGTTCTGAAAACCTTCGGCTGGTCGTTCGCGGTCACCGCGCTCGGCCTCGTCGCAGCGGTCCTCTTCGGGGGGTGGACCGCCTTCGGCATCGTGGCGATCCTCTCCGTGCTCGAGATCTCGCTGTCCTTCGACAACGCGGTGGTCAACGCCGGAATCCTGAAGAAGATGAATGCCTTCTGGCAGAAGATCTTCCTCACCATCGGCATCCTGATCGCCGTCTTCGGTATGCGACTGGTCTTCCCTGTCGTCATCGTCGCCATCAGCGCGTCGATGGGTCCGATCGAGGCCGTCGACCTCGCTCTGACCGACAAGGACCGTTACGAGCAGCTCGTCACCGACGCCCACCCGGCGATCGCGGCCTTCGGTGGCATGTTCCTGCTGATGATCTTCCTCGACTTCATCTTCGAGGACCGCGACATCAAGTGGCTGGGCTGGCTGGAGCGCCCGCTGTCCAAGCTCGGCAAGGTCGACATGCTGTCGGTCTGCGTCGCGCTGGCGGCGCTGCTGGGCACCGCCATGACCTTCGCCACCCACGCCCACCTGCACGCGGGCAGCGCGGACAAGGCCGAGACGGTCCTCCTCTCCGGCATCGGCGGCCTGATCACCTACATGGTCGTCGGCGGTCTCTCCGGCTACTTCGAGAACAAGCTCGAGGAAGAGGAGGAGCGCGAGCACGAGGCGGAAGAGGCGGCCGAGCGCGAGGGCAAGCCCCGCTCGGCGGTGGCGATGGCCGGCAAGGCCGCGTTCTTCATGTTCCTCTACCTCGAGGTCCTGGACGCGTCCTTCTCCTTCGACGGCGTGATCGGCGCCTTCGCCATCACCAACGACATCGTGCTGATGGCGCTGGGTCTGGGTATCGGCGCGATGTACGTCCGTTCGCTCACGGTCTACCTGGTCCGCCAGGGCACCCTCGACGACTACGTCTACCTGGAGCACGGCGCGCACTACGCCATCGGCGCCCTCGCGGTGATCCTGCTGGTCACCATCCAGTACGAGATCAGCGAGCTGATCACCGGTGGTATCGGTGTCGTCCTGATCGGCTGGTCCTTCATCTCCTCCGTGCGCCGGAACCGCGCGCTGGCGGCGGCAGAGGGAAAAGCCTCGAACCCGGACAAGACTGAGGTCTCGTCCGGGGTGTGACCGACCTCCTCGTGAGGGAACGCTTCTGAGCGGGGCGGCCGGGTCTCCGGCCGCCCCGTCGGAATGTCCAACGGCATGTGGGGGCGGGAATGGGCTTGTTCGACGGGTTGCTCCGGAGCGGAGGCGCCGGCCAGTTCGACTCGGGCAGCGCGTCGTCCAACGCGATCGAGCTGACCAAGCGGCACGGCCAGGTCTCCCTCAGCAAGCAGGACGCGGCCACCGGGCATCTGCGCATCAACCTGAACTGGCGGATGCGTACCTCCGACATAGGCGGGCCGCAGCGGGAGAGCCTGCTGCGGCATCCCTTCAAGGCGCTCAAGCCGCCGGAGGTCGTGGGGCACAGCATGAGCATGGTCAACGTCGACCTGGACCTCGGGTGCCTGTACGAGCTGACCGACGGCACCAAGGGCGTGGTCCAGCCGCTGGGCGGGTTCCTGGGCGACGTCAACGCGCCGCCGTACGTCAAGCTCAGCGGGGACGACCGGTTCGGGTCGGCGTCGGGGGAGACGATGTACGTCAACCTCGACCAGCGCGAGAGCATCAAGCGGCTGCTGATCTTCGTCTACATCTACGACCAGACGCCGGCGTTCGACCGGACCCAGGCCATGGTCACGCTCTACCCGAGCAACGGGCCCCGGATCGAGATCCAGCTCGACGAACGGCAGCCGCAGGCCCGGTCCTGCGCGGTGGTGATGATCGAGAACGTGAAGGGCGAGATCCTCGTCCGCCGCGAGGTCAAGTTCGTCTACGGCTTCCAGGGCGAGCTCGACCGGTTGTACGGGTGGGGGCTGCAGTGGGGGCGGGGGTACAAGGCGAAGTCGGGACGGTGAGCTCCGCCCGGCAGCCGGGCCGTCCCCTGGTGGGACGCTGTCCTTACCGGCCGACGAATTGCGGGCCCTGCGGCGGGAGGCGGAATTCGCCTGCCGGGGCCGGGACCGGGGTCACCGGCTGCGGGTAGCCGTAGCCGCCCTGCGGGGGCCGGCCCGCCGACTGGGGGTAGCCGTAGACCGGCTGGGTCGGAGGCGGGGACTGCGGGTAGCCGTACGACGCCTGCGGGGGGACCGCCGTGGTCGGCTGCTCGGGAGGCAGCGGCTGGGCCCTCGGCTCCTCCGGCGGCTCATGCCCGGCCGCCTGCTCCGCCTCCTCCACCGAGATACCGAAGTCCGTGGCCAGGCCCTCCAGACCGTTGGAGTAGCCCTCGCCCAGCGCGCGGAACTTCCAGCCCTCGCCGCGGCGGTACAGCTCGCCGCAGATCAGGGCCGTCTCCTCGCCCGTCTCCGGCTTGATCTCGAAGCGCAGCAGCGGCTCGCCGTCGGCCACCGAGGCGTCGTACAGCAGAATGCACAGGGACCGTACGCGGTCGAACGTGGCGCCATCGGCCGAAGCGACCAGATAAATCTGGCTGACGTCGGACTCGACACCGGACAGATCTGTCTGGATCGTGTCGGTGAGCCCCTCGGTGACACGCTTCTTGCCGAGCCGCCAGACCTTGCCGGAAGGGTGCCGGGGCTGGTTGTAGAAGACGAAATCCTCGTCGGACCGCACACGGCCGTCGGGGCCGAGGAGCAGCGCCGAGGCATCGACATCCGGCACCCCCTGCCCGGGCGTCCAGCGGAGCACGGCACGTACGGTCGTGGCTTCGAGCGGGACGTTCGACCCCTTCAGCATCGCGTGCGTCATGCGGTCATCCTGCCCTCTCGGTAGTGATCACGACAACGCGGGGTACATGATCAGCTGGTGGGTGTCCGCATCCGCGTTACCAGGAATTCATGCCCACCGGGAACCCCTGACACAGGAATCTACGTACTATTACCGGCCACCTGCGAACATCACAGGGGCCGCTCCATCACCACGGGGGAGTTTTATGCGTCATTTCGGGCACATCGCCCCTGCGGTGCGCAAGCGCCTGTTCCACCGGGAACCGTGCGAGTTCGACTCGGACTCCTCGGCCCGGCTGCTCGCCACGGCCCTGGGCGCCACGCTGTACAGCCCGGCCACCCGGCCCCGTCTCGCCGACGACGTCCTCAAGCAGGCGGCGCGCGGCGTGGTCTCCATGGTGCTGTGCCTGGAGGACTCCATCGGCGACGAGGACGTCGCGGCGGGCGAGGAGAACCTCGTCCGGCAGTTCACCGACCTCGCCGCCCGCGAGCGCCCCGAGCTGCCCCTGCTGTTCATCCGGGTCCGCGCCCCCGAACAGATCCCCGACCTGGTACGACGCCTCGGGCCCGCCGTACGGCTGCTCTCCGGGTTCGTGCTGCCGAAATTCACCGAGGAACGCGGCATCCCCTTCCTGGAGGCGCTGGCCGGCGCCGAGGCGGCGAGCGGACGGCGGCTGTTCGCCATGCCCGTGCTGGAGTCGCCCGAGCTGCTCTTCCGCGAGTCCCGGGTGGAGACGCTGGAAGGGATCTCCCGGGCGGTCGACAAGTATCGTGAGAGGGTGCTCGCGCTGCGCCTCGGCGTGACCGACTTCTGCTCCTCCTACGGTCTGCGCCGGGCTCCCGACATGACGGCGTACGACGTCCAGATCGTCGCCTCCGTCATCGCCGACGTGGTCAACATGCTCGGCCGTGCCGACGGCACCGGCTTCACCGTGACCGGCCCGGTGTGGGAGTACTTCCGCGTGCAGGAACGTATGTTCAAGCCCCAGCTGCGGCGCAGCCCCTTCCTGGACGGCCAGGCCGAGGAGCTGCGCGCGGCCCTCATCGAGCACGCCATGGACGGCCTCCTGCGCGAGATCGCCCTCGACCAGGCCAACGGCCTCACCGGCAAGACCTGCATCCACCCCACCCACGTCCTGCCCGTGCACGCGCTGTCCGTGGTCAGCCACGAGGAGTACAGCGACGCGCAGGACATCCTGCGGCCCGAACGCGGCGGCGGGGGCGTGCTGCGCTCGGCGTACACGAACAAGATGAACGAGGTGAAGCCGCACCGCGCCTGGGCCGAGCGGACCCTGTTGCGCGCCGAGGTCTTCGGGGTCGCCAACGAGGACGTCGGCTTCGTCGAGCTGCTCGCCGCCGGAATCCCCGGCTGACACCTGACAAACCAAGGGACGCATGAACAAGGCAGTGAACAACGGGGTCTGGTCCGGCACCTGGGTCGCACAGCGGCTCGGGGTCGAACTGGAGGGCGACGACACGCTGAAGGAGCTGCTGGGACTGGCGCTGCGCCGCAACCCCAAGCGGGCGCATCTGCTCGTCTCCCACGTCCTCGGCAAGCACGTACCGCAGTCCCCGGCCGTGGTCCACGGCCACGGCGTCGCCCTCGGCCGACGGGTGCGGGACCTGCTGGGCGACCAGGAAGCGGCCGCCGCGGTCGTCCTCGGCTACGCCGAGACGGCGACCGGCCTCGGCCACTCGGTGGCCGACGGCATCGGCCTCGCGCCCTACCTCCACTCCACCCGCCGCCCGGTCCCGGGCATCACCCCGGCGGGCGGCTTCGAGGAGTCCCACAGCCACGCCACCTCCCACCTGCTCCTGCCCGAGAACCCGGCCCTGCTGGCCGGCGACGGCCCGCTGGTCCTGGTCGACGACGAGTTCTCCACCGGCAACACCGTCCTCAACACGATCCGCGACCTGCACCAGCGCTACCCCAGGCGGCGGTACGTGGTCGTGGCCCTGGTGGACATGCGCTCGGCGGCGGACGCGGGGCGCCTGGAGGAGTTCGCGCGGGAGATCGGCGCGCGGGTGGACCTGGTGGCGGCGGCCTCGGGCACGGTGCGGCTGCCGGAGGGAGTGCTGGAGAAGGGGCAACGATTGGTCGCCGAGTACGAAGGCGTCCCAGGGGCGCGGGGAACTGCGCGACCAGCCCCCACCGACCCGCAGCCAACGATCAAGCGCATCGACCTGCAATGGCCCCACGGACTCCCCGACGGCGGACGGCACGGCTTCACCCCCGCCCACCGAATACGCCTGGAGAGCGCGCTGCCGCAGATGGCCGCCCGCCTGGCCGAGGCGCTCCCGGCAGACGCGCGCCGCGTGCACGTCCTCGGCTGCGAAGAGCTGATGTACGCCCCCCTGCGCCTCGCCCGCGAACTGGAGCGGATCACCGGCGCCGAGGTCCGCTTCTCCACCACCACCCGCTCACCCGTCCTCGCCGTCGACGACCCCGGCTACGCCATCCGCAGCCGCCTCGTCTTCCCCGCCCACGACAATCCGGCCGACGGCCCCGGCGAGCGCTACGCCTACAACGTCGCCGGCGCCGGCTTCGACGCCGTCATCGCCGTGGTCGACTCGACCGCCGACACCCCCCACCTGCACGCCCCCGACGGCCTGCTCGCACAGCTCACCGCCCACACCCCGCAGGTCCTCCTCGCGGTCGTCCCCTCGTACGTACCCGAAAGGCCCTCGATGCTGCCCGAGCCCCTCCGCGGCCCCGCCTTCTCCTCGTACGCCCCGGAGGACGTCGGCTGGCTGCTCCAGGACCTGTCCGACGTGACCCTGGAGGCACCGACCGAGGAGCGCGAGGAAGCCATCCAGAGCGGCGGCGCCCACTACGCCGAGTCCCTGCCGGTGGAGTACCAGCCCACCGAGCAGTACCAGCAGCTGTTCCACACGGCACTGGAGGAGTCCGGCACCCGGCTCGCCCAGGCGGTCGGCGCGGTGACCGAGATCGTGCTCGCCGAGCGGTCCCCGCGCCCGGTACTGGTCTCACTGGCCCGCGCCGGCACCCCGGTCGGCGTCCTGATGCGCCGCTGGGCCCAGCACCGCCACGGCCTCGACCTGCCGCACTACGCCGTCTCCATCGTGCGCGGACGCGGCATCGACGCCAACGCGCTGCGCTGGCTCGCCGCCCACCACGACCCCCGCGACGTCGTCTTCGTCGACGGCTGGACCGGCAAGGGCGCGATCACCCGCGAACTCGCCGCCGCCATCGAAGAGTTCGAGGCCACCGAGGGCATCACCGGCTTCGACCCCGAGATCGCCGTCCTCGCCGACCCAGGTTCCTGCGTACGGACCTACGGCACCCGCGAGGACTACCTCATCCCCTCCGCCTGCCTCAACTCCACCGTCTCCGGCCTCATCTCCCGCACCGTGCTGCGCGCGGACCTGGTGGGCCCCGACGACTTCCACGGCGCCAAGTTCTACCGCGAACTCGCCGCAGCCGACGTCTCCGTGCACTTCCTGGACGCCGTCTCCGCCCGCTTCCCCGAGGTCGCCGACGCGGTGGACGCCCAGGCCAAGGAGCTGCTGTCGGCCGACCGGACGCCCACCTGGGAAGGCTGGGCGGCGGTCGAGCGCATCAGCGAGGAGTACGGCATCCACGACGTGAACCTCGTCAAGCCCGGCGTGGGCGAGACCACCCGCGTACTGCTGCGCCGCGTACCGTGGAAGATCCTGGCGCGAGCGGGGGCCGGCGCCGACCTGGACCACGTCCGCCTGCTCGCCGAACAGAGAGGGGTACCGGTGGAAGAGGTCGCCGAACTGCCGTACACATGCGTGGGATTGATCCACCCCAAGTACACGCGCGGCGCGACCGGCGCCGACGGCAAGGCGGTGACCCTCTGATGCCGGTGCTGGTGGCGAGCGACCTGGACCGTACCCTCATCTACTCCTCGGCGGCCCTCGCCCTGACCATGCCGGACGCGCGGGCACCCCGGCTGCTCTGCGTGGAGGTGCACGAGAGCAAGCCGCTGTCCTACATGACCGAAACCGCCTCGCAACTGCTGGCGGAACTCGGCGACACGGCCCTCTTCGTCCCCACCACCACCCGCACCCGCAAGCAGTACCAGCGCATCAACCTCCCCGGCCCGCCCTCCAAGTACGCCATCTGCGCCAACGGCGGCCACCTCCTGGTGGACGGCGTCTCCGACCCCGAATGGCAGGCGCGGGTCGCCGCCCGGCTCGCGGACGAGTGCGCCACCCTCGACGAGGTCCGCGACCACCTGATGGCCACGGCGGACCCGCTGTGGGTACGCAAGCACCGGGTCGCCGAGGACCTCTTCGCCTACCTGGTCGTGGAACGGGAACTGCTGCCCGAGGACTGGGTCAAGGAACTCGCCGTCTGGGCCGAGAACCGCGGCTGGACCGTGTCGCTCCAGGGCCGCAAGCTCTACGCCGTACCGAAGCCGCTGACCAAGAGCGCGGCCATGAACGAACTGGCGCGACGCACGGGCGCGGACCTCACCCTCGCGGCCGGCGACTCCCTCCTCGACGCGGACCTGCTCCTCGCCGCCGACAAGGGCTGGCGCCCCGGCCACGGCGAACTCGCCGACGCGGGCTGGACGGCACCCACGATCTCCGCACTGCCGGAGCGGGGAGTACTGGCCGGGGAACGGATCCTCAGGGAGTTCCTGCGCGAGACCCAGACGCCGAGGTAATCCGGCAACGGACCACCGCAACGGTCAGCCGCAGCAGCCTCCGCCGCAGCAGCCCCCGCCCCCGCCCCCGCTCGCCCGGGGCGCGGGGGCACTCGCGCTCCCGCCGACCGCCACCGTCGACAACAGCTTCACCGTGTCCCCGTGCCCGGCGGGACAGTCCGCGGGCTCGGAGGACTCGGCCATCGGCCGGCTCAGCTCGAAGGTGTCACCACAGGTCCGGCACCGATACTCATAGCGAGGCATACGAACAGGCTAACCGGCCGCACTCGCGGCGAGGCAGCCGAACAGGCTAACCGGCCGAGCCGCCCCGCTCCTCACGGATCTGCGCCACCACCCGGGCCACCGCCTGCCGCACCCCCTCCAGCTCCGTCAGGAAGTGCCAGTAATCCGGGTGCCGCCCCTCCAGCGAGCCGACGGCCCGCTCCAGCCGCGCCACCGAATCGTCCAGCGGCCGGGCATGCCGGGGATCCGGCGTGTTCCGGCCGGCCATGGCCAGCCGCTGCGCGTCCCGGATCGCGAACCGCGTGCGGTCGATCTCCGCCCGCGGATCCTTCTGCACCGCGTTCAGCCGCCGCAGCCGGTCACCCGCGGCCGACACCGACTCGTCCGTCGAGTTCAGCAGCGCCCGCACCGTGGACAGCAGCGCCGTCGCATCCGGCCACCGCTGCTCGTCCCGCGCGGCCTGCGCCTCCGCCAGCTTCGACTCCGCCTGCCGCACGTTCTCCACGGCCTGGTCAGGCACCCCCTGAAGGTCCTGCCAGCAGGCGACCGTGAACCGCCGCCGCAACTCGCTCAGCACCGGCTCCACCTGCTCGGAACGCGTCGTCAGCGCCTGCGCCCGCGTCCGCAACGACACCAGCCGGTGATCGATCTCGGCCGCCCGCTCCGGCAGCCGGTCGGCCTCCGCCCGCACCGCCTCGGCCTCCCGGGCCACCCGCTCCGCCCGCTCCAGCGTCTGCGGCACACCATGCTGCCCGGCGCCCTGGTTCAGCTTGGTCAGCTCAGGCGCCAGCGCCGCGAGCCGGGCCGCGAGATCGTCCGCCGCCAGCCCCGAGGTCCGTACGGCGTCCAGGGCGTTGGACGCGGCCAGCAGCCCCTGCCGGGCCCGCTCCACCGTGGGCACCAGCCGGGCCAGCTGCGTCTCCGCCTTGCCGAGCAGCGGCCCCAGCCCTTCCTCGAAACGGTCCAGCTCCCCCTTGACCCGGACCAGCCCCTCCTGCGCCCGGGTCAGCGCGGTACGCGCCTGCCCGGCGACCGACGCCTCCAGATCGTCCCGGTCCAGGTCATGGGCGTCGACCGCCTCGATGTACTGCCGGCTGGCCTCGTCGATACGCCTGCCGATCGCCTCGAAGTCGGTGACCGCGCGACGGGCGGCGGGGGAGTCGTCCACGGCCGTGATGGTCTCGATGGAGATCCGCAGATCGCGCTGAGCGGTGTCGAGTTCGTAGAACGCGGCCGCGGCGGCGTCCTTCGCGGCCTGCGCCTCGGCCCGCTGATTCTCCGCACGCCCGCCGAACCAGCGCCGGGTGCCGCCCCCGGCGAACGCGGCGGGCAGCACGAGCGCGGCGGCCAGCGGCAGCGCGAGCAGAGCGACGGTGTCCACGAGCGCCTGCCGCACGGGACGGGGTGCACGCGGCACCAACGGCGAGTACGGCTGCGAAGGTGTCGCCGTCACATCCCTCTCCCGTGCTGTGGTCCGCCCTGCCCGGCGTTGTCATTCTCCCACCGGTTAAGGACGAACACACGGGCCCGTTAGTTCGCGGTTCGGACCGTGACTTTCCCGTCCCCGGTCCGCGCGCTCACCACATGCGCGCTGCGCTCGTCCCGCGGCACGTCCACATCCACCCCGCCGTCGCCGGTCTCGGTCGTCACCCGGTACGTGGCCCGGGGCACCTCGATCGTCACGGAACCGTCCCCGCTGCGGGACTCCACCAGGTCGGGAACGGCCCCGAGTTCGAGCTTCACCGACCCGTCGCCGGTCTGCGTCCGCACCTCACGCGAATCGACCTCGGCCCGCACGGACCCGTCCCCGGTACGCAGCTGCAGCGGCCCGCTGGAGTCGGTGACATGCACGGACCCGTCACCCGTACGAATGCTCAGCGCGTCCTCGAACCCCCGGGCCCGCACACTGCCGTCCCCGTCCTCGACCTCCACGGCGACGCCCCGCGGCACCTCGATCCGGTGCTTGGCCGAACAGTCCGCGATCACCCCGGAACACTTCAGCCGCAGAGTGAGCCGGTCCCCCTCCATCGCCCACGTCACCTTGGGCTCGCCGCCCACCACGACGGACCCCTCGAACCACCGGGTCACCTTGATCCTCCCCGCGGGATGCGCGTCCGAGGCGACGATCTCCAACGCCGAATCATCGGAGTTCACGACCAGCGAACTCCCCTTCAGCCCAAAACTCCGCTCCTCGGGCTCCGTGTCGTCCCCCGCCGAAGCCCCACACCCCGCGAGCCCCCCGACCACCAGCGCCACAACCCCGCCCACCACAGCAACCCGACGACCCACGACGATCTCCCCCAGCACTGGACAACGGACCTTCCCCAAGCCCTCCCGACGGTATGCACCCACCGCCCCCACGGGGATCCGGACCACTCCCGGGTTTCGGGTGGGGTTAACCCCCGGGTTTGCGGGGCAGTGCCCCGGGCAAGGTACGCTGTCGACTCATCCAGGGTGCGTAGCTCAGGGGTAGAGCGTCTGCCTTACAAGCAGAATGTCGGCGGTTCGAAACCGTCCGCGCCCACCAGTGGACAAGCCCGGCTCAGCCAGGGCTTTGCGGCCCCTCGGAGAGTTCCGGGGGGCCGTTTCCCGTGGCCGGAGTCGGCCGGGACGGTCGAAGCGGTTCAGCAGGTCTCGTCGTCCTTGACCGCGTTCAGGGTCACGAGCGTGTCCGCGGGGTGGGTGCCAGGCGCCGGCTCCTGGCTGCAGACGGTCCAGTTGCGGTCCATGATCTGCAAGCGGTTCTGGCCGCTGGCGTCCTGGTCGTCGAGGAGGTAGAACCCTGCGGCCTGCGCCTCGTCCTGTGCGGCCTGGAGGTCCTGGCCGACGAGGTCGGGCAGTGTCGCGGTCTCCGGCTCGGCCTCGTCGCCGCCGACGTCGTCCGCGGGCGGGTCCGTTTCGGCCCTGGTGGTGTCGGCGTCGGGCTCCGTCCGGCCGCTGGTTTCCTCGACGGTGGTCTCCGGCTTGCCGGAGCCGGTGTCATCTGCGCTCTCGCAGGCGGTGAGTGTCAGTAGTGCTGCGGCGGCGAATCCGGCCGCGATCGTGCGGATGCGCATGGTGTCCCCCAGGGTGGTTCGGTGAGCTGAGGAAGCATGATGCGCCGGGCGGGGGTGGTGTGAAGGCGGAGTGCTCTTCCTATGACACGAAGGAGTGGCGAGAAGGGGCAAGGGCCCGCGCGGTGGTGGGCCTTCGAGACCCTTTGCGTTCAGGCCGGCTTGCGGGTCGGGTGGCCTCGGACTTCCAGGTCTGTCAGGAGGGCCGTCGTGGCTTCCGTGATGGCGTCGACCGCTCGGTCGAAGACCTCCTTGTTGTGGGCGGCCGGGGTTCTGAAGCCGGAGACCTTGCGGACGTACTGGAGGGCGGCGGCTCTGATGTCTTCCTCGGTGGCCTCTTCGGGGAGGACCGGGGGGCGGAGGGTCTTGATGCTGCGGCACATGTGTCCAGTCTGACTCCCGGCACTGACAATCGGCCCCCGTGCGTGAGCGGGCTCTGTCATGATCGCCGAGAGGCGGCCACCGACCGATGGGGCCGACCGACGAAGGGATGTACTCCCATGACGACCGACTTCACTGTCGCCATACTCGGGCCCGGCGGGATCGGGGGGCTGCTCGGTGCGCTGCTGTCCCGGGCCGGGCACCGGGTTGTCTGTCTTGCGGGTGAGGAGACCGTCGGCGTGCTGCGGGACTCCGGGATTCAGGTGCGCAGCGGGCTGTACGGGGACTTCCACGTGTCCGTCGAGGCGGACACCGTGCTGCGCGAGCCCGTGGACGCCTGTCTCGTCGCCGTCAAGCACACCTCCCTCGACGCGGCCCTGGAGCGGATTCCGGCCGAGGCTCTGGGCGACGCCCTCCTCGTACCGTTCCTGAACGGGGTGGAGCATCCCGCCGTGCTGCGGGATCACCATCGTCCGGAGTTCGTCGCTCCCGGTGTCATCCGGGTGGAGTCGACGCGGGTCGCCCCGGGTGTCATCGAGCACGGCAGTCCCTTCGCCGAGATCGATCTCAGCGGGGATCACGTGCCGCGTGAGCGGCTGGAGGGGCTGGCCCGGGTGTTGGGGGAGGCCGGGCCCACCACCCGGGTGCTGGAGGACGAGTCCGGCGCGCTCTGGGCCAAGCTGGCCTTTCTCGCGCCGCTCGCCCTGCTGACCACCCGGTACGGGCTTCCGCTGGGTGAGGTGCGTACGGGGCACCGGGAGGAGCTGATCGCGCTCGTCGAGGAGGCCGCCGCCGTGAGCCGGGCGTGCGGGGGTCCCGCCGATCCGGGGCAGGCCCTCGGGCGGTACGACACCTTTCCGGGTGCCACCAAGTCGTCCATGCAGCGGGACGCCGAGTCCGGTCGTCCGCTGGAGCTGGAGGCCATCGGCGGGGCGCTGCTGCGTGCGGCGGAGCGGCACGGGATCGCCGTGCCCGTGACGGCCCGGCTCGTGGCGGAGCTGCGGGCGGCCGGGCACTGACCCGCCGGGGGAGGGGCCGTCAGCAGATCTTGCCCGGCCCCTTCGCCGTGGCCCGCAGCAGGTCCCGTACGAGGTCGAAGTCGATGGTGTCCGGCTTGCGGAAGCGCAGGCAGCCCTTGCCCGTGTTCTGGCCGGCCAGCCGCTCCGCGAACGCCTCGCGGACATCGTCGCGCATGATGTAGAGGGACATGTAGTGCTTCTGGCTCGCGAAGGCGATCTCGGGCTCGCCGTCGCGGGTGTAGACCGGCATGCCGTACGCCATCACCTCGGTGTGGCCGGTGAGTTCGGTGCGGCACAGGTCGCGCAGCCGGGTCAGGGGCTGTCTGCGGTCCTCGGGCTGTTCGGAGAGATAGCTGTCCACGTCCGTGGCCTCGCTGCGCATCGTCAGATGCCGAACGGCTTGGCGTAGCGGATCGTGCCGGCGGGCAGCGGGTCGGTGGTCAGGGAGAGGGCCATCAGGGCCTCGTCCGGTACGTCGAGGGGGACGCGGATGCCGTGGGCGGAGGCCCGCTCGAAGCCGAAGCGCGGGTAGTAGCCGGGGTGCCCGAGCACCGTGACGAAGCGCTCGCCCCGCTCCCGCGCCGCGTCCAGGACCGCCCGGATCGCCGCGCCGCCCGCGCCGGTGCGCTGGTGGGCGGGGTGCACGGAGACGGGGGCCAGGCACAGGGCCGGTACGTCGTCGATGTGGCAGCGGGTCAGCAGGGCGTGGCCGACGGGGGTGCCGGCGGTGTCGGTGCTGACGTAGGAGAGGCCCTCGATCCAGGCGTCGTCGGTCCGCAGCGCGTCCACCAGGTCGGCCTCCAGCGGCGTCTCGAACGCGCCCAGGACGATCTCGCGGACCGCGTCGATGTCGGCGCCGGTCTCCGGGCGTGCGGTCCAGGGTGAGGCCGGGGGTGGGGTCATGGGTCCATTGTCGGGCATTGCGATGACGAGGTCCGATGAGTTTCGGGGGTGGGCTGAGTCTTATGTCCTGCATCTGCGGTTGCGTGTCCGCCGTAAGAACTGACATACGCCCGAGACCCTTCGGAGGAGATCGCACATGTCCGTAGCAGAGCAGGCGGCGGCAGCACTGCCCGCCCCCGCCCGTCAGACCGCCGCCGGCAAGGTGCTCTGGCACTTCACCATGTCGCTCGACGGCTTCGTGGCCGGGCCGGAGCACGACATGGGGTGGATGACGAGCGGGATCTCCTTTCCGCCGGGGCTCGTGGAGGAGTACGCCGGGACGACCGGCGCGGTGCTGGGCGGGCGGGACGGCTGGGACGCCTTTCCCGACGTGAGCGGGATCTACGGCGGTGCCTGGCGCGGGCCGGTGTTCGTGCTCACGCACCACGCCTGGGACGCCCAGCACACCCCTGGGGTGACCTTCCTGACCTGCGACGCGGGTGAGGCGGTGCGGATCGCGCTGGAGGCGGCGGGCGGCAAGAACGTGGAGGTGTTCTCGCCCAGCATCGGCCGGCAACTGCTGGAGGAAGGGCTGATCGACGAGGTCGACCTGCACATCGCGCCGGTCCTGCTCGGCGACGGCATACGGCTCTTCGACAACCCCGGCGGCGCACCGCGCCGACTGGAGCTGGTCAACGGCGGTGACCGTACGGCGGTGGTGAATGTGCGGTACCGGCCGGCCGCCGGGTGATCAGCCACCCGTTCGAATGAACCTCGGGAAGCAACTCGCCACCCAAAATCGAACAGGCGTACCATTGCGGCCGTGGCTACGACCTATGATTTTCCGAGTGACCTCCTCGCCGGTCAGGAGGAGCTGCATCAGGTCCGGGCCGAGCTGTCGGCCCTGCTCAAGCGGCTGCCCTGGTCGGTCGAGCCGCTGGACGGATTCAGTGACGACCACGGCTGGCGGAAGATCGAGCGCCCGGCCTCTCCCGGCTGGACCGCCGATGAGCAGGCAGCCGTGGAGAAGCTCCGGCAGCGCGAGCACGAGCTCGCGGTGTTCGTCAGTACGCACCGGTTCTGGGCCGAGGTCGCCCCGGAGGACCGGGTGGACGCACGGATGAAGGCCAAGCACGCCCATGACCCGTCATGAGCGTGCCCGCGCCGCTGTATGAGCCCGCCCACGTCGCCGTATGAGCACGCCCCTACCCCTCATCAGCTCGTGAGAACGACCAGCTTCTGCGTCGCCCTCGTCATCGCCACATAGCGGTCCACCGCTCCCTCGATGCCCTCGCCGAAGCGCTCCGGGTCGACCAGGACCACCAGGTCGAACTCCAGCCCCTTCGACAGTGACGGGGTGAGCGACCGGACCCGGGGTGTCGCCTCGAAGGCCGGGTCGCCGATCACGCAGGCGATTCCGTCGTCGTTGGCGTCCAGCCACTCGGCGAGGATGCGGTCGCGGTCCGCGACCGGGCCGTGGACCACCGGGATGCCCGAACTGCGGATGGACGTCGGCACGTTGGCGTCCGGCAGTGCCGCCCGGATCACCGGCTCGGCCTCGGTCATGACCTCTTCCGGGGTGCGGTAGTTGACGCTGAGGGACGCCACCTCGACCCGGTCCAGGCCGATCCGCTCGAGCCGTTCCTGCCAGGTCTCGGTGAAGCCGTGCCGGGCCTGGGCGCGGTCGCCGACGATCGTGAAGCTGCGGGACGGGCAGCGCAGCAGCAGCATCTGCCATTCCGCGTCGGTCAGCTCCTGCGCCTCGTCCACGACGACGTGCGCGAACGGGCCCGCGAGCAGGTCCGGGTCGGCGGTGATCAGTTCGGACTCGTCGACGAGGTTGCGCTTGAAGTCCTCGCGGCGCAGCTGGGTCATCAGGCCGTCGCCGTCGTGGTCGGCCGCGATCAGGTTCTCGACGACCTGGGCCATCCGGTCGCGCTGGACGTCGAGGGCGGCCTGCGCCCGGCGCTTGCGGCGCGCGGCCTGCGGGTCGCCGAGCCGCTGCCGGGCCGCGTCCAGGATCGGCAGGTCGGAGACGGTCCAGGCGTGCGGGGCCGCCTTGCGCTGCAGCAGCCGGACCTCGTCGGGGGTGAGCCAGGGCGCGCACAGCCGCAGATAGGCGGGGACCGACCACAGGTCGCCCACGAGGTCTTTGGCTGCCACCAGCGGCCAGGCCCGGTCGAGGACCTCGACCAGCTCCCGGTCGTGCTGCAGTGCCCTGCGGAACTGCTCGGGCGGGATGTCGGCGTCGTGCTTGTCGAGCAGGATGGTGACGAGTTCGGCCCAGACCAGTTCGCGCCCCTCGTTGTGCGGGGTGCCCGGTCCCGGTGCCTGGAAGGCCTCGGCCCAGTCGGTGGCGGTGAGCCGGACGTCCGCCCAGGGGGTGCTGACCGTCATGCCCTCGGTGGGCGGGTCCTCGTAGAAGCGGACGGCCTTCTCTACGGCCCGCACCATGTCCGCCGACGACTTCAGGCGCGCCACCTCCGGGTCGGTCTCCTCCGGCGCCCCGGCGCCCTCGGCGACGAGGTCCCGCACGGTGCAGGTCTGCACGCCCTCCTCGCCGAGGCTGGGCAGCACATCGGAGACGTACGACAGATAGGGCTGGTGCGGGCCCACGAAGAGCAGGCCGCCGCGCCGGTGGCCGAGGCGGGGGTCGGAGTAGAGCAGGTAGGCGGAGCGGTGCAGGGCGACGACGGTCTTGCCGGTGCCGGGGCCGCCGTCGACGACGAGGGCGCCGCGCGATCCGGCGCGGACGATGGCGTCCTGGTCGGACTGGATGGTGGCGAGCACGTCGCGCATCCGGTCCGAGCGGTTGGTGCCGAGGCTGGCGATGAAGGCGGACTGGTCGTCGAGGGCGGCGTGGCCCTCACGGCCGTCGGCGGTGAACACCTCGTCCCAGTAGTCGCTGATCCGGCCGCTCTTCCAGCGGTACCGGCGGCGGCTGGCGAGGCCCATCGGGTTGGCGTGGGTGGCCGCGAAGAAGGGTTCGGCGGCGGGGGAGCGCCAGTCGAGCAGCAGTCGGCGGCCGGTGCTGTCGGTGAGGCCGAAGCGGCCGATGTACACCGGCTCCGGGTCGTCCGCGGTGACGATGTGGCCGAGGACCAGGTCGAGCCCGAAGCGGCGCAGGGCGCGCAGCCGGCCGGTGAGCCGGTGGACCTCCGTGTCCCGGTCCATGGCGGCGCGGCCCGCGCCGCCGGGTGCCCTGAGCTCGGTGGCGAGCTGGTCGGACAGCTCGGCGATCGTCTGCTCCAGGCTCTCCGCGATGGCCGCGAAGTGCCGCTCGTCGGCGGCGATCAGTGCGGGGTCGGCCTTGGCGGCCAGCCGTTCGGGAAGGTCGAACGCACTTTCACTGGACAGGTCGATCGACAAAGAAGCACTCACTTCGTGAATCACTCATTTCCGCGGCTACCGGGCGTTGAGGGAGCGATTCTGCGGCACGAGGGGGGTCTTGCCGCAAGGCCCCCTGTGCGCTATAAGTTAAAAGTGGCAAGGGACATACTCCCTTGCCTTTCTTTGTGTCCCGGCCGCGCCGGTCAGGCAGGACGCCGCCGCATCAGGTACGTCGCTCCCGCGCCCGCCGCCATCAGCGCCCCCAGCGACACCCCTGCGGCCGGCCAGCCGGCGCCCATCCACTGCGCGCCCAGGTAACCGAGCGCCACGCTGTAGGTGGCCCAGGACAGACCGGCCAGCGCCGACCAGGGCAGGAAGTCGCGGGCGCGGCGGTGTGCGGCGCCGGCGCAGAAGGAGACCACCGAGCGGCCGGCCGGGGCGAAGCGGGCGAGGACGACCAGGGCGCCGCCGCCGCGGGACAGGGCCGCGCCGAGACGTTCCTGCGCGGTCCTCAGGCGGCGGGAGCGGGCGAGCGCGCGGTCCAGGCGGGCGCCGCCGTGCCAGGCGAGGCGGTAGGCCACCAGGTCGCCGAGGACGGAGGCGGTCGCCGCGCAGAGCGTGAGGGCCAGGACGTCCGGGACCTGGGCCGCCGTACCGGCTGCGGCGGTGGTGGCGGCCATGATCACCAGTACGCCGCTCGGCAGGACGGGCACGAACACGTCCAGCAGGACCGACAGGGCTACGACCCCGTAGATCCATGGACTGGCGGCCAACGATCCAACACTTTCGAAACTCTCCAGCACCCCGACTCCCCGTTTCCCCCGTGGTCGTACAGCGTACGCGGCAGGGAGTGACGGCTGGTTCACAGGGGGCTCGTGTGTTCAACACGTGATGTTCACCCGGCTGCCGGTCCCGGGGGGCGGGGGGCCGGGGTGTCCCGTAGCACGGAGAGGGGGTTCCGAACTCCAGCGACGTTAGGAAGATCATGGTGGCAGGTATATGCGCGGGCGCCCTTGCGGCGGTCGTGCTCGCCGTCGGCAGCGGTGACGGCGCCGGTGGTTACTCGATGCGGACGGACGCGCGGTTCGCGCCGCCCGGCGCCTTCGTCCGCTCGGCGGCGCTGACGTACGACACGGAGCTGGTCCCGGCCGCCGCGTGGATCGAGGTCGAGCAGCGCATGACGAGCGGCGGTGCGACGAGCGTGCGGCTGCGGGTCGCGGGCATGCGGGCCGGGCACCGGTACGGCGTCCATGTGCACGAGAAGCCGTGCGGCGCCGATCCGGACGCCGCAGGCGGGCACTACCAGCACGAGGCGTCCTCGGCCGCGCACCATGTGACCGCCGAGAACGAGATCTGGCTGGACTTCACGGCCGACGAGCGCGGGGCGGGCGAGGCGCGGGCCCGGCACTCCTGGGGCTTCCGGCAGGGCGAGGCCTCCTCCGTCGTCCTGCACGAGAAGCCGGGCAGCAAGGGCGGCCGGGTCGGCTGCTTCACGGTGCCCTTCGGCTGGGCCGCCTGAACCACCAGGACGGCGCCCGTGCCCACTGGGGGTGGGCGCCGTCCGTGCGTCACGCAGGCCTTACGGTGCCGGCGAGTGCCGCATGCGGGTGGGATGGGGGCCTCGCTTCCTCCGCGGCCCTGCGGAGTGCGGCCCTCGCCACCGCGTCCGCGTCCGCGAGGGTGACCGAGTCCACGCCCGGTCGGGCGCCCGCCGCGGTCACCCAGTGGACTCCCTCGGTCGGTACTCCGAAGGCGAAGCGGCGGGCGTGCGGGCGGCCTTGGCGGTCCATCAGGTGGTACGGCCGCTCGGTCACGTCCAGGCCGCCGGTCTCGTAACCGTCGACCGTGTGCGGGCGGCACTGTCCGGTCTTCAGCAGCCGGGCGAGGAGTTCGTCGGCCGTGCGGCGCAGGTCCGGTTCCGGGAGCCGGGCCTCGACGAGCGTGGTGACCCGGACCGCCGATCCCGGCACGGCCGGGGAGTGCGCGACCCACGCCCCGTCCTCCTCCCGGACCTCCAGGCGCGGCCCGAGCACCTGCACCACGCCCGCTTCCATCAGCGCCGCCAGTTCCTCGATGCGGCGCCGGGGCGGGCCGATGGAGAGGAAGGCGTTGAGGGGGGTGTACCAGCGGTCCAGGTGGTCCCGGCGGGAGGCGCCGGCCAGGCCGCCGTGGTCCACGATCTGCCGCAGCTCGTTGCGCAGATCGCGCAGGACGTCCAGGGCCGCCTTGAGCGGGCCGGCCGCGTTGCCGAGGGCGGCCTGCGCGGCGTCCTCGCGCAGGTATGCCAGCAGCCAGGCGCGCCAGGCCCCGGGGTCGGCGAAGTCCCGCCCCTCGTACGGGCGGGAGATCCGGTCCCAGGACCAGCGCTTCTCCTCCGGCACCCCGAACTCGCCCAGCACGTCCGCCTCTTGGGCGCTGCGATGCGGGGCGGCGAGGAAGCGGTCGGTGAAGTCCGGGGCGTGGAGCAGCGCCCCGTAGTAGACCGTCTCCACCTCCTTCGCCACCAGCGGCCATATCTCCGCGAGGAAGTCCGGAGGCTCGCCGGAGTCGGCGCGCTTGCGGAAGGCGGCGATGACCTCGGGGGTGAGGACGAGGGGGAGGTGGCGGCCGTAGGGGCCCTTGGCGTTGTCGCCGCGCGCCTGGTAGGGCAGGCCGCGCCCGGAACCGGCGTACAGACGCGGCTCGTTGCCGGAGGGCAGGTAGCGCAGACCTCGCCCGGCGCTGACGAAGCGGCCGCCCCTGCCGGTGGTCAACAGGGCCATGTGGTCGAAGAAGTTCAGGCCCAGGCCGCGCAACAGCACGGGTTCGCCGGGGAGTACGTCCGACAGGCCGACGTCGGCCGGGTTCGCGGGCGGGATGTGGCGCAGGCCGTGCTCCTCGGCGTACGCGGTCGTCGCGCGCTGGGCGGCGTCCGGGGCCGTCGGGAGGTGGCCCTGGGCGAGGACGACCGCCGAAAGGCCGGTCAGGGTGCGGCCGTTGTCGAGGGTGAGGGTCTGGCGGCCGTCGGGGGCGTCGTCGAGGCGGGTCGCCCGGGCGGGGTGGGTCTCGACGCGGACCGTGGGCGGCGCCGTGCGGACCGTGCGGGCGAACACCCACTCCAGATAGCGGCCGTAGTGGGCGCGGGTGGGGTACTCGTCGGGGCCGAGGGCGCCGGCCGCCCACTCGTGCAGGCTGGGGCCGGGGCGCAGGGGGCCCGAGCAGTCGACGCTGTCGTCGGTGAACAGGGTGACCTGGCTCGCCACGGTGTTCATCAGCAGCTCGGGCGACTGGGCGGTGCGCCAGACGCGTCCGGGTCCCGGCGGGGCGGGGTCGACGACGTGGACCGTCAGCCGCGCCCCCGGTGGGAGGAGTTCGGGGGCGGAGGCGCACAGGCGTTCCAGGACGCTGGTGCCGCGCGGGCCGGCGCCGACCACGGCGACGGAGAGCGGCAGGGGGTCCGCGGTCGGTGCAGACAAGAGGGTGACTCCCGGGCGGTGGGGCGCATGGGCGGGCGGCCGCCGCCTCCACTGGAAGCGGACGGTCCGCCTCATCATGCCGTCGGGAGGGGGTGGATCCGGCCCCGGGACGAGGGGACTGTGGGATGCGTCACTGGCATCAGGGGTATCGGGTGCCACGGGTGTGCCAACCACCCGAAAGGGGCTTATTACGGGCTGAGTTCGGACTCCACGACCGTCTGCAGTCGCGCGCCGCCGCCCTTCTGCGGGCGTGCCTGCTCCAGCCGCAGCGAGGCCGAACGCCCGCGCATGACCAGGGTCATCAGCTGGTTGCCGAACCAGGGACCGCCCGTGCGCCGCCACTCGATCGGCGGCCGCGGCACCCCGCCGTGCCCCGCGAGCCGCCTCCCGAGCGCCCGTGCCACCGCGCTCCAGCCGAACCGGAAGCCGAGCCTTATCTGCAGCGGGATGGAGTTGTGGATGGGGGAGCAGGTCAGCTGGACGACCCGGGCGTCCGGCCCGCCACCGCCCGGCCAGGAGGGCTCGGCGATGTACGCGTGATGGACGTCCCCCGACAGCACGCACACCGTCGCGGGCGCCTCGGGCCCCGACCCCGCCTCGCGGATCGCCTCCGCCAGCGCGTCGAAGGACGCCGGGAAGGCCGCCCAGTGCTCCAGGTCGGCGGCCCGTCTCAGCCGCTCCCCGAACCGGGCCCAGCGCTCGCCCCGTTCACCCCGGGACAGCGCCGCGTCCCAGGCCTCGGCGTAGTGCACCAGATGCGGCAGCAGCCAGGGCAGCGAGGTGCCGATGAGGAGATGGTCGTAGCTCCCGCGCCCGTCGTGCACCTGCGCCCGCAGCCAGGCGGCCTCGTCCGGGTCGAGCATCGCGCGGTGCTGCTCGTCGAGGACGCGGGCCGCGCGGGTGTCGACCATCAGCAGGCGTACGCGCCCGAAGTCGCGCCGGTAGCTCCAGCGCACCGAGGCCGGGTCGGCGTCGGCCACGCCGGCGAAGTCGCGCAACGCGTCGGTGCCGTCGGAGTTCTCGCGTACGGCGGCGTAGAGCGGGTCGGCGGCCAACTCGGCCCGGGTGAGGTTGCCCAGGTGCTGGTAGACCCAGTACGACATCAGGCCGCTCAGCAGGCGCTCGCGCCACCAGGGCGTTTCCCGCATGTCGGCGAGCCAGGAGGCGGAGGTGTTCCAGTCGTCGATGACGTCGTGGTCGTCGAAGATCATGCAGCTGGGGACGGTGGAGAGCAGCCAGCGCACCTCGGGGTCGAGCCAGGACTCGTAGTAGAGGTGGGTGTACTCCTCGTAGTCCGCGACCTCGGCGCCCGGGGGCTCGCTCAGGTCGCGGCGGGCGGCGAGCCAGCGGCGGGTGTCCTCGGAGACCTCGTCGGCGTACACCTGGTCGCCGAGCAGGACCAGGACGTCCGGGCGTTCGCCGTCCGGGTCCGCCGCGATCCGGGCCGCGAGGGTGTCCAGGGCGTCCGGGCCGACCGGGTCGTCCCCGCCGTCCGGCGGCGAGGCCCAGCGGCAGGAGCCGAAGGCGACACGGACCGTGTCGTCCGCGGCCGGGGTGCGGATCACCGAGGGCGGGAACGGCGAGTCCGGCAGCGGCCAGACCCGGGTGTCGTCCAGGAACACCTCGTAGGACTGCGTGGTGCCCGGTGCGAGGCCGGTCACCTCGACGAGGGCGTAGTGGTGGCCGGCGATCTGGAAGGTGCGGGACGCGCCGCGCGCGCCGTCCGCGCCGCGCACCTCGGCGGTGCACGGACGGCTCGTCTCCACCCAGACGGTCGCGGACGATCCGTCGGCATGTCTCAGCAGGGGGCCCAGCCGCAGTTCGGCCACGCGATCACACTCCTCCGTCGCCCCGTACGGTACGGAACGACGGAGGCCGCTGGATAGGTTCCGGGATCTTCGGGCTCAGCAGGCGTTCAGGTAGCTGGTGAGGGCGCTCTTCTCGGCGGAGTCCACGGACAGGCCGTAGTAGTACTTCGTCTGCACCCAGGCGCGGACGTAGGTGCAGCGGTAGGCCGTGCGGGACGGCATCCAGGTGGCCGGGTCCTGGTCGCCCTTGGCCTGGTTGACGTTGTCGGTGACGGCGATGAGCTGCGGGCGGGTCAGGTCGTTGGCGAACGCCTGGCGGCGGGAGGTGGTCCAGCTGCCGGCGCCGGAGTCCCAGGCCTCGGCCAGCGGGACGAGGTGGTCGATGTCGACGTCGGAGGCGGCGCTCCAGGTGGCGCCGTCGTAGGGGGAGTACCAGCTGCCGCTGGTGGCGGCGCAGGCGGAGTCCTGGACGACGTTCGTGCCGTCGCGCTTGAGGACGACCTCGCGGGTGTTGCAGGCGCCGGACTGGGTGATCCAGTGCGGGAAGAGGTCGCGGTTGTAGCCGGTGCGGTCCTCGGCCCGCACGGTGAGCGAGGCGAGGTAGCCGCGGGCGGTGGTGGCGCTGACCGGGGTGGGGAGGGCGGCGGAGGCGGTCGGCCCGTTGAAGAGGCCGACGGAGGCTATGAGACCGGTGAGTGCCGCGAGTATGCTCAGGCGTCGACGCGCGTAGAACTTCGTCATGCGAACTCCCTTGAGGGGTGGGGGCGTTGGGCGTGCGGGCGAGGGAATGCTCGCGACGCCGTGTTGCCGGGAGGTGTGCGTTGCGTGAGAAGTTAATGACGCGTGCATGACATGACAAGGTTCACGGTCGAACAATCGCGTACGATGGACGGCGCAGAAGGGGAGTAGCTCTTCGCCGGACCGTCGACATACTGCTCAGCTCGTCTGAGCCGGCGCCCGGAGGCGGACCTCGTCACAGGGGTCCCGCCAGCGAGACCTTCGGCAACGCAGTGCATCTTCCGTGTGCTGCCGTGCCGAGGTGTCTTTGTGCAAGAGGTGCAGCACTCTCGGTGGGGCGGCCCCGACCGATTGAGGAACCTTGATCAGCTTCAGTGTGACGGCGCTCGTCTTCGGCGTCGTCTTTCTCGCGGAACTGCCGGACAAGACGGCTCTGGCGGGGCTCGTGCTCGGCACCCGGTACCGGGCGTCGTACGTCTTCGCCGGGGTCGCCGCCGCGTTCGCGCTGCACGTCGCCCTGGCCGTCGCGGCGGGGAGCGTGCTGACGCTGCTGCCGCAGCAGATCCTGCACGCGCTGACCGGTGTGCTGTTCCTGGGCGGCGCGGCGGTGCTGCTGCTGAAGAAGGACGAGGACGAGGCGGAGGTCCGCAGGCCCGAGAACCAGTCCTTCTGGAAGGTCTCCGGGGCCGGGTTCATGCTGATCCTGGTCGCCGAGTTCGGGGACCTGACGCAGATCATGACGGCGAACCTCGCCGCCCGCTACGACGATCCGCTGTCGGTGGGTCTGGGCGCGGTGCTGGCGCTGTGGGCCGTCGCGGGGCTGGGGATCGTCGGGGGCAAGGCGCTGATGAAGCGGGTGCCGCTGAAGCTGATCACCCAAATCGCGGCGCTGCTGATGCTGGCGCTCGGGGTGTGGAGCTTGTACGAGGCCATCGCCGGGTGATGTTCGGCGGCGCCTGCGTGGGCGTGTGCGGCACCGGATGGCCTTCGGCCGAGCTGAACGGTCGGTGAACATCCGCCGGGGTGGTGGCGGGATCATGGAAAGATTTTGTACCGTAGAGAAACAAAGTGGATCCCGTCCGTTTTCCCTGACCGGCGGGCGGGACCACCTTGTTTCCCGCCTCGTGCTTTGGAGCTGCCCATGACGGCCACCGCCGTGCTCACCGCCCGCGCCCTCCTGCTGGACATGGACGGCACCCTCGTCGACTCGCATGCCGTCGTGGAGCGGATCTGGCGGCGCTGGGCCGACCGGCACGGGCTGGACGGGGACGAGGTCATGAAGGTCGTCCACGGGCGGCAGGGGTACGCCTCGATGGCGTTGCTGCTGCCCAGCCGGCCCATGGCGCAGAACCACGCCGAGAACGCGCGGATGCTCGCGGAGGAGACGGCGGACATGGACGGCGTGGTCGCGATACCGGGGGCGGCGGAGTTCCTCGCCGCGCTGCGGGCCGGTTCCGTGCCGCATGCGCTCGTGACGTCGGCGGACGTGGCGCTGTCGACGGCGCGGATGCGGGCGGCGGGGCTGGCGCTGCCGGATGTGCGGGTGACCGCGGAGTCCGTGGGCGCGAGCAAGCCGGATCCGGAGGGCTTCTTGAAGGGGGCCGCCGAGCTGGGGGTGGATCCGGCGGAGTGCGTGGTCTTCGAGGACTCCGGGGCCGGGATCCAGGCGGGGCGGGCGGCCGGGATGCGGGTGGTGGGGGTGGGGCCCCAGGCCTCGTTCCACGGGCCTGATGTGGTGGTGCGGGATCTGAACGAGGTGCGGGTGGAGGCGGTGCAGGGCGGGGGTGTGCGGCTCTACGTGGGCTGAGGCCGGGGAGTTTTCGCCCCCGCCGCCCCTACCCGTCCCAGCCCTGGGGGCTGCC
>NZ_JAMJFL010000037.1 GCF_023544665.1 Streptomyces sp. YS415
TCGGCATGGGGGACGGGATCCATCGGGCCAGCGCCACGGGGTTGGGCGGGCCCCCGGTCGGCGCCACGACGATCGGCGTGCATCCCGTCGGCGCCGGGCGCGTCGGCATGGGGGACGGGATCCATCGGGTCGGCGCCACGGGCATCGGTGGGCACGGCGCCCTTTGAGTCGGCGCCCTGGGCGTCGGCACTCCCCCCGCTGGGGTCATGGGCGTCGGGAGCCGTCGCGTTGCCGCCAAACGCGGTGGGGCCCTTGGTGTCCCCTGCCCGGAAGGCGTGCCCGGCGGGGCCTGTCTCGGTGGGCTGCTCCTCCGGTGAGTCCACATCGGCGGGCAGCCGGAACGCGCCGGAGAGCAGTTCTCGCAGGGCGCGGGCGCGGGCCGCCGGTGCGTCGCCCGGCGTGGGGTGCGCGGGGCGGGGGTGACGCGCGCGCCCCGGGCTCAGGGTCGCCGCCGGCTCCGCCTCGGTCCGGCGCCGATCCCGGCGCGCGGCACGTAGCGCTTCCCGCGCGACATCCGCGGGGCGGGCTGCCGGTGGGTCGGCGGAGGCAGTCCCGGGCGCCGGTTCGGACGTGCCCACCCCGGTGTCACCCGCCGGGTCCGTGCCGGGCCCGGCGGCGGCGCGCCGCAGTGCAGCGCGTACGGCGTCGGCGGGCCGGACCTCACGCGCCTCCGACGGCTCCCCGGCGGGACGATCCGCGTCACCGGACCCCCCGTCGGCGGCGTCGTCCGCGCCCCCGGATCCCCTGCTCTCCCCCGACGTCCGCTCAGCCGTTGCCGGCGGCTCCGTGGAGGAACCAGCCGCGCCGAGCGCACCCCCGTCCCTCTCCTCCCGCTCTCGCGCGGCCCTCAGCGCGCGGCGGGCCTCTTCGGACGGGCGGGGTGTCATGGGGTCCTCCGCAAGGAGACCAGGTCGGAGAGTTCGCGGGCCGTCAGTTCGGTGAGGGCGGACTCGCCGGAGCCGAGGATCGCGTCGGCGAGGGCCCGCTTGGACTCCAGCATGGCCGCGATGCGGTCCTCGATCGTGCCCTCGGTGATGAGGCGGTGGACCTGGACGGGCTGGGTCTGGCCGATGCGGTAGGCGCGGTCGGTGGCCTGTTCCTCCACGGCCGGGTTCCACCAGCGGTCGAAGTGGACGACATGACCGGCTCGGGTGAGGTTCAGGCCGGTGCCGGCCGCCTTCAGGGAGAGCACCAGGACCGGGGTCTCGCCCGCCTGGAAGCGGTCCACCATGCGCTCGCGCTCCGGAATCGGTGTGCCGCCGTGGAGGAGGTCCACGGGGACCGCGCGGGAGGCGAGGTGGGAGGTGATCAGCCGGGCCATCCCGACGTACTGCGTGAAGACCAGCGCCGAGCCGTCCTCCGACAGCAGGGTGTCCAGGAGTTCGTCGAGCAGCGCCAGCTTGCCGGAGCGGGCCACGAGGGTCTCGCCCGCGGCGGGTTCCTTCAGGTACAGCGCGGGGTGGTCGCAGATCTGCTTCAGCGCCGACAGCAGCTTCAGCACCAGGCCCCGGCGCGCCATCCCCTCCGCCGTCTCGATGGCGAGCATCGACTCCCGCACCACCGCCTCGTACAGCGCGGCCTGCTCGCGGGTGAGCGGCACCGGGTGGTCGGTCTCGGTCTTGGGCGGCAGCTCGGGAACGATGCCGGGGTCGGACTTCTTGCGGCGCAGGAGGAAGGGCCGCACGAGTCGCGCCAGCCGCTCGACCGCCTCCTGGTCCTCGCCGTTCTCCACCGCCCGCGCGTGCCGGGCCCGGAACGACTTCAGCGGGCCGAGGAGCCCGGGGGTCGTCCAGTCCAGCAGCGCCCACAGCTCGGAGAGGTTGTTCTCCACCGGTGTGCCGGTCAGCGCCACCCGCGCCGGGGTCGCAATGGTGCGCAGGGCCTTGGCCGTCGCCGAGTAGGGGTTCTTCACGTGCTGTGCCTCGTCCGCGACGACCATGCCCCAGGCCTGCTGGGCGAGGACCGGCGCCGCGGACCGCATGGTGCCGTACGTCGTCAGGACGAAGCCGCCGGTCAGGTCGTCCAGGGTGCGGTCGGGGCCGTGGAAGCGGCGCACGGGGACGCCGGGTGCGAAGCGGGTGATCTCGCGCTGCCAGTTGCCGAGCAGGGAGGCCGGGCAGATCACCAGGGTCGGTTCGCTGCGGGCCCGCTTCAGGTGCAGCGCGATGAGGGTGACGGTCTTGCCCAGGCCCATGTCGTCGGCGAGGCAGCCGCCGAGGCCGAGGGAGGTCATGAGGTCCAGCCAGGCCAGGCCGCGGAGTTGGTAGTCGCGCAGGGTGGCGGCCAGGCCCGGAGGCGGCGCGGCGGGGCGGACGCCTGCCGTGAGCCGGTCGCGCAGGGCGGCGAGGGCGCCGACCGGCACCGCCTCCACCGACTCGCCGTCGACCTCCGCCGTGCCGGTGAGGGCGACGGACAGGGCGTCGACCGGGTCGAGCAGGCCCAGTTCGCGCTTGCGGGCCTTGCGGACGAGGGCGGGGTCCACCAGCACCCAGTGGTCGCGCAGCCGGACGACCGGGCGGTGCGCCTCGGCGAGCGCGTCCATCTCGGCCTCGCTGAGCGGCTCCCCGCCGAGCGCCAGCTGCCAGCGGAACTGGAGCAGGTCCTCGCTCTCGAAGAAGCCGGTGCCGTCGGTCGCCGAGCCGGGAGCGGGCCGTACGACCGCGGTGGCGGTGAGGTCCTGGGCGAGGTCCCGGGGCCAGTGCACCCCGACGCCCGCCGCGGCGAGCCGGGTCGCCGCGACCCCCAGCAGATCGCCCAGTTCCTCGTCCGTCAGGGCGAGGACGTCGGGCACGTCCTGCTCGGCGAGCCGGTCCAGCGGCGGCCAGACCCGGGCCGCGCGGCGCACCGCGAGGGCCGCGTCGACCCGCGCGCGGGGACCGAAGGCGGAGTCCGCCTCGCCCGCCCACAGCGCCGCCGCGTCGGCGACCAGGGTGGGGTCGGCGAGGCTGTGCACCTGGACGATCGCCGCGCCCGCGTTGCGCACGCCCTCCTCGCTGTCGAACAGCTCGTGGGCCGCCAGGTCCAGGCGCAGCGAGATCCGCACGCCCGCGTCCATCCCGGCGGCGACCTCGGCCGCCCAGTCGTGCGCGTCGGGCAGGCGCTGCGGCCGGCGGTCCGCGAAGGGCTTGCCGCAGGCGTGGGGAGCGGCCGGGGTGCGGGGCAGGGTGTCGGCGACCGCGTCGAGGAAGGAGCGCATCAGGGCTTCCGGCTCGGGCAGCCGGAGCGGTCCCGGGCCGGGCAGCGGCACCGCGTGGCCTTCGTGGGGCAGGGCGGCGGCGATGGCCCGCAGGTGCGCGATGTCGTCCGGGTCGAGGGGGCCGGCCCGCCAGGCGTCGTGGCCGGTGGGGGTGAGCCCCGGGAGCAGCCGGCCGCGCGCGGTGAGCCGCAGGGCGTGCTGGGCGGCGGCGCCCCAGGCCGCGGTGGCGGGGTGGGCCGCGGGGTCGCGGCGGGCGCGGAGGAGGAGGGGCAGCGCGGCGTCGAGCGGGAGGGCCACGGCGGGTGCGGTCCTGCGGCGGGCGCCGGAGCCGTGCCGTCGGACGACGGTCAGCTCGGTGGGCTCGAGGCCCGTGGGCAGGGGGTCGTCGTCGGGGTCCCAGAAGGCGATCCGGCCCTCGCGCGGAAGCGGCGCGGGCAGGAAGACGGCGGCGAGGCGCACGGGCACCGAGTCCGCCGTACGAAGATCGCCGGTGCGGTCGGCCGCTGTCGCGGTGTCCTGCATACGCCCTGTCACCTCCCGCCTTTGAGTCGGATCAGTCGTCTTCGACTCTACGGGCGGGGTCTGACAATCGGCCCCGCCGACCGGTCCGGGCGGGCCGGACGGCTAAGGGACCGTGCGGGAGACGACGTAGACCATGGGGAAGGTCGGGTTGCCGGTGTTCACCACGATGTCCTGCGTGGGGGCGGGGTTCTTCTGTTCGCGGACGATCCCGAAGTTGTCGCCGGGGCGGGAGCCCTCGCCGGCGAACTTCCAGCCCGTCACCTTCTGGTCGCGGGTCCCGATGGTGATGTCGTGCCGCTTCAGGTCGTTGCGGTGCAGCCCGAGCTCGGCCAGGAAGGCGTCCAGACCGGCGTGCGTGGTCTGGAACTGGACGTAGAGCCGGCTGGTGCGCCAGTTGTTCGTCTCGTAGTGCGCGACCTGGTTCGCGGGGTGCGGGACCGGCACCTGGTAGAGGCGGCGCTGGAGCTTGGAGGGCCAGCCCTCGGTGAGTCCCCTCGCCGCGTACTTGGCCTCCTTGTCCTTGCCGCTGTCCCGGCTCTGGTTGGCGGAGATCACCAGGTAGCCGGCCGGTACGCCGATGAGCAGGACGATGATGATCAGGGTGAGCGCCCGGCGGCGGATCACGTGGCGCCGGTCCTCGGCGGGCCGGGACGGCTCGTCCGCCGGTTCGGCCTGGTGGGGCAGTTCAGGGGTCACACGGGCCCCTGCGACGCACGGAGGGACGACACGTACCGCTCGTAGCGCTCATGGCGCTCCACCCGGCGCCGATTGGCGCGCCGGAAGCGGCGGGCGACCAGGCGGGCGAGGTCGGCGGCACCGACCATGCCGGCCTCGGGGCCGAGCTGGGCGCGCGCGATGCGGGCCTCGGGGCGGTAGCCGCGGCCGGTCAGGTGGCGCTTGAACGCTTCCCGCGCGGGGACGATGAGCAGGTCGTCGGCGGCCGAGACACCACCGCCGATGACGAAGCAGGACGGGTCGAGGGCCGCCGCCAGGTTGGCGATGCCGACGCCGAGCCACTGGCCGATGTCCTGGAACAGCTCGATGCACATGGCGTCGCCGTCCCGGGCCAGCTCGGTGATGACCGGGCCGGTGATGTCGGCGACGCTGCCCTTGACGCGCTCGATGAGCCCGTACGCCACCGGGGAGTCGGCCGCGGCCAGCTCGCGTGCCTCGCGCACCAGTGCGTTGCCGGAGCTGTACTGCTCCCAGCAGCCGCGGTTGCCGCACGGGCAGCGGTGGCCGCCGGGCACGACCTGCATATGGCCGAACTCGCCGGCCACGCCGAACTTGCCGCGCTTGACCTGCCCGTCCTCCAGGATGGCGCCGCCGATCCCGGTGCCCAGCGTGATCATCACCAGGTGGTCCTCGCCGCGGCCCGCGCCGAAGCGCCACTCCGCCCAGGCGGCGGTGTTGGCGTCGTTGTCGACGAGTACGGGCACGGCGAGCCGCCCGGCGAGACGGTCCCTGAGCGGTTCGTTGCGCCAGGACAGGTGCGGGGCGAACAGGACGCGGTTGCGGTCGGCGTCCACCCAGCCGGCCGCGCCGATGCCGACGGCGTGCACGTCGTGCCGGTCGGACAGGTCCAGGACCAGTTCGACGATGGTGTCCTCGACGACCTGGGGGCTCTTGGACTTGTCCGGGGTCTCCGCGCGGAGCTTCTCCAGGATGTTGCCGTCGGCGTCGACGACGCCGGCCATCACCTTGGTGCCGCCGATGTCGATGCCCACGGTGGGGACCCGGGGGGCGGTCAGGTGTGACCGGCGCTCCCTGGTGCCGACGGTGCGCAGAGCTGTGGCGCGGCGGGAGCCGATGGGGGCGTTGAAGGTGCCGTAGGTGCTCATCGGGCCCGATTCTGCCTCACCGCGGGCAGGGGTGCCGTCGAGGGAAACAATGGGGTGGTTTCTGCCGTACGCCGTCCGCGGACCGGATCCGGCTGGTCGTGCGGCTCCCCGCGCCTCTAGGCACGTTTCAGTTCCCGGCGCAGATCATCGAGCTCGTTGCCGCCTGCCATCTGTCTGGTCAGCTCGTCCAGGGTGATGTCGTGCCGCTTGTGGTTGCCCACCATCGTGCCCCTCTTCAGCAGCACGAAGCGGTCGCCGACCATATACGCGTGGTGCGGATTGTGTGTGATGAACACAACGCCCAGGCCCTCGTCCCGCGCCGCCGCCACGAGCTTCAGGACCACGCCCGACTGCTTCACGCCGAGCGCCGCGGTCGGTTCGTCCAGGACGAGGACCTTCGCTCCGAAGTGCACCGCCCGCGCGATGGCCACGCACTGGCGTTCGCCGCCGGAGAGGGTGCCGATGGGCTGGTCGACGTCGCGGAGGTCGATGCCCATGTTCCGCAGCTCCGCATGGGTGGTGCGGCGCATGTGGTCGACGTCCATGCGCTTGAAGGGGCCGACGCCCTTGCGGGGCTCGGAGCCGAGGAAGAAGTTCCGCCACACCGGCATCAGCGGTACGACGGCCAGGTCCTGGTAGACCGTCGCGATGCCGCGGTCCAGGGCCTCGCGCGGGGAGGACAGTTTCGTCTCCTCGCCGTCGATGCGCAGGGCGCCGCCGTCGTGCTGGTGCAACCCCGAGATGATCTTGATGAGGGTGGACTTGCCCGCGCCGTTGTCGCCCAGGACGCAGGTGATCTCGCCCGCGTGGACCTCCAGGGAGACGCCTTGCAGGGCGCGGATGGTGCCGTAGTGCTTGCTGACGTCCGCCAGCTCGACGAGTGTCACTTGGTGGCCTCCGCGCGCTTGCGGACCCAGGCGTTGAGCAGGGTCGCGAGGAGCAGCATCGCTCCGAGGAAGAACTTGAACCAGTCGGGGTTCCACTCGGCGTAGACGATGCCCTTGCTGGTCATGCCGAAGATGAACGCGCCGACCGCGGAGCCGACCGCGCTGCCGTAGCCGCCGGTGATCAGGCAGCCGCCGATGACGGCCGCGATGATGTAGATCAGCTCGTTGCCGACGCCCTCGCCGGACTGGACGACGTCGTAGGAGAAGAGCAGGTGCTGGCCGGAGATCCAGGCACCGAGGGCGACGCCCATGTAGAGGCCGATCTTGGTCTTGGCGACGGGGACGCCGACCGCCCGGGCCGCGTCCTGGTTGCCGCCGACCGCGAAGATCCAGTTGCCGGCGCGGGTGCGCAGCAGGATCCAGGAGGCGAGGGCGACCAGGCCGAACCACCACACGATGGTCACCTTGACGTCGACGCCGCCGATGGTCAGCGTCGAGGCGAAGACGTCGCGCGCGCTGGCGAAGCCCTCCATGTCGGCGATCGACTTCGTGGAGACCGTGCCGTCGATCAGCTTGGTGAAGCCGAGGTTCATGCCGGTCAGCATCAGGAAGGTGCCGAGCGTGATGATGAAGCTCGGCAGTTTCGTGCGGGTGAGCATGATGCCGTTGAAGGCGCCGATGGCCAGCGTGACCAGCAGGGACACACCGACACCGACCCAGGTGTTGGCCGTCATCTGGTAGCTGAACATCGACGACACCAGGGCCGAGGACGTCACCATGACGCCCGCCGACAGGTCGAACTCGCCGCCGATCATCAGCAGGGCGACGGGGACCGCCATGATGCCGATGGTGGAGGACGCGTACAGGACCGTGCTGAGGCTGGAGGCGCGCAGGAAGCCGTCGGCGGCGACCGCGAAGAAGAGGAAGACGGCGAGGGCGCCGACGACCGAGCCGAGTTCGGGGCGGCCGAGGAGCTTGCGCAGCGGTGAGGTCTCGACGAGCCGTTCGTCGACCGTCGTGGCGCTCATCGGGTGCCCCGCTTCGTGTACTCCTCCAGCGCCGCGGCCTGGTCCCGGGTGATGATCTGCGGGCCGGTGAGCACGGGCTTGCCGCCGCCGAGGACGTCGTCGTTGTACTTGTACAGCCACAGCAGGTCGACGGCCTCGTAGCCCTGGAGGTACGGCTGCTGGTCCACCGCGAAGCCGAGGGTGCCGTCCTTGAGCGAGGCCGCCACCTTGGCGTTGAGGTCGAAGGTGACGATCTCGGCGTCGCTGCCGGCGCCCTGCTTGGCCTTGGCGGCGGTGTCGGCGTACGGGGCGCCGAGGGTGACGACGGAGTCGATGGAGCCGTCGGCCTGGAGCTTGGCCTCGATGGCGGACTGCACGTCCGGCATGCTGGTGCCGTTGACGTACAGGTCCTGGACGGTGCCGTCGAAGGTCTTCTTCACGCCGTCGCAGCGCTGTTCGTGACCGACGTTGCCCTGTTCGTGCAGCACGCAGACGGCCTTCTTGCGGCCGCGCTCGTTCAGCTCCTCGCCGACGGCCTCGCCCGCGATGGTCTCGTCCTGGCCGATGTGGGTGAGCGCGCCGAACGCCTTGGACTGCTCCGAGCCGGAGTTCACCGTGATCACCGGGATGCCGGCCTTGCGGGCGCGGGCCACGGCGGCCTTCATGGCGTCGGGCTTGGCGAGGGTGACGATGATCCCGTCGACCTGCTTGTCGACGGCGGCGTCGACGAGCTGCGCCTGCTGCTGGCCCTCGTCGTCGTGGGAGTACAGGAAGTTGATGTTGTCCTTGACGGCGGCCTGCTCGGCGCCGCTCTGGACGATGTCCCAGAAGGTGTCGCCATCGCCCGAGTGGGTGATCATCGCGAAGGTCCAGCGGGGGGTGTTCACCGCCGCCTTGCCCTGGGCCGCCGCGGCCTTGCGGGCGTCCTCGGCGCGCTTGCCGCCGGTGCTGCTGCATCCGGCGAGGGACACGCACAGTGCCCCCGCCAGCGCGAATCCTGCCCAGGTCCTCAACCGTGCCACGAGGCCGTGCCCTTCTTGCTGTGTTCTGACGTACGCAAGGGGCCGGTGAATCACCAGCCCCAAGCGCCCCAGTATCAAACACAGGGATCATGCGCCTGGTGGCCGGGGACCGCGAGTCGGTCGCATTGTCCGGACATTGAGACGAACCGAGGACCTGGAAGCAGGCCGCTACGGCCGCACGAGGAGCTGGAACTCGAAGGCGTAGCGGCTCGGGCGGTAGATGTGGTCGCCGAACTCGACGGCACGGCCGGTGTCGTCGAAGGTGGTGCGCTGCATGGTGAGCAGCGGGGCGCCCTCGTCCTCGGTGAGCCGCTCGGCCTCGGCGGGGGTCGCGGAGCGGGCGCCGATGGACTGGCGGGCGCTGTGCAGGGTGATCCCGGCGCTGCGCATCAGCCGGTACAGACCGGTGGCCTCCAGCTGCGGGGTGTCCAGGTCGAGCAGTCCGCCGGGCAGGTGGTTGCAGAGGTACGCCATCGGCTCGCCGTGCGCGAGGCGCAGCCGCTCCACCCGGTGCACGTCGCCGCCCTCGGGGACGCCGAGCGCGGCGGCCACTTCGGCGGAAGCCGGGACGACGGTGTTGACCAGCACTTTCGTGGCCGGGCGCTGGCCGGCGGCCTCCAGGTCGTCGAACAGGCTGCTGAGCTCCAGGGGGCGCTTGACCTGGCTGTGCACGACCTGGGTGCCGACTCCGCGGCGGCGGACCAGCAGGCCCTTGTCGACGAGCGACTGGATGGCCTGGCGGACGGTGGGCCGGGACAGGCCGAGGCGTGCGGCGAGTTCGATCTCGTTGCCCAGCAGGCTGCCGGGGGTGAGCGCTCCGTGCTCGATGGCCGCTTCCAGCTGCTGGGACAGCTGGAAGTACAACGGCACCGGGCTGCTCCGGTCCACATGGAGGTCGAGCGGCACGGTCGGGTTGACATCTGGTTTCGGCACGGGGCGAGCGTAGCTCCATGGCCGGTTGACGGGAAGTCGTGTAGTTCGATTGTCCGGACATACACATTGACAGGGTGGGCGGTGCGACCGCACTTTGGTCCCATGCGCATCGGAGTCATCGGTACCGGCCGAATCGGGACGATTCACGCGAACACCCTCAGCCGGCACCGGGAGGTCGGATCCTTGATCCTCACGGACGCCGATCCGGCGCGGGCGGCGGAGCTGGCCCTGCGGCTGGGCGAGACCGCGGCGCCGGGAGTGGAGGAGATCTTCCGGTGGGGCGTGGACGCGGTGGTCATCACGACGGCCACCCCGGCCCACGCCGAGCTGATCGGACGGGCGGCGCGCTCGGGGCTCCCGGTGTTCTGCGAGAAGCCCATCGCGCTGGACCTGCCCGGCACGCTCCAGGCGATCGCCGAGGTGGAGACCGCCGGAACGATCCTGCAGATGGGCTTCCAGCGGCGCTTCGACGCGGGCTATCTGGGCGCCCGGGAAGCGGTGCGCGCCGGCCGGCTCGGACGGCTGCACACCGTACGGGCGCTCACCAGCGACCAGGCGCCGCCGCCCGCCGCGTATCTGCCGGGGTCCGGCGGGCTGTACCGGGACACGCTGATCCATGACTTCGACGCGCTGCGCTGGGTGACCGGGCGCGAGGTGGCCGAGGTGTACGCCGCCGGGTCCGACGCCGGTCCCGCGATGTTCCGTGAGGCGGGCGACGTCGACACCGCGGCGGTGGTGCTCACGCTGGACGACGGCACGCTCGCGACGGCCACGGCGACCCGGATGAACGGCGCGGGCTACGACGTGCGCATGGAGTTGGCCGGGGAGCGGGACACGGTCGTCGTCGGCCTGGACGACCGCACCCCCATCGCGTCCACCGAACCGAGCGGACCACCGGCCGCCGACAAGCCCTGGCCCGGCTTCCTGGAACGCTTCGGACCCGCCTACGAGGCCGAACTGGCGGCGTTCGTCGAGGTGGTCCGGGGCGAGCGGGCCAACCCCTGCGACGGCCGCGAGGCCCTGCAGGCGCTGCGGATCGCCGAGGCGTGCGAGCTGTCCAGGCGCGAGCACCGGCCGGTGCGGCCGGCGGAGCTGCCGGGCGGGAGCGCGCCGGCGGTGTGATCCGTGGACGGTCCCTCGGCGTGACTACCACCGCACCGGCAGGCTCCGCATGCCGCGGATCAGCGTGCCCGGCAGCCAGTCGCCGGGCGGGCCGTCGAGAGCCAGGCCGGGGGCGCGCTCCAGCAGTGCGCGGATCGCCGTGCGCGCCTCCACGCGGGCCAGTGGGGCGCCCAGGCAGAAGTGGATGCCGTGCCCGAAGGCGAGATGGCCGCGGCTGTCGCGGCGGATGTCGAAGCGTTCGGGGTCGGGATAACGGTCCGCGTCGCGGTCCGCCGCGGCGAGGCAGATCATCACCGGCTCGTGCTTCGCTATCCGGACGCCGCCTATCTCCAAGGGCTCCGAGGCGTACCGGAACGTCGCGTTCTCGATCGGGCCCTCGTAGCGCAGCATCTCCTCGACCGCGCTGTCGATCAGGGTCATGTCGGCCCGCAGCGCGGCGAGTTGGCCGGGGTGGGTGAGCAGGGCGTGGACGCCGCTGCTGATCAGGTTGACCGTGCTCTCGTAGCCCGCGATCAGCAGGATGAAGGCCATGCCGCGCAGTTCGTCCGGGGAGATCGGCGCGCCGTCCTCGGCGCTGCTGTGGACGAGGTCGCTGAGCAGGTCATCGGTCGGGCCCGCGGCCCGCTTGTCGGCGATGAGCTCGGTGAAGTAGGCGCCGAGGCCGGCGAACGCGTCGTGCGCGGCGGCCGGGCTGCTGGGTGCGATCGACTCCGTGGCCATCCTGCGGAACTCGGCGCGGGACATCTCGGGTGCGCCGAGCAGTTCGCAGATGACGGTGAGCGGAAGCGGGAGCGCGAAGGACTCCACCAGGTCGGCACGGCCGAGCGGCAGCATGGTGTCGAGCAGGTCGTCGGTGATCTGCTGGATCCGCGGGAGCAGTTCCTCCACGCGTCGCATGGTGAAGGAGCGGGAGAGCAGCCCCCGCAGCCGGGTGTGCTGGGGCGGGTCGGTGCTCAGCAGGGTCTTGCCGACCAGTTCCTCGTCCAGCGCCGGTGTGCCGATCTTGGCGCCGTCCTTGGCCAGCCGGGGGTCGGCCAGCGCCGTCCGCGCCTCCTCGTGGCCGACGACCAGCCAGGTCTCCGACTCCCATGCGGGCGGGCGGACCCGGTGCACGGGCCCCTTGGCGCGTAAGCGCGCGTAGACCGGATGCGGATTGCGCCGGAACTCCGCGCCCAGCTCGCCCAGATCGATGAACTCGCTCATCACCACTCCCCCTCGGACGGCACCTCGTCACCCTGTCAACGCCCGGCGCCCGGCGCCAGTGCCCGTCCCCCTGCGATTACGCCCCGGTGTCCTCGTCGAGGAGCCCCGCGTCGTGGGCCAGCAGCGCAATCTGCACACGGTTGTTGAGGTCGAGCTTGGTCAGGATGCGGGAGACATGGGTCTTCACCGTCGCGACGCTCATGAACAGGGCCGCGGCGATCTGCGCGTTGGACAGACCGCGGCCCACCGCGACGGCGACCTCGCACTCGCGGTCGTTCAGGGCGGCGATCCGGGCACGCGCGCGTGCCCGGCGGGTCTCGGCGGCGGCGCCCGCGGCGTGCGCCATCAACTGCCGTGTCACGGTGGGCGAGAGGACCGGATCACCCGCGGCGACCCGCCGTACCGCCTCGACGATCTCCGCGGGCGGGGTGTCCTTCAGGACGAATCCGGCGGCGCCCGCGCGCAGGGCACGCAGGACGTGCTCGTCGGCGTGGAAGGTGGTGAGCAGGACCACCTGCGGGGCGTCGGGGCGGCCGCGCAGCCGCTCCGTCGCGGTGAGGCCGTCCACCGAGGGCATCCGGATGTCCATCAGGACGACGTCCGGGCGGGTGCGCTCGACGAGGTCCCCGACCTCGGCGCCGTCGGAGGCCTCGCCGACGATCTCGATGTCGTCCGCGCCGCCCATCATCAGGGACAGGCCGGCCCGCACCAGCGGGTCGTCGTCGACGAGGAGGAGTCTGATCGCAGTCATGGGCTTACGTAATCATGATGCGGGGCGAACTCCTGCGGGGATGACGACCGTTGCCGGGCGGGATCCGGTCCGGCAAGGGCACCCCACCGGGCGGGTCGGCGCGCGAACGGCTCCGGGCCGGGCCGTCACCCCCAGGGCAGCCAGGCCCGTACCTCGAAGCCGCCGTCCGCCGTCGGACCGTGGGCCAGCCGGCCCCCGGTCAGGGTCGCCCGCTCCGTCAGCCCGATCAGCCCCTGCCCGGAGCCCGGCACGGGCGGTACGTCGCCGTCCGGCGCCGGATTGCGCAGGCACACGTCGAGCCCCTCGCCCGGGCCGCCGGTGACCGTGACCGTGACCTCGGTGCCGGGGGCGTGCTTGCGGGCGTTGGTCAGGCCCTCCTGGGCGATGCGGTAGGCGGTGCGGCCCACGGAGGCCGGGACGGCGGCGGGATCGGTGACGCGGAGATCGAGGGCGACCTTCATCCCGGCCTCGCGGCACTCGGTCACCAGCGCCTCCAGCGCGCCGAGGGTGGGCTGCGGCCGGCTGGTGTCGTCGCGCTCCCCCGCCCGCAGGACGCCGATGATCTCCCGCAGGTCCTGGAGCGCCTCGTGGGCGCTCTCCCGGATGACCCCGGCGGCCCGCACGATCTCCTCCCGGGGCGCGTCCGGCCGGAACTCCAGCGCGCCCGCGTGCACGCTCAGCAGGGTCAGCCGGTGGGCGAGGACGTCGTGCATCTCCCGGGCGATGGACTCGCGGGCCAGCCGCTGCGCCTGTTCGGCACGCAGGCGCGCCTCGGTCTCGGCGCGGCGGGCGCGGTCCCGCAGGCTGAGCATGAGCTGGCGCTTGGAGCGCACGAACATGCCCCAGCCGACGACGGCGCCGGTCAGCACGGCACTGAGGAACAGCATCCAGCCGTACGGGATCTCCGGGTCGGGCCGGTACCAGTAGAACACCGGCGTCACCACCACCGCGGCCCCGCTCACCCAGGCCACGTACCGGAAGGGGCGGTGCACGGCGAGGGTGAACATCGCCACCACGCCCGCGCCGCCCGCGGTGGCCGACAGGAAGGCGACCGGGACCATCGCCACGGCGAGCCCGAGGGGCCAGCGGCGGCGCAGCCAGACCGCCGCGCAGGCGAGCGCGCCCAGCACCTGGTCGAGGGCGGCGACGGCCTCCGGGAGCTTCTCCTGTTCCAGGGCGTCGGCGCCCACCAGGCCAATGGCGATGGCCACGAGGAAGCAGGAGAAGTCGACCACCCAGTCCCGGGCGGTGCGCCGGTGGCGCCGCCCCGCCCGCTCGTCGTCGGGGTCGAGCTCCTTCACCACGGCCGAGGGCAGCAGCCAGCGCTGCTCGACGAAGGGCCCCGACTCGGGCCCCGGCATGTCACCACTCACGGTCGGCAAATCTACGCAGCCACACACCCCGGCACCCCCGCCTCGGCGGGATCGTCGACCAAAGTCGCGGCACGTCAGACTTTCGGCGCGCCGGGCCGCGCGGCGCGGACACTTTCGGCCGGGCCGGTCTCGCCCCGCGGCCGATGTCCGTGGGGGGTCCGCGGGGCGAGGGTCTTGCCATGAAGCAGTTCCTGGAACTTCTCGGATTCCTCGCCCTGGTCCAGGGCATCGCCGGCCTGGTGCACCAGTTCACCGACTGGGACTGGGGCCTGGTGCAGCGGGTCGGCCTGCTCGACGGCTACGAGATCTACGCGAGCATCACGCTGCTGGTGCTGGGGTTCGCGCTGTTCGCCGCCGCCGAGAACCGGGGGCCCGGCTGACCGCGGGCCGGACCTCCGGCTGCTCCCGCTGCTCCGGGGGTCTCAGCAGCGGTAGTCGATCAGGTCGAACGAGGCGTAGTGGTCGGCCGTGTAGTAGTCCTCCTGGTACTCCTCGCCGGTGACGATCCGGCGCGCCCCGCGCGTGGACGCGCCGGGCGTGATGACCGTGTACTCGTGGTAGTACCCGGTGGACTGCCCGGGGAGGTTGCCTTCGCGGTTCTGGAAGACGGTGCCGTCCTGGGTGTACGGGAAGGGGCCGCCCTGCTCGATCAGGTCGAGCGTGTCGTGCGCCTGGGAAGGCAGGTCGCCGTAGCAGATGTCGCCGACCGCGGCGGCTGCCGGAGTGGCGGTGACGGTGCCGCCGACCAGGAGGGCGGACAGGACGGCGGCCGCGGCGCCGAGGCGAGTGATCCGTGGGGGGAATCTCATGGGCCCATGATGACGCGCGTAGAGCGTGGCTCGTCAATGACACCCCGGTGGACTTTCACGTCAAGTCCGCGAATCCTGCCGGGAGTTGACACACCGCGTCAGGCGTTCTCGGGGAGTTCGAACTCGCCGTACTCGGGCTTCCCGGCCACGTCGTACGTCTGGATCGAGACGCCCGTGGAGGTGACGCTGCCGCCGGTGTCGCGGAAGGCGGTCGGGGTGGTGTTCTCCCGGAAGAGGCGGCGGCCCGCGCCCAGGACGACCGGGAAGGTCAGCAGGTGCAGGGTGTCGAGGACGCCGAGGCCGAGCAGGGAGTGGACGAGGGCGCCGCTGCCGTGGATCTGCAGCTCGCCGTCGGTGCGCTCCTTCAGAGCGGTGACCTCCTGGGCGAGGTCGCCGCCGATCACGGTGGTGCCGTCCCAGTCCGGATCGGTGAGGGTGGCGGAGGCGACGTACTTCGGCAGGCTGTTCAGCCGCGAGGCGACCGGGTCCTCCGGGTCGGTCACCTTGGGCCAGTACCCGCTGAAGATGTCGTACGTACGGCGGCCGAGGAGGAAGGCGCCGGCGCGGTCGAAGACGTCGCTGATGAACCGTCCGAAGTCGTCGTCGGCGTACGGGAAGCACCAGCCGCCCTGTGCGAAGCCGTCGCGGGTGTCCTCCTGGGGGCCGCCGGGGGCCTGGTACACGCCGTCGAGGGTGACGAAGAGCGTGGAGACGAGCTTGCCCATGGCGGTACCTGCTTCCTGGTGCGGGATCTGCTTGTCATGAGGGCAGACCCCGCGGGACCCCGCAACTCATCGGTCCGGTCGTCGAGGGCCGCCGGTGATCTCCATGTCCGTACGCCGCCAGCGTCGGAGCGGGCCGGCCGCTGGGATGGACCCATGACTTCTGACAACGGAACTCTTGACGGCAAGGTGGCCCTGGTGACCGGCGGCAGCCGGGGCATCGGCGCGGCGACGGCGGTGGCTCTGGCCCGGGCGGGCGCGGACGTGGCCGTGACCTATGTGAACGGCAAGGAGGCGGCCTCGGACGTCGTACGGGCCGTGGAGGCGCTCGGCCGGCGCGGGGTGGCGCTGCGCGCGGACTCCTCGGACGCCGGGGAGGCGGCGGAGGCCGTGACGCGTGCGGCATCGGAGCTGGGCGGACTGGATGTGCTGGTGAACAACGCCGGGGTGGGGGTGCTCGGGCCGCTGGTGTCCCTGTCGCCGCAGGACGTGGACCGGGTGCTGGCGGTGAACGTGCGGGCGGTGTTCCTGGCGTCGCAGGCGGCTGCCGCGCTGCTGCCGGAGGGCGGGCGGATCATCACGATCGGCTCGTGCGTGACGCAGCGGGTGCCCGGCCCCGGGGCGGCCCTCTACGCGATGAGCAAGTCGGCGCTGATCGGACTGACGAAGGCGCTGGCCAGGGAGCTGGGGGCCCGGGGCATCACGGCGAACATCGTTCATCCTGGTCCGATCGACACGGACATGAACCCGGCGGACGGTCCGTACGCGCTCGACCAGGCGACCGCCACGGCGCTGGGCCGCTTCGGCACGGGGGCGGAGGTGGCGTCCACGGTGGTGCATCTGGCGGGGGCGCCGTACGTGACCGGCGCGGAGTTCTCGGTGGACGGCGGTTACGCGGCATGACCGGGGCGGCGGGGCTCCCACCCCGCCGCCCACTGTTTCGCAGGTGCAGCACCACCCGGCAGGTCGGGCAGCTCAGCCGCCCAGCTCCTGGTGGCGGGCCGTCAGGCCTGCCGTCCCCTCGTCCGTCAGGGAACCGAACAGGCGCAGGCGGGAGATTCCGCCGTCCGGGTAGATGTCCACGCGCGCGTGGGTGCCCACCGCGGGGGTGGCGAGGAGGAAGCGGTGGTTCGTGTCGGGCTGGAGGCGGGTGCGGGGCAGGACCTCCTGCCAGTCGCCGGACTCGCCGTCCCGCACCGACACCGACGCCCACCCGGCGCTGTTGCCCTTGAGGTACGCCGTGTCGATCTCGATCGCCCGGATCCGGGACTGGGCCACCAGCCGGTAGCGGATCCAGTCGTTGCCCTGGTCCCGTCGCCGCCGCGTCTCCCAGCCGTCGTCCATCTTCCGGGACCGGCCCGGCTGGATCGTGTTCGTGGCCGGGGAGTAGAAGAGGTTCGACGCGTCCTCGACCTGGCCGCCGTTCTCCAGCGCGACCACGTCGAAGGCGCCCAGCGCCGACAGCCACGCCGGATCGGGGACCACCTCGCCGTACACCCGCAGGCGCGCGATGCCGCCGTCGGGGTGCTGGTTCACCCGCAGGTGGGTGAAGCGCTGTTCGGCGGAGACGGCGAAGCCGTTCGCCGCGTGGCCCCCCACCGCGGTCCGCGGCACCAGCGTCGTCCACTTCACGTCGTCGCCGAGCAGTTCCTCCGGCGAGGGGGAGCCCGCGACCGACGTGCCCTCGATCGACACCGCCTGCGGGTAGTTGCCGCGGAAGTGCGCCGTGTCCACCACGATGCCGCGGATCACGCCCGGCGCCCCGAGGCGCACCAGCGCCCAGTCGTGGTCCTGCTCGGCCGGCCACGGGTGCTGCGCCGACACGCCCCGCCGGCGCCGGGTCTCCCAGCCGTCCATGATCTTGCCCTTGTGCCCGAAGTGCTCGGGGTCGAACTCGGCCCGCTCGGGCAGCAGGAGGTTCTCCCGCTGCGCGAAGAACTCGTCGTTGGCGGCGATGACACCGGCCCCGAGCTGCCGGTCGGCGAGGTTGGCGTACTGGGTGAAGGGGAAGTCCGCGGTGCGGTAGTCCGCGTACGGGTCACCGCCTCCGTACGGGTTCGCGTCGCCGGTGAAACTCTCAATCGCCGTCACTTCATGTGCCTTTCGGGTGTCGGGGCTGGGCCGGGTGGTCAGGGGGTGCGGGCCAGCAGGCGTCCCCTCGGTTCCGTGAACTCGCCGTCCAGCAGGACGCGTTCGCCGCGCAGCCAGGTCGACTTCACCACTCCGTACAGGGTCTTGCCCGCGTAGGCCGTCACCCGGTTGCGGTGCTGGAGGGCCGCCGGGTCCACGGTGAACGTCTCGTCCGGCGCGAGGACCGCGAAGTCGGCGTCACAGCCCGCCTCGATGGCGCCCTTGCGGCCGTCGAGGCCCACGAGTTCCGCCGTGCGGGAGGACATCCAGCGCACCACGTCCTCCAGGCCGTGCCCGCGCCTGCGGGCCTCCGTCCACACGGCCGCGAGGCTCAGCTGGAGGCCGGAGATGCCGCCCCAGGCCGTGGCGAAGTCGTCCGTCTTCAGGTCGGCGGTCGACGGCGAGTGGTCGGTCACCACGCAGTCGATCGTGCCGTCCGCCAGCGCCTGCCAGAGCAGGTCCTGGTTGGCGGACTCGCGGATCGGCGGGCAGCACTTGAACTCGCTGGCGCCGTCGGGGACTTCCTCGGCCGTCAGGGTCAGGTAGTGCGGACAGGTCTCCACCGTCAGCCGTACTCCTGCCGCCTTCGCCTCGGCGATCAGCGGGAGCGCGTCCGAGGACGACAGATGAAGGACGTGCACCCGCGCGTCCAGCCGCCGCGCCTGCGCGATCAGCTGGGCGATCGCCGTGTCCTCCGCGTCGCGCGGGCGCGAGGCCAGGAAGTCGGCGTACCTGGGGCCGCCCTGCTGCGGTGCCGCCTCGAGGTGGTGCGGGTCCTCCGCGTGCACGATCAGCAGGCCGCCGAAGGACGCGATCTCGGCCAGCGACTGGGCGAGCTGCTCCTGGTCCAGGTGCGGGAACTCGTCCACGCCGGACGGGGAGAGGAACGCCTTGAAGCCGAACACCCCCGCCTCGTGCAGCGGGCGCAGGTCCTTGACGTTGTCGGGCAGCGCGCCGCCCCAGAACCCGACGTCGATGTGCGCCTTGTCGGCGGCGACCCGCTGCTTCACCCGCAGGTTCTCGACCGTCGTGGTCGGCGGGAGGGAGTTGAGCGGCATGTCGACGAGGGTGGTGATGCCGCCGGCCGCCGCCGCGCGGGTGGCGGTCCAGAAGCCCTCCCACTCGGTACGGCCGGGGTCGTTGACGTGCACGTGGGTGTCGACCAGGCCCGGCAGCAGGACGTCGTCGCCGAGATCCTCCACCCGGGCGCCCCCGAGGGGAGCGTCGTAGGGCAGGACGGCCGTGATCTTCCCGGCGGACACGGCGACCGAGGCGGCCCGCGTCCCCTCCGGGGTGATGACGCGCGTCGAGCGCAGCACCAGTTCTACGTCGGACACCCGGGACCCCTCTCTCTGCCGCCGTTTCGCTTCCGGGCGGTGGATGGACTTCCACGCTACGGAATTCAACGTTCTGTTGAAGGAGTCTTCACTCCCGTTCCCGCGCCGTCAAGGGCACACTGCTGTCCAGCGTCTCTTGCGCCGCCACTCTGGATGTTTCCACAAAGCGGAATTAGAATTCCGGTAAGCAGAACGTAGCTACGCACAAGCGGGGAGTCAACCGCCTGCCGGGTAGGCTTCTGCCCTTCCCGCCAGCCTCGAAAGGAACGTGCCGTGCCGACGTCCAGCGCCAGCACCACCGACTCCGCCAAGTCCGCCACCGGTGGCGTGCAGTCACTCGAGCGCGCCTTCGACCTGCTGGAGCGGATGGCGGACGCCGGCGGCGAGGTGGGCCTGAGCGAGCTGTCCGCGAGCAGCGGACTGCCCCTGCCCACCATCCACCGGCTGATGCGCACCCTGGTGGCCTGCGGTTACGTCCGTCAGCAGCCCAACCGGCGGTACGCCCTCGGCCCGCGCCTGATCCGCCTCGGCGAGTCCGCCGCCCGGCTGCTCGGCACCTGGGCCCGCCCGTACCTCGCCCGGCTGGTCGAGGAGACCGGCGAGACCGCCAACATGGCGCTGCTCGACGGGGACGAGATCGTCTACGTCGCCCAGGTGCCGTCCAAGCACTCGATGCGGATGTTCACCGAGGTCGGCCGGCGCGTGCTGCCGCACTCCACGGGCGTCGGCAAGGCCCTGCTGGCGAACACCCCGGACGCCGAGGTGCGCGCCCTTCTCTCCCGTACCGGCATGCCGGCCGCCACGGAGAAGACGATCACCACCGCGGACGGCTTCCTCGCGGCGCTGGCGGACGTACGCCGCCTCGGGTACGCGGTCGACGACAACGAGCAGGAGATCGGGGTGCGGTGCCTCGCGGTGTCCGTGCCCGACTCCCCCACCGCCGCCGCGATCTCCATCTCCGGCCCGGCGGGGCGCGTCACCGAGGCCGCCACCGACCGGATCGTGCCCGTGCTGCAGGAGATCGCCCAGGAGCTCTCCGAGGCGCTGGCCACGCAGGCTCCGGCGTGAGCGGCTTACTGCGCCGGCCGGGCCGGTACACCGACCGGCACGGCGCGCAGGACATCGTCTTCGAGTCGGACGGCCGCGAGCTGATCCGTACGACGATCAGGGGCGTCCGCTTCGAGGGCAAGACCATGGACTCGCTCGGCGCGCAGGGCGGGGAGCTGCCCGAGCCGATGGTCACCTTCCGGGACGGGGACCTGTGGGCCTGTCTGCTGGAGTGGGGCCTGACCGTGCCCGTGGAGGTCGAGGGGCGGGGCGAACGGATCGCGACCGTGCACTGCGCGGTGCGGCTCGGGTATCCGGTGGAGACGGAGGACCTGACCGTCGCCCTGCGCCTGGACGGGCGCGAGTACCGTGCCACGCACCCCGACTTCGAGGACGCGCTGCACGAGATCGGGGCCGCGCTGCCCGGGGGCGCCCGCCTCAAGGCGTGCATCTCCTGCGCCTGGTCCGACTACCACCCGGTGGGCCACGGCATGATGACCGGGCTGGCCTGCTTCCGGGGCGCCAAGGACGTCTACCGGCGGTGCGACGGCAAGAAGGGCCCGGACGGCATCCTGACGATCTGGCCGCGGCACACCGAGTTCGTCCAGGAGACCTGGCTGTGCGAGCAGTTCGAGCACCGCACGTCGGACCGCGGCTACCGGGGGCCGTTCCCCTTCCGCGGCTGGGACTAGCACTGCCGCCGGCCGAAGAGGTCCACCGCGTTCCGTACGTCCGTCAGCCCGCGCGACAGCGCGCTGACCGATCCGATGGCCCCGGCGATCAGCAGTAACGACCTTTGCAGCCGCGGGATTTCGGGCGCTCCGCCGGCCGTCATCGCGGCCAGTGCGGCGAGTTCGTCCTCGGCGATCCCCCGGTCCGGGAACTCGGCCGGGAGCGCGGCCAGTTCGCGGCGCAGCCGGGACACCGCGGTCCTCAGTTCCGCCACTCTCGGATCCTCGTCGCTGCCGGTCACCGGCCTCTGCCCCACGCTCCGCAACACAGTTCTCCCCCCGCGCACGCCGTTGTGCGCGTCCACGTCCTGGTCCCGCCGAGCAGCCCCCGGTGTGTCGGCCGGGGGCCGTGGGACGCGGGCCAGTAAACGCCACCGGTGCGCCGTGCGCCACCGCGCGGACCGAAATTCAGCCCCGGGAAACCGTGCCGTCCTCGTGCCGTCAGGTATGCAGGAGGAATGAAGCAGAACGAACAGCAGGTCGCCGGTCTGGTCCTCGCCGCGGGCGGGGGACGCCGGCTCGGCGGGCGGCCCAAGGCCCTGCTCCGGCACCGCGGCCGTCCGCTCGTCGAACACGCGGTCGCCGTGCTGCGGGCGGCCGGCTGCACCCGGATCCATGTGGTCCTCGGGGCCGGTGCCGACGCCGTACGGGAGGACGCGGAACTCGGGGACTGCGTGCTGGTGGACAACCCCGAATGGGAGCGGGGCATGGGCACCTCGTTGCGGGCGGGTCTCGCCTCCCTCACCGGAACGGGTGCACGGGCCGCACTGGTCTCACTCGTCGATCAGCCCGGCATCGGCAGCCCGGCGGCGGCCCGGGTGCTGGCCGCCTACGACGGGGAGTCGTCGCTGGTCTCGGCCGCCTACGCGGGCGTACGCGGGCATCCGGTGCTGTTCGGCGCCGCGCACTGGGCGGGGATCGTCCGGGCCGCGACCGGGGACCAGGGGGCGCGCGGTTACCTCAAGGAGCACGCGGACGCGGTGCGCCTGGTGGAGTGCGGGGACGTGGCCGAGCCGTACGACATCGACACCGAGGCCGACCTGGTCCACCTTGAGTGAGCGGGATGGCACTGAGCGACACCTTCTGTCGACTCAGAGAATCTCGATATCAACAAACCATTGAAGTTCCACGATGAGGAAACTACTATCCACTGTTCAGAAGCGCTCGACCGCACAATGGGCGCTCGTCGACCCAGGCGTGCCGCTTGGCACCCGGTGCCACCGCTGAAGGAAGTGACAGCTCATGTCCGCACCAGCGCCGTCCCCGCTGGCCATCGTCGACGCCGAGCCCCTGCCCCGGCAGGAGGAGGTCCTCACCGACGCGGCCCTCGCCTTCGTGGCCGAGCTGCACCGCCGGTTCACGCCCCGGCGTGACGAACTCCTCGCCCGCCGTGCCGAGCGCCGCGCCGAGATCGCCCGCACCTCCACTCTGGACTTCCTCCCGGAGACCGCCGCCGTGCGCGCGGACGACTCCTGGAAGGTGGCCCCGGCCCCCGCCGCGCTGAACGACCGGCGCGTGGAGATCACCGGCCCCACCGACCGCAAGATGACCATCAACGCCCTGAACTCGGGCGCCCGGGTCTGGCTCGCCGACTTCGAGGACGCCTCGGCCCCGACCTGGGAGAACGTGGTCCTCGGCCAGCTCAATCTGATCGACGCCTACACCCGCAGCATCGACTTCACCGACCCGCGGTCGGGCAAGTCGTACGCCCTGAAGCCCGAGGCGGAGCTCGCCACCGTCGTCATGCGACCGCGTGGCTGGCACCTGAACGAACGCCACCTGCAGATCGACGGGCAGCAGGTGCCCGGCGCCTTCGTCGACTTCGGCCTGTACTTCTTCCACAACGCCCAGCGCCTGCTGGATCTCGGCAAGGGCCCGTACTTCTACCTCCCGAAGACCGAGTCGCACTTGGAGGCCCGCCTCTGGAACGACGTGTTCGTCTTCGCGCAGGACTACGTCGGCATCCCGCAGGGCACCGTCCGGGCGACCGTCCTGATCGAGACGATCACGGCCGCGTACGAGATGGAGGAGATCCTCTACGAACTGCGCGACCACGCCTCCGGGCTCAACGCGGGCCGCTGGGACTACCTGTTCTCCATCGTCAAGAACTTCCGTGACGGCGGCGCCAGGTTCGTCCTGCCGGACCGCAACGCGGTCACGATGACGGCCCCGTTCATGCGGGCGTACACCGAACTCCTCGTCCGCACCTGCCACAAGCGCGGCGCGCACGCGATCGGCGGCATGGCGGCCTTCATCCCGTCCCGCCGGGACGAGGAGGTCAACAAGGTCGCCTTCGAGAAGGTGAAGGCGGACAAGGACCGCGAGGCGAACGACGGTTTCGACGGCTCCTGGGTCGCCCACCCCGACCTGGTGCCGATCGCCATGGCCTCCTTCGACGCGGTCCTCGGCGACCGGCCGAACCAGAAGGACCGCCTGCGCGAGGACGTCCACGTCGAGGCGGCCGACCTGATCGCCGTCGACTCCCTGGACGCCAGGCCGACGTACAACGGCCTCGTCAACGCCGTCCAGGTGGGCATCCGTTACATCGAGGCCTGGCTGCGCGGGCTCGGCGCGGTCGCCATCTTCAACCTCATGGAGGACGCGGCCACCGCCGAGATCTCCCGCTCCCAGATCTGGCAGTGGATCAACGCGGGCGTCGAGTTCGAGAACGGCGAGAAGGCCACGCCGGAGCTGGCCCGCAAGGTCGCCGCCGAGGAACTGTCGAACATCCGCCAGGAGATCGGCGAGGAGGCCTTCGCCGCCGGGCACTGGCAGCAGGCACACGACCTGCTGCTCCAGGTCTCCCTCGACGCCGACTACGCGGACTTCCTGACGCTGCCGGCGTACGAGCAGCTCACCGGCTGAGCTACTGCGGCGAGGCGTTGTCCGAGTGGCCCAGGGACTTTCCCGGGGCCACTCGGTCGCGTACGGCCTGCTTGACGGCGGTGGGCTCCGGGAAGCCCTGCTCGCGGCGGTCCCAGACCACCTCGTCGTCGACCCGGATCACGAACACCCCGCCCGTGCCGGGCTTCAGCGCCAGTTCGGACAGCTCCGCCTCGAAGGTGGTGAGCAGTTCCTGCGCCAGCCATGCCGCGCGCGGCAGCCAGCGGCACTGGGTGCAGTACTCGATCTCCACACGGCCACTCATCCGAGGTGCACCGACCAATCCTGTTCGGCCGCGGGCTTGCCGTGCAGGTCGGGGACCTGCTTGAGCCACGCGGGGCGTCCTTGCTGTGTCCTCGCCGCCCGCTGGGCCTCCTCGGCGGCGAGTTCCTCCCGGGTGGGGAAGTCCGTGGGCAGCCACGACGCGGAGGCCCGCACGCGCGCGTGCAGGTACCGGACGTAGGCGTCCCGCGCCTCGTCCGGGGAGGCGTGGTCGGTGAGCCAGGCGTCCGGTACCTCGGCCGTGACCGACCGCAGCAGTTCCTCGGTGACCCGGGGCGCGAGCTCGGCGTCGGCGGCGCGGACGTCGGGGGCGTAGTGGCCGAGGGCGTGGTGGCGGAAGTCGTACGCCTTCGCCGGGTCGGAGGCGTCCCAGCGGTGGTGGAAGACCAGCGCGGCACCGTGGTCGATCAGCCACAGCCGCGGGGGCACGGTGCCGAGGGTGGGCCAGACCATCAGGTTGGAGCTGTGCACCGTACGGTCGACGTTGACGGTCAGGGCGTCCAGCCAGACGATCCGGCCCGCCTCCAGCGGATCGACCGCGAAGTGCCGGGCGAACTCCGGCGTGAAGTCCTTCGCGCCCGGCAGGAAGTCCATCCCGAGGTTGATCCCCGCGCTGGCGCTGTGGAGCTCCCGCACCTCCTGGTGCGGCTCCCCGTCCGCGATCGCCGGGTCGAAGTGGACGAGGACCAGCTCGGGGAAGCGCAGCCCCAGCGCCCGGGCCAGCTCCCCCACGATCACCTCGGCGACCAGCGCCTTGCGGCCCTGCGCGGAGCCGGTGAACTTCACGACGTAGGTGCCCAGGTCATCGGCCTCGACGACGCCGGGCACGGAGCCGCCGGACCGCAGGGGGGTGACGTACCGGGTCGCGGTGACTTCAGGAAGCACTCCGCCAGGTTATACGGGGGTGAAGGGCCCGGTGACATCTCCGGACCCGGACTCGTGCGCCACCTCCCCGGCCACCACGACGATGTCGGCGACGGTTCCGGGGATGTCCTCGGGGGCGATCCGCAGGATGTCACGGGAGAGGACGACGAAGTCCGCCGCCTTGCCGACGGTCAGGGAACCACGCTCGTCCTCCAGGAAGTTGGCGTACGCCGATCCCATCGTGTAGGCGTGCACGGCGGTGGCCACGTCCACCGTCTCCTCGGGCATCCACGCCTCACCGCCGGCGAGGGGACGGCGGGTGACGGCCGTGTAGATGCCGATCATGGGGTCCATCTCGGCGACGTTCCAGTCGCTGGAGAAGGCGAGCGTCGCCCCGGCCGTCGCCAGCGAGCGCATCGGCCATGCCTTGTGCCAGCGCCCCTCGCCGACGTTCTCCGCCCAGTCCTGGCCCGGCCCGGCGATCTCCGGTGCGCAGTGCCGCGGCTGCATGCAGGCAACGACGCCGAGCTCGGCGAAGCGCGGCACGTCGGCCGGGTCCAGGCACTCGACGTGGACGATCTGGTGGCGGGCGTCGCGCGCGCCGTTCACCGAGCGGGCTCGTTCGACGGCGTCCAGGACGGTCCGGATGCCCCGGTCGCCGGTGGCGTGCACGAAGCACTGGAAGCCGCGGGCGTCCAGCTTGACCAGCAGGTCGGCGAACTCCTCCACCGGGTAGAACGTCTCGCCCCGGTGCCCCCTGCATCCTGTCGCGTAGGGCTCCAGCAGAGCCGCCGTGCGCGGCTCCACCACGTCGTCGATGTAGAGCTTGAGCGGGCCGACCCGTATCCGGTCGCCGTCGTGCGCGCGGGCCGCGGCGGCGAAGTCGTCGAGGTCGGCGTCCGACGTACCGCGCGGGTGGAACAGGGCCGCCACCAGTCGCGAGCGCAGCCGCCCCTCCGCCCTGGCCCGTTCGAACAGGGGGAGGTCGTCCAAGGAGTTCTGCGGCTCCACGACGGTGGTGATGCCGAAGCGGATCGCGTCGTCGAGCGACTTCACCAGCCGCCCGTACTGCCGCTCGGGCGAGGCCCAGGGCACACCGAGCTCGCGCAGGGCGCGGTGTCCGTCCCGCGACAGGCCGCGCACGGCGAAGTCCTGGACGAAGCCGGTGGGAGCGCCCGTCGCCGGGTCGGTCCGGGCCTTTCCGAAGGGGAGGTCCGTGCGGTCGGCGCGCACGCCGAGCCGGTCGAGCGCCTTCGAGTTGAGCCAGGCCGTGTGCACGTCGTAGCTGAGCACCATGGCCGGGACGTCACCGGTGACGGGATCGAGGTCGGCGGCGGTCGGCATCCGGCCGTCGGGCAGCGCGGAGTAGTCGAACGCCTCCGCCTCGATCCACGCCGCGTCCGGGTGGCGTGCGCGCCAGGCGGCGATCCGCGCGTGGATCTCCGACAGGCTTCTCGCGCCCGCGAGCTGGACGCAGGCGTCGTCCGAGCCGAGCCGGACGTGGTTGTGGGCGTCGATGAAGCCGGGCAGGACGAGCCGCCCGCCCGCCTGGACGACCCGGGTGCCGGGGCCGGTCCACCGGTCGGCGTCCGCGTCGTCGCCGAGCCACACGATCCGTCCGTCGCGGACTGCGAGCGCCTCGGCGGCCGGAAGCGTCGCATCGACGGTGTGGATGCGTGCACCGCGCAGGACAAGGTCCGCCGGAGCGGGCGAGTGCGGGGTCAGGGGTGCCGGGAGCATGTCGTTCCTCTTCGTGCGGGACGTGCGGGGCGTGCGGGGATCAGGTGGAGGAGGAGGGTGAGTACGGGCGCGCGCCCGTTCGGCCGATGACCGCGTAGACGACTGCCGCGACGACGGCGCCGAGCGCGCTGAGGTCCGTGCCGCCGAGCGGGCTCACCAAGGGCCCTCGCCACAGGGCGCTGTCGCAGGTGAGGGCCGCGAAGACCGTTCCGGTGACCAGGGCGGTCATTCCGGCGGGGCTGAACCCGTAGCGGTACCAGTAGCGGCTCGCGCGCCCGGTGTGCAGGGCGTCGGCGTCGTAGCGGCAGCGGCGCAGCATCATGTCGGTGAGGAAAACACCGGCCCACGGGGCGAACACGACGACGAGCAGCGACAGGAAGGAGAGCAGGGACTCGGTGAAGTCGACGAGGAACAGCGCGGCCGCGGATCCGATCGCCGTCACGGCCGCGCTGATCGAGATGGCCTTCGCTCGCGACCACGGGATGCCGAGGACCTGCAGGTTGAGGCTCGACGAGTAGAGGGTGATGATCGAGTTGGTGACGGAGCCGCCGAGCACCAGGGCGAGGAACAGCGGCTGGAACCAGCCCGGCAGCAGTCCCTGTGTCCCGGCCACCGCGTCCGTGAGGTCGGCCTGGGTCGCGGCCGCCGCTCCCGCGACTCCGAGCGCCACCGACGCGGCGAAGCCGCCGAGCGCACCGTTCCAGGTGAGGGAGCGCAGCGTCGTCGTCACCGGCAGGTAGCGCGTGTAGTCGGCGGGCATGGGCACGTAGCTGATCGGCCCGGCGAGTACCACGACGAACGCGAGGGACCAGGCCGCCGCGTCGGCCGGAACGGGTGCCGCGCCCGTGTCGGTGCCCGGCAGCAGGAACAGCAGCATCGCCGCGAATCCGACGGTGAGCACGGATGCCATCCAGCGCTCGGCCCAGTGCACGGTCGCGTGGCCCCACAGCGCGACGGCGAAGGTGAGGGCCAGCGTGACAGCGAGAGCAGCGGCCTTCGCGGACGCGCCCTGCCACCCCAGCTCCGCGCACACGGCCTGCAGGGCCAGCACGCCGACCACCGTGTTCAGGATCGTGTACCCGATGCTGACGACCCAGTTCAGCAGCCCGGCCGGCCAGTTCCCGCGGATGCCGAAGGCGGCGCGGGAGATCACCAGCGTGGCCGTGCCCGTCCGCACCCCGCTCATGCCCGCCGCGCTGACCACGAAGAACGTCAGTCCGCCCAGCACGACCACCAGCACCGCTTGCCAGAAGGAAAGGCCGAACGAGACGGCGAGCGCGCCGTTGATCACGTAGGTGAACGTCAGGTTCGACCCGAACCACAGCCAGAACAGGTCCCGTGCTCCGCCGTGCCGTTCGGACTCCAGTACGGGGTCGATGCCGTGCTTCTCGAGCTGGAACACCTCGTCGCGAGCCGCCCCGGCCGCCGGGGGATCCGTCGGGTCCGCATCCGTCGTGGTGCGTTGTGCCGCCATGGCGCCGCCCCTCACTGCCGCAGGAACGGCTTGAACGCCGTTCAAAAGGATTGAACGCCATTCAAGATGGAGGCAGGTGCCGTCCGCGTCAAGAGGTGAGGCGAAGTCGGTGGCGTCGGCAGGACTATGCTCGGTCCCGCACCGGCCCGGCCGACGGCGGTGCCGGTCGCGGACACAGGGAGCCGAACGGATGGCGGCAGGGCAGAGGCGATCGGGCGGAGACCTGCGCACGCGCACGCTCGAAGAGGCCACGGCCGTCATCGCCGAGGAGGGCCTCGCCTCACTGACGATGGCTTCCCTCGCCAAGCGGCTCGGGACCAGCGGCGGCCACCTGCTGTACTACTTCCGCTCCAAGGACCTGCTGCTCGTCGAGGCCCTGCGCTACAGCGAGGCGACACTCACCGAGGAGCGGGCCGCGCTGCTCGCCCGCAGGCTGAAGCCCGCCCGCCGCCTCGAACTCTTCGTGGAGATGTACCTCCCGACCGGCCCCCGCGATCCACGGTGGATGCTCTGGATCGAGCTGTGGGCGCGCTCCGGCACGAACGTCGAACTGCGCGCGGCGCAGCAGATGTTGGACCACGGCTGGCAGCACGACCTGGAGGCGCTGATCGCCGCAGGAGTGGCCCGGGGCGTGTTCGCCGTCGACGACGTCCCCGGTCGTGCCGTTCAGCTCCTTGCCCTGCTGGACGGCCTCAGCACGCGCGTCGTGCTCAGCCAGTCGGGGGCGGAGCGTGCACAGGCGGTGTCCCTGGCGCACTCCGCCGTCGCTGCCCTCGTTCCCACGGTCGGCTGACGGCCTTCGGCCCACACTGCGCACTACCGACAGGGGCGATTGCGCACTCCACGTATCGCACGCCAGTCACGTCACGCAGCAAGCAACGGGTTGGGCAGGGGGTGGTAGCGGGCGTCGGCGCCGTCGGCGCCGGTCCAGCGCAGCAGCAGGTTGGTCTTGCCGGGCAGGGTGGGCGCGGTGAGCAGGGCGGGGATCTCGGGGAGGTCGTGGGCGGCGAGGGCCCGGCGTACGGCGGGCCAGGGGGCGAGGCCCGGGTGGCGCTCGGCGAGGGCCGCGGCGACCTCCCACAGGTGGTTGACCACCAGGCAGTACACCAGCCGTTCCCACCCGGCAGCCCGGTCCGCGTCGGCCGGCAGCTTCACGCCCTCGGCGTCCCGGTACAGCGCCTGCACCGGGGTGCCCTCGGCGTCGACGGCTACCAGCGTGTTCTGCAGGTGCGCCTCCAGGACGACGCCGTGGTCGGCGAAGGCCCGCAGGGCGGGCGGTACGACCGCGGCCAGGTAGGCGTCCCACCAGGCCGCCGGGTCCCGCGCGGTGTCGAGCGGGCTGCCCGGGAAGCCCTCCACGAGGCCGGCCGCGAGGAGCGGGGTCGCCCCGGGGCGCAGGTGGGGGCGGAATCCGTCGCGGACGAGGACGGCGAGCTCCTCGAAGGCGAAGTCGGCGGTGCGGTAGCCGCGGTCGCTGAGCCAGGCGCCGGGGCCGGTCGCGAACGCCCGCACCACGGCCGCGTCGGTCCTGCGGAGTCTGCGCAGGTCGTGGCGCCATAGCCGGCGGATGTCGTTGGTGATGCGGACATCGAGGCTGAACTTCAGGAAGAGATCGCGCTCGGGGGCGTACACCGTGCGGATCGCGGCCGTCGGCCAGGCCGGGAAGCCGGTCGTGCCGAGCCGGATCAGCAGGCCGTCGGTGAAGGCCCGGCCGAGGTCGACCAGGTCGAGCTGCCAGGGGTGGGCGGGCAGCAGCCGGTAGCCGGGGGGCGCCGCGCCGAGGGCGTCCAGGGCGGTGGTGTCGCCCTCCTCGACGACCCGGTCCTCACGCACCCCGAGCAGCACCAGCGGAAACCGGGCGTACGCCTCGGGCGCGTACGGCAGCCAGCCCGCCACCGGTCCGCCGCCGCGCGCCTTCGGGGCCGGATGGTGCGGATGTCCGGTGACCAGGGACTGCTCCGAGCGCAAGTACGGGTCGGCGGGCGGGGCCGCCCCCTCCCGCGCGATGAGCAGCGCGGCGACCGCGTCGCGGCTGTCGACCATCTCGCCGGGCAGTTCGGGGTTGTCCAGGCCGGTGTGCCGACGCAGTTCCTCCGCGACGAGTTTCACCAGTTCGGGGTGGCCGACGCGGCGCCAGCGGCCGTCCGCGCGGACCTCGGGGTCGGCCGGGCGGCGCTCGCCGCGCACCCGCAGCAGACGGCCGCTGGGCAGCCGGTACACCTGGGGTCCGGCCGGTCGTGCCACCTCCCGCAGCAGGCAGTTGAGCAGGGGGGCCGCCGCGAGGGCGTCCGCGTGGGGCGCTGCGTCGGCGGGCGGGGGCATGAGGTGCACGCGGTTCACTCGTTCTCTACGGTCCGTTCGGGCGGAGAAGATCAGTATCGCTGTCGTCGTCGCCCGACCTGACGTCCTACTCGTACCCGAGGAGCCCGACCGTGCACCGTCCCCCCACCGCCGAGGCCGAGGTAGCGGCAGAGTTGGCCGATGTCCGCCCCGGCCTGGCCTCCCGGTACACGGACCGGCTGCCCGGCGCCCGGGCGGCCGTGCTGACCCGGCTGTGGCGGGCGCTCGCCCATGAGCCGCTGCCGTGGATCACCGCCCGCGAGAACGGGCCGGCGGGCCTCACCCTGCGCCTGGGCGACGGCCGCCGGCTGCACGGGCCGCACGCGGACCCGTACGCCACCGCCGCTTATGTCACCGCCGTACGGCTCGACGGGACCGAGTACCGCGATCCGGCGGGGCTGGTGGCCGATCTGGGCGTGGCGCGGGACACCGCCTTCGTGGCCGAACTCGGGCACAGCGTGGCCTCGTTGGCGCTGTCGCGGGCCGGGCAGCCGGATGGCCCGATGCCCTGGCCGGACAGTGACTGGGAGTGGGAGCAGCGGGTCGTGGACGGGCACCCGTACCACCCCACCTGCCGTTCCCGGCCCGGGTTCTCGGTCGCCGAGCAGCTCGCGTACGGGCCCGAGCACCGGCCGCTGGTGGAGCTGGGGCTGTGGCCGGTACCGGCGGCCGAGGCGCTGCTGACCGGCGCCTGGCCGGACGAACTGCGCGACGGTGACCGGCTGTTGCTGCCGGTGCATCCGTGGCAGATGACGCACGTGCTCAAGCGCCCCTGCGAGCGCTCGGTCCCCGGCGCGCGTCCGCTGATGTCCCTGCGCACCCTCGCGCTGCCCGGCGGACCGCATGTCAAGACGGCGCTGAGCGCCCGGCTGACCTCGTCGGTGCGGGACATCTCGGTGTACTCCATCGCCCTGGCAGCGACCCTGTCGGCGTTCGCGGAGTCGCTGGCCGCGCGCACCGACGGGCTGCTGCACATCACCCGCACCCTGGGGGCGGCCACCGCGGACTCCCCCGATCTCGCGGCCGTGCTGCGGGAATCGCCGCAGCGGTACGCCGGTCCGGGCGAGCGCGTGGTGCCGGTGGCCGCGCTCGCCACCACCGACCTGCCCGCCCGCCCCGGCTGGCTCGCCTCCTTCGCCCGGCTCGCCCTCACCGTCGGGCTGCGGCTGCTGGAGCTGGGCGTGGCGCTGGAGGCGCACGGCCAGAACCTGCTCGTCGTGCTGGGCGCCGACGGCACCCCGCTGCGCCTGGTCTACCGCGACCTCGCCGACATCCGGGTCAGCCCGGCCCGGCTGGCCCGGCACGGCATCCCGGTGCCGGAGCTGACCGGCCGGATCGTGACGGACGACGAAACCACCCTGCGCCGCAAACTGTTCGGCTCGCTGGTGGCGGGCGCGCTCGCCGGTACGGCGGGTTCGGCGGCGGCCCTCGGGGCGGCGCTGGAGACGGCCGTACGGGATCTGCCGCGCACGCCCGATCTGGCGGTGCTGCGCGAGGAGCCGCTGCCCGCGAAGGCGCTGACCCTGATGCGGCTGTCGCCGCGGACGCCCGGGGACCAGTGGGCGCGGCTGCCCAACCCCCTGGCGTGAGCGGCCGTTTTGGAGCGGGACGCCCCTGATCATTAGGATCCGCCGATGATCACAAGAACACGGCTGGCGGCGGGGGCCTGTGCCCTGCTCGCCGCGCTGACGGCCGGGACAGCGTTCCCGGCCGGGGCAGCGGCCGGCGAACCCACGGGCGAGGACGCGCCGAAGGTGAACCTCGTGCTCGACGTCAGCGGTTCCATGCGGGCGCGGGACATCGACGGCCAGTCCCGGATGGCCGCCGCGAAGCAGGCGTTCAACGAGGTGCTCGACGCCACGCCCGAGGAAGTCCAGCTGGGCATCCGGACACTGGGCGCCGACTACCCGGGCGACGACCGGAAGACGGGCTGCAAGGACACCGCGCAGCTCTACCCGGTCGGCCCGCTGGACCGCACCGAGGCCAAGACGGCGGTGGCGACCCTCACGCCCACCGGGTGGACCCCGATCGGCCCGGCGCTGCTGAAGGCGGCCGACGACCTCGACGGCGGCACCGGCTCCAAGCGCATCGTGCTGATCAGCGACGGCGAGGACACCTGCGCCCCGCTGGACCCGTGCGAGGTGGCGCGGGAGATCGCCGCCAAGGGCATCGGGCTGACCATCGACACGCTCGGCCTGGTCCCCAACACCAAGATGCGGCAGCAGCTGAGCTGTATCGCGGAGGCGACCGGCGGCACCTACACCTCGGTCGAGCACACCGACGAACTCACCGACAAGGTCAACCAGTTGGTGGACCGGGCAGCCGACCCCGTGGTGACGCCGGTGGCGGCCGAGGGCGCCGAGCAGTGCGCGCAGGCACCCACCCTCAAGTCGGGCCTGTACACCGACCGCGCGGAGTTCGGGCAGCAGCGCTGGTACCGGGTCGACGTCGAGCCGGGGCAGGAACTGCGCGCCTCGGTGAGCGTGGGCGCGGACCGGGCGGTGAACCCCTCCTATGGGCTGCTGCTGCGGGCGGTGACCGTGCCGGGCCGGGAGATCGTGCGCGGCGAGGCCGCGGGCAACGGCCGTACGGACGTGATCTCGGCCGGCCTGCGCTATCCGAAGGCGGAGAGCGACGAGGCGTCCGCCGAGGGCGTGTGCCTCCAGGTCACGCACTCGTTCTCGGCGGCCTCCGGCGTCAAGACCACGCCCGGTCTGCCGCTGGAGCTGACCGTCGACGTCGTGGACGGTCCCTCGGAGTCGGACGATGTGGCCTCCTTCGGGCTCGGGCGGGGCTGGTGGCTGCTCGGCGCGCTGATCCTGACCGGCTTCCTGGCGGGGCTGATCTGGGGCTGGGTGTCGCGCTGGCGGGTCACGGTCTGGAGGACCAACTGATGAAGCTCATACGCCCCTTGAGCGCGGCCCTGCTGATGCTGGGCCTCGCGGCGGCCCCCGCCCCGGCGGCCGAGGCACCGGCCGGGGCGGGTACGTCCTTCCGTACGGCGGCGGAGATCGAGCAGGGCCAGGAGGCCACCGCCGGCGGTTCCGCGGGTGACTACCTGTACTGGTCGTTCCCGGCGGACGCGGGACAGCGCCCCACCGTCAGGGCGACGGTGCAGCTCCCCGAGACGCACGCCGCCGAGACCTGGCAGATCGACGTCTACGACGGACTGCGGCGCCGACAGGCCTGCCAGTACGGCGCCCAGACGCGCACCGCCGCCGCGGACGCCGCGTCCGTGGAGCTGACCTGCGTCCTGCGCACGGTCCGCGCCTGGTCGGAGCCGTGGGCGAACGACCCGCTGCCGGGCACGTATTACGTCCGGCTGACCGTGGTGAACCTCGCGACGGCCGACCTGGGGCTGCCGGTGAACGCCTCCATCCGGGTCGACTCCAAGGACATCGGCGGCGCGGCGGCGGTGGACGGCTCGCTGGCGGAGCCGCTGGTGCCGGGGATCGCGATGAAGTCCGGTGCGCAGAAGGAGACTTCGGCGGTGCTGTCCAGCATCGATCCGGAGGACGGCTGGGCGTCCGGCTGGTGGTCCGACCGCTGGCTGTGGACGGCGGCGGGCGGTGTGCTGGCCGCGCTGGCCGGTGTCGGCGGGTATGCGCTGACGCGCGGCCCGGGACGGCCGCCGGGGGCCTGACCCTCGGGCGGGGCCCGTCGCACTCCGGTGCGGCGGGCCCTTCGCTATGCCTCCCGCAGCGCCTTGGCGAGGGTCCCGTCACCGGTCACGGTGATCCGCCCGTCCCGTACCGCGTCCGGGACGCTCAACTCCCCCCGGGCCACGGCCGTACAGGTGCCGGTGTCCAGCTCCAGACGCGCGTCGGGCTCGGCCGGTGCGGGGCCCTCACCGTAGACGGGACCCTCCTCGGCGCCGGCGTTCAGATGGAACTGCCCTTCCTCCAACCGCACTTCGACGAGCCCTTCGTCCGGCAGGACGCTCAGCAGCGGCAGGGCGAACCAGTGGGCGCGTACCGCGTCGGTCGGCCGGCGCTCGCCGAGCTCGGCCCGGCCCCACGCCCCGAGGGCCTGGAGGACCGGCAGCAACTGCCGTCCGCGCGGGGTGAGTTCGTAGACGTAGGCCGCGCCGGGCGGGGGCAGCCGGCGCCGGGTGGTCAGCCCGTCCCGTTCCATGTCCTTCAGCCGTGAGGCGAGCACGTCGGTGCTCACGCCCGGCAGATCCGCGTGCAGGTCGGTGTAGCGGCGCGGCCCGGCCAGCAGTTCGCGGACGATCAGCAGGGTCCAGCGGTCGCCGACGGCATCGAGGGCACGGGCGGCGGAGCAGTACTGGTCGTAGCTTCGGCGTGGCGACATGGGACGCAGTCTAGACATGTCATTGGACTTTCCAAGCGCGGACTTGGTAAAACCAAGTAACACCAGATACCGGAGGGGCGCGCGCATGGAGTTCCGGCAGTCGAACAAGCTCAGCGAGGTCTGTTACGAGATCCGCGGCCCGGTGATCGAGCACGCGGACGCGCTGGAGAAGGCGGGCCACAGCGTGCTGCGCCTGAACACCGGCAACCCCGCGCTCTTCGGCTTCGAGGCGCCGGAGGAGATCCTCCAGGACATGATCCGCATGCTCCCGCAGGCGCACGGCTACACCGACTCCCGGGGCGTCCTGTCCGCCCGCCGGGCCGTCGCCGGTCGCTACCAGACCCGGGGCCTGGAGGTCGACGTGGACGACGTCTTCCTCGGCAACGGCATCTCCGAGCTGATCTCGATGGCCGTGACCGCGCTGGTGGAGGACGGCGACGAAATCCTGATCCCGGCACCGGACTTCCCCCTCTGGACGGCCGTCACCACCCTCGCGGGCGGCAAGGCGGTCCACTACCGCTGCGACGAACAGGCCGAGTGGTACCCCGACCTGGACGACATGGCGGCGAAGATCACCGACCGCACCAAGGCCGTCGTGATCATCAACCCGAACAACCCCACCGGCGCCGTGTACCCGAAGGAGATCCTCGAGGGCATCCTCGATCTCGCCCGCCGGCACGGTCTGATGGTCTTCGCGGACGAGATCTACGACCAGATCGTCTACGACGACGCGGTCCACCACTCGGCCGCCGCGCTCGCCCCCGACCTGGTCGTGCTGACCTTCTGCGGCCTGTCGAAGACGTATCGGGTGGCGGGTTTCCGCTCGGGCTGGCTGGTCGTCACCGGCCCCAAGCAGCACGCCAGGAACTACCTGGAGGGCCTGACCATGCTGGCCTCCATGCGGCTGTGCGCCAACGCGCCCGCGCAGTACGCCATCCAGGCCGCGCTCGGCGGCCGCCAGTCCATCCACGAGCTGACCGCGCCGGGCGGGCGGCTGTACGAACAGCGCAACGTGGCCTGGGAGAAGCTGAACGAGATCCCCGGGGTCTCCTGCGTCAAGCCGAAGGGCTCGCTGTACGCCTTCGCCCGCCTGGACCCCAAGGTCCACAAGATCCACGACGACGAGCAGTTCGTCCTGGACCTGCTCCTGCGCGAGAAGATCCAGGTCGTCCAGGGCACCGGCTTCAACTGGCCGACGCCCGACCACTTCCGCATCCTCACCCTCCCGCACGCGGAGGACCTGGAGGCGGCGATCGGCCGCATCGGCCGGTTCCTCAGCGGGTACCGCCAGTAGTCTGGAAGCCATGGGTGATCTTCTGCTGGTGCGGCACGGTGAGACCTTCTGGTCCCGTTCGGGGCGGCACACCGGGCTGACGGACGTGCCGTTGACCGAGCACGGGCGCGAGGAGGCGCGGCGGCTGGTGCCGCTGATCCGCTCGCACCGCATCGGTGCCGCGTTCGTCAGCCCGCTGCAACGGGCCCGGGAGACGGCCGAGCTGATCGGTCTGACCTCGCCCCGGATCGATCCCGACCTGCGGGAGTGGGACTACGGCGGCTACGAGGGCATCACGACCGTCGAGATCCAGCGGGAGCGGCCCGGCTGGTTCCTGTTCACCGACGGGGTCGCGCCGGGCCCGCCGGAGCATCCCGGGGAGAGCCCCGCGCAGGTCGGGGAACGCGCCGACCGGATGCTGTCCAAGGTCGACGCCGCGCTCGCCAACACCGAGGGCGTCGTCGTCCTGGTGGCGCACGGGCACTTCCTGCGGGTGCTCACGGCCCGGCGGCTCGGGCTGCCGCCGGCGGACGGCGCGCTGTTCCAGCTGGCCACCGGGACGGTGTGCCGGCTGGGCACCGAGCACGGGCGGCCGGTGATCGCCGGGTGGAATGTCAGACCCGGGTCGTAGCCTTCGAAGCGGTGGGAGAACCGCTGGAAGGGAGCACGCCGTGACAGGACCGCCGACCGCCGCGCAGCGGCGTGTGATCGACGCCGCCGACCCGGTCACCGGGCGGCTGCGCAGTGGCACGGAGACCCAGCTCGCGGCTCTGGTCAAGCACGGCCTCGCCTTCCGGCACCCCCGGCCGCCGCACGACCACTTCCTGACCCCGGCGGGACACCGGATACGGGAGACGCCGGACGCCCCCGCCGCGCCGGCCGTCCGGCCGCCCGCCGCCGAGCCCGGGGTGTTCGCGGCGCGCATCGGCGGCGAGGAGGAACCGCCCGCCGCCGGTCCGGCCCGGCTGCGCGAGGTGCGCGGTGCCTGGGAAGGGCTGGTGGAGCTGCGCCGGATGACCAATCCGGACGGCGCCACCGACCGGCCGTGCGGCTGGGAGCGTACGCATCTCGTGCAGGCCGCCGCGCTGGCGCTGGAGGCCGCCGGGCACCCGCCCGCCGGACCGGACGGCACCGGCGGCTACCGGGTGCGCGCCACCCCGCAGCCGGAGGCGGTGGCCGTGCACCGGCCCGACGCCGAAGGGCTGCGCGCCTGCGCGGCGACCCTGGAGGAGGGAGGCTGGCAGGTGAGCGAGCACACGGATCCCCGGACCCGCGCGCGCTATCTGCTGGCGTCGCCGCGCCGGACGTGAGGAGGATGCCACGAGTGCCGCACAGGGCATCGACGACGAGAAGAGGAAGTTCGTGAGCCAGCCGTTCTCCGTCCGGATCACCGTCCGGGGCTACGAGACCGACGTACAGGGCCACCTCAACCAGAGCGTGTACCTCAACTACGCGGAGCACGCCCGCTGGTCGCTGCTGCAGGCGGCCGGGATCAGCCAGACGGGGCTGATCTCCCACGGCATCGGGCCGGTCGCCCTGGAGACGACCATCCGCTACCGGCGCGAGCTGCTGGCGGGCGACGAGGTCGATGTGTCGTGCGCCTTCCTGTGGGGCGGCGGCAAGACCTTCCGCATGGAGCAGACCATCACCAAGGCGGACGGCACCGTGGCGGCCGAGCTCACCGCGGTCGGCGGGCTGCTGAACCTGGCGGAGCGCCGGCTGGTGGCCGATCCGCAGAGCTACTTCAAGGAGCTGGCCACCGACCCGGGCATGTTCGGGCTCTGAGCCTCCGCGTCCCCGGGCAGCGTCACCGTCACGTCGCGACGCCGTGAAGGGCGCGGGCGGTCTACCCGTCGACGAGCTCCGGCTCGCGTTCGGCGTCGTAGGCCGCCCGGGACTCGGCGATGTGGACCCGGTTGCGCTCGGCCCAGTCGGTCAGGCGTTGCAGGGTCTCGTGCAACTCACGTGCCTGCGCCGTCAGTTCGTACTCGACCTTCGGCGGGACCGTCGGGTGCACGGTGCGGGTGACGAGGCCGTCGCGCTCCAGATTGCGCAGGGTGAGGGTCAGCATGCGGCGGCTGATGCCCTCGATGCTGCGCTCCAACTCCGTGAAGCGGATGGGGCCGTGGGCGGCGGCCACCAGGATCTGCACGCTCCATTTCCCGGCGACCCTGTCAAGAACTTCGCGCACCGGGCAGGCGTGCGCGTTCACGACCTGCGCGGTAACACCGGTGTTCCTCTGGGACATCGAACTGCCTCCTTACGCCGGCCTTCATGGTTTCGCACGATGTTGCCCGTTACAAGTCGTGCACCTTTGGAATCCTGGCAGAACACGGAGGCGATGCCGTCATGACGGCCATCATCGAGTCCCGGACACGGGCCGCGCAACGCACCTACTCCCGTTGGGCGTCCCTGGTGATCCTCTGCGCGGGGACACTGATGACCATCCTGGACGGCAACATCGTGACGGTGGCGATGCCGGCGATCCAGAGCGACCTCGGCTTCACGGCGTCGGGGCTGGCGTGGGTGGTCAACGCCTATCTGATCCCGTTCGGGGGGCTGTTGCTGCTGGCCGGGCGGCTCGGGGACCTCGTGGGGCGCAAGCGGATGTTCACGGCGGGGCTCGCGTTGTTCACGGTGGCGTCGGTGCTGTGCGGGGTGGCGACCTCGCCGGGCATGCTGGTCGCGGCGCGTGCGGTGCAGGGGGTGGGCGGGGCGATGACGACCGCCGTGGTCCTCGGCATGCTGGTGTCGCTGTTCCCCGAGCCGCGTGAACAGGCGCGGGCCATCGCCGTGTTCAGTGCGGTGGGCGCGGCGGGCGGGGCGCTCGGCACGTTCCTCGGCGGGGCGCTGACCGAGGCGCTGGGCTGGCACTGGATCTTCCTGATCAACCTGCCGATCGGGGTGGTGGCGTGGGTGGCCGCGGTACGGGTGCTGGACCGGGAGCCGGGGGCCGGGCTGGGCAAGGGCGCGGACTATCCGGGGGCGGCGCTGGTGACGTCGGCGCTGATGCTGACGGTGTACGTCATCGTCGGGACCGGTGAGCGGGACCTGGCCGCCACGCTGTCGCTGGCCGCGGTGGCCGCCGCCCTGTTCGTGGCGTTCACCGTCCGGCAGACCCGCACCACCCGCCCGCTGCTGCACCTGCGGCTGTTCGGCTCACGCCTGCTGAGCGGTGCGAACGCCGTGCAGATCCTGCTGATCGCGACGATGTACGGCTTCCAGTTCATCGGCGCCCTGTATCTGCAACGCGTGCTCGGCTACGGCGAGTTGCTGACCGGGCTGGCCTTCCTGCCGGCGCCGGTGGTGATCGGGGTGCTGATGCTGAGCCTGTCGGCGCGGACGATCGGCCGGTTCGGGGCGTACCGGGTACTGCTGGCGGGACTCGCGCTGATCACCGTCGGCATGGTCCTGCTGGGCCGGGCACCGGCGCAGGGCTCCTACCTGCCGGACGTCCTGCCGCCCCTGCTGCTGCTCTCCGTCGGCTTCGCCGCCGCGATGCCCGCGCTGACCGGTCTCGCGATGTCGGGGGCGCGCGCGGAGGACGCGGGGGCGGCGTCGGGACTGTTCAACACCACGCAGGTGGTGGGCGGTTCCCTGGGCCTGGCGGCACTGACCGTCCTGGCGGCAAGCCGCACGGAGGACCTGCTGCACACCGGCACGACCCTGACGGCGGCCACGGCGGAGGGCTACCAGCTGGCGTTCCGGGTGGCGGCGCTGATCGCGGCGACGTCCCTGGGACTGGCGGCGGCGGCACTGCGGAGCCGGGACTGACGACTGCGGCGGGGACGGTGCCCGGCCCCCGCCGCTTTCCTGAGCGCGCGCCGATGGGACGCACCCCTTGAACACGGGGTGCGCCCCATCGGCGTAGGAGTTCGACGGCGGTGGGCCGCCCTCGAGTCAGGGGGTCGCCGGGGCCGTTCGGGGCGGGCCCGCGAGTTCTTCTCCTGATTCCATCGGGTGGGTGACGTCCTCCGCGTCCTGGTTCCTGCCCAGGTGGTTGAAGACCAGGTTCAGCAGGACCGCCACCACACAGCCCGTGGAGATGCCCGAGTCCAGGACGATCCGGGCGGTCTCCGGGAAGGCGTGGTAGAACTCCGGCGCGGAGATCGGGATGATGCCGACCGCCAGCGAGACGGCCACGATCAGGACGTTGTTGTCCTTCTCCAGACCGGCGCGGACCAGGGTCTGGATACCGCTCGCCGCGACCGACCCGAACAGCACCACGCCCGCCCCGCCCAGCACCGGCCGCGGGACGACCGCGATCAGCGAGGCGGCCATCGGGCACAGGCCCATCAGGACCAGGAAACCGCCGCCCGCGGCCACCACGTACCGGCTGCGGATCTTCGTCATCGCGACCAGGCCGATGTTCTGCGCGAAGGCGCTGCACATGAAGCCGTTGAACAGCGGGCTGATCGCCGAGCCGAGGGTGTCGGCGCGCAGGCCCGCGGCGATCGTCTTCTCGTCGGCCGGGCGGTCCACGATCTCGCCCAGCGCCAGCATGTCCGCGGTGGACTCGGTCATCGAGACCACCATCACCACGCACATCGAGATGATCGCGGCGACCTGGAACTGCGGCGCCCCGAAGTGGAAGGGCGACGGGAACCCGATCACGCTCGCGTCCGCCACCGGGCCGAAGTCCGTGACGCCGAACGGGATGGCGATCAACGTGCCGCCGACCAGGCCCAGCAGCACCGCGATCTGCTTGACGAAGCCCCGCGTGAAGCGGCGCAGCAGCAGCACCAGGAGCAGCGTCACGGCCGCCAGTGTCAGGTTCGTGCTCGAACCGAAGTCGTCCGCCGCGGGGTCGGGTCCCTGCGCCCAGCCGAAGGCGACCGGCAGGAGCGAGACGCCTATCAGAGTGATCACCGTGCCGGTGACCACCGGGGGGAAGAAGCGGACCATCTTGCTGAAGAACGGGGCCGCTATGAAGCCCAGCAGTCCCGCGACGATCACCGCCCCGAAGATGATCGGCAGCGCGTCGGACTTGTCGTCGGTGGCCGCGACGATCGCGGTCATGGGGGCGACACCGGCGAAGGTGACGCCGTTGACGAAGGGCAGACGGGCGCCGATGTTCCAGATGCCGAGCGTCTGGAGGAAGGTCGCGAGGCCGGCCGTGAAGAGGCAGGCACCGGTGAGGAAGGTCAGTTCGGTGGCGCTGAGACCGACGGCCGCACCGACGATCAGGGGCGGGGCGACGACGCCCGCGTACATGGCGGCCACGTGCTGAAGGCCGGTGGTCGCCATTTTGAGGGCGGGGAGTTTCTCGTCGACGGGGTGGGCGGACACGGGCGGCTCCTCCGGTCGGTTAACAGCACGTCGGCTCTGACGTGGGTTTCAAGGAGGTGGTGCGCGGTCGTGCGGGACCGTTGAGCGGCAAAGAGTTGAGCGGCACAGACGGGACGGGAGGCCGTTCCGGGGCGCACACGTTGGTGCGCGCCCCGGAGACGGCCGCCATGGACCCCGCTCGGGTCCACGGCCACCGGTCGAGGGCCGTCCCCCTCGACCGGAGATCTGGGACCGGTCAGCCCTGGGCGGCGATCCGCGCCAGGCGCTGCGCCTGCGCCCGGGTGGAGCGGGCGATGGTGTCCTCGTCGACCGTGAGCAGCCGGTTGTCCGCCACGATCTGCTCGCCGTTGACGAAGGAGGCGGTCACCGGGGCCGCGGCGCCGAAGACCAGCGCGGTGACCGGGTCGGCGATCGAGGCGTGGGCCAGCGTGTCGAGCTTCCACAGCACCAGGTCGGCCAGCTTGCCCGGCTCCAGCGAGCCGATCTCGGCCGCGCGGCCGAGGACCTGGGCGCCGCCGTGCGTGCCGAGGCGCAGCGCCTGACGGGCGTTCAGGGCGGCCTCGCGGTGGGCGCCGAGGCGGTTGATGAGCAGGGCGTTGCGCAGCTCGGTGTGCAGTTCGCCGGACTCGTTGGAGGCCGTGCCGTCGACGCCGAGGCCGACCGGGACACCGGCGGCCAGCATGTCGGGGACCCGGGCGATGCCGGCCGCGAGACGGGCGTTGGACGAGGGGCAGTGGGCGACACCCGTCTTCGTCCGGGCGAAGGCGGCGATGTCGGAGTCGTTCATGTGGACGCAGTGCGCCATCCACACGTCCTCGCCGAGCCAGCCGGTGGACTCGAAGTAGTCGGTGGGGCCCATGCCGAACAGCTCGTGGCAGAACTTCTCCTCCTCGACCGTCTCCGAGCCGTGGGTGTGCAGCCGTACGCCCAGGCTGCGGGCCAGTTCGGCGCCCCGGCGGAGCAGGTCGGTGGAGACGGAGAAGGGGGAGCAGGGCGCGACGGCCACCTGGGTCATCGCGTCGAAGGAGGCGTCGTGGTGCTCCTTGACGGTGGCCTCGGTCGCGGCGAGCGCGCCGTCCAGGGTCTCGACGGCGAAGTCCGGGGGCAGGCCGCCGTCCTTCTCGCTGCGGTCCATCGAGCCGCGGGCGAGGGTGAAGCGGACCCCCATCTCGCGGGCGGCGCGGATGATCGAGCCGGACAGGTCGCCGGAGCCCTGCGGGAAGACGTAGTGGTGGTCCATCGCGGTGGTGACACCGCCGCGGGCCATCATGGCCAGCGAGCCCTGCGCGGCCGAGTACGTCATCTGCTCGTCGATGCGCGCCCAGGTCGGGTAGAGGGCGACCAGCCAGTTGAAGAGGTTGTGGTCGGTGGCCAGGCCCCGGGTGATCCACTGGTAGAAGTGGTGGTGGGTGTTGACCAGGCCGGGGGTCACGAGGTGGCCGGTGGCGTCGATGCGCCGGACCACGTTCTCCAGGCCGTCGGGGGCCCTGCCCGCGCCCAGCGCCTCGATGCGGTTGCCGTTGAGGACGACGTGACCCGAGGCGTACTCGGTGTCGTTCGCGTCGACCGTCGCGATCGCACAGTTCTCGATGACGATGCGCTGGTTGGCTGCCATGGTTCGTCCTTTGCGCTGTTGTGGAGAGGGCACGGCAGGACCCGGGAGATTTGAGTGCCGCGGCCGGGTGCACAAGTCCCGGCCGCGGGTGCCGAGATGGTGTTGCTAGAGGTTGGTGAGGTCCACCGGGATCCTCGCCTCGCAGCCGTCCCGCAGGATGGTGGCCTCGATCAGGCCGTAGGGGCGGTCAGCGGCGTAGTAGACCTCGTTGTCGTTCTTCAGCCCGAACGGCTCCAGGTCCACCAGGAAGTGATGCTTGTTCGGGAGCGAGAAGCGCACCTCGTCGATCTCGCTGCGGTTGTTGATGATGCGCGAGCCCATCTGGTACAGCGTCTGCTGGAGCGAGAGCGAGTACGTCTCGGCGAAGGCCTGGAGCATGTGCTTCTTCACCTGCTCGTAGGACTTCTCCCAGTTCGGCATCTTCTGCTCGTCGTCGGTCCAGTTGAACCGCCAGCGGCCGGAGACCTGGGTCGCGAGGATCCGGTCGTAGGCCTCCTGGAGGGTCGTGTACTTGTCCTTGACGTAGCCCCAGAACTCGGAGTTGGTCGAGTTCATCACGGTCAGGTCCTTCAGGCCCGAGACGACCTCCCACGACGAGCCGTCGTAGGTGATCTGGGTGACGCGGGTCTCCTGGCCCTGGCGGACGAAGGAGTGCTTGACCTCGTCGGCGCCGATGAACCGGGAGTTGGCGTCGGAGGTCGCGATCCGCTCCCAGGCGTACTCCTCGATGCGGATCCGCGCGATCTCGATCGGCTCCTGCGAGGTGACGAAGTGCCGGGCGAGGTGGATGCCGAACTGCTCGGCCGACTCGATGCCGTACTCCTTGGCGAACGCGTACACCGTGTTCTTGGTGGTGTCGGTCGGCAGGACATGGGCGTTGGAGCCGGAGTAGTGGACCTCGTCCATGTCGCCGCTCAGCGCCACGGATACGTTGAGGTCCTTGATGTGATGGGTGGCGCCGTCCCGCGTGATCTTGACGACTCGGTTCTCGGCCTTGCCGTACTGGTTCTGTCCCAGGATGGTGGGCATTTAGCTAGCTCCCTCGGTAAACGGAGTAGCCGAACGGGTTGAGCAGCAGCGGTACGTGGTAGTGCTCGCCCGGCACGACGGCGAACGTGATCGCCACCTCCGGGAAGAACACGGCGGCACCGCTGTCCCGATTCGCGGGGGCGTCCTGCTGCGCATCGGCTTGCTTCTTCTCGAAGTACGGCTCCACGGCGAAGCCGAGCCGTACGTGGGTGGTCCCCTCCGGCAGGGCGGGGAGGTCCTTGCACCGGCCGTCCGCGTCGGTCGCGGAGCCGCCGAGCGTCCGCCAGTCGCCTCCGTGCCCGTACTGGGCGGACCGGCCGCCGCGGGCCGAGAGCTCGACGGCGACGCCCTCGGCGGGGCGGCCGGCGCTGGTGTCCAGGATGTGCGTGGACACGGAAGCGGTGGTGCTGGTGCTCATGGTGTCAGGCTTCCTCTTCGACGAGTCGGGCCAGTCGGATGCGGTTGATCTTCCCCAGCTCGGTGCGGACGATCTCGCGCTCCTGCTCGGGGGCGTTGCCGATCCGCTCCTTGACCGCGTCGCGCATCTGCTCGCCGGTCCGGCCGGTGGCGCAGATGAGGAAGACATGGCCGAACTTCTCCTGGTAGGCCAGGTTCAGTTCGAGCATCTCGGCCTTGAGTTCCTCCCCGGCGCCGGCCATGCCGCGCTGTTCGCGGGCGGACGTCGGGTCGCCGGGCTTGGGGCGGCCGATCGGCGGGTGGCCGGCCATCGCCTCTTCCAGGTCGGCGGTGGTCAGCTCGGCCATGGCGGCGTCACTGGCGGAGTACAGGTCCTCCACGGTGGCGTACGGGCGGGCGGCGAGAAGCCGCTCGGCCCACGCCCGGGAGGCGCACGCCTCGTGGAGCGCGGCGAGGGCCGCGTGCTCCTCCAGGGCGTTGAACCGGACCAGGCCCGGCGTGGATGTGGACGTCACGGGAGCCTCCGTGGCCTTGTGCTGAACGGGCTGCCGATAGCTAACGCCCTGCGCGACACCACGTCAACACTTTGTTGAAAATTCCGGGTAACGAAACCCGGAGCCCCCCGTCAGGCCCCTTTCTCGCGGTTCAGGTAGTTGTAGACGGTGAAGCGGCTGACGCCCAGGGCGCCGGCCACGGTCTCCACGCCGTGCCGTACGGAGAAGGCGCCGCGCGCCTCGAGTATCCGCACGACCTCCTGCTTGGCCTTGCGGTCCAGGTCGGCAAGGGGCTTGCCCTGCTTGCGCTCCATGGCGGCCAGGATGTGGTCCAGCGAGTCCGCGAGCTGGGGCAGGCGTACGGCGACGACGTCGACGCCCTCCCAGGCGAGCACCACGTCCTCGGGGCCGGCCTCGTCCGGTGGCAGCATCTCGCCGCCCATGGCGTCGACCAGCGGTTTCACGGCCGTGATGAAGGGCTCGACGTTCACCGCTCCCCCTCCTCGACCACGTTGACCTGGAGCGACACCCGGGTGGCGCCGGACTCCAGGCTCTTGCGCAGCAGCGCGTCCACGGCGGTGAGGACGGCGTCGGCGCTGCCCTCGGCGGTGTTGCCGAACGGGCCGACGTCCACCGCGTCCAGCTCGGCCGCCTCGATGACCTCGCGGGCCACGACCGCGTGAGCGGGGGCTTCGTCGAGGTCGAAGGGCTCGGTCGTGAATTCCACTCTCAGTCGCACGCGCTCAACCTAACGCGCGCCGCCGCTTTCCGCCGAGCCCCCTTGACAAGCTCGAACACCCGACGGCAATCTTCCAGTAAGCAGAAAAGAACTTCCGTAATACGGAATCTCGACAACGGAAGGGAGCGCCGGACCCCATGGGATTCGCAGAGCAGCGCTTCAACGTCAACCTGTCGATCCTCTTCACGGAACTCCCGCTCCTGGAGCGCCCCGCGGCCGCCGCCGCGGCCGGCTTCACCGCGGTCGAGCTGTGGTGGCCCTGGATCGACTCCCCCACCCCCGAGCAGTCCGAGCTCGACGCCCTGAAGAAGGCGATCGAGGACGCGGGCGTGCGGCTCACGGGCCTGAACTTCTACGCCGGACAGCTCCCCGGCCCGGACCGCGGCGCCCTGTCGGTGCCCGGCGAGGAGTCGGAGCGGTTCCGCGCCAACATCGACGTGGCCGCCGACTTCGCCGCCTCCCTCGGCTGCACGGCGCTCAACGCGCTGTACGGCAACCGCGTCGAGGGCGTGGACCCGGCCGAGCAGGACGCGCTGGCGCTGGAGAACCTGGTCCTCGCGGCCCGGGCCGCCGACCGGATCGGCGCGATCCTGCTGATCGAGGCGCTGAACCGGCCCGAGTCGCCCCGCTACCCGCTGGTGTCGGCCCCGGCCGCGATCGGCGTCGTCGACAAGGTCAACGCCGCGACGGGCCTCGGCAACGCCAAGTTCCTCATGGACCTCTACCACCTGTCCATGAACGGCGAGGACCTGCCGGCGGTGATCGAGCAGTACGCCGCGCGGACCGGCCACGTGCAGATCGCCGACAACCCCGGCCGCGGCGCCCCGGGCACCGGTTCGCTCCCCCTCGAAGACCTCCTCGACCAGCTGCAGAAGGCGGGTTACGACGGCTGGGTCGGCCTCGAGTACAAGCCGGGCGACCGCCCGAGCGCCGAGGCCTTCGACTGGCTGCCCCGCTGACCCCTCTGACCGAAAGGCACACCCTCATGAGCAACGCACTCCCCAAGATCGCCTGGATCGGCCTCGGCATCATGGGCTCGCCCATGTCCGAGAACCTGATCAAGGCGGGCTACGACGTCACCGGGTTCACGCTGGAGCAGGACAAGCTGGACCGGCTGGCCAAGGCCGGCGGCACGGCCGCCGGTTCGATCGCCGAGGCCGTCAGGGACGCGGACGTGATCATCACGATGGTCCCCGCCTCCCCCCAGGTCGAGGCCATCTCCTACGGCCCCGACGGCATCCTGGAGAACGCCCGCTCCGGCGCCCTGCTGATCGACATGTCCTCGATCACCCCGCAGACCTCCGTCGACCTGGCCAAGGCCGCGAAGGACAAGGGCATCCGCGTCCTGGACGCCCCGGTGTCCGGCGGCGAGGCCGGCGCCATCGAGGCCGTACTGTCGATCATGGTCGGCGGTGAGCGTGCCGACTTCGACGAGGCCAAGCCGGTACTGGAGGCCCTCGGCAAGACCATCGTGCTGTGCGGTCCGCACGGCTCGGGCCAGACGGTGAAGGCCGCCAACCAGCTGATCGTCGCCGTGAACATCCAGGCGTGCGCCGAGGCCGTGGTCTTCCTGGAGAAGTCGGGCGTGGACCTGAAGGCGGCGCTGGACGTCCTCAACGGCGGCCTGGCCGGCTCCACCGTGCTGACGCGCAAGAAGGACAACTTCCTCCAGCGCGACTTCAAGCCGGGCTTCCGGATCGACCTGCACCACAAGGACATGGGCATCGTCACCGACGCCGCCCGCAACGTCGGCGCGGCCCTGCCCGTCGGTGCCGTGGTCGCCCAGCTCGTCGCCTCCCTGCGTGCGCAGGGCGACGGCGGCCTGGACCACTCCGCGCTGCTGCGCGCGGTCGAGCGCCTCTCCGGCGCCCAGGTCTGAGGACCTGCCGAGAACTCCGGGCGGCGCCGCCGCTGACACCTGTCCTGTCGCGCCCAAGCGGCGGCGCCGCCCGGAATCCACTTCAACAAACCGTTGAGCATCTTCAACAAACTGTTGACGCCTTGTTTGCCCCCTCCTAGGCTCCACGAAGCGGAAACAGGTTTCCGCTGACTCCCGCACGGAAGGTCCACGATGTCGAAGCGCGTGCTCACCACCGAGTCCGGCGCCCCGGTCGCCGACAACCAGAACTCCGCCTCCGCCGGCGTCGGCGGTCCGCTGCTCCTGCAGGACCAGCACCTCCTGGAGAAGCTCGCCCGGTTCAACCGTGAGCGCATCCCGGAGCGCGTGGTGCACGCCCGCGGCAGCGGCGCCTACGGCTACTTCGAGGTGACCGACGACGTCACCGGCTTCACCCACGCCGACTTCCTGAACGCCGTCGGCAGGCGCACCGAGGTCTTCCTGCGCTTCTCGACCGTGGCGGACAGCCTCGGCGGGGCGGACGCGGTCCGCGACCCCCGGGGTTTCGCGGTCAAGTTCTACACCGAAGAGGGCAATTACGACCTGGTCGGGAACAACACCCCGGTGTTCTTCATCAAGGACCCGATCAAGTTCCCCGACTTCATCCACTCGCAGAAGCGCGACCCGTTCACCGGCCGGCAGGAGCCGGACAACGTCTGGGACTTCTGGGCGCACTCCCCCGAGGCGACGCACCAGGTGACCTGGCTGATGGGCGACCGCGGCATCCCGGCGTCATACCGCCACATGAACGGCTACGGCTCGCACACCTACCAGTGGACGAACGCCGAGGGCGAGGCCTTCTTCGTCAAGTACCACTTCAAGACGAACCAGGGCATCCGCTGCCTGTCGTCCGAGCAGGCCGCCGAGACCGCGGGCAAGGACCCCAACTCGCACCAGACGGACCTGCTCCAGGCCATCGAGCGGGGCGTCAACCCGTCCTGGACGCTGTACGTGCAGCTGATGCCGGCCGCCGAGGCGGCGGAGTACCGCTTCAACCCGTTCGACCTGACGAAGGTCTGGCCGCACGCCGACTACCCGCTGCAGCGCGTGGGCCGGCTGGTCCTGGACCGCAACCCCGACAACGTCTTCGCCGAGGTCGAGCAGGCCGCGTTCTCCCCGAACAACTTCGTCCCGGGCATCGGCCCGTCGCCGGACAAGATGCTCCAGGGCCGCCTGTTCGCCTACGCCGACGCGCACCGCTACCGCCTGGGGGTCAACCACACCCAGCTCGCGGTGAACGCCCCCCGGGCGACGAGCGCGCACAACTACGGCCGCGACGGTCTCATGGCGTCCAACTCCCAGGGCCGGTACGCCAAGAACTACGAGCCGAACTCCTACGACGGCCCGGCCGAGACCGGCCGCCCGCTGTCCGCCCCGCTCCCGGTGTCCGGCTACACCGGCACGCACGAGGCCCCGCAGCACACCAAGGACGACGACTTCTTCCAGGCCGGCGAGCTGTACCGGCTGATGTCCGCCGAGGAGAAGTCCCGGCTGGTCGCGAACATCGCCGGTGGACTCTCCCAGGTCTCCCGCGACGACGTGATCGAGAAGAACCTGGCCCACTTCCACGCCGCCGACCCGGAGTACGGCAAGCGCGTGGAGGAGGCGGTCCGCGCCCTGCGCGAGGACTAAAAGGCTCCCTGACGGCGTTCGCCTGCCGAGAGACCCGGATGAGGGGTGGTCGATCGGCTGCGGGCGCGGGTCAGGGTGAGGACCGCGGCGGTGTGCGAGCCAGTGCGGTGGTGAAGGACCGGAACCTCTTCTCGACCTGAGGGAAGGGCGTTTCAGGCTCCGTCGCGACCGCCGCGGTCCCGAAAAACCCTCATTGCCCCACCGGCCGAGCAGCGCCGGATACGGACGGTCCCGTATCCGGCGCTCTCGGCGTTCCCGGGGTGCGGAACGGCCCCTCGCGCAGCAGGCTGGAGACATGGCACAACCGGCGCAGCACCCGCACATCGTGGTCCACTCCCCCGCCCTGGACGGCTCCCGGCGGGTCACCGCGGGGGACGAGACCCTGGGCATCGCCTCGCACGTCGACGACGTGGCCGAGTTCCTGCGGCTGGCCGACCTGTACGTCACCGACGTCGCGGAGAGCGACCTCGTCGAGTGGCAGGGCGGCGGCCCCGACGCGTGGCCGGGTCTCCCGGAGCATCACGGGACACACGGGACGCAGGAGGCGTGAATCGCCTACGCCGCCGTCCGTAGTCCGGCTACGCAACCCTCAAATCAACCTCTGAACCCGTGCCCGGAGGCTTCAACCGCCCCCGGGTACGGGCACATTCTCGGAACACGGGGCCCGCCGGCACGGGGGTGGCGGGCTCCGGCGGGCCACACACCGGTCAGGGGTGTCCGGGCGGCCCGCAGTCACGGGGGCGACCTGAGGCCCGCCGGTACGGGGGTGTGCGGCGGGCCTCAGGCCGAGAACGACGGCACGGGGAGCAACAACACCGGGCGACGAAGCCGGGAACGACGAAGGGGCAGCCCCCTGGCGGGTGGCTGCCCCTGGCGGAGCCGGTCGGTGGATCAGACCTTCAGCGTCCTGAGCGCGGTCGGCGCGTGACCCGGCTCGGTCGCGATCTCCTCGAACTCCACGACGTTGCTGATGTCGTTGGTGGTCGACATCGAGATGTTGGTGACGCGCTCCAGGATGGCCTCCACGACGACCGGCACCCGGAACTCGGCGGCGAGCTTCTTGGCCTGCTCGAAGGCCGCGCCGAGCTCCGCCGGGTCGGTCACCCGGATCGCCTTGCAGCCGAGGCCCTCGGCGACCTTGACGTGGTCGACGCCGTAGACGCCCAGCTCGGGCGAGTTGATGTTCTCGAACTCCAGCTTGACCTGGAAGTCGATGTCGAAGGCCCGCTGCGCCTGGCGGATCAGGCCGAGGTAGGAGTTGTTCACCAGGACATGGACGTACGGGATCCGGTGCTGCGCCCCGACCGCCAGCTCCTCGATCATGAACTGGAAGTCGTAGTCGCCGGAGAGCGCGACCACGGACGCCTCGGGGTCGGCCTTGGCGACACCCAGCGCGGCCGGGATCGTCCAGCCGAGGGGGCCGGCCTGGCCGCAGTTGATCCAGTGGCGCGGCCGGAAGACGTGCAGCATCTGGGCGCCGGCGATCTGGGAGAGGCCGATGGTGGAGACGTACCGGGTCTCCGGGCCGAAGGCCTTGTTCATCTCCTCGTAGACGCGCTGCGGCTTGATCGGGATGTCGTCGAAGTGGGTACGGCGCTGCAGCGTCGCCTTCCGCTCCTGCGCGGAGGCCGCCCACGCCGAGCGGTCGGGCAGCTTGCCGGCCGCCTTCAGCTCCCGTGCCACCTCGACGAACAGCCGCAGCGCCGCCTTCGCGTCGGAGGCGATGCCGTAGTCCGGGGCGAAGATCTTGCCGATCTGGGTGGGCTCGACGTCGACGTGCACGAAGGTGCGGCCGGCGGTGTAGACGTCCAGCTTGCCGGTGTGGCGGTTGGCCCAGCGGTTGCCGATGCCGAGGACGAAGTCGGACTCCAGGAAGGTCGCGTTGCCGTAGCGGTGCGAGGTCTGCAGGCCCACCATGCCGGCGTTCAGCTCGTGGTCGTCGGGCAGCAGGCCCCAGCCCATCAGGGTCGGGACGACCGGGGTGCCGGTCAGCTCGGCGAACTCCACCAGCAGGTCGGCGGCGTCGGCGTTGATGACACCGCCGCCCGCGACGATCAGCGGCCGCTCGGCGGCGTTCAGCATCCCGAGCGCCTTCTCGATCTGGGCGCGGCTCGCGGCCGGCTTGTAGACCGGGAGCGGCTCGTAGGTGTCAGGGTCGAACTCGATCTCGGTGAGCTGGACGTCGATCGGCAGGTCGATCAGGACCGGGCCGGGACGGCCGGAGCGCATCAGGTGGAAGGCCTGCTGGAAGACGCCGGGGACCTGCGCGGCCTCCAGGACGGTCACCGCCATCTTCGTCACCGGCTTGGCGATCGAGGCGATGTCGACGGCCTGGAAGTCCTCTTTGTGGATCACGGCGGTCGGCGCCTGGCCCGTGATGCACAGGATCGGGATGGAGTCACCGATCGCGGAGTACAGGCCGGTGATCATGTCGGTGCCGGCCGGTCCGGACGTGCCGATGCACACCCCGATGTTGCCCGCGTGGGTGCGGGTGTAGCCCTCGGCCATGTGCGAGGCACCCTCGACATGCCGGGCGAGGGTGTGCTGGATACCGCCGGACGCCTTGAGCGCCGCGTAGAACGGGTTGATCGCCGCGCCCGGCACACCGAACGCGTTGCTGACGCCCTCGCGCTTGAGGATCTCAACTGCCGCTCGGGCAGCGGTCATTCGAGCCATCGAGTACTCCTGCTTCGGCTGTCGGATTCGCATCCCCGTCGCGCCCCGCGGTTGAGCTCTTCCGTATTGCGGAAAGTATTTTCTACTATCTGGAAGCAATGTAAGTGGGGGGACGAAGCCCGTCAAGAGACGGACAAGCGGGGGCGCGCTGGAGCACCATGGGTGCCATGCCCCAGAGCGTCGCGGTGCGCTGCCCGGCCTGCAGTCGTGAGCACCAGTACGCGGCCGTGTCCTATCCGTGCGCCTGTGGCGCCCCGGTGGCCCCGCCGCTGGATCCGTGCGGGGCCCCGGCCGCCGTCCGGCACCGGGCCTGGGCCGAGGAGTGGGTGACCGTCAGGTGCGCCTCCTGCGACCGGAGCGGCCAGTGGCCCCATCCCGAGCTGGGCTGCCCGTGCGGGACGGTCCTGCGGATCCCGGTGACCGGGACACGCTCCGCGGCCTCCCCCGCCGCCCCCGGCGCCCGCACCGCACGGGAGCCCCGGCGCCGGGCCCCCTTCGCGCCGGTGCCGATCCGCACCGCCCGGGACGCCGTCACGGCCGCCGCCCTCTACCTGCGCTGGCTCGGCTACCGGGACATCCGCCGCGCCGACCAGCGGCCCCCCGCCGGCATCGGACTCGCCGCCCAGGGCCTGCTCGCCCAGGTGGACCCCACCGTGCGCCCGGCCTCCGTGCGGGACGTGGAGTGCCTGTGGCTGACCGCCATGACCGAGTCGGTGCGCTGCGTCTACTTCTCCCTCGCCGGGTACGCCGACGAGGGCCGCGTCCGCGCCGACTCGCTCGGCGTCCCCCTGTTCGTCCTGGACCTCGCGGGCACCCCGCAGCCGGTCAACGACCACGCCGACGCGCTGGGCTCCCCCGCCCGCTGACCCGCGCGCACACGAGAACGCCGGCTCCCCGCGGTGCGGGGGCCGGCGCCTCGGCGGAACCTGTTACGGGGTGACGCAGCCGATCGAGCCGACCGGATGGTTGTTGCCGGTGGAGGTGGCGGTGAAGCCGAAGCTCACACTGCCGTCCGGCCCGACGGTGCGGTTGTGGTCGACGTTTCTGACCGTGACCGTGCCGTCGGACCCTGTACCGAGCGTGCCGTTCCAGACCTGGCTGAGCCGGGTGCCGGTGCCGAGCTGCCAGCGCACCGCCCAGCCGTTCATCGGTGCCGTGTTGTGGTTCATCACCTGGACGGAGCCCTGGAAGCCGCCGTTCCAGGCGTTCGTCACCGAGTAGACGGCCATGCAGCCGGTGTGCGGGTCGGTCGGGGTGGGAGTGGGAGTGGGAGTCGGCGTGGGCGTCGGGGTGCCGCCCGAGCCGCGGATGCCGGTCACCTCGCCGTTCCCGCCGTCGAAGACGACGTCGGAACAGGAGAAGAAGTTCTCCTGGCTGTCCGAGCGCACCCACTGGATGAACAGCACCGCGTCGCCCGAGCGGCCCGCGGGCAGGTTCAGGTTCCAGAGGTAGTGACCGGAATCGCTGCCCACCGAACCCGACTGGGCGGGGTTGGTGACGGTCTGGATGAGCTCCAGATCGCCCCAGCCCAGCGGGGAGCTGGGCGAGTAGCCGGGCTTGGACAGGTACACCCGGAAGTCACCCGGGTGCGCCGCCCAGTTGCTGTACCGGACCTGCATGCTCTTCCCGGAGGTCAGATGCGTGCGGGGCCAGTCGGCGCGGGCGGCGTTGTAGCCGGTGAAGTTGTACGGGGAGCGGTCACCGGCGCTGCACAGCTTGCCGTCCGGTACGTAACCGGGGCCGCGCCCGCCCGCGTTGGAGTCGAGCACGGCGAACCAGTTGTACAGCGCCGTCGATCCGCTCTCGGCCAGCGCTGCCTTGCACGCCGGGTTCGTCGGGTCCAGGGCGCCGGAGCCGGTCTTGGCGTCCTGGTAGCACAGGTACGTCCGCGAGCCGGGCATCATCGCCACCCCGTGGGCCTGCGCGCTGCCGTGGCTGAGCAGGGCAAGACCGAGGCCGCTCAGCAGGGTGGCGAGCACCGCCGCCCAGGAGAGGAGCCGGTTTCTGCGTCGATCCATGGTGCCTCCTGTCGTTCCTTCGCTGTCCGCTGTGGAGCCCCCGCCCGCCCGGGGAATAGGTCGCTCCGGGCGGGCGAGGGAGTGTGGGGAGGTAAGCGGATCAGGCGGGCGGTGCGCCCCAGGCCAGGGTGGTACCGAGGTAGCCGGGGATCGCCGGGGCGTCGGTGTAGGACGTGGCGGTGGTGCGGCTGTGGTCGCCGACCTCGTTGAACGCGGACCAGTCGGACTTGGCCATGCGCAGCTGCAGGTCACCGGTGTCCCGGCCCGCGGCCAGCGAGCCGGCCGTGAAGCCGACCTCCAGGTAGGCGTCCGCGCCCGCGACCGGGGTGCTCAGCGGAACGACCCTGAGCTTGAGGTTGGAGCAGCCGACCGCGGCGTAGTCGCAATAGGCGTTCACGGTGGACGAGCCGCCGTCCCGGGTGAAGTAGTAGCGGGCGGTCACCCCGGTCAGGTCGAGAGCGGCGGTGCCGGTGTTGTGGATCCGCAGCCCGGGGCGGATGGCGTTGTCGGTGGCCGAGGAGTCGTTGTTCTTGTAGGCGACCTTGAGGCCGCCCGTCGGGTCGGGGCCGCCGCCGCCCGTCTCGGTGGTGACGCTCAGCGCCGCGGAGGCGGGTGAGGCGTTCCCGGCCGCGTCACGGGCGCGCACGGTGTAGCTGTAGGCCGTGGCGGCGCTCAGTCCGGTGTCCGTGTACGTGGTGCCGGAGGCCGGCGAGCCGACCCGGGTGCCGTTGCGGTACACGTCGTACCCGGTCACGCCCACGTCGTCGGTGGCCGCGGTCCAGGCCAGGGAGACGCTGCTCGCGGTCTTGGCGGTGGCCCGCAGTCCGGTCGGGGCGGTCGGGGCGGTGGTGTCACCCGGACCGGTGTCGCCCGTCGGGATGGCAGGGTAGGCGTTGCGCACCAGCATGGAGAACTGGTTGTGGAACCAGTGCCCGGCCAGTGGCGCGTCGGGCAGCGCCCCCGTCTTGTTGTTACCGGCGTTGGGCGCCGTGTAGTCGGGGTTGCACATCGGGTCCTGGCGCTTGCCCTCGTCGTTGGGGATGTCCTTGCTGGCGCCGTCCGACTCCCCGGGCGGCTTGACCCACAGGTAGGCGTCGAGGTGCGAGTCGGGGTATCCCGCGGGCGCGGCCTGCGGCGGCTGCCCGATGCCGGCTCCGCTCACGTTGCACCACAGGCCGCGGTGGGTGCGGCGGTCGGCCTTGGACTCGGTGACGTAGGTGTCGAGCGTGGTGCTGGTGCTCTCCGCGGTGGGCCGTGCGGCGCCGCCCCAGCCGTTGCGGGAGGTGTCGATCACCATGCCGGTGGAGGCGGGCCAGCCCGCCGCGACCAGCGCCCGGTGCACGTTCTTGGTGAAGTCCACCTCGTCGAAGTTCGGGTTCCACTCGTAGTACTTGCTCGACTTGACCATGTTGCCGCCGACCGTCTTGTCGGGGTTGGTCAGGAAGGGCTCCTCCAGCGGCGTGTAGTTGGCGACGTTGGTGATCAGGCCGTCGACGCTGCTCAGACCGGCCGCGGTGCCCCTGGCCACCTCGGTGTACTGCTGCACGGTCTGGGTGAGGTTGTTGTCCCAGCCGAGCCAGCCGGAGTGCGCGTAGTCCAGGTACGTGTACACGTTCGGTATCGCGTGCAGCTTGTCCAGGGCGTACTGGATGCCCTTGACGTACAGGCCGCTGCTCTTGAGCTGGGCGCACTCGGGGTCGGAGCCGTTGGTGACCAGGTTGGGCAGGCTGTCGGGCTCGATGACCGTGGTGATGCGGATGTCCTGGTACTTGGGGTTCTTGAAGACGTTGGCGATGACGTCGATGTACTCGGTCTTGTACCGGTCCAGACCCGCCTGGGTGGCCGGGAGTTCACCGTTGGAGGCGAGGGCGGCGCAGTCCCGTCCGGGCAGGTCGTACACCACGATGGTGGCGGTGATCGGCTGTCCGGGCTTCTTCTGGGCGAGCGCCAGGTCGAGATGGTCGGCGAGGCTCTTGCGTCCGGCGTTGGCGGCACCGCCGTGGATGGCCGCTATCCGGTCCAGCCAGACGGCGGTCGGATAGGTCTTGACCTTCTCCATCTTCGCCTTGAGCGTGGCGTCGGACGTCTGGGCGATGGACGAGTCGACGTGCTCGGCGTAGTCGGGGTTGATGTAGAAGGTGGCCCCGGCGAAGGGGTTGTCGACGTGTGCTTCCGCCGCTGCCGCGGGCTGTCCCGCGATCTGGCCGGCCACCCCGAGCATCAGGGTGGCCAGGGCGGTGGCCAGGGCTGCCGACCGTCGTCGGCGCTTGCGCGGCAGCGAGGCGCCGTCGGCTCTGGTCGGATTGGTCATCGTGCCCTCCTCGGTGGTACGTGCGGGTGTGCCGGTCGTACGTCAGGAGCCGGTGCACTGCGGAGCGGGCGTGCCCGCACCGCCGTTCGCGGTGAAGCCGAACGAGGTGGTGGCGCCGGGAGACAGGGCGCCGTTGTGGGCGGCGTTGCGGACGGTCGCGCGGCCCTGGGCCACGGTCAGCGAGCCGTTCCACAGGCTGTTGACGGTGGAGCCGTTCAGGTCCCAGGCGACGGACCAGCCGGTGAGCGGGCCGGTGCCGGAGTTCTTGACCGTCATCTCCGCCTGGTAGCCGCCGTTCCAGGCCGAGACGACCTTGAACTGGGCGGTGCAGGACTTGGGCTGGGGCTCCGGGTCGGGGTCCGGGTCCGGATCGGGGTCGGGCGTGCCGTAGGTCAGGCCGTGCCCGTACGCGAAGAGCGGGCTCTTGCCGTCGCCGTCGTTGATGGGCTGCTGGGAGGCGCTGCGCATCCACGTCATGGGGAGCTTGCCGGTCGGGGCGTGGTCGCCGAAGAGCACGTCCGACACCCCGGCGCCCTCGGTGCCGGGCAGCCAGGCCGCCAGCAGGGCTCTCCAGTCGGGCAGTTGGGCGGCGATGTCGAGCGGGCGCCCGGAGACCAGGACCACCACGACGGGCACCCCGCTGGCCTTGAGCCGGCTGAGGGTCTGGAGGTCCTCCTGGTCCAGGCCCATGCCGCCGGGCCGGTCGCCGTGCATCTCGGCGTACGGCGTCTCCCCGACCACCGCGACGGCGGCGGTGTAGCTGCCGTCGATGCCGTTGCCGTAGCGGTCGTAGGTGATCCGGGACGGGTCGGTCGCGGCGGCGCGGATGCCCTGGAGGACGGTCGTGCCCTGGGTGACGGGCCCGCTGCGGCCCTGCCAGCCCAGGGTCCAGCCGCCGCTCTGGTTGCCGATGTCGTCGGCGGACTTGCCGGCCACGAACAGCTTGGCGCTCTTCGCCAGCGGCAGGATCGCTCCGTCGTTCTTCAGCAGCACCTGCGACTGCCGCACCGCCTGCCGGGCCAGGGCCCGGTGTTCCGCGGAACCCACGGTCGAGGTCAACGACCGGTCGGTGAGCGGCTTTTCGAACAGGCCGAGCTGGAACTTCTTGGTGAGGATGCGCCGGTTGGCGTCGTCGACGCGCGCCAGGGGGATCCGCCCGGCGCTCACCTCGCCGCGCAGCAGGGTGAGGAACTTCTTGTAGTCGTGCGGGACCATCACCATGTCGACGCCGGCGTTGACGGCCGTGGTGATCTCGGCGCCGGTGAAGCCGCTCTGCCCGTCCAGCTGGTCGACCGCGGCCCAGTCCGAGACGACGAAGCCGGTGAAGCCCAGCTCGCCCTTGAGCACGTCGGTGACCAGGTACTTGTGCCCGTGCGAGCGCACGCCGTTCCAGCTGCTGTAGGACAGCATCACCGAGCCCACGCCCCGCCGTACCGCCTCCTGGAAGGGCGGCAGATGGATCGCGCGCAGCTCGGCCTCGGACAGCTCGGTGTTGCCCTGGTCGACGCCTCCGGTGGTGCCGCCGTCGCCGATGTAGTGCTTGGCGGTGGCCAGCACCGACGCCGGGTCGCCGCCCAGGGCCGTGCCCTGCATGCCGGTGACGAACGTGGCCATGGAGGTGGGCAGTTCGGGCTTCTCCCCGAACGACTCGTAGGTGCGGCCCCACCGGTCGTTGCGGGCCACGCACAGACAGGGCGCGAAGGACCAGTCGATGCCGGTACCGGCCACCTCCTCGGCCACCGCCCGCCCGACCCGCTGCACCAGCGCCGGGTCACGGGTGGCGCCGAGGCCGATGTTGTGCGGGAAGAGGGTGGCGCCGCGTAACGCGTTGTGGCCGTGCACCGCGTCGATGCCGTAGATCATCGGGATGCCGAGCGGGGTGGTGAGGGCGGTGCGCTGGAGGGCATCGTAGGTGTCGGCCCAGGTCTGGGCGTTGTTGGGGCTGACCGTCGAGTCGCCGCCGGAGAGCACCGAGCCGATTCGGTAGGTGGCGAGGTCGGACTGCGGGACGAGCGCGTCCTTCTCGATCTGGGTCATCTGCCCGAGCTTGTCGTCGAGCGTCATCCGGGAGAGCAGATCGGCGACCCGCTGGGGCACCGGGACGGAAGGGTCCTGGTACGGCAGGGCGGCGGCGGCCGTCGGGACCTGGGCCGGCGGGGCGGCGGCAAGACCGGTCAGGGCGAGGGTCGCGGCGCACAGCGCGGCGACGAGGGCGGGGCGGCGGGTCCGGGAACGGAAGGGCACGCCGGGGCGTGAGGTCGGTGTGCGGGGTGCGGACGCGGTGCGGCTCGGGCTCATGGACTGCGGCCTTTCCGGGTGCGGGCCGGAGGGGCGGACGTGGGGGCCGGGGCCCGCCCCCGTCGGTGCGGGAAGGCGGGGCGGGCCCCGGAGGAGGCCGGTGCGGCGCACCGGCGGGGTCAGGCGCTGGTGCAGGCCGTGCCGTTCAGGGTGAAGCTGCCGGGCTTGGCGAAGGTGCCGCTGTAGGTGCCCTGGAAGCCGAAGGTCTGGCTGCCGCCTGCGGCGATCTGCGCGTTGTGCGCCACGGGAGTCGCCGTCACCGCCCCGGAGGAGCCGGACAGGGTGGCGTTCCAGGAGTTGGTGACGCGCTGTCCGGAGGGCAGCGTGAAACCGAGCTGCCAGGTGTTCAGGGCGGCGGTACCGGTGTTCTTGACCGTGACGTCGGCGGTGTAGCCGCCCTGCCAGACGTTGGTCGCGTAGGTCACCTGGCAGGCGGTGGCCGGATTGCCGGGGCCGCCCGGGTCTCCGCCGCCGCCGAGGTTGACAGCGGAGGAGAAGGAGTTCACCGCGAGTCCGGCGCCGTTCTGCCACGGCTCGAACCCGGCCTGGACGCTCGTCAGGTACCAGTTGTTCTGCGCCATCCCCCGGGCGACGGTCTGGTCGACGAAGTCCATGACGTCGAAGCTCCAGCTGCTGATCGCCGAGGGAGCGACGAAGGAGATCACGTCGTTGGAGCCGTTGCTGCCGGTCCACACCTCGAAGGTGCGGCCGCCGACGGTGGCGTTGCCCACCGGCGAGCCGATCGGCTGGATCGGGCCCACCCGGTTGAACCAGATCATGATCTCGGTGCGGTTGACGCCGTCGGTGCGGGGCGTCGGGTCCAGCCAGATGTCGTACGAGGCGTTGTACACGGCGCCCGAGACGTAACCGTAGGAGATGCTGCTGGGCGCGCTGGAGATGGTGCTGAGCTGCGCCGGAAGGTTCGTGCCCGGCGAGCAGTTCGTGTAGTGGCAGCCGTTGAACACCGACGGGTACGACTTCGGGGCGCCGTTGGTGGGCACCGAGCCGTCGGCCTGGGTGAGGCGGAAGCCGGTGTCGGTGGCGGTGACGCACTGGGTGGCGCTGGTGCCCCAGCGGTTGTTCTGCACGACGTAGCGGCCCTGGATGACGGTCGAGCCGTACTGCTCGCAGATCGTGGTGTCGGCCTGGGCCGGCGGTGCGGCGACGAGGAGAGCCGCGAGCGCGGCGAGTGCGGAGAGCAGCGCGGCGAACAGGCCGCGCACGGGGCGGGGACGGTGCGGTAACGGTCGCATGCGGGTGCCTCTCTCGAACGTGGCTCGGCTGGATCGGAGCCGGTACGGGAGCGCTCCCACCTCCCCACTGATGGGAGCGCTCCCACCCCACCGGTTCGGGTCGGACTGTAGGAGTCCGTCCATGTTCCTGACAACCCTGTGCGCGCGAATGCGTCGAAGGGATTTCGAAGCCGCAGGTCAGGCACGCACGTCCGCAACCTTTCGACGGGCTCCGGGAGTTGGGAGCGCTCCCGAAAGTTTCGGCCGGGCCCGTTCTCGGCCCTCAGGCCGAGTCGCGCACCACCAGCCGGGTGCGCAGGATGACATGGCGCCAGGCGACTTCCGGCTGTTCCATCTCCTCCATCAGCAGCCGCACCATGGTCCGCCCGATCTCCTCCAGCGGCTGCCGGACCGTCGTCAGCGACGGCTCGGTGTGCCGGGCGAGCGGGAAGTCGTCGAAGCCGATCACCGCGACGTCCTCGGGCACCCGTCGGCCGGCCGCCCGCAGCACCCCGAGCGCCGCGGCGGCCATGGTGTCCGAGGCGGCGAAGACGGCGTCCACGTCCGGGTGCCGGGCGAGGAGTTCGGCCGTCGCCCGGCGCCCGCTGTCCTCGGTGAAGTCACCCTCGACGACCAGCGAGGCAACGTCCTCCACACCGGCGGCGGCCAGCGCCTCCCGGTACCCGCGCAGCCGGCACCGGGCGACGTACATGTCCAGCGGCCCGGTGACGGCGGCGATCCTCCGGCGCCCCCCGCGCAGCAGATGCTCGACCGCGCCGCGGGCGCCGCCGACGTTGTCCGCGTCCACGTAGGTGACGTGCTCGTCGCCCGAGCGGCGGCCGAGCAGCACCGTGGGCAGTCCGGCGTCGGCGAGCATGTCCGGCAGCCGGTCCTCGGCCCGCACGGACATCAGCAGGACCCCGTCCACCCGTCCGCCGCGCGCGTACTCGACGAAGCGCCGCCGCTCGACGTCCGTGCGGACCAGGGTGAGCAGCAGCTGCACCGACGTGTCGGCGAGGGCGTCACCGACTGAGCGGATGATCTCCGAGAAGAAGGGCTCCCCGAACTGCCGCCAGTCCCGTTCGGTCAGCGCCAGCGCCACCGCGTCCGCGCGCCGCCCGGCCAGGGAACGGGCCGCCAGATTGGGCACGTAGCCCAGTTCGTCGATGGCCCGCTCGACGGCCCGGCGCGTGGACTCCTTCACGCCGGCCGCGTTGTTGATGACGCGCGAGACGGTGCCGCGCCCGACACCGGCGAGAGCCGCGACTTCCTCCAGCGTCGGCGAGCCAGGGCGCTGCCTGCCCATAACCACCCCCAGGGCACCCGATCTTACGGGCCGCGCCCCGCTGTGATCGAACGCCCCGGAGGATCAGCCGGAGTACCGCTCCCGCAGCTCGATCTTGCGTACCTTTCCGGACACCGTCATCGGGAAGGAATCGAGCACCCGCACCCTGGCCGGGATCTTGTAATGGGCCAACTGTCCCGCGCAGAACGCCCGTACGTCCTCCAGCGTGGGCGGGTCGGCCGGGTCGCGGGGGATGACGCAGGCCAGCACCTCCTCGCCGTACCGCTCGTGCGGCACGCCGATCACCTGCACGTCGGCGATCTTCGGGTGGCCGTAGAGGAACTCCTCGATCTCGCGCGGGTAGATGTTCTCGCCGCCCCGGATGATCATGTCCTTGATGCGGCCGACGATCTCGACATAGCCGTCCTCGCGCATCACGGCGAGATCGCCGGTGTGCATCCAGCGGGCGGGGTCGACGGCCTCCGCGGTCTTGTCGGGTTCGTTCCAATAGCCGAGCATCACGCCGTAGCCGCGGGTGCACAACTCCCCTGCCGTGCCCCGGGGTCGGGTGATCCCGGTGGCGGGGTCGACGATCTTCACCTCGACGTGCGGCAGGACGCGGCCGACGGTTCCGGTGCGGTGCTCCAGGTCGTCGTCCATCCGGGTCTGGAGCGAGACGGGGGAGGTCTCGGTCATGCCGTAGCAGATGGACACCTGCTCCATGTGCATCTCGGCGACCACCCGTTTCATCACCTCCACCGGGCAGGGCGAGCCCGCCATGATGCCGGTGCGCAGCGAGGAGAGGTCGTAGCGCGCGAAGTCGGGCAGGTTCAGCTCCGCGATGAACATGGTCGGGACGCCGTACAGCGAGGTGCACCGCTCCTGCTGAACGGCCTCCAGCGTGGCTTTCGGGTCGAAGGAGGGGGCCGGGATCACGATGCAGGCACCGTGGGAGGTAGCGGCCAGATTCCCCATGACCATGCCGAAACAGTGATAGAACGGGACCGGAAGACACACCCGGTCCTGCTCGGTGTAGCCGATCGACTCCCCCACGAAATAGCCGTTGTTGAGGATGTTGTGGTGGGAGAGGGTGGCCCCCTTCGGGAAGCCCGTGGTGCCCGAGGTGTACTGGATGTTGACCGCGTCGTCGCAGCTCAGGTCGTCCGGCAGGGCGCGCGGGACGGCGCGGCCGAGCAGTGCCTGCCAGCTCGGGTCGCCGAAATACACGGCCTCGCGCAGCCCGGGGCAGTTGCCCCGCACCTCGTCCACCATGGCCCGGTAGTCGCTGCCCTTGTGGCCGAGGGAGGCGAAGAGCAGGGAGATCCCGGCCTGCTTGAGCACGTACTCGACCTCGTGCACCCGGTACGCCGGGTTGATGTTCACCATGATCGCGCCGATCCGGGCGGTGGCGTACTGCACGAGCACCCACTCGGGGCAGTTGACCGCCCAGATCCCGACCCGGTCGCCCTTGACGATCCCGCTCGCCAGCAGCGCGTACGCCAGCTCGTCGACGTCCGCGATGAGCCGGGCGTACGTCCAGCGCCGCCCCGACGGGACGTCGACCAGCGCCTCCCGCTGCGGCCAGGTGGCGGCGGTGCGGGCCAGGTTGTCCCCGATCGTGTCACCGAGCAGCGCGGTCGCGCCGGTTCCGTGCGTGTACGACAGTGCGGTCACCGGAAGTCCTCCTCGCGGTACTCGTCGGCCGAGCCGGCCGCCGTGGCCTCGCGCAGTTCGACCCGGCGGATCTTGCCGGAGACGGTCTTGGGCAGGGGCGCGAACTCCAGGCGGCGGACGCGCTTGTACGGGGCGAGCACCTCGCGGGAGTGCTCGAAGAGGACCTTCGCGGTGCCGGGACCCGGCTCCCAGCCGTCGGCGAGCGTGACGTACGCCTTGGGGACGGCGAGGCGCAGGTCGTCCGGGGCGGGCACCACGGCGGCCTCGGCGACCGCCTCGTGCTCCAGCAGCGCGCTCTCCAGCTCGAAGGGACTGATCTTGTAGTCGCTCGCCTTGAAGACGTCGTCACTGCGCCCGACGTACGTCAGGTATCCGTCCTCGTCCCTGGACGCGACATCGCCGGTGCGGTAGTAGCCGCCCGCCATCGCCTCCGCCGTACGGTCGGGGTCGCCGTGGTAGCCGGTCATCAGGCCGACCGGGCGGGCCGACAGGTCGAGCGCGATCTCGCCCTCGGTGGCGCCGGGCGCGCCGGTCACCGGGTCCAGCAACTCCACCCGGTAGCCGGGACCGGGGCGGCCCATGGCGCCGGTCTTCAGCGGCTGGCCGGGGCTGTTGGCGATCTGGACGGCGGTCTCGGTCTGGCCGAAGCCGTCCCGGACGGTGACGCCCCATGCCCGCCGGACCTGTTCGATGACCTCGGGGTTCAGCGGCTCCCCCGCCGCCACCGCCTCGCGCGGCGGGGTGCGCAGGGCGGTCAGGTCGGCCTGGATGAGCATCCGCCACACCGTCGGCGGGGCGCAGAAGGTCGTGACGCCCGCCCGGTCCATCTCGGCCATCAGCCGGGCCGCGTCGAAGCGCGTGTAGTTGTGCAGGAAGACGGTCGCCTCGGCGTTCCACGGCGCGAACAGGTTGGACCAGGCGTGCTTGGCCCAGCCCGGCGAGGAGATGTTGAGGTGCACGTCGCCGGGGCGCAGGCCGATCCAGTACATGGTGGCGAGGTGGCCGACCGGGTACGAGAGGTGGGTGTGCTCGACGAGCTTGGGGCGGGCCGTGGTCCCGGAGGTGAAGTAGAGCATCAGCGGGTCGTCGCCGCGGGTGGGGCCGTCCGGGGTGAAGCCGGCGGGGGCGGTGCGGGCGTCCTCGTACGCGTGCCAGCCCTCGCGGGCGCCGCCGACGGCGATACGGGTGTAGTCACCGGGCACCTCGGCGAACTTGCCGGTGTCCTCGGACCGCACGATCACCTGCCGGACCCGCCCGCGCTCCACCCGGTCGCGCAGATCGGCGGGGCCGAGCAGCGGGGTGGCCGGGATGACGACGGCCCGCAGCTTCATGGCGGCCAGCGCGGTCTCCCACAGCTCGGTCTGGTTGCCGAGCATGACCAGGATCCGGTCCTCGGCGCCGACGCCCCGCGCGCGCAGCCAGTTGGCGACCCGGTCGGAGCGGGCGGACAGCTCGGCGAACGTCAGTCGCGCCTCGGTGCCGTCCTCCTCGACGATGTGCAGCGCGGTGCGGTCATTGCCGTCCGCGATGACGTCGAACCAGTCGAGCGCCCAGTTGAACCGCTCCGGCCGGGGCCACGCGAACCCCGCGCAGGCGGTGGCGTAGTCCTCGCGGTGCTCCAGCAGGAAGTCCCGTGCCCTGCGGAAGTCGTCGGTGGCCGTCATGTGTCCTCCTCTGTCCCGGACCATTGCCCGGCGGCTCCCCGCCATCGTGTAATCCGTGATGCAGGTCTCACTACCCCCGGACGGGGGTGCATGCCGCGGAGGAAGGGCGGGCAGTTGGCAGCAGATGTCACCGGAGCCGCGGAGATCCGGGGTGCGCTGGTCCGGCTGCGGCGCTCGACCGGGCTCCCGGTCGCGTTCGGCGGTCTGACGGAGTCCGCCCGCCCGCGGATGCTCATCACCGAACTCGACGGCACCTCCACGCACGCGCTGAGCCGGCTCGCCGTGACGTCCGGCAGCGGTCTCGGCGGTCGCGCGCTCGCCCTGGCCCGCGCCTGCGCGGTGACGGACTACTCCTCCTCGCGGCAGATCAGCCACGAGTACGACACCGCCGTCGCCGCCGAGGGCCTGCGCTCGGTCCTCGCGGTCCCGGTCGTCGTACGCCGCCGGGTGCGCGGTGTCCTCTACGGCGCCCTGCGCACCCCGCAGCCGCTCGGCGACCGCACGCTGACCGCGGCGGTGGCCGCCGCGCGCGACGTGGAGCAGGCGCTGGTCGTGCGGGAGTCGGCGCAGGAGCTGCTGGCGGCGGCGCGGCCACGGCCGGAGCGGGACGGCGACGGGGCCGTGCGGGAACAGGTGCGGGAGGCCCATGCGGCGCTGCGGGCGCTGGCGCCGCGGATTGCCGACCCGGGGTTGCGCGCGGAGCTGCTGGAGGTGTGCGGGCTGCTGACGCCCGAGGGGCCGGCGGCGGGGGTCCGGCTGGCGCCCCGGGAGGTGGATGTGCTGGCCTGGGTGGCGGCGGGGGCGACGAATGCCGCGGCCGGCGAGCGGCTGGGGCTGCGGGCGGAGACGGTGAAGGGGTATCTGCGGTCGGCCATGCGGAAGCTGGGGGCGCACACCCGGGGGGAGGCGGTGGCCGCTGCCAGGCGGGCGGGGCTGCTGCCGTAGGGCGTCCACGGGGAGTGCCCCGAAGGGCCGGCGTGCGGGTGCTTACGCCTCGCGGCCCCGGCGACCATGGGCGGGCTGCCGTACCCGGCGCCGGAGGCGTGACGTGGGCTCTCCCATTCAGTCACCCGCCCCCTGAATTTCCCTGTGCTTCGCTGCTGTTATTTCCCTCACCCGGCAGGCACTCCGAAATTCAAAGACCCATTGCCTAATATTGGCCAGAACACGACACACGGAGGGGAGCGGTGACCGTGCCACGGGACTTCACGGAACCTGCCAGATCCCGCCCCGACATGGTCATCGGCCGGGACGAGCCGTTCACGGCGGCGCGTCGGCAGCTCGCCCGGGGCGGCAGCGTCCTGCTGCACGGGCCCGCCGGAATAGGAAAGTCGACCGCGCTGCGGGCATTGGCCGCGGAATACGGCGCGACGGCACGGACCGTGTTGCGCTGCTCGGCGACCGAGTCCGAATCCCATCTCCCCTTCCTCGCCCTCGCCGACCTCCTCGGCCTGGTCCTCGACGACGTCTGCGACCAGCTGCCCGCCGCCCAGCGCACCGCCCTGGAGTCGGCGCTCACCGGCCGCGGCGAGTCCACCCTCCAGCGCGACGGCCTCGCCCTGCGCCTGGCCGTCCTGTCCGCCCTGCGCGCCCTCGCCGCCGAGGGCCCCGTGCTGATCGTCGCCGACGACCTCCAGTGGCTCGACCCGGCCAGCGTGGAACTCCTCGGCTTCGCCGCCCGCCGCCTCGGCGACAGCCCCGTGCGGATGCTGTGCGCCGCCCGCACCCAGGACGAGGAGTACGACCGCCATCTGGGCGCCGCCCCGCCGGACACCCTCGCCCTCCGGCTCGGCCCCCTCTCCCGCACCCACGTGGCCGCCCTGCTCGACCACCGCGGCTACACCGGCCTGTCCCGCTCCACGGTCCGCGACATCCACCGCACCAGCGGCGGCAACCCGCTCTTCGCCCTGGAACTCGGCCGCGCGCTCGCCGAGAACCCCGCCCCGCACCGGCCGGGCGAGCCGCTGCCGGTGCCCACCTCGCTGCGCGCGCTGGTGCTCAACCGGCTCGGGATGCTCTCCGCCGACGCCCGCCACACCCTCCTCGTGGCCAGCGCCGGCGCCCGGCCCACCCTGGCCACGCTGCGCGCGGCGGGCCGCGCCGACGCCGAGGCGGAGACCGCCCGGGCGGCGGAACTGGGACTGCTCGCGACGGAGGCGGAGGGACCGGCCGTACGCTTCGCGCATCCGCTGATCTCGGCGGCGCTGTACGCGGAGGCGCCCGCGCAGGAGCGGCGGGCCGCGCACGCGGCGCTGTCCACGGCCGCCTCGGACCCGATCGAACGGGCCCGGCATCTGGCGCTCGCGACCATCGGCACCGATCCGGAGGTGGCCGCCTCGCTGGCGGAGGCCGCGGCACTGGCCCGGGACCGCGGGGCGCCCTCGGTGGCCGCCGCGCTCGGCCGGCTGGCCGCCCGGCACGCGCCCGCGGAGACCGGGACCAGGCGGGCGCGGCGATCCGGCGACGACACGGGCGGCCCCGCGCCTGCCCCCGGCACCGCCCCGGCCGAACGGACACCCGCCGGTCCGCACGACCTGCTGCTGCAGGCCGCCGAGGACGCCATCACCGCCGGTGAGCTGGATCTCGCCCGGGACATCGCGCGCGAGGTGCTGTCCGCCTCGACGGTGCCCGCGCAGCGGGTGCGGGCCTGGATCGTGGTGATCGAGACCGCGGGTCACGCCATGTCGGAGGTCGACGCCGTCTTCCCGCAGGCGCTGGCCGACGCGGGCGAGGACCCCCGGCTGCTCGCCCTGATCCACTACCAGCTGGCCTGGCGGGCGCTGCTGGTGGACGGCGACTTCGACCCGGCCCGGGAGGAGGCCGCCTACTCCGCGGAGCTGGCCGCGCGGGGCGGCGACCGGTACACCGAGCTGATGGCGCTCGCCTTCGAGGCCCAGATCGAGACCCTGATGGGCCACCCGGACGCGCCCGCGACCATCAAGCGCGCCCTGCGGGAACCGCAGGACCCGAGGGTGGCCTGCCATCACAACGGCGCCGGGTACGCCCGGTTCCGCTGGCTGGTGATGAGCGACCAGCTGCCCGAGGCCCGCGCCACCGTGACCGCGCTGCTGCGCGAGGTGCGGCGGCGCGGCTCGGTCGAGAGCGAGGTGCACTTCCTGCGCGGTCTCGCCGAGACCGAGCTGCGCACCGGGCACTGCGCCCGCGCCCTCGACCTCGCCCGCGAGAGCCTGCGGCTGGCCCGGGACACCGGGATCGGCGAGGTCGCCTCGGCCGTGCTCACCTCCCTGGCGGAGGCCGCGGGTGGCGAGGTGGACCGGGCGCTGGCACTGGCCCGGGAGGCGCTCGACCACGCCGAGCAGGACGGCGACCAGATGTACGTCTCCCGCGCCCTGGCCGCCCTCGGCCACGCCCAGCTGGTGGCCGGGGACGCGCCCGCGGCGGTGGCCTCGCTGCGCCGGGTGCGCGAGCTGGAGCGGGCCCTCGGCATCACCGACCCGGCGCGCGGACGCTGGCACGGCGATCTCGCCGAGGCACTGGTCCGGATCGGCGCGGCCGAGGAGGCGCAGGACGTCATCGACACGGCACGGGCCCGCGCCCTGCGCCTGGGCCGGGAGAGCGTGCTCGCGGTGCTGGACCGCGCGGAGGCGCTGGTGCGCGCGGCGCGCGGCGAGCGGGAGTTCGCCGCCGAACGGCTGACCTCGGTGCAGGACCGGCTCGCCAAGCTGGGCTACGGCCTGGAGGAGGCCCGGGCGGCCTTCGCGGCGGCGGGGCTGCGCACCGGCGGGCCGGGGCCGGTCTCGTACGACGAGGCGGCCAGGCTGTTCCGGCGGTGCCGGGCGCTGCCGTGGCTGCGCCAGGTGGAGGCGGCCGCGACGGCGCCCGCGGCCGAACCGGCGCCCGCACCGGCCGCCGCCCTGGACGCGCTGGACTCCCTCGCCTCGATGGAGCGTCAGGTCGCGGCGCTGGTCATGGAGGGCGCGACCAACCGGGAGATAGCCGCGCGGCTGTTCATCAGCGTCAAGACCGTCGAGGCGACCCTGACCCGGGTCTACCGCAAGCTCGGCATCCGGTCGCGCGTCGACATCGTCCGGCTGGCGGCGGGCCGTCCCGGCGGCTGAGATTCCCGCAACGATTCACCGCACCGGCGGGTTCGGCCGGGGCCGACCGAGGGTTTTCCCTGCCCAACTCCCCTAGGGGGTTCCCTCATTGGGAAGGGAACCTGCGAGTTCTAGCGTAGGGGCGTGCCGCTCGCCGGGCACACGGGGGTCGGTCCCGAGACCCTCGTGCCGCACCCCCCACCCGCGCGACCCCCCACCGGCAACCCAATGAGGAGACTCATGCTCGGGCACCTCCGCGCCAGACAGACCGCCACCGCGCTCGCGGCGGCCACCGCGCTGCTCGGCGTCGCCCCCACCGCCGCCGCGGCTCCCCAGCCCATCGTGGGCGGCTCGACGACGACCACGGCCGCGTACCCGTTCATGATGCAGATCACGGACTCCGCGCAGAACCAGTTCTGCGGTGGCACGCTCGTCTCGGCGACCAAGGTCGTCACCGCGGCCCACTGCATGGCCGGCGAGACCGCCGGCAGCGTCCGCGTCGTGGGCGGCCGCACCCACCGCGACGGCACCGACGGCACCGTGGCCACGGTCGGCAAGATCTGGATCCACCCGGACTACAAGCAGGCCACCGACGGCGACGACGTGGCGGTGCTGACGCTGTCGACGTCGATGCCGTACACCCCGGCACCCTACGTCTCCGCCGACCAGACGGGCGTGTACGCGGCCGGCACCACCGCCCGCATCCTCGGCTGGGGCGCCACCTCCGCGAACGGCAGCGCCTCCAGCCAGCTGCGCACGGCCACGGTGCCGATCGTGTCCGACGCCGGCTGCGCGAGCTCCTACGGCACGGACTACCTCGCGTCCGACATGGTCTGCGCCGGCCACGCCTCCGGCGGCGTGGACACCTGCCAGGGCGACAGCGGCGGTCCGCTGCTGGTCGAGGGCGTCCTGGCGGGGATCACGTCCTGGGGGGAGGGTTGCGCGGCGGCCGGGTACCCGGGTGTGTACACCCGGCTGACGTCCTTCTCGG
>NZ_JAMJFL010000038.1 GCF_023544665.1 Streptomyces sp. YS415
CTCCCCCGTCAGAGACCATCCCGCCCCAACTACCCCGGCCGCGCCAGCGGAACTGAGCCTCGAGGAACGCCTCACCCTCGTGAACGCGGCGATGACCGCGCGCCTGGACGAAGCGGCCGTCGCCTACGAGGTCAACACCGCGCACATCCCCACAGAGCACGTGGACCTGGCCGACGTCATCACCGTCCCGCTGACCCCGACGCTCCAGCCCCCGCCAGCCTCCTACCCGACCCCGGTCGCCGCCCTTCTGCAGCGCGCCCACCACCGGCTGCTCACCAGCGGCTGGTGCTCAGGCGCCCTGGTCGACGAAGACGGCGCCCGCTGCATGCTCGGAGCCATCCGAGCCGAGGCCCGCGGTGACAGCGGCCTGGAAGCCGACGCGGCCTCCGTGCTCCTGGACGCGATCCGCCGCAAGTTCGGCGACGACGTCGACTCCGTGCCGTCCTTCAACGACGCCCACGGATCGGCCCGCACCCCGCTGCGCATGGTCGACCACGCCGCCGGTCTCGCCGACACCCGCGGCCTCTGAACCTTTGCTCCGGACCACCTGCCTCGCACCCGAACCCTCCGCGGTCGGGGGCGGGCCAGGCCCTCCGGCCTGCACACCACCAGCCACCACACCCGCCCGGACAAGGGAGACGCCCCGCCATGCAGTTCCACGACAAGCCCATCACCGGCCAGCACCACCCGCACACGGAGCTGCGCACGAACGAGTTCTGGGTCGGCACCTACCACGGCCGCCACGACGGTCGCCCGGCCACGGTCACCGCCACCCGCGACGACACCCGCCCCGAGCCCTTCGCCTGGACGTGCACTTGCGGAGCCTCCCGCAGCTTCGCCACGGAGGACGGTGTGGACCGCACCGCCTGGCGGCACACGCACCCGACCCTCTTCGACCAGCTGAAGCAGAAAGCCGCCCGACTGCTCCGCACCCGCAGCAGCCGCTGAAGACCTGACGCCCTGCCCGGTCCTCGCCCGTCCCGTCCTGGGGCTGGGCGAGGACCGGACAGGCCGCCCGGCCGCACGTAGCGCCCCGCCGACACCAGCACGGCGCCGGCGGGGCGCAGCGCTGTCCACCGACCACTGGAGGAACCGCTCGTGCTCATTCCCCGCCCGCGCCGCCGGATCGGCCGACCCCGCCCGCAGCGCCCCGGCCCCCGCTATCCGCACCGCCCCGACCGGCTGCCCGGCGTCTGGAGCCGCTGATGCCCAGGAGGCGCAGGAAGCGGCACCGCGAGATCAAGCGCTGCCCCGCTCGGAGGCGAGAAGGGATGCTTCCTGCTCTGCTCAGCTGCTGTTCAAGGCAGTGAGCACGTGGTCCAACTCATTCGGCATCACAGCGACAAGAAGAGGTCCCTCGGGAGAGCTGCATTCGACGATTCTGGACCCACCGTTGATTTTCACCGCCTCGCGCCATGACGGTGACCGCACGCTGACCTGGCGCAGCCCCTCCGGGAGGGACACTGCCGCCCCGGCTTTGCTCCGTGGCTCCCAGCCCATTTCGGAGGGGCCTATCAACAGCCGCCCCCGAAGCCATCGTCCTTCAATGGAAGGGTGCTGGAGCAGACAGGGAATCTTGATCACATTTCCCTGGGCGGCACTGTCTGCCCGCTGCTTCACTCTGCGACGGAACAACCACGCCGTCAGCCCTGCCGCTGCCAGGGCAACCACCAGTTCGATCACTGGAGCATCCAAGCAGCACAGAACCTGAGTGCCCAGCCCTTCCAACGCCCGCCATCTCAGCGGGTCCGCTTCCGGCGGGCCCGAAGTTCGATCGCGGCGCGGTCCCCGAAGGACTCGTCACGTGACGGCAGCTGAGGAACATGGGCCTCAGCCCCGGCGACAACGACGGACCGGTCGCGATCCTGTGCTGCAAGTGGTGCTCGTACCGGCCGCAGTGGTCGTGCAACCACCCCACCCGCGGCTTCCTGCTCCGCGTCGACCTGGCCAAGCCCAAGCGGATGCCGACGCTCGTTCAGGAGTGGGCCCTGGACCGGGCCATGTCAGCCCGTGAGACCTGTGGGGACTGCGGGAGGCGGTTCGTTTTCTGCCTGTCGAAGTAGCTCGGCTGCTGCATTCTCCGAACTACCGGGGCGTCCCGTGGTCAGGTGACAGGACGATCAGTCCTGCGGGGAAGGGGCCGGTATGGGGCCGGAGAACTGCTGTGAACGGCGCGGGTGTTAGCTTCCCTCCCGTGTTAAAACACCAGGACGAGACCAGGGCGGCCTACGACGGGGTCGTCGACCTTTATGCGTCGATGTTCGCTAATCGGTTGGAGACGCAGCCGTTCGCACGGAACATGATCGGCACCTTCGCCGAGCTCGTGCGTGGCACGGGGAATCTGCGGGCAGCCGACGTCGGGTGCGGACCCGGCCATTTGACCGCCATGCTGCACGACTTGGGGTTGGACGCCTTCGGGCTCGACCTCTCCCCGGCTATGGTCGCCCACGCCCGGCGGGCCCATCCGGCGCTGCGGTTCGACGAAGCACGAATGGAGGCCCTGCCGGTCGAGGACGGCGCGCTCGGCGGAGTGCTGGCCCACTACTCGATGATCCATACCCCACCTGAAGAATTGCCCGCGCTGCTCGCTGAGCAGGCGCGTGTCCTGGCACCAGGGGGCCTGCTCCTGGCGTCCTTCTTCGGAACCGAGGGGCCGGAGCCTGTCCGCTTCGACCACAAGGTGGCGCCTGCCTATAGCTGGCCGGCGGAGCAGTTTGCCGAGTTGCTGGCCGGGGCCGGACTCCCCACGGTGGCTCGGTTGCTCCACGACCCAGCGTCCGAGCGGGGCTTCCTCGACACCCACCTGCTGGCCCGCCGCCCGTAGAACGTGGTGCGTGGCCGGGGTGGTGTAGATCATCCGCGTGGATGAAGCTCGTCCAAGCGCCGCGTTCTGTGACTGTGGCCGCTGAGCACGCCAGAGCGACAGCCGTTCAGTCACGCAGGCCCCGGCGGGGTGGCCGCCGTAGTGGTGCGAGCAACGATCTCCCGGAATGTAGGAATGCCCAGGTCGACAGACTCTTGCTTCCGGGAGATCTGGGCGTCGAGTTGGGCAAGCTTCTCCTCGGCGTGGGTCAGGCTGCTCTGCAGCCCCTCGATCTCGCCGAGCCACCCTTCCCTTTCGGCTTCCAAGATGCGCGTGAGGAGGTTGTCGCGGATTTCGACAAGTCGGGGACGCTCTGTCGCGTGGACGATCAGGACGGGGCACCGGACACAAGCGTGTTCGTGAGCACAGTCAGTTCCGTATGCGCGGCCGCAGTCGCCCAGGGCGAGGTCGGCAGTGAAGCCCTCAAGCGGGCGAACCCCTCGGGGTCGCGCGTGGTCTCCAGAGCCGGCCGAAGATGCCGCGATCTTGACCCGATGAGGAATTCTGGGTCGGGTCTCCCAGAAGGCCAGCAAGGCGCGGTCACGATGAGAACGGAGCCCGGCGAAGACCTTGGTGTATATCTCGTCGGGAATCCGCCGTGGGACCCGCTGCGGAACCGTCGGCCGGCTACCTCAAGGAGCTGATGGCGAGGGACAGCTCGGTTTCGGTGCTTCTTCTCACTATCACGCTGTGTCCCGAGCTGGTTGGACGGATCCAGCTCGCCTACACCTGGCGGCGAGATCAGGAGAACCCCAAGCATGCATGCTCACCGTCCCGCCGTCTTCGCCGCCCTGCTCGGGCAACAGGCCGGCCGCGCCGCGATCTACCCCACTGATGCCATCGAGGCACATCGAGCGTTCATCGCCCGGCGCCGGGCTCTGCGACCTGCCGATGAATACCGCACCGTCACTGCTGAGGAATGGGGAGCCCGACTCCTTGTCCATCCTCTCCGGTCGGGACGCGTCATGACGAGCACTGCGACTGCTCATCAAGCACCTCGGGAAGCTAGCAGATAGGCGATCGTCGCCGGAGCCGGGGCCCGTGCGCTCGGCATCCTGACCACAGTCGGCTCGCGACCCGTCTGCGGAACATCGGCCTCCCGTCCGAAGCCGGACGATGCGCCGCCCTGCTCGACCTTTGCACACAGATGCCGCCAGCTGTGCTGCAACGGCTGCTCGGTATCAGCCCTATGGCGGCCGAACGATGGTCTGCCGGCGCGGTCAGAATGGCCTACGCAGCCGAGGTGGCCCGTCGGTCGTGAGCTGCACGTCTCGGCCGCTATCAGGCTTCGATGAGAAGCCACGTGTCGCCAGCGCGAAGCCATAGAAGACCGTCGCGACCCTGACCGCAGCGCATGACCACCCGTCCGGGCACTCGAATCTTGCGCCGCTCGGTCACACTCCAGGTATCACCGTCCAACTCGGCTCGCACCACCTCGGTTGACCTCTGGTTGTGAACACGCTTGGTCAGGACCGCTCGATGGTCCCGCACGGCGAAACCGTCCGGGTCACGTACGGGGCTGGGCCAACTGTTCACCTCACCGGTCGACGGGGTGATCCGCGTCAAGAACGTGCCTCGCCGCCGACTACCGGAATACCAGATCAGCCAGACCTGGTCCCCCTCGGTGGCAGCGGTGCATCCCTCCAAAGGCACGTCAGGAAGGCGACCTCCTGGAGCCCAGGTTGCCCGACCATCGGCACTCCAGCCGGCAAGGCCGGCTGCAGACTCCGGATGCCCTCCATAGATGCCTTCGTCCCCGTAAGCCGTCCAGATCGACCCCTCGCGATCGGTCACCAGAGCAGGGATGTCGTCGCCGATGCAGAAGGTGGCTTCTTGGTCACCACTTTCCAGAGAGAACACCACGGCGTTCGGGCTCCATGCTCCCGACTCCTCCTTGCCCGCTCGACCGCTTGCGATGAGAAGCCGGGCCTCCGGGAGAAGAGCGATGTGGCTCGGCCTGACCGGGACGTCCTTGATCAGTCGACGTTGAAGCGACCCGTCAGCCTGGCGAATCACGAGCACCGCATCGAAGGGGACCTGCGGGCCCCATCCCACCCAACCCTTCACGTAGCGGCTTCGGCGTAGGCACTGCCGATGGACGAGCAGTACAGCCAGCTCCCCCGCCGGGCCAACGGTCCACCACAGAGGGCGTCGTCCCGCCCAGAGGTCCGCTACGGACGGCTTCCAGACCCTCTGCACGTCGACCGTCGACATCACATCCCCCCTGCTTTCAGATGCAGCACCCGAACGTAAGTGCTGATGAGAGGAGTGTATTGATGCCAGAACCAGGAACCGCGCTCGCGTCGTCCGACTGCCCTGCGGTGGGCTCACAGACGCTATTCCGCACAGTCGAATATCCGAACCTGCCGACATTGCTGGAGAGGCTCGCCACCAAGACCGGCAACGGCGGCTTCTACAAGTTCGCCGACTTCGGCATGAACGGCGCCTTCCACCTCGACTCCGCCTGGCACCACGGCTGGGAAACGGTCGCAACCGTGGTCGCCACCAGCAAGGCGACCACCCGATGACCGGCCGCTCCCGCACGCGCCTGGACCGGGTGCGTGCCTCGCTCGGCATCGCCCAGCTCGCCCTCCAACAGGTTCAGGACGACCTGAGCGCCGACGACGTCGACGCCCGCGAGCTCGCCGCGATCCTGCGCGAGCTCCAGGAGGACGTCGACGTGCCCGGCGGTCTCTTCCCGATGCTCGCGCAGGTGGTCAGCACCGCAGCGCGCCGGGCGGAGCAGATCGAGCCGAACGGCGACGGCGACGCCTCCTGCCCGCTGCACGAGGCCGCCGCCCTACTCACCGACACCGCCGGGCAGCGCCTGAACTGGGCTGCCCGCTCCCTCGACCCGCAAGGAATCCCCGCATGACCTCGGTGCTGTACCCGGACCTGCCCGAGAACGGGCTGATCGTGCTCATAGGGGCCTCCGGCGCTGGCAAGTCGACGCTGGCCCGGACCTGGCCGGCGTCCCAGGTCCTTTCGCTCGATGGTCTGCGGGGCGTGGTCAGCGATGACCCTGGCCGGCAGGACGCCACGGCCGATGCCGCCGACGTTCTCAAGCTGATCCTGGAGCGCCGGATGGCCAGGAAGCTCAACACGGTGATCGACGCGACCAACGTCGAACAGAGCGTGCGGATGGAGCTGGTGATGGCCGCCAAGCGGCACGGCATGCCGACCGTCGCGGTCGTCGTCGCCACGCCGCTGGACGTCTGCCTGAAGCGGCAGGGCCCGCGGCCGGACAACCGGCGCGTGCCCGAGGCCGTCGTCCGCGCCCAGCACCAGGCCATGGTGCACTCGCACCAGAGGCTCGCTGCCGAAGGATTCAACACCGTCGTCTTCTCCGACGTCCTGTACCGCCTGCAGCCGTTCCTGAAGCGGCTCTCGCAGGCCCGGGAGGCCGAACTTGGGCGCGACGGCAGCACCGGCTTGGGCGATCTGCTGCTGGTCCGTCGCTTCTTCGGTCCGGAGATCCTGCCGCTGTGGCGGTGGCGGCCGGGATCGGACCTGGTGACCGGCCGGGACCGCGTCGCGGAGATCCGCCTTGGGCAGCAGTACCTCATCCTGGCGTTCCGCGACGACGTCGACGGCGAAGGCGACTTCGGCTTCGACGTCCTGCTGCCCTGCCTCGTCGACCCGGAGTGCACCGGCCAGGCGTGGGCCCCGGTCCACTCGGTCACCGACCTGCACAAGGCGCTGACCGGCGCCATGGACAACGACCCGGACATCGTCTGCACCATCCACGGCGACCCCGTCGACGTCGCCCAGGAAACCGACGACCAGGACGACGACCCCGAGGGCCGCGCGGACCTGGAAGCGCAGGTCGCCAGCGCAGTCCGCGCGTGAGCCGTTCCGCCGACGCTGCGACGAACAACCCCCAACCCACCCGCGAACTCCGTGCCGGAGTCCGCCCGCCCGTCTATCGCGCCTGACCGCCGACGTGCGCACTCCGACCAACACCCGGTTATCGAGCGGCCCCAGCCGCCAACACCCCTTCATGGAGGACCACATGGCCCGCAAGCCTGTCACCTGGTACATCGCCACCCCCGCCGACGGCATCATCGAGATGTCCCGGCACGCCGGAACCCCGGTGAACCTCGCCGCCAACGTCGGCCAAGTCGTCGACCACCCGCAGCCCTGCACCAACCTGTGGTTCGACGAGAGCCCCTTCTCATACTTCCGCATGGTCAAGCGCGTCGGCGAGGCGCTGGAGGACACCGGTATCTGGCCCATCACCTGGCCCGTGCGGCTGTGGATCGTCCAGCCCCTGGGCGAGACCGGCAACTGGGGCCAGCGCCACTACCCCTACCGGCTGCTCTCCCACCGGATCCGCGTCCTTGAGGAGACCGACGCCCACCGCGCGCTCGGCGCCGCCGGCCGTGACGTCCTGGACGTCGTCCAACAGCTGATCCCCGAGCAGGCCGTCCGCTGGGCTGCGGACTGGGACGCTGACCCCGAGGGCATGCGCCAGCGGCAGTGGAACTGGGTGCAGTGCGGCGGCCGAGCCTGCGGCAGCGGACAGTGGGCGCAGGCGGTGGCCCTTACGACGTCGCACGCCCGCCGCGAGTCCGCCGCGCAGACCTGGATCGAGCACCTTGCGCGCCGCGCTGTCGACCAGGCCCTCGCCCACACCGACGCCAGCATGCACGCGTACAGCTACGCCTACGGACGCGCCACCGGCCATGCGGCCGCCGCCCAGCACCAAGCCCGCTTCGACGCGTACGTCCTGGACGCACTCCGCGGAGCAGGCCTCGACTCCCCCGCCGCTGTCGCTGCCTGACGGGCTCTCCGTGCCGCCCCGGCCCTCCCGCACCACGGAGGCCAGGGCGGTCGCGGTGGCCCCTCAAGCACTGGCACGGAGAGGAGATGGGCGTCATGCCGCGCACCGAGTTCTATGAGGTCGACGTCCCGATACACGACACCACCAACCCGGCCCACAAGGGCGTGCACGTCTTCACCGGCGTCGCCGACTCCCCCGCCGCGGCCCTGCGCCGCGCCCACGAGGTGTACGACGCCGCCCTCGCCGCGCACACGGCCGGACTCGAGATCCCCGGCAAGCAGCCCGACAGCTGGGGAGCGCGCGGGCTTCGGCCCGGCTGGCAGATGGAGTGGCCCGCCGCGCAGGCCGGCCCCTGGAAGAGCCCCCACAACTGGACCACCCGCAGCGACTTCGCGCTGTAGCTCCGCCCCGGGACAGGCGCACAAAGGCGTCCAAACCAGTCCACCTGTCCCGGGCCTACCCACCCCGTACGAGACGAGAGTGAGATCCCCAGTATGGACTCCGTCCTGCGCGTGCAGGCCCGAATCGGGCAGCGCGCACTCTTACTGACCACCGCCGCCCTGCCATTGACCGGCTGGGCCGTGCACGCGGTCGCCCTGCACAAGCAGCTCGCCGCCACCCGGAAGGATCCACTGACCGGCCTGCTGCGCCGCGACTCCTACACCGCCCGCGCCCGCCGGCTCCTTGCCCGCCACGGCGACGACACGACCGTGGTCATGGTCGACGCCGACAGGTTCAAGGAGATCAACGACAGCCTCGGGCACGCGGCGGGCGACACCGTCCTCGCGTCGATCGCGGCCCGCCTCACGGCCTGGGCGGGCCCGCGCGCTGCGGCCGGCCGGCTCGGGGGCGATGAGTTCGCCGTGGTCCTGGAGCTGCCTGCCGCCCGCCGCGAGCAGCGCCTCGCGCAGCTGGTCCGGATGCTGCACACGCCGGTCGTCCTGGAAGACGGCCGCACCGTCGACGTCGCCGCCTCGGTCGGCGCCGCGTCCCCGGACGTGATCGGCGCACGCGACCTGACGCGCCTGCAGAGGGCGGCCGACGCCGCCCTGTACGACGGCAAGCACTCGGGCCGGGCGGTCCTGGCGACCACGGCGCACGCCACCGTGCCGTCCGTCAACAGGCGCAGGGCGGGCAGGCCGGGCACGGCCGTGTGGGGGCGGGCCGCATGAGCACCGTGACCCTGCCCGAGGGCGACTGGATCCGGGGCATCAGCATCCGGCAGCCGTACGCGGCCTGCATCCTCGCCGGGGCCAAGACGGTGGAGAACCGGGCCGCGCGGTGGCGGCCCGGCTGGGTGCTGCTGCACGCGAGCAAGACCGTCGACCGGCCCGCCCTGCGAACTCCGCTGATCGGCCGCACGATCAGCGACCGTCAGCTGGTCACCGGCGCCGTGGTCGGCGTCGCCCGGATCACCGAGTGCCACCAGGACCCCGACGGTGCGCCGCCCTGCTCGGAGTGGGCGCACCCGGGCGCCTGGCACCTGGTGCTCGACGACGTCCAGGAGCTCCCCCTGCCCATCCCCGCGCGCGGGCAGGTCGTGCCCTGGAAGCCGACGCCGGACCTGCTGGAGCGTGTGTTTCAGCAGCTGCCCGCCTTCCGGCCGTGACCCGCAGGCGACGCACGAAGGAGAAGCCGCCGTTCGAGCCCGGCCTGATCCCGGCTCCCAGCGAGCCTCTCGTCTGGCGCGACAGCCAGCACTTCGACCGCTAGCAGGACCCTGCACGCTGTGCGGCCAGCCCACGCCCATGCGCTCCCACTCCGGCGAGCCCGCACACAAGGCATGCGCGCAGGACCGGATCACCGCCAACCCCGTTGAGGCCCGCCGCGAGCGGTTCGCCTCCGACCTCGCGCCAAAGCCCAAGTCCAAGAAGGGCCAAGGCGACCACGCCTGACCTCCACCTGGAGGACCCATGAGCAGCACCGACCGCGACGTCGACCACGCCCTCGCCTACCCCGAGCCGCCCCCCTCGCCGCTCTGGCACCGCCACGGCGCGAAGGCCCGGCCGATCACAGACGCCCAGCAGAAGCGCAACCGCGACCTGCTGGTGCTTGCGCAGCGCACCACCCGAACCCGCACCCCTCGCCCCATCGACCCCCTGGCGGAGACCAACTGATGGACACCAAAAACCTCACCGTCGACGGCTACCTCGACACCGTCCCCACACCCGGCGACGCGCCCTACACCGCCCGGTTCCAGCTGGTCGTCTCACCCACCGACGACGCCGTGGACGACGTGACCTGGTCCTGCACCACCAGCAAGCCCGGCATCGTGCACGAGCTGCTCACCAAGATCCAGCCCGGCGACCTGTTGCACGTCTCCGGCGTCCTCACCCAGCCCCACAACGCGGCGGAGCCCGCCCGGCTCACCGTCGATTCCCTGGAGGTTTTGGCCACCGCACCGGCGCGGGCCCTGAAGGAGATGGTCCTCGACCGGTACGGCGATTACGCCGTGGTGTTCGATGCCGACCGCGACCAGGTACCCGTCTTCACCGCGCTCGGGCAGTGGGTCGGCCTGGCGGCAAGCCCCGACGCCATCGCCACCCTCATCGACATCCACGAGCGCGTGAACGGCGGTGACGCCTGATGGACACCACCAGCACGCAGGCCCGCACGGTCCTCGAGCGGTTCCCCGCCGGAAGCCCTCGAGGCTCATGGCCGGCGGAAGAGTACGCCGCCGTCCAGCGCGCACAGGGCACGGACGCCCAGGTCGTGATGGACCTGCCCGGCGACCAGTTCCTCGTGGTCATCGAAACCGCCACCCACTGACCCACCTAACCGCGAGATGAACATGACCGAGACCGAGACCGAGTCGTTCGAGACGATCCGCTACACCGCCGACGTGGTGGCCATGACGCCCGACGGCAGCGTCCTGCTGATCGAGCGGGGCTGGCCGCCCCACGAGGGAGCTTGGGCGCTGCCCGGCGGGCACGTCGACCAAGGCGAGACGAGCCTCGCGGCCGCGGCCCGAGAACTAGCTGAGGAGACCGGCGTCCACGTCACCGCCGACAGCCTGCGCCCGATCGGCGTCTGGGACGCGCCCGACCGCGACCCGCGCGGCCGGTACGTCACCGTCGCGTACACGGCCGTCGTCCCGGTCGGCACCCAGATCGTCGCCGGAGACGACGCCCGGATCGCCCGCTGGTGGCCCCTGGACCACCTGCCGGAGCGCCTGGCGTTCGACCACGCCGACATCCTCCGTGCGGCCACGGCCTCCTGACGCACCAGCACGACACGACACACCACAGCGCCGCGCCCCCGGACCAGACGGCCGGGACGCGGCGCTCGGATCTGCGTCTCCTAAGCACCAACTTTCGTAAACACCGGTTCGCCGCATCAACCGACAAACAGCCGCCCCGCAAAGGAAATCCTCACCATGGCGACCTCCGTCATACTCCACACGCGTCAGGCACTGACCCTCATGCAAGCCGTCGCCTTGGGCCTGCTCCGCGATGGCTTCAAGCAACGCACCATCACCGCCCGCACCGGCGTCCATGGCGACGAGCTGTACCCCCTCGCCGTACTGCACGGCATCACAGCTCCCTGCGGCACGGTAGAAGGTCACGACTGCCACGAAGCGCGCGAAGAAGAACCCTGCACGCCCTGCTCGCACGCCCACGGGCGAGCACACGCCCGCCAACACGCGCAACGCCGAAGGATGCTCGGTGCAGTGCCCCAGTCGCTTCGGCCTCGCGGCCGAGAGGGAAGGAGGGCCGTGCGATGACCATGCCCCAGCCTGCCCCACCTCCCGGTGAACCCGACGGCGTGATCGTCCTTCACGGCTACCTCGACGATGAGACCCTCCCCGACGACCTGACCGGCACGTTGGTCCGGATCCAACTGGTCGTCTCCCCCACCGAAGACCGCATCGACGAACTCGTCATGCCCTGCACGGTCACCAACCCCGAAATGGCGCACGCGGTTGTGAACGATGGAACGTCTCGACGAAACCAGGGGCAGTGTCGGTACTTGTCTGATGGAGTGACGTGGTGACGGCTCTGGTGCAGCGCACCCTGGGCCGGATCTGATCTCTCGGGAGGAAGGGCGAGGATGCTGTCGGAGGCAATGACTGCGCTGGCAGCGGCGGGAGGCACTGCGGTGGTGCAGGCCGCTGGCACAGACGCATGGGCGGTGTTCCGTCAGCAGGTGGCCCGTTGGTTCGGCCGAGGAAACACGCAGCGCGAGAGTGCCGAACTGGAGCAACTCGACCAGACTGCAGGCGGACTGGAGGCGGCCGGGCAGCCTGAGTTGGAGCGAGCGTTCCGTTCGGCGCTGTGGCAGGCCCGTATCGAGGCCCTGCTGGAAAGCCTGGACAACACCGAGCGGGACCAGGCCGCCGAGGAGTTGCGCGCGCTGCTCGCCCAGCACACCTTTCAAGACGGGGCGTCGGCTGGCCAGGACGAACCGGCCGCTGGCGGCATCGTGAACATCATCGCTGACCATGGCTCGATCGCGGCCGACGTTGTGCACGGCAAGGGGGCCTCGGGACCGCCCGTTGTCAGGCACACCTCTCCCGGGCCGGAGAACGATCCGGACGACGACTGGCCGCAGGAGTCCTAATCCGTGGGTGACATCGCCAAGGGCGTCCTTGGGGGCGGATGGGCGCTGGTCGTTGGCTGGGTGCTGCCCACCGCGCTCAACCTCGCGGTCTTCTTCCTCACCGTCGCTCCCAGTCTGCAGCGGACTGCAGCCATCAAGCGTGTCTGGCCCGACACGGGCAGTCAGACGGCCTTGCTGCTCCTCTGTACCGCCGTTCTCTTCGGCATCGTGCTCAATGCTCTCCAGACCCCTCTCTACCGGATCCTTGAGGGTTATCTGCTGTGGCCGCGCAGTGCGTACGACCGTGGATGCCGACGGCAGCGGGCCCGGAAAGAACGGATCACTGATCTGATCGCCCGCCCGGCAGGCCGTACTCCGGTACAGCGTGCACTGCTCAACGAGCAGTTGGCCCGCTACCCGGCGGACACCGACCAACTCGCCCCGACCCGACTCGGCAATGCGATCCGTCGATTCGAGGAGTACGGTCACAACCGCTTCCGCCTCGATACCCAGGTGCTGTGGAACGAGTTGAGCGCAGCTGCGCCCGTACAGGCACGCCGCCAGGTGGAGACGGCACGTACCAGCGTGGATTTCTTCGTGGCGCTGCTATACGGACACGGGGTAGTGGCCGTGCTTGCCCTTCTGGCCCTGACGTCAACCGTCGCCGAGCGGCCCCTGCTGGTCGTCACCGCCACCATGCTGTGTGCACTCATTCCGTTGTGGTACCGCTCCGCTGTGTACGCCACCGATGAATGGGCCGCTGCAGTGCGGGCCATGGTGAACCTGGGCCGCAAACCGCTGGCTGACGCGCTCGGACTGGTACTGCCGCAGCAACTGTCCGAGGAACGCACCATGTGGCAGCTCGTTACTCGGATGTCCCGGCGTCCCTATCGGGATGCTGCAGACACAGCCTTCGCACCGTACCGGGCTGCGCCACCAGATCCGAACTGTCCATTGCATCCACCGGTTCCCGGTCCGGGTGCGTGAGACCTACCGCGCGCTGGACGTCCCTGGCAGAGGAGCCGTACCCATCCCCGCATAGCGCATGCTCCGAACACTGCCTCTTCACCAGTCCCAGTCGTGTGAGCAGTGCACCCAGCACGTGTCCGGCACCACCGTGACCATGCATCCGTTCATCCCCGGTCTCGCTTACACCACCCCGCACGTAACGAGAGATCCCGACGAGCTCGCCCTGCTCATGGACTGCGAGCCCGGCGGAGACGGCACCAACCGCGACTTTCCCGACCTCTGGGACCGCCTGCAAGCTCAGGAGGGATGCGAGGAAGCCGCACGTATCTGGAAGAAGGCATGCATCGCGCGCGACGCGCTTACCCGAACTGAGGACGCTGATTGACCCCCGCCACCTTCCGGCAGCCAGGGACGTATGCCCACTGACTGAAAGGCCCCGCTCCCTGGACACTACGACAGCGCCATAAGCGTGCTACTCCCCTGTGCTCAGGCGCGCGTGCCGCGCACCTGTCTCGAACCGGTGGGTGAGGGGCTTTACCGCATTCAGTGGCGCCATCCTCAGATGGGAAGGGCTGTCTGACGGTCATGGGCGTGTTGCCCGGCGTTGAAAATGCCGATGAGGCGGCGTTCGCGTTGCCGACGGGTTGTGACAGCGACGCCCCGCCGGTGGGTGGTCCGGCGGGACGGTCGTCGGCAAGGTGTCGTCTTCGTCGGCGAGGTGCCGGTCGCGTCAAGGTGCTGTGACTGCTACCCGGCGGATTTCGACTCCAGTGATGGTGACGCCAGGGGCCGTCCAGCCGCTTGCCGGCGGAGTCGCTTGGCGAGCTTGTTCCTCGGTGTCGAACAGCATCATTGAGAAGCCGCTGCCGTCGGCCGGCTCGAGCCAGTAGCCGGTGACGAAGCCGGGTGCTGAACGGATCTTGGGCAGGATGTCGTTCATGAGCGCGCCAGCGGCAGCCGGGGCCTGATCGGGGTCAATCGTCAATGTCACTAGTGCTGCGTGCATACGTCCTCTCCTGTTCGGACTTCATCCTCGTCCAGTAGGACGGCACCACGAGGCAGAAGTCATCGGTGACTTGGCCGAGTGGGTGTAGATCCGTGGCCTGGTTGAGCTTGCACAACTGGAACGAAGAGCAGGGTTGAGATCTTCTTCAGGACCCCGCACGGGTGGTTCAGTCGCCGACCACCTCGCTCACGGACGCGGGCGGCGGCTTCGTCGACCAGGTTCTTGCGGGTTGCGAAAGCGGCGACGAGGGCTTGGAGGGCGAGGTTGTTGACTGCCCTCGGATAGCTGGTGAACAGCTGGTCCGGGCGCCCGGCGATCTTCAGGTGGCGGGCGACGTAGCTGGTCGTCTCGGTCGAGGTCATGCCCGGCATCGTGTAACGCAGAGCAGTCCGCTGTTCCAGAGCGGCCAGAACGGCTAGCTCATGGTCCGTCTCAGCGTGGGCTCCCGCTACCGGAAAGCAGTCAGACCAAGGGCCCGGGCTCCGCCTGGTCACAGCAGGGGGAGCAACAAGCCACCTTTCATGCCGTCCAGGTCGTTAGGGCGCCATGGGGCCCGACCAGCCAACCCCAGTGGTCCGCTGCATCCATCGCGGCCCTCATCGCCAAGCGCCGACGCGGTACAGCGACCGTAGAGAGGGCGCGGCAGCGAAGGCCCGCCGAGACACACACCGGCGAGCCCAGGACGCTGCACAGGGACGGCATCAATCAACCTTGCATACCGACGGCACACCGGTCCCCACCGCCGAGACGCCGTCGGCAAACCGGGCACGAGGCAACATTCCGGTTGCCGTCGGGCGCGTGAAATCGGGCCTGCGGGCTGGACTCCCCGATTGCGGGTCCTCCGCAGGACTACCAGGTCGAGCGATTCACATTCTGTGAATCGCTTCAGTCAGGCAGACTCGACCTCATGGCCCGTCCCACCCCGAAGTCAACGCGTCCCACAAATCCCCTGCTCAAGCCCCCAGTCCGGCTCGGCAGCATCGATACCGCAGCCGTCATCGGTGAGTTGCGACAGCTGCACGAAGACGCTGAGGACAAGAACGTCGCCAGGATGCCGGCCGATGAGGAGCTGTTCCGGGCTCTGCTGTACCTCGAAGCAAACGCGGGCGCGCTAAAGAGCGAAAAGGCACAACGCAAGGCCGCGATCGAACGCGTGAGGCTGTGGGAGTACCTCCGCGAGCAGGCTGACCTCCACCAGTCGAAGGCCATCGAGCACGCCCGGGCTGCGGGCGCTCAATGGACCGACCTGGCACCGGCGCTCGCCGTCAGCGCCCCCAGTGCGGCGTACAACAAGGCGAAGCGGATGCAGGCTGCAGTCCTCACAGAAGCCTCCCGAGGTGACCGGCCCGTTCGCCGCACGCCCGAAGCTGTCCGTGAGGCCGAGCGGCTTGCGGCTGCCCAGGCCGCCGCCGAGCGCCGCGCGGAGCAAGAGGCGGCACGCCGCCACACACTGCTCGCCCCGGTGGCACAGCGGCTGCTTGAGCATCGGGCCGGCCTGGACGACGACGGGGAGGTCACCTTCTGGCTGGACCAGATCGCAGCGGTGCTTCCCAGCTGCACTACCCCCACTCAGCTGGTCAGCCTCCAGACCTATCTGACAGCCGTGGTTCGTGAGCTGAGGACGACCGAGCGCACCACTGCCCGAGCAGCGGCGACGACCGACGACGCTCTGTTTGCCTATCGGGCCGCGGCCGAACTGGTCATGAAGTGACGTAGTGGCGTCCGCGCGCACCACACTCCCGTGATTGGAGGCACGTTCTCCCATCGGATGTGGTTCGCCTCGGTTCGGGAGGGTCCGGATCGAGCTGCCCGCTGAAGCAGTAACTCGACGAACTGCAGCCACAGCAAGATCGACCTTGCCGACGAGGTCTCTTCGCCAACGCCACGGCTGCATCGGGTACAGCACCCGCAGCGAGATCGACTATGCCCGCGGCCTCGATGAGCCCATCCGCCGCACGCACACTCTGCAGGACGGCATCACGCGCAATGGACCGGACGGTAGTCGGCTCAGGCCAACGCCTCATCACAACCCGGCACTCGGGATGACTCCCGGCGAGGACTGCAGGGAGGCTCCGTATCCCCCACGCAGCTGCGAGGGGCACAGGCCCTTCGTTTGCAGACCAGTCATGAGGCGACGTGGGGCTCGCATCGCCGATGAGGGACAGCACCGTGATGATGGACGAGGCCTTCAGCGCGTTCGCTGGCTATTACCGGGTAATGGACGCAGCACTTGCCGAGGCACCCGACGACAGCGGACTGACCGCCCCGCCGGTCAATCGCCTGTAGCAGCACAGGGATCCCAGTGGCCGGCCCGTTACACCGTCCGGTGGGGCTGGCCGGCGGCCACCACAGCGCGGCATCACACAGCTGGATGGTGCCGTCGGCGAGCAGCTGACGGTAGTCGGCCATCGCCTGCAGCTTCCCGGAGCTCGACCAGCTGGCTCATGACGACAGAGCTACTGTCGGCCTCCACGATCTGGTCGAGTAGGCGCTGCGCTTGGCAACTTCAGCCCGATCCTGGAAGCAGGCGGCCCGCGGGGGAATCGTCCCGGGCTCGAGAGTGCCTGTTCGGCCAAACCGGCAACGGGAGGTAGGCCTAGGCTCGACGCCCCCTGACAGAGACCCACACCAGCGAACTGACGCGGGTGCTGGGCGAGAGCCCCCCACAGCCTCACTGCCCGGCAGTGTCTGGCCCCCCGGACACCGTCCTCACCCCAGCTGCCCCGTAACTACCCGGCCTTCCACTGCACGAGCACTGCCTTCACCTGCTAAGGCTGCTCGAAGGGACGGCTCTGGCCGGGTTCGGCGCCATCTGGACCGACTTGCTGTCGTGTAAGTCTGAGCAACATGGGCGTGATCGCCGCGAGGTGAACCTCGCCTCGATGACCAACTCGCGGTCCGGGCCAGCGCCTGTGAGGTGTGCGGCCGCGGCCGCACACCCGCCATGCACACGATTCTTGACATGCTCACATCGCTTCCATGTTCTAGCAGCATCGAGACTGCCGAGATTCACCGCCCCCCGGCTTACGCGCTCCGCCACCTTCTGTCTTCCGGCGGCAACGTGGTGCCAGGCGAGCTCGCTAGCGCGTGAGCGTGGCAAGCCTCGGCGGCCTCGCGGAGTAGTCGTGCCGACTCACACCATCGCAGCCCCCTTTTCGCAACGACTCTGACTCTGGCCGCCGGCATCGCGAGTGCCCTGGCGGAGGTTGGCACCAGCTGATGCAGAACGGGAGGACGGTGTGGGTCCTGTGTGGCAACCTGCGCGAGCGATCCAGGCCGATCTGTGACGAACGGACGAATGCTCAGAATCCGTCCACGGGACGGGCGCTGGCTGGGGGCGTCAGAACGGGCGAGGGCTATTACCGGGTAATGGACTCAGGAAGTTGAGTCGCGGACCGTCACGCCACGCCGAATACCCTCAACTAACATGCCGGTCCCCCGCGGGATCATGAACGTTAGTAAGGTGTCCCCATGAGTTCTCCAGCCACCTCCAGCGACCGCGAGAAGGTCGTCTCCAAACTGCCGGGATGGCTCCGGCAGAACCTCAAGATCAGAGCCGCGCAACACCACATCGAGATCCAGACCGCCGTCGAACAGGGCATCAGGGACTGGTGCAACCTGGCCTCCGCTACCGCGGCCATCGATACATCCGGCGCCGACTCCTTCTCAACCTTCCTGCCCCCCGGCCAGTGGGAAGAGTTCCGCCAGGTCACCACCGACCGACGCGTCTCCCTCATCCAGGGGCTCGCCCAGTCCGTTCAGCTGTGGCTCGACGCAAACCCCGCCCCGGACGTCGAGCGTCCCGAGATCACCCGCCGCATCGTCGTCTGCAACCAGAAGGGCGGCGTTGGCAAAACGGCGATCACCGCGGGTCTCGGCGAAGCGCTCGCCGAAGACTCAAACCGCCTCCACGCCGTCCAGGTAGCCAAAGCGCTCGCCAACGCCCTCCGCGCCAGCGACACCCAAACCGACACGCTGCCCAGCGACCCGCTCGACATCGAGAACCTGCCCGGCCTGGGCATGCGCGTCCTCCTCGTCGACTTCGACCCGCAGTGCCACCTCACCAACCAACTGGGCGCCGCACCTCTGCCGATGGACGGTGACAGCCTTACCAACCACATGGCAGGCACACCCAAGGGAGACCTGCGCGACGTCATCGTCTCCGTCGACGAGGAAACCTTCGGCGGCCGCCTCCACCTGTTGCCCGCCTGCCATGACGCGTTCCTCATCGACGTACGCCTGTCCGCCGTGCGCGCCCGAGAAGCTGCACTGGAACGCGCACTCGCCCCGTTGGAAGCCGACTACGACGTCATCGTCATCGACTGCCCACCCAGCCTGGGCATGAGCATGGACGCCGCCGCCTACTACGGCCGCCGCCGAGACGGCGAAAGGCCCGGCCAGTCAGGCGCCCTGATCGTTGTGCAGGCCGAGGACAGCTCCGCCGACGCCTACGACCTGCTCACCAGCCAGATCGACGACCTCCGCGGCGACCTCCAGGTCGACATCGACTACCTCGGCATCGTCGTCAACCTCTACGACTCCCGCCGCGGATTCATCGCAACGTCCTCGCTGCAGGGATGGGTCGACATAAAGGACCCCCGCGTCATCGGCCTCATCGGTGACCTCAAGGAACAGAAAGAAGCAGTACGGATGAAGCAGCCCCTGCTGTCCTACGCACCGAAATCACAGCAGGCAATCGGCATGCGCGCCCTCGCAAGGGAGATCGCATGAGCAAGGCCGACCAGCTGGGCACCGGCCGCTTCAGCGGGGGAGTGCGCCCAGTCAGCGCCCGCCGCCAGGCCATGGCAGCCGCAACAGGCGTACCCACCGAAGGCGTCGCACCACCCACCGAACTCCCCCCGCACCGCATCAGCCTCAACCCTGACAATCCCCGCTCCAAGCTCGGCGATCTCACCGACCTCTCGGGCAGCCTCCGAACCCACGGCCAGAAGCAGGCAATCACGGTCATGAACCGCGACGCCTACCTCCAGGCCAACCCCGAGCGCGCACCAGACCTCGAACCCGACACCACCCACGTCGTCATCGACGGCAGCAGCCGGCTCGCCGCCGCCCGCGAGGCGCAACTCGCCACCATCAAGGTCATGGTCAGCGACGACCAGGGCTCCACCTCCGAGGAACTCCTCGAGTCCGCCCTCGTCGCGAACATTCACCGCCAGGACCTCGAAGAGCTCGACGAAGCCCGTGCACTCGAACGCCTCCTCGCCATCCACGGCAGCCAGAGCGCCCTCGCCAAACGGCTCCACCGATCCCAGGGCTGGGTCTCACAGCGCCTCGCCCTGCTCAACCTCACCCCCGAACTGCAGGCCCGGATCGGTGAAGAGCCCATCAAGCTGCTACGCGCCGTGGGTAACAAGCCGCATGCGGAGCAGGAAGAGGCTCTCAGGCAGCTGAAGGAGGAGCTCGCCCGCAAGGAAGAACCGAAGCAGAAGCGCGGCCCCAAGAAGGCGGATAGCGACGCTACGCGTGCGGCGAAGCAGTCCACGGAGGGCGACAGCTATTACTCGGTAATAGAGGGCGGCCCCGCCGGGACGCCGGAGGCGGATGGCATCCCAGACGGAGAACGTTCTGCCGACCGAGCAACCAAGCAGGCGGTACCGGAACCGCGTGGGGGTCAGCAGCACGTAGACAGCAACGAGTCAGTCGCCGCCACCACAGGTGAGACCACCGCTGCGGGTGGACCGGACCAGGCCACGTCGACTGGAACCTCCCACTCGGACGACCAACGGCAGCCGAAGCGGTTCCCATACACCGACGGTGCGGAGGCCGCTCACTACCTGATTCTCAAGATGCCACCGGACGAGTTCAACAAGATGCTGGATTTGCTGATCAAGCACAGAAGCGGCCATCCCGCATCTGCCGGTTGATACCGCACGGAGTGACAAGGCCGCCGATCACGAGGGCCGGCTTCCCCATACTTGGGAAGCCGGCCCTTCGGCATCTGGTGACTGCAAGCACGAGGTGGAGCTGCTGGAGCCCGACAGCGCTCGGGGTAGAGCTTCCCAGTGAACCCGCCGCGCGAGCCGCCCAGACCCTCGCCCCCTGCACCACCTCCACCAGCCGGAGGAGGGCGGGCGGTTGGGCGGCGCGAACGCATCGGGGCGCGCTCAGCCAGTTGCGCGCCGGGCGGGGCTGCCGCGCCCGGCCGCCGTCAGCGTGGCGGTGACGTGAGGCGGGGGACGTCGGTGGGGGAGAGGTCGGGGCGTGCTCGGTGCCAGCGTGCGGGGTGTCGCCATCGGCCGGAGGCGTCGCGGGCGACGTCGACGCCGACTTCCACCACCAGTTCGGGTTCCACCAGCGTGACGTTCAAGTTCTCCTGGCTGCTCCACCCGGCGGAGAACGACCAACCTGTCCACGGATGACCGGGCCGCCCCGGGGCGAGCAGGCCGACGACGGCAGTACCTGCCGCTTGGGCGAGGGTGGTGGTGCGGCCGATGTACTGAAAGCGCCCTTGCTCGTCGTACCTGCCGAGCAGCAGCGTGCGGGGAGCGGTCAGGGGGCCGGTGATCGCGCCGACGATCGCTTCGCTCGTCTCGCGGACCTTGTATTTCTGCCAGCCCCTCACCGCGGGCCGGTAGACATCGTCCAGCCTTTTGAAGACCACCCCTTCCATCCCGACCGACGCCCACGTCAGCCATTCGCGCACGACGTCGGGTTCGGTGGTCGACGGGCACAGCACCCACGGCGCGATAAGCCGGCGGGCGGTGAACACGGATTCCAGTGCGGCCCTGCGCCGCCGGTACGGCCACCTGGTGGTGTCCGTCCCGGACAGCCGCAAAAGATCGAACGCGACGAAGTGGGCCGGCCACTCCGCAGCGGCCCGGGCTGCCGCGGCACCGCGCCGGGCAAGCCGGTTCTGCAGCCGCTCGAACGCGAGGCGGCCCGTGGCGTCCCACACGACCAGCTCGCCGTCTATCGCGGTCGCATCTGGCAACTGCACCGCCCCGGCCACGACCTCCGGAAAAGAGGCCGCCATCTCGGTGCCGCGCCGGGAACGCAGTACCACCTGGCCCGCGTCGACGGAGATGAGAGCCCGGAATCCGTCCCACTTCGGCTCCGCAGCACAACCCGGCCGCAGATCGGGCACGGACACAGGGGTGCTCAGCATCGGCTCCGGCAGCGTCCACGTCACCTCCCATCCCTTCCACCCGTCCTGTCCGCCACCCGGTTGGCTGCGCATCGCCCCTCGAGCGAGGTACAACTCCACAGCGGACAGCGGGACCTACTCCTCGCGGAGGCCGAGGACGCGTCGAGGGCAACTCGCCGTTTGACTGCCAGATCACCCGTACTACATGGCGTGCGTCGACCGGGGCATGAACCGGGCCGGGCTGCGCCCTCTGGGCTGGACGCTCTGCGAACGGTGGCCTGAACCGCACAGGCAACTGCCCGTGCCCAACCAGCTGAACACCTTGGCTCCGTTCAGCGGTACCGGCCCGTCGCGGAGCGCCTGCGCACGGCGCTGGACTCCCGGCCCGTCACCGTCGGCAGGAACTGACCTATAAGGGCAGGCCTGGCTCCGCGATCCGTGGCTCGGCGCCTCCCAGCTTGGGAGGCGCTGGGCAGGAGCCTTGGGGCTGTGCCGAACGTGCGGCGTGTGGTCACGGTGGTTCTCGCACGGGCGCCGTGGGTCAGGTTTCGGCCGGTTGCCTCGGTCTCGGCATCAACGGCTTCACCGCGTGGGCAGGATGCGCCCATGGCCTTTACTTGGAAGATCCCTCCATGGCAACGCAACGAGGACTGTACGCACATGGCCGTCCTGGTGACCGATATCGGCAGCGGTCAGATCGGCTTCACCACGGAGAGCGTGCGTGGCGACGATGCGAGCGAAGCGCTCGCGGATCTGCTCATGGGACCGGGGGGCGTCGGCGGTGCGGCGGTGTTGCTGCCTGGTCTGGTTGCGGTGGTGGTTCGCCGAGGGATCGACGTGATGTGGATGGCGCAGCCGCCGATTCAGGTGTCGCCAACAGGGAACGGCGAGGTGGAGATCACTGTCGCCGGGGCCACGGAGGAGGAGCAGGTGACCGTCTTCTCTGCAGCGGATGCACGGACCTTCCTCGACCAGCTCCGAGCCGATTACGGCCCCAAGTAGCTGTGTTCGTGAACTGTGGGCCTACGCCGGTGACGGGGTAGGCCCACAGCTTTACCTGCTACTCCTCGCCAGGGGTCGTCTGGTCTTCCCTGGTGGCAGCGCGGCCGCAGGCTTTGCGGACGGCCCAGGCGCCGATGGTGACGACGAGGGTGGCGCAGAGGCTGCCAAGGAACTCAGGCAGAGCCGCGGAGAACAGGCCGATCACGAAGACCCTCCATCAGTGGGTGCGAACTTCCGCACTGACGGGGCGGCTTTCCGCAACGGGCATCGGCCGCTCCAGTGATCTTGCGATCACCAGGCGGTTCACCCGCTCGGATTGGCTAGGGCGGGCCAGCACGTTGCGTGCCCTCCGGCGGTCACGAGCCGCCTGTCGGGCGTGGTCCCGACGAGAGCTGAAGGCAGATTCCCACGACGGAGGCGCCGAGATATGTGACTCTCACCGAATCGAGGTGTGGTCCGCGTCACGCATCAGAGGGTTCCGCTCCAAGGAATGGGTGGACCTCCCCTCTTCATGCGGTGCTGGGCGCCGCTGGCGTCTCCAGCTCGTCAAGCAGCCGCTCCAGTTCCGTCCAGGAGCGCACACGCTGACGGGCATACACGGGATGCAGTCCTGCGTCTGGGGCGTCGTCTGCAAATGGCTGCTGAGCTGGCTCGAGTGGCTCGTGTACGAGATCGGCGTACCGCCCGTACGAGTCGAACTGGACGAGGCTGAAGCCGGGTGGAGGAACTCTGCAGCCCGTGGTCTATTTCTTCAGCAGCCGCCGACTCCGCCGGTGCCCCCGCGGAACGCCGGACCGCCGTGGTGGCGCCGACCACAGGCCCCCAAGCCCGGCGCGACCCCGACCGGGATGCCGGTCAGGGCGTGTCCGATATGAAAGCCGTACCTGACCCGGGCAAGCCGTGGCGACCGACGACGCGGGCAAACCCAAGACGGGCCTGGGCAAGCCCGCGTTGTCGGTGGCGGCTGCAACGCTGGTCAGAGGGACAGTCGGTACTCGTCGAGGGGCACCGTGCCCTCGACGGTGACGACGTCGGCGAAGTCGTCCTCGTACTCCTCAGAGTCTGGGTCGGGTGCGGGCTCGTGATTCATGGCGCCAGGATGGCAGACGATCATTCGCTGTCCGGCCACGCCGTCAACGTCTCGCCCGTCTGCTCGTCGGTCAGGGTGATGCAGGCGCCGGGTCGGCCCCACTCTCCAACCCATTCCTTGAGCTTGTCGCGGGCCGTCGCCTCGCTGTCCCACCACCCCTGTGCGACCGGGCGGCCGGCAGAGGCCAGGCTGAGGTGGAAGCGCCCAGGCGTATCGGTCGTCATCTGAGGCGGATCCCGCGCGCCCTGTAGGGTTCGCGCTCGATGTACCCGAGGGCTTCCATCCGTCTCAGGTGCCAGTGAACGGATGCGCTGCTGCGTAGGCCGATGTGCTGCCCGATCTCGGCGACTGTGGGCGCCTCGCCGCGGTCCGTGATGGCGTCGCGAATGCAGCGCAGGATGTGCTCCTGGATGCTGGTGAGGTAGTCGACGCGAGGCCTGGCCATATCCTCAGTAGAAACCTTGTTCGATTTATTGCGCAAGCTGGACGCTGCCTGACCTTCCCCGACTCGGGTGTCCTGTGCCATGCCAGGGTGGGAAATCCTTGAGCAGGGTGCTCCACTGCGGACCGCTTTGGTCACTGCTTGCAGCACGGCCCGTGGCCGTCCCCGCGTACTGCGGCACGCCACTATCAGCAGCAGCGAGGGCCCTGGCGGTGCGAGAACACCCCGGAGTCTGGCCAACGCTCGGACCGCCCTTGGTTGCGGAGCGCCGACAGACGGACACTACGGCTCGAGTTGTGCCCTAGCCACACCGAAGCCACGCCTGGCAGAGGGCGTTGCGGCGTGGTGACCTGGTCGAAGCGGTCACGGACCGACACCCCCAGGGTTGCCTTGAGCCCGTTGCCGGATCAGGGCAAGACCTACGTGGAGCTGAGCGGCGGGTGGCTGGAGGGACTTCTGTCGGACGGCACGGGATGGACGCGTCGGACGTCGTCCGTTGCTGTCGTGCGGGGGAAGAGGAGATTCTCCAGCGCATCCATGGCGAAGAGGAAGGCCATCATCAGGGCGGGCACGAGCAGGGCGAGCAGGGTCACAGGACCTCCCGGGGGATGGTCGGCCTGTGCAGCCGATGGTGCCGCTTCCCAGGATGAGGCCGGATGGCGGAGTGTGCATGCCGTGCAGGCGCTGTGACCTGCTGTGGTCGGGCCTGTGGTTGGATCATCTGTCAGCGCGGGTGCATCCAGCTGACTCTTTGGTCGGGGGCGTCGACGGGCCGCCACACGGGCGCTGCGGGCCCATCCCGGAGCAGGTCGACCAGCGCCGCTGCCAGGACGATGACGTCGCGGCGGAAGGCGATCTGCGACAGGCCACGGGCGGTGGCGTGCAGGGCATCGATACGGGTCTCGATCCCCGCGGGGCCGGTGCCGTCCAGGACGAACAGCACCCGGGGAAACAGCGGGTAGCGGCGGCGCCATTCTTCTTGCGGTGGCTCCTGGCCGAAGGCTTGCCGGCGCTGTCCTGGGGGAGGCGTGGGGATGTGGGCGTGGAGGCGGGCGTAGGCGGGGAGTTTCGCGGCGAGGCGTTCGGGTCCCATGGTGGCCCGGTCGACTTCGACGAACGCCCGCAGCATCGATCCGCCGTCACCGCCACGCCGGTAGTAGAGCAGAGCGTCGGGGATGACAGCTTCGCCGCCTCCGACGGTGTGGTAAACCTCGGGGATCCAGTCCAGCGGCCGGCACAGCTCGCCGCGGCGGCGGGCGTCCTGGAGGAACGCGAGCGCGGTCTCCGTCACGGTCAGCCCGTGGCCGGCCCGCAGCCGTACCGCGGTCCGGTCGGATGCCGTCTTCGGCGGCCGCACCCCCCTCAGCTCCGGCCACTGGCAGGCGACCTGGACGCCGTACGGGGTGGCGAACCACACCCGGGTCCGTCCGGCCTGCGGCAGCGTGATCCGGTCGATGAGGCCCTCACTGCGCAGTTTGGCCAGCCGACGCCTGGTCTGCTCGATCCGCACCCTGGGTGCGATCGCCAGGTGCATCTGTTCCGTGGTGGCCATCCGGTACTGCACCAGCACCGCCAAAGCCAGCCGGTCCCCGCTCCCTGCGTCCACATCGCTCGCCACGGCTTCTCCCGCCTCGCATCAGTGCGGCACCGGCTCATCCGGTGCCGTGCGTACGACGAAGCGCAACAGCCACCCCCGACCAGGACTGCGACCACGAAGGCCCGACCACGGTCACGGTGCGACAACACCTCCCCCGACCGGGCCGGCAACCCCGCCGACAACCCCACCCACAGCCGCCTGCTCGCTCGCGGGACCCGTCCGTAAAACCGCAGGCCACCCCGCAATTCCTGCCGTGGTCGGTAGCCCGACATCCCCTCTACGCCCCCGAGTCCTCGCCCCACAGCAGGAAAAGGAAAAGGGTGGGGGTGGGACAGCTCGGCCGGGCGGCGGGCGAGGGGATTGGGCGCCCTCAGGTGTCCTCGCGCGACGGCGGGGCCGCGCGCGCCGCCCCGTGTCCACGTCGTCCAGGACGGCGACAGCCACCCGGCCAGACAGTGCTGACGGCCGAGCCGAAGCCGCCGACTGGCTCACCACCATGGCGGCCGGATAGATCTGGCCCACGTGCGCGGGTTCGCTGATTCATCGGACGCGATCGGGTGACGTCGTCAGAATCGGATCAGCAGGCGGCACGGCCCTCTGCCAGTGGCATTCCGACAGGGATACCGAGTGGTGCTGAGGGTGGAGGGCGATGCCGCGGGGTGGAGCTGGCGTGCCGGGGTGCGAGCCACCCTGGTGGTCCGGGAGTCGCAGAAGGAAGGCACTTTCGTGAGCATGATCCAACCGGTTGCCAACGGGTTACGCACCGATCACCCGGTTCCCGGACTGCCGTTCATCAACGACGAGCGGCTGCTCCTGGACAATCCTGACGCGATTGAGCGGACGGGCCGTAATCAGGGTGAGGGGCTGTGGGGGCGCACGGACCGTCTGCGCGGTGGGGGATGGGTGGCGTTTACCACCGAGACGAAGAACCGTGACTACGCCTGGGCGGTCCATCAGCACCCCGAGTATGGGCGGACTGTTCTCCTGATCCGCGACGAAGACATGAGCGGCCTGCACCACGAGTGGATGTACGGGAACAACGGGTTCCTGTACCGGCATGGCGGCTACTGGTGGGAGGGAACCCGCTGGTACCGGCCCCAGCAGGTCGTAGACCACGCCTACGAGGGGTACGACGCGCGGCCGGTGGCGGACGCCGTCACCGTCACGGCCATCGACGTCCTGGCCCGCCCGGCGACGTCACACACCGCGCAGATTGCGAAGATCGCCGACTTCCATGCCCTGGAGGGACCGTTGCCGCACTGGCGTGAGCATCTCGCCCTGTGGGCCTCCCGCCGCGAGCCTGGCTCCAGGCCGCTCGATCAGTGCACCGTCGATCTCCAGGCACCGGAACTCGACCCGGCCCGTTTCGTCGACCGCGCCGGCCTGGCGCAGATCGCCGACCTGGAGCTGGAGGACCTGCCGCATCCGAAGCACGGGCGGAGGAACCTGCCCCCGCCCCAGGCCGAAACGGCCGAGGGGCCACGGTGGTCCCGACCGGTCGCCCGTGACTGGGCCGAGCAGTACCGCCGGACCCACGGCCCGGAGAAGCTGTTGTCCGCCACTACGGCATTCGGCACCGAGCAGCCCCGGGGATTGGTCGAGGACCACAACCGCCTCACGAAGATCATCGCCGACAGCCTCGAGGATGCTGAGGAATCCAAGAAGAACCGCCTCTTCACCCGTGGCAGCAGGACGAGTCACGAGGAGCTGGCCGCGCACCTGGCCTGGTGGCCCGCCGTCGCCCTCAACGACGGCACCGACGGCTTCATCCCCCTCGCCGCCGTGCGCACCACGATCATCGAAGCGGTCCTCGGGGGACTCGCCCAGGATGCCGAAGCTCTTGACGATTCCAAGGGTGTCCTCCTGGGCGACATCCGGCGCGATGTCGTGCGCCTCATCGACTGGTACATCCTGCGAGAGCCCCGACTCGCCCCCGCACTCTTCGGCGAGATCTGCCTGGACGCTCGTGTGCGCTTGGGACTCGACCCGAAGGACGTCGGAAACCTTTTACGACGCTCTCTCAGCCTCGACAGCGGCCTCGACCGCCAAACCCGCAATGCCCTCCTCGACCTGGCGCTCCCGCCCTCCGCGCAATCCCCCGAGGGACGATGACCATTCCAGTGATGACCGACGCCCAAGCCGCCGGCTGGCTCACCGCCACGGCGGCTGGGGAGATCTGACCCGCGTCCGGACGCACCACGGGGCCCGGTGTATGGAGTTGTGCTGTGTAAGCGAGCTGGTCGAAGAACACCTCGACCTCCTGTCGAGAGACGTGTTGCGGCGAAATTCCATGAGGCACAGGCCAACCGACGTCTAAAAGGAATCGCCCGGGTCTGTCAAACGAGTGGTGTAACTGGTGCAGTTGAGGTTACTGACGGGCCGCCGAAAGGCGGCCGTCGAAGGTGATGTCGAAAGCGTTCAGCGCGGTCTTCCAGCGCATCGTCCAGCGGGCCTGTCCCTTGCCAGTAGGGTCGAGGGACATGATCGCCATGTAGACGCACTTCAGAGCGGCCTGCTCGTTGGGGAAGTGACCGCGGGCCTTGACCGCCCGCCGGATCCGCGCGTTCACCGACTCGATCGCATTGGTCGTGCAGACGATGCGGCGGATCTCGGTGTCGAACCGCAAGAACGGGGTGAATTCCTCCCACGCGTTCTCCCACAACTTCACGATCGCCGGATACTTGCGGCCCCAGGCGCCGGCGAACTCCGCGAACCTGTCCAGGGCGGCCTCCTCGGTCGGGGCGGTGTAGACGGGCTTGAGAAGCTTGGCGATCTTGTCCCAGTCCTGGCGGGCGGCATAGCGGAACGAGTTCCGCAGCAGATGCACCACGCAGGTCTGCACGATCGTTTGCGGCCAGACGGTCTCCACCGCCTCGGGCAGGCCCTTGAGCCCGTCGCAGACCAGCATGAGGACGTCGCTGACGCCGCGGTTCTTGATCTCTGTGAGGATGTGCAGCCAGTGCTTGGCGCCCTCGCCGCCGTCGCCGGCCCACAACCCCAGGATCTCCCGACGGCCCTCGGTAGTGACGGCCAGGGCCACATAGATGGGCCGGTTGGCCACCGCGCCGTCACGGATCTTCACGTGGATGGCGTCGATGAAGACAACCGGATAGACGGCGTCGAGCGGGCGGCTCTGCCATTCGGCCATGCCCTCGAGGACCTTGTCGGTGATGGTGGAGATGGTCTGGCGGGAGACGTCGGCGCCATAGACCTCCGCCAGGTGGGCCTGCACCTCGCCGGTGGTCAAGCCCTTCGCGGCCAGCGAGATGACCATCTCGTCGACGCCGGTCAGGCGCTTCTGCCGCTTCTTGACGATCTTCGGTTCGAAGGAGCCGTCACGGTCGCGGGGCACGGTGATCTCCACCGGGCCCACGTCGGTCAGCACAGTTTTGGAGCGTTTGCCGTTGCGGGAGTTGCCGCCGTTCTTGCCGGCCGGGTCGTGTTTGTCGTAGCCGAGGTGGTCGGTGATCTCGCCTTCCAGGGCGGACTCCAGCAGCCGCTTGGTCAGCTGCTGCAGCAGCCCGCCCTCGCCGGTCAGTTGCAGGCCCTCGGCCTGGGCGCGGCCCACCAGCTCGTCGATCAGCTGGTCGTCCACGGCCTTCGGCGACGCAGCCTTCATGGGCTCCACGGCCTGGGACTCGGACACGTTCTCACTGGTCATCGATGCATCTTCCATGATCGGGAGTTACACCGAACGTCTTACAGTCCCAATCGCCCCTCTGAAGGCGCTGCCGCTGTCACCCCAAAGCTGGACGTAGAAATCCTGGGTGCGCTCGTTGTGGTATGCGTACAAAGCTCACCCCCTGCAGTGTGATCAGGAGCAGGATGGTGGCAAGGCGTTGGTTAGGAGTGGAGGGCCTGTGGACGTGGGGGAGCGGTGGGCGTACCGGGTGGCGCCACACCACGGACCCGTCGCAGAGGTCGAGGTTCTGAAGATGGGCACGCAACGCCCGGTGCGTGTCAAAGTCCGCTTCGTCGCGGAGGAAGCCGAAGGCCGGCAGGAATGGGTACCGCCGGCCCGGCTGCGTGTTGCTTGGAAGGACAAGGACGCCTGGCTGGCTCGCGAGGAGCGGTGGAGCGAGCTGACGCGGGACAGTCCGGACGATGACGACACCGCCTTCCGGGCGGTCGTCATCCTGTTCGACGAGCGTTTATGGGAGGGGCTGGTGTCTTTCGGCGTCAACTACCGTGACCGGGGACTGCTGTACGTCGACGATGTGCCCGCACTGGCCGCGCTGCTCGACGCGCCCGAAAGCCTCTTCTTCAGCGATCCACGGGCCTTCACCGACACCGACGGCGCGCTGACAGCGCCCTGGCCCACCACCGTTGAGGTGGCACGGCTCCTGGCCCGCACCCGGGCCGACCACCTTATGGCCGTCGCGGACAAACACGAACGCCAGGCACGCCAAGACGCGATCTACGGCCGCTACTACCCCGGCCGCGGCAAGAATCCAGGCACCCACATCAGCCCCGAGATCTGCGCAGAGGTCGACCGCAGCAACCAACCCGCCTACAACCTGCTGCGCCAATGGTGCGGCGCCGACGTGGTCGAGAGCTTCGAAGAACTCAAGGCCCTGCGCGACGAAGTCCTCCGCATCGGCCAGCTCATGGAGCAGGCCATCGGCACCCTCCGCCAAGCCGGACAGACCCGGGCAGCCGACCGCTTCGAACGGGAACTCGGCATCCCCCTCGAGACACTGCGCCAGGCCGAGCGCGACGACTGACATCCCCGACCGACCGGGCACCGACGACAGGAAGAGCCGTGGCCCGCAACAAACTCAACGAGCGCCAACTCGACGTCCTGCGCCGTATCTGCCACGGCGAGACACCCGTCACCTCCGACGACTCCGGCCTCGCCACGACCGTCTACGCCCTGCGCAATCGTGGCCTGGTCACCATGCCCCGGGCCGACGGCCGCTGGAGCGCAGTCCCCACCGAGGCCGGCCGTCAGCACCTCGCCCACACCGACACCACGCTCGCCCCACGCCCGAGCGCCCCATCGACGGCACCCGAGGCGGCAGAACTGATCACCAGACTTCAGCAAGCAGGCGGCACCCTGCACATCACCAACCCCACCCCGGACGAGCGGGCCCACTGGCGCCGCGTCCTGCACGCCGCACGCGCAGACCACCTGGTCCCCGACGGCCACCACCTTCAACACACCGGACGCGACAAAGGCGACCTGACCATCACCCTGCGCCCCGGGCCACCGCCGCGACGCTCCACACCCCCAAACGAGACCGTCCCCGTCCCCGACGACCTGCCGCCAGAAACCGTGCACCCCGCAGCCGCCTCAGCACCCATCCCGACCTGCCCCGACTGCCAGCCCCGCGCCCGCCGCATCCTCCACGCCCTCTGCCACGCAGCCGAAGCCAAGAATTTCACGGTCAGCGACCCCGAGACCGGTTCAGCAGCCAGCCTGGTGATCACCATTGGCGGCAGTTCCTTCCCTCTCTCCTTCCACGAAGGCTCCTACGAAGTCCCCGACCTCAGCGGCGCGAAGTACGCCTGGCAACGCGTGACCGCGCGCACCACACGCCCATCCCACGAACTCGAACTCAGCCTCGAGCACACCTACGCCCATCGAGGCCGACGCTCTCACTGGGGAGACCGGCAACGCTGGCGCCTCGAAGACAAACTCCCCGCCCTGCTCCGAGAGATCGCCCACCGTGCACACGCCGAATACGAACGACTGCAGGCCCAGCAGCGTAGGGAAGAAGAGACACGCCAACGCTGGCTCACTGCGATGCAGCAGGCTCGCACTGCCCTTCTGGAAGATCACCGGCTGAAGGCCCTGCGCACGCAGGTACAGGCCTGGCAGGAAGCCACTGCCATCCGCGCCTACTGCGACGCACTCGAAGACCACCCCACCACCACCGAGGTGGCCGAAGCAACCACTGCCTGGACCACCTGGGCCCGGGCCTATGCGGACCGCATCGACCCCGTACCTCAGAACCCAGGACTACCGGACCCTCCGACGATCACACCAGAGGACCTGCGCCCGTACTTGCGTGGCTGGAGCCCATACGAGCCTAAGCGGAGATGACAGAGCCCTGCCATGAGAACACCGGCTGACACGCCGACGCCTGCATGACGGGGCTGGTGGAGCAATGCCAGCTGTACGAGCCAGTGTCCTCGGCAACCGCCGCAATGCCCTTCGGGCTCGCACCGATCGGGCGACAGGGGAGCGGGGCGGGGCGAGGATGGGGCCGTAGATCATGGAGGGGGCGGGTGTGCGACTGACGATTGATACGCAGACCGATACGTATGAGCAGGCGATTGCAGCCGTGCAAGCCGCGTACGGACTCAACCCCGCCGCGGAGGCGAGCGGTTGGCCGGACGCGCCAGTGCCGGCGGCCCGGCCGGGACCGGAGACGCTGGACAGCGAGGACATTTGGCAGGGCTGGACGGAGCGGATGCTGTTCGACACTCTCGCCTCCGTACGGCCCGGCGCCCGGGCAGTACTGCGCCGCCTCGTCGAACTGGGCGGCACCGCTACCTTCGACAGCCTCCAGGAGCACTTCGCCGACCATCCACAGACGCCGATCCCACCGAAGAAGATCGGCGGGACACTCACCAGCCTGCGAGCAGTACGCCGCAGGGTCGGCCCGCACAACCGGTCCAACCTGCTGCACGGGACGAGGACAGGCGCATCTACCAGATCGAACCCGCCCTCCTGGAGGGCCTGAAGCGGGCCTTCGCCCTGGCAGATGTCCGCCCCGACCTGCTCCGCCAGGAATCTGCCACTCCGTGACCAGCCAGGGAACCGAGTATCCGGTGTGCTCGGGTAAGCCCGTCGCTGCTCCGCAACCCATAGCCGCAGCGCTGGCTTTCCCCCGTCTCGCGCGTCGGCGGGGCCGTGCGTGGCCGGGACGGCTGGGGTGTGCGGGAGCCTCCAGTGCTGTGCCTGGTGCCGCGGTACCGGGCGGGCCCTTAGGCTCCAGCGTCCAGACCTGCGACTCGGGCACAGCAGTGACTGCGCGGGCCCGAGCGAGCGGGATGGGCAGAGCGAAAGGCGGCACCGGGACCTCCTGCCGGGGTCTTCAGCGTAGATCGGCGTGCCCTCGCCTGCGCCCCAGGAGCAGCGGAAACAGCACCCCTGCCGACTGGCCCTCGGATGGGACCGGGCTTCGCGGGCGGCCTCTGCGGGGCTAGCTGCTCGATCTATTTCACCAGCCTCGACGACAGGGTCCGCAACCTCACCGCCGCCGAGGCCACAGGGCTTCTGACCAGTAGAAGCACGCCGCCCCGGCGCTGGCTGCCGACCGGACCGCCGCGGTGTCCGGCGCTAGGCGCTCTGGCTTGTGCTGCGGACTCGGGGTCTAATGCGCGGTGATGGACGCGAGCGTGGCGGGTGTGGTTGGCGCGGCGATCGGCGTGCTCGGAGCGGTGGCTGGCGGCTGGGTCTCGGTGGTGGGTCAAGGGCGCCAGCAGCAGCGGCAGTTGCAAGCCGAGCGGGAGTACCGGCGAGAAGCTGCACGGCGGGAGGCGTACGGCGCACTCATCGCGAGCACGAAGCTGCTGTCGGCGTCATGGTGGCGGTTTTCCGATCTGGTCTGGGACGAGCAGTCCACGCCGGAGCAGTGGAGGGCCTCCTTCGCTGAGGTGCATGAGGCGTGGGTCCAGTTCAGCACCGCGGTCGCAGCCGTAACTGTGGCCGGCCCGGTGGCCGCAGCGGAGGCGGCCGAGGACCTGCGCGTGGCGATGTACGACTGGGAGAAGGCCGGGATGGACTGGTTCTCGGCGGCCCGGCGGGAGGGACACGGGCAGCTCACCGAGTATGCCGAGCGCTTCAAGGAGGCGTGGCAGGCAAAACGTGCACCGGACCGCGCCTTCCAGCAAGCCGCACGGCGAGCCCTGGGGACAGAAGAGCCATAGAGAGCGCCGCACACGGCCGTGACTGCGCGGGCCCGAGCGATCGGGGCGGGTAGAGCGTAAGGCGGTACCGGGACCTCCTGCCGGGTCTTCAGCGTGGGTCAGCGCCCCTTCGCCCGAAACGCGGGGCGAGGCGCAGTACCGCGTACTTACCGCCCTGGCGGGAAGCGGGACTGGACGTTGCCGACCGCGCCGACGAGAAGTGAGGGGGTTGTCGCTGGAACGAGTGGTGCCGGTTTCGCCTCGTCGCCATGACGCGCGAGGTAGGCGCGCGACGAGAATCGGCCAACTGCCCGACTCGCTGCCCTGCTCTAGTTGGCTCTGCCTAGCTCTAGTTAGCAGGTACTTGCGCCTCTCACGCAGCAACGTGGAGGAACCTGCAGGCGAGGGCCGGTTGATCTGCGCTGGCGGCTCTGGTGGCTGCGAATTGCAGTCCCCTCAGGCACGGGTTGGTAGATGTGCCCTACCGTTCCCGGCAACTACTTCGAGCCGAGCGCTCGGGAGGGAGGTACAGCCATGCCAGGAAAGTGTGGGGACCGTCACATTGGTGGCGGTGAAGGAGGCGTTCCACTGGCGTTGGGTCCGCATGAGTGCGCATGAGTACGCATGTGTAGGCACGCGCCCATGACGAGCAGTAACAGCGACGGTGCGGAGGGTAGAAGTTGTGGTCCCTTGGGTCTTCGGACCTGCGCGCCCTCTATAGACTTCTACACGCAGAAGGAGCCCATTCCCGACGTGAGTTGTCGAGGCCCAATGTCGGAAGGGGCTCCCTGCGCGATGTTCGATCACCAACCGGGTATTGGAAGGATTCGGAACACCTTGGAAGAGACTAACAAGCATTCCCTACCTAGGGACAGCCGCCTGCGTCGTATGGCCCGTGGCCTGCGCAAACGGTTCGCCAGTCCGGGGCGCATCGCCTCGGAGGAGCTCCTGCGCGGTGCGTCGAGCCGTGTCGGGTCCGGCGCTGTGACCCTGCTGATCATCTGGTTCCAGTCCCGGCACTGACCGGCTGGGATGCCGTGCGAAGGCCCCCACCACGGTGGGGGCCTTTCCGCGTTCTGCTGTCTGCTTGCGGGCCTCCCGCCAGGCCTCCAACTCCTTGAAGCAGAGCACGCAGAGCGGGTTCCCGCCCGTGCCGTAGCGGTGGCAGGGCTGCTGGCTTCTCTGCACTACGCCGACTTGATGGCACGGAGCCGACGGGCGGGTGCTCCCAGTTTCCCGCTGTGTTGCGGGAACGACCGCAGCGCCGGCATGTGCGTGCGCTCCTCGTTCTTCCCCGTGCGCACACCTGCGTGCTCCCAAAGGTGGACAGAGATGACCTGCATTCAGGGCCAATCCCCTTCTGAACAGGCACCTCATCACGAACCCGAAACCGGTCCTTGCACGGTTGCTTCGGGCTGGCTGGAGGGCTGACTGGAAGGCTGCCAACATCGGTTCGGCCAGCCGCAGCAGTCCGATCGAAACCGGTCTGCGAGACGCAGGCGCTGTTGTGTGCCATCCCAACCACGCTCTCCGGAGGTTTTCCTGTGCTCACGCCTGACGCGCCGAGTGCGCCAGCGGTTGACGAGCCTGCGGTGTCCGCACCCTGCGTTCTGGCGCCGGCTGAGGCGGCAGTGCTCATTAGCTTGATCTTGTCCGTCACTCTGCTGACATGGTCCGGTCGGCCCGTCCCGGCTGTCCTGACGGCGTTGTGCGCGGGGGCTGCGGCCATGTTGGTTCCGCTGAGGGGTATCTGTCTGGCCGCGCGCTCCGGATCGGGGTCGCAGAGGTGACAGACCACCGACCCGCCCGCTACGACATCATCCAGGCCATCCGGGACCAGGCTGATCACCCCCTGATGAGGTTGATTCGGGTCGGTGAGGAGGCTGAGCTGGATGCCGCCCCTATGGACCCCGGTGACAGCCACCTCGTTTACTGGCTCGGCGGACTTAGGTCTGCAGCGGGACTCAGCTACGAGCAGATGTCTCGCGCGAGCCGCAAGCGGGGCATGTACATCAGCACCAGCACGTTCCGTCGCGCTGGGGCTGGCGTGTGCTGGATGTCCGAACGCACAGCGGTCATCTTCGCCGAAGTCTGCGGTGGTTCCGCAGACGAGGCGCGGATGTTGTGGGCTCAAGCGCGAAAGGACCGGGTTGTTTGCGCCCTGCATGCTCCAAGAAGGCGCCGCCCGAAGGCTGTCCGTACCAGAGGGCAGTTCGCCGCTGAGCTACGGCGCATTCATGCCCGAGCCGGCGCTCCAACGCTGCGCCAGCTCGAAACGCTCGGCGGCAGAGACCACCTCGGCAGACACAGATTGCCGCGGAGCGGAGTGTCGCTTGCATTGCGGAAACGAGGCACGCGTCTGCCCTCGGTTTCCCTGCTGAGGGCGTTCCTAGGTGTATGCGGCGTGGGTGACTCAGAGACGAGAAGGTGGGTGGTCGTTCGTCACCGCCTGGCACGGGCAAAGAAGTTGTCGGCCACCACGCCCAGATAGTGCAGTTAACAGGTCACTGGGTGCAGGAGCCGATCTGGGCCGACGGGCACTCGGGCAGGGGCGGCGCCGGTCTCGGTGCGGGCGAGCTCATGCCCGCCATCGCACGTACGAGCAGGGGAAACCCCGCTTCGCGGGCCGGGACACCTTCGGCGCGCAGTTGCTGACAGTCCTGTCGACCCACACCCTTATGCGGCAGACCCCGGAAGACGATCCGGACCGGACACCCTTGCTGCGGGAACGCTTGAAGGGCGAGCGGGAGCGATGGCTGCAGCAGCTCGACGACGCCACCCGATGGATGATCGACGATGCCGTCCAGCAGCTGGCCCCTGCAACGCCATAAGGACTTCGATGTCTCCTACGCGGCCAACGCCCGGATGGTGGCGCTCTCGGAGCGGGAGGAGGCCACCAAGCTGGAACTGCTGGTCGAGCTGACCATCCCCGTGCAGCGCCAGTTCTTCGCCCTCTGGTGGACCCGGATGCGCTACTACATGGCCGACCAGCGGGCGTTCACCGAGACCATTGCCCGCCTACGCCCCGAGGCGCCACCCGCGTCGTAGAGCACCAACGCCGCGGTGCGACCCGCACTCTCCGTCTCATTCACGTACTGCTACAGCTTCGCAACATCCGACACACCGGCCCGCTGCCGCCCATATCAACGTCTTCATGGCCGCCACACCGCCCCGCCGCTCCGGCCGCACCGCCCGTCTGCAGCGCGTCGCCCGCCGTCGCGCCCCGACCCCGCCCCGCCGCGCTGCCGCTCCGATCGGCTCTCGCCCGCCAGGGCGACGACACCGCACCCGTACCGCGCTTCCGCCACGCGCCGCCCAACAGCCAGCCGTCATCGCACCAACGGACCGGTGGACGCGCATCCAGCAGGCCGCTGGCACCCTCGCCGCCCTGGGCACCCTCGCTGTGCTCGTCTTCACTTGGATTTCGCTCCAACAAGTCGACAACGAGCACGCCCTCACCCGGGAAGGGCAGGTCACCGACCGCTACAACAACGCCGTCGGCAACATCGGCGACGATTCCCTGGAGGTGCGCCTGGGCGGCATCTACGCCCTGCAGCGCATCATGGAGGACTCCCCCCGCGACCAGCCCTCCATCGTCAACGTCCTGTCCACCTACATCCGCAACCATGCCAAGGAGCCGGGACCAGCCAGCGACGTCCAGGCGGCCCTCACGGCACTCGGCAGCAGGGACCGAGCCCACGACGGCACCGCCAACGTGCACCTGCGCAACACGTACCTGTTCGGCGCGGACCTGAGTAACGCGAACCTGGGCGGCGCGGACCTGTTCGGCGCGAACCTGACCGCCGCGGACCTGAGTGGAGCGGACTTGACCGCCGCGGGCTTGAGAGGCGCGGACCTGAGAGACGCGACCCTGAAAGGCGCGAACCTGACCGACGCGAACCTGATAGGCGCGAACCTAGACGGCGCGGACCTGACCGACGCGAAGCGGTAGTGCGCCGCCCTTCATGCGTGCTGACGTCGGAACGGGCGCCAGCTGGGGATGTGACGAGCAGGCCTTCGCCAGCTGCGGGTCAGATCACCGTCTTCTCGTCGGTCTCGAACAGTTGCTCCTCGGTGTGGGAGAGCATCAGCTGCACTGCGTGCGAGCCGCCGCCGCGCCCGACCTTCCACTCTGCGCCCAGCAGCGTGCCGGGTGACGTACGGCTAACCGCTGAAGTCGACGGTGGTCGTGTGCCGCAGCACGTCGTCATTGGATCTCCAGGCACACCCGGGCGGTGGAAATCCCGAAGTCGCGGGCCTCCTGCTCGTTGACCTGCCGGGCCGAGCTGCCGGTGACCATCCGCACTGTCCCGGCCGGTGCACCCGGCGACGGCTCGACAGCACCCAGCCGCGCCCGTCCCGACCGCGTCTCCGCCTCACCCTAATCCGCCATGATCGGCACTGTAGTGAGCCTGCCCAGCCGACGGGATGATCTCTCGGCAACTCGCGCCATCGACGAGCCTCGCGCCGTATTTCCCCAGGTCAGAGCGTCGCCGACGGAGTCTGGCAGCTGTGAGCCAGCCACTCATCCCGGGTCGGGACACCACTCTGTTGAGGTTAAAGAATCAGGCTAAAGACAAGGTAAATACTGTTAGGGTGTCGGTGCGAGAGGAGATTCACGCATGGCATCCGAGGAAGAGCTGTTCGCGAATATCGACGCACTGCTGGCGGAGGAGCCGCAGCTCCCGCCCCCGGCAGAACGCGCCCGACTCCGCGAGGCCGCCGGCATCACCCAGGCCCGCCTCGCGGCCGCGTTGAAGACCACGACGCAGACAGTCAAGAACTACGAGAACGGCCGCTCCGAGCCGAAATCGCCCCGCATGGAGGCGTACCAGCGACTGCTGAAGGGATGGGCGGCGAAGTACCCCGCCCACGGCATCCCCGCCGCGCCTGCCGCCCCCGTGGCTGCGGCCGCCGCGCCACAGCCGGAGACGTTCACGGGCCAGGCTGCACCCGAGGTGAAGGCCGCCGAGCCTGCGGAGGCTCCCGCCGCCCCGGCCGCTTCGACGCGCCCCGCCCGCCCGGCCGGACGGGCGGCAGAGTTGCGGCTCCCGGCGATGAAGAAGGCGGCGAAGCCCGCCATCGACCCGCGCTTCCCGCACGGCCCGCTCGCCGTGCTGGATGGCGACGGCTCCGCGTACGGCGTCAACGGCCTGGTGCTGGACTGCCCGGCGACCACGGTGGTGGAGCTGGTGGAGTGGACGCTACGCGAGTCGGGCCTCGGTGCGCCGAAGCTCAACCGCTACGGCAAGGACTCCGACCCGCTGATCGTGCTCACGGCGGCGGCCGCGGTGAAGCTCGGGCTGCCCGAGCGCCTGGAGGGCCATGAGCAGCGCCGCTCGCTGCGCCTTCCGGAGGACCACCCGGTCGTCCAGCAGGTGGCGAAGGCCAAGTGGCAGCTCACGCAGCGCGGTTTCGGCCCGTGGGCGCGGATCTACCGCAAGGCCCAGGGGCGCGACCGGCAGTGCGTGCAGCTGGCGATCCTGTCGTGGGATGCCCTCGATGAGCGGTCCTGGCCCGGCGTTGCCGAGATGGAGCCGGCCGACATCGCCCGCGTCCTCGGGGTGTACGCCCAGCGGGTCATCACCCCGCGCGGCTCCACGGCCGTCTCCGGGCTGGAGCTGATGACAGCGCTGCGCCCCCCGACGAAGCCGGAGCGCGATGAGGAGACCGGCAACTGGGTGTCGGCCCACAACCCTGGCTCGCTAGGGACGGAGCCGATGGACCCGGCGCCGCCGGAGGCCACCGCGGAGCACCCGGTCGTCGTTCAGTCCGGCTGGACCGGCGGGTTCCTCAATGAGGAGGCGTACCAGTGGGTGCGGCCGGTGGACTCGCTCAGCGATGAGGAGTGCATGCTGCCCTTCGCGGTCGGCCTGGACCTCAATACCGCGTTCCTCGCCGCCGCGGCCCGCCTGGTCGTCGGCCTGTCCGCCGCCGACCACTTCCATGCCCCGAAGTTCAACCCGAAGATCCCCGGGAGCTGGCTGGTCGACCTCTCCCACATCGAGCTGGACCCGCGCCTGCCCTCGCCGTTCACGCCGGACGGCTCCCAGCCCTCCGGCCCGGCCTGGTACCAGACGCACACCGTCGCCTACGCCCAGGAGCTCGGCTACAACGTCCATCCGATCGAGGCGTACCTGCGCCGCGAGACCGGCGCCTATCTGGACCCGTGGCACGACCGCCTCAAAACCGCCTACGTCGACACCCTCGCCGACCTCGGTGTCACCAAGGACCTCACCGACGCGGAGTTCCTGGCAGTGATGGAGCAGCACAAGCAGGTCGACCCGGCCTTGGCCGCCGTCCTCGCGGCCATCAAGGCCACGGTGAAGGGTGGCGTCGGCAAGCTCCGCGAGCGCCCGCAGGGCAAGCACTACAAGCAGGGCGAGCGGTGGCCGGCCCTGGAGCGCCCGACCTGGCGCCCCGACATCCGGGCCGCCGTTATCAGCAAGGCCCGGGTCAACATGCACCGCAAGCTCAACAACATGGCGAAGATGACCGGGCTGTTCCCGCTCGCGGTGCTCTCCGACTGCGTCGTCTACCCCTCGCCGGGCGCGAGCCCGCTGGACTTCCTCCCCTACGCGGCGTCCGGCAAGCCGCAGCCGGGCGGCTTCCGCCTCGGCCCCACGCCGGGCCTGGCGAAGCTGGAGGGCGTCCAGGAGATGCTGTGGGCCATCGACCTGATGGAGAAGGGCCTGAACCCCGCCCGTCACATCAAGGGCGGCGACGCCGTCCTGGACGAAGGGGAGTGAGGACGTGACCACCGGCGCCAGTGGCGCACGGTCCCTGGAGGCCGACGCGGAGTGGGAACGGACGCTGGACCGCCTTCAGGCGCGCATGGAGGCTCTGCAGTTCTCCCTGCGCGCCCACCCGGCCTCGCTGCGGTTCGCACTGTGGCGGCATGACCTGCGCGAGACGCGCGAGACCTGGTTCCAGCTGGTCGACCCCGACGGCCAGGACCCCATCCCCGAAGGGAGCTGACCGTGGCCGGAGAAATCGAGGACGCCATCGAGCGCGCCGACCGGGAAGCCTTCACCAAGGAGCCACCCAAGACCCTCAAGGGCCAGATCAGCTTCCTGATCAAGCAGTTCGGCAGCGCCAAGGCCGTCGCGGCGGAGATCGGCGTCACCGCCGACTCCGTCAACCGCTACCGCCGCGGCGCACGCAAGCACGCCCGCGCCGACGTCGCCACGAAGATCGACGAAGCCGTACGGCAGCGGTGGCAGCCGCTGGTACGCAAGCGCCGGCAGAAGAAGGCGGCCACCAGCACCGGGATCACGGTGGAGACCCGGGCCCGGTTCGGCTACACCGCACCCGTCGGCACCACCGACGACGGACGATTCCGGCGACTCACCGTGCACCTCCCCCCGGCCTACGCACAGCGCCTCTTCGACGCCCGAACCGCCGGCGCCAGCGACCAGCAGATGCGCGGAATCATCGCCGAAGGATTCAAGGAGATCTATTTCCAGGACGGCGGCGCTCGCGCCATGGGACTGTCAGACGTGGAAATCAACGACATCGACTACATGGACTTGGACTACTAAGGGAGAGGAAGGGAGACCGCTGAATTTCCGTGACTGCGCGCTTCAGCTGGCGTACGGCGAGTTGACGACTGGAGCGCTGGGTGTCGCAGTCGGGTAATGCTCAGATCACGCCGAGTAGAGGCACGTACTCCTCCACAAAGAGTGCATGGAAACCGCACACAGGTGATTCGTCACCGGTTTGAAAAGGATCCTTTATGGGGCGGCATGAACGCCTGAGTATGATCGCTGCAAGGAGGCGGGCCGAAGCCCAGGATGCCGACAGGCGTACGAGATTGGTAGATTGGGCGCAAGTAGCAGCAGTGGGTCTAGCTGGTATTGGCCTTGTCCTCAGCGGCTATAGCGGACTGTTGCAGCATCAAGCAACGCGAGATCAATTGAAGCAGAGTGAAGAGGCGAGGGAGCGCGAAAAAGCGGAGCTCGCCTCCCTATTCGAGGTTCAACTTGGACATAGCGGCACCAAGTCGGCTGGTGTCGTGATGACCAACTATGGTCGGCACTCCGTCCACTACGTGACAGTCTTACTTGAAACCCCTGATGAGAAAAGATGGGCTCTGCAGGCTACGAGCGTCGCCCCTTGCACGACAAAATTAATGACCTTCGAATCCGTAAAAAAACTCAATCCCGAATTCGCGACCGAGCATGACGGGAATGTTCAGGATGGCTGGGAGAATGCCATCAGGGCGGAGGGTATATTTTTTCACGATTACGAGGGGCAGGCGTGGGTTCCAATTCCATTGCGGGATGTCTCGTCGGATGCAATCGATGACACCATTGATGCGGGAAATTATAGGTGGGTAACTGTTGATAGAGGTGCGATGGATGGGATTTCGAAAGACTCGACTTTGAAAGCCTGTTAGGCGCGTCTCGACCCCGACGGCCAGGACCCCACCCCTGAAGGGAGCTGACCGTGGCCGGAGAAATCGAGGACGCCATCGAGCGCGTCGACCGGGAAGCCTTCACCAAGGAGCCACCCAAGACCCTCAAGGGCCAGATCAGCTTCCTGATCAAGCAGTTCGGCAGCGCCAAGGCCGTCGCGACGGAGATCGACGAAGCCGTACGGCAGCGTTGGCAGCCGCTGGTACGCAAGCGCCGGCAGAAGAAGGCGGCCACCAGCACCGGGATCACGGTGGAGACCCCGGCCCGGTTCGGCTACACCGCACCCTTGCCGTCGTGCACGCGGACTGCAGCTGGCCTGGCCGACGAAGTCCAGGGCTAGGCGAGCCCAGCCCTGCCTGAAACTCCCCCCGCAGTGATGACGGTGGGCGCTGGTTCAGGCGGACCTGGTCGGTGACGTGGTCCAGACGCCACTGGCACGGCAGTAACTGCTGGCGCGCCGTGTGCCCAAGGGGGATGAGCCACCAGCACGCGGCCATCGTGGAGACCTTGCCCGGTCTGGCCGACGAGGGGCATGCCGCCGTGATCCAGCTGCGCCAGATCCGGGCCATGTCGCGCCAAGCAAGGCCACAGCACCGCCATCCGGCGCTACCGTAAGTCCCAACAGCGACGCAGGAGCCGACCGATGAGCGAGCACACCGAACACAAGGCGGGGCAGCCGGCACCGGCCCGGGAGCCGATGAGCCCTGATGGTGCGCAGGCTGTGCGCGCGTATGCCGCCCGCAAGCGTGAGCAGGCCGACCAGGTTGCGGCTGTCCTGGAAGACCTCGCCGAAAACGGCCTGCCGACTGTCGAGGACTGCAGGCCCTGGGAAGACCTGCGCGAGGCCAAGCTCGCCCAGATGCACGCCCAGCGGGGCCACGTCGCCTAATGGCCCAACACTCGCGCGGCCGCGCCCGCATCTTCTTCTCTGACGCCGCTGCCAAACAGATCGAAGCCATCACCAACGAAGCCGAGATCCATGCCCTGGACCGCGCCCTGACCGCGCTGTCCGTCGCCCCCGACCTCGGCAGCCCTATCCCCCGCTCCCAGCCCGAACTGCGCGAGTACGCCGACGACGTCGACGACGTCCGCGTCATCTACTTCCTGACCGCACTCCGCACCGTGGTCATCGTCGCGTACGTGGAAGCCTGACCACCCCACAGGCGAGAGCCCGCCCCACGGGCCGCGGTCAGGCCCCTTCCTGTGTAGAAGCGGTGTCCGCTCCCAGCTCAAGCACGCCCTCGAACGTGAGGACGGCCAGGGCCAGGAGGCGGCATAACCGAGGCCGACACGCCACCCGACTTGCTCGAAGCGGGTGCGTGTGGAGTCGCGGTTGACCCGGGTGTTGCGGGCGCCGCGCTCAACGATCCGCTTCTTGACCCGAGGCGGGACGGTGAAGTCCTTGGTCGTGAAAGGTGGTTCCTCGTCGACGCGCGGCGGCAGTTCCCCCTCGGTGAGGACCGTGTGCCGGGTGATTCGGTAGGGGACCGGGGCGTTGGCCGGGGGCGGGGGCAGGAGCCGTTCGTCGTCGACGTTCTCGGCGTCAAAGACGGTGTCGTACAGCTGGTCGCTTCGGTCGCTGTCGTCAGGGCTGCTCCGGCTGCGCGCTCTGTACGGGGCGTTGAAAGAGGTGAGAGTCCACAGTCGAACACTCAAGGCACATGCCAGCGTCGTCTGGCCTCGGGGCGTAGTGGCACCCACAGCTCTCGCACAGCAGCAGGGCGGCGTAGCCGCGGCCGCAGGCGAAGCATAGCGAGTGCCGGTGCCCCGGGGCCGAGGCCAGGGAGGCAAGGCCGACCAAGACCGCTTCTTCGCAGCATTCCGGGCAGTCAACGACTTCGATGCCATCTACCTGCACAAGACCAGCGTCCACGGCTGCGAGGGTGGCGGAGGACCAGCCATGGTGGCAGAAGCGACACGACAGCGGTCCGATGCCGGTGCCGAGAACCACGGCCCACTGAGCGCACAGCGGGCACTGGACCGTGACGTCGCGCACCTTCTCCAAATCGGCGCGGAGCTCGTCGTGCCGCTGCTTGAGAAAAGCCTGGATGTCGCTGAGCCGTGCGCGGACGTACGCCAGCTCCTCCTCGACCTTGGACTCCTCCTCCACAGGCAGTTCGGCGTGGATGAAGTCCATCAGGAAGCTAAGAACTTCCGCGGCGCGGGCCTCCACGGCACGGGCCGGGGTGGTGAGACCGAAGTGCTGAAGTGCGTTGCGGGACTTGACCAGCGCATTGAGGGCCTTCTCGCCCTTCTGATCCACGGGAACCCCGGCTACGTTCCGCAGCCGTGCGATGGCGGCCTGAGTGCTGCAGCTTTCGAAGTCGCCGTCCTCGAATTTCTTGCGGGTGGCGGTGCCGGGCTCCTTGAAGATCTGACTCCAGTGCTCCTGCAGCAAGCGGGCCTTGAGCAGGACTTCGGCCGCGGCCTGGAGATGAAGTACGGCGTACTTGAGGTCCCGCGGGGCCGGCGGGTCGGCGGCGGTGAGGTGGTCGACGACGCTGCGCAGATAGTCGACGCCGTTCTCCACCGGAGGGAAGTCGACATGCCCCCTGTCGTCGGCCGCTGCCTCTTCATTAGATCCACTAACAGCCAAGACCTACATCCTTGCTGGCGCCGGGTTTTCTGAAGCTCCGAAGATTTCTTGCATGGCGGCCGGCCGCCATCAGGCCTCGGTCGCCGGGCGCTCCCGTTCTATCCTGAACCGGCGCTGCCCCGGCCTATTGCGCGGGTGTCTAAGTGGCGCGCTCCACAGCGCACTGCTCGATCCAGCGGGCCAGGACGCTCAAGGTCGCCAGGTGCTCCAGCGCCTCCTGTTCGGTCCAGGTCACCGCATCCTCGTGAGCGGCAACGTTCCGCAGGGCGAGGAAGGCGCCGGCCGCGAGGTACTTGGCGCCGTCCTGGCGGGCCCGCCACGTAGGTGTGTCGCGGTCACCGTCGAAGCGCAGGCGCGGTTTCCCCGCGACGGGGTCCTTCATGTCGAAGGCCTGCATGCACAAGTCCGTCTCGCCGATGTCGTGGCGCCCCAGCTTCTGCTGGAGTCGGCGGTTGACGGTGCGGGCAGCAGCCAGGACGGCGTCCTGCCGTGCCTCTGCGCCCCACAGTGGGGCGGCCGGCTCCCACACCCAGGGGTGGAACTGGTCGGCGGGCAGAGTGGGTGCATCCGGTACGAGCCGGGCGGCCCATTCGTCCATGTCGGCCAGAATGCCCAGGCCCCGATGAACCTCGTTGCGGGCCATGTCTTCGCCTGCCATCTGATCTAGATTGATCCGCTCAGCAAGCTGCGGGTCCAGGAGCCGCAGGATCCGCTTGACCGTGGGCTCAGCCCGGTGCAGCTGCTCATACAACGCCGCATCGCCTATGTAGTCGCCGGGCGGCGTACTTCGTACATAGCGCATGGCCAAGTCGTCGAACTCCTCAAGCCGCTGTCGCATCCAGTCTCGATCCACGGGCCGCATCCTAGGCGCGGAGGCCGACAATCCCTGCCCACAGGCTCGGCAAAGCCGAGGAGCTCCAAGGGCCCGAAGCCAGACGTGTGACTGAGCGCCTCGGTTGGCGAGTTGAGCCCGCCGGTCCAGCTGTGTGCTGCTCCCGGCGCTGGTCCCACGGTGTGTGCGTCGCCGCTCGTGTTGGGTCCGTGCGATCAGGCTGTGCTCGTGCGCCGTCGGGTCAAACCGATAGCCCTCGTTCCCGTGTCCGGAGGATGATGTGCGCATGCAGTCGGGCAACGAACTTCCCAACGACCGCCGGGCCGAATATTTCGGCCAGTGCGCGGTGATGATGCTCAACGCGCTCCGGCAGGAGAATGACGCCGACCCATTTTCCGAGGTCACCAGCGTCGACCTGTCCGCAGAAACCGAGCCCGGGCATGAAGGAATCTACGACCAGGCCCTGTCCAACGCCCTGGCCGCGATCGTCGCAGCGGAGTGGCCAGGGGAGGAAGCGAATGACAAGGGCCGTGTGCACTTTGCGAGGACCCTGCTGAAGGTGATCGCCGAGAAGATTCCGTCCGACCCGACGACGGGCCTATGCGTTATACCCGACCGCGACGCCGACGTCCGCTCCCGGTGGGACATGGAAAGCCGTATGCCCGAAGGTTTCTGGGACACCCGGATCAACGTTGACCTCCTGACCGATGCGCTCGATGTCAGCGGTCAGGCCCGCCATGGAAGCGGAACGGGACGCCTGCAGCGCCGTCACGTCCAAGCCCTGCTTGCCCTCGACCACCACCCCACCCTGAGAACGCTCCTCGAGGCCCAGTCTGACCGCGACGACGAACGCGCCCAGGACGAGGACGCGCGGTCGGTCGATCAGGCGCGCGCGCTGCTAGAACTCATTGGTGATGAAGAGGCCCAGCGCCGTGCAGAGTCGGCCGAGAACCCCAACGAGTACCACCCCAAGCACAACCCTGACGGTCACGACTTCGAGGAGTGCCCGGTGTGTGGGTACGAGACCTTCTGTGTCCAGGGCTTCGACATGTGGGGGCGGGTCGGCTTCGGGCAGTGCATCGTCTGCTCGTACAGGCGCAGTCCCCGGGTCGCTGACCAGGCAGGCTTCGGCGAGCACGTCGCATGGCAGATGGGAAGAGACTGAAAACCGAACACTCAACTCGTCAAGTGTCGCGCTCACTCCCCAAGTGAAGCCGTCAGTCACAAGACGGCAGTTCGCCCCTTGCTGCTTGGAAAAGCTGCCGCTCAAACTCGAGGTGCTCGGTGTCCGTGAACCGGACCTCTTTCAGGCTTCCGGCGCGGCGGCCGCCGTCCTGGAGGTAAACCTCCTTGAGCGCTTCGGCCGCGACCTCCTGCAGGCGGGAGTCGCTGGCTCCCCCGTCCGCGAGGATCTGCAGGATGCGGCGATCGCCGGCCTGCTTGTTGGTCACCCGGGACCCTTGCTCGTTCATCCTCAGCGGGCTCGATCCGAGGACGGCCGCTTCGCGTTGCGGCATGGCGCCTAGGTGCTCGAACGGCAGGCAGACCAGCGGCTACTGGCCTGTGTGCCACTGGCCTGTGTGCCGCACGTCCGTGCTCAACGGCCCGTCTTTCGTCACCAGTCCTCTTGATCCGCTTACGTGAGAACCCACTCCGTGGTTTCGCTCGCTTCGCGTGCGGCGCCGTGGAGTCCCGCATGCGGTGGACAGCACCAGCGGTGCCGAGTCTCGGGTGGATACGACCGTGACGACTTCGAAGGAAAGGCGTGGCTGGTCACATCGGTGGTACAGGCACCTCCGCTTGCAAGTGGGCAGCCTGCCTGCTGACCGGGGTGCTGTTCTGTGGTGCGGCGACGTTGGGGCTGAGTGAGTGAACACCACGGAGGGTGGGAGCACCAGTTGGTCGCTCAACAGCTGGTCGGAACAGCCGGTGAACGGTCGACTCGCGGTTGCACACAGCATCCCTCTTTTTTAAGAGGAGCGCGCGGAGCCAGCCCTCTGAGCTGGTGTTTTGCTGGTCCGGTAGTGCCCTGGAGAGCACATTTGGTGTGGGGAAATGTCACCCTGGCGGGCACATCAGACTCTGAAACTCAAGCAGTACTTGATTCTTTCGCGGGTGCATCCCAGTGAGGAACGTTGCAGGTCACAGGCCTGAGGGCCCACCGTGACGATGCGGAGGGAGCGGGGTGCTGACCTCGGAGATGTGCCACTACTGCGGCACATGAAATCAAGCAGTGGTTGATTTCTGCCGCAAGCTCGTCCTGAATCTCAAGCTGTACTTGATTTTCAGATCACCCAGCGCCGACGACGAGTCTTCGAGGTGCCCTCCGGCGCGCCGCTGCAGCAAAAGACAAGCCCTGCTTGATATTTGAGCTAGTCTCTGGATCGCCTGAGTAACGAAGGAGGTCCTGTGACATCTGATCCACCAGCACGCCGACGGCCCCGAGCTGTCCCTGACGCCGCATCGGACGATGCGGGCTTCGACGACCTCCTCCACGTCCTCGGAGAGCAGCTCGGCGACGTCACCCAGAACACCGACCCCCGCGGCCGCCGCAAGCTGAAGAACGTCACGTTCGAGTACGAGCCCCACCCAACGGCCGTCCACGACATGGCGGGCGATGCCGGCTACAGCCTGGCCTCGAACTGGTTCACCCAGCTCCTGGCCCAGCTTGCTGTGGCCAACTCCATCACCAAGTCCCAGCTGTGTGTGTTCCTCTACGTGGCCGGCGGCCAGCAGCGCGGCACCGGCATCGCCCAGTACACCCAGCAGGAGATCACCGACGGCCTCAACAAGCTCGCCGACAAGAAGGGCGGCAAGCGCATCACCCGCTCCACGGTCAACCGCGCCATCAAGGCATTGGTCGGCTACAAGTGGGTCGAGCAGCTCGGAAATGGCGTGATCCAGCTGAATGTCCGCCTGTGGTTCCACGGCAACAGCACCGCCCAACACGCTGTCCTTGAGCAGATCGCCGTCCAGCACAAGCGTGACCCCGAGGCCTTCCCGAACGACATCGGACCCGATGTCCACCAGGAGCAGCTAGACCTCGACTTCACACAGCACCCGGACTATGGAACGGGGAGGCGTACAGGGTGACACGCGTCCACCAACCGTTCTGCTGGCCCATACGAGGAAGGGAGACCGATGGCTGAGGTCATGTCGCCGGTCGTGTCCGAACGCATCTGGGCCCTGCCCGTCTCCGGGGCCACCGTCAAATTCCTGCAGTACCTGCTCTACCGCTCAGACTTCGGCGGCCACCTCCCTGTACGGCAAAAGGGCATGGCCACCGAGTACGGCGTCACCCCGCAGGCCATCAGCAACCTCATGGCCCCGCTGGTCGAGCTGAACATCGTCCTGCGCCCGAAAAACGAGGACGGCAACCGCGGCAAGGGCAACTCCTACCGTCTCCATCCCCTGGCGGCGAAGTACGCGAGCCATCAGGACATGGAGGCTGCCTTCCGGGCAGCCATCGCCAGCATCAAGGCCGGCGACATGCCCAACCTCAAGCTGCCCGCCTACCGCGCGGTCCCGCCCGCGGCTGACGGTCGCCCCAACCTGCAGGTCGCCTGACCCAGGCAGACAAAACAGGGGCCCCGCCGAAGTATCGGCGGGGCCCCTGTGCCTGAGTAAGAGGTCGTACCTGCACTATACCCAGTGACCGCAGCTTCAGCGCGCCGAACGAATCCCGTAGACCGGGAAGGACAAACTGAAGTCCCATTGCCGGGCCGTGCCCCGGCTGGTCTGTGCTCGCCGGGATACGGGCCGGGAATGACATGCGGGGCTCGGTGGTGCGACGGATCAGGCCCGGCGCCTTGCAGTTCCATTGCCAGAATAGGCGGCAGTTCGAAGCGGCGTCACTCATCGACTGATAGGGGAGAGTGTTTCTCGACGTGCATGCGTTCGTTGGCTTTCTCCATTACCTGGTAGGCCGTCATGCCGCAGCGTGCCCATGCGATGCCGAAGCTGGCGCGGACGACTAGCTCCAGACCGTCGATCCTGATCGGCTGGACGATGGCGTCGTGTAGTTGTACGGCGAGGTTCTGGGCGGCGGTTTGGTTGATGTTGTCAGCGATCACGGCGAACTCGTCGCCGCCGGTCCGCGCAACTGTGTTTCCGTCCGGCGCGACACTGCTCAGGCGCCTCGCGACTTCGACCAGCACAGCGTCGCCAGATTGGTGCCCGAGGACGTCGTTGATCGTCTTGAAGCCGTCGAGGTCACAGACGAGGACGGCGAGGCCCCTGGTGTCATGTGGAGCGTTCTCGGGCGTCTGGATGTGTTGGTGTGCCGTATCAGGACCTGCGCCAGGAGGTCTGCGCGGATCATCGCACAGTCTGGAATTTAGGCGGGCGCGCAGTTCGGTGATGTTGGGCAGCCCTGTGGTTGCGTCATGGCTGACTTGATGCAGCAGCTGTAGTTCACGGAGCTTGTGGTCCTCGATGTCTTCGACGTGGGTGAGCAGGAAGCGTGGCCCGTCGGCGGCGTCGGCGACCACCGAGTTGCGCAGCGACACCCAGGCGTATGTGCCGTCGCGGCGTCCTAGGCGGACCTCAGCGCGTCCGCCTTCTGCGGCGGTGCGCAGCAGGGTGCCTATGTCCTCGGGGTGGACCAGGTCGGAGAAGGAGTAGCGGCGCATCGCGGACGCATCGCGGCCGAGGAGGCGGCACAAGGCGTCATTGGTGCGCAGGATCCGGCCGTGCTGGTCGCCCCCCATCTCCGAGATGACAAGACCTGATGGAGCGTATTCAAAGGCATGCCGGAAGGACTCCTCGCTGGCACGCATGACCTGCTGCTCGCGTTCCAGGCGGACCAGGGCACGCTGCATGTTCGCTCTGAGGCGGGCGTTGCTGATCGCGATGGCGGCATGAAACGCGTAGGACTGCAGTGCCTCACGCTGCTCTTTGCCGGGGCGGCGTCGTTTACGAGGCCACCCCACGGAGATGACACCAACCAACTCCTGCGGGCTGCCCGAGAAGCCTGGGGTGCGCATCGGTGCGAAGAGTCGATCGCAGGGGTGCCAGCCCTCCTCGGAGCTCGGTACAGGACAGTCGGCGCGCCACTCCGGCACGTCGTCCTCGTCGAGGACCGGACCATCGGTGTGCGGGATGAACCTGAGGTCGCCCCATGCCTCGCCCATGGTGAGGCGGCGGTCCCAGGCGGCGCGGGAGCCTACGCGGCCGGTGATCTGGGCCTCGGCGGCCGCATCGCCCGCGAACGAAGCGACGACAAGATCGCTGTCCGGGCGTACGAGGTTCACCCACGCCAGCTCGTAATCCAGCCCGTTCACCACGCCGTCCGCGACGGCTTGCAGGGTGTCGGCCAGGCTGCGTGCGGTATGCAGATCCTTAATTGCCTCCTCCAAGCTATAGCTCTGATCAGGCACGTGGGCCGGGTTCTTGACGAACGCGGTGCGCCCGATCTGATTGCGTTCCAGGCACTGCGGATCCGGCCGCCCCTGGCGCCTGAGAACGGACTGCAAAGCCATGAAAACGGTGTCCAGATCGAGAAACTCGGGCGCTTCGGCTATGCCGTCGCTCAGAACACCTACCAGGGCGCCGGTGAATGCCGTATACGCCTCACCCGGCGGGGCCAGGGCAACGGCGTTCTCAGCGGCGGCCGCAAGAACGTACGTCCCCTCGGCCTCGGCCAGCTCCACAACACTCGAAGGCGATGACTGCAGCCCCATGGCGCGTGCACTGAAACAGCAGTCAAGGATGACGATGCACCGCTGCGCCCTACTGGCCGACAGTCCCATGCGTACCCAGTCATAGGGGAATGCCGTCGAGTGGACTGATCTCGTGCTGCTTTCGGGCAGCGCCAGGTGCAGGCGGCCCTTGCGATCAAGCAGACCGTGCCCGGCGTAGTACAGCAGCAGAGTGTCTGACGCCTCCTCCGCAGCACGGAAGATTGCCTCGTCAACCTCTCGAACGGAAGCTGGATTGAGCAACTGCACGCAGCGTGAAGCACCCAGCCCCCAAACCTCCTGGCCGAATAGGTCAACGAGGGTCGCCAGATTCCGTCCCACTGCGGGCAAGTCCTCCAGAGTCTGGAACTTGTCCACGCCGATGAACAGCGCCCGAGACCTCTCGGGCACGGGCAGCCCGCTCACGTCCACACCTACCGCGACTCGTTCAGCAACTGCTCCAGCAGGCGCCGCGCCTCATCCGACGATGTTCCGCTGATCGTGACTTTGCTGCCGTCCGTCCGCTCGACGGTGACGGTGGGATGTTGGGGGCGGGTAGCCCGCCAAGAGGCGACCGATACGCCCAGTGAAGCGGCGCTGATTCCGTTTCCGAGAACCAGGGAGACCAAGTCGAGGATCGCCGTTCCCTGCTGACCGGCGACCGAGGGTGACGACGAGACCATCTCCAGCACCGCGGCACGGCGTATGTCCCGATCCAAAAGCAACCAGTCATGCAGAGACCGAGCTTGGTCCTCGGCCGAGTCTCCCGCGAACCGAAACAGCACCTGCATCGTTCCCCACCCCCATGCCGTGTCGACATCCAAGTGGGCAGCTTAGACGCGCCCTTGAGGCCAATCTGGCTCTTCGCCACTTCCGCACGGCCGCTACGATCCCCTGCCGACTCGCCGCGGCTCACGCCCGCCGCCTGAACACTGCCGCGCTGCCCACAACAGAGTGCCACGCCCGGTCGGCACCGACACCGCTCGCGCACTGCTGGCCACCGGCTCTACCGCAGGCGCGTTCGCCCGTCTCGACGGGTGCCGAGTCGGCAGTAATTCCCGTCTGGCTCATCGTTGGTGCGACACAATCGTGCCCGGCTGGCGCTGGCAGACGATCGCCAGGCCAAGAGTGGAGAAGGCAGAGCGTGGACGAGGTACAAGAGCTGCTGGCCGAGTATGGTCAGTGGGCCGTGGACGACACGGCGTCGGCTCGGGACCGAGCGCAGCAGCTAGTCAGCATCGTGGCCGACCTGCTGCTGCGCACGGTGCCCGCTGCGGCAGTGCAAATGTCGGAGACTGGCGCACTACCGGCAGTTTTCTTCGACTTCGAGGGCCGCGACTACCTCGTCAGCTGCACCGTCGACGAGAGCGTGGTCGCGGACGGGACGATCTCACGCATCGTGAGGGACGCCGGCCTGAGCGGACGGCCTGGTGATACCAGGTGGGTGCTGCTGTCCTGGGCCCACAAAGCACGGCAGCTCGACCAGCTGATCGACGGGATACGTGGTTTCGGCGTGGTCCTCGACCGCACGCACTTGGACGCCGCGGTGGCCGGCCTGCTGCCGCTCGCCGATCTCATCCAGGACGTTTTCCGCCGACGTGAGCCCTATCTGCCGCTTGCCGAGCTGGCAATGTCCCGCACCGCGCGGGATGTGCCCCTGACGATGACTGCCGCCGACCAGTTGACCGCACCGGTTCATGTGCCGACGCAGACCTGGTGCGGCGCCACCTCGAACGTGGCCCTCGTCGGTGAAATGACAGAGGCGCAGCCGTCGGGTATGGCCTGGCGGGCTGGTGACTCGCTGCTGGTCACGTACGAGGATGGCCTGGTGGACCTCGACCCGGTGCGGGGCCGCACAATGTGGTTCCTGACCGTTGACGGCTGCCACGGTGCACCGATCGTCGGCCCCGACGGTGCGGTGATGGTCATAGCCGGGCCTGCGGTGATCCGCTGGCATGAGGGCGCCTTGACGGCCGTCGCGGGCGGCTTTGAGCCCGGCGCGGAGCTGCTGGCTGGCCCTGGAGGCGAGCCGTGGGTGCTGTCGGGTTCGGGAGTAACCTACGGAGCGGGTGAGGGGACGTTGGCGCTGACCCGCGTCGGTGACACGGTGGGTACTCAGCTGCGCTACCCGGTCTCCTTCGAAGCCGCGGTGCGCGCGGCAACCTGGCTGGACGGGCGCCGGTTCTTCCTGGCCGCCAGCGGACACAGCGCTGTTGCAGATCTCAGCCGAACCACGGGCCTGGGGCGGCAGCAGGAGTGGATCCGCAGTGCCGGCCATTACCCCGGGCATCTGCTCGTCACCGGAGCAGACACGGTGCTGACCGCCTCGCCTGACGGGTCTGGCAACCGCATCACCCTCCACCGCACCTCGGTGAGCGAGGGTTCCAGTGAGTCGGTCGTCGAGTACCGGCTCGACCGCGTCATGGGCCTGACGCAGGCTCCGCACGACGGACCGGCCTACCTCCTGGCATCGGTGCCCGACAACGATCCCACCCTTCTGAGGCCGGTCCTCACCCGAATCATCGGGCACCGCCCGTCCCCGGGGACGGGCCAGTTGTCTGCTGGCGCGCACCCCCAGCCCACCGGTTACGCCCTGGTGCAGGAGTCCGCCCGGGGCGTGAAGAAGGACTACGCCCTGGAACGGCTGCCGATGGCCAGCGGGGGCCAGGCCGAGGTATTCCAGGCCAAGCACAAGGCTTCGGGCACGGTTGTGGCCTTCAAGCGGCGACTTCGGAAAAACTCTGGGGCACGGCGGCGGATGGAGCGCGAGGTGACGGTCGCCCAGCGGCTGGGGGGACATCCCCATGTGATGCCCGTCCTCGACTTCAACCCTGCCTACGACTGGTTCGTCATGCCGATGGCGGGCGCAACCGCTGAGGAGAAGCGAACTGAGCTGGAAAGCGATGAGGCCTTGCGTGAACTCGTCGACGCCGTGGCCGCCGTGCTGGCCGAGGCCCATAAACAGGGGTGGGTGCACCGGGACATCAAGCCGTCGAACATCCTGCTCCTGAACGGCCGCTGGACCGTGGCCGACTGGGGAATCGCGCGGCGCCCGCGTGGCGAGACGAGTATCGACAAGCCGTTGACGAACGCGTCGATCGGATCGCTTGGCTGGGCGGCACCGGAGCTCTCGACCGACCCGCACGACGGCTCCTGCCCGGCGAGCGACGTCTATGGTCTGGGGCAGGTCATCGGATGGATCCTCACCGGCACCTGGCCCCAGCCGAACATCCCGCTGCTGCCCCCGCCGGGGCCGTGGCGCGGCGTGGTGCGCCAGGCAACCTACCGGGATCCGGCCGCCCGCCCCCAGGACATGGCCGCCTTCATCGCGCTTGTCGAGCGCGAGACCCGCCGCAGACCGAACTGCCCATCACCCGGGCCCAGCGGCTGCTCGAAGACACCACCGAAGGGGATGAGGACGCACCCAGGCAGCTGGCCCAGCTCGCCGTCGACCAGCCCGACAACTATGAGCTGTACCTCGATGCCGTCGCCCGCCTCGACCCGGAAGCCACCGAATCAGCGCTCTTGGCCAATCCGGCCCAGGCCATCACCCTGGTGGAAGCCATGGCGGCACACGTCGACGGTGACCGCGGCCAGTGGCCAGCCTTCACCGAGGCCGACCGGGCCATCTACTGGCTGCTGAGGGCAAGCCGCATTGCAGCTCGCGAGGAGCAGTGGGATCTGCTGGAGGCGGCCGCGCGAGGCATGTGCACCTGGGACGACCGCTTCGACCAGTGGAAACCGCAGGATTCCATCAAGAAGTGGCTGCGCTCTCTGTCCGCTCACGGTGCGCAGGTCGTTGCCTCCGTGCTGCGGGAGTACCCCGGCAGCACGCGGCACTTCTGGGAACTGGAGAACGATCGGCGCGTCGACATGGAAATCCGCGGCGCCGTGCAGGCCGCGGTCGCGGCCAACGGGTCCGATGGAGGGTAGCGCCCCGCCGAGCCCGGGAACACGCTGTCCGGCCAGATGGCGGTCCAAGCCGTTCACCGGTCCTGTATCCAGCCCACCGAGGACGGGACGACTACGGGCACACGGCGCATCTGGTGGGCCTGGTGGTCTCTGCGGCTGATACTCAGGGCGTGAGGTGTGCGCCGTCGAGCCGCCGGTGAACCATCGACAGCGTGGTCAGCAATTCCAGCAGGCGACAGGGAAGCGGGGCGGGGGCGAGGATGGGCCGTACAAGCAGGGAGGGGGCGGGTGTGCGGCTGACCATTGACACGCAGACCGACAGCTACGAGCAGGCGATTGCAGCGGTGCAGGCCGCGTACGGGCTCAACCCCGCCGCGGTGGCGAGCGGTTGGCCGGACGCGCCCGTGCCGACGGTCCGGCCGGGACCGGAGACGCTGGGCAGCGAAGACATCTGGCAGGGCTGGACGGAGCGGATGCTGTTCGACACACTCGCCTCCGTACTGCCCGGCGCCCGGGCCGTACTGCGCCGCCTCGTCGAACTGGGCGGCACCGCTACCTTCGACAGCGTCCAGGAGCACTTCGCCGACCATCCACAGACGCCGATCCCACCGAAGAAGATCGGCGGGACACTCACCAGCCTACGAGCGGTACGCCGCAGGGTCGGCCCGGACAACCGGACCAACCTGCTGCAGCGGGACGAGGCCAGGCGCATCTACCAGATCGAACCCGCCCTCCTGGAAGGGCTGAAGCGGGCCTTTGCCCTGGCAGATGTCCGCCCCGGCCTGCTCCGCCAGGAACCTGCCACTCCGTGACCAGCCAGGGACCGAGTGCCCGGTGTGCTTGTATAAGCCCGTCGCTGCTCCGCAACCCATTGCTGCAGCGCTGGCTTCCCCCGTCCCGCGCGTCGGCGGGGGCCGTGCGCGGCCGACACGGCTGTCCCGGCACGGTGTGCGGTTGCCTCCGGTGCTGTACCTGGTGCCGTGGTACCGGTCGGGCCCCGAACCGCCAGCGGCGCGCCCGACGGCGCCTCTTCGCAGTCCGGCGCCTGCAGCACGCCCCGGTCCGGGCTCTGCACGCGCGCACCTTCGCCGGCACTCACCCCGAAGGTCGGCGCTCCCTGAGTACCTCGCGGACCGCCGACTTCGGTGACGGCTTCAGCCGCCCGGTGGCGGCCTGGTCGGAGTCGGCGCCGTCGACCGGCCACACATGGTCGGGAGCGTGGACCCCACATCCGGTACTCACGGTGTCTTCCTCCTGCAGGCCGAGCTCGGCGGTGACCACAAGGGCCGGGCGCCATCCGGGCACCCAACCCCTGTTGGATCACGCGGTTCGCCGCGATGCCCTGCGGCAGGGCTGGAGGGCATGGAGTTCGTGGGGATGTTCCGGAGGTGGGGGGCGCTCGGGCTGGCGGGGGCGTGCGCGGGGTGGTGCGGAGCCGCTCGCGATGTGATGAAGGTTACTGTACGTATCAGTTCAGTCATTTTCTGTACATGCCGGTCGGTCTCGTGCAGCTGTGGTTCTCAACTCGACTGGCCTGTAACAAAACTGACAGGGCGATAGGCGCGTGGCGGTGGCGCGGAAGTTCACCGGTGCGCCGGGGGTGCGAGCGGCGGCGGTGGCCTTGTGCACTAGTCGACAATTGCGGCGGTGGGGCACGGTTCGTCGATTCCCGTTCGATATACCGTTGATCATGGAGAGTCATTGCATTCCTGCGGGCTTTGCATTGTTTGCCGACGGGATCTCAGGGAATTGCGTGGAGGGCAATTTTGGCGGCGCGGCAGTCTGCCCCGTCGGCGGGCCGGTCCCGGGGTGGGCCCGGGGGTGGCACCACCGGGGTAAACAGGGGTTGACCGGTTCTGGCGGCTGTTGAGCGACGATTATCGTTTGATAGCGCTCTCGCGGGCCCTGCGGGTGGGGGGCGTCTCGCTCCAGTGGGAGCAAAACGGACAGATTGAGTGGTGTGCGGAGCGCCGCCTTGACAGGCACGGGATGGCGCTCGGCGTGTAACAAACCCCTAAGGCCGGGGGGTTTTACGCCGCCATCCGGTGGCAAGCCCTCTAGGGCGCCTGATGGGGAGTGACCTTAACACCGCCTGTGGTGTTTACTGGACACCGGTCTGATCCTGGTGGGTCCGGACCCTTTTCGGGAGGTCTGCGGGGGTGGTGCCCCGGAGGCCTCCCGTTTTTTGGCTGCTGTTTACGTGCGAGCCTCCTGCAGGTCACCCGGGAATATCTCCCGGACTTCCGCATATGAATTCCGCGCTTAGTGCCGGAGTTTTGCGTCAAAGCTATCGGCTCGCATTTACTCGATCTCCGGCGTTCGGTGCGTAACAAAGCCCCACGGGTAGGGTTTGCGCGGAGTGATCATTCGGCTTCCCATCCGGCGGGAAAACGCGACTAGCTCTCCGCTTGCGGCGAGCGGTAGCGTTACCTCGCCCAACGTCATCTCCACCCCCTGCCCGGCTCACCACCGGGCGCGTACCACCTCCCGGAGAGGCGAAGGACCCACCACCGGGGGCCCCGTGACACTGCGGGGTCCCCAAACGATCAACCGAACAGGGACCTGCTCATGAGCACCGCCAACGCTGTCGGCGCCTTTTCGTCCTGCCCCCGCAGACTTCGCGGCCGCCGCGGAACCCGGCCTGTGACGCGCCGTCACACCTGCTTTTCTTCCGGCGTATACGCCGGGACGCACGCCCCGGGCACCACCCCCATCCCCGCGGCCGGGACGGGGGAGCGGGCATGACTCCTGCCGTCGACGTCACCCGCCCGGTCGACCTGTCCCAGGGACGCGACGCCAAGCCCCCGGGCAGCTTCCTGCAGCGGCTGCCGGACGAGGACTGGCACACCTTGCTCAAGATCGGCCTGCACGGCCGCACGTTCTACCGCGACGAGGTCCTCCCGATGGGGCCCGAGACGCCGAACATCTACATCATCTGGGAAGGCGTCGTCCGCCAGGACCGCTACCCCCTCGGCGATGCCCCCCACATCCCCACCATCACCCGCTTCCGCGGCGCCGGCGAACTTGTGGGCGAAGCCGCCCTCGTCATGCCCGGCTCCACGGTGGCCACCCGCTGTCTGACCCGGACCGTCGCGATCCCGTGCGACGCCCGCTACTTCACCGCTCTGATCGAGCGACGGCTGCCCAGGGCCCGGCACGCACTGCTGTGCAGCCTGGAACAACGCAACCGCAGCGACGAGACCATCTACGCCATGGCCATCCGCCCGCCCCTGGAGCGCGTCAGCCGCCTGCTGGCCCACCTCGCCACCACCGCCGGCGTCCCCGACCCCAGGGACAACCAGCAGATCGTCATCACCGGCCCCGGCCAGAAGGACCTCGCCGCCGCCCTCCAACTCGCCGTATCCACCACCGAGAACGCGCTGCGCACGCTGCGCCACCACGGCGTGATCGAAGCCCGCTACCGGCAGTTCGTCATCCGCGACATCGACGGCCTGCGCCAATTCGTCGGGGCCTGACACCACCCCCGACCCCCGGACCCACCAACCCTTAACGCCACACCCGGCCCTGCGGCCGAGGCGTCGGCGTACCCGTGAACGGACCCCACAGCATGATGACCAGCACCGCGCTGGCGATCGGAACCAGCGCCGGCACCCTGACGGTCACCGCCGTCTCCGCCCTGCTCATGGGCGCCCTCGCCGCCTACACCCTCCAGCACCACAAGCGCGTCTTCGACTGGATGAAGAAGATCCGCGCCAAGGACGAGACCAACAGCGCATACGACAAGCCCACCGAATGGCTCGCCGACCTCTACAAGGCCCAGTGCCGCCTGGCCCACAAGCCCTGCCGCACCGAGGACTTCGACGACGTCGCCCAGATCGGCAACATGATCAAGGGCATCGCCGACCACACCGAGGCCATCCACACCGAACTGGCCAAGGTCGTCGAACGCGTCGAGGAATACCTCAACACCGCCCTGCCCGAACCGACCCCGGCGGTGAAGGTGCCGCTCGCAGAGCACCGCAGCCTGCTGGCGAAGGCCATGAAGCAGGAAAGCGCCCGCAGCGAACTCGCCCGGGCCATCGTCACCGCCCAGAACAAGATCACCGCAGTGCGCCGCGGCTGACCCCGACGCCAGACCATCTCCCCAGCGGCACCAGACCTCTCACCACGGCCCCGCGCACAGGGCTCGGATCTGGTGCCGCGACTGGCGCTGGCCTACCCCGCCTCATCGCCCTCGTGGTCGATGAGCACCATGCACGCCTCCTGGTGCTGCGCTCATGGGACGCGCCAGTACACCTGCGATCGACATGCGCGGATCGGTTCGGTCGTGGACATGCAGTTCCTGCAGCGCGGGTCGTGGGTGTGCCGGACCGGGCTGGTGGAGCTGGAGTTGGTGGGAACGGCCGTGAGCCAGTGCTCGAGAGACGAGTCGCAGTATGTGACTCAAGTCACATGCGATCAGTCAAGTTTTTTGTCGTTGCAGGCCCCAGCCGCGCCTGAGAGGTGAACGATCCCTCTATCGCGGAAGGAAACCCCGTGTCGAAGCGCTCAAAAGCTCGCCAGCCGAAGCCCGCGAAGGAACTCAGACGGAAGGCACTGCACAAGCAGCAAGTCACGATCAGCGCGCACACGTTGCCCAGTTGGAGCTTCGCGCACGAGTCGTTGGGCCTGCGGCGGCAGCGGTTCAGCAACGGCTTGCGGATCATGGTGTACCCCGACGGGTCCATCGCGCCCGCCGCCTTCGTCATCCAACGCGTTGCCCGTCGGAGCACGCTCCGGCGGTCTGGCACGGTCCTCGTGAAGCAGAAGCGGCTGAGAGCGAGCCTGACCAAGCCGCTCTCTTCTCAGTACGTGCAGCAGGAGTGCGATGTCTTCCAGGAGGCACCGCCTCTCGTGATCGCGCTCATGGCGCGCCAAGACGCTCTGCAGGGAGATTTCGAGCTGGTGGACCGGTTCGCGGCACAGGTGCTTCGCCGGCGCACCACAGGCGACTGGCGTACGGCGCTGTCCGACGCCCTGCTCGGCGACTGGATCAACCCACTGCAGAGCAGCGCCCCCTTGCACCCCTCCGCACTCGTGCAGCTGCGCAACAGGGTGTGGCGCATCCACGCCGACCTGCAGCCGATCTGGACGCGTCGGACCAGCCGGTCCCGCGTACTGCTGCTCGACACTCCACTCGGCGCGGACCTCACGCTGCACGACCTTCTGGCGGCTTCCCCGTCCGCGGCCGGCATCATGGCAGGCGAAGAACCCGATGACGCGCGTCTGGGCGCGCTGCTGCGTGTGCTGGACGACGTCGACCGGACCATCGTCCTGGCGTGGATGCATCCCGGGGTGGCGACCTGGGCCGATGCCGCCCTGCTGGCCGGGGCGTCGAGGCCGGAGGCCGATGGGGAGCGTGTTCGACGCCGGGTTCGACGCCTTGTCGCCGACCAGCAGCGCCGTGCGGCTGCGAGCGAGGGCCTGTGGTTGCCCGGAACGGCGGGTCGGTGATGAACATGTTCTTCGACGCGTTGCCGGAGTTCCTCGGCGCCCTCGGCGCAGCCGTGGCGATGGGGCTGGGCGCCCTTATCGCCCGGACGTTGCGCGGCACCCGACCGGCGCCGATGCCGCTCGCCGGGCCGACCGTGGACCAGTCCAAGCTGGCGGCCCGCCGCTTCACCCTGCTGGAGACCACGCACATCAGCGGTGAGACCGTGCAGATCACCACCACCCGCCCTGCGGGGACAGTGATCACGTACCGATCCGATGATCACGCCGAGCGGTTCGAGCTAACCGACATCCCACTGGGCGACGGCACCTACGTCGCGGAACCGCTCGACCGGTACGCCTAACTGATGGTTTCACAATGAGGTCGCGAGCGTGTGGGGCGCCGCCGTATGAGGCGAGGGCCTGTCCGAGCCCTGGCCGCGGCAGGTCAGCACGTTGCGACGCAGGCCCGCCCTGCGCCTGTCCGCTCCTGCCTGGTGATCACCCGGTTGGCCGCGCCTGTGGTGGGCCTGGCCGGGCAGGCGGGCATAGGCGCGTCCTGGGCGGGATCCATCCTGTGGTGGTGTTCCGGGCGTGTGGGTGGGTGCCGCGGTTGATCCCGAGTCGGCCGCGGCGCCCGACTGTCTGCCGGCTATCCCGTCTGCCCCTCGGCTGCTGGTGCAGCGCACGGTCAGGCCGACGACCCCGCCGACGGCCGCTCGTTCGCTCGCGGGATCCGTCCGTAAATGCGCAGGCCACGACGCAATTCCGGCCGTGGTTGGTAGCCCCG
>NZ_JAMJFL010000039.1 GCF_023544665.1 Streptomyces sp. YS415
AACCGCCGCGCCGGAAGCGTCGCCGTCTGAGCCACTCTTCACCGTGGCTGGCTCTCTCACCGTTGGCCTGCCCGCATTCGGCGGGGAGAGGGCATTGACCGCGAGCCCTGAGCGCGTCGGCCAACCCCCTCCGGGCGTGGTGCATTGCCGCTGGGCAACATGCCGCTTCGAGTGCGGTCGGGGCGGCCTGGCATCTCCTGGAGCCTCCCTCAGCTCACACGATCAGGAAGAAGAGAGTGGGCGAGGCTGGGGCAGAGGTGGGCCTGGCGGGGATCGGGCCCCCTGCGGCTATTTCTCAGGGGCGCCGCCTCCGCGCCGCCCACGAGAAATTTCGGCCGGGACCGGAGGCGCTGGGCAGCGAAGACACTTGGCAGGGCTGGACGGAGCGGATGCTCGCCTGTACTGCCTGGTGCGCGCTGTACGCGCTGTACTGCGCCGCCTCGTCGAGCTGCGTGGCACCGCTACCTTCGACAGCGTCCCCACGGGCTGCTTCCCAAGGCGTCCGGCAAGCCGAGGAGCACGGACGTGCGCCACGACTTTCGACCGGCCGGAACTGGGACATGCCTGAGGGGCCTGATGGGCCGTCGCTGCTCAAGCAATCGTGCTCGATGGGCGACGGCGCCGCACCGAGCTCGCTGTCCGGGTCACGACCGCCGCGTAGCCGACGCCGACCGCGAGGGACGCGAACAGGGCGGTGAGCGGGAAGTCCTCTTGAAGATGGGGGTAGACCTGGTAGTGCGTCAGGTAGATGTAGAGGGAGCTGCTGGCCAGGACGCCGACCAGTGTGTTGACCGGGCCGATGCTGGGCAGGGTCGGGACCCAGATCAGCAGTCCCAGCCCGGTGATCACGAGGGCCGTGCGCAGGGGCTGGTCCTGGAACAGGCCGGGCACGGTGAACAGCAGCACAGCAGTCAGCAGTGCCCGTTGGCGCACTGTGCCCGCTCGTGCGGCTGCCCACCCGAGTGCGAACAGCCAGAAGACCACCGAAGGGCTCAGCTGGGGGCGCGCGGAGGCCAGGCCGAACAGGTCGTAGCGGCCTGCCAGTGCGATGATTGCCAGCCCAAGGGGCACTTCGAAGGGGTATCGCCGCTCCAGCCGGTCCAGCAGAGGTATGGCCATGAGGGCAGTGAGGACGACGAGGTAGTAGACCAAGGCTTCCACGAACCAGTAGGCCCAGTCGAAGCGGTCGTTCCCCTGAGAGAGCAGGCTGTTCAGCAGTAGGGCGTTCGCCGGATCGTAGTGGTCGGTCAGGAGCACCGCGCCGGTGATCCACACCATGCTGGGTACCGCGATGCGGGCGATGCTGCGCCACAGGCGACGTAGGCGTTCGCGGCGTGCGGCTTCGGTCAGCTGGAAGCGGGCGAAGTTGTACCCCGCGACGGCGATGAGGATGTGGGCGAAGCCCTTGATGCTGAAGACCTGGACGTGTGAGCCGACTATGAGGACGATCCCGACGGCGCGCAGGGCGATGCCCGTCTCCAGGGTGCGGCGACTCCTCCAGGACCGGGGGCCCGTCCAGGAGCGCAAAGCCCGCGGTATCCGCCGATCACGGGGTGTTCTCGGTGCATCCGGTTGGCGACGGTCTTCGGTCGTGGCCGCTGCCAGGGCCCGTAGGTCGCGGATGGTCATCGTGTGCCAGTCGACGGGCAGTTGTCCGAGCGTTTCCTCGAGGCGCAGGGATATCTCGACGTAGCAGAGGGAGTCGCCCCCCAGGCCGACGAAGCTGCTGTCCTCGCTCACGTCGGGGTGGTCGAGGATCTCCGCGTAGAGAAGGCGGAGGTCCGCAGTGGCGCCGGGCGCCTCCTCCTGTTCCGGGTTCGCGAGCCGTCGTACGGCTTCGTAGTCGGGCTTACCAGAGGTCAGACGGGGGAGTTCGGCGAGGGTCCGCACCCGTATCGCGCGGGCGGGGAGCCCGCACTCGCGGGCGACCAGCCGTCGGATGCTGGCTTCCGCGCCGGCGCCCCCGAGCGCGGCCACCGCCAGGGCTTCCCCGTCCCCCGTGCAATACGCCGTGACTCCGTGGCGGTCGAGCAGCGTCTCCACCTGCTGCGGATCGATGCGCAGCCCGAGGATCTTCAGGAAACGGCTGCGGCGGCCCACGATCTCGTACAGCCCGTCGGGAGCGCGCCGGGCGAGGTCGCCGGTGTGCAGCTCCTGGACGGTCCGGCCGAGGGCGAGATCGGCGGGACTCTGGGCGTAACCGAGCATCACGTTCGATCCCGAATAGACCAGTTCGCCCACATCGGGGTCGTGGCAGTCGACCGGGTTCAGCCGGAAGCAGCCGCCGGGGATCGGTACGCCGATGGCCTCGGGGCGCTCGGCGGCCAGGTGCGGCGGCAAGTAGGCCATGCGAGCCGTGGCCTCGGTCTGGCCGTACATGACGTACAACTCCCACCCTGCGCGGCGGCCCAGTGCGGCGTAGTGCGCCACCCGCTGGGGTGCGAGCCGACCCCCGGCCTGGGTGAGGCGGCGCAGGTGCGGCAGGTCCATGTGCTCGAAGCCGACGCGGTCCAGCAGGTCGAACGTGTACGGCACGCCGGCGAGCGAGGTGCCTCGGGCGGCGCGGAACTCCTCCCAGAACGCCGTCTCGGACACTGACCGTTCGGTGAGGATCAGGGCGGCGCCGCGTGCGAGATGGCTGTGGATGACGGACAGTCCGTAGCAGTAGTGCATGGGCAGTGTGGTGGCGGCCCGGTCGGTGTCGTCGATGCCCAGGTAGGAGGCTATGGCCTCGGCGTTGGACTGGAGGTTGTCGTGCGACAGGCGCACTAGTTTCGGCGAGCCGGTCGAGCCGGAGGTGCTCAGCAGCAGCGCGAGGTCCGGGTGCAGGGTGTGCGCGCTTGCCGGGTGCCGTTCGTCGAGGGTCCAGGTCCCGTCGCTGTAGGGGCGGGCCACCACGTCGGGGGCGTACGCCTCGGTCAGCGCTCGGATGGTGCCCTCGCTGTCGCCGGGCGTGAGCAGCACGGGGTGGCCGGCGGACAGGGCGGCCAGGTGTATGACCAGGGCGTCGGCGGTGTTGGACCCGGCGAGCATGACCAGCCGCCGTACCGGTCCGAGGCGCTCGGCCGTCGCGGTCACCCGTTCGGCCAGTTCGCGGTACGACAGTTCGCCGTCCGCCGTGATGAGTGCGGGGCGGTCGCCCTGGGCGGCGAGGTCGCGTGCGAACGTGACTGTTTTTGGCCACTCTTGCGGGGGTGACTGGGGGGCGGCAAGTGACGGGGACGAACCGGATATTCGGCTCACGGGGCGGGCCCTTTCCGCGGCATTGTCCGCTTGTTAGTACAGAACCCTTGACGTTTAGGTAAGCCATACCTTATTCATGGCGTGGTCATAATCAAGCCACAGAGAAACCACAGACTCGCATCGCCCCCGCTTCATACGGACCGGGGGCATCAAGCGAGCACAGCGGGAGGCCCCCTCATGCGACGCCCCTTCGTCCGCCGGATCACCGCCCTCACGGCGGCCGGACTGCTGCTCCCCGCGCTCGCGGCGTGCGGCTCCGAGGACAAGGACGGCGAGGCCGGCGACTCCGCCCTCGTCATCTACTCCGGGCGCAACGAGAAGCTGGTCGACCCGCTGCTGGACAAGCTGGAAAAGGCCGTCGGCGCCAAGGTCGAGGTGCGCTACGGCGAGAGCGCCGAGCTGGCCGCCCAGATCCTGGAGGAGGGCGACCGCACCAAGGCCGGGATCTTCTTCTCCCAGGACGCCGGCGCGCTGGGTGCCCTGTCCAAGGAGGGCATGCTGAAGAAGCTGCCCCAGGCCACACTCGACAAGGTCGACGAGGTCTACCGGGGCTCCGGCGGCGACTGGGTCGGCCTCTCGGGACGCGTACGCGTCATCGCGTACAACCCGGACCAGGTCCCCGCCGACAAGGTCCCCGACAGCGTGTTCGACGTCGTCAAGCCCGAGTGGAAGGGCAAGGTCGGCTTCGCGCCCACCAACGCCTCCTTCCAGGCATTCGTCACCGGCATGCGCGTCCTCAAGGGCGACGACGTCACCCGCAAGTGGCTCGAGGACCTCAAGGCGAACGGCGCCAAGACCTACGCCCACAACCTCGCCACGCTGGACGGCGTGGAGGCCGGCGAGGTCTCCCTGGGCCTGGTCAACCACTACTACTGGTACGAAAGGGTCGCCGAGAAGGGCGAGGACAACGTCAACTCCAAGCTGCACTTCCTGCCCGGCGGGGACCCCGGCGCGCTGATCAACGTGGCTGGCGCGGGCATCCTCAAGGACAGCGAGCAGGGCAAGACCGCCCAGAAGGCGGTGGACTACCTGCTGTCGAAGGAGGCTCAGACCTACTTCGCGGACGAGACCAAGGAGTACCCGCTGGCCGCGGGCGTCACCAGCACCGTCGAGGGGCTGCCCGGCTTCGACTCCCTGGAGTCCCCCGACATCGACCTCGGCAGGCTGGAGTCGCTCCAGGAGACTCTGGCCATGCTCCAGGACGTCGGCCTGGTCTGACCGTCGTGCCCGCATCCCCGTCCACCTCGCGACCCGCCGGAGCGCCGGCCGGTCGCGAGGCCGCACCCGGCCGCGCGCCCCGACCGCTGCGGGTGCCGGGCCGCAGACCGCCCCTGGTCCTGCTGGTCCCCGCCGGCGTTGCCGCCCTCTTCGCACTGCTGCCGCTCGGCTACCTCGCCGTACGCGCCTTCGAACGCGGCCCCGCCTTCGCCTGGGACGTCGTCTCCGACGAGCGCACCCTCGATCTCCTCGGCCGCAGCCTCAGCCTGACCGCCGTGGTCGTCGCCGCCTGCCTGGTCCTCGGGGTGTCGCTGGCCTGGCTCACCGTGCGCACCGACCTGCCCGGCGCCCGCGGCTGGTCGGTGCTGGCCACGCTGCCGCTGGCGGTGCCGAGCTATGTGGCCGCCTTCGCCTGGCTGTCGGCCGAACCCGAACTCGCCGGATTCGGGGGCGCCGCCCTCTCCCTGACCCTGGTCAGCTTCCCGTACGTCCACCTGCCGGTTGCCGCCACACTGCGCGGCATCGACCCGGCGCAGGAGGAGGCCGCGCGCTCCCTCGGCCACGGGCCCCTGCGGACCTTCCTCAAGGTGACCCTGCCCCAACTGCGCCCCGCGGCCGCCGGCGGCGCCCTGCTCGTCGCGCTCTACGTGCTCTCCGACTTCGGCGCGGTCTCGCTGATGCGGTACGACACCTTCACCCGCGCCATCCACACCTCCTACCGCGCCTCCTTCGACCGCACCCCCGCCGCCGCGCTCAGCGTCGTCCTGGTCGTGCTCACCGTCGCGCTGGTCGCCGCCGAGGCCCGCACCCGCGGCCGGGCCGGACACACCCGCACCGGCACCGGGACGGCCCGCCCGCACGTACCAGCGACCCTGGGCCGTTGGCGGCCGCTCGCTCTGCTGTGGTGCGGGACGATCGTCGCCGTCGCCGTAGCCTTCCCGCTGGGCACTCTCGGCTACTGGCTGACCGTCGGCAGCTCCGCCACCTGGGACCTGGGCGCACTCGCGGAAATCGCCTGGACCACCTTCGGCGTCGCCGCGGCAGGCGCGGCACTTACCACCGTCCTCGCGCTGCCCGTCGGGGTGATCGCCGCCCGGCACCGGGGGCGCGGCGCCCGCCTGCTGGAGCAGGCCGCCTACGCCGGCCACGCGCTGCCCGGCATCACGGTCGCCCTCGCCCTGGTCTTCTTCGCCGTGCGTTATGCCTACCCCCTCTACCAGCAACTTCCCCTCCTGGTCTGTGCGTACGCGGTCCTCTTTCTCCCTGTCGCGGTGGCCGCCACCCGCGCGGCCGTGCTCCAGGCGCCGCCCGCCCTCGAGGACGTGGCCCGCTCGCTCGGGCGTCGGCCATGGCAGGTGCTGCGCGAGATCACCGTCCCGTTGGCCGCCCCCGGAGTGGCCGCCGGAGCCGCGCTGACCTTCGTGGTCTGCATGAAGGAACTCCCCGCGACCCTCCTGCTGCGGCCCACCGGCATGGACACCCTGGCCACCCGGCTGTGGACGGAGACCGGCGCCGGCTCCTTCGCGGCGGCCGCCCCCTACGCCGCCGCGCTCATCCTGCTGGCCGCCGTCCCTTCGTACCTCCTAGGCAGGCACCGGACATGAACGAACTGCACATCGAAGGGCTCACCAAGACCTACGGAGCCTCGGAGCCGGTCCTGCGAGGGCTGGAACTCACCGTGCCGGCAGGGGCGTTGGCCGCCGTACTCGGGCCTTCCGGCTGCGGCAAGACCACCATGCTGCGGATCGTCGCGGGCTTCCTGCACGCCGACGCGGGCACCGTCCGGCTCGGCGACCGGCTGATCACCGGCCCCGGCCTGAACCTGCCGCCGGAGCGCCGCAGGATCGGCATCGTGCCGCAAGAGGGAGCTCTCTTCCCGCACTTGAGCGTCGGCCGCAACGTCGCCTTCGGGCTGCACGGCCTCGACCGGGCCGAACGACGGCGCCGCACCGAGGAGCTGCTGGAACTGGTCGGCCTCGCCGGATACGGCGACCGTATGCCCCATGAGCTGTCGGGCGGCCAGCAGCAGCGCGTCGCCCTGGCCCGCGCGCTAGCCGCAAGGCCCCGGCTCGTGCTGCTGGACGAGCCGTTCAACGCCCTAGACAGCGCCCTGCGGACGGGAGTGCGCTCCGATGTACGGGCCGCGCTGCGGGCGGCCGGAGCGACAGCGATTCTTGTCACTCACGACCAGCAAGAGGCGCTGTCCACCGCCGACCTCGTCGCCGTCGTCCGGGACGGCCGGGTCGCCCAGTGCGACACCCCACAGGAGCTCTACCGCAGGCCCGCCGACCTCTGGATCGCCGGCTTCGTGGGCGACGCCGTCCTGCTCCCCGCCACCGTCCACCACGACGGCCGCGCCCGCACCCCCCTCGGCCTCGTCCCCCTCACGGGCGCCACCGACGGCCTGCGCACCGGCACGGTCCTGCTCCGCCCGGAACAACTCCGCCTCACCGGCCCCGACACCGAGGGCGCGGTCACGGGCAAGGTCACCGACGTCCGTTACTACGGACACGACGCCATGGTGACCGTGGCCGTCGAGGGCCATGACGCGCCGGTCGACATCCGGGTCGCGGGGCCACTCGGGGTCCGGCCGGGGGACGCGACGGGCGTGCGCGTGGAAGGCGTGGGGGTTCTGCATCCATAGCGCCGCGTCTATATCTGTCTGGCTTCACCCTACGGCCGTCATCATCTCGTTCCGAACATGACCCGAGACTCGCCTAAGGGCTTGCAGATCATCAAGGTGTTGCTTGGCGTCCCAAGGCTCGTTGGTGTGGTGTATGCATCCCGGACGAGATCCGTGCCCAACTTGCCATGAGGTTCGAGGTGTTGTTTCCGCATCTGGATGAGCGGCAACGACGGCTGCTGATGGCCGCAGAGGCCCGTGTTCTGGGACACGGTGGTGTTCGGTCCATTCAGGTCAGCCCAGCCTTGGCCAGCGACAGCCTCGGCCTGCACCCTAATTGGGGCAAACCGCGTTGCACCCGTCCCGGGCGCCGTGTAGCACCCGTTGTCGGCCCGGCGGCCGGGACGGGACAGAAGTCATCATCTCCGCTGCTGTCCATCGGGCGCTGAACCCCCGTTAAGGGTTGAGGCGGAAAGCTCCCGCCGGACGGAGGCACCAGCGTACTTGTTCGACTCGTGGGCGGCCCAGCTCGCCGATTGCGTGCTGAAGACCACCGGCGCCGCGCGGGCCGGGGGGTGCCGTCGGATGTGCCCCTCCACTGCCCGTACGGCCGCACGAATCTGCGGGCGGAGAAATTCCTGTTCATGCGCGTGGGCGATCAAGTTCCCCAGAGTGAGGTCGGCGGGTGTGTTACCGGCGGGAGGTGCCCGTCGCGAGAGGCTTGACCTCAAGTCAAGTAGAGGTCGCAGAGTGGGTGTTCTCCTGCAGATCTACCGGAAGGAACGGTCATGCGCGCCGTCGTGCTGCACGAGTTCGGATCCGCTGAGAACCTCCGTTATGAGACTGTGCCCGATCCCGTACCGGGACCGGGCGAGGTCCGCGTCTTGGTGAGGGCCGCGGGGGTCCACCAGATCGAGACGGCGATGCGGGAAGGGCTGGAGATCGGTCCGCCCCTTCCCGGACTTCCGGCGATCTTCGGGGGAGAGGTGGCCGGCGTCGTCGAGTCGGTCGGGCCAGACGTGGACGAGGCCTGGATTGGCGCCAAGGCGGTGACCGCGCACGGCAGGCCGGGGGGCTACGCCGAGCTCGCCGTCGCCGACGTCTCGTCCCTGCACCGGATTCCGGCCGGACTGGGGTACGAGGCCGCCGTCACTATGGTCGTCACCGGCACCACCACCATCGGCCTGCTCGACATCGCAGAGCTCACCTCCGGCGACGTGGTCCTGGTCACCTCCGCGGCCGGTGGCATCGGCCGTCTGGTTGTCCAGTTCGCCCGCCGCCTCGGCGCCACGATTATCGGCGCGGCGGGCGGACCGGCCAAGACGGCGGCCGTGCGAGAGCTGGGAGCCGACATCGCTGTCGACTACAACCTGCCGGACTGGACGGGCACCGTCCGCGATGCCTTGGGCGGGCAGGGCGTCACGGTCGTTCTGGACGGTGTCGAGGGCGACAAGGGGCGGGCCGCCTTCGGGCTGCTGGCCGAGGGCGGGCGCTACATCACCATCGGCGCGGCCTCACGGGAGGAGTTCCGCCCCGATGAGGCGGAGCTGAAGGAGCGCGGCGTGAACTTCACCGACGCACTGGCCCTGCTGTTGGAGAACCAAGACGCGCCCGCCGATCAGGCCCGCGCGCTCGCGGCGGCCGCCGACGGGAGTCTGGTACCCGCCTTCCAGACCTTCTCCCTGTCGCAGGCCGCTGCGGCTCACGCCGCTTTGGAGGCGAGGGCGACAACAGGCAAAGTCGTCCTCGTCCCCGACGCCCATTGGTGAGATCCGGCTGGCGTTGGTCCAGCCGAGGCAGTGGCTCATGAAGGTGCCAGACGACGTCACCCGCCAGCCAGGCGGCCTGGCGGCCGCGCTCTGTACGACCCGCGCACCGGCGAACCCGCACACACGGGCCCGGCGTCAGCTGCCGCTTCTCCTGCTCCGGCGATACACCCTGACGACAGGCCCGACCACGGCACCGGGTGCCCCGACCACACGGCCGACGACGGCAGGTCAGCGGATCCGGTCCGCTCGCCACGGCGGCGACAGCCCTTCGAGGCCCGCCACCCGGTTGAGTGAAGCCACCGCAGCAGCGGAACTCTCCCAGGCCACCGCGGCGTGTGGGGACAAGGGCTTCGTGGTCTTGCCTTGTCGAAGAGGTCCGGTGCTGCGGCTGTTCAGATACTTCGACGACACAACCTGACCACAGCCCGACCATGGCTCCGTTTGCCTCGACCACAGACCCGACCACGAATTAGGTCAGCATGTTGCGACGCAGCGAGCCCTGCGCCTGTCCGCTCATGCCTGGTGATCACCCGGTTGGCCGCGCCTGTGGTGGGCCTGGCCGGGCAGGCGGGCATACGCGCGTCCTGGGCGCGATCCATCCTCCGGTGGTGTTCCGGGCGTGTGGGCGGGTGCCGCGGCTGATCCCGAGTCGGCCGCGGCGCCCGACCGTCTGCCGGCTATCCCGTCTGCCCCCGGGTGCTGGTTAAGCGCACGGCCAGGCCGACAACCCCGCCGGCGACCCCACCGACAGCCGCTCACTCGCGGGATCTGTCCGTACATCCGCAGGCGACACGGGTGAGCAGGCGATCGCAGCCGTGCAGGCCGCGTACGGACTCAACCCTGCCGCGGTGGCGGGCGGTTGGCCGGACGCGCCAGTGCCGGCGGCCCGGCCGGTGATGCTCCGGCGAGTCGTTCGCCAGCGCGCAGTCGTGCGCTCCGTGCGCCTATCAGTCAGAAGGGAGGTTCGAGATCGCCGCGGCCATCGCTATGTGGCCCGCAGTCCCAGGGCTCCTCCTGGAGAGGCTCAATGTCGGTGACGTCGTGGCCCCATGCTTCGAGGGCCTGCCAGGCAACGCGCCGGTTAGGGGCGTCACTGCTGGTGTCTAGGATGCGGCGTGCGTGCACGGCGAGGTGATCGCGGTGCTGGGCGAGCGCGGGGTGTTCGGCGAGGATGAGCGCGGCGAGGCCGGCGGCTTCGCGCACGTCCTCGTGATTGTCCTGCAGGAAGGGCGCGACGGCTCGATAAAGCATCGGGCGCAGGTCCCGGAAGGCCGCCAGCGTGGTGTCGTGGGTGAGGAAGCCAGGGAAGTACTGCTCGGTGCGGTCGACAATCTCGTCGGAGGCGTCGTCGGCCGTGGACGCCAACCAGTTCAACAATGTCGCGCGGATGGGGACGTTGCGATACGGCCGGAGGGTCATGGCCGCCGGGTGGGTGAGGATGCCGGCGACATACATGGCGACGGGGGCGGTGGCTTCGTAGATGCTGTTCTGGTGGCGGACCAGGTCACTCAGTTCCGACAAAGCGGTGATCTGCAGCTTGGGATCAGGCTCCAGCAGCCGTGCCAGGACTTTGGGAAGGCACTCACCGTTCCCGAAAGCCGTCTGGAGCGAACCCCAATCAGTCTCCGCTAGGACTACCTGATAGGGCGGCAAGTCAGGCTCGCGGGGAGCCCCGGCCCTGGAGCTGCTGTGGTTCACAGGCCAAACCTAGACCAGACTTCTGACACGATTTCCGTCCGGGCCGGTTGGAAGGCGCTGTCCTTCCGAGAGTGGCGGGTTCGTTTGCGCTGGTCAGGCATAGGGTCGGTGTTTCGGCGGCGGGACGAGGTGTTGTGTTGTCTCTGCGGTGGAGGTGCCGGGATGCCGTCGGTAGGGCCTCCTGGTGTGCTCAAGGTCTCGACAAGCCCACCGGCAGCCGTCACGGCGAAGAACAGCGCGGCCCCCAACGGCTCCCTCCGCCGCACCGGCAGCCTCGACAACACCAGCGACGAAGAACTCGCCCACGCCCGCGTCGGCTAGACCGCGATCCCGAACTCCTCCGTCAGCAGTCGCTCGACGTCCTCGTCCGCGACCTGGCGTTCGCCGACCGTGCCGTCGGCGAGGGTCTCGGTGAGGAGGTTGCCGTGGAGCAGGAGGTGGCGGTCGGCGGTGACGCGCTGGACGTAGCGGCTCTGGGTGAACGGGGAGCGCGGGTTCGTCCCGACGTGCCAGTTGAACACCTCGTAGTCGGGCTCCTCGAAGGGGTCCAGGGTGAAGGCGTACTGCTGCTCCCAGCCCTTTCCGTCGTGCGTCTGAAGCATCCACAGCTCCAACGGCCCGTGGTGCGGGACGTGCACGAGCCGGTGCCGGCGGCCCGCGCCGCGGTACTCGGTGTCGGTTTGCAGCGGCACCGGCTCCAGCAGCGCGCCGATGGCGCCGAAGCCCACGTCGGCGAGGTAAGGCTGCGGCTCACCGGGGACGTGGACGAGCAGTGTCATGTGGGTGCGGGGCCGGCTCGCGGGCCGGTCCGCGCCGAGGACGACCCGGGCCGCCAGCGTGGTCACCCGGAAGCCGAGGGCCTCCAGGGCGTGCCGGAAGAGGGTGTTGTGCTCGTAGCAGTAACCGCCGCGGCGGCCGTGGACCAGCTTGGCCATCAGGTCGCCGAGCTCCAGCGAGGGCGCCCGCCCGCTGACGGGGTCCAGGTTCTCGAACGGAACGGCCCAGGAGTGCGCCAGATGCACACCCCGCAGCGTGGCCAGGTCGGCCCTGCGCTCCCCGTTCCATCCGATGCGGCCGAGATACGCGTCGAGGTCGAACTCCACTGTGTCGGACATGACTTCACCCTAGGCAGCCGTTCCCGCCCCCGTCGGCGGACCTCAGCCGCAACTACGCCGGGACTTCGGTCCTAGTCCCGCAGCCCTCGGCCCAGCCGCCGCAGCCCCTCCCTGATCCGTTCCGGTGTCTCCGTCACGAAGCACAGGCGCAGGGTCGAGGGGCCACTGGATCCAGACGCGGTCCCCGCAGCATCATCCGAGCGGCCGCGATGAAGGCCCCGACCGGCTGTCCGGATGCTGTTGGTAAATCCAGGGGCCTGCGTGACGACGGCCTGTATGACCCCGTTGGGGTTGTGCAGGTGTGCAGGCATTCGGCCTGCGCAGATCCCGCTACCGCGGCCTCGCGAAGACCCGGCTGCAACACCACTTCACCGGCGCCGCCATCAACCTCGCCCGCATCGATGCCTGGCTCACCGGCAAGTCCCTCGCCCGCACCCGCGTCTCACCCTTCGCAGCACTCCGCCCCGCTGGATGAGATCCAGCGGGGCGGATTTACCAACAGCATCCGGCTGTCCGGTCGGGGCCCTGCAGTCCCCGAGGGCTACCTCGAGGCCGTCACCCGCAGTGGCGCGAGATCCGGGCTCGGCGCGGACCCGGTGCCGCCGGACAGCGGCTGCGCGGTCGTGGCCTGCGGCGCCACGCCCTTGTAGTACGGCGTGAGGACGTAGTGGGTGCCCACGCCGATCGCCGCACCGATCTTGGGGATGACGGAGGCGTCGACCGATCCCGAGCCGCCGAAGACGGCCACGTGGTACATGCTCGACGACATCCGCATCAGGTACCGCTTGGTGTCGTACGACAGCGAGGTGACGTCGCTCCACAGCAGCGGGCCGTAGGTGGTCATCGCCGAGGATGCGGAGACACCGCCCCGCCAGCTCCCCACGGAGGCCACGGCGGCGTTCGACGGCAGCGACCACCACAGGTCGGCGAGCCGCATGGCGTTCGACTGCGGCGAAGAGCCGGCGACCCGGTAGTAGCTGTACGAGGTGGGCCAGTTCGGCATCTTCCCGGCCTTGTACGCCTTGGTCAGCGCTGCCTCGGCGTCGGTCCCCACAGTGATGATCTTCGTCGTGCCGGGACTGTACTTGTTGAGGTACCCGTAGACCGACGCGGTCATGGTGGAACCGTCGGTCAGCAGGACGGTCGCGGTACCGGCGGAGCCCATGGAACCGGCGGCGGAACTCGCCGCGAGGGCGTTGTGGTAGTCGGTGCCGGTGGCGAGGAAGACGTACTTAGGCGTGCTGGTGATGGTCTTGGCCACAGCCACCGAGGTCGAGTAACGCGAGACGTCGGAAAGCCGCTTGGCCACGTACCCGAGCGAAGTCACCTTGGACGCCACCGCGCTGCTGAGGATCTTGGTTCCGCCGACCAGGTACACCGTCCTGCCCTTGGGCAGCATGCGCTTGAGCTCCGTCTGCACCGAGGAGTCCAGGCCCGTCCCGGAGGTCATCAGCACTGGCCCCCGCTTCTTGCCGGCCAGCGATGTTGCGGTGGTGGCGTAGGCTGCGTCGGACTTGCTGATGAGCACGGCCGCGTTCGCGTTCGGCAGGCTGGTTGCGCCGGCGCCGACCGTGTTCCAGGCCCACTTGGACGACGCGATGTTGGTGTCGTAGGTGTCGGAGCCGTACACGCGGGAGATCGCGTTGTCCCTGAGCGGCTGCCAGGCCACGTCCGTGCCGGTGCCCTGGGGCACCTGCGTCTGCGTGCCCGTGCCGAGGTCGTGGATCCGCACATGGGGTCCGCTGGGGACGTCGGGGTCCCCGGAGACGAAAACGTCGTACGCGATCCGGTTGCCCTGCGGCGACCAGGCGGGCCGGTTGTGGTCCAGGGCGTCCGTGGTCAGCTGGGTGAGCCCGGTGCCGTCGGTGTTGACCTTGAAGAGCTGCCGGTGCCCGTCGACCGACCGTGTGAAGGCCACCGACCGGCCGTCCGGGGAGATACTCGGGTCCTTCGCGTCATTGGCCAGCTTGGTGAACGCCCCGGAGCGGCCGTTGTAGACCCAGACGGCCGGGGCGCCCGCGGTCCCGCAGCTCGTGCCCGTGCGTACGAAGGCCAGCATGCCGTTCACCGCGCCGCTGGGCTCGGAGTCGCAGCCGTCGACATCGGTGCCGAACAAGGCCTTCGGTGTGCGGGTCCCGTCGGCCGCGGTCAGCCGCAACCGGCCGCCGGCCGTGAAGACGATGTCGCCGCCGCCGTACCAGAAGGTCGGATCGGCAGGATGCCAGCCACTGCCCGACGGCATGGCGATGTCGACGCCGATGTCCTCGGAATCGGCCCATGCCGTGCGGATGTGATCGTCGTAGTGGTTCACGAAGGCGACCTGGCTGCCGTCGGCGGACCAGGCGCCCTGGTCTCCGGTCGGGTGGAACTGGGACCACGATGACCCGTCGGGACGGACGAACGCCATCTGACCGCCGACGTCCGTGTAGAGCAACTTCCCTTCACTGGCAGGCCAGTTGCCGGGAACGGCGGCGACCGACCCGGGAAGCGCGGCGATGAGGCCCGCCGCGAACGCGGCGGCAGTGATGAGCGCCGCGGATCTGCGGCGCGTACGCAGGTTCAATGTGCCCCCAGAGTGAATGGATGGCTATCGATCCCCTCCCCCAAGGCGAATGGACGGCTTCACGTTCGTCCGCACGACAGCGGCGAAACAATAGCCGCAGGTCACGACCGCTGTGAAGGCAGGGGCTCCCGGCAACCCTTGCCCTTGTCGTCAGCGCCCGATCCGTTCCAGCACACGTATGGACTGGTCAGCTCGGCGACAGAGGACTTCGTTAGCGTCAGGTACCTCGCACTGTCCATGGGACGTTAGCGGGTTGGAAACGTTCGCGGCCGCCGCGACCGGTCGGCATGGCGTTGCTGGCTACCCGGCCAGCGCTAGGGCAGCAGACGTGGAGCATCCGGGATGGCCTGGTCGTGTCAGTGGGGCAGTGGCAGGACTGCGGAGACTGCTTTGCCTCCCGGCCCGATGCGGATGCGCACGTCCGCAGCCAGCGCCTGGATCAGGGGCCAGCCGAAGCCGCCTGGCGTGCCGGGGTTGCTGGCCCGGGATTGCGGGGCGGCGCGACTGGCGTCTTGCACCGAGACGGTCACCGTGTCCTGACTTGCGGACAGGCGGAACGCGGTGACGCCGCCGGCATGTTGAATCGCGTTGGTGACCAGTTCCGATACGACGAGGAGCGCCGCGTCCATCTCGTCCCTGCCGTGTGCCGCGATGGCGGAGAAGAAGGCGCGTGTCATGTCTCTCGCCCGCTGCGCGGTCTGCGGACGGACCCCTTCGGGGGGCTGGTGTTCTTCCTGGGACGGCACGATCACAAGCCTCCTGTGGGGGGCGGGGCCGCTTCTGTGCAGCCCTTCCATGGCGGGTGCCCCCGGAAAGTCTCGCCAATACGCAACACCTCCGAACGGAGTCACAGCGCATCTCCGTGGGCTGCTCGGTGCGCCCGTACGCGTGACGAGCAGATTCGGACCCCAATGGGTGAGCCTGGCCGGCCAGGGACTGGGCAGGTGCGGGCGATGAGACTTCTCCGAGCCAGCGAACGTGTCATGGAGCGATGGACCACGAGCTTGTGGGGTTTGCTGCTACCCGCCAAGCCGGAGCGGGGTGAGGCGGTGTCCGACCTGCTTCGGCAGTGCGACGACAACACCGTGATCGTCGGTCGGCAGCGTGTTGTCGTGCCCAACGACTTCGTCATGGAACTGCTCCCGGCAATCCACCGGCAGATCCTGGCCAGCCCATTGCCGGTGGGACCGGTCCTGGCTAACGAGGTGCGCCGTCATGCCGCCGAGCAGGGCTACACCTTCGCCGGCCCGGTGGCCGTCGATCTGATCCCTTCCTGCAGCGACACGACCGCACGGTTTCGCATCTACAGCCGCATCACCCCGGCCGCGAAGCTTCCGTGACCCCAGGCAGTGCACTGATGGTCGAGCGTGCAGTCCCGGACTCTCTCTGGCTCTGTGGGGAACCGACGCCCTCGGTGACGCCGGCATCGGGATGCGAATCGGATTCACGCTGTTCAGCGGCGTGGGGTACACCGTGGCGATCTTCATCCGTGTCAGGCTCCCTCCACCGGAGGGGTGTAGCTCAGCCCGGCCAGAGCAGCGGACTCCAAACCCGCAGGCCGCAGGTTCAAATCCTGCCGCCCCTGCACAGCACAGCGGCCAGGTCCCATGAGGGCCTGGCCGCTCCCTTGTGAAGCCGACGGGCTGGGCCAGCGCCAGCGCCCTGCAGAACTGCCGAACACCTCGCAGCGCGGTGCTTGGTCGGAGTTGGGGTTGCCTGGCTGTCGAGGCGGACGTCCAAGGCGCCGGGCAGGGGGCTGTCGGCGCGCAGGCCCGTTGGCAGCCGGGAGGCGTCGAGTCCGTCCCGCAAGGTGCCGCGCGACGGCGGGGCCGCGCGCGCCGCCCCGTGTCCAAGGCGGAGGTGATCCGTGAACTGCTGAGCATGCTGCGTACGCCCGACGGGGTCCTGCACGACGCGCTGACCGCCTGCGCGAAGAGGGTCGGCGCCTGACACGGTGTGGGGCGCCACGCCGACCCCGGCATGCCCCCCCAACGCGGCACGAAGAAGCCGGCCTTTCAGAGGTGGCTTGCTGCGTCGATGTGCGTCTTGGTGGCGTCGGTGATGAAGTCGCGGCTGCTGTCGGGGCTGAGGGCTTGGGCTTGGAGGTGGTCAAGCAGCATGCTGTAGTGCTGTACGTCGGATGGTTTTTCCAGGTAGAGGTCGCTGGTGAACCGCTCCAGATGCACCACCGGCCGCGCGGAGCTGTCGGCGAACCGCAGGATGGTGAACTGTCCTGACAGGCCCGGGTGAGCGCCCGCGGTATAGGGGAGTACCTGCACGGTGATGTGCGGTTCGGTGCCGAGTGCGTTGAGGTGTTCCAACTGTTCGCGCATGACGTCGGGGCTGCCGATGACGCGTCGTAGAACTGATTCGTCCAGGACGACCCACAGCCGTAGCGGTCGGGCCAGGTCGTAGATCCGGTGCTGGCGGCGCATCCACACCTTCAGGCGGGTGTCGGTCTCTTCGACGGTGAGCAGGGGGATCGTTTCCCCGATGACTGCGTGGGCGTAGGCGGGGGTCTGCAGCAGGGCGGGGATCGTTGAGGGTGCGTGGAGGTGGAGGGAGGCGGCGTCGGTTTCCAGGGCGATGTAGACGCTGTGGGGGATGTCGCCGTAGGCGTGCCACCAGCCCTGCTGTCCGGATTCCTTGGCCATCTCGATCAGTGAGTCGATGACGTGCTGGTCGGTGATGTCGTAGATCGCGCACAGGTCGCGTACGTCGCGGGGGCTGATGGCGCGGTTGCCGTTTTCCATGTGGCTGATCTTGGGCTGGGAGACCATGAGCCGCTCGGCTACTTCTGTGCTCTTCAGCCCACTGGCCAGGCGGAGCCGGCGAAGTTCGGCTCCCAGACGGCGTCTCCTGACGGTGGGGTTGCTGTTCGCCGCCACGAGCGGTGTACCTCCGGCTCCAAGTGATCCTGCTGGTCCGCAGATTGCCATGCAGCACCCGTTGTTGATCACGCGCCATGCCGTTTTGTTCATCGGGTAACGAAACGGACGGTGACGGTGTCATGTGCCTCGACCCGAGGCGGTCCTGGGCAAGTCCGAGTTGTCGGTGACGGCTGCAAGCCTTGGTCGGATGAACGCAGATGAGCAGTTGCTGAACGGCCGGGTCTACGGCGCGGAGCACGACGCCCCCAACCCCGGCCCGCTCCCACACCGGACCTGCGCGGAACTGGTTGGCGGGCCGCTGGACGGCCTGCTGCTGGACATCCATGGATGGCGCACCGCGGAAGTCGACGACGGCGTCGCCCTGCCCACCGAGCTGTCCCGGTGGCCCGGCGGCCGCGTCCTGTACGACCCGCGCCCCGGCGAGCCCCGCACGCCTGGCCTTTCCTGCTCAAAATGCTTGCGCAGGTAGTCGAGGCCGTGGAAATCTGCGGCGCGGACAACCCGGTGATCTCCTGCACTCCACTGCGGCGTGAGGCTTTCGCCAGGGCGAACGCTGCTTGATGCGGTGCTAGGGCACGAGGACGATCTTGCCCTGTACCCGGCCGGTTTCGCTGAGCTCGTGGGCCTTCGCGCACTCGGTGAGCGGGAAAGTCTCGGAGATCGTGGGGCGTACGCCGTGGGTGTCGACGAGTTCGGCGAAGCTGGTCAGCACGGCGGGGGTCGGATCCAGGAAGAACTCCACGAACCGTATGCCGAGTTCGGCTGCGCGTGCCGTCACCTCGGTGCGGTCCACGCCGACGCCGACGACGTCGACCAGAATGCCGCCTGGCTTCAGGGTGGGCAGCGAGCGCGGGCCGTAATCGTTGCTGATGGTGTCCAGCACCGCGTCGATGCCGCGCAGGGCCGAGAAGTCTTCCACCGTATAGTCGATCAGCTCGTCGGCGCCGAGTCCGCGCAGGTAGTCGTGCTTGGCGGCTCGGGCCGTGCCGATGACGTACGCGCCCCGGGCCTTGGCGATCTGTACGCCGAGGTGGCCGACCCCGCCGGCCGCGCCGTGGATCAGTACTCGCTGGCCGGGCTGTACGTCGGAGAGGGTGACCAGGGCCTGGTAGGCGGTGAAGCCGGAGATCGGCAGGGCGGCGGCGGCGACGTGGTCGAGGGTGCGTGGCTTGGGCGCGATTCGATCCTCGGGGACCACCACGTGGTCGGCGTGACTGCCGTGTGGCGGGACGGTCCAGCCGTAGACTTCCTCGCCCGCCGCGAAGCGGGTGACGGCCTCGCCGACGGCCTCCACCGTGCCGCTGAACTCGTGGCCGAGCACGAACGGCGGCGGGCCGAAGAAGTCCACCTTGCCGATGCGGACCTTCCAGTCCGCGGGGTTCATGCCAGTGGCCCGTACCCGGATCAGGACCTCGCCGGGGCCCGGCGAGGGCAGGGGTATCTCGGCGAGTTCCAGCACGTCGGAGCCGCCGATGGCCTGCTGTGTGATCACCCGTGTCATCGTCATGCAGATCATTCTGAGCCCGATGATCACGGGAGGAAAGCGGTTCCGCCCCCAGCCGAATGTCTGACCCGGAGACAGCCGCCAGGACCCCAAGTAGCCGCGGCACCGCTCAACGAGCCTGCCAACCCGAAGCACCAGCCTGCCCACCAACTGGCATGAGCGGCTCAGACACAGGCCCTCAGCGCAGCCGGACCACGGTGACGACCGCGTGTCGGTTCGTGCCCGCCATGACCTCCACCGTCACATCGCCGGTGGCGGGCGTGTAGGAGTCGCCGGCCTTCGTGAACGCCCGCCCGGCCTGGGGGACCAGGCGCGGGCCGATGATGGAGGCGAGCGCCGTGGTCAGCCTCTGCGACAGCGCGACGCGTCCGTCGGGCAGCCGTACGGCGAGCGCCTTCGGATGCCGCGCCGTGCCGGTGAAGCCGGCCACGGCGACGTCGACGGTCGGCGTGCCGGACCTTCGACCAGATCCGGCCCACCGTATACGCCGACCTGAGTGGCTTCGCCACGATCCCCTCCACGCCCGTCCCTTCGAGCTCCGCGTACCAGAGCAGGGCCTCGCTGCGGTCGGTGGTCGACCACACCGGCTCGATCGGCGGCCCGACGTCGGCGAGCACGTCCAGGAGGACCTGGCGGCGCTCCGAGTACGGGCGCGGACGCAGGTCAGGGCGAGGACGTCGAACGCCGAAGCGCGCGAGTTCGCGGATTCCTGGAGGGCTCAACCGCTGAACCTGCGCGTCCTCACCGGATTGGAGACGAAACTAGGGCGGATTCGTCTGTGCTGCAGGGGATGCGGCGATTGTCAGAGCTAGGGGGGATCGGCGGCGTACGACGCCGATGTCTGTCCACGGTGCAATGAGCGCGGCCGTAAGACTTCATGCCGACCAGGTAGACGCCGGGTTCGGGGCGAAGACGCTGTGCCCCGTCACCGCGGTTCGGTGACGGGGCACGGAGGCGGAGGCTGGCTCGGCTCAGGGCTGGTCGCCGATGTAGCGGTAGATCTCGGCGTTGGCGTTGACGCCCCAGACGGTGCCGTCGGCTGCCGCGCTGATGTCGGTGAGACCGCCGGGGATGTTGTGCCACGGCGTGGCGTCGTCGTTGGTGAACCGGTAGATCTTGCCTTCCGAGTTGACGCCCCAGACGTTGGACCGCGATCCCGCCGAGATCCCCGTCAGACCGCCCGCGATCTTCTTCCAATGAGCCATGTCGACCTTGTTCCCCTCGCTCGTGCCGAGCTTTTTCAAGCACTCGGCACGAGACTAGGACCGCCAAATATCCCCATACTGGGATTGATCAAACAAAATGATCTGGAAATGGATGTTTGGCGCTGATCCATCCCATCCCGCTTGAGGAAAGGGCCGACCGGCTGTGGACACATTGGCCGGATGCGCGGTCCCACCTGCGAGGGATCGACACGGCGGCACGGTATGTGCGGGAGCGCGCGGCCCCGATCCGGTCACACCGGCCCGCCGTGAGCGGCTCGAACGCGGGACGCGCGCCCCCGAATGACGGTCTCGCCGCAACGGTCGACCCTCGTATGCGTTCAGCGGCGGTTGTTGCCCGGGGCCAGCAGGCTGGTGGGCTCAGCGATCGCCTCCAATCAGCCTGGTGGCCCGCGCGGCCGGGAGGTCGGCCTCCCCGTCGGGGCGGTGCGTCTCCGCCCCTCCCTGGGGACCGTTCCCGACGGCGTCAGCAATGACAACGACGGAAGAGTAGGACACCTTCGCCGACCGGATGGGCTTCACCACCGGCATGGTCATCCAGGGGTGCGGCTGGGACGAGGACGTGGACGACGACGTCACAGGCCGAGCTGCTCGGCGGCCATGCGGGTTCCCCTGACGCGTGCTTCGATCTTGGCGAAGGCGATCTCGCGGGAGGTGGAGGTGTCGTCTGCGTACGGCGAGAACCCGGCGTCGTCACAGGTGCCGAGCCGCTGAACGGGGATGTACGAGGCCGCTTCCAACACCCGCTCCGCCACCTCCTCCGCGGTCTCCACACGGGGGTCGATCGGATCGGTCACGCCGATGAACAGCCGCTGGTCATCGGATGAGCAGTCGCGGGCCACCTTGAGGGCCCGCTCCGGCTCGGACTCGCTCGCCATCTGAAGGTAGAAGTTGCCTGCCTTCAGCCGGAAGAACTCGGGCAGCAGTTCCGAGTAGTCGACGTCCAGGCTGTGGGCGGAGTCCTGGTCGGCCCCCGGATAGGTGTGCACCCCGATCCGGGCTCGGTCGGTCGCACTGAACCGGCTGAGGACCTCGTTGTCGAGCGCGATGAAGTCGCGGAGCAGTTCCTTGCTCGGGGACAGCTTGAGTGACAGCCGCCCATGGCCGTAGTCGAGCTGGACGGAGGCGGCGCCCGCCTCCAGGCAGCCGCGGATCTCCTTCTCGCTCTCGTTGGCGAGGTCGCTCAGGAAGGCTTCGCGGGTGTAGCCGGAGATGGCACTGGCGGGGTAGAGGAGGCTGAGGAAGGAGGGCGCCACGACTGTCTGCTCGACCGGGCGGTGCGCGGCCGTGACTGCGGCGCGCAGGTAGGTCTGCGCGAAGGTGCTGTACCGGAACGGCCCGGAGACCAGCCGGGGAAGCTGCCGGGTGTGTCCGTCGGCGTAGGAGATGGTGACACCGTCCGGAGCCAGGTTGCGCAGCCCGGTCAGCGGATAGGTGTACGCGCTGGGCTTGCACTGATCGCCGTCCGTGACGACGGGGCTGCCCGTGGCCTCCAGCCGGCTGATGGTCTCGCTCACGGCCCGATTTTGAAGTTGTGTCAGGTCGGCGAGGCTGAGTCGGCCGGCGGCGTGGTCGGCCATGCCGTCGATCAGGTACTGAGGTCGGGGGATGCTGCCCATCAGTGCTGTGGGGATGCTCATGCCGGGGACCCTAGGAGTCCTATGACCCCGCGCGCATGCCGCAACACACCGGCATCGGCCAGCCCGTGGGCCAGCGGGCTCTGCGCACCACCCGATTGAGTGACCGCCGCACAGGCGGCTCCCCCGGACAGGGCATTGCGCAAGAGGTGCCCGGTACCCGTCCCGCTTGGGCTCCGCCGCATGATCCGCAGGAAGGGCGGGATCGGAGGTGGCTGCGGCGAGCATCGGATCCGGCAGGGACCAGGTCGAAGGCGTGGTGGACGTCTTCGACCACGCGGCGTGGGTGCTGGGCGGTGTCGCCCGGTCAGCGGATCCGGGGCAGGGCCTTGTCCGGGTGCGCGGCGTGTACGTACTTCACGGCGATGCCGGGATGGATGCCGAAGAGGCGGACGAGATGGACCGGATCGGCGGTCTGTCGGGCCTCGTCCAGGATGCGGTCGGCCCGTACCTGCCGTGGCAGCAGCCCAATCTGGTCGAACGCGGCCCGCATCGCGCAGTAGCTGATCTGCGGTGAGGCCGGGTGCCGGTAGGTCTGGGAGGTGATGAGCAGGTGCGGGTTGGTGGCCTGGGGCCAGCGGCGGCGGCGCTCGCGCAGCCAGTCGGCCGCCAGATCGGTGCTCAGGTCGTCGAGGTAGACGAGGTGGATGCTTTCACCCCGGCGCACCGCCAGTGTCCGGCGGGCGAAGTCGGGGTCGCCAGGGCGAGCCGGGCGACCTCCACGGCGCGTACGGCGTGGATGGCGACCAGACCGACGACGAGGCGCGCGGCGGGACCATCCAGCCGGTCCAGGGCCCCGGCCAGTCGATCGCTGGACAAGGGCCGCGGCAGGTGTACCCCAGCGGGCAACTGCAGCCCGGCCGTGGGGTTGAGGAAGATCAGCCGCTCCTGCTTCAGGGCCCGGAAAATGCTGCGCAGCACGCTGAGCAGCCCGCGGGCCACGTTGCCCTGATGGCGGGCGAGTTCGCTCGTAATGTGATCGGCGGTGACCTGCCGCAGGTCCAGCCCGGCCGCCGTCCACGCGGTCAGGGTCGGCCAGGCGATGCGCAAGTAGCGACGGATGCGCCGGAAGCCGGCCGGGGCGTGCCGGTACCGGCCGCAGCCGCGAAGCACCCGCACCCAGGCGCTCAGCTGGTCGGACATCGGAGCGGGAAGCTGAGCGATCCGCGTGTGCAGGGCCTTCTCGTCGTACCGGTCGCGCCGTTCCTGACTCAAGTCCGGTACATGCACGGGTGCTTGGTGCTGGACGTCGGTGAGCAGCTGCGCGGGTGTCTCAAAGAGTTCGTCTGCCTCCAGCAGTGCGTGCGCGTGGAGGAAGGAGATCGCACGGCGCGTGGCGGCGGTGCCGGCCGCAACGGTCCCGGCCAGGGAACGTACGTCCCGCTCGGGGATCGGCACGTGCGGCCCCAGCCGGGCCGGCAGAGCATGCAAGACCACGGCCCCACCGCCCGGCACGTTGCGTTTGTCGGCGAGCCAGGACCGCGGGTAGGCGGCGGTGAAGGTATCCAGCAGGTCCTGCGCCGGAACTGGCAGCGGGGACAACGGTGGCAACGCGAGGACGCGGGCGCGCTGCTTGCGCTGCCAGGTCCGCGGCATCGAGAACAGCGAAAGCTGCCCCGGGCCTACCGGCATCGCCACCGTCTGTCCCTCCGGGGAGGGCGTCGTGCGGGGCCGGGCACGTGAACGAGAGGCCGGGCCAGACCGGTTGTGCACGACGAAGCCCAGCTCCCCGGCCCGCCGCTTGAGCTGGTGCGCGAGCGGTCCGGCAAAGGCGAGTTGCGTGAAGGATACCGCCGCCGACTCGGCGCCGACCTCGCGCACGTAGGCCAGGCAGGCGCGGCACATGCCCTCCTCCGTGTGCAGCGGCAGATCGTCCCGCCGGCATCTCGGACACCGGCCCACCCGGTAGCGCTCACGGTTTTCCCGCCATTCGCGACAGCCGCGGCACCGGGCTGCCGTAACGCCCCAGCACGCACAGTCCGCGCAGGACGGCACCGGCCAAGCCGCAGGCGGCGGAGCCGTGCGCGGCCTCAACATCCCTGCCTGAGCGAGCAGTTCAGCAGCAGCAGTTTTCAACGGCAACCGCACCTGATCGAGCATCTCCTGCGCGACCAGTGCCTCCCCCTCGGCATCCCGGATCGCCAGCGCACACCTGATCAGCCGCAGCACCATCTGCGGCCACGTCCCGGTCATCCCCGCGCTCGCCGCCCGCTGCCCGGCGAGCGCCTGCAGAACCTCCTCCTCCGGCCACGTACGGCCGCTGATCCGCCGGGCATCGCTCCGCTCCAGGCGCCGCCGGACCGGAAACAACGTCAGTTGCCCGCGCATCACCGCGGGACAGATCCTCGGGTCGTCGACCAGCTGCCGCGCCTCGGGGACGCGGCAGGTTCCGGGCGCCCTGCTGGCCCAGACCCAGCACGTAGACGTGCAGCTGGGTCGGCCCGGGAAGACGGCCTCGATGCCGGCCCGGATCTCCTCTCGCACCGCGATCACGCACGGACGGCACAGTCCGTCACCGTCCACAGCCCCGACCCGGCAGCACCGCGGACACCGCGCCGTCCCCGGTTCTCCAGCCAGCCACGACAGCTCCAGCACAGCCCGTCCCACAGACGCGACACGCCCCAGTCCAGGCAGAGCCCACACTGCCGCACCACCACTGCAGCCCTCACCGTCAGTTCGGCGGCCGCAGCCGGCGCGGGCCGTCCCGGCGCGGCACCGGCCGCACCGGCCCCGCCTCGCCGCCGACCGCCCGCTCCTGCTCCTCCTGGCCCCCGGCGGCAGCCACCGGCTCGGCCTCCATCAGGTCGGCCACCGTGCACCCCAGCGCCGCGCAGATCTTGTCCAGGTCCTCCAGCCGCACCGTCACCGGAGTGCCGCCCCACAGGGCGGCGACCTTGCTCAGCGACGGCGTGAACCCCACTTTCGCGAACGCCGCCTGCAGGTCGACTGGCCGCCAGATGTCGCGCTTCGCGGCCGCCCAGCGCAGATTCCACTTCACCGCAAACTCCCCCTATCCGCGACCAGCCGCTGTCCGGCCCGCGCCGCCGACTGCCGCCAGCGGTCCGCCTGCTCGAAAGGTGTGCCGCGCGCGGAGGCGCTGCGGGCGCTTGCGGATCGGGTCGATCCTTGTCCGCACTGCCGTCCGGACAGCGAGCTGGGGATCCTGGACTGATACCTGGCGAGGCGCTCGTTTCCGGCAACGCCCATGATCTTGTGACGTGGATCCGAGCCCGACCACAGGCCCGACCATGAGCCCGCGCACCCCGATCGCGGCAGGTCTCGGCGCAGCGAGCCCTGCGCCTGTCCGCTCATGCCTGGTGATCACCCGGTTGGCTGCGCCTGTGGTGGGCCTGGCCGGGCAGGCGGGCATACGCGCGTCCTGGGCGGGATCCATCCTCCGGTGGTGTTCCGGGCGTGTGGGCGGGTGCCGCGGCTGATCCCGAGTCGGCCGCGCCGCCTGACCGTCTGCCATGGAGCTGCCCTCTCAAGAGGGCGATCCGCTCCGGCCAGGCGTCTGTAGACGGTTGAAGCCAGCGAGGCGGGGCGAGATGGTGAAGGGGAAGGATTCGCCGTCGGGGGTCTTGAGGGCCGCCACGATGTCGTGGTCCGGTGCACCGAATATCTCGAAGTGCTGCACGGTGCAGTGCTCCATCACCTCGCGGATGTACGGATCCGACAGCCGCCAGTGAACGCGGATGGCATCGGAGTCACGGTAGAACTGGAAGCTGTGCGCCAGCATCCGCTCCTCGTCGATGAAGACCTCCACCATGAGCTGGGGGCCGTGCTCTTGAGCGAATGCCACCGCCTGCGCGATGGCGTGCCGGAAGCCATCGAGGTGGCCGTCGGTGATGCGCATGGTGTTGCGGAAGAGAATGCTGCTGTTGTTTGTGGTCTTCATGCACCGAGTGTTGTACCTGAACCAAGGTTGAGGTCAAAGGTGCAGCTCAGCCAGAGGTGGCTTGCCGCGTCGATGTACGTTTCGTGGCGTCGGTGATGAAGTCGCGGCTGCTGTCGGGGCTGAGGGCTTGGGCCTGGAGGTGGTCAAGCAGCATGCTGTAGTGCTGGACGTCGGAACGTCGCGGGGGCTGATGGCGCGATTGCCGTTCTCCATGTGGCTGATCTTGGGCTGGGAGACCATGAGCCGCTCGGCCACTTCCGTGCTCTTCAGCCCACTGGCCAGGCGGAGCCGGCGAAGCTCGGCTCCCAGACGGCGTCTCCTGACGGTGGGGTTGCTGTTCGCCGCCACGAGCGGTCTACCTCCATCTCCAAGTCATCCTGCTGGTCCGCAGATTGCCATGCAGTGCAGGTGGTTGATCACATGCCGTGCCGTTTTGTTCATCGGGTAACGAAACGGATGGTGACGGGGTCATGTGCCTCGCAACAGGGACCACCAGGCGGTCTATGCGGAGGGATTGTGAATGGGTGCGGCGGTGGCACGGGGTGGGCGTCAGCCAGGGTGGGATGGGTGTTGCAGTGGTGCGGCGAGGACGGGTACCTCGTGCGGGAAGCCGACCCGGGTCTGGTCGCGGGCGGGGCACAGCCGTCTGCAGCCTGCGTACCTCACCGCTTTCGCGTTCCGGCCGCCGATTTGTTTGACCTTCCTGGGGCGAATGACGGGTTGTCGGCGTGAAGGTGCTGGAGCGCGCGCAGCATCGCCTGCTGCATCCCTCGCGGGAGGGGCTTGCCTTCCCAGGCGGCGACCACTGCTGCGGCCGTCACCTGGAGTGTGACGTTGCACCGGCGGGAGACGTCCAGCAGGAGGTTCCTGGCCGGCCCACGGTGGCAGGGAGTCAGGGCCATCACGATCCCGCGGGCCTGGTCGATGACCGCACGGCTGGCCAGCGCGCGCCGTAGCTGATCGTTCTCGGCGCGCAGTGCGGCAACCTCCCGCCTGGGAGGTGTGTTGCTCCAGGTGGCTTCGGCCTTCAGGTCCCAGTAGCCCGCCGGGAGCACGGTGCGTGAGCTGGTATGTGACATGGCGGTACCTCTCGACGTGCTGAGTGCGTCCGGTCGTGCCGAAGCTGTCCCGGAACCTCTGGGTGTCAGCGCTGCTCCATGGGTCAGATGCGGTCCTGTATCGGTTCTCGCGCATCCACGCGCATCCAGCGCGCCTGGAGTGGACGCTTGCAGAGGCGCTCCCAGCAAGTCCTGCCGGTCACGGCGTGCCCCATCGTTGTGGTAATCCCAGCCGCTGCCACGATCACACCTGGAACGGGTGGCGGCGAACACCAGCACCGCTACGGCCATCCTGCGGGCAGGAAGAGAAGCAGGGCGATCACGGTGAGCCTCCCGGGGCGGAGTAACGACATCGCTGCCGGGGACTGGGGCCTCGCCCAACAGCGTAGTCCTCTACAGCGGTTGTTGACAGCTTGCGACGTCAGGGGTCCTCTCCAGTAGGGATGACCGACCAGCAGCGCCGGGAGGCATGGATCTTTCCTGATCTCGTGATGGGTTCAGAAACGGGCATCAAGCGAAAGACCCGCGGGCGGCACAGCGCGCCCGGGGTCCTGCCCACCAGCTTTACCCCGCCGCCGACTTCAGCCCGGGGACGGCGGCGCGACCTGGCGCACTCACCAGTCGTCGGCCGCCCTGCCTACCCATGCCATCGGCTGCCCCTCGCTGTTGTGGCCCCAGTGTGGTTCCACCGTCGAGGTCTCGTGTCCGTCGTCCAGGACACAGATCCGTCCCCAACGGCCGTGCTTGCCCGGACAGATCCCGATGAGCCGGACCGTGTCGCCCTCGCGCACGGCCTGCTCGTAGCAGTACTGGAAGGGCTGGAGACGGGCGCGCAACTCCCTGCCATGGCGTCGGAGACGTGGGTATTCAGGCGGTCCCGTACCAGCACGATCGGCGCCTTGATGAGCTGGTGGACGCCGTCGATCAGCGCGATGAAGTCCCGCTCGCCCATGCTGCGGTGCGTGCTCTTGCCCGCTCGGTGGGTGCGCAGGCGGTGGCACAGCCGGGTTCGGGAGCCGGGCCGCATGGCGATCAGCCCGGCCACGGACAGGCGTCCCGAGCGACGGCCGCTGACCGTCGCCTGCGGAGTCACCCCGTGCCAGACGCCCCGGCAGCGGCGTTACGTGCGCCGGTTCGGCGAGGCCTGAGCCCTTCCTTCGGCCCGGCACCTCATACCTTGGTCTGCTCGCCGTAGACCGACGGACGACTGCGGACCGAGGGCCCCGCTCGGCACAGTGTGCGGCATGGATGAGACCCAGGGGATCAAGCAGACGAAGAGGATCAGCCGGGCACGTTTCCTGGCCGGGGCGGCAGCGGTGGGGGTCGCGGGGGCGTTGGGGCCAGCCGGGCAGGCCCGGGCGGCGGAAGGCCGGCACAGCCGCGGACTGCGCCGACGGGGCGTCGTCTACACGGTCGGGGCGGGGGAGACGCCGGGGACTGCGTGGAGCGTGCGCCGGATGCGCCAAGACATCCGGGCCATCAAGGACCAGTTGCACGCCGACACCGTGGACGTGACGGGGGACGGCGTCGAACGCCTCACGCAAACCGCCGCCGAAGCGGCCGAGCGGGGGCTGCACGTCTGGCTGCAGCCGACCCTGGGCGATGTCCCGCAGCGGGACATCCTTGAGCACATCGCCGAGACCGGGCGGTTCGCCGAGCGGCTGCGACGCCACGGTGCGAGCGTCGACTTCAGCGTCGGCTGCGAGTTCTGGCTGTTCGTCCCGGGCATCCTGCCGGGCGAGACGGTGCTGGAGCGCATTGCGAACCTCCAGAACGGTACGGTCGACTGGCCGCGCGCACAGCGGCGTCTCGCGGAGTTCACGGCCAGGGCCGCGAAGGTCGGCCGCTCCGTCTTCCGCGGCGACCTCGCCTATGCCGCGGCCCAGTCCATCGACAACCCGGACTGGAACCTCTTCGACATCGTCGGCATCGACTACTACTCGCACTTCGACAAGCGGTCCGACCATGTCCGCGAGCTGAAGCAGTACCTGCAGTGGGGCAAGCCGCTCGCCATCACCGAGTTCGGCACCTGCGCCTACGTCGGTGCACCCGCAACCGGCGGCATGGGCTGGGACATCGTCGACTACGACAGGGACCCGCCGGAGATCAAGGGGAACCCGGTCCGTAGCGAGCGCGTCCAGGCGGACTACGTGGGCGAGTTGCTGGACGTCTTCGAGTCGATGGGTCTGTACGCGGCGATGACCTTCGAGTTCATCAGCGCGGACGCCCCGCACCGCCCGGACGCGCCCCGGTTCGACCTCGACATGGCGTCGTACGCCCTCACCAAGGTCGTCAAGGACCGTCCGGACGACCCTGCCTCCGGCTGGCACTGGGAGCCGAAGGAGGCATTCCGCGCGGTGGCGCGCCGGTACGGGGCGGCGGGCCGCCGCATTCCTCACCCGCAGTAGAGGCCGGAGGAAGGCCGGGTGCCGGTGGCCAGGAAACGCGAGACGGTCCGGTCGCCGCAGGCGTTGCCGTTGGCGAGGTAGGTGCGACATGGCGACTCTGTGCCAGTGAGGGCGCGCCTCCTTCGAAGCTGTGAACGAACCGCCCTACCGGAGGTTCCTGCGGCTGCCAAGCAGTTCTGGTTGTTCGGGTGTCGCAAGCGAACGCGGTCGAACGCAGAGCGCTGAACGTCTGGTCCGGACGCAGGAGGTTTCGGTCGGCTCTGGTGACCATAGGGATGCGGGCGAATCCTCGGGAGGGCAGGCGGTCCGGTGTCCTTCGCGGTGAAGGGCCGCGATCCGGTCCGCGGAGTAGGTGATTGGCAATGCTCGACGCGATCGGGAGCGTGAACGGCGGAAAGAGGGACGCGGGGCTGCGGCAGTCCCAGCGCCGGGCGTCGGCGGGGTGCCGCAGGCGCCGTCCGAGGCCACCGTCCAGCCCCTCGACGGGGACGGGTGGACGGCGGGCGTTTCGCTGGGCTCCGCGACAGGTGTGCCACCAGGCGCTCCGTGGTCAGGTAGTAGCCGGTCAGGACCGGTTGCTCGAAGCACTGGTTGAGCTGGCTCAGCGTCTGCCCGTACATCTGCAGGTAGGTGCGGTTGAGAAGGCTGAGAGCGCCGCGGCGACGCCCGCGATGGCGGCGACGAACACCTTTGTCTGGCCGTTGCCGAAGTACAGGCCGGCGGCGAAGGAGCGCACCATCACCAGGAGGCCCAGTCCCATGGCCCGTTGCGAGGACCGGAACGATCGGTCGGCCTGATCGGTGGCGATCGGGTGGTATTCGTCGATATGGGACTGAAAGCTCCAGGAGCGTGGCCAGGGGCGTGACGGTCTTGAGGTCCGCGAGCTTCTGCGCGTAGATCTCCTTCTGCAGCTCGGCCGCCTCTTCAGCCGTCTAGATCGGCACGGTGCTGGGCAAGGTGGTGCGGGCCGCCCTCCGCAGTGTCGGACCGTGGCGGACCGGGCATGCCATACCCGAAAGAGCGGTGACCACCAGGGGGATGGGCGATGACGAAGCTCGGCGCAGGGGCACTGTTTCTGTTCTGCTACCTCGACGTTGTCGCTTGTCTCGCCATCGGGGACTGGATTTCCGATGTGGGTCCTCCTCTGCTTTATGGCGGCCCGGTCTCTTTCGTCGTGGGGTTCATCACCCAGGCGGTACATGACGTCTATCGGCGAAGTGCGGAACGCAACGCGCCTATGTGAGGGCCCCGTTGGACAGCACAGCCTGGAACAGTGTTGGACGTAGACGTAGTGCGCAGGGTTCCAGCGCCGCGCTGCCGGTGTGACTGGACGGTGGGGCGGCCGTGGGTGCGCGTCAGCCGGGTCGGGGAGAGCCTTGCCTGCTGAGTGGCGCCATGGCAAAGACATCATGAGCGCTTTCCCCGGCCAGCGGATGGAACTCACACAGTCCTTCCGCTTCGGACCGGCCATCGCGGACGTGGCCAACCACTGGCTGCGTGCAGCCAGCTCGACCATGCAACTCACCGGCCACGCCGCTGAACCATCCAAACTCGCCCAGGTGGACGTGCCTGACGCCGTGTTGTGCCGGGGCAACGCCGACGCTTTCGCCGAGGTCCTGCGATTGCGCGCGTGCAGGAGCTTGTCCGAGGAGAAGGCCCGCATCGAGGAGTCACAGCGGCGTACGGCCGCCGAGCTTGCCCGCGGGCAGGCCGAGGACACATGGTCTGGCCGCTGTGGTCGGCGCTCAGCCGCCAGGTGCTGTTCAGGCCGCGCAGGCAGAAGTCGGGAAGTCGAGGTACGACTCCAGCATCGAACCGGCCGGGCAGTTGACGAAGTTCTTGGAGGGGTTCACCTCACCGTGGTTCAGACATGAGCAGCGGGCCGCGGAGCTTGGGATCGTTGACGCCTGTCGCCTCGGCATTGCCCGTTCGGCGGCTGTCGCGGGGGCGGCACCCGTCGGCTCCGGTCTCGCTCGTCGTGTGCGGGTTCGCGGGGAGGCAGTCAGGTCCGCCGACCACCCGCGGCGGCGGTGGACTCGGCGAAGTCGACGAAGGCCGGCGGCCGCGATGGCGGGCGGCCGGAGGTACGCCTCCACCCACCCTCGCGGCCGTACGCGTTGCCACTCCCTGAGTGCGGCTCCCCGGCATCGGCCCCGAAGCCTTTTCACAGTCGGAGGAGGCGTCCCTACCAGCGGACTCAACGACCCACAAGGGGTCGCTTTTCGGCCATCGCCTCCCATGTGCGGAGGCACCTTGTGTGCTGTTTCACGCACGGATGGCTCGTCCCGGCGGCGCGCTCCGCGCCATGTCCCGCCGACGTCCACCCCCCCCCACGCGGTCGGCGGATGACCGGTCCCTGTGAGCAAGATTCTCTTTTCAATCTCTTGCGTGACTGACGGCTCCTCTGCCACATTCACCCCAGCCACATGGCATGCACGCGCCATACCCATGCGACGCGGTACTGCCACTGCCGCACATCTGCGCGGCACCGTCCTCGCAAGGACGCTCCAACCCCACACAATGGAGACGAACATGCGAATCACCAGATGGGCCCCCGCCCTTGCGGTCGCGACCCTCTCCGTTCTCGGCCTCAGCCCCGCCGCGGCACAGACGTCGGCGCCTGCCGGCCAGCCCGCGGCCGAGCCCACCACCGCGGTTCAGCCGATCATCGGCGGAGGCTACGCGAACAACGCCCCCTGGGCCGCCCGCCTGTTCTCCAACGGGCGGCAGACCTGCAGCGCCTCGATCATCGCTCCGACCTGGATTCTCACGGCCAAGCACTGCGTCTCCGGCGGCGGCCTGTCGTTCCGCATCGGCAGCCTCGACCAGACCTCCGGCGGCACGGTGGCCAACGGTGTGAGCGTTCACAACCACGCGTCCTCCGACCTGTCGCTGGTCAAGCTCGACCGCTCCGTCGCGGCCACCTACGCACGCCTGGGCCAGTCGGGTTCGGTGTCGGTGAACCAGACCGTCCAGGTGTACGGCTGGGGAGCGACGTCCCAGTGCGGTGCGGAAGCCAACTGCCAGTCGCAGTACCTGAAGGTCGCCAACGTCGTGGTGACCGGCGCCTGCCGCGACGCGTACAACGGCTCGGCCATCTGCGCCCGCCGTGGCGACGGCATCACGGCCGGCGGTGACTCGGGCGGACCCATGATGGCCAACGGTGCGCAGGTCGGTGTCGCCTCCACCAGCGACCGCCAGACCACCACCGCCTACACGAACGTGACGGCGTACCGCTCCTGGATCCAGAGCGTCGCGGGCGTCTGACCGACCCTCGTCGTCTCCCTGCGAGATGACGTCCGGGGACGGGCGTACTCCGGCCTGACGGGGTCAGGGCCCGTCCCCGGACACGGCCACACGCCATCGGTTGGTGGCTGGCCAACTACGACAACTTCCGCACCAAGCACCTCGGCCCGAGAATCACCGATGGTTCGCTGTACCAGAGGTGGGACGGTCACTGGACCAAGGGCGGCAAGGAGCAGTACGACACCCTCGCCGGCGTCGTCGTCGAGCGGATCGCCACCGGCTACGAACGCCGTTACCGGCAGGCCGACTTCGCCACGGTGAAGGCTCGTTTGGGTGCCTCGGCGAAGGACAAGCAGGGCGCGGTCACCGCTTTGGGCACGCTGCCTGCCGGTGCGGGAGGAGTTCGAGCAGCAGGGCGTGGACGTAGGTCTGTAGGCGATCTACAGCCTTGACGGGCCACAGAAGTTCAGGGCGGGCAAGACCTACGCCAAGACCTGCAACACGGCCGTCTTCGGCCCATGCCTGCAGGCAGGCTCCGGCCTCTTCCGTGATGGCAACACGCTGTACGGGACACTGCCGCTGTTCGCCGACGGGCAGGGCGACGACGGTTCGTCGCACTTCAGCTCCGTCAAGACAACGCTTCACCGCAACAACACCGAGGTCGGCTCGAACGACGATCCGCTGTTCGGCGAGGACAAGTTCAAGGTCCCCCGTCGGCGACGCGCAGTACAGCCTGACGACGTCCGTGAAGCGCAGCGCGAAGGTTGCCTCGGCTGCGAAGCCGGATCGACGCGAGCTGGACGCTGGAGGACTTCTGGGAGGTCGCTGGCGAGAGCATCGGCTGCGGCGGCTTCGGGACTCCGGACGACGGCGACTTCGTGATCGAGTGGCGCGACCACGAGATCTCCCGCCGGAACCTTGGACACCACGAGGCTGCCCGTGAGCTCGAGGTGTGGCTCGCCCGCTGTCATCCGACGAACAATGGCCGCATGGCCGCCAGGCTGGCGGAAGCTCGTGCTGGACGTGGCCCGACTGCCTTCGACTGGCTGGTTGAGATCATTGAAGAAGCACTGCCGAGGGCTTGCTCCTTCGTTAGCCAGGTGGACTGGTCACGGAGTCGGCAGACGATCCTCGTCGACGTGCAGGGTGGCCTGAGACACGCAGTCACAACCAGCATCCCTGGGCCTTGCGATCCTACGAGTGACCGGAATCAGCCCCAGGAACAACGCAAGGAGACACGACCCTCGCCGTGGCCGGTACTTCAAGCCCCAGCGCCTACACGCAGACAAAGCCTACGACCGCGTCGACCTGCGCAGATGGCTCCGATGGAACGTATCGGAGTTTTCGTCGCCCGGAACGGCATCGAATCCAGCGAGCGATTAGGGCGTCGGAGGTGGGTGATCGAGAGCACGATGTCATGGCTGTCCGGTTACCGCAGACTCAGTCCCCGCTACGAGCGCCAGCCCCACAACTACCTGGCCTTTTTCGGACTTGCCGCCGCCCTCTGCTGCTACATGCACCTCGTCCGCCTCACCGCGTAGGACACGATGTTAAGCATCCGTAGGAGCACGGCCCGCGGGCACCACAGCGGAGACGCTCTAATCCTGGTCTCAGGTTGATCGGGGACAATGAGCGGCAAAAGTATCGACTGGAGGGGGGCGGGCCGGCGTGCGGATCATGATCGCGGATGACGAGGCGGCCATCCGTGAGTCGCTGGAGCGGGTGCTCCAGGTCGAGGGTTACGACACCAGCACCGTCGCCGACGGTTTCGCCGTGCTCGACGGGGTCGGTGGCGGCGCGCCGGATCTGCTGCTCCTCGACGTGATGATGCCCCGCCTCGGCGGGTTGGAGACCTGCCGGCGGTTGCGGGCCGCGGGCCGGGATATGCCGGTGCTGATGCTGACCGCCCGTGACCAGGTCTCCGACCGGGTCGCGGGGCTGGACGCGGGCGCCGACGACTACCTGCCCAAGCCGTTCGCCACCGAGGAGTTGCTGGCCCGGGTGCGGGCCCTGCTGCGCCGGCGCACGCCGACCGAGGAGGAGTCGCAGATCCTGTCGTTCGCCGACGTCCGGCTCGATCCCGACAGGTTCGAGGCGTGGCGGGGCGGGCGGCCGCTGCGCCTGACGCGGACTGAGTTCTCCCTCCTGCAAGTCCTCGTGTGCAATGCCACCCGGGTCTTGACCCGCGACGCGTTGTTCGAGGCGATCTGGGGCTTCGGCATGAGCTCCACCGCCAACAACCTCCAGGTATACGTGAGCTACCTGCGCCGCAAGATGGAGGCCGAGGGTGAGCCGCGATTGATCTACACGCTGCGCGGCCTGGGATACACGTTGCGGGAGACTCCTCCGTGAGCAGGCCCGCCGGCCGGGAACCGCTCCGGCAGCTGACCCGATGGTGGCGCCGGCGGTCCCTGCGGACCAGGCTGACGGTGATCGCGGCGACGGCCATCGCGGTCAGCGTGTTCGTGGCCTTCCAGGTGGCCAGCGAGCTACTGGACTGGGAGCTGCGGGACACAGCCGAGAATCAGCTGCGCGCCGACTCCCGCGTCCTGGCGACGAACGCGGAGCGCGCCGGTCTGGCGCAGGTCCAGCTACCGCCGTATCCCGGATCCGGTCGGCTGGTGCGGGTCATCCTGCCCGACGGCTCGATCCGGACGCCGGCCGACCAACCCGCGCTGCCCCCGGTCAGCGAGCACGCCGGGCGCGTGGCGCAGGGCGCGTCGGCCGACCTGATGGAGTCGAACGACAGCGACGACGACGGCTACATCATCTACACGCTGCGGGCGGGTGACGGCGCGGTCCAGGTGGCCCGCGCCGTCGACGACAGCCCGATCAACCGGTTCGGGTTCGGCATGCTGCTGATCGGGCTGCTCTGCGTGGTCGGCGGCGCCCTTGTCGGGCGGACCGTGGCGCGGACCGGGCTGGCACCGATCGACCGGCTGACCGCCGCCGCGGTACGTGTCGCGCACACCCGGGATCTCGACGCCGACATCCCGGATGAGGGAGGTGGGGAGATCCGGCGGCTGATCCAGTCGATCAACGACATGCTCGCCGCGCTCCGGGACTCCCGGCGGGCCCAGCGGCTGCTCGCCGAGGACGCCGCCCACGAGCTCAAGACCCCGCTCACCAGTCTGCGCCTCAACGTCGAGCTGCTGATCCGGCTCGATCGGCGCGGCACCCTGGACAGCGCACTGCCGGCGGAGAGCCGGACCCGGCTGCTCAACGATCTCGGCGCCCAGGTGGCCGAGTTGAGTACCCTTGCCGCCGAGCTGACCGACCTTGCGCGCGGTGACGTCAGCGACGAGAGCACCGAGGTGCTCGACCTCGCCGACGTGGTGGTGGCCGCCGCGACCCGGGCGGGTTCCCGCCTGCCCGACATCGAGGTCGCGCTCGACGTGACCTCAGTGTGGGTGAGCGGGCGTCCCGCTGCGCTCGAGCGGGCGGTGCTCAACCTCATCGACAACGCCGGCAAATGGTCCCCCGCGGACCAGCCGGTCCAGGTCCGGCTCCGTGCCGAGGGCGCGTCGGCGGTGCTCGAGGTCGACGACGCAGGGCCGGGCATCGACGACGCCGACGTACCGCGGGTGTTCGACCGGTTCTACCGTGCCGACAGCGCCCGGGCGTTGCCGGGATCCGGTCTGGGGCTGTCGATCGTGCAGCGGGTCGTCGACGCCCACGGCGGCCGGGCCACCGTCGCCCGCTCCGCACGCGGTGGCGCGCTGCTTCGGGTCGGCCTCCCGGCCGCGGCCCCGCCCGCCCCGATCGCGCGGCTCACCGCCGGTCAGGACACCTCGGTGCGCTGACCCGCCCCGGCGGCGCGGCGCAGGACAAGGGACGGCGGCCCTCGGGCATGGCCCCGCGCGGCTCACCGTCGGGGCAGGACACCGCGGTGCGCCGACCCCAGTCCCGGCCGGACGGCGCACGTTCAAGGGCGGCGACCGCCGGGCCCATGAAAGAAAGTCCGGGACGGGCCGGGCTCCCCGTCCCGGATCTCGTCCGTCCGCCGCGCTCACCGTTGCAGCGCGGGCTCCTCGTCGGCGAGCGGCTGCTGGCCGTCCGGCAGCTCCGCCGCTGGACGGGACAGCCGGCTCGGCCACCAGATCCGTCGGCCGATCAGCAAGGTGAGGGCGGGCACCAGGACCGACCGCACCAGCAGGGCGTCGAGCAGCACGCCGAAAGCGACCAGGAAGCCGACCTCGATCAGCATCACCAGCGGAAGTGTGGCGAGGACCGCGAACGTGGCCGCCAGGACCAGGCCTGCCGAGGTGATGACGCCACCGGTGGCCGAGAGGGCTTTGAGCATGCCCTCTCTGGTGCCGAGACGCACGGTCTCCTCCCGGGCCCGGCTGGCCAGGAAGATGTTGTAGTCGACGCCGAGCGCCACCAGGAACAGGAACGCCAGCAGCGGCACCGAATAGTCGATGCCCTTGAACCCGAGGATCGTGTCGAAGACGAACACGCTGCCGCCGAAGGCTGCGGCGAATGAGACGATCACGGTGGCCATCAGGACCAGCGGGGCCAGGATCGCGCGCAGCAGCAGCCCGAGGACGATCAGGACGACGGCGAGCACCAGCGGGATCACCAGCTTCTCGTCGCGCTTGGTGGTCACCTCGGTGTCGAGGTTCTCTGCACTCGGCCCGCCGACGATCGCCTCCGCCCCGCTCACCGCGTGCACGGCGGTGCGCACCCGCTTGATCGTGTCGTACTCTGCGACGGTGTCCGGCGCGTCCTTCGGGAACACGGAGATGTTGGCCCAGCCCCCGCTGGTCTGCTCCGGGATGGCCAGGGCCACGCCGCGAGTGTCCTTGACGATGTCGAGCACCCGCTCCTGGTGCGCCGGCCGCGTGAAGATCGTCATCGGCTGGCCGCCGAGCTCGGGAAAGTGCTGGCGGAGAACGGTGAAGCCGGTGACCGACTCCGGCGCGGACAGGAACTGGTCCTGCTCCCGCAGGGCGCCGGTGTTGCCCGCCAGCCCGAGGGCGAGCACGCCGAGGACTCCGAGCGAGCCGAGCGTCGCCACCCACCGGCGGCGGCTGATGGCGGTGCCGAGCCGTCCCCACAGCCCCAGCTTCTCCTCCACGGCCGTGCTGAACCGCGGGATGGCCGGCCAGAAGATCCGCCTGCCGAGCACCACGAGCACCGCCGGGAACAGCGTCAGCATGGCCACCAGCGCGCACAGGATGCCGGCCGCACCGATCGGGCCCAACCCGCTGGTGCTGTTCAGGTCCGCGACGAGCAGACAGAGCAGGCCGGCGACCACGGTGGCCGCGGACGCGACGATGGCCGGCGCCGCGCCGCGTAGTGCGTGGACCATCGCGACCCGGACGTTCTCATGGTGGTGCAGTGCCTCCCGATATCGAGCGATGAGCAACAGCGCGTAGTCCGTGCCGACGCCGAATACCAGGATCGTCAGCAGTGCCGAGTTCTGGTCGTTGACCACGATGCCGAAGCCCTTGACGAGCAGGTAGACGGTTCCCATCGAGGTCAGTGCGGCCGCGCCAACGGCCACCAGCGGGATGATCCACAACACCGGGCTGCGGTAGGTGAGGATGAGCAGGAGCGTGACGACGATGATGGTGGTGAGGAGGACCTGCACGTCGATGCCGTCGAAGACGGCATCCATGTCGCCGTCGATCGCGCCCGGGCCGGTCACGTCGAGTTCCAGGCCGGAGGGGCGGTCCTTCGCGGCGTCACGTAGCGGGCCGACGATGTCCTCCGGTGCGCCGTAGGCCGTGCTCACCTCGAGGGTGAACATCATCGCCTTGCGGTCGGTGGAGGGTCTTGTCGGTGAGCCCTCGTCGTCCTCGCCGGCCGCCGCCGTCGCCTTCGGCGGGTACCGCTTGGCAAGGGTGTTGTAGTGGCGCTCGACCGTCGCGCGGTCGGCGTCGGACATGCCGTCGGCGCGGTGGTACACGAAGACGAACGTGTTGTTGTCACCGCCGGGGAGACTGTCGTCCAGCACCGCCACCTTGGTGGACTCGGCACTGGCCGGCAGGGTGTCTACGGCGCTGTCGGTGGTGACCGAACTCAACTTGCCGCTCAGCGGCACCATGCCCGCCGCCAGCACCAGCCACAAGCCAATCACCAACCATGGCACCCACCGGCCTGCCAACCGACCGGCCGGCGCTTCCCCGGACGGCGCTGCGTTGACTGCCATCACTAGCCTCCTACATACGGGTTGCATCGCTTATCTGGATGCCTACTTCCTACCGAGCGAACCTGAGACGACTGTTAGAGGTCCCACTGACGTTTCCGTTCGGTTGTCGGGGCTGACTTGCGTAGATCCCTCCGGCACGCCGGATCCATGAGATATGCGCAGGGTGGTGGTCTCACGCCGCAGGGCCAGGCCGCGCGGGACCACGTGCGCATGCTGGCCGCCGATGGCTTTGGCGCAGGGTGAGAAGAACACGGTGATCGCGAAGGAACTGCGGGTCAGCGTCCGGTCGGTGGAACGGTGGCGCCGGGCCTGGCGTGAGGGAAGCCGACAGGCCCTGCACCCGTCGGGCCCGGCCAAGCGACCGAAGATCGGCGATACCCAATTCGCCGTTCTCAAGCCGTTGTTGCTGGCCGGCGCGATGGCTCAGGGCTGGGCGGATGAGCGGTGGACGCTTGCGCGGGTCTGGCTGCTGATCGCAGATGAGCTGGAGTGTCGTTGTCGGTCCGCGGCGTGTGGGAGTTGTTGCGGAGGCATGGCTGGTCGTGGCAGCAGCCTGCCCGGCGGGCCATCGAGCGGGACGAGGCGGCGGTGGCCGGGTGGGTGAAGGAGACCTGGCCCCGGGCAAAGCCACTTCCACGACTTCGACTGGGACGTCGTTCCCGCTCTGCTGAAGCGTGCCGAGAAGAACCTCAACGTGGCGCGTACAACCCTGCGTTATGTCACCGTGCGCGCTGCTGACGAAACCTTCCACACCCCACTGGGCCTGGGCGTTTACCTCTCTGACGACTACGCCTCCGGGTACCTCGACGCCGACCTCAAAGGCACAGTCACCCGCGTCGTACCCGCCGAGAACTGACATCACAACCACCCGGCCGCACTGCCGGCGGCGGCACGAAAGAGAGCGGTGGTGGGCCCTCTGCTCGCGGAGTACGGCCGGGAAGGGTCCGAGGCCGTGGAAGTCGCGCGCGACTTCCAGCCAAGAGGCAGGGCGGATTTGGAAACAGCTTCTGCCTCGCTGTCACCCATCTGGCCTGCCCTGATGGTAGGGCAAACGCACTCCGGCGAAGGTGGAGTGGGCTTCGCCCGTCCATGCAGGCCAAGCCCTTCCGCCCGACCTTGAGGGAGCTTCGCCATGTCTGAACGCAACACCGCCATCCGCAGCCTGCACGATCTCGGTCTAGCTGCCTGGTTCGGGGGCTCGCTGATGGGAGCGGTCGGCCTCAACGGCGCGGCCCAGGACGAAGGAGGCACGGAGCTGAGCCGAGACCGGATCTCCTCGTCGGGCTGGGCGAAGTGGACGCCAGTCAACGCCGCCGCGATCGGGGCGCACCTGTTCGGCGGTGGCGGGCTGCTCGCCATGAACGCGCACCGTGTCGCCACCCAGCAGGGCATGGGCGCCTCCACCGCGGCCAAGACCGTCCTCACCGCAGCGGCTCTGGCGGCAACCGCCTACGCCCGCCTCCTGGGCAAGAAGGTCGAGCTGGCCTCCTCCACCGATCCCGACGACGCCGAGAAGGCGGCCAAGCATCCGATCGACCTCGACAAGGCGCGGCGGCAGCTGGCCAACGCGCAATGGGCGGTACCGGCCCTGACGGGGTGCCTGGTCGTGCTCAACGCCCTGCACGGCGAACAGCAGCGCCCGAGTGAACAACTGCCCGGCATGTGGGAGCGAGCCCGCTCCGCGGCCCACCTGATGTCGTAGACCTCGCTGGGGGCAATGGAAGTGACCGCCAGCCGTAGGCAGCCGGGGCTGACCGCGACCACGTAGGTGGTGACCAGCGCCTCGGCTGACCTTGGCGGCGAGGACTTCGTCCTGTGGCTGTACGGGAGGCAATGCCATTCATCTGGACCGTCGCCACCGCACCTCAGGAAGTCGACGGCCCCCGGTTTCCGAGGGGAAGACCAGGGGCCACCTGTCACGACGGGACGGTCATGAAAGCCGGCGGTTCCCAGCCCCACGCGGTGCTGGACCAGGACGACGAGACGGTGCCAATCCCCCCGCCGCTTTGCGCCCTGCGCCCTCTACGTGTGCGCGGCGGCGTCGCTGGGGGTGTCGGAAGGGTTGCCGGATGGCTGCCGGGACACGCGCTCCCCCTTCGTCAGCGAGGCGCACCTGCTACGCGGCTTGCTGTTCATGTGCCGACGGCGGTAACACCGAACATCAGGGTCCGGCGGCTGATGTCATAGTGCACGGTCGGTGTGCTGCGCAGGAGGTCCTGCAGCACGTCGGCGTCGTCGACGTCTACGGTCAGCACCTCCTCCCAGGCACCTTCGTCCAGCACAAGCTGCAGGGTGAGCGTGCCCCGGGCAGCGGGCTCACCGGCAACCCAAGTGAACTGGTAATGACTGAGCTGGCGCACCTTGATGCTGTCGTCCGTGACGGGTTGCGCCACCTTGGGCGTAGCATCTCTGGGCATGATGGCTCTCCTCGCATGGGGGATGTGGGCGACGGCTGCAATACAGGACATGGCTGTCTCTGCGGCCGCGGGCTACTGAACTCAGACTCAGGGTGACCGGCGGCACCCGCCAGGCGAGGCGCCCACTTGGCCGAGTTCCGTCCCTCAGATCTGAAGCGGATCAGGGCATCCAGCGGTCCAAGTGGCGTATCACGGCACCGGGTGGAGGTGGACGCTGGCTCGTAAGACGCGGATGGTGTACCAGGCATACACCCACAGGTCCGCGCCGTCAGGAAGGAGACGGACGGCCCGCTTGCACTGCGCTCGGTCGAGCTGATGGACTTCTTCAGGTCGGTCTGACGTGCCGTCAGTGGCGGCCTTGCTGGCCTTCCGATCGCGACGGACCAAACCAACTGACGGGTGCGTTCCTGCCGCCGCCGTGCCATGGACGTCTCGCGCAGTACGGCGCAGGACCACCTCGCGGCGATCACGAGGCCGGGCCCTCGACGGGTGCAGGCCGCGAAGGGCCGTCTTTGGCGGCTCCATGCCCCGCAGCGAGGCCCCGCAGGGTGACCGCGACGACCAGTAGCAGCCCCGCCCCCGCGAAGCGGGCCGGTCCGCAGGCCCAAGCAAGAGCGGTCCGCCCCGCGGGGTCACCCCCATCCACGAGGGACGGGAGTACTCTCATCGTGGGCCAGCTCGACACAGCCGTCACCGCTGCCGTCTTCGCCGCTGTGCTCGTCGCGCACAGTGTCGGGGACCGCTGGGTTATCGCGGTGAAGGCCGTGTCCACCTTCCTTGGTGTCTCGCTTCCGAGGAGAAGTCGACGGGCGCTGTCCGTTCGAGGGTCCGCTCGTGTGTCTCGGTTGGTGGTCGTCGATGTTGCGCCTCGGCGTGCACTCCTGGGGGTGATGGCTTGATGCCGACAGCCCCGCCGCTGCCGACCGATGGGCAGCCGGAGCCGTCAGAACCACCTACGCAGCCGAGGTGGCCTGCCGATCAGACTCCGGCGAGACTCTGGATTGCTCCTGACGTCCTCAGCTGGTGCTGTCCTCGACGCCTCCTCGCAGGCCCCACTCATCCAAGCCGGAATAGATCAACGCGGTGCGGTCCCGCGGAAAGGAGAGGGCCTCGGCCTCACCTGTATAAACCGCCACCAGCGAGTCGGCTCCTCGCCACCAGGTGTCGGCCAGTCCCATCACTTCGCGCACCGGCTCGAACCCGTCCAGCACGATGCCATCGACATCGTCGCCGGTGACCTTGATGATCTGCGTTGCCCACATGGACGCGTGGTGGGTCAGTGCGAGCGACTCCACCCAGCCTTCGACGGTGGCATGGAGAGGCACCCACTGATCTGAGCGAATGCCGAACTCGCCAGAAGGCCCGATCCAGAACCCGTACGGGACCGCGCTCCTCTGCATCCCAGCCTCGAACCACCAACCTTCAGATTCAGAGCCTTCGGGGGAGTCTGCTTCGAGGTACCTCGGGCCGCCGTCGTACTGAGATGCGGGTGGTAGGACCAGACCGCCCCAGCGCTCCTCATAAGCCGCCATCCGGTCGATGACCGCCGCCGGGATGTCTCGCTCAAGCCACCACTGTCTGTGGTCCTCGACGTGCCTGACGCCGACTTTGACTCCGTGCACTGAGACGAAGGATCGAGCTCGTAGAGTCAGGCCGTCGGGCACATCGTTGAAGAGATTGAGATTCACCGGAAGGACGCTACCGAGTAGCCCAGGGACAGCAGGCTCCGGCCCCCTGTGCTTCCTGTGGCACTGTGTCCCGGTCGAGCTGGAGGCATGGACCTCATTGCCCCATTCCGCACGCCCGAGTATCGGAACCTACCGACATGGATGGTCCTGATCGGCAGTGGCAGGTTCGCGACGAACCCGCAGAGCCGAAGAAAGCAGCGACAAGCTGGGTGCAGGCCAGCTGCCAGGCCGCCACCGAGGGCCTACCCGGATGGCTCGGCCCGCCCGAGGGAATGTCGGTCAGGGTCACGGTCAGCCTTCGCTATGGCCGCTCGCAGTGAGATCCACCCATATCCACGGCTTGTGCTCCCACGTACGCACGCCGGCTATGACGAGGTCAACAATCTCCCCAATATGAGGCAACTCCTGGGCAGGGCGCTGCACTCGGGGTTCGCTGCCGCAGCGAATCACGTCCAGTGAGGCGCCCACAGGTTCGTACCCGCTGAGCTCTGCCGTGAGCCCCCAGGGCTGATGGCTCGTGATGGTGGCTTGGACTGTGTCGCCTTCACGGAGCTCGCTGAGTGGTCGTCTTGATTCATCTGCCATGGCGGCATCATCTCGTTCGCCGTCGACCTGCTCGTCGGCCGGGGCGCGGAAGGTCTTGGTGCGGCTGACGGAGGCCGGTGTCGTGGCGCGGCATCGTAAGGCGACGGCCGACGCGGATGAAGGGGCCGTGGCCGGGTGTTGCTGCTGCCGGTGGCCCGCGCGTTCGGCCATGCCGTGGCTCCTGTGGAGTCTGGGCAGAATGCCGCAACCGTGCTTTCGCAGCGTCCCGATGATGCAGTCGGGATCTTGCTCCTGATCAGGGGGACAACGCCGCTGGTACGCGGGGGAGTTGCGGTGCAGAGGGGTGGTGGAAGTGGGCGATTGGGAGCGTCCCGATGGTCAGAGCTCCACACACACCACGATATCCGCTGCTGTATCCGCCGGACGCATGGGACGTGTCGTCCATGCTGGCACTGTCCGTCCCGGAGATTGACTACCGGCAGGGAGGAGGCCGGGGAGAGGCGAACGGTCTGGATGCTGCACGCTGACGGATCGTGGGCTCGTGCCACGGCGACCGGCTACCTGGACTCACTCACCGTGCACCAGGGCGGCTTGCCGCTGTGCGGGGCGCGGGCTCGGATCGACCCGGACGGCACGCTCACCCTCTCGCGCGGAGCATGGTCGCTGACCGTGGAGTGACCCCCTAGCCTCCTCAGGGCCCCGCTCGTCCGCTTCACCCGTGGCGGATGGGCGGGTCCTGTTGTTGCGATTGAGGGCCGGCACGGACCGAGCCCGTCGCCTCCACCCGCACCGTCAGCGCGACCTACGGCGAAGCGAGGTGTGGAGCAACCCCGGCCGTCTTCAGGGCTCGCTCCGCAGTTCCGTGACGGAGTTCGCGACTATTCGGCGTTCCGGAGGCCGGCTTCGGTGACGCGCCGGTGGTACTCGGCCTCAGCAGCCATGTCCAGGAAGGTCACTGGGTTCCATCGGGCCCGGTCGTAACCCTCGCTCTCACGCCAGGGGCGCACGATGCCGCAGAGTTGGTTCCAGTACTCCGCGATCATGGTGAGCCGTCGCTTCTTCTCAACGATCCGCTCGTCCTCGGTCGGCGAAGGGCTCGGAGCGGGCGGTCGGGCCGGGCGGGTGCGGAGACGCACTTTGCGGGGGCCTCGGATTTCTGACTCGATCGCCAGCACGAGGGCGGACACAGCTTCAGTGAGGGCTACGGCCGTTCGGTGCTCCTCCGTGCCGTCATCGTGGACGCGTTCCAGTGACTCCAGACGCGGCATCAGAAAATCTATGATCGCCCAGGCGTCGACCGCCGTGACGTCCGCGGCATGGTGCAGCGTGCGCTCCGGATCGGTGCTCACCAGCGGAGTTCCCCTTGTCGGTATGGGCGTCGGCCGCTTAGAGATGGGATGCAGCTGAGATTGATCATTCGTAACAGCCTGACTGTAAGCGACGTACCGGATGACCGTCGATCCTCCTCCTGACTTAAGTGGGGCCAACTCGAGCCGCCCGGGCGGGGCCGAACGGCATCGCAGCCAATGACGTGTACGCGGGTGAGGGCGGGTTGCGCCTGGGGTGAGGGCCTTGTCCCACAGCGAGTCGGCGGGGATCATGACCGCGTGCAACGCCGAGAGGGACTCCACGAACTGCTCTCATGCGCCGGACTCACGGTTGTCGAGGACGTGCGCCCGGGCAGTCTGTTCCCGCCGGAGGCCGGCTGGCGGATTGCGCGGGGGATCGCGGCGCCGGACGGCGCGGTCCGGGAAGCGCTCGACGCCGAGTGGTGGGGCCGCCTTGCAGGTGCCGACGGCGAGTTTCTGGTGGCCGTCTTCGGACATCGGATCGGCGGCAACGACTCCTGGTGGACCCGGGTCCGCTCCGCCGGCGGCGGTGTGCCGGGGCTGACAGGTGACCTCGGGTTCGTGGCGCTCTCCCTTGACGGGCGGGTGCTGCTGGCGGAGGTGCCCGGCGGGGACGGGCCTCGGGTGACGGCCCTCGACCGACTGCCGGAGCGGCTGGAGGAGGCCGCCGCGGCCGCGGGGCGCGAGACGGAGGTTGAGCGCGCCGAGGTGTGGGCGGCGGTGCCTGGCCGGCCGGCATGGCCTTTGCACTGGGCGGAGGGGATCGGGTCCAATCCGGCCGCGCCGGACGATTTGCTGATCCGGCTGCTGGATGTGGAGGCGGGCTTCCTGCACGGCTGCGACCGGCCCGCCGTGCTCGACGCCGCCGTGGCGCATCCCGATCCGCGGGTGCGCTCGAGGCCCGCGGACACCTTCCGGTCCAAGCTCACGTTTGATCAGTGGGTACGCCTGGTCCGCGCCGAACCGTCGCCGAGCCGGCGCGTGCTCTGGGCCGAGCGGGCCTGCGCCTGGGGCGTCGAGCTGCCCGGGGACCTGTACGACGACCTCCTCGCCGGCCCGTCCCGCGCTCAGGCCGCCGAACTCCCGGGCCTGCTCGCACACCACCTCCCCGGCCTCGCGGCCGACGCCGATCCCCGGGTGCGGGCGAGTGTCTGCGCCCGGTGGGAAGACCTCGCCGCGCCGCTGCGGGCGCGGCTGCTGGCCGACACCGACGACGCGGTGCGTACGGCGGCGCTGCTCGCCCACCACACCGGCGTCCCCATGCCTCGCGAGGTCTTTGCCGCGCTGTCCGCGCCCCGGCGCGCGCTTGAACAGTGCCGTCTCTCGTCCGAGCTGGAGGCGGAGCTGGTCCGGGGCGGGGACGCGGAGGTACGCCGAGCGCTGGCCGCCAACCCGCGGCTCAGTGCCCACAGTGTCGCCGTCCTGGCGGAGGACCCATACGACGACATCCGCTCGGCGGTGGCACTGCGGCCCGACCTCACCGAAGAGCAGCGTGCCGTGGTGCGCTACGACTTCGACCCGACGTCGATGTCGCGCACTGTGCCCTGGGTCGAGGGCCTGCACGGCGACGCCGACGCGATGCGCCGCCTCGCCGTATCGTCCCATCCGCTCATCCGTCGAAGCGTGGCCCGTGCCCGGCATCTTCCACCGGACGTCGTGGAGCGCCTGGCTCGGGACGAGGACCGTACGGTCCGCTTGTTCCTCGCCGAATCGTGCGATGACGCGCCGGCCGAGATGCTGCTGCAAGTCTGGCGCTGGTGGGACGGCAGCTTCACCCACCCCGACCGCCCCCGCAGCCACCCCAACTTCCCCCGTACACGCCTGCTGCGCTACGCCGACGACCCCGCTGGGCGGATGCGCCGCCTGGCCCTGGACGATCCGAAGTCCACACCTGCCGACGTCGCACGCCTCGCCCGCGACCCAGACGCCGAGGTGCGCCGCCGCGCGGCCGAGGACACCCGGCTGTCACCGGCCGACGCGGTGCGGCTGCTGAGCGACCCAGCAGCCCACGTCCGCGGGGCCGCGATGCGCAATCCGCGGCTGCCAGCCCGCGTCCTTGCCGGACTGCTGCACGACCGCGACACGGCATGCGCGGCGGTCACCAATCCGGCGATCCCGGTCCCCGTCCTGCACCGCATCCTGGCCGCGGCCGCGGCAGCCGTGACAGCCCGGCGCTGAACACCGCCATCCCGCCGGGCGGCCGTGGCGGTACGACTCTGAACTCCGGCACACCCCGCCCGGGCGGCTCGAGCTAGCCCTGCACCGCGGCCTGATGCGGAGCAAGGAGCCATATGGCCCGCCGGTAGAGACTGGAGCGCGGCGAGCTTGTTCTCCCACGTCTCCTCGCCTCGGGCGCCCACCCGCACGCCTGGAGGCATCCCACGCTCCGGTTGTCCGGCCTGTCACCAACAGGCTGGCACGGGAGGCCCACTGTCGCCCGCGTTTCCACCGTGGATGCCGTCCGTACGGCGGTCGAGACCGGGCCGACGGGCTGCTCCACGTTCCCCACGGTTCGACCCCGCACCGGGGAGATCACACCACTCGTCGAGGAGTCAGGCCTGGTCAGCGTCTTGTGTGACGAGACGATCGCCGAGCTCGTCGACAAGTGCGAGGTGGCGAAGGAGTATGTGAACAACGCTGTCGGAAGCTGGAGTGAGGAAGCAAGGAACATGGCTTCGTGATGGAGCATCGCCTGCTCGGACCCGTCGAGATGCGCGTCGACGGGCGCTTCGTCGACCTGGGGCCCCCACAGCGCCGACGCCTACGGCAACTCCTGGCCCTGCGGCTCCTGAAGGCGGCCGTCGCCGCGCGACGTGCAGCGATGGCCGGTTTCACAAGCCGTGGGGCTGTGCGGGGGAGAGGTGGCTGGCCTCTCCATACCGGCCATCGTGTGGCGTCTGGCCCGCCGCGAGTTCGTCGATCCCTTCAACCAGAGGCTCGCCACTGGTCCCCCTCGATTCGTCAAGGGCATAGACGCTCACACAGCTCAATCGGCTCCCGCAGCTCTTGCCGGAGGAGGCACCTGAGTGATCGGCGCCCAATTTGCAGTCGAACGGGATCAGGCGCCTACGGTCCCTGCGGCAGACGCAGGGACTCATGACGTGCTCCAGCAGGAGCAACCGGGGATTCGTGAACCCGACGCTCTAGGCTGGCCGTTACGCACCTCGGCACGTGAGTGCCGGCGGATCAGTGAGCGTTTCCAGCGTTGACGCTCCAGGGTGAGGACGGCAGCGGAGATGACGCTCATGCGGTTGGGGCTGCAGCGGCTCCGGCGGAAGATGCGCCAGGACTTCAGTCTCGAGACGCTTCGTTCAACCGGTCCTCGTGCCGCTGACAGGGCCCGGTTGATCGTCTGCTGTGTCGCGGTGAGGTCCTGGTGTGGAAGGCATCTGATCGGCGTGGTCACCCAGGAGCCGGCCCCGATGTAGGCACGGCCGACGAGGACCGGAACGCCTTGGCGTTCGCAGATCCGGATGATGCGGCGGGTGCGGGCCGCGTGCGTGGTCGTGGGTGCGTCCGGGCAGTGCGGGCGAGATCCACAGCAGCTTGCCCGCAGGGTCGGCGATGACCTGCAGGTTCACGCCGTGGCGGCGGTGCTTCTGGGAGAAGTCGGCCCTGCTGTCACCGACCCGGTCGCACTCGGCGAGAGTGCCGTCGAGCAGGACGTGCGTGGGATCCGTTTCCCGTAGGACACGTAGCAGTCCGGGCGCTCGTCGGGACAGGTGACCGATGACGGCGCTGACGTAGGCGTTGGCGGTGCCGACGGATATGCCGAAACCGGCGGCGATCTGCGCGAGGGTGTCGTGCCGGCGAAGGTAGACCAGACCGACGAGAGCACGCTGGTGGGGCGGGAGCTTGCAGCGGCGGTCACCCTCACGGGTGACGAAGAGCATGGTTACCCACTCGAGGCAGGTCGAGTGCGGCAGGACAGGGAACCAACGAGGCTTCTGCGCTGATGAGTTGAGACGTCGAACACCTCTCTCAACGGCACAGGAGCCTCGTGCGTTGCGGAAGACGAGCCCGTCACCCGACCGGTGGCCACTCTGAAAGCGCTCAGTAATTGTCAAGACTTGTGGATGACGTGGCGCGCGTTCGACCGTCGGCATCGCGGGGCGTCGAGGTGCGATATTGCGCAGGTGAGCCCCGGCAGGTCGCGCCGGGGCTCATTGGGAGTGGTTTGTCAGCGATTCATCAGTACGAAGACGCCCCACCCGAGGTATTCGCGCTGGTACCTAGCGTGCTGGACGGGTGCCGCAACGAGTTCCGCACGCATCTCATCGGTTAGCTCGTCGTCGGGGTTGGCATCCAGCCAGCGGCGGATGTTGAGCCACTGCGCCGCGGCATACCGGTCCCAACTGTCCTGGTCGGCAAGGACCATTTCGACGACGTCACAGCCCAGGGCGCCGAACTGTTCCAACAGTTCCGGCAGCGGGAGCAGGTCGTCCTTGCCAGCCATGTGGCAGCCCTCGACGGTGGCCTGGTTCTGGGGCTCGTGGCGCCAGTACGGTTCGCCGATCAGCATCATGCCGCCGGGAAGGAGACTGCGCCGCAGGAGTTCGACGGTGCCCGCCACGCCGGGGCCGATCCAGGTGGCGCCGACACAGGCGGTGATGCCGACCGGATCGTCGGCGACGTAACCTGATGCGTCCGCGTGCACGAAGTCGACCTGGTCGGCGACGTCCAGTTCCGAGGCCCGCGCGCGGGCGGCGTCGAGGAAGACGGTGCTGATGTCCACCCCGGTGCCGGTCACACCGTGATCGCGTGCCCAGGTGCACAGCATCTCGCCCTTGCCACAGGCGAGGTCGAGCATGCGAGTGCCTGGTGACGGGCTGATGGCCTGCCCTAGTAGGGCTTGGTCATCTTCGTAGTGGTGTGGGTATGTCGCGGTGGCAGGCGGGGCAGGCGCCGGTCCAGGTGGCGAGGAGGGTCTGCAGTTCGCGGACCACTTGGTAGAGGCTCAGGCCTGCGCGGTGTCTTTTGGGTCTGGTGCCAGTCGTTGCAGGGTGCAAAAGGCGTGGGCGGCGGAGACGAGGGTGACGTGGTGGTGCCATCCGTTGAAGGTGCGGCCTTCGAAGTGGGCCAGTCCCAGGGCCTGTTTCATCTCGCGGTAGTCGTGCTCGATGCGCCAGCGGAGCTTGGCCAGCCGCACCAGCGTGGCCAGTGGCATGCCGGAGGGCAGGTTCGAGAGCCAGAACTGGACCGGCTCGGGCTCGGTCGCGGGCCATTCCGCCAGCAGCCACCGCTCGGGCAGTTCAGGATCGTCGCCTGCCTTGCGGAGGCCGCGGCCGGCCGGGCGGACCCTGAGGGCGACGAACCGCGAATACATGCGCTTGAAGCCGCTTCGGCTCTTGCCCGGCCGGGAGCCTTCCCGCCACGACACCGGCCGCGCGGCCGTCCTCCCGGCCGCGATGACCAGGTCTTTCATGGTCTGCGCGGGCTCGGGGTACTGCGCTTTCGGCAGGCGGCCGGTGCCCGCATAGGCGGGCTGCACGGGTTGGGCGTCGGCGGGCTGGGCGGTATGTCGGGAAGAAATCCCCACCGCATAGGGCAGCTTGCGTTCCTCCAGGCCCAGCCGGAAGGCGGCGGCATCGCCGTATCCGGCGTCCGCGACGACCAGGGGGACGTCGATGCCCCACGACCGGGTCTCGTCGATCATGTCCAGGGCCAGCTGCCACTTCTCCACATGCCCCACCTGGGCGGGAATCCCGCACCGGCCGCGGCGGGCAATCTTGACCGGGTCGGCCTCCGGCGCGTCGGGATCCCAGGATGCCGGCAGGAACCGTCGCCAGTTGACGGCCGCGGAGGCACGGTCGTGGGCCAGGTGCAGCGAGACGCCCACCTGGCAGTTGGTGACCTTGCCCGCGGTGCCGGTGTACTGCCGCGACACACACGCCGAAGCATCCCCGTCCTTCAAAAAGCCGGTGTCGTCGACGATCAACGCCTCGGGGCTGATCGCCTCGTGCAT
>NZ_JAMJFL010000004.1 GCF_023544665.1 Streptomyces sp. YS415
GTGGATCCGGGCGGCATGCCGGAGAAGACCGTGCTCGAACAGCTCGACCTGTTCGGGGAGATCCTGCCCGTCCTGCGCAAGGAGTTCGCCGCGGGCCGCCCCGCCCAGGTACCGGACGGGCCGCTGCACCCGGCCCAGCGCCCGGCCCTCCTCCAGGGGGCGACCTCATGAGGCCGCTGCGCCTGAGCGTCGTCTCGGCGGGCCTCAGCGACCCCTCCTCCACCCGGCTGCTGGCCGACCGGCTGACCGAGGCCACCCGGCAGGAGCTGGCCGCCTCCGGGTACGCGGTAGAGGTCAGCGTCGTCGAAGTACGCGAACTCGCCGCGGACATCGCCCGCAACCTGACGCTCGGCTCCCCCGGTCCCGAACTCGAAGCTGCCCTGGACGCGGTCACTCGGGCCGACGGCCTCATCGCCGTCACCCCCGTCTTCAGCGCCTCGTACAGCGGGTTGTTCAAGTCGTTCTTCGACCTGCTCGATCCCACCGCGCTGACCGCAACCCCCGTGCTGATCGCGGCCACCGGAGGGACCGCCCGGCACTCCCTGGTCCTGGAGCACGCCCTGCGCCCGCTCTTCACCTACCTGCACGCCCTCACCGTCCCGACCGGAGTGTTCGCCGCCACCGAGGACTGGGGCAGCACCGGAGACACCCACACCGCGGTCCTGCCGGACCGGATCCGCCGCGCCGCCGCCGAACTCGCGCGCCTCCTGCCCGGCCGGGCGAACGACGAACCCACCGAGGTCGAGGGCGAGTCCCAGCCGCAGGACGTCGTCCCGTTCGCCGAGCAGCTCGCCGCTCTCGGCCACGCCCCGTAGAGCGCCGGGCCGCCGGTCCCCCGCTCTCCGCAACAGCCCCCGCAACCGATCCCGATCAACGAGGAGCACCATGCCCGACAACGCCAGCAGCGACCTGCCCAAGGGATTCACCAGCCACCACATCACCGTCAACGGAACCGACCTGCACACCGTTGTCGGAGGCACGGGAGAGCCGGTGCTGCTGCTGCACGGCTGGCCCCAGACATGGCGGGCCTGGCGGCACCTCATGCGGCCCCTGGCCGACCAGGGCTACACCGTCATCGTTCCCGACCTACGGGGCACCGGGCACTCCGCGCACGCCGACGACGGGTACTCCAAGGACAACCAGGCCGAGGACATGCGGCAGTTGCTCACCGCGCTCGATGTGGCCGGGCCGGCGCGCCTCGTCGGGCACGACATCGGTGGCATGGTCGCCTTCTCCTTCGCCCGGCTCTTCCCGGACCAGGTGCGGAGCCTGGCGCTGATCGAGCTGGCCGTCCCCGGGTTCGGGCTGGAGCGGGCGATGGACCCGGCCGGCGGCGGCTCCTTCCACTTCGGCCTGTTCATGACGCCCGAAGCACCCGAGCTGCTCTTCGAAGGCAGTGAACGCGCCTTCTTCCAGTGGTGGTTCCCCCGCCTGTCGGCCACTCCCGGCGTCTTCACCCCCGAGGAGATCGACGCCGTCACCGCCACCTACCGGGGACGAAAGGCCCTGCGCGCCGGATTCGCGCACTACCGCGCCCTCCTTGAGGACGGACGCACCAACAGGGCGTGGGCGGACGCCGGTGGCCACCTCGGCATGCCGCTCCTGGCGGTCGGCGGTGAGCACAACGTCGGCACCAGACTCGCGGACGGCCTACGTCCCGTCGCACCGCACGTCCGCAGCGCGGTGATCGAGGGCAGCGGCCACTTCCCGCCCGAGGAACGCCCCCAGGCACTGCTGGAGGAACTGACCGAGTTCCTCGGGGAGCCGCACGCTGCCCCCTTCGCCGATGCGGCCCCCTGACGAGGGCCGCACCACGCCGGTCCGCGGATCTTCCTACTCGGTCACGTGGCCGTGGCCGTCGTGCAGGCCGCCGCCGCTGCCGGAGTCGCCGTCCGTCGGGACGGACTCCACCGGCTGGGTCAGCGGTGCGAGGTCGTACGCGTAGTGGCCGACGGCATCGGCGATGACGTCGATGTTGATGTCGAACGCCCGCATGTTGATGTTGTCGATGTCGTCACCGGGGGCGTGGTAGTTGACGTCGTACGCCACCCCCGCCTGGCCGCCGAACTTCGCGGCCTGCGCCTCGGTCTTGATGCCCTCCGCGCCGGTGAAGGTGCCGCCCGACGGGATGCCGACCTCGATGAACGGGCCGTAGTCGGAGCGGCCGGTGAAGTCGGTGCCCTCGTGCGGGATGTTCTTGGAGTCGAGGAAGTCGTTGATGCCCTTCTCCAGCTGGGCCGAACCCTCGGGGCCGGGGCCGGCGCCGGTGGCGTCGGAGTCATCGCCGTCGTAGACGAAGTAGGCGGCGTTCGGCGAGGCGATCATGTCGAAGTTCAAGTAGAGCTTGATCTGCTTCTTCTGCTCTTCCGTGAGTGAGGCGACGTACGCCTCCGAACCCACCAGGCCGAACTCCTCCGCGGACCACCAGGCGAACTTCACCTTGTTCTTGATCTTGTCCTGGGACTTGGCCAGCTTCTGCGCGACCTGGAGGATGCCGGCCGAGCCGGAGCCGTTGTCGTTGATGCCCGGGCCTTCGGAGACCGAGTCCAGGTGCGCTCCGAGGAAGACGGTGTTGTCCTCGTCGCCACCGCGGGTCTCCGCGACGACGTTGAACGTCCGGCGGTTCTCGCGCAGTTCGCGGATGTCGAGGGTGACCTTGACCGGGCCCTTGGCCGCCTCGGCGGCCAGCGCCTCGCCGTCCGCCTGGGTGATGCCGCCGGTGGGGATCTTGCCGGACGCCGCGTCGCCCATGGTGCCGTTGAGCACGCCCGCTGTGTTGTTGTAGATCACGGCACCGACCGCGCCCGCCGCGTGGGCGTTGGCCTGCTTCACGGCGAAGGTGCACCCGCCGCGCTTGATGAGAGCGATCTTGCCGGTGAAGGCGCCGGCGGCGAAGTCGGCGGGCTCGCAGCCGTTGGTGCCGTCGGCGTCCACGGGAGCAACGGCCACGTCGGCGGTCACCCCGCCCGCGGGGCTGCTGACGGTGTACGTCATCAGCTGGATGGGGACGTTGCGCGGCGTGGGCGAGACCACGGTGAGGGACTCGGCGATCTCGTCGGTGTAGACGAAGTCGAAGGCGTGTCGGGAGACCTCGTAGCCCGCGGCCTTGAGCACCGCCTCCACGTAGACGGCCGACAGCTCGTGGCCCCTGGATCCGGCCACCCGGGTGTCGCCGTTGTGGTCCGCTATCGCCTGAAAGGCTTTCAGGTGGCGATAGGCACTGGTGGCGGTGGACTCCTTGACGAGTTTCCTCGCCAGTGCGTCACCCCGGTGGGGCCAGCTCGAGTTGTCGGCGTCCGCGGTGGCGGGGCCGGCGACGAGCAGCGGGGAGGCGAGTGCAGCGGCGGCCAGGGTGGCGGTCACCGCGACTCTGTGACGTGCGGACATAGTGGTCCTCTCACGGCAGGTCAAAAGGTGGATCGACGGTTCGGGAGAACACGGTCGAGGCACGTTAACCCTGTGACTGCTCACTGCCAAGACACCGTTCGCCTTCGGTGTGTAGAGGCGCGAGTACGGCCGCGGGGCTTGACAGAGGGCCGCTGCCGCGAATTCCAAGCAGGACAGCAGACGGCCTGTGTGACTCCCGCCGTTGCTGCCGTCAGCCGGCATCAGCGGAAGAACCACGATGTCCCAGCAGATCAGCAGCGCGCCGACGGGCTGCACCACCGTTGCGCCCTGGGTCGTCACCGAGGACACGGGGGCGTTGCCCGACTTCGTCACGCAGGTGTTCGGCGGTGCGGAACTGTCCCCGGTGCGGACCGAGGACGGCTCGATGGGACGTGGTGAGATCCGAGTCGGCGACACCGTTGTGCCCGCCTTCGACCGGCGTGCCGGCTGGCCCCCACACCGTCACGGCTCTGGCGGAGGCGTGGCGGCGCCTGCGGGATCCCGTGTACGCCGAGGGCATGCGGGTCGCCCAGGAGACGCTCGATGTGGAGCTCAGCGGCCGACGCCGTGGCCGTAGCAGCGCACCCGTCAAGGGCACCGGTTGACCGCTTGCCACCTGGCGTCAGCGCGGCGGGTCTTCGGCGCGGGGCAGGGCGGCCAGGGCGGCGCGCCAGCCGCCGTATGCCGTGATCTCATGGGCGCCCTCGAGAGCCTGGGGTTCGCACAGGAAGCCCGGCACGAAAGTTCCGTCGGCGAGTTCCACGCTGCCGAGGGCCATCGGGCGGGGCAGCGATGCGAGGAGGGCGCCGAGGCCCTCGGCGGGCAGTTGCCACACCTCGGCCTCGATCGTGCGGCCGCCCTCCCGGGCCCGGACCAGGCCTGGCTTGGCAGGCACCGTGTTCAGCGCGTACAGCCGGTAGGTGTCCGCGGTCGTGGTCGTGGACACCAGTCGGCCGCCCAGGGCGAGCAGCTGTCCGTTCAGCGGCTGCCCGGACAGATGTGCGCCGACCACGGCGAGCCGCAGCGGCGGAGCGGTGAGCAGTCCGGCGATGCGGGCGAGCCGCTCGTCCGTGAACGCCGGGCCGATCAGCATGACGCCGAAGGGCAGACCGTTCACCTCGCCCGCCGGGACGGCGACCGCCGCCAGGTCGAACAGGTTCGTGGAGTTGGTGAAGCGGCCGAGCCTGGTGTTGGCCCCCAGGGGGTCGGCCGCGACCTCGGCGAGGGTCGGGTGGCCCGGTGTCGTCGGCAGGAGCAGCGCGTCCGCGTCGTTCAGCGAGGCGAGAGCTCTGATGCGGAGGGAGGCGAGCTTCTCCGTGTCTGCGTAGAGCCGGTGGGCCGGGATGTCCCGGGCGCGGGTGATGATCGCGGACACGGTCGGATCGAGGTCGGCCGAGCCCACGTGCTCGTCGATGAAGGCGCCGACGGCGGTGTAGCGCTCGGCGACGAACGCGCCTTCGTAGAGACTCGCCGCTGCCTGGGTGAAGGGCTCCAGGTCGATGGGCAGGAGCTCGGCGCCCGCCTGGTCGAGCCGGTCCGCAGCTGCCCGGAAGGCCTCGGCCCAGCCCTTGTCCAGCTCGCCGAGCTGCTCGGGCTCGGGTACGGCGATCCGCCAGGGGCCGGGCCGTCGCTGCTCAAGTGCCGGGAGCTGCCGCCCCGACGGCGACGCCAGGTGGGACAGCACCCGCTCGGCCTCGGGGAGGGTCCGAGCGAGGACCGTCACGCAGTCGAGCGAGGCGCAGGCCGGGACGACGCCCTCGGTGGGGACCAGCCCGATGGTCGGCTTGAGGCCGACGATGCCGTTGAAGGCCGCCGGCACCCGGCCCGATCCCGCGGTGTCGGTACCGAGCGCGAAGTCCGCGATGCCGAGTGCCACGGAGACTGCCGAGCCGGACGAGGAGCCGCCCGAGACGTACTGCGGATCGATGGCGTTGCGGACGGCGCCGTACGGGCTGCGGGTGCCGACCAGCCCGGTCGCGAACTGGTCGAGGTTGGTGGTGCCGAGGACCACGGCGCCCGCTGACCGCAGGCGGGCCACCGCCGGGGCGTCCGCCTCCGGCCGGTAGGCGTACGCAGGGCAGCCGGCGGTGGTCGGCAGCCCGGCCACGTCGATGTTGCCCTTGACCGCGAAAACCGTGCCGGCCAGGGGAAGTCGTAGGCCCGCGGCGACCTTCGCGTCGACCGCGGCGGCGTCCTGCTCCGCCTCGGCCTGCGGGCGCAGGCCGATCCACACCTCGGGCCGGTCCACTTGCTCAATACGCGCGTAGGCGGCCCGGACTCGCTCCACGGCGGTGATCGGGGGGTTCATGCGGCCCTGCTTTCCCTCGTACGGCCGATGCCGCATCCGTCGTCCGTGCCGTGCTCCGTGACCGCGGGCCCTGGCAGGCGCAGGCGCGCCTGCCCTCTTGAGTTCCGCATCAGGCAGCCGCCCGAGCCGTCTCGACAGGCGCGAGGACGACGAGGGCGGTGCCCGCCTCGACTTGGCTTCCTGGCTTGGTCAGGACCTCCGCGACGATGCCGTCGGCGGGGGCGGGGACCCGTGACTCCATCTTCATCGCCTCCAGCGCGAGCAGCTGCTGCCCGGCGGACACGCGGTCGCCGACCCGGACGTTGACCTGCCAGACGGAGGCGGTGAACTCGGCCTCGATCAGGTGGCCTCCCTCGGGGACCTCGATGTCGGTGGTCGGCGGGGCGACTTCGGTGGCCGTCTCGGCGCGGGCGAACTCACCCGCCGCTTCCCAGGCGTCGCGCTCGGCGGCGAAGGCCGCGCCCTGCCGGGCCCGGAACTCGGCGATCGATGCGGCGTTCTCGGTGAGGAACCTCTGGTAGCCGGCGAGCGAGAAGGTGCCTTCCTCGGTCTTCGGTACGAACCGGCCGGAGGTGATGTCCGCGCGCAGTTGCAGGAGTTCGTCGGCGTCGACCGGGTACCACTTGATCCGGTCGAAGAAGCGCAGCAGCCAGGGCTTGCCCGGCTCGAAGGCGCCGCGCTGCTGCCAGCCCGACCACACCTGGGTCGTGCGGCCGACGAACTGGTAGCCGCCCGGGCCCTCCATGCCGTAGATGCACAGGTACGCGCCGCCGATGCCGACGGAGTTCTCCGCGGTCCAGGTGCGGGCGGGGTTGTACTTGGTGGTGACCAGGCGGTGCCGTGGGTCCAGCGGGGTGGCGACCGGCGCCCCCAGGTACACGTCCCCCAGCCCCATGACCAGGTACTCGGCGTCGAAGACGGTGCGGTAGACGTCGTCGACCGTCTCCAGGCCGTTGACGCGGCGGATGAACTCGATGTTCCAGGGGCACCAGGGGGCGTCGTCGCGTACGCCGGCGATGTAGCGGGCGATGGCTTCGCGGGTCGCGGGGTCGTCCCAGGACAGCGGAAGGTGCACGGTGCGGCTGGGTACCACCAGCTCGTCGGTGGCCGGGAGTTCCTCCTCCACGTGCAGCATGAGCTGCAGGAGTGCGTCCTGCGGCAGGACGTCGGGGTCCGTCTGGACCTGCAGCGAGCGGATGCCCGGTGTCAGGTCGACGATGCCGTCGAGGTCCCGCGCGGCGATGGCCTCGGCCAGCGCGTGGACGCGCATGCGCAGGCTGAGGTCGAGCTGCATGGGCCCGTACTCGACGAGGAGGTTGTCGTCGCCGCTGCGCCGGTAGGTGACCGACGGGCGGGACCCGGTCCGCTCCAGGCGGGCGAGGATGCCGCCGTCGTCGATCACGTCCCGGTCGGCGAGCGGGGCCGCGGCCGGGTGGTGCCGCAGTTCGGCAGCCGCCTTGGTGGTCACCGGGACGAAGCGGACCATGTCGCCGGGGCGGAACTGGCCGAGCTTCCAGCGCTGTCCGGTCACGACGGTCGCCGGGCAGACGAAGCCGCCGAGGGAGGGTCCGTCGGGGCCGAGGAGGACGGGCATGTCGCCGGTGTAGTCGACGGCGCCGACGGAGTACGGCGTGTCGTGGATGTTGGACGGATGCAGGCCCGCCTCACCGCCGTCCGTACGGGCCCAGCGCGGCTTGGGTCCGACCAGGCGGACGCCGGTACGCGCCGAGTTGAAGTGGACCTTCCAGTCCGCGGCGTAGAAGTCGCGGATGTCGTCCTCGGTGAAGAACTCGGGGGCGGCGTGCGGGCCTTCGACCGCGCCGACCCGCCACTCGCCGCCGAAGACGGGGCGTTGGTCGAGAGGGACGGCGGAGGTCCCCGTACGGGCCTCGCCGCCGTGCAGGACGTCGCCCGCGCGCAGGGCGCGGCCGCCGTGCCCGCCGAACCGGCCGAGGGTGAAAGTGGCCGCACTGCCGAGGAATCGGGGTACGTCCAGACCGCCCGCGAACAGTACGTAGGTCCGCAGGCCGTGCTTGTCGGGCGCGGCGAGGGCCAGGGTCTGTCCGGCCTCGACGTTGACCGGCTCCCACTGCGGTACGAGCGTGCCGTCGAGTGTCACGCGCGTGGGAGCTCCGGTGACGCAGACCGTCGTCGAGTGGGTGAACCTCAGCGAGGGGCCCTGGAGGGTGCATTCGAGGCCGGGCGCGCCGTCGTCGTTGCCGAGCGCGGTGTTGCCGAGCCGGAAGGACAGGTCGTCCATCGGTCCGCACGCAGGGACGCCGACCTGCCAGTAGCCGGTGCGTCCGGGCCAGTCCTGGACGGTGGTCAAGGTGCCCGGCACGACGACCTCGATACGGGGCGTCGGGTCGGTGATCGCGGCGAGCGAGGCAGTGGAGTGGGCCGCCGCGCGCACGTCGGTGTCGCGCAGGGCGGCGCGCACCAGGCCGAGGTTGGTCTCGATGCCGTCGACGCGGGTCGCGGCCAGCGCCGCGTCCAGCCGGTCGAGCGCCTCGGCGCGGTCGGCGCCGCGCGCGATGACCTTGGCGAGCATCGGGTCGTAGGCGGTGGTGACCTCGGTGCCGGTCTCCACCCAGGTGTCGACGCGGACGTCCGCGGGGAAGGCGACGCGGGTCAGCAGGCCCGCGCTCGGCCGGTGGTCGCGGGAGGGATCCTCGGCGTACACCCGCGCCTCGACGGCGTGTCCCTCGGGGGCCGGGGGCTCGGTGACGACCGCGGTGTCGCCCTGCGCCAGCCGGAGCATCCACTCCACGAGGTCGACGCCGTAGATCTCCTCGGTGACTGGGTGCTCCACCTGGAGGCGGGTGTTGACCTCGAGGAAGAACGCCTCTTCGCGGACGGCGTCGTACACGAACTCGACCGTGCCGGCGGAGCGGTAGTCCACCGATGCGCACAGGTCCCGGGCGCTGGTGGCGAGTTGACGGCGGACGTGGTCCGGAAGGCCGGGTGCGGGTGCTTCTTCGAGGACCTTCTGGTTCCGGCGCTGAAGTGAGCAGTCGCGGTCGCCGAGGGTGACGACTGTGCCGTGGCCGTCGCCGAAGACCTGCACCTCGATGTGGCGGGCCCGTTCCACCAGCCGCTCCAGGAAGACACCGGCGGAGGAGAAGGAGGCCGCGGCAACGCGCTGCACACGGTCCCAGGCGTCGGCGAGGTCGGCGGCGTCGTGGCAGGCCTGCATGCCGATGCCGCCACCGCCCCCGGTCGCCTTGAGCATGACCGGGTAGCCGATCTCCTCGGCCGCGGCGAGAGCCCCGGCCACGTCGGCGAGGAGCCCCGTGCCGGGGGCCAGCGGGACGCCCGCCGCCTGCGCGGCGGCGCGGGCGGTGTGCTTGGCGCCGAACAGCTCCAGTTGTGCGGGAGTGGGGCCGACGAAGACGATGCCGGCGTCGGCGCAGCGGCGCGCGAAGTCGGCGTCCTCGGAGAGGAATCCGTAGCCGGGGTGGACGGCGCCCGCGCCGGTGTCCTTGGCGGCCTTGAGGACCAGGTCGGCGTCGAGGTAGGACTCCTTGGCGGGCGCGGGGCCGAGCCGTACGGCCTCGTCGGCCAGCCGGACGTGCGCGGCGCCGCGGTCGGGGTCGGAGTGGACCGCGACGGTGCGCAGGCCGAGCCGGCGGGCGGTGCGGATGATGCGGGCCGCGATCTCGCCGCGGTTGGCGACCAGCAGGGTGTCGAACGTCATGGTGGTCAGCCCTCGTCGCTCTCGTCCGGCTCGGTGATGGTCATGCGCACGGCGGTGGGGTCGAAGCCGTTGCAGGGGTTGTTGATCTGCGGGCAGTTGGACAGCAGCGCGAGGACGTCGGTCTCGGCGCGCAGCACGACCTGCAGGCCCGGGGCCGAGATGCCGTCGACGATGCCGAGGGTGCCGTCCTTCTCGACCGGCACGTTCATGAACCAGTTGACGTTGGAGACCAGGTCGCGCTTGCCCAGACCGTGCTTGCTGCCCTCGGCGAGGAAGTTCTCCACGCAGGCGTGCTGGGACCAGGTGTGGTGGCCGTAGCGGAGCGTGTTGGACTCCTTTGAGCAGGCTCCGCCGATGGTGTCGTGCCGGCCGCAGGTGTCCTCGACGACGGTCATCAGGGGTGTGTGCTCGTTGGACAGCAGCACCGAGCCGGTGGTCAGGAAGATGGTGCCCTGGGCCTGGACGGTGTCGGGAGCGCTGTAGCGCACGCCGGTGTCGTGGGCGTCGTAGACGAGGAAGTCGGCGGCCTGGTTGCCGTGCAGGTCGGTGATGGTCAGCAGCTGGCCCTTGCGGACGACGGCGGACCAGGCGGCGCGGGCGGGGACGGTGTCGTCGCGGACGACGCGGCCCGTGACAGTGGTGGTGGTCATGCGATCCCCCGGGCGGTGAGGTGGCCGGCAGTGTTCAGGAAGGCGCGGCGGCCCTCGGGGGTGGCGTCCCACACCGGGTCACCGGGTGCGGTCGGCTCGCCCCGGTACGCGAGGACCTCGAGGTTGCTGCAGGTGTAGGCGGCGCGCGGGTCCAGCGGGTGCGGGACGTTCGCGAGGAGGACGGTGACGTCCTGCTCGGCGCGCAGTGTGACGGTCGTGTGCGGGCCCGCGGAGCCGGTGAACTCGGTGGCGCCGTCCTCGGCGATGCGCACGCCCTGGAAGAAGGAGATCGACGGCGGCAGGTCCCGCGGGGTGAGGCCGTTCTTCAGCGCGGCGAGCTTGAACAGTTCACGCCCGGCCGGAGAGGCGGACTGCGGGGTGCCGTCCCCGTAACGGGCGGTGTTGCGTGCGAGGGTGGAGGTGCCGGTGAGGGAGTCGTGCCGACCGGAGCTGTCCTCGACGAGGGAGGCGAGGACCCGGCCCTGGTCGGACAGGAGCAGGTGGCTCGCGCCGAGGTAGGCGTTCCAGAGCACCTTGACGGTGTCGGCGGCGTTCAGCCGCTCCCAGGGGCGGTCGGCGCTGAACAGCAGCAGGTGCGCGCACGCGTCCCCGGCGAGGTCGGTCAGCCGCAGCTCGGTGCCGCGGGCCAGGACCTGGTGGGTGTAGTTGCCGCCCGCCACGGTCTCGGCCCACACGATGTCCTCGGCGGCGATGCCCTCGGGAGGCGCCGGCCAGCTGCTCGCCGGGAGTACGGGCATGGCGTCGACCTGCCTGCCCTCCTGGGCCCGGGCATGGTCGCGGGCGCCGTACGCCGACGCTGTCACTGACGCTGATGCCACGGCTCAACCTCCGGCTCGGCCTGATTTCTGTCGTGCGACAGAAATTAGGGCGCGGCGGATTCGGGACCATTGCCCGTGCGTTGCGGGCCAGTTACCGGAAACTCACTCCGCAGGGCCGAGGACCCGGGCGCCCCCGCTGACGGCGCGCGGGGCTGTGCGAGGATCACCGAGTGAACACCCGCAGCACCAGAAGAGTCGGCCGGCCCCGCGCCCAGGAGCGCCCCGCCAGCGGGCTCGAGCCACGCGAAGAGGTCCTCTCCGCCGCGGCCGAGCTGTTCACGACCCATGGCTACACCGCGACCACGACCCGCGCGGTCGCCGAACGGGCCGGTCTGCGCCAGGCGTCGCTGTACCACTACTTCGACGGCAAGGAGGCCATCCTCGCCGCGCTGCTGGAGGGGACCGTGCGCCCTTCGCTGGAGGTGGCGCACCACCTGGTCTCCCGTACGGAGGCGTCCCCGGAGGCACGGCTGTGGGCGCTGTGCCACGCCGACGTGACACTGCTGTGCGGCGGCCCGCACAACCTCGGCGCGCTCTACCTCCTGCCCGAGGTGCAAACGAAGCGCTTCGCCGTCTTCCACCAAGTGCGGGTCGAACTCAAAGCCGCCTACGGGCAGTTGCTGGCAGCCAGCGAGCCCGGCGCGGCCCTCGGCCCGGAGGACCTCGCGCTGCGTACGGACCTCCTCTTCGGCCTCACCGAGAGCGTCATCCTCATCCGGCGGGCGGACCCCGGCCACCCTCCGCAGGCCCTGGCGGCGGCCACGGCCGACGCGGCGCTGCGGGTCGCGGGCGTGCCGCAGCGCTCCCTGGCACGGCTGCGCCGCGAGGGGCAGCAGCTCCTCGCGGCGGGTGCCTGACGCGGCGTCATGCAGGGGCTTCAGATACGTACGGCCTCGTCGAGGACGGGCCCGGCCGGGGCCTGGCTGTCCGGAGCCTTCGGCGTGGGCGCCGCGTCCCTGCGGCTGCGGTACCAGCGGTAGGCCGCACCCGTGGCAACCGTGATGCCGACGAACAGGACGGTGAACCACTGGAAGTACCAGTGGCCGCCCTCGGGGTCGTACACCCCGGCACGGGGCCAGGAGAGATTGACCGTCATGAACAGGCCGTAGCCGACCGCGAGCACGTTGACGGGAAGTCCCCAACGGCCGAGGGAGAACAGCGGCTTGCCGAGTTCGTCGCGGTCGTCGCCGTCCGCCGGCGGCCACTGGCCCTTCAGCCGCCGCATCAGCATCGGTCCGGTGACCATCGCGTACGCCAGGTACACCATCGCGATGCACGTGGTGCCGATGGCCAGGAAGGCCTGGGGCGAGCCGAGGTTGAGCAGGAGCAGCAGCCCGGCGCAGACGCCGACCACCACGGCGGCCGTGCCGGGCATTCCGGTCCGCCTCGGCACCTTCGCCAGCCGCGCCGAGCGCGGCAGGACACCGTCGCGGGCCATGGAGTAGAGCATGCGGGTGGCCGAGGTCTGGATCGCCAGGGTCGCCGCACAGACGGCCAGGGCAACGTCGGCGAGCAGGACCTTGCCGAGGCCGTCACCGAGGGTGCTGGTCAGGACGTAGCTCAGGCCCTCGCTCGCCAGTCGTCCGTCGGTGAGGCTGGGCGCGGCGAGCAGTCCGCCGAGCAGCAGCAGTCCCCCGCACAGGCCGGAGGTCGTGAGCGCGCTGAGTGTCGTGCGGGGTGCGGTGCGGCGGGGGTTGACGGTCTCCTCGCTCATCTCGCTGGCGCTCTCGAAGCCGATGAGGACGTACGCGGCGGTGAAGGAGCCCACCAGCAGTGCCGCGATCAGGCCGCCCTCGCCCCCGGTGTGCAGAGTGATGCCGGGATCGCGTTCCGCGTGGGTGGCGAGGAGGGTGACGATCAGGGCGACGCCGACGATCTCGGCGGTGACGCCGACGGTGTTGACGGCCGACAGTGCGCGGTTGTCGAGGACGTTGAGCAGGGTGGTGAGCGCGAGCAGGATCAGCCCCAGCAGGGCGGCGTTGGCGGCGCCGCTGGTCGTGGTCGGTGACGGGTCGCCGCCGATGACCTGGAAGCCGGACCAGATGGCGGGCAGGACGACCTGCAGCGCGAGTGCGGCGGCCGCGACCACCACGACCCGGCCGACCACCATGATCCAGCCCGCGTACCAGCCGAAGGCCGGGCTGCCGAGCCTGCTCGCCCACTGGTAGATCGCCCCCGCGATGGGCAGCCGGGCGGCGAGTTCGGCGAAGCAGGCGGCGACGAGCAGCTGGCCCACGAGAACGGCGGGCCAGGTCCAGAAGAACACCGGCCCGCCGAAGGAGTAGCCGAGGGCGAAGAACTGGAAGACCGTGGTCAGCACGGAGATGAAGGAGAACCCGGCGGCGAAGGACGCGTACCGGCCCATCCGGCGCCGTAGCTCCTGACGGTAGCCGAACTCGGCGAGCGAGCCGTCACCGGCGCCGGCTGAGGGAGGTGGAGGCGGTGCGGGATCGGTGGTCACGGTCATGGCGGTCCCCTGTCGCGGAGGCGAGATCCTGCGAAATTCCTGTCGGGTGACAGAAATTAGGGACGGCCTGTTTCCCCGGCGTTTCGCATCCATCTCCGAGCCGTTAGTGCCTCCTCACCCACGTGCGGCCGAGGGCCCTTGCAGCGCACCCGGACAGCGACGGGGAGCAACCATCCGCCCAAAACCCATTGGCGGGCCACCACACCCGCTGCTAGCTTTCGGGAGGCCGTGCCGGAGAACGAGGAGGTGGTACCCGTGAACGCAGTATCGACATGGGTGCTCCCCTCCGGGGTCGCGGTCGGACGATAGGTCGTCCGGGAGCGCCGTTCATCAGCACTCCCGAAGGGCACGACCATGCAGTTCACCTCCGAACAGCGCCTCGACGACGGCATCCTCGAGCGCGAGTTCACCCTCGGCGAGATCCCTGGCACCCTCTGGACGCCTGTATCCGCCCCGGCTCCGCTGATCCTCATGGCCCACAACAACGGCCTGCCCAAGGCGCAATCGCGGCTGGTGGCCCGGGCCCGGCACACCGCGGCGTACGGCTACGCGGTGGCCTCCATCGACGCCGCCGGATGCGGCGACCGGCCGCTCTCCCCCGCCGACCGGCAGGCCCGCGCCGACCTCCACCGTGCGATGCAAGCAGGGGAGCCGCTCGACGACATCCTCGAGTCCCTCGTCGGCCCGATGGTCGACAAGGCGGCCCCGGAATGGCGGACCACCCTGGACGCCCTCCTTGCGCTGCCCGAGATCACCGGCCCGGTCGGCTACTCGGGATGGACCGCCCTCGGCATCCGCCTCGCGGTGACCGAGCCGCGCATCGCGGCCGCCAACTTCTTCGCCGGCGGTTACGTGCCCCGCGCCCAGCGCGAGGAGGCCCGCCAGGTCACCGTTCCCCTGCTGCTCCTGCTCCAGTGGGACGACGAAGGCAACCCGAGGCAACGGGCCCTGGACCTGTTCGACGCCTTCGGCACCAAGGAGAAGACACTGCACGCCAATACGGGCGGGCACCTCGGCACCCCGTGGTTCGAGCTGGAGGACGGAGGCCGGTTCTACGACCGGCATCTGAAGTAGCAGACGCGGGGCGGTGCCTGTCACCCGGGCACCGCTCCCTGCCCGCTGCCGGACGCCGCAGCCCGACGTCACCGAACCGTAAGATCGCCGACCTGCCCTGCCGACGGCAGCGGGCCTACAGTCACAGCAACCCACAACCAGAGGAGTTCTCATGCGCGCCCGCGCCCTCGTCCCGGCCGTCCTGGCCGCCGCCCTGCTGACGGTGACCGGCTGCGGATCCGACGACAGTTCCGGCTCCGCAGGGGCCTCGACGCCGGAAGCCTCCTCGGCCACATCCGCCGCCGAGCAGGCCCCGCCGTCGGACGCGGGCGGCGCGGGGGCCGAGGTTCCCGAGGCGCTGGCGTTCTCGGGCACCACCGTGGACGGCAAGCCCTTCGACGGCAAGACCCTCGCGGGCAAGCCCACCGTGCTGTGGTTCTGGGCGCCCTGGTGTCCCAAGTGCCGCGCCCAGGCAGCCGAGACCGCCAAGGTGGCCGCCGACTACGCGGGCAAGGCGAACGTGGTCGGCATCGCGGGCCTCGACAAGAACGCCGCCATGAAGGACTTCGTCAGCGAGACCGGCACCGGCTCCTTCACCCACCTGTCCGACGAGGACGGTGACCTCTGGAAGCGGTTCGAGGTCACCGAGCAGAGCCGCTACGTCATTCTCGACAAGGCCGGCAAGACCGTCTACGAAGGTGTCCTGCCCGGCGGCGAGGGCCTGGCCGACAAGGTCGCCGGGCTCACCGGCTGAGCACGATGACCGACCTTCCCCTCGCCCTCGCGCTCGGCGCGGGCATCCTGGCCGCCGTCAACCCGTGCGGCTTCGCCCTGCTCCCCGCCTACTTGTCCCTGCTCGTGCTCGGCGACGACTCCCCCAGCCGCGCGGTCTCCATCCGGCGCGCTCTGACCGCGACCGCGGCGATGACGGCGGGCTTCGTCGCGCTCTTCGGCGTCTTCGGCCTCGCCGTGCAGCCCGTTGCGGGGCAGGTGCAGGAGCATCTGCCGTGGTTCACCATCGGTTTCGGGCTTCTCATGGCGATCGCGGGTGCCTGGGTGCTCGCCGGGCGGCAACTGCCCACCCTGGCCCCGAAGATCCGGAGGGCACCGACCGTCACCCGGTCCCTGCCCTCGATGGCGCTGTTCGGCATGGCCTACGCCACCGCCTCCCTCGGCTGCACCATCGCCCCGTTCCTCGCCATCGTGGTCTCCGCCTTCCGCAGCGGCTCCACCGGCGAGGGCGTCGCCCTCTTCGCGGCGTACGCGGGCGGGATGGGACTGATCGTGGGCATCGCCTCGCTCACCGTCGCCCTCACCCGCGCCACCGCCGTCACCCGGCTGCGCCGCATCGGCGCGTTCGCACCACGCCTCGGCGGCGCCCTGCTCCTCCTGGTCGGCGCCTATGTGGCCTACTACGGCTGGTACGAGATCCGCGTCCAGCAGGACCCCACGGTCCAGGACCCGGTCATCGATGCGGCGGGAACCGTCCAACGCGCCATCGCCGAGAGCCTCGACGCCATGAATCCGGCGGTGGCCGCGCTGGTCTTCGCAGGCCTTCTGATCGCAGCGCTGGTGCCCGTGGGGGTGCGACGAGGGCGCCTGCGCAACGGCAGCTCAGCAGCGGGTCCTCGGCAGGACCCGGACGCCGAGCCCTTCGGGCACTGAACGACACCGCCGACGGAGCAGCACGAGCGGAAGCGAGGACCGTTACCCGATGCCCTCGCCCAGCCCGACCGTGCGGTGATCAGCGGGAGGTGGTGAGGCGAAGGGCCTTTCCTGGCCGGTGCGGCCGGATGCGTCAGGGGAGAGCCGGTAGGAGCGTACGACCGCGACCACACAGGCCACGACGAGCGCGGCGGCCCAGCCGCCCAGGCCCCGCGGCGGCCCCGGCCTGGGCCCTCCGGCCTCGACGCCGCGCGGCGGCACATGGCCTTGCGGGTCGTGCACGACGGCGAGGGTGTCGCCGGGCCGGGTGGTGCGCTTACAGCCTCGCCAGATGCGGACCTTGAGCGGTACGCCGTCCCGATCGACCACCGAACACAGATAGCGGCCTGTGCTGGAGACGGCGCCCGGTCCGCCCTCGACCGAGGTCACCAGCGCGGTCTCCACTCTGCCCCGCTCGGCCAGCACGAGACCCACGGCCGCCGGGGGCGCCTGCAGAGCGAGGCAGACCGCGAGCACGGCGACGATGCCGACCAGCGCCCGTCCGGCCCGCACCACACAGAGGTAGAGGACGAGCGCGGCGGCGCACACGAGGCCGACCTCGCCGTGCCGCAGCCCGGGGACTCCGTACCAGGCACCGGCGACCGCGCTGCCGACGATCGTCCCCGCTCCCAGGCACCCCGCCAGGGTCCCCTCCACGGTCAGCCACCACGGCGGCAGGCCCACGAACTCGGCCGGCCCCCAAACCCTGCTCCGCAGATGCAGCATCAGGTCCCGCTCCGGCGCAGGCGGGGGGCGGCGTCGGCGGTTCATGCGGCTTCCTCCCCACGATCCTCTGGTGCACGGCACTCTGGCGTCCCGGGCGGACGATCCGCAGTGCCCGCCTCCGGACGAGGGCACCCGGCGTGCACTGCCGGAATCAGGCAACCGGCCACACATCAGCCATTGTCTTGCATTATGCAAAATGCGCCGCACGCGGAGCGGGTCGGCCCGGCTTCCGGTCAGGCGTCGCGGGCCGCCGGAGCGTCCACCGTCCAGCCCAGCGGGTGCGGCACGGTGTTGTCCGCGGCAGGGGCCGGTGGTTCTCCGCCGGCCTCGTTGAAAGCGGTCAGGGCCTCGATGAGAGCCATCCGCTGCGCGGGGGCGAGCCGTTCGACGATCGTGGCGATCTCGGCACGACGCCGGGCGGTGACGTCCGCGACCGTGCGCCGGCCCTCCTCGGTGAGCCGCAGCAGCGTCTCGCGGCGGTTGTCGGGATTGGCCTGCCGGTCGGCGAGCCCGGCGGCGATGAGCCGGTCCACCATCCGCATGGCGGTGGACGGCGCCACCTGGAGCAGGTCGGCGAGGGCGACCAGCTTGGTGGCCCCGCGGGTGGAGAGCACGACCAGCATCCGGAACTGCGGGAGGGTCACGCGCTCCTCGACTTCGGCGAGGGATCGGGCCGAGACCGCCACCAGCAGGCGGGAGGCGGTCAGCACCGCACGGGTGACCGCGTCAACGTCGTCCATCGCCCCTGCGGGGGTCTCGCGCTCCGGCATGTGCTCTTTGTACCGAAGTCGGGAAGGCCGAGTGCCTACTTGACCCGGCCGATGACGCCTTCCTTCTCACCAGGGCCCGGCATGCAGAACCCTGCGAACACTGCCGGAAACCGGCAATGCAGGGCCGTGGGCCGGTCGTACAGCATGGGTCGGGAGAAGCGCGGCAGGGGGAAGGGGCATCGGGACATGCGGACCTTCCTGGTTGCCGCCACGGGGCTTCCCACGATCCTGCTGACCGCTGCGCTCGTCGTGGTCGTGTGCTTCTGGCTGCTGGTCGCCGTGGGCGCCGCCGCCCCCGACAGCTTCGACAGGGACGTGGATCTGCGGGCGCAGCGCATGGGGGGCGTACCGGTCGCGGTCGCCTTCTCGCTACTGACGGCGGTCGCCTGGGCCTTGAGTGTCGGAGCGACGATCGCCCTGACCTCGGCCGCGCCCCCGGGGCCGGTCACCGTACTTCTGCGCCTGGCCGTTCCCGTGGGTGCGCTGCTCGTGGCCTGGCCCACCACCCGCTGGATCGTACGGCGCCTGCACCGCCTCTCCCCGGACGAACCGGGGCCCCGGCAGCACGCGGCTGAGCCTCGGACGCTGCCCGTCCCACCTCCGGCCTCCCAACCTCCCGTCTCGAACGCTGCTGTGCCGCATAGACGTATGGGCAGCCGTCACGGCTGCGGATGAGCACGCGCCGCGGCGGACAGAGATGAACGACGGCTGTGGCACCGTCCCGGCCGGCTCAGTCGCCCTTGTGCCGCTGGTAATAGCGGGCCACGCGCGCGCGGTTGCCGCACCGGGCGGCCGAGCACCAGCGGCGGCGCGGATGCGCGGGCAGGAACAGCATCACGCAGTCCTCGGCCTCGCAGGGGCGGACCGTGAGGACGGCCGGGTCGGCCAGCAGTGCGGCAGCATCCTCGGCGAGCAGGGCGGCGAGGCGCGTGCCGGGCGTGCCGGTCCGGCGGGAGGTCAGGGTGACCGCGGTGCCGCCCCAGCCCACTCGCGGGACGGCGGGCGCGGCGGACAGCGCTGCGTTGAGGCCGTCGAGCGCGGCCGTGGGAGGCCGCTCACCCTGCCGAGCGGCGTTGACGGCGACCGCGATGTGTTCGCGTACGGCGTGCACGGCGGCCAGATCGGCGTCTGAGTACGGCGTCGTGTCCGGCTCCGGGAGGCGGTCGGCTTGAAGGACGAGCCACGACCGCAACTGCGTGACGTCGGCGAGCAGGTCCACCGGGCCGTCGGGGGTGATCGCCCGGGTGTTCACCACATCGAGGGCCAGGGGCTCTCCGGTGAGCGGTCTGAGATCAACCATGGACCTAATGCTACCGAATCCCATTGACGCGTTAGAGCTGGACCCGCTACAACTAATGCATAACGCCGCCAAGGAGGCATGTGAAGTCATGGTTGTGGCCATAGCACGCACCGTTCATCGCCACGTCGAGGTCGACGGAGTGCGGGTCTTCTACCGCGAATCGGTCCCCGACCGGCCGGACGCCCCCGTCCTGCTCCTGCTGCACGGATTCCCCTCGGGCTCCCACCAGTTCAGGCGTCTGATCGACGCGCTCGGCACGCAGTACCGACTGATCGCTCCGGACTACCCCGGCTTCGGGCACACCGAGACCCCCGACGACTTCGTCTACACCTTCGATCACCTCGCGGACATCATCGAAGGCTTCGTTACCCGGCTCGGGCTGACCCGGTTCGCCATGTACGTCTTCGACTTCGGAGCCCCGGTCGGCTTCCGGCTGGCGACCCGGCACCCGGAATGGACAGCAGGCCTCGTCGTACAGAACGGCAACGCCTACGAGCAGGGCCTGTCGGACGGCGCTCGTGACTTCATCGCCCTGACGCCGGACGCCCCCGGCAGCGAAGAAGCCATTCGCGGCCTGCTGACCCTGCCCGGCACGCGTGGGCAGTACGAGGGCGGCACCAGCGTTCCCGAACTCGTCGCTCCCGACGGCTGGACCCTGGACCAGCACTTCCTGGACCTGCCTGGACGCAAGGAAGCCCAGATCGCCCTGGCCTTCGACTACCACACCAACGTCGAGCGCTATCCGCAGTGGCAGGCCTGGCTGCGCGAGCACACCCCACCCGCTCTGATCACCTGGGGCCGCAACGACCCCTTCTTCCCCGAAGCCGGCGCCCACGCCTATCTGGCCGACCTCCCCGACGCCGAACTCCACATCTTCGACACCGGCCACTTCGCCCTGGAGGAGAAGCTCCCCGAAATCGCTCCGCTCATCGCCGACTTCCTCGACCGCACCTGGAAATGACTGGCGCCAGACTCCGGCTCGTCTCGACGACCTCTGGACCGGCTACTTCTACGGCAGCGGATATCCGGGTGCAGTGCGCCGGTTGCCAGGAGATGCTGGCGCAGTGCATCAGGTGCAGGAAATCGCGGACGTGGTCGACGGCGTACTGGGCCGAGATCTCATCGGCATCTACCTCCACGGCTCCTCCGTGCTCGGTGGACTCAGACCGGCCAGCGACGTGGACGTGCTGGTCGTCTCCCGACGGCGAATGCAGGAGCAGGATCGACGGACACTCCTCGGTGCACTGCTCAAAATATCCGGCTCCCGAAACGGAGCCCGCCCGGTCGAACTGACCGTGGTCGTTCAGTCCGAGGTCAGGCCGTGGAAGTACCCACCGACCGGCGATTTCCTCTACGGGGAGTGGCTGCGCACGGAGTACCAGGCCGGAGAGGTCCCCCACCCGGAGCCGATGCCCGACCTGGCCCTGCTCATCACCATGGTGCTGAGCGGCGACCACCCCCTCACCGGCCCGCACCCGGCGCAGGTCCTCGCCCCCGTTCCGCAGGTCGACCTGGTCCGAGCGAGCCTGGCGGGCATTCCCGGCCTGCTCGACGACCTGCACGGCGACACCCGCAACGTCCTGCTGACCTTTGCCCGCATCTGGACCACGCTCGCCACGGGCCGGATCAGATCGAAGGACGCCGCCGCCGACTGGGCGCTCACCCAGCTCCCGCCCGAGCACCGCGCCGCCCTCCAGCACGCCAGGCACCTCTACCTCAACTGCCCCTACGCCGAAGAGAACTGGAGCGATGCACTGCTGGCGCAGGTACGTGCGCATGTGGACCACGTACTCTCCCAGATCGACCGCCTGCGCGCCCGGACCCCCGGGATGTGAAGGCCGCTGACTCCCAGCAACGCCCTGCTTCTAAAGTTCCCCCGTGGATGTCAGCAACTGGTTCCCGGTCGAGAACCCGGAAGACCACGGCGAGGAGCCCTGGGACTTCCACGAGGCAGAACTCGCCTTCCTCGCGGCCCTGCGCGCCCGGGCCGCCGCCTGGCGAGTGCCGTGGGCTTCCAGTCAGGTCGGACGGCCCGAGGACGACTCGTCGCTCCTCGTTCATGTCGACCTGGTCGACGAGGAGCGCGGGCTGCTGCTCGGCGGGTGGGCTGTGCACTTCCACGGCACCCGGGTACGGGCGGGGAAAGTCCGGGACCAGCTCCTCAACCTCCACGAGTCGCCGGAGCTCGGCTACTTCAGAGCCTCCGGCACGGTCGGGGAGCTCGCGGAACGGTGCGCCGCCTGGTTCGAGCACGTGTTGAGTCGACCGGTCGTCCGCCTCGAATGGCCGTCCGGGGCCGGGGCGTACGTCACCCGCTGGGAGTTCGCCGACACGGGCGAGGCGTTGGGAGCAACCGGCGTCATCCCCGCCGACGGCTCACCGCCGGCCCACCGACGCACCCTTCGCCCCTGAACCGCCGTCAGAGCCTCAGCCGTTCAGCAGGCTGTCCAGCACGGACAGGACAAATCCGGTGAGCGGCAGGAAGGTTGCGATCGAGCCGAGTACGGTGACGAAGAGGCCCGCGGTCATGTGGGCCACAGCTCGGCCGCCTCGGACCCTCTTGGGGTTCTGCGGATCGTAGGTGACGTCCACAACCGGATTCCGGCGCCGCATCAGCACGGTGACGGTCGACTCCTGGGTCACGGGTACGCCCCCGGCGGTCGTGAACCGCAGGACGGGGTGCATGGCCTGCTGCTTCGGGGTCGTGCGGTAGTCGACGATTTCTCCGGGCACCGTCACCCCTCGGCGGCGCAGGATCCACGGGTCGCGCAGGAAGAACTTCCAGGCCAGCACCAGGAGTCCGGCGCCGCCGGGCAGCAGCAACGCGGTGGCGGTCAGCCAGCCCAGTTGGTCCGGCGCGTCCACGACCGTGAACAGGACGACGAGCAGCAGCAGATAGCCGCCCACCCCGATGGTCCACTTGGCCGCGCGGGTGCTCAGGGCCAGCGGCGTGCGAGGCGTGGGTTCGGTGCTGACCAGCGCCACGCCGTCCGATACGGGCGTGTGGCCCCTCATGGCCCGGCGCAGGGCCTCGGTGAACGCGCCGACGGCATTGCTGTTGCCGCTGCTCACCTGGAAGCCGTCCCCCGAGGTGTCGCCGCTGATCCGCAGCCGTACCGATGTCGCGCCGTCGCTCTCCACGGCGCCGAGGGCCCGCAACGGTATCCGCCACGTCAGGCGGCCCCGCACCACCCGCACCTCTCCATTCTCCAGTCGCATGGCGCCTCCGCGCCCCTTCAGCACCACACTCACGTCCCGCCCCATGAGGCGGATCATAGGGCCCAATTGGTTCTACGCCCCGCCAGGCCGCTTCCAGTTGGGCGCAGACGCATGCCGGCCAGGACCCCGCGCAGCCGACGAAGGTCGAGGTAGGCAGCACCGACAACATGCTGTCAGTACCACGGGCTACGGTGCGGCCATGTCATTTGCCCTGCCCGAGGGGCTGCCTCCCGGCCGGTTCGTGTCTCGTGGTTCCGCACCTGTGTGGGTCTCTGACGAATGCCCTCATGCCCCCTCATGCCGTGGAACAGCTATGGCCTCGCCTGCTGTGCGAGCAACCAGCGCGTGGCCTGGTTCCGTTGCTGTGTCCGCCGTACGCCATAGGAAGTCCGCTCAACCCGGACCACGTGGACGCCGTCCGCCTGGAGGAGAGACCGGCCGCGGACTTCGCCCACCGGTTCCGGTGCCTGAAGGAATCGCGCCATGGCCCCACGATCCCGGTCCGCCCTTCGAGCACTGGCCGGGTTTGGCACCGCAGATGCCCGCTTCCTCCGCGGATTCGGCGCCGGCGGAAGCTGCGGCAAGCCTGCCGGCCTGGCTCGTCCAGACCGGCCCCTTCGGCCTGAACGAGTGCCGTCTCGTGCTCGTACCCGGCCGTCGGGGCAGCGATGCTCCTGGCGTCGATCGGCTGGTCCGCAAGGGCACCGCTGCCTCTGCTGTGCGCACTCCTGCGGAGCTGGGAGGACCGCTTCGGCGCTCAGACCGTGGCGGTGTTCGGCCCCGAGTACGCGGCGGGCCTCGTGGGACGGACCAACTGAACGTTCTGGTGGGACTGATGCGATCCCGCGATTACTCGGCAGCAGCTCCCTTGCCAGACGCACCGTTCCCGCGGTCGGACGCGTGGTCGTGAAGGCGGCAGGAGCCACTGCCGAGCCGCCTCCGCGGACGAATTACCCTGGTGCGCACTTGACCGGGTTGTGATTACCGAAGCACTTTCATACGTTCGTTACCGGGCTGCTCGGGCGGGACTTTTTTACGGTCTGGCGCGGCACCTCGGAACCCTCTTGGAGGTCTGCGGCGATCGCCTCCGCAGTGGCTTCCGCGGCGATGTCGCTCAGGTCTTCGTTGATTTCGTGGGCGACCCGCTTGGCGTCCATCGCCAGCTTTACGGAGGACTTCACCGTCCCTCGCACGACCGGCCGGATCATCTTTTTCAGGAGGGGTGCAGCCGCTACCCCGACCAAGAAGACAGGAAGTACAGGAAGCATGTCAGTACAGCCCTTCTAGCAGCCCGCCGGAATTGTCCGGCAGTATCCTGGAAATACCATTTTAGCTATCCGAGATCCCCTCTCACCAGGGCTTCTCGGGACATTCACCCGTTCGTGTGCATACCCGGTAGAGTTGATCTTTTCTGGTTCGATGTGACTTAGCGTGCGATACAGGGCAAGCTGTGCTTATCCGCCCCCAATGCGAGAATACTGAGCCGGGAGTGAATTGTGGAAAAGGCAGTTACCGACGAGGCCACTGCTGCGGCTGATCCCACGCCTGAGGAACTTCTCTATTCCGCTGAAGTGCGCCATGTGAACGGGAAATGCACGCTCACCATCAGCGACCATCTGCACGACGCCGTGGAAATCTACGAAGTGCCGCGGGCGGCCGTGAAGAAACTCCCTTTCTACCTCTCGATGCTGAGGAACAAGCTTTCTTGAAAGGCGCCGGAAGGAGTCACGCCTGCCGCTGGGCGACCAGCGGCGCGGCCGGCCGGGAGCCCGTGAGCAGGGAGTGCGCGAGCACGCCGTAGAGGGTGTCATTGGGGCCGTCCGCGATCCGCAGGCCACGGATGTCGCGCAGGCGTTTCTCCATGGGCGTGCGACGGGTGTAGCCCTCGCTGCCGTGCAGTTGCAGCCCGATGTCGACGGCACGGTAGGCCGCGTCGGTGGCGAATGCCTTGGCGGCGGAGCAGGCCGCCACGTCGGCATCGTCCCCGTCCCGGCCGAGCCGCTCCAGCAGGGAGAAGCACCAGGCCGTGGCCGCCTGCACCTCGGCCGCCGCGGTGCCGATCCGGCACACGACGGAGGGCACGCCGGCCAGGGATGTCCGGCCGACACTGCGTCGGCGGACCCTGGCCGTCGTCTCCTCGATCGCCTCGGTCGCCGCGCCGAGGCAGACCAGCGCCATCATCAGCCGCCAGCCGGAGAAGTGGGAGTCGAAGATGCGGCGGCCGTCGCCGGGCCTGCCGAGCAGCGCCTCCCTGCCCACTCTGACGTTGTCGAAGTGCAGATGCCCCAGGCTCCAGCCGCGCAGCCCCAAAGGCACGGTGGTCTCGGTGAGGATGCCCGGGGTCGTCATCGGCAACCAGACTGCCGACAGCGGCACTTCGCGCAGCCAGGCCCCGTCGGCGTCCCGTCCGGCGGCCTGTTCCGGGGTGACCAGTTTGCAGAAGACGACGAAACCGGTGGCTTCTTCCACCCTGCTGACCAGGCCCTTGGTCCCGGAGAGCAGCAGGTGATCACCCTGCTCGACCGCTACGGTGCGCAGGCCCCGCAGATCCGAGCCGGAGTGGGGTTCGCTGGAGGCCACACCGGCCAGCTCGCCGCCGCCCACGATCCGGTCGTGCACCGTCCGGGCGATCGGGGGCATGCCGTAGCGCACGGCCATCGCGCCGTGGGCCGAGCTGAAGATCTCCCGGGCGTCGCAGTCCCGTCGGCCGGCCAGGAACATGGCCAGGCCTTGGGCCACGCGTTCCAGTCGTGGGGGGACGAGAGCGGTCGCGTCCCGGTCCCGGGCGGGGCCCCCGGCGTATGCCGGGTGACCTTCGGTGTGCGGCAGGTCGAACCCGGTTAAGCCGGCTTGGGCGGCGCGCTTGCGCAGTTCGAGCCACGGCGGCCGGGCGGCGTCCTCGGTGACCGGGTGGGGCAGGTGCGTGTCGAGGAAGTCGGTGACACGGCAGGCGAATTGCTTCAGGCCGGGGTGGCGGGCGAGTACGGCGCAGGATTCCGAGAGAAACACGGGCGGTGTCCTAACGGCTCGTGGGATGAGGGGACTTCACCGGGCCGAAGTCCGGCAGGGGCTCTGCGGTTCGTGCACGGCGGGGACGGGGACGGCATGGTGCCGGTGGATGTCCGGCGGCTCAGCCTCCGCCGTCCATGGCCTCGGCCAGGCTGCGCGGCCGCATGTCGGTCCAGGACCGGTCGATGTGGTCCAGGCACGCCTGCCGGGTGTCGGCGGGGTGGGCGACGGTCCAGCCGTCGGGGACGTCGGCGAAGACGGGCCACAACGAGTGCTGGCCCTCGTCATTGACGAGCACCAGGAAGCGGCCCTCGTCGTCGTCGAACGGATTGGTGGCATGCGTCATTTCGGTTCTCCGGGTTCTCGCGACACGCGATACGTGGTCCGCGGCTCGCGCACTGACGAGCCGTGCGCTGTGAGCGGGCGGGGCGAAGGAGTGAACGTCACGATCGGCCGTGCGGACAGGAATGTCCGGCGCGGTACAGGGCTCGACCCGCGCCCGCTCCTCGACCAAGGGCTGGCGCGGCGACGGCCTGGAAAAGGGGATCTGATATCCATCTTGCCAGGTCAACGGCGGTTCCAGGAGACTCGGCAGGTGTTGCCACCCGAACGAATGACGAACAGCTGAACGGCTCGTCCGTCAGGCGACGGTCGGGGTGCCGGCCTGGAGTTGCCACAGGGTGGTGTAGGTGCCCCCGCGGTTCACCAGCTCCTCGTGCGTGCCCTGTTCGGCCACCAGGCCGCCCGGGTTCATGACGTAGATCTGGTCGGCGCTCTGGACGGTGGACAGCCGGTGGGCGATGACCACCATCGTGCGGTCCGAGCCGAACACGTGCAGGGCCCGCTGGATGGTGGCCTCCGTCTCGTTGTCGACGGCGGAGGTGGCCTCGTCGAGGATGATGACCGGGGGGTCGCGCAGGATCGTGCGGGCCAGGGCGATGCGCTGTTTCTGCCCTCCGGACAGCGCGGCGCCGCGCTCCCCGACGCGGGTGTCGTAGCCGTCGGGCAGGCTGTCGATGAAGGTGTCGGCGCCTGCCGTGCGGGCCGCGTCGAGGAGTTGTTCGTCGGTCGTGTCGAAGGAGCCGTAGCGGATGTTGTCCGCGATCGTCGCGTCGAACAGGAAGGGTTCCTGGGTGACGTATCCGATCGCGCGGCGCAGGTCGGGCAGGGCCAGGGTGCGCACGTCGGCGCCGTCGAGCAGGACCCGGCCCCGGTCGGGGTGGTGGAACCGCATGAGGAGTTTGGCGACGGTGGTCTTCCCCGCGCCGCTGGCGCCGACGATGCCGGTGGTGCGGCCGGGTGGGATGACGAGGGACGTGTCGCTGAGGGCGGGTGGGCGGCCGGGGTAGGAGAAGGTCACGTTCCGCAGTTCGATCTCGCCCTTCACCTGCTGCCGGGGCAACGGGCGTCCCTCTGTGGCGGGTTCGAGCGGCAGGCGGTGCAGGCGCTCCACCCGGTCCAGGGCGGTGACGGTGCGCTGGTACTGGTCGGTGGTGCTGCCCAGCCGGGACAGTTTCAGCATGGCGATGCCCGGCATCTCGATCAGCGGGCCGAAGGCTGCGGTGGACAGGGTCCCGCGCAGCACGGCCGTACCGCCCAGCAGGACCGTGCCCACCAGGGCCGAGCCGCCGGCCAGGCGCAGGATCTGCGGCGGGATGGCGGAGCTGCGACTGCTGGCGCGGTTGGCTTCGCTGCACTCGCGGTTGAACTCCGTGATGCGGGCGATCTCATGCTCTTCGGTGACGGCGGACTTGATGGTGGTGTGGGCGTAGAGGTTCTCGGTAATGCGGCCGTTCAGCCGGGCCCGGCGTTCGTCGGAGGCGGTGTGGTGGGCGACGGCGCGTTCGTGGAAGCGGAAGGAGAGCCAGGCGACGACCGGAATGGGGACGAACGCAATCCAGGCGATCTGCGGGGCGAGCAGCAGGAAGGCCGGGACGAGCAGTGCGAGGCTGGCGACCATCTGCACGACGTCGTTCATGTTGGAGGCGACGAAGGTGCTGAGCTGGCCGATGTCCTCGGACAGGACGCTGTTGACCCGGCTGACGCGTTCCTTCTCCAGCTCGGAGGGCGCCACCCGCTGGACGTGCTCGTAGGTGCGGGTGCGCCAGTCGTCCTCGATGGTCTGCGCGAGCTGCCGCCAGGCGACGCTGGCGCCGTAGCCGAAGGCCGCCATGGCGAGGCAGGCGGCGCCGGCGGCACCGACGAGGAGCCCCAACTGGCTGCTCACCCCGGCCACCCCGTAACCGGCCAGGGTCGAGCTGCCGCCCTTGGCGACCAGCAGCACGATCGACGGGCTGAGGGCGAACAGGGCCATCTCCGCCAGCTGCGAGAGACCGGACAGCACCGCGGCCAGGGCGAACTTGCGTTTGTGGGGGCCGATGATGCGGCGCAGGGGATGGCGGTGCGCCGCGGCTTCGTCGCCGGTGCCGCCGGCGCGGTCGGATCTGCGCCAGGCTCTGCGGACGATTCCCACCGTGGCCGCGGTGGTCAGCCCCAGCATGAGGAGGGGTCTGCTGAACACCCGCAGCAAGAAGGGCCCGCCGACGACGGCCGCCGCCACGGCGCCACCGGCCGCGGCGATCCTCGGCAGCCAGCGTCCACTGCCTGCCCTCGGTGCTCGGGGCGTCGGAGCCGGGCGTGGCGCCGCGGGCCCGTCCGCGCGGGGACGTACCACCGTCGAGAGGAGGGCCGTCAGGGTCAGGGACACGGCCTGCCGCAACAGCCGGGCGGCCTCGCGCGAGCTGACCGTACGGTCGTGCCGCAGCAGTACCCGGCCGGTGACCGGGCTGGCGTGCACCTCCTCGATGCCCGGCGACTGAAGGAGCGTGGCCTCGGTCAGCCGTGCCGCGGCGGGTCTGCCCTTGAGGAGGTCGATCTCCCAGCGTTGGCGGCCGGGCACGATCGAACGGGGCTGCATCCGCGCACGGGTGGGAGTCAGCCGGGTCATCGGCCGATGGGCCGGCGGGCTTTCCAGCAGGGTCATCGCGTCCCTCGCTCGTCCACGAACCGCCAGTAGCGGGAAACCGCGGCCTCGTCGATCTCCGGGATCACCACGCCCAGCCGTCGCAGCCGTCGGACCGTGCGCTCGTTGGCGAACTCCAGGCCCGGCTGCCGCACGCCCTGTGCCGTGTCGGCGTACTCCTCCAAGTACGCCTGGTAGGGGGCGATCGGCAGGTCCTGTCCGTGTTCGGTCGCGCGGCGCAGGCGGTGCAGCCAGTCGGTGAGCGGGAGCGGTTCGGTGTGGGTGCCGTGCAGCCGGTCGTAGCCGGCCATGAAGACGCCGGGGCCGGTCCTGCGCGGATGGTGGAGGTGGTGCACGAGATCGGTCCCGTCGGTGTCGAGGAGCAGCGCTACGACGGCGGCGGCGAGGACGTCGACGGGGAGCAGGTACTCCTCGAGCTCCGGGTCGACCGGATGGCAGCCCAGCGCCGCGCAGCTGGTGAGCAGCCGGGAGAACATGTCGTCCGTGCTGATGGCGCCGGACGCGGAATGTGCCCAGACGCGGCCGAGGCGATGGATGCCGCCGCTCGCTCCCCGTTCGAAGGCACGCTCCACCAGTCGCTCGGCGACCCACTTGCTCGCCGCGTATCCCCGGCCGTAGGGGTGCCGTTCGGCCTCGATCGGGGAGTCCTCCTCGACCGGCCGGGATGCCTCCGCACCGGAGCGGAACACCCCGAGCGTGGACAGCTGGTGGAACGCCTTCGGCCGGCCTTCGCCCGCCAGGTGCAGCAGGGTCCGGGTGCCGTCGACGTTGGCCGGCTTCAACCGGGCGTAGGGGGACAGGTGATGGACGTGGGCGCCGCTGTGCACGATGGTGTCGACCGTCTCCCGCAGCCGCGCCCAGTGCGCCGGGCCCGTGCCGAGGTCCACCGCGGTGAGGTCTCCACGCACGATGCGCACACGCGGATCGTCCACCGTCACGGTGATGCCGTACGTCCGCAGGGCCTCGGCCAGCCGCTCGCGTGCCTCGGTGTCGGTGCGTGCCCGGACGAGGCAGTGCACTTGGGCCGTTGTCCGGTGCAGGAGTTCGGCCAGGAGGAAGGCGCCGACGAAGCCGGTGGCTCCGGTGAGCAGGATGTCCTGGGGGTCACCGGTGCGCCGGGGGTCGGAGCCGAAGCGCAGGGTGGGGCTGAGTCTCGCTTCCGTGTCGGGGACGTAGGAGGGTGTGGTCGCGGCGCCGGTCTGCAGGTGCCGGGCCAGTCCCGCCGGGGTCGGTGCCTCCAGGAGGGCCGACAGGCCGAAGGGCACGGACAGGGCGTCGCCGATCCGGCTGGCCAGCCGGGTGGCGAGCAGGGAGTGGCCGCCCAGGGCGAAGAAGTCGTCGTCGACGCCGACCGCGGGCAGGTCCAGCACCTCGGCGAACAGGTCGCACAGGGTCCGTTCCGCGGGGGTGTCGGGGGCCCGGCCGCCGCCGGCGCCGGAGGCGAAGTCCGGTGGGGGCAGGGCGCGGCGGTCGAGCTTTCCGTTCGGGGTCAGGGGCAGAGCGTCCAGGGTGGTGACCGCGGACGGCACCATGTGGGCGGGCACGCGCGCCCGGAGGAAGGCCCGCAGCTCGTCGGGGTCGATCCCGGCCCCGCTGACGGGCACCGCGTAGGCGGCCAGCCGGGTGTCTCCGCGGTGGTCGCCGCGTGCGATCACGGCGGCGTGGGCGACGCGGGGATGGGTGGCGAGGACGGTTTCGATCTCACCGGGTTCGACGCGGTGGCCGCGGACCTTGACCTGGTCGTCCGCGCGGCCCGCGAAGACGAGGAGGCCATCGCCGCGCCGCCGCACGAGGTCGCCGGTGCGATACATCCGGCTCCCCGGCGGGCCGTACGGATCGGCCACGAACCGGTGGGCCGTCGCACCCGGGCGGCGCAGATAGCCGCGTGCCAGTCCGGCGCCCGCGACGTACAGTTCGCCGGTCACCCCGGGCGGCACCGGCCGCAGCGCGGCGTCCAGGACGTAGGCACGGCTTCCGGGGACCGGCTCCCCGAGGACAGGACTCGGGGCGGCGTCGAGGCGCACCTGGAGCGCGTCCACGGTGAACTCGGTCGGCCCGTACATGTTGTGGGCCACCAGCCCGTCCACCGCCCGCAGTTCGGCCCACAGTGGCTCGGGCAGCTCCTCACCGCCGAGCACGGCCACGCCCGGCCGCCACCGTTCGCCGCTGAACAGGCCCCGGTCGTACAGGATGCGCAGGTACGAGGGGGTCGCGTCGACGGTGTCGATGCGGTGCCGGACCACCCAGGCGACGAACCGGTCCGCGTCCATCCAGGTGCCGGTGTCGGGAACATGCAGCTCATGACCGGCCGTCAGGGCGGCGAGCTGGCCCCAGGAGGCGTCGAACGACACGGAGGCGGTCAGTGCGACCCGCAGCGGCCGGCCCCCCAGCCGCTCGGAGGCCGGGGCGAAGACCCGCTCCCGGTACTGCGCGGCGAGGTTGGCCACGCTCGCGTGGCGGGCGACGACTCCCTTGGGCGCCCCGGTCGACCCCGAGGTGTAGATGACGTAGGCGGGATGGCCTGGCGACAACCTTGTCACCGGGTCGCTGTCGGGCAGCCCCTTGAGCGCCTGCTCTGTCTCCGGGGTGCCCAGGAGCAGCGTGGGCGTCCCCGGTGCGACGGCGGTGGCCGTGTCGGTGAGCAGCAGCACCGGCTTGGCGTCGGCGACCATGGCGGTGAGCCGCGGGGGCGGGTACTCCGGGTCGAGCGGCAGGTAGGCGGCCCCCGCCTTGAGCACGGCGAGCAGGGCCACGACGAGGTCGTGCGAACGCGGCAGGGCTACCGCGACCACGTCCTCGGGTCCCACCCCGCGCGCGGTCAGGGCGTGCGCGAGTCGGTTCGCCCGGGCGTTCAGCTCCCCGTACGTCGACGTGACGTCTTCCGCCACTACGGCGACCGCGTCGGGCGCGGCACGCACGCGTGCGTGGAAGAGCTCGGGAATCGTGCCCGTGGCCACCGCGGGCCGGCCAGGGTCGTGGAGCAAGTGACGGCGTTCAGTGGCAGACAGGACGTCGAGGTGGCTGAGCGGACGGTCCGGGTCTCGTACGACCGCCTGCAGCAGCCGTACCCAGCGCGCGGCCAAGTCCTCGACCGTGGCGTGGTCGAAGAGGTCGGTCGCGTAGTCGAGGGTGGCATGCAGACCGAGACATGCGCCCTGCGCGGAGCGCTTCTCGTAGACCCCGATGTCCAGGTCGAACTTGGCGGTCTCGGTCGGTACCGCAAGCGGGGAGGCCTCCAGGCCCGGAAGCCGGAGTACCGCGCCCTCGTCGGCATCGAGGGAGAGGGCGACCTGGAACAGCGGGTGCCGGGCGGGCGACCGGGGCGGGGCGAGCGCCTCGACGACCTGCTCGAAGGGCGTGTCCTGGTGGGCGTAGGCGGCCAGCGCGCTGCGGCGGACGCGCTCCAGCAGCCGGGTGAAGGCGGGGTCCCCGGAGGTGTCGGTGCGCAGCACCAGGGTGTTGACGAAGAAGCCCACCAGGTCGTCCAGTGCCTCGTCGTTGCGCCCGGCGATCACGCTGCCGACGGGCACGTCGGTGCCCGCGCCCAGCTTCGTCAGGAGCGCGGCCAGCCCGGCGTGCAGCACCATGAAGAGGCTGGCTCCGGACCGGCGGGCCAGCTCGGTCAGTGCCGTGTGCAGCTCCGGGTCGATCGTCAGGCGGACCCGGGCACCGCTGTGGGATGCGACGGCCGGGCGCGGGCGGTCGTAAGGAAGGGTGAGTTCCTCGGGCAGGCCCGCCAGCGTCTCGCGCCAGTGGTCGAGTTGGCTGGCGAGCACTCCGTCGGGCTCGCTCAGGAGCCGACGCTGCCACAGGGCGTAGTCGGTGTAACGGACGGGCAGGGGCGCCCAGTCGGGTGTGCGGCCCTGGCTGCGAGCGGTGTAGGCCGTGGCCAGGTCGCGGGCGAGTGGTGTCAGGGACCAGCCGTCGGCGGCGATGTGATGGATCGCGATCACGAGGACGTGCTCGGCGGGACCCAGCGCGAACAGCTCGGCGCGCAGGGGCGGTTCGACCGCCACGTCGAAGGGGTAGCGGACGGCGTCGAGCAGCCGGGCGTGCAGGGCCTCCTCGTCGTCCACGTCGGTCACCGGCAGCGCGGTGCGTACGGCGTCGGCGTCGGCGTGGAGGATCCGCTGGAAGGGCTCGCCGTCGACGTCCCCGTACACCGTGCGCAGGCTCTCGTGGCGGCTCACGACGTCACCGAGCGCCTGCTCCAGTGCTGTCCGGTCGAGGCGGCCGGACAGGCGTTGCACCAGGGGGATGTTGTAGGTGGCGCCGGGTCCTTCGACCTGGTGGAGGTACCACAGGCGCCGCTGCGCGAACGACAGCGGAGTGCGGTCGGGTCGTTCCTGGACGGTCAGGGGCGGGCGGGTCGTGTCCGCGAGGTCGAGCCTGGAGGCGAGCAGGGCGGCCGTGGGCGCGTCGAACAGCGCGCTGAGGGTGAGGTCCACGCCGAGGACGGCGCGGATGCGGGAGACCAGGCGGATCGCCAGCAGGGAATGCCCGCCGGCGTCGAAGAAGTGGGTGTCCGGGCCGACCCGGGACCGGCCCAGAGCCTCGGCGAACAGTTCGCACAGCAGCTGTTCGCGCGGGCTGCGGGGCGCGCGCGAAGGCGGTAGCTCCAGCTGGTCGTCGTCCGGGGCGGGCAGGGCGTCGCGGTCCAGCTTGTCGTTCGGCGTGCGCGGGAGCTCGTCCAGCCGCACGAACACGGAGGGCACCATGTGCTCGGGCAGGCTCTGACGCAGGCGCTCCCGCAGCGCCCCCGGCCGGGTGGCGTCCTCGTCCCCTACGACATAGGCGACGAGCCTGAGATCACTGGGCCCCCGGCCCGGCCGGGCCAGCACGGCTGCCTGCGTCACCCCAGGGCAGGCCGTCAATGCGGCCTCCACCTCCCCCGGTTCGATGCGGAATCCGCGCACCTTGACCTGGTGATCGGCGCGGCCGACGTACTCCAGCTGGCCGTCGGACCGCCACCGCACCACGTCGCCCGTCCGGTACATCCGGCTGCCAGGGGGCCCGTACGGGTCGGCCACGAAGCGGGAGGCCGTCAGCGCCGGTCGGCGCAGATATCCGCGCCCCAGCGACAGCCCGGCGATGTACAACTCCCCTGCGGCACCCACCGGCACCGGGTCCAGGGTGCCGGTGAGCACGTAGAGGCGGCTGCCGGAGGTCGGATAACCGATCGGCGGCACCGCGCCCGAGGGCACCAGTAGCGTGCTCAGGGACGCCATGACCGTGGCTTCGGACGGCCCGTACGCGTTCAGCATGCGCCGGCCCGGCGCCCAGCGCGCCACCAGCCCCGGCGGACACGCCTCGCCGGCCACCTGCACGGTCGGGACATGCACGTCCGTCTCGGGCAGCGCCGCCAGCACCGAGGGCGGTACGACCGCATGCGTGAGCGGAGTGCCGTCGGTGAGGGCGGAGACGGGATCGGCCGCCGGGGCGACCACCAGCGTGGCCCCGTTCAGCACGGTGGCATACAGCTCCAGCACGGAGGCGTCGAAGCTGGGCGAGGCGAATTGCAGGACCCTGCTTCCGGGGGTGATCGCCCAGCCTTGTCCCTGGAATGCCGCCATGGAGGCGATGCCCGTGTGCGTCACCACCACGCCCTTGGGTTTCCCGGTGGAACCCGAGGTGTAGATCACGTACGCCGGATGCCGCGGGTCCACGGCCCGGCGCACGTCGGCCTCCGGCTGCCTCTGCGACAGTTCCGCCACGAGGCCCCGGTCCTCGATCACCAGGGCCGGGCGGGCGTCGGCCAGCATGTACTGCTTGCGCGCCGCCGGATACGCCGGGTCCACCGGCATGAAGGCGGCCCCGGCCTTGAGCACACCGAGGTGCGCCACGACCAGTTCGGCCGACCGGGGCAGCGCGAGGGCGACCACGTCCTCGGGCCCGACCCCTGTGCCGACAAGGGCGTGCGCGAACCTGTTGGCGCGCGCGTTCAGCTCCGCGTACGTCAGCGACGTCCCGTCGGCCACCAGGGCCGTCGCGTCCGGGGCGCGGCGCACCTGCTCCTCGAACAGGGCCGGAACGGTCGCGGCCGGACTGCCCGCCGCGGTGGCGTCGCCGAGGTCGAGGAGGCGTCGGCGTTCGTCCTCCGTCAGGACGTCGAGCGAGCCGACCGGCAGGTCGGGATCCAGGTCCGACATGTCCGCCAGGAGGCGCAGCAGACGCTGCTGGGTGTCGAGCAGGTCCTCCCGGCCGTGTGCGCCGGGCGCGGCGTGCAGTCGCATGTGCGGCCCGGATCCGTCCCGGCGGTCCCACACCATGATCAGCAGGTCGGCGCCGAGCGGGAAGGACAGGTTGTGCGGGATGCAGGGGTGCCCGGCGAAGGTGATGTTGTAGTCGAATCCGATGAGGTTGACGACGGGTGAGAACACGCTGCCGGGACCGCGGGACAGGCCGAGGTCGCGGTGCAGGTCCTCGGTGCGGTAGCGCTGGTGCTCCACCGCTGCGCTCATCTGCCGGTCGACCTGGGTCAGCAGGTCCCTGAGAGACATGTCGGGCCGGACCGTCAGGCGCAGCGGAACGCTGTTGGCCAGCATGCCCGGTGTCCGGTGGGCGGCCTCACCCACCCGGCCCGCGACGGTCAGCCCGATCACGATGTCCCCGGCGCCTGTCAGCCGGTGCGTGTACAGGGCGACAGCGGCGAACACGAACCGGAAGCGGGACACGCCCGTGCGGGAGGCCGCCTCCTTGAGTGCCCCCGGGCGCAGCAGCGGCAGCAACTCCGTCCGCGGAACCGGCCCTTGGGCATCGGCGTCGGCCGTGGGCGGCGCCTGCGTGCGCGTCCATCCCGACAACTCCCCTGCCCAGTAATCCCGGTCCCCGGCGCGCTCCTGGGACGCGTGGTAGTCCTGGTCGGCGCGGACCAGAGCGGACAGCGGGCCGAACGGGCAGGGGGCGGGCTCTGCCCCGTGGACCAGGGCGGTGTACACCTCGGCGACCCGGCGGGCCACCAGGGCGTAGCCATAGGCGTCCACGGCGGCGTGGTGGTAGGTGTGGTACCACCAGAACCGGTCGGGTGCGAGCTTGAACAGGGCGTAGCTGAACAGCGGTCCGGTGGCCACGTCCATGGGCCGGGCCATGTCCTCGGAGATCCAGGCTCGGGCGGCCGTCTCCGGCGCGGGCTCGTCGCTGACGTCGACGAACGACAGCGTCCAGGGCAGTTCGCGCTCCAGGACCTGGGCGGGGCCGTCCTCACCGGGCACAAGGCGCACCCGTAACGCGTCGGTCTCGGCGACGACTTGGCGCAGGGCCGTCTCGAACAGACCCGGGTCGACGGGCCCTCGGATGTCGAGGTACTCCCCCAGGCGCAGGGCCGCGCCCAGGCGTGGGGAGTGCTGCTCGGCGAGCCACACCTCGCGCTGTCCCGCCGTCACCGGAAGGATCTCGGCCGCCGTATCAAGTCTCTGTTCCGGAGTTTGCGAATGGTCATCGACATGCTGAGCGGGAAACTGACGACGGGACAAACGAGGTACCTCCTGTGGTGCCGGCGCCCCCTGATCACGGCCGGCCTTCGCCAGAACACCCATCGTGCCAGCTACCAGCGCATTCTCCGCGTCCGGAGCAACAGTGCCACCCAAAGGAATGACGCCTCCGGCGTGTTGTCCGGCCCGGTGAGCGAGCAGTGAGGGCGGTGACCGGAGGGCAGGAAGGCCTTGCTGCTTGCTGCTGCGTACGTCACTGCAGGGCGTTCTCACTCAGTGAGAGACCGGTTTCGTGGAGGTTGCGCGCTGCCGGCCAGCGCGCGGGAGATGCCCCGGGCCGCGGTGCGGACGACGGGGACGACCGTCTGCGCCCGAGCGTCCTGGGGCACGATGACCGACAGTGCCGCCACCACCGCGCCGTCCGCACCACGCACGGGGGCGGCGACACCGAGGGCGTCGGCATGGACGAACCCGGGGCAGGACGCGTACCCCTGGCGGCGGACCTCGGCCAGCGTCGCCCGCAGCCCCGCGGAGGTGGCGGGGGTGGCCGGGGTGTAGGCGGTCAGCGGGCCGTCGCAGATCCGCTGCCGGAGGTCGGCGGGGCCGTGGGCCAGGAGGACCAGCCCGCTGGACGAGGCGTGCAGGGGCAGCCGCCCGGCGATCCGGGTGTAGTTGACCACCGCGTTCGGCGCCGAGAGGCGTTCGAGGAACAGCACCTCTTCCCCGTCGAGCACGCCGAGCTGCACATGGTGGCCGACGACGTCGTGCACGCCCTCCATGAACGGCATGGCGTGATCGCGCAGCGACAGGGTCGGTGAGGCGCGGGTCACCAGCTCCCAGAGCCGCACACCGATCCTGACCTTGCGGTCGGCGTCCCGGCTCAGGAATTCATGGGCGACGAGCTCGGCCACCAGCCGGGACGCCGTGGCCACGTGCAGCCCCGTCCGGCGGGCGATCTCGGAGACCGTCAGGGCCGGTTCGTCCTGGCTGAACGCCTCGAGGATGCGCGCCGCCCGGGAAAGCACCGACTCCTGGTGCGGTCTGTTCATGGTGCTCCGCTCCGGTGAGGCCCGGGTGGATGTCAGTGGTAGGCGGCGTCCATCGCGGCGAGGGCCCGGTCGATGTCCGTGGTTCCCGCGAAGAGGGCTCGCACCTGCGCGAAGTGGGCCTGCTGCACCTCCGAGTTGGGCCATCGCTGGTCCATGAACGGTACCGTCGTCCCCTCCCTCTGGTGCCGCGCCACCTCCACCACGGCCGGGTCGACGGAGTAGGAGTCGTTGGGGAGCGCCGGGAGCGTGGCACCGGACTTGTTGTACAGGTTCTGGCCCCTTTCGGAGCCCAGGAAGTCGATGAAGTCAACGCCGCCCGGCGGTGCGGGGTGTCCTTGTTGAGTCCGTAGGCGGCGGAGACCGCGCCGGGCATGCGCGTGGCCCCGCGGTCGTCGGTGGCGGGCAGCGCCGTCATCCGGAAGTGCATGCCCGGTGCGGCGGCACGCAGATCGGGGAGGGTACCGGCGACCTGGACCACGCCCACCGCCCGTCCGTCGGCCACCTGCTTCACGGCTTCCTCGTAGGTGGTGCCGAGAGGGTCGGGGCTGAAGCAGCCGTGATCCCGCATCTCCAGGTACTTCGCCATGGCCTGACGCCAACCGGAGCGGGCGAACGTCCTTCTGCCGTATTCCATCTGCGCGTCGAAGTCGGGATCGTCGGCGTACACCGTGGTGGCGACGAGTGCGTAGTCGACGAGCTGGGTCACCCACGGCGTCGCATTGCCCAGTGCGAAGAGGACCTTGCCGTTGCGGCGGGCGGTGTCGCACAGCTGGAGCAGGTCGCTGTAGGTGCCGGGAGTGGTTCCGCCGATCGTCTCCAGGGTTTCCGAGCTGTAGATCGCGCCGATGGCGCTGAAGGTGACCGGCACGACGTACGTCCCGAGGTCCGTGTCGGTGACCGGTCGGATGCCGGGGGGTATGCGGCCGCCGAAGCGGCGCAGGGTGAGGACCTCCAGGAAGTCCTCACGTTCCAGGGCGACGACCGATGCGGGGTTGCCGTTGCCCGGCCAGACGGTGAAGACGTCCGGCGCATCGCCCCCGCGCAGCCGGCGCGGGAGCTCCTCCTGGAGTGTGTTCGTGTCGGCATAGCGGACGGTGACCCGGATTCCGGGATGGGCTCGGTGGAAGGCGTCGACGACGGCCCGCATGGACGTCTTGTCGGTGGTGTTGGCCATGACGGACAGCTCGGTGTCCGCGCTGTCGCCGCCGATGCCGCCGACGGCTGAGCAGCCCGTCAGCAGCGCCATGGCCGTGGCGAGCCGCGCGGCGAGAGGGATACGTCTCGGTCTGGAGGGCACGAGAGGGCTCCGTGCGGTAGAGGAGAGCGGTGGAGGAGAGGGGATGTGCGGCGGGGCGCGCCAGGCCGTGCCGGGCAGGCGGCAGGCGTGGCGCGCCGGCAGGGGCGGCTGTCAGCCCAGGGGAACGGCTCGCTGCGCGGTCAGGTCGCGCGAACTGCGTGCCGTGGCGAAGGTGTACGTGCCGGGTACGAGCTTCCAGGTACCGGCGGTCCACACCGTCAGGTCCTGCACGGGGACGGTGATCGTGAGCCGCTTGCTGGTCCCGGGGTCGAGGGTGACCTTGCGGAAGGCGACGAGCCGGCGCGGCTCGGCGGCCGCGGCGCCCGGCAGGGCCGCGTAGATCTGCACGACCTCCGTACCCCTGCGCGACCCGGTGTTGGTCACGGTGACCTCAACCGTCACGCTCCTGGTACCGCTGTCGTACGCGGCTTGCAGGGAGCCATGGGCGAAGGAGGCGTACGACAGGCCGTGGCCGAAGGGGAAGCGCGGCTGCTGGCCCCTACTGTCGTAGTAGCGGTAGCCGACGAGGATGCCCTCGTCGTGGGAGACGGTTCCGTTGGTGCCGGGGTATGTCGCCGGTGTGGTGCCGGGGCCCTGGCCGGCGTCGACGGGGAAGGTGACGGGCAGGCGGCCCGAGGGGTCACTGTCGCCGAAGAGGACCGCCGCCAGCGCGGTGCCCATGGCCCGGCCTCCGTACCAGGCCTGCACGACGGCCTCGACGTCGCCGAGCCAGGGCATGGCCACGGGGCCGTCGGTGTTCAGCACCACGACGGTGCGCGGGTTCACCGCGGCCACGGCGCTGATGAGCTGGTCCTGGTCACCGGGCAGACCGAGCCCGTGGTGGTCCATGTCCTCACCGGCGACCCGGTTGACGAAGACGACGGCGGCATCGGCGGAGCGCGCCGCCTCGACGGCCGCGGGGATCAGGGAGACCGGCTGCCAGCCCAGGGTGAGGCCGCAGGTGCCGGGGTCGGTGGTGGCGTTGGTGTAGGTCACCTCGACGGTGACGGCCTTGCCCGCGGTCAGCCGGGCGGTGCCCTGGAGGGGGTAGTCGTAGGGGCCGAGGAAGAAGCGGCGGCTGTGCCGGGTGCCGGTGACGACCGTGACGCCGTTGATCTTGAGGGTGGCGGTTCCGGCGGGCAGCAGGGAAAAGCGGTGCAGACCGGTGGTGGTGGGGACGAGCGTGCCGGTCCACTTCGCCGACCAGACCGCGGGCAGCCCGTCGACCGGGGCGGAGGTGAAGTCGACCGTGGCGTCGGTGCGGGAGGTGACGGGCGCGCCGGAGGCCTCGGCGCCCGCGTAATAGCTGCCGGTCAGGCCGGGCGCTCCGGTGCCGGTGCGCAGCACGGAGGACGGCACGGTGGTCAGGGGTACGTCCCCCTTGGTGCCCTGGGCGTACGTGACCTTGACCCCGCTGCCGGCCCGGGCGCGGAGCGCGTCCAGGGGCGTCGTCCAGGTGCCCGGGTCGACATAGCTGGAGCCGGCCACCCCGGTGAAGGCGTCCGTACCCGCAGGCCCGACGACGGCCAGGGACTTCAGGGCGGCCGGCAGGGGCAGCGCGGCGGAGCGGTTGGCGAGGAGGACGAGGGAGGCGACGGCCGTCTCGTGGGCGAGGGCCTGGTGGGCCTGGGTGCTGACGTCGGCCGAGGCAGGGGGCACCGGGTGGTCGAAGAGGCCGTGGGCGTACATCGAGACCAGGATGCGGCGGGCGGCGTCGTCCAGCCGCGTGCCCGGGATCGCGCCGCCGGTGAGGGACCCGGCGGGAAGCTTGACGCCGGCGGGGCCGAGCCCGGCGAGGTCCATGCCGGCCCGTGCGGCGGCGACTTGGTCGTCGCCTGCCCAGAAGTCCGGCACGGTGTAGCCCTGGAGGCCGATCTTGTTCTTCAAGTCGTCGAAGAGGGCGGCACTCTGCGTCGCGAAGGTGCCGTTGATCCTGGGGTAGGCCATCATGACGGACGTGGTCGGGGCGGCGCTGACCACGCGGCGGAACGGCGCTTCGTAGATTTCGTGCAGGGCTCGGTCGGAGACCGCGGTGTCGGTGAAGAAGCGGTTGGTCTCCTGCGTGTAGGCGGCGAAGTGCTTGACCGTGGCGACGACGTTTTGGCTCTGCATGCCCACGGTGAGGGCGGCGCCCAGTTCACCGGCGAGCAGGGGGTCCTCGCCCATGCCCTCGGACAACCGGCCCATGTGCCAGGTCCGCGCCAGGTCGATGGTGGGACCGAGGAGGTTGTTGTACCCCTTCGCCCGGCCCTCGGCTCCGATGGCGCTGCCGACCCGGCCCATCAAGGACGCGTCGAAGGTGGCCGCCTGGGCGATCGGCACCGGGAAGGCGGTGACGCCCTGCTCACCGCGCAGGCCGGCGGAGGCGTCCACCATCGTCAGCGCCGGTATGCCCAGATGGGACAGGGCCGCGAAGTCGCACCTGACGAGCGCCTCCTTCTCGGCTGCGGTCATCCGGGCGAGCATCGCGGCGGCACGGTCCCGGGGTGACGCGGCAGCTGCCGCTCCGGTCAGCATGGGAGCCATGCTCGCGCTCAGGGCGGTGAGGGTGGCGGCGGACAGAAACGTTCTTCTCTTCACGGCGGCTCTCCGAACAATGGGGGCGGTGCGCAACGGACGCTGAGGAAAAGGGGCCGACCGCTGGGCCAGGTGGCGGTCGGCCCCAGCTCTGAGAGGAGCGCAATTCCCAAGCATTCCAACGGGGAGGGGAATCGGCTTTCCGTTGCGCCTTCCACTTATTGAGCGGCAAAACTAAGGGCCACACCGAGAGCGGTCAACCCTTGTGGCAACAGCGCCACAAAAAGGCTTCTGAACAGGCACTTTCCCCCGCCTTATTGAAATCGGGGCGTGAAATTTCAAATGAAAACGGGCGAGCGCGAGCACACGCCATCCACCGCATGAATGACAGCCATCGACGCGGGAAATGAATACGTCAGGCGGATTTCTTCTCCAGTTCCCAGGAGTCGAATTCATGCTTTCCCGGTCCGACCTCGGTGGGCGGACATCCCGTGAGTCGTACGACACCGGTGCAGCCATTCGGAACGACGACACGGGCCCGTATCCGGCCGCCGGAGGTTGTCTCCCAGGACATCTCCGCCGTCCCGTAGGGCGTCTCGTGGCGGGTGCGTGCCCAGGTGATGCCGCCGCCGGGGCGGGGGTGGAAGACGATGCGGCGGTAGCCGGGTGCGGACTCGGCGATGCCTCCGACGACGCGGTGCAGCCAGTCGGCGACGGCACCGAGGGCGTAGTGGTTGAAGGAGGTCATGCCGCCCGGGTTCAGGGTGCCGTCCGGGCGGAGGCTGTCCCACCGCTCCCAGATGGTGGTGGCTCCCTGGGCGATCGGGTACAGCCAGGACGGACACTCGGTCTGGGTGAGCAGGCGGTAGGCCACATCGAGGTGCCCGGTGTCGGTGAGCGCGTCGCAGATCAGCGGGGTCCCGACGAATCCGGTCGCGATGCGGGCGCCGTCGGCGAGGACCAGCTCGGCTAGCCGGTCACCGGCCGCGGCGCGCTGCTCGTCGGCGAGCAGCCCGAAGGCGATTCCCAGGGCGTACGCCGTCGGGCTGTCGCTGGTCATGCGGCCGGTGGGCAGTACGTACCGCTTGCGGAAGGCGGCAGTGACCTCGTCCGCCAGTGCCGCGTACTTCGCGGCGTCCTGCTCGGCGCCCAACTCGGCGGCGGACAGGGCGAGGTGACGAGCTGAGTGCGCGAAGTAGGCCGTGGCCACCAGGTAGCGGTCGGTGCAGCCGGCCGCCGGGTCGTCGGGCGGGGCGGCGGGGTCGAGCCAGTCGCCCAGTTGGAAGCCGGTGTCCCACAGGCGGCTGGGGCCGGCCAGCCGTGCGACGAGGTCCACCCAGGCCTGGGCCATGGGATAGGTGCGGCGCAGGATCCGCAGGTCGCCGAAGCGCCGGTACAGGGTCCAGGGCGTGAGGGTGGCGACGTCCCCCCACGCGGCGCCCGGCTGGATCGGCGTCCACATCGGCTCGCCGGGGATGACGGGGACGTACCAGGGGACGGTGCCGTCGGGGAGCTGCTCCAGGGCGACATCGGTGAGCCAGGATTCGAGCATGCCGGCGCAGTCGTAGAGGAAGCCGGCGGTGGGTGCGAACACCTGGAGGTCGCCGGTCCAGCCGAGGCGCTCGTCGCGCTGGGGGCAGTCGGTGGGGATGTCGACGAAGTTGCCGCGCATGCTCCAGACGACGTTCTCGTGCAGCCGGTTGATCAGGGGGTCGCTGCACTCGAACCAGCCGGTGCGGCGCATGTCGGTGTGGTACACCCGGGCGGTCACCGCATCCTCGGTCAACTCCCCCGGCCAGCCGGTGATTTCGGCGTAGCGGAAGCCGTGCAGGGTGAAGCGCGGCTCCCAGGTGTACGGACCGCGGCCGGAGAGGATCAGGGTGTCGGTGGCGTACGCCTCGCGCAGGGGGCGGGTGGCCAGCTCGCCGTCCTGGAGGACTTCGGCGTGCCGGATCACCAGGGTCGTCCCGGCGGGGGCGTCGAGTGTGACGCGCAGGCGGCCCACCAGGTTCTGGCCGAAGTCGAGCAGGTGGCGGCCGTCTGCGGTGCGGGTGATGCCGGTGGGGGCGATCTCCTGGGTACAGCGCACGGGGGGCCCTTGCGGGGCGACGAGGGTGCGCGGGTCACGGTTTCCGGGGCGTACCGGTGTCCATTCCGCGTGGTCGGCCGCGGCGGGGGTCGACCAGCCGGGGTCGTCCAGGCGTGCGTCGAAGACCTCGCCCTCGTACAGGCCGCTGCGCATGATGGGCCCCGGTGCCGCGCTCCAGGTCTCGTCGGTGGCGACGACGGCGGTGGTGCCGTCGTCGTAGGTCACTTCGAGCTGGGCGATGAGGGCCTGGTCGGTGCCGTAGATGTTGCGGGTGCCGCCGTCGAAGCCGTACTTGCCGCGGTACCAGCCGTCGCCGAGCCAGGCGCCGACGGTGTTGGCGCCCTCGGTCAGGTGGGCGGTGACGTCATGGGTGCGGTAGCGCAGCCGGTGCGGATAGACCGTCCAGCCGGGCGCGAGGATCTCCTCGCCGACCCGGCGGCCGTTGATCTCCACCTCGTACAGGCCGTGCGCGCTGGCGTACAGCCGTGCCCGGACCACCGGGCGCTCCAGGTGGAAGTCCTTGCGCACCCGGGCGGGGCGGCGTTCGGCGTCCGGGTCCTCGGCCCAGCCGCCGCCGACCGGTACCGCCCGCCAGTCCGCCGGGTCGAGCAGTCCGGCCTCGACCACGGCGGGCTCGCTCCAGGCGGAGGGCTGCACGGCTTCCGCCGTCCAGACCCGGACCTGGACGGTGACGCGCTCTCGGGAGGCCAGCGGTGCGCCGGGCCAGGGCACCAGTATCTGGTCGGGGCCGTCGACCCGGCCGCTGCCGTGCTCGTGGCCGGCGCGGTGGAGCCTGACCTCGTACGCCGTCTGGCTGCCGGACCCGGGGGGCAGGGTCCAGGTCAGCCGGGGGGCGGCGGTACCGATGCCGAGGCCGTCCGGGAGGTGTTCGAAGGACACCGGGGAGGGCTGAGGGGACAGCAAGAGAAACCTTTCGTCACGTGCGCGGGAGCTGAAGGGGGGCCGGGCGTCAGCCCTTGAGCGCTCCGGAGGTGAGGCCCTTCATGACCTTCTGGTTGAGGAAGAGGTAGATCAGGAGGGTGCCGAAGACGTTGATGCAGATCGCGGCGAACAGCGGGCCGTACTGGGTGGCGCCGAAGTCGCCGGTGAAGTTCAGCAGGCCGACCTGGACGGTGCGCAGGTCCTGGCTGTTGGTGAAGGTGAGGGCGATCAGCAGGTCGTTCCAGATGAAGAAGAACTCGACCAGTCCGACCGTCAGGAGGGCGTTGCGGACCATGGGGACGCTGATGGTCCAGAAGGAGCGCAGGATCCCCGCGCCGTCGAGGGTGGCGGCCTCGAACATCTCCCGCGGGACGGCCCGGTAGTACGTGGCCATCATGAAGACGGTGAGCGGCAGGCCGGTGCCGGTGTACGTGAGGATCAGCGGCCACAGGGTGCCGGACAGCCCGGTCTGGAAGTACACGGTGAACAGCGGCAGCAGGATCATCTGCGGCGGCACCATCATGCCCGCGAGGAAGACCACCAGCGTCAGGCTGCGGCCCTTCCACACCATGATCTGCAGGGCGAAACCGGCGGCCGTGCCCAGCAGCAGGATCAGCGCGAGCGCCGGCCCGACGGCGAGCAGGCTGTTGCGGACGTACAGGCCGATGTTGCCGGTGGTCCAGGCCTCGGAGTAGTTGCCCCACTCCCATGAAGTGGGCAGGCTCCAGGTGGAGTTGTTCAGGTAGTCGCTGTTGGACTTCAGCGAGGTCAGGAACATCCACACGAGCGGGTAGAGCTCGACGACCAGCAGCAGCGCGACGACGACCTTCACCCACACCTTGCTCACCCGCGGGCGCCTGCGGGGACGACCGGAGGCGGCGGACGGTCCGCGGCCGGCCCGGCGGAGGGAGGTCTTCAGCGGTGTTTCGACGGCCATGGGTTCAGCCCTCCGTGAGGTCGCGCCGCGAGACGCGGTAGACGACCATGCTCACCAGCAGGCACACCACGGTCAGCAGCAGGGCGATCGTGCTGCCGTAGCCGTAGTCGCTGTAGGTGAACGACGTCTGGAACATGTACAGGGTCAGCGGGGTGGTGCCGGTGCCCGGCCCGCCGTTGGTCAGGGCCACGATGGAGTCGAAGACCTTGAGCGTGCCGTTGATGCTGAAGATCAGCGACGACATCAGCACGGGCAGGGACAGGGGCAGCACGATGTGCCGGATCAGCCGCAGCCCTGACGCTCCGTCGAGGCGGGCCGACTCCAGGATCTCGTCGGGGATGTCGACCAGGCCGGCGAAGAGCAGCACGGCGTAGAAGCCCATCGAGCGCCAGATGTCCATGACGATCAGCACCCAGAAGGCGTGTCCCGCGCTGCCGAAGAAGTCGATCGACTCCACGCCGACCGCGTTGAGCAGCGAGTTGACCGGTCCGGTCTGCGGGGCGACCTGGAAGAACTTCTGGAAGAGCAGGCCGACGGCGACCGTGGGCAGCACCACGGGGAAGAACACGAGGGTGCGGACGAGCGCCGAGGCCCGCTTGAGGAAGAAGACGTACAGCAGGGCCAGCAGGTAGCCGGCGACCACCTGGCCGACGGTGACGACGACGGCGTACTTGAGGGTGAACCACAGGGCGTCGTGGACGGCCGGGTCCGAGAAGAGCCGGGAGAAGTTGGCGACGCCGTTGCCGGTGAAGCCGTCGATGGTGTTGCCCTTGGTGAAGGAGTAGCCCAGCGACCACACCATGGGGACCAGCATGATCAGTGAGTAGACGACGAGTGCGGGACCGAGCAGGATCGCGATGGCCCTGCGGTCACCGAGTACGCGGTGCATGGGTGGTATCCACTTCGATGGCGTTGCGGGGGATGTGCCGGGTCGGGAGCGGGGCGGCGCGGCCGGGTGCGCGCCGCCCCGGGCCGGGTCACTGGGCGGCGAGAGCGTCCTGGACGGTCTGCATGAACTTCTCGGCGCTCATGCTGCCGCCGATGAGGCTCGCGGCGTTGGTCTGGCTGGCGGTGGTGGCCTTGGTGCTGAACAGGGCCTCGAACCACAGCACGTTCTGCTGGGAGGCGCCGATCGTGTCGCGGACCTGGGTGGTGACCTCGTTGGCGTCCTCGACCGGGGTGTTCACCTTGAATCCGGAGATGGCGCCGTGGTCCTTCAGCGCGGTGCTGCCGTAGTTCTTGGTGATGCAGGTGACCCAGTCACCGGTCTTCTTGTCGAAGGACTTGGCGCCGAGGGCGATGCCGAGTCCGACGTTGGAGGGGTACTGGTCGACGGAGCCCTTGCCTCCGGCGACCGCGGGGAAGGGCATGAAGCCGACGTTGTCGGCACCGACCTTGTTCTGCTTGTCGTCGGCGATGTTCGCCAGCGCCCAACTGCCCATGTAGAACATGGCGGCCTCGCCGGTCAGGAACTGGTTCATCGCGGTGTCGTAGTCGATGGAGCCGACGCCCTTGCCGAAGTAGCCCTTCTTGCCCAGCTCGGCGACCTCCTCGGCGGCCTTCACGTACTCGGGGTCGGTGAGCTTCGCGGTGCCGTCGGCCACCTTCTGCAGGGCGTCCGGGCCGAGGCTGCGGTAGAGGTAGCCGCTGATCAGCCGGGTCAGGGGCCAGCCCTGCTGGCCGGAGGCGGAGAACGGCTGGACGCCCTTGGCCTCCAGCTTCGCGGCGGCGGCGGTCAGTTCCTCCCAGGTGCCGGGCACCTTCAGGCCGTGCTTCTCGAAGAGCTCCTTGTTGTAGAAGATCCCCTCGATGTTGTACTCGTACGGCAGCACCTGGAGCTTTCCGCCGTACAGCGCCTTGATCGTGGAGACGGCGGCCGGCTGGAGCTGGTCGAGGACGCCGAGCTTCTTCAGCTCGGCCTCCAGGTCCGCCACGTGCCCCGACTTGGCGAGCTTCTGGGTGAGCGCGGGGGCGTTGCCCGCGGCGAACTGGACCGGCAGCGCGTTCTGTCCGGCGAGCAGCTGCAGCCGCTGGTCGAGGCTGCTCTGCGGAACGGTCTCCACCTTCAGCGGCAGCGCGTCGTTCGCCGCCTTGCACGCTCCCTCGGACATGGTGGTCAGCGCCGCCTTGACGGTGGTGTTCTCGGTGACGCTGAGGTAGCTGAAGTTGCTCGGCGCGGACGCGGTACCGCTCCCGCTGCCGCCGCAGGCAGTGGCCAGCAGTGCCATCGACGCGGCACCGGCCGTGAGCAGGCTCAGCCGCGTACGCCGAGCGGAGGACATGCGAATCGACACGGGTGACTCCCAGGAGGTTGTGGAGAAGGAAGCGAGAGGTCAGGCGAGGAACGGAAGAACGGCGCCGGGGGCATCTGAGAGCCGCGCCGTGCGAGAGTTCGTAAAACGTTCTCCGAAGCGAGTGGGCAACACCCTGCACTCGCCGCCCGACTTCGTCAAGACACGGAGCTGTAACACCGGATTCGTCGGCAGGAGACTTGACGTCACACCTATGACATCCTGTAAACCGTTACACCAACGACTACGAGATCCGGAGGGCTGACGATGGACGGGGCTGCGGGACCCAGGCAGAACAAGCGGGTGACCATCACCGATGTCGCCCGGCACGCGGGAGTGTCCACCGCGGCGGTGTCCAAGGTGCTCAACAACGCCTACGGCGTCAGCCCCGCGATGCAGCAGAAGGTGCAGGCGTCCATCACCGAGCTCGGATACCGCCCGCACGCCGCCGCCCGCGGCATGCGCGGGAGGACGTACACGATCGGGGTGCTGCTGGACAACGTCCGCAACGCCTTCTTCGCCGACATCCTGGACGGCATCCGCGACGAACTCAGCAGCACCGACTACACGGTGCTGATCGGAGCGGCCGGCTTCGACCCGCAGGACCAGGCCCGCACCATCCGGTCCATGGTGGACCGCCAGATGGACGGGCTGATCCTCATCGCCCCCGGCACCCCACGGCCGGAGGTCCTCGCCACCGCCGCATCCACGCCCACGGTCGTGATCGGCCATCACGACGCCGACTCCAGTCACGATTCCGTCGTCGACGCCGACGATGTGGGCGCCGGCCTGGTGGTGGACCACCTGGTCTCCCTCGGCCACCGCGACATCGCCCTGGTCTCCGCCCCGGGCGCCAAGGCCGGCCAGTGGAAGCGCACCCCGGAGATCGTGCTCGCCGCCGGGTACCTGGAGGCGATGGAGCGGCACGGCCTCGCGGACCGCGCCCAGGTGCACCAGGCCGCCTACTCGGACGACGGCGGTTTCAAGGCAGGCCTCACCCTGCTCACCGCGGAGCGCGTCCCCACGGCCATCATGACCGGCGCCGACGTGGCGGCCCTGGGCATCTACCGCGCGGCCCACGAACTGGGCCTGCGCATCCCCGGCGACCTCTCCCTCGTCGGCTACAACAACACCGCCCTCGCCGCCCTGGCGCCGGTGCAGCTGACCAGCGTCGACCAGGCCGGCCACACGATGGGCTCGACCGCCGCGCGCATGCTCATCGAACGGGTCGAGGGCAAACGCGACCGGGCCATACGCACCACCATGACGCCACGCCTCGTCGTGCGGGCCAGCACGACCGAGGCACAAGGCCGGTAGAGGGTGGAGCGGGGGATGCCCGCCGTTCCCGCGGCCCGGCCCACCAGCCACCACCGCACCCCGGCCGCCCGCGGGGACGGGGCGCGGCGCAGAGTGGGCATCAAGGACGTGGCGCGGCAGGCCGACGTCTCCCTCGGCACGGTCTCCAACGTCCTCAACCGCCCCGAGATCGTCGCCGAGGCGACCCGGCGACGCGTCCTGGACGTCATCGACGCCCTCGGCTACGTCCGCTCCGAAGGCGCACGCCAGCTGCGCGGTTTCACCTCCCGGCTGGTGGCGGTGCTGGTGCTGGACCTGGCCAATCCCTTCTTCACGGCGCTGGCCGCCGGGGTGGAACAGGCGGCGGGCGAGGCGGACCTCGGCATCATGGTCGGCACGGCAGGCCGAGGTCCGGCCGACGAGGCACGCCACCTGTCGCTGATCACCTCGCATCAGATCCGCGGCGCCGTCCTGGCCGCGGGCGACGGCGCGGGCCGCACCGCCGCCGCCTTCCGCCGCCACGACGTCCCTTTCGTCGTCGCGGACCAGAACGCCCCGCAGCCGGGAGCATGCTCGGTCGGCATCGACGACGTGGCGGGCGGCCAGGCCGCCGTGCAGCATCTGCTCCAGCAGGGACACCGCTCGATCGGCTACGTCGGCGGCCCCGACCGCCTCCAGCAGGTCCGCGACCGGCGCCGGGGCGCGGCGATCGCCGTCGACCTGGCCGGCCTTCCCGGGGCGGTCCTGCGGGACCTCCCGTGCCCGGCGCTCACCGTGAGCGCCGGAAAGGACGCAGGTCACCGCATCCTCGGCCTCGCGCAGCGGCCCACCGCCGTGTTCTGCGCCAACGACCTGCTCGCCCTCGGGGTGCTGCAGGCGCTCTACGAAGCGGGGCTCAGGGTGCCGGACGACATCGCGGTGATGGGTTACGACGACATCGAGTTCGCCGCGTCCGCGGTCGTCCCGCTCACCTCCGTGCGACGCCCGGCCGTCGCGCTGGGCCGCGAGGCCGGCCGTCTGCTGCTGGCGGACACGGCGGAGGGCCCCGGTCACGAGCACGCCCATGTCGTGCTGCAACCGGAGCTCGTCGTGCGCAGATCCACCATGCGGACGCCCGCCCGGTGAGCCAGCCCGGTCAGGCCTGTACGCCGACATGCTGGGGCGGCGACTTCGGTGCGCGGGGCGTCAGCAGCATCAGCGCCACGGACATCAGCAGGGTCAGCAGGCCGAGCAGCAGGACCGCCGAGGCCAAGGTGCCCAGGACGCCCTGCGCGGCGAGGAGGGCGAGCGGGCAGAGGAACTCACCGAGGAAGAAGGCCGCCGTCCACAGGCCGGTCCCCCGGCCGCGATCGGCGAAGTCCAGCCGGGACAGCGCCAGCGTCAGCAACGACGGCAGCAGCAGCCCGGTGCCCACGCAGTTGACGACGGCGCCGATGATGAGCAGGGCGAGGTGGTCGGTCGCCCCCATCAGCAGGAAGCCCAGCGCGCACAGCAGGAACAGGGCGGGCAGCCGGCGGCGCGAGTGGTCGCCGAGCTTGGTGAACAGGACCGATCCGAGGACCGTGGCGGCACTGGCGAGCGCGGTGACCGCGCCCACCATGCCGGTGGACTCCACGCCCAGGTCGTCCATGAGGAAGGACATCTCCACGGGCACGGTGTAGAAGACGGCGGCACCGAAGACGGTCAGCAGGCAGATGCCCGCCATGCGCCGCACGGGGAAGGGGCGCCGCTCCTGCGCGGGGGCCGGTTCCATGGCCGCGGCGGGGGCGGGGGCGGGCAGCGCCCAGGCCATCGCCGGGGCGAGCAGCAGGCCGAGCGCGTACAGCCAGAAGGGTGTCCGCCAGCCGGCCGAGCCCAGGGCGCCGCCGACGGCGAAGAAGACGGTGGCGGACGCCGACGCGCACATCGTCTGCAGTGCGAGGTAGCGGTCGCGCACCCGGCCGTCGTAGTAGTCGCCGATCAGCGTCGTGCAGCAGGTCATGATGGCCGCTTCGGCGATTCCCACCAGGATGCGGCTGACCAGGATGGCGTGCAGGGAGTCCAGCCACAGCGGTGCAGTGCCGAACACGGCGTACAGCGCGGTGGCGGCGACCAGCAGCCGTTTGCGGCCGAGCCGGTCGACGAGCACCCCCGCGAACGGCGCGAGTACGGCCAGGGAGAGGGCGGGCACGGTCAGGACCAGCGGGACCAGGGCGGCGCTGCCGGCGACGTGCGCGAAGTGGTCCTCGATGCGCGGCAGGACGGGTGCGATCAGTACGGCGCCGAGGATCGGCAGGCAGCTCCCGGCCATCAGCAGCACGACGGGCAGCCTGCCCAGGAGGCCCCGGCTCCCTGTGCGTTCGTGGGTGGGCAGGGCGGCGGAAGCGGGCATGGCGGCACTCCGTTGGGACGCGGGGAAGGAGGGCACCGCGGCGGGGACGGGCCGGAGGTGTGACGGCTCCGGCGAGCGGCGTACGGGCGCGGCGGTGTCCCACGACTATGCGTTCCGGGTATCGCTCTGCCCAGCCCTCGCGCCATCCAAGTTGCCGATGGGATCCATCCAGCGGATGGATGGCCGTGCGCCTTCACGACCGCCTTCCCCTGCCTGGCCGCCCGCTCAGCCCTCGGGCCCCAGGCGCGCTCCCACGCGGGCGGCCGTCTCGCGCAGCCAGATGTGCGCCGCGTCGTGCGTGTGGACCGGATGCCACCACAGCGCCTCCCGCAGCGGCACCGCCTCATAGGGCGGTTCCACCACCCGGACCGCGGCGACGGGTTCCATCATCCGGGCCATCCGCGCCTGCACCAGGGCGATCCGCCGGGTACCGGCGACCAGCAGCGGCAGCAGCTGGAAGCTGTCGACGGAGACCTCGACGCGCGGTTCGATCCCGAGCATGCCGAGCTGGCGCACCGCGGGGGCGTCGTAGGTGCGCTGGTAGGTCACCCAGGGCAGCCGGGCCAGGTCCTTGCGGGTGAGCCGGTCGTCGACGCTCGGGTGGTCCCGCGCCACGAGGAAGACCCAGCGGTCGTCGTAGAGATCGGTGGCGGGGAAGTCGCTGATGACGCCGTGCGGCATGAACAGGCCGTCGGTGGCGCTCAGCAGGGTGGCGGTGTCGTCGACCACGGTCGTCGGCGTCTGGGAGAAGCGCAGCCGGATCCCGGGCGCCTCCTCGTGGATGACGCGGGCCAGTTCGGTGCCGAAGACCGCCACGGCGTAGTCGGACGCCACCAGCTTGAACTCGCGGCTCTCCTTGGCCGGGTCGAAGTCCGCCTGGCTGGCGAAGAGCCGTTCCAGCACGTCGTAGGCGGTGGAGGTGCGGTCCAGGAGCACCTGGCCGAGCGCGGTCAGCTCGTAGTGCCCGCCGACGCGGGCGAGCAGGTCGTCGTCGAAGTGCCGGCGCAGCCGCGCCAGGGCCGCGCTCATGGCGGGCTGGCTGAGGCCGACGCGCTGCCCGGCGCGGGTGACATTGCGCTCCTCCAGCAGCGCGCGCAGGGCGACGACGAGGTTCAGGTCCAGCCGGGCCAGGTTCATCGGTTTTCCTCTGCGGTCCTGTGCGGGAGGGCGCTGACCAGGCAGAGATCCATGTGTTGGATGCCATCCATCCACAGAATCTATTTCCCTGATCGCGGGTGCGGGGTCCAGATTAGTCGCATCGCAATCAGGAGGACATGTCCGTGAAACCTGACACCGCGTCCGCGCTCTTCGCCGGACCCTTCGCCCTCGCCACCCTCTCGGCCCCGGACGGGCCCCGCTTCCCTGCCCTCGTCACCCCCGAGGGGTCCGCTCTCGACCTCCGGTCCGCCCTGGGCGATGAACGGCTCACCATGCTCGACGTGCTGGACGGCTGGGACACGCTCCTGCCCCGGCTGCGCGCCCTGGCCGCCGACCCCGGCGCCGACCGCACCCCGGTCACCGACCTGCGCGTGCACGCACCCGTCGCACCGCGCCAGGTCTTCCAGTCCGGCGCCAACTACCGCCAGCACGTCATCGACCTGCACGTGGCCCACCGCGCCCCCGGCGACGACCGGCCGGAGGCCGAACGCCGCGCGGAAGCCGCGGAGATCATGGACCGGCGGGCCGCCGAGGATCTGCCGTACGTGTTCATCGGGCTGCCCAGCGCGATCACCGGCCCGTACGACGACGTCGTCCTGCCCGCCTGGGCCGAGAAGCCGGACTGGGAACTGGAAGTGGCGGTCGTGATCGGCCGGCCCGCCTACCAGGTGTCCGTCGAGGAGGCCGCGGCGCACATCGCGGGCTACACCATCGCCAACGACCTGACCGACCGGGCGACCGTCTTCCGCCGGGACATGCCGCAGATCGGCACCGACTGGCTGCGCAGCAAGAACGCGCCCGGCTTCACCCCGCTCGGGCCGTGGATCGTGCCCGCCGAGTCGATCGCCGACCCGGACGACCTGCACCTGACGCTCAAGCTCAACGGCGAGACCATGCAGGACGAGTCCACCAAGGACATGATCTTCAAGGTCGCCCGGATGGTGTCCTACGCCTCCCAGTCCGCCCGTCTGCTGCCCGGGGACCTCGTCCTGACCGGCAGCCCCGCCGGCAACGGCATGCACTGGGGCCGGCTGCTGCGCGACGGCGACGTCATGGAGGGTTCCGTCACGGGACTCGGCGTCCAGCGCACCCGCTGCGGCGGGGAGAGCGCGTGAACCGGCACGACCCCGAGGGCGCCATCGCCGAGGCCGCCAAGTCGTACTCCAACTGGGGCCGTTGGGGCGAGGACGACGTGCTCGGCACCCTGAACTTCCTCGACGAGGGCAAGCGCCGCGAGGGCGCCGCGCTCGTCCGGCGCGGCGTCAGCTTCTCGCTGTCCCAGCGCTTCGACATGAACGGCCCGCAAAAGGGCTGGCGCCGCCGCACCAACCCGGTCCACACCATGCTGGACACCGGCACCGACGCCGCCCTCGGCCACCAGGGCTTCCCGCACGGCATCGGCGGCGCCGACGACGTGATCGCCATGCCGCTGCAGTGCTCCACCCAGTGGGACGGCCTCGGGCACATCTTCGACCACGGCAAGGCCTGGAACGGCCGCCCCGCCGAACGGGTCGTCACCTCCGACGGCGACCTCGTCACCGGTATCGAGCACATGGCCCCGCATGTCGCGGGGCGCGGAGTGCTGCTGGACGTGGGCCGGGCCGTCGGCACGGACGGTGAACTGCCCGACGGGTTCGCCATCACCGAGGAGCACCTGACGGCGACCACCGAGGCGCACGGGGTGACCGTCGGACGCGGCGACATCGTGCTGGTGCGCACCGGCCAGCTGGCGCGCGTACGGCGCGACGGCTGGGGCGAGTACGCCGGCGGGCCCGCGCCCGGCCTGTCCTTCACCACCGCGGGATGGCTGCACGGCACCGAGATCGCCGCGATCGCCACCGACACCTGGGGCTTCGAGGTACGGCCCAACGAGTTCGACGACGCCTTCCAGCCCCTGCACCAGGTCGCCATCCCCAACATCGGCCTCCTCATCGGCGAGATGTGGGACCTGGAAGCCCTCGCCGAGGATTGCGCGGCCGACGGCACGTACGACTTCTGGCTCACCGCCGCTCCCCTGCCGATCACCGGCGCCGTCGGCTCACCCATCAACCCCATCGCCGTCAAGTAAGAAGCGGAACAAGGGAGTTCCCCCATGAGCACTGCCCGCACGGTCCTGGTGATCGGTGGTGGCGCCGCCGGCAACGCCGTGACGATCCTGCTGCGGCGTGCCGGTCTCGCCGTGGACCTGATCGAGGCCAAGGACGACTGGAACGCCACCGCCGGATCCGGCATCACCCTCCAGGGCAACGCCCTTCGCGTCCTGCGCGAACTGGGCGTGTGGGACCAGGTCAAAGCATCCGGCTTCGGTTTCGGCTCCGTCGGCATCACCGCCCCCGACGGCACGGTCCTGCACGTGGCCCGCGACATCCGCACCGGCGGCGACGACCTGCCCGCCACCGTCGGCATGCAGCGCCCCCAGCTCCAGCGCCTCCTCATCGACGCCGTCCGCGCCACGGGCGCCGGCGTCCGCCTCGGCATCCGCGCCGAGTCCCTGGACACCGACGACACCGGCGTGACCGTACGCTTCACCGACGGCACCGAGAGCCGCTACGACCTGGTGATCGGCGCGGACGGGCTCGGCTCCGCCACCCGCGCGGCCATCGGCATCACCGACAAGCCGGAACCCACCGGCATGGCCATCTGGCGCGTCGCCGCCCCCCGCCCGGCCGGCGTCACCCGCACCGACCTCGCCTACGGCGGCCCCGCCTACATCGCCGGCTACTGCCCCACCAGCGACACGACGCTGTACGCCTATGTCGTCGAGGCCAACCGCGACCGCGCCTCGATCCCCCCGGACACCTACGCCGAGGAGATGCGACGCCTGGCCTCCGCCTACGGCGGCTGCTGGCCGGAGATCACCGCGCACATCACCGACCCGGAGCAGGTCAACTACACCTGGTTCGACCGGCTGCTGGTCGAGGGCTCCTGGCACCGCGGCCGGACCGTCCTCGTCGGCGACGCCGCCCACTGCTGCCCGCCCACCCTCGCCCAGGGCGCGGCCCTGTCCCTGGAGGACGCCTGGGTCCTCGCCCAGCTGCTGACCAGCGGCGAGCCCTGGGACGACGCGCTGTTCCAGACGTACTACGAGCGGCGCATCGCCCGGGTGCGGCCCGTCGTCGAGGCGTCCGTGCAGATCGGGCAGTGGCAGCTCGACGGAGTGCGCGACGCGGACGTGCCCGGCCTGATGGGCCGCACGATGACCATGCTCAGGGAGCTGCCGTGACCACCCCCCGGTCGACCGACGCCCGCACCAGCCCCACCGTCGACGTGCACGCCCACGTCCTGTTGCCCGAGGTCGAGGCCCTCGTCGCCGACCTCCCGGGGCTGGCGCAGGCCAAGGCGCTCGACGCCCGCCGCAACGGCCCCGCGGCCCTCGCGGTCAGCGGCCCCATGGTGCGCGAGCGCATCCCCCTGCTCACCGACGTGACCGCACGACTGGCCGCGATGGACACCCAGGGCGTGGACATCCAGCTCGTCAGCCCCTCCCCCTCCCACTACCACTACTGGACGGACGAGGGAACGGCCGAGAAGCTCTACCGGCTCGCCAACGAGGCCACCGCCACGCACTGTTCGGCCGCGCCCGACCGGCTGCGCGGCCTCGGCCTGGTGCCGTTGCAGCACCCGGAGCACACGGTCCGCGCCCTCGACCACGCCCTGGAACAGGGCCTGGCCGGGGTGGAGATCTCCAGCCACGCCCCGGGCCGGGAACTGTCCGACCCGGCGTACGAGCCGTTGTGGTCGCGCGCCGAGGAGACGGGCGCCATCGTCTTCCTGCACCCCTTCGGCTGCACGCTCGACGAACGCCTGGACCGGTGGTACCTGTCCAACACGGTCGGCCAGCCCACCGAGAACGCCGTCGCCCTGTCCCATCTGATCTTCTCCGGAGTGCTCGACCGCCACCCCGGGCTGAAGGTGCTCGCCGCCCACGGAGGCGGCTACCTGCCCACCCACATCGGCCGCTCCGACCACGCCTGGTCCGCCCGCTCCGACGCCGGCGCCGGCTGCGCGCACCGGCCCAGCAGCTACCTCAAGCGCCTGTACTTCGACTCCCTCGTCCACGACCCGGCCGTCCTGCGCGAACTGGTCCGGGCCGCGGGCCCCGGCCAGGTCCTGCTCGGCTCCGACTTCCCCTTCGACATGGGCACGCAGGACCCCGTCGGCGCACTGCGCGCCGCCCACCTGCCCGAGGCCGACTACGAGGCCGTACGCGGCGGCAACGCGACCGCCCTCCTCCGGAAGGACTGATCACCATGCGCCTGCTCACCCATCTGCGCCACGTCGACCTGGCCGTGCCCGACTACGACAAGCAGCTCGACTTCTACGCCGGCGTCTGGGGCCTGACCAAGGTCGCCGAGGACTCCGGCATCTCCTTCCTCGCCGCCGAGGGCTCCCCCGAGCAGTACGTCATCCGGCTGCGCAAGGCCGACGAGAAGCGCCTCGACCTCGTCTCCTACGGCGCCGCCACACCGGCCGACGTCGACACCCTCGCCGACCAACTCCTCGCGGGCGGCGTGCAGTTGATCACGCAGCCGGGCAAGGTCGACACCCCCGGCGGCGGCTACGGCTTCCGCTTCTTCGACGTGGACGGCCGCACCATCGAAGTCTCCGCCGACGTGGAGGTACGCCGGCACCGCAAGATCGAGGAGAAGGAGTCGATCCCGGTCAAGCTGTCCCACGTCGTCCTCAACTCCCCCGACCTGGACCGCACGAAGGACTGGTACGAGCGGCACCTCGGCTTCCGCCTCTCCGACACCCTCAGCTCCCCGCACATGGGCGAGGTCATGCACTTCATGCGGATCTCCAACCAGCACCACTCGATGGCGCTGGCGAAGGGCCCGCACACCGCCCTGCACCACGTCTCCTTCGAGATGCGCGGCATCGACGAGTACATGCGCGGCTCGGGCCGGGTCATCCGCGCCGGGTTCAAGAAGATCTGGGGCCCCGGCCGCCACATGGCCGGCGACAACACCTTCACCTACTTCCTCGACCCGCACGGCAACACGGTCGAGTACACGACCGAGCTGGAGTGCCTGGACGAGGACACCTGGCACCCGCACGTCTACGACTTCTCCCAGCCCGAGGTCACCGACCAGTGGGGCACCGCCAACCCGATGAACGAACTCGTCGCCAAGGAGTCCTTCAACGACCCCGACCGCGGCTGCTTCATCGCCCCGCCGGTCTGACCCCACCCCATGCCCCGGGGGCGTGGCGCTCCCCTGTCACCTGCCCTGACACACCCGCGCCGCGCCCTCCGGGACCAGCCCCACCCAGCCAGGAGCTGACCATGCGCTTCGCCGCCTACGAACACCACGACCGGCGCCGCCTGGCGGTCGTCGACGACCACGGCGTGCTGTACCCCGTGCCCGGGGTGCGCTCGCTCACCGAGGTCATCGCCGCCGGCGACGGAACCGGCGCACTGCTCGACCTCGGCGCCGCCACCCTCGACGTCCCGCCCGGCCCGCACATCAGCGAGGTACGCCTGCTGCCACCGCTGCAGCCGACCTCCGTGCGCGACTTCGTCACCTTCGAGGAACACGTCGAGGGCGTCCGCCGCTCGGTCGAGGGCACCGGCGGGGTACCCGAGCAGTGGTACGCGGCACCCACCTTCTACTTCACCAACCCGCACGCCCTCTACGCGTCCGGCGACGACATCCCGATGCCGCCGGGCTCGGCCGTCCTCGACTTCGAGCTGGAGGTCGCCGCCGTCATCGGCCGCGAGGGCCGCGACCTCACCCCCGAGCAGGCACGCGAGAACATCATCGGCTACACCGTCTTCAACGACTGGTCCGCCCGCGACCTGCAGTCCGCCGAGATGAAGGTGGGCCTCGGCCCCTGCAAGGGCAAGGACACCGCCACCACCCTCGGCCCCGTCCTGGTCACCACCGACGAACTCGACCCCTACCGGGACGACGACGGCTTCCTGCGCCTCGCGCTCACCGCCGAGGTCAACGGCGAGATTGTGGGCGAGGACCTGCTGTCCAACATGAGCTGGACGTTCGAGGAGATGGTCGCCTACGCCTCCCGGGGCACCCGGGTCGTGCCCGGCGACGTCCTGGGCTCGGGCACCTGCGGCAACGGCGGCTGCCTCGCCGAACTGTGGGGCGTACGCGGCGAGAAGACACCGCCGCCGCTCAAGCCCGGCGACACCGTCACGCTCACCGTCGAGGGCATCGGCACCGTCTCCAACACCGTCGTCCCCGGCGCCGACCCCGTACCCCTGTCCACCGGCAGGCGCCGGCCCCGGGAGCGGCCGTGAACGACCTGCACCCCAAGCGGCTGGCCGGCAAGGTCGTCGTGGTCACCGGCGCGGCCCGCGGACAGGGCGCCGCCGAGGCCGAGGCGCTGGTCCGCGAGGGCGCCCGCGTCATCGCCACCGACGTGGAGCCCGGCGAGCGCTGCCGCCGCCTCGACGTCTCCAGCGAGGCGGAGTGGGCCGACCTCGCCGCCGAACTCAAGGAGGCCTACGGGCGGGTCCACGGCCTGGTCAACAACGCCGGCATCACCTGGCGCGCCCGCCTCGGCGACGTACGCGCCGAGGACATGGCACGCGTCCACGCCGTCAACGTCACCGGCCCGCTGCTCGGCATCCAGCACCTCACCCCGCTGATGCCGCCCGGCTCCGCCATCGTGAACGTCGGCTCCTCCGCCGCCCTCACCGCTCACTACCCGGTCGCCTACACGACCAGCAAGTGGGCCCTGCGCGGGCTGTCGAAGGCCGCGGCGCTCGACCTGGGACCGCGCGGCATCCGCGTCAACACCATCCACCCCGGCTACATCGAAACCGAGATGACCGCCTCAGCCGCCCCGGCATTCCGCGAGGCCAACATCCGCGAGACGCCCCTGGGCCGCACCGGCGCCGTCGACGAGATCGCCCCGCTCGTCGTCTTCCTGCTGTCGGACGAGTCGTCCTTCATCACCGGCGCGGAGATCCCGGTGGACGGGGGCCTCACCGCGCACGGCGGCGTCAAGTCCGTCTCCGACGCCCTGCGCCCGGCGGCGTCGTGAAGCGGCTGGAGGGCAAGGTGGCGCTGATCCCGGGCACCGGCCGCGGGCAGGGACGGGCCGCCGCCGTACGCTTCGCCGCCGAGGGCGCGCTCGTCGTCGGCGGTGACCTGCTCCACGAGGAGGCCGTCGAGACCCAGCGGCTCATCGCGCGGGAGGGCGGCACGATCCTCACGCCCGGCCCGCTCGACGTCACCGACGAGGACTCCGTCCGCTCCTGGGTGGACGCGGCGGTGGACGCCTTCGGCGCCGTCGACATCGTCTGCGCCCAAGCGGGCGCCGTCCGCGCCGGGCCCGTCGACAGCCGGCCCCACCAGGACTTCGCCTCCACGGTGCGCGCGGAACTGGACTCGGTGTGGCCGACCGTCCGGGCCGCCTGGCCGCACCTGGTGCGCAGCCGGGGCTGCATCCTCACCGTCGGCTCGACGGCGGGCCTCACCGACCAGCGCACCGCGCACTCCGCCGCCAAGGGCGCGAGCATCGCGCTGACCCGGCAACTCGCTGCCGAGGGAGCCCCGCACGGCATCCGCGCGAACTGCGTCAGCCCCGCAATGACCGACACCCCGGGCCCCCGTGCCGACCTCCTCGCCGACGAACACCCGATGCGTGCCGTCGCCCACCCCATCCCGCTCGGCCGTCCCGTCCGCCCCGACGACGTCGTGAACGCCGCCGTCTTCCTCACCTCCGACGAGGCCGCCTGCATCACCGGCGCCGATCTCGTCGTCGACGGCGGCTGGTCCGCCGTCCTGCCCGGCGCGATGCCCCGAAAGGACTCCCCCGCATGAACAAGGTCCGCCCCAGCGCCTTCGAGGCGGTCGCCGACATCCCGGACGGCGCCTCGCTGGCCGTCGGCGGCTTCGGCCTCAGCGGCGTGCCCGAGACCCTCATCCGCGCCCTGCACGACCAGGGCGCCGGCCGCCTCGAGATCATCTCCAACAACTGCGGCGTGGACGGCCGCGGCCTGGGCGTCCTGCTCGCCGCCGGCCGTATCACTCGGGTCACGGGCTCCTACGTCGGCGAGAACCGGGAGTTCGCCCGCCAGTACCTGTCAGGGGAGCTCGAGGTCGAACTGGTACCGCAGGGCACGCTGGCCGAACGCCTGCGCGCGGGCGGCGCCGGCATCCCGGCCTTCTACACCCCCGCCGGTGTCGGCACCGCGGTCGCCCAGGGCGGTCTGCCCTGGCGCTACGCCCCCGACGGCTCGGTCATCGTGGCCTCCCCGCCCAAGGAGACCCGTGAGTTCGCCGGCCGTCCGCACGTCCTGGAGCACGGCATCACCACCGACTTCGCGCTCGTCCGCGCCTGGCGCGGGGACCGCCACGGCAATCTCCGCTTCCGTCAGGCCGCCGCCAACTTCAATCCACTGGCCGCGATGGCCGGCCGCGTCACCATCGCCGAGGTGGAGGAACTCGTCGAACCGGGCGAGCTCGACCCCAACGACATCCATGTGCCCGGCATCTACGTCCAGCGGGTCACGGTGCTGACCGCCGAGGAAGCCGCCGACAAGCAGATCGAGAAGAGGACGGTACGTTCCTGATGGCCTGGACCCGCGACCAGATGGCCGCCCGCGCCGCCGCCGAACTCACCGACGGCTCCTACGTCAACCTGGGCATCGGCCTGCCCACCCTCATCCCCGGACACCTCCCGCCCGGCGTGCACGTGGTCCTGCACTCCGAGAACGGCATCCTCGGCACCGGCCCCTACCCCACCGAGGCGGAGGTCGACCCCGACCTCATCAACGCGGGCAAGGAGACCGTCACCGTCCTGCCCGGCGCGAGCTTCTTCGACTCCGCGCTCTCCTTCGGCATGATCCGCGGCGGCCATATCGACACCGCCGTGCTGGGCGCCATGCAGGTCTCGCAGCGAGGAGACCTGGCCAACTGGATGATCCCCGGCAAGATGGTCAAGGGCATGGGCGGCGCGATGGACCTCGTGCACGGCGCCCGCCGGGTCATCGTCCTGATGGAGCACACCGCCAAGGACGGGGGCCCCAAGATCCTCAAGGAGTGCACCCTGCCCCTCACCGGGGAACAGTGCGTCCAACGCGTCATCACCGACCTCGGGGTCCTGGACATCACCCCGGACGGCATCGCCCTCACCGAGACCGCCCCTGGTGTCACGGTGGATGACGTCATCGCCCGCACGGACGCACCGCTGCGGGTGGAGCAGCTGACACAGAGGTGACCCGGCAGCCCGGAGAAGCGACCGCTCACCTCGCGGGTCAGGCCAGGCCGAACCGCTCCGCGTGCACCTGGCGTGCGGGGACCCGCAGGTCGCGCAGCGCGGAGAGCACGGCCGTGGTCATGGGGGGCGGGCCGCAGACGTACACGTCCCGGTCGGTGATGTCGGGGACCAGTTGCTGCAGGGCGGCCGGGCCGAACGGCGGGACGCCCTGCTCGCCGGTCCGGCCGGTGAGCAGGTGCAACCGTCCGCCCCGCTGGGCGACCAGGTGGCGCACCTCGTTCAGCAGCACGGCATCGGCCTCGCTGCGCACCCGGTACAGCACGACGACGTCGCCGGTCGCCTGCTCCTCGAGCATGGCCCGCACGGGCGTGATCCCCACTCCGCCGGCGATCAGCAGGGTGCCGGGGCGGGAGCGGTGCAGCGATGTGAAGGCCCCGTAGGGTCCTTCGACGAAGGCGCGGCTGCCCGGCGGGAGGGTGCGCAGACCGGCGCTGGCGCCGCCGACCGCCTTGGCCGTCAGGCGCAGTCCCTGTCCGCCCGGCGCCGCCGACAGGGAGAAGGGGTTGGCGGTCCACCAGTGGTGGTGCCCGGGGAAGCGCCAGATGCAGAACTGGCCGGCCCGGGCGGGGAATCGGTCCAGGTGCCTTCCGGTGACGTACACGGAGACCGCGTTCAGCGACTCGGGCACCACGGCCACGACGCGGAACCGGTGGTAGGCGTTGCGCCACAGCGGCAGGACCACCCGCCCGGCCAGCAGCGCACCGAACGCGAACAGCCACAGGCACCACCAGTAGGCCGTCGCGAACCCGGAGGAGGCGAACGTCGTCGTCTCCTGCAACTGGTGCACGAACGCGAGACCCAGGGCGACGTAGAGCAGCAGGTGCAGGCCGTGCCACACCTCGTACCGGAGCCGGCGCCGCACGGGGCGGGCGGAGATCGCGCCGATCACGACGATGACGGCCGCGGCGAGCATGCCCAGCAGGGAGGCCGTCACCCCGCTCAGGGCCACGAACGTCGAGCCCATGGACGCGTCGTCGAGCGTCGCGAAACCGAGCACCACCAGCGTGGCGTGGGTGAGGACCGTCCACAGCAGGGTGAAGCCGACCCAGCGGTGCCACACCGTGAGCCGGTCCATCCCGATACGCCGGTCCAGCCACGGCAGCCGGGCCACCAGCAGCAGCTGGAAGAGAATCAGCAGGGCCGCGTGCAGTCCGAACCACTTCGCGACCGTGAGCACGTCGTTCTTGCCCTCGCCCGCGCTGAGGAACAACGCCTCGACGACCACCACGTTGGCGAGGACGAATGCCCACATCACCCCGCGCGCCGCATCGACCGGAAGCACGGCTCTCGTCCGTACCGTGTCACTCGTCGCCATCATGGCCGGCCCTCTCCCCCGAGGCCGCGCTCCGCGCGACCGTGTGCACACACCCCACGAAGACCGAGGAATCAAGCCGAATGCGCACCTCGATCGGGTAAGAGTACGGCGCCCGACCGGGATCCGTTCATGCCGGAACCGCCCGTCTCACTGTCTTTTGCGGCGTTCGGCGACGGCGGGTTCCTCCGTTGTGCGCATGGCGTGCGGACAGCCGACGACGGGCCCTGCCCTCCATGAAGCCGTCCCCCGCGGGCTTCCAGGAGGGCTGGTCACGAGCCGCCGAGCAACTCCCGGGTGACGGCGTCCCAGTCGACGCCACGCAGTTCCTCGCCGATCGGCACCAGCGCGCAGGTCCGCGTCAGCCACTCCTGCAACTCGGGCAGGCCGACGTCGAACTGGGCCGTGGCGCCGTGCTCCTGCAGGCGCACCCGCACCAGGGCGCCGTACCGCGTCGGCCGGATCCGGACATCGCCGATGCCGCTGGGCTGGGACAGTCCGTCGACCAGCAGGTCACGGCTGATCTGCCAGGTCACCGCGGGCTCCCCCGCCGGCCGGAACACCAGGGTCACGAACAGCGGGTCGGCCGGATCGTAGGAGAAATCGGCCTGCAGCGGGGCCCTGGTGTCCCCCAGCACCTGGTGCACCGTCAACGACAACGGTTCCAGCCCGCTGGTCGCGCGGTTCTTCCCGCGCGGTTCGAAATGCTTTCCGTTCATACGCCCCTCCGCCCGTTCGTTCTTCATCAGTGCTCGGCATCGACACTCCCGAGAGCGCGAGTACCCCCGTACGGCCACAACTCGCCTCCCGCAATGTGATGAAGCGTCAGCCCACCGGATTGACGCTCCCGGGCTTCGTACGCACCTTTCTGGACACTTCCGACCAAAGGGGCGCACTTCTCGCACTCGCCTGGCGGTTTGCTACGGCATGGTCGACTTCGCCCTCGGGGCCGCCCTGCACTGGGCTGACCCGGCCCGCGGGCGAAGTGTCCGCAGTGCGATCGCGCCACCCACGCGGTGGGAACGTGCCCATAGAGTGCGGGGTGTACCGCGAGCACCGCTGAACAGGAGAAGCACGTGAGCGAACAGCCCGTCCGTTGGGGTGTCCTGGCGACCGGAGGCATGGCCGCCGCCTTCACCGAGGATCTGCTGCTGTTGCCGGACGCCCGGGTCACCGCGGTCGGGTCCCGGTCGACCGAGTCCGCGGGGGCCTTCGCGGCACGGTTCGGCATCCCCCGCGCCCACGGCAGCTGGCGGGAGCTGGCCGCCGACCCGGAGGTCGATGTCGTCTACGTCGCCACCCCGCACGCCCAGCATGTCGCCGCGGCGACGGCCTGCCTGGAGGCCGGCAAGCCGGTGCTGGTCGAGAAGCCCTTCGCCCTCAGCGGCCGGCAGGCCCGGCAACTGACCGAACTGGCCGAGAAGCAGGGCCTGTTCGTGATGGAGGCGATGTGGACCTGCCTCAACCCGACCATCCTGCGCATCGCGGAACTGGTGGCCGAGGGCGCCATCGGCGAGGTCCGCGCCCTGCACGCCGACTTCGGCGCCCGGGTGGACGCGCCCCAGGACCACCGCCTGTGGGACCCCGCGGCCGGCGGCGGCGCCCTGCTGGACCTGGGCACCTACCCGGTCTCCTTCGCCCACCTCATCCTCGGCGCCCCCGAGACGGTCACCGCCCACGCCCGGCTGTCCCCGCGGGGCGTCGACGAGCAGACGGGCATCCTGCTCGGCTACCGGAACGGCGCGATGGCTGTCCTGACGTGCTCGCTGCTCGCCGAGGACGAGCACCGGGCGACGGTGTACGGCACGACCGGCCGCATCGAGATACCGGCCGACTTCTACAACCCCCGCTCCTTCGTGCTGCACCGCGACGGCCACGAGCCCCGGACCGTGACCGCCGCGCCGCAGGAAGGACACGGCTACGGCCACCAGGCCGACGAGGTGATGCGCTGTCTGCGGGCGGGCCTGACGACGTCACCGCTGCTGCCGCCGGCCCACACGCTCGCCGTGATGGACACCCTGGACCAGGTGCGCGAGCGGACCGGGGTGCGCTACCCCGGGGAGTGACGCGCGCGAGCCCGCCCTCCGGTCCGGTGGTCCGGGCCGGAGGACGGGCTGCGGGACGCGGCACCCGTGCGGGGCGGGCTGGAAGGTGCCGCGCCGGGCGTGGGTCAGGCGCCGGGCAGGACGCCGGTGCGCGCCACCTGGGAGTACCAGCGGGCACTGGCCTTGGGGATGCGCCGCCCGGTCGGGTAGTCCACGTAGACGGCGCCGAAGCGCTTGCTGTAACCGTGCGCCCACTCGAAGTTGTCCAGCAGCGACCACAGGAAGTACCCGCGCACGTCGGAACCGTCGCGCAGGGCGTCGTGCACGGCGGCCAGGTGGTCGCGCACGTAGGCGATCCGGCCCGGGTCGTTGACGTTGCCCTCGGGGTCGGCGTAGTCGTCGAACGCCGCACCGTTCTCGGTGATGATCAGCGGCAGCTCCGGGAAGTCCGACGACAGCCGGCGCAGCAGCTCGTACAGACCGCTCGGGTCGATGGCCCAGCCCATGGCGGTGGTCTCGCCCGGCGACTGGTGGAAGGCGACCTCGTCGGCGGCCGGCCACGGGCTGAACTCGCTTCGGCCGTGCCCGTCGGAATTGTGGGTGCCGCTGCCGTCGGCCTGCGAGACGAGGGTCGGCGAGTAGTAGTTCACGCCGAGGAAGTCCAGCGGCTGGTGAGCCGTCTCCAGGTCGCCGTCGCGCACGAAGGACCAGTCGGTCAGGGTGGCGGTGTCCTTGAGCAGGTCCTCCGGGTAGGCACCGCGCAGCATCGGACCGGTGAAGACACGGTTGGCCAGGGCGTCGATGCGGCGCGCGGCATCGATGTCGGCCTCGGTCGCCGTGAGCGGGCGTACGTGGTGGATGTTGAGGGTCACCGAGACCTGGGCGTCGGCGCGCAGTCGGTCGCGCAGCGCCTGTACGGCCATGCCGTGGCCGAGGTTGAGGTGGTGGGCGGCGCGCAGGGCGGCGACCGGGTCGGTGCGGCCGGGGGCGTGCACGCCCGAGCCGTAGCCGAGGAAGGCGCTGCACCAGGGCTCGTTGAGCGTGGTCCAGGTGCGCACGCGGTCGCCGAGGGCGTCGGCGGCCAGGGAGGCGTACTCGGCGAACCGCTCGGCGGTGGCGCGTTCGGGCCAGCCACCGGCGTCCTCCAGTTCCTGGGGCAGGTCCCAGTGGTAGAGGGTGGCGACCGGCTGGATGCCCTTGTCGAGCAGGTCGTCGACCAGACGCCGGTAGAAGTCGAGGCCCTTCTGCACGGCGGGGCCGCGGCCGGTGGGCTGGATGCGGGGCCAGGCCAGGGAGAAGCGGTAGGCGCCGACGCCGAGTTCGGCCATCAGGGCGACGTCCTCGCGCCAGCGGTGGTAGTGGTCGGTGGCGATGTCACCGGTGTCGCCGTTGCGGACCCGGCCCGGGGTGCGGGCGTAGGTGTCCCAGATGGACGGGGTGCGGCCGTCCTCGCCGGCGGCCCCCTCGATCTGGTAGGAGGCGGTCGCGGTGCCCCAGAGGAAGCCCTTCGGGAAGGTGCGGGGGGCGTCCGGGGCGGACGCGGTCTGCTGTCGTGCTGCGGTGACCACGTAGGTCCTTTCGACAAGGGGGTGAATCGGTGGGAGGGGAGGCGGGGTTCAGCCCTTGACCGCGCCCGCCATGATGCCGCTGACGATCTGCCGGCCGAAGACGATGAACATCGCCAGCAGCGGGAGCGTGCCGAGGAGCGCGCCCGCCATGATCAGGGACTGGTCGCGGACGTAGCCGGCGCTGAGCTGGGTGAGGGCGACGGGGACGGTCGGGTTGCTCATGTCGAGCACCACGAACGGCCAGAAGAAGTCGTTCCACGCGTGCACGAAAGTGATCATGAAGAGGACCGCCATCGCGGGCCGCGCGACGGGCAGCACGATGCTCCAGAAGATCCGCAGGGAGTGCGCGCCGTCCACCCGGCCCGCCTCGACCAGCTCGTCGGGCAGCGCCTCGGTGAGGTACTGCCGCATGAAGAAGACGCCGACGGCGCTGACCAGGGTCGGGAAGATGACGGCGGGCAGCTGCTGCGACCAGCCCAGCTCGGACATCATCATGAACAGCGGCACGACGCCGAGTTGGGGCGGCACCATCATCGTGCCGATCACCAGCATGAGCAGGACGTTGCGGCCCTTGAAGCGGAGTTTGGCGAAGGCGAAGCCGGCGAGGGTCGCGAACATCACCGTGGACAGGGCGATCACCCCGGCCACGATGGTGCTGTTGATCATGGCCTTGCCCATGGCCGCCTCGTCCCAGGCGCGGGCGAGGTTGCTGAACAGGTTCGGGCCGGGCAGGAACGGCGGCGGCGTCTGGCTGACGCGGGTGTTGTCGGTCGAGGCCGCGACCATCGTCCAGTACAGCGGGAAGATCGACACGATCGCGACGATCCCGAGCAGGACGTAGGAGAGCGGGCCCGCGTGGTGCTGGCGGCCGGCGCCCGGACGGAACACACGGAGGCTGCGGCGGGCGGCGGGCTTCGGGGCGGGGATCCGGGCGGGCGCGTCCGTCCGGACCGGGAGGCTTTCGGTGGTCATGACGACTCCTGGTCAGGACGAACGGGCGCGCAGGCGCGTGATGAGGCGCTGCGCCACGAAGACGACGACGAGCAGCAGGAACATCGCCCAGGCGACGGTCGCCGAGCGGCCCATCTGGTAGTTCTTCCAGCCCTCCTCGTACAGCAGCAGGCCCAGCGTCTGGTACTGGTTGTCGGCGCCGCCGGAGATGCCGTTGGGGCCCTGGCCGAAGATCAGCGGCTCGCCGAAGAGCTGGGTCGCGCCGATGGTGGAGAGCACGATGGTGAAGACGATGGTGGAGCGGATCCCGGGCACGGTGACGTGGGTGAACTGCTTCCAGCGGGAGGCGCCGTCGAGGGCGGCGGCCTCGTACCGGTCGGCGGGGATGGCCTGCATGGCGGCGAGGTAGAGCAGCGCGTTGTAGCCGGTCCAGCGCCAGATGACGATGGTCGAGATGGCGATCTGGGCAGGCCACTTGTCGGCCTCCCAGTCCACCGGGTCCAGGCCGACCGTGCCGAACGCCCAGTTGATCATGCCGAAGTCGCGCTCGAAGAGCATGGTGAACACGAGCGCGGCGGCGCCGACGGAGGTGGCGTAGGGCACGAGCGAGGCGACCCGGAAGAACAGCGAGCCGCGCATCCGGTAGTTGAGCAGGTGCGCCAGACCGAGCGCCATCAGCAGCTGCGGCACCGTGGAGATGATGCCGATGGTGATGGTGTTGGCCAGCGCGTTCCAGAACCGCTCGTCGTTCCACAGCTCGACGTAGTTGTCGAACGCCACCCACTCCATGAGGTCCAGGGTGGCGAGCTCCACCCGGTGCAGGGAGATCCAGGAGGTGTAGACGAGGGGGTAGAAGCTGAACGCGGCGAACACGACGAAGAACGGAGCGACGAAGGCGTAGGGCGCGCCCTTGACGTCGAGGCGGTGCAGCAGCGCGTTGCGGCGCCGGCCGGCGCCTTTGCCGCCGGGCTGCGGGGTCGGACCCCGACGGCCCTCGCCGACCTGGGCCTTGGTGGTGGAGGTGGCCACCGGACTTCCTTCCTGAGAGCGGTTGAGTGGGCCCGGGTGGCCGGAGCGGTCGACGGGTCAGCCGACCGCCTTCTCGATGCGCTCCGCGGTGGTCTCCCACGCCTCGTCACGCGCGGTGCCCTGCTGCTCGATCAGGGTCAGACCCTGGGAGAAGGTGTCCTTGATCGTGCCGTCCTTGCGGCCGAGGACCTGCTTGTCCGGGATGTCCTGGGCGGCGGCGCCGAAGATCTCACCGATCGGGGCGTTGTTGAAGTACTCCGAGGTGATGCCCTTGACGTCCGGGCTCTCCAGCGCCTTCTGCGAGGACGGGACGCTGCCCTGCTTCTCGAAGATGTGGGCCTGCTGCTCCGGCGCGGTCAGCCAGGCGGCGAGCTTCTTCGCCTCCTCCTTCACCGGGCTCTGCTCGACCACGCCGAGGAAGGAGCCGCCCCAGTTGGCGCCCTTGGGGGCCTTGGCGACATCCCACTTGCCCTTGTTCGCCTCGCCGGCCTTCTCACCGATGTGGCCGAGCATCCAGGCCGGACAGACGGCCGTGGCGAACGTGCCGTTGGCCAGGCCGGGGTCCCAACCGGGCTGGAACTGGCGGAGCTTGGCGGTCAGCCCGTCCTCGGCGGCGTCCGCGGCGAGGTTCCAGGCCTCCTTGACGGCCGGGTTCTTGTCGTAGATCAGCTCGCCCTGGGCGTCGTAGTACTGCTCGGGGTAGCCGTAGACCATGGCGTTGAACAGGCCGCTGGCGGCGTCCATGAACGCCACGTCACCGTCCTTGAAGTCCTTCTTGAAGCTGCGGCCGACCTCGACGTACTTCTTCCAGTCGCCCTCCCACAGCTTGGCGACCTCGTCGCGGTCGCTGGGCAGGCCGGCCTGCTCGAAGTAGTCCTTGCGGTAGCAGACCGCCATCGGGCCGATGTCGGTGCCGAGGCCCAGGACCTTGCCGTCCTCGGTGGTGATCTGGGACTGCTTCCAGGGCAGGAAGTGGTCGGTGCCCGCCACGTCGGAGAAGTCGGCGAACTTGTCGGCCTGGGTGTCGACGATCTCCTTGGCCCGGCCGATCTCGATGCCCTGGATGTCCTTCAGGCCCTTGCCGGCCGCGAGCCGGGTCTGCAGCGCGGTGTAGTACGTCTGCTCGTCACCGGCTATCTCGGCCTTGATCTCGACGCCCGGGTTCTCCTTCTCGTACTGCTCCAGGAGGCCCGTCTCCTTGAAGCCCATCACCCCGTACAGGCCCACGGTGATGACGACCTTGCCGTCCTTCTTGCCGCCGCCGGTGACGGAGTCGTCGCTGCCGCCGCAGCCGACGAGGAGCGCGAGCGCGCCGGTGGCCGCGACGGCCGCGAGCGCTCTGGTCCGTGATGACCTTCGAACAGTTGCCATGTTTCTTCCTCCAAGCGACGGCGCTGACGCACCGGAGCAGCGGGTTCCGCGATCTACGGGGTGGGGCGTTTTGTCGGTGGGCACGTTCCCAACGAGAGGTGGGAACGTGCCCACCAGTGGATGGAAGACTCGTGGCAGGGATCGGCTATGTCAATAACTTGAAAACAATTCGTGACCGAAGCCCTGGTTCGGTGTTCGGTTCGTGACGTTGGCGGGGGTGCTGTCCCCCGCTCGGCGTCTGCCACAATTGCCGCTGGTCACGTCCGCGGCCGGTGCCGCAGCGGCTGCTGCCGGGAGGAGCACATGACAGGGAACCGCCGTCCCACGATCAAGACCGTCGCCGCCCGGGCCGGGGTGGGTCGGACCACGGTCTCCCGCGTCATCAACGGCTCGGAACTCGTCAGCGCCGACGCACGCGCCCGGGTCCTGGCCGCGATCAAGGAGCTGGACTACGTCCCCAACTCCGTCGCCCGCGGACTGGTCACCAACCGCACCAACGCGGTGGCCCTGGTGATCCCCGAGTCGGAGAGCCGGCTCGGTTCGGAGCCGTACTTCGCCGCCCTGATCCGCGGTGTGAGCGGCGCGCTGTCCGAGACCCGCACCCAGCTCCAGCTGATGCTCGTCCGCGACCAGTCCGAACGGGACCAGCTGGCCGCGTCGGTGGCGACCCGCCGGGTCGACGGTGTCCTGCTGGTCTCCGTCCACGCCCACGACCAACTGCCGGGCATGCTGGAGGAGATGGGCCTGCCCACGGTCCTGGCGGGCCGCCGCGACGAGAACGAGCCGCTGAGCTACGTCACCGCCGACAACGCCGGGGGCGCCGCCGCCGCCGTCCGGCACCTGTTGGGCAGCGGCCGGCGCCGCATCGCGACCATCACCGGCGCCCTCGACATGGACGTCGGCCGCAGCCGCCTCGACGGCTGGCGCGCCGCCCACGAGGAGGCGGGGGTCCCGGCCGACGAACTCCTGGTCGAGGTGGGCGACTTCACCGAGGAAGGCGGCCGCCGGGCGATGCGTTCGCTTCTTGAACGGGCGCCGGATCTGGACGCCGTCTTCGCCGCGTCCGACCTGATGGCCGTCAGCGCCCTGAGCGAACTGCGCCGCCAGGGACGCCAGGTACCGGGCGACGTCGCCGTCGTCGGCTTCGAGGACTCCGTCCTCGCCCGCCACACCAACCCGCCGCTGACCACGATCCGGCAGCCGGTCGAGGAACTGGGCCGGACCATGGCGGCGATCCTGCTCGACGAGATCAGCGATGTCCCGTGCGCCGAGCGGCAGTTGACGCTGCCTACGGAGTTGGTGGTCCGGGAGTCGTCCTAGGGGACCGCTCGGGGGATGCGGGCGGACCGGGTGTCGCGGTCCGCTGCGGTCGGTCCCGTCAGACGGTTCGCACGAGGGTGCCGGTGCCTTCCAGCGCGGTGACCTCGTCCGCGGGCGCCGACGTGTCGGTGACCAGGGTGTGCAGGAGGGTGGAAGGGCCGACCCAGGCGTAGGCGGTGCGGCCCAGTTTGGTGCCGTCGGCGGCCACGAGGATGCGGCGCGCGGAGGCGATGCCGGCCTTCTTCACGGCCGCGTCGTCGAGGTCGTAGGCGGTCAGGCCCTCCGCCGCGCTGAGACCGCAGCAGCCCATGACGGCCGTGTCGAAGCGCAGTGCCGCCAGCGACGCGAGGGTGAGCGGGCCGCTGAGCGCTCCCTCGGCGGCCCGCGGCTGCCCGCCGGGCACCAGCAGCCGGGCCGGGGCCGGACCCTCGCCGAGCACCTGGACGGCCTGGAGCGACAGGGGCATCACCGTGACGGGCCGCCGGCGCAGCAGACGGGCGATCTCCAAGCAGGTGGTGCCGCTGTCGAGGAGGACGGTCTCGCCGTCGGCGATGAGCGAGCAGACCTCGGCCGCGATACGGCGCTTGGCGTCGACGGCCTCGTGCGCGCGCAGCCCGAAGGGTGGCTCCTCGCCCCGCAGCAGCAGGGTGCGCGCGCCGCCACGGACCCGCTCGAGGACACCTTGGGCGGCCAGCGCGTCGAGATCGCGCCGGATGGTCATCTCCGAGGCGCCGGTCAGTGCGGCGAGTTCCTGGACCGTGGCGCGGCCCGACTCCCGGACGGCCTGCGCGATGATCCCGTGCCGGTCCCCAGTGCTCATGCCCCGATTGAACACGAGCCCCGAACGAACAGTCAATGTGTGCGAAACACCAGTATCCAATCACCATGAATGTTCATTACGGTCGTCCACATGAATCATTCGCTTCGCTCCGCCCGAGCGGCGACCTTCGCGTACTTCATCCTCTGCGGCACGACCATGGGCGCGTGGGTGGTGCAGATCCCCGCCATCGAGGAGCGCGTGGACATCAGCCACTCCACGCTGGGTGGCCTCCTCGTCCTGCTCGGACTGGGCGCCTTCACCGGCATGCAGGCGGCCGGACGGCTCACCGACCGGCTCGGAGCGCGCATCGTCGTGCCCGCCACCGGCGTCCTGTGCAGCGCAACCCTGGTGCTGCCCGGGCTCGCCCAGGATCCGTGGACGCTGGCCGGGGCTCTGTTCGTCTTCGGGTTCTGCAACGGCAGCCTGGACGTGAGCATGAACGCCCACGCGGTACACGTGGAGAAGGCGTACGGCCGTCCCGTGATGTCGGCCTTCCACGCCACGTTCTCGGTCGGCGGCGTCATCGCCGCACTCGTCGGCGCGGCCACGGCGGGCGCCGGCCTGAGCCCCGCCGCGAGCATGACCGCTGTAGGAGCCCTGGGTGTGGTGCTCGCTCTCCTGCCGGCACGCACCCTGCTGCCGGCCGAGCCCACCGCCGCCGTGGAGGAGCCCGGACCGGCACGCGCCGCCAAGCACCGCGGAACCAGCGGGCGCATCTGGCTCCTCGCCGCCCTCGCCATGATGGTCATGCTCTGCGAGGGAGCCGCCAACGACTGGAGCGCGCTGCACCTGAAGGACACCCTCGGCGCTCCGGCCAGCACGGCCGCCTTCGCCTACGGCACCTTCGCCGCGACCATGACCATCGGCCGGCTCCTCGCCGACCGCCTCGCCGCCCGGGCCGGTTCCATGGCCGTCCTCCGCCACGGAGCGGCCACGGCCGCCGTCGGCATCACGCTCGCGGCCCTCACCCCCTGGACATGGGCCGCGTTCGCGGGCTGGGCGCTGTTCGGACTGGGACTGTCCGGCTGTGTCCCGCAGTTGTTCAGCGCAGCCGGACACGCCGACCCCTCCGCCGCCGGGGCCAATGTCTCCCGCGTCGCCGGGCTCGGCTACGTCGGCATGCTCGCCGGCCCCGCCGTGATCGGCTGGCTGACCCACCTCGTCGCCCTGAACCACACCTTCCTCCTGCTGACCCTGCTGTGTGCGATCACCGCAGTCGCGGCGACAGCGCTGCGCACCGGATCCGAGCCCACCCGCGAAACAGCAGCAAGCAGCCACTGACGACCCTCGGAAGGCCCTCGGAATCCGGAGGAACACACCACCATGCCGACCGACCGCAACATCATCCTGTTCGATCTCTTCGGGGTCATCGCCCGCCATCAACGCCCCGGCGCCCTGGACAAGATGGCGGCCCGCTGCCAAGCACCCGCCGACGCGTTCACCACGGCCTACTGGGCCTGCCGCCCGCCCTACGACGCGGGCCACCAGTCCGCGCCCGAGTACTGGACCGCCGTACTGCGCCGCCTGGCCCTGCCCGTCGACGCCGACACGATCGAGGACCTGCGCCTCACCGACATCGACAGCTGGTCACGCGTCGACGACCGGATGGTCGCCTACGTCCAGTCCCTCCGCAGCGTTGCCGAGGTCGCCCTGCTGTCCAACATCCCCCCGGACCACGCCGACGCCTTCCTCGCCGCACAGCCGTGGCTGCACACCCTGGACCATCTCGCCTTCTCCGGCAGGATCAACGTGGCGAAACCGGCTCCAGCGGCCTTCCAGCACTCCGTCCTCGCCCTGCGGGCCGCCCCGGCCGATTTTCTCTTCGTCGACGACCGCACGGAGAACGTCCGCGCGGCGCGCGCCACCGGCATGGACGGACACCTCTTCACCGACCGCGAGGGACTGGCCAGGGCGGTCGACATCTGGTTGCGGCGCCACGATTCGAGGGTGTGAGCAAAGCAACTGGCCCTGCGGACGCGGTCGATGGGGACGTTCTGCCGGTGCCTGTCCGGCCGCGAAACGCAGGCGTACTCTCAAGCACAGTCCGCAGCGTGCCCCCGCTGAAAGGATGCGCAGACCATGAAGGTCATCGTCATCGGTGCCGGCGTGCTGGGGGTCAGCGTGGCGAGGCAGCTCGCCGTCGGCGGCGAGGAAGTCCTCCTGGTCGACCAGTCCGGAGCCGGTACCGGGACCACCGCGACCACGTTCGCCTGGACCAACTCGAGCCGGAAGCACGACCCGGACTACCACCGGCTCAACCTCGCGGGGATGCAGGAGCACGCCAGACTCGCCGGACAACTGCCCGGTGCGCAGTCCTACTTCCCCAGCGGGGCGTTGCAGTGGGCGGACTCGGCGAACGAAGAATGGCTCGCCGACAACGTGGCACGCCTGCAGTCACTCGGCTATCCCGCACGCTGGATCACGCCCGCCGAGGCGACCCGCATCGCAGGCGACCTCCGCGTCCCGGGAACGATCACGTCGTGCGCCCACTTCCCCAGCGAGGGATACGTACTGCCCGAACTCTTCATGGCGAACCTGCTCGCCGACGCCGAACAGCACGGAGCCAGGCTGGCGTTCGGCGAGGTGGTGGCGATCCATGACAGAGCCGACGGAGTGTCCGTCACCCTGGCCGGAGGGGAAGTCGTCAAAGGCGACCGGGCCGTGCTGGCGGCAGGCCGCTGGACGCGGCAACTGGCCGCAGGGGCTGGCATCGACATCCCGATGGTGACGGACACCGGCCGCGGATCACAGCCCGTCGGCCTGCTGGGGTACGCCAGGACTCCAGCACTCGACCTCCGCTGCGTGATCCACACCCCCGGCCTCAACCTCCGCCCCGCAACAGGCGGCCAGACGGTCCTGCAAGCTCTCGATCTCAACAGGGACGTCGACCCGGCGAACCCGCCCTCCGCAGGCGGGACCCTTGCCCGCACCCTCGCTGAACGCTTCTCAGCACTCCTCCCCGAGCCGGGTCCCGCACCGGAGATCGACCTGCGCATCGGCATCCGGTCGTTGCCGGCGGATGGCCACAGCATCGCCGGTTACGCCTCTGACCGGTCCCGCGTCTACTGCCTGGTCTCGCACAGCGGCATCACCCTGGCCCCGATCCTGGGACGGCTGGCCGCCGGCGAAATCACCACCGACCAGGAACAAGACCTCCTACGACCGTTCCGGCCCACCCGCTTCACCGGCGCCCAGCGCGCCGCAACCGAGGCCGACCAACGCGCCACCGCCCTGGGCGAGCAGTAGCCGACGGCACCGCACGCTGCCGTCAGGCGATCCACGCGGCCATGCGCCCAACCGCCATAGCGCCTGAGAGATAGGACTGCCGGCCTTCGCAGCAAGGCTCAGTGGCGGGCGTCCGGCGCCGAGCGGAGAATGTCACCAGGGCGGCATTCCCCGTCCTGCGGAGGTGCCATGACGGATCCGCGAACCCTCCTGTGGCAGGCGCGCCGGGGTCCGGTGCCGGCGGACTGGCGGGTGTTCACCAAGAGGCGGGGCAAGGTGTCCGGCTTCTTCGGCGGGACGTCCGACGATCCGGACCCGCTGCTGGTGATCACGCCGGACGGCTCCGTCGAGTACATCAGTGAGCGCAAGCCGCTGGCGATCGTCGTCTTCCAGGATCTGGTCGGCATGAAGCTGCGAGTAGCCGGCTCCAGCAACTCGGCAGCCGTCTCCACCTGGGTCGACCTGCGCTACCTCGACGGCAGCAAGTCGAAGTGGCGCTCCACCGGCTTCGGCAGCAACCTGGAGGCGATCCAGGGCTTCATCGAGGCGTACGGCGCCCACAAAGCGCTGCGCGGGTACGCGTGAGCCGGGCTCTGCTCGGGCCTCAGGATCAGGTGAACCGCGCTGCGGCGCCCCCGCTCAGCGACCGGCGAGCGCGCGGATCTCCGCCGCGATCAGCTTCGGGTCCTCCTCCGCCATGAAGTGGCCACACGAGACGGTGCGGTGCCGGAGGTCGGGCGCCCAGGCACTCCACAGTCCCTCGGCGTGATAGCCGAGGGCGGCGCCCCAGTCCTGCTGGAGGACGGTGACCGGCATGGCGAGCTGGTCGCCGTTCGCGCGGTCGGCGGTGTCGTGCTCGACGTCGATACCGGCCGAGGCGCGGTAGTCCGCCACGATGGAGTCCACCGCCGCCGCGGAGGCGTCGAGGTAGTGGCGGCGGACGTCAGCGGGAAGTGCGGCGGGGTCGTTGGTCCAGGCGTCGAGGAAGTACGAGAAGAAGCTGTCGGCGGCTCCCCGGATCATCTCCTCCGGCAGACCGGGGGCCTGGGCCATCAGGTACAGGTGGAAGCCGATCGCACCGGACACGCCGCGCAGGGCGTCCCACATGTCCAGGGTCGGAAGGACGTCGAGGAACAGTGCGCGGGCGACGGCCTGCGGGTGGTCCATGGCGGTGCGGAAGGCGACGAGGGCGCCCCGGTCGTGGCCGGCGAGGGTGAAGCGGTCGTGGCCCAGTTCCGCGGCGAGGCGGACGACGTCCCGGCCCATGGTGCGCTTGGAGTAGACGTCCGCACCGGTCTCGGCGGGCTTGTCGCTGGCGCCGTAGCCGCGCAGGTCGGGGCAGATGACGGTGTGGTCGGCGGCGAGGTCGGCCGCCACGTGCCGCCACATCAGGTGGGTCTGCGGGAAGCCGTGCAGCAGCACGACCGGGCTGCCGCTGCCGCCGACCGCGGCGTGCAGGGCGACTCCGTCGCCGACGGTCACTCGCTGTTCGGTGAAGCCGGGGATGCTCAGGGGGGACACGCGGATACTCCTGGTGCTCGTGGCAAAGTGGACGCTCCGGGCAGCTCGGGCCGGGCTCGTCCGGGGACGTGCTCCAGGTTGAGCGCGCCGGATCAGTGATCGATGAGTGAACGGGAACGCGCGCCGGCAACGGGGCCGTCCGCGAAGGGACCGTGCCGTGGGCGTCGCATTCGGACTGCTGGGCCCGGTGGCCGCCTGGAGCGCGGCGGGCGAGCCGCTGCCCCTCGGGGCCCCGCGGCACCGGGAGGTGCTGGGCCGGCTGCTGGTCGCACGCGGCCGGGTGGTGACGGTGGACCGGCTCGTGACGGACCTGTGGGAGGACGAGGCGCCCGCCGCGGCAGTAGGGGCGGTACGCACGTTCGTCGCCGCGCTGCGCCGCTCACTGGAACCCGGGCGGCCGCCGCGCGAGGCGTCCCGGCTCCTGGTGACCCAGGGCCCGGGGTACGTGCTGCGCGCCGGCCGTGACGCGGTCGACGCGTGGCGCTTCGAGGATGCGGCCCAGCAGGCCGGTACGGCGGCGCCGCAAGCGGCCGTGGCGCTGTGGGACGCGGCGCTCGCGCTGTGGCGGGGACCGGCCCTCGCCGACTTCCCCTCCGCCCGGTGGGCCGCCGCCGACCGTGCCCGGCTGGAGGCCTTGCGCCTGCATGCCGTGGAGCGCCGGGCCGACGCCCTGCTGGCCACCGGCGCCGCCCGGGAAGCGGCCGTCGACCTGGAAGCCCATGTCGCGGCGCAGCCGGGACGGGAGGACGGCTGGGTGCTGCTGGCCACCGCGCTGGCCCGCTCCGGTCGGCGCGCGGACGCCCTGGAGACGGTGCGGCGCGCCCGGCGGGCGCTGGCCGGGGAACCGGGCGCCGAGCCGGGACCGGCGCTGGCCCGCGTCGAGGCGCAGATCCTCAAGGGCTCCCCCGCTGCCGAGCCCGCCGCGGACGCCGGGATCGCCGACGGGGTGTGGGGCCGGGCGGCGGCAGCCTGGGAGCGTTCGGTGCCCGCCCGGTCCCGGGCCCGGCTGCACGCCACCGCGGGCCTGCTGCGCGATCTCGCCGTAACCGGCGCCGACGGACTGGCGGAAGCCCGCGAACACCGGCAGGACGTCGTGGCGGCGGCCGAGGCCACTGGCGACGCCGAGCTGACGGCCCGCATCATCGGCTCCTACGACGTCCCCGCCATCTGGACCCGTGCCGACGACCCCGAAAGCGCCGGAAAGCTCGTACGGGCCGCGGCCCGCGCCGCCGCCGCCCTGGCCCCCGGTGACACCCCGGCCCTGCGCGCCCGGCTGCTGTCGGTCATCGCCGTCGAGTCCCGCGGGGACGCGGCAGCCGACACCCCGCCCGCCCCGACCACCGCCCCGCCGGTCCTCGAAGCGTGGCGGGCGCGCGCCGAGCGGTCCACCGAGGAAGCCGTCCGGCTCGCGCGGCGGCTCGGTGACCCGACGCTGCTCGCCTTCGCCCTCAACGGCGCCTTCATGCAGTCGTTCGGCCACTGCGGCAACAGCACCTACCGTGAGGCCACCGGCCGGGAACTGATCCGCCTCGCCGAAGACCACCAACTGCCCGGCCACGAAGTCCTCGGACGCCTGATGCGCCTGCAAGCCCTCGCCGCACAGGGCGACTTCGCCACCGCGGAGGCCGAGGCCGAGGCCACCGACCGGCTGGCCGCACAGCACGAGCGGCCTCTGGCGAGCGTGTTCACCTCCTGGTTCCGGGCACTTCGCACCTGCGAGACCGAGGGCTGGACCGCCGCCCGCCCGCTCTACGCCCGCGCCTTGGCGGTGACCGCCGACTGCGCCATGCCCGGCCTCGCCCGGGGAGCCGGTGCTCTGGTCGCCCTCGTGCCCGTGCTGCGCGCCGAGCACGCCCTGCCCCGCTCCGACGACTTCGACGGCCTCGACGCCGGCCCGTACCAGCCGTGGCTGGAGCCCCTGTTGCTGGCCGGTGCCGGCGCGGCCGACCTGGCCCGGCAGGCGCTGGACCGGGTGCCGAGACCTCCGCACGACCTGCTCCAGGAGGCCCTGTGGTGCGTGCTCGCCCGCAGCGCCCAAGCCGTCGGACACACAGGGGTCCTGCGGCGGGCGGTGGAGGAACTCACCGCAGCTCAGGGCGAGTTGGCCGGAGCGACGAGCGGTCTGATCTCCTTCGGGCCGGTCGCTCACCACCTGCTGGCCGCGGAGCGGGCCCTGGCGGCGCGCGGGTGACGCAAGTTGCCCGAGGGGCTGGTGAAATAACCGAGCAGACACGGCTGTTGATCACGTCATGACACAAGGACCAGCACCGCGCGCCCTGTCCGACGAAGCCCTCTCCACCCTGCTCGGCAAGCAGCAGTTCGGGACGCTCGCCACCGTCAAGCGCAGCGGGCACCCCCACCTGACCACGATGCTGTACAGCTGGGACCCCGAGGCCCGCATCGTGCGGTTCTCGACCACGGCGGACCGGATAAAGATCGCGCATCTGCGCCGCAATCCCCGCGCCTCGGTGCACGTGCAGGGCGCCGACGTGTGGTCCTTCGCCGTGGCCGAGGGTGACGCCGAGGTCTCCGAGACGACGACCACGGCCGGGGACGCGGTGGGGCGGGAGTTGCTCGGGATGATTCCCGCGGCCGCGAAACCGGAGGACGAGGACGCGTTCCTCGAGCAGTTGGTCGCCGAGCGTCGCGTGGTCATCCGGCTGAAGGTCGACCGGCTGTACGGAACAGCGCTCGACATCACCGGCTGAGAGGTGCCGGGTCCCTGGGGGTCGGGCGCGCCATGGTGGCGCCGGTGGACTCGCCCTCCAGGGCTACGACGGCGCCGATCCGCGTCCCCGCCTCAGAAGTCGTTGCGGCGCCGCATCAGGAAGGGCCTGCCGTCCGGATCGACGAGGACGCGGTGCAGCGGCCTCGCGAGCGCCATGGCCGTACGCGACATCTGCGGCGAGCGGTAGGGGCGCAGCCGGCCCGGTGGCCGGGGACCGTGGCGGCCGTTGCGGTGCCAGGAGTCCAGGGCGGCGGCACTTCGCGCGAAGGCGTCGAAGGCGCGTGCGGGATCGCAGAGTTCGTCGGGCTCCTGCTCCTCCCTGTGCTCGCGGTCCAAGTGCTCGCGCGACAGCTCCAGACGCAGGTTCCTGGCAAAGCTGCGCGCACCGTCGCCGAGGCCGCCGGGGTCGTGCGGCTCGCGCGGGTCCCTGGAGTCGTCCAGGACGGCACAGGAGAGCTCGGAGTCGTGCGTCCAGGAACGCAGGTTGACGTTGTCCGATCCGATCGAGGCCCATACGTCGTCGATCACGCAGACCTTGGCGTGTACGTACACCGGGGTTCCGGCGTGGTTCTCCAGGCCGTACACCGCCACACGGTCGCCCCCGGCCTCCCGCAACCTGTTCAGGGCGGCGACACGGCCGACCAGGTTCATCGGCAGGCTGACCGAGCCGTCCTGGTCCGGGAAGGAGGGGACGACCGCGATCAGGCGCAGACGGGGGTTGGCGCTCAGGGCCTCGGCGAAGCACTGCACCACGCGCGGGGACCACAGGTACTGGTCCTCCAGGTAGATCAGGGCCCTGGCCCGGCGCAACGCCTTGCGGTAGCCGCGCGCGATGCTGCGTTCGCCGTCGGGAGCGAAGTCGTAGCCGCGCAGGAGCCGGTTGGGATAGGTGCGCAGGATCTGGACCCTGGCCGTGCCGCAGGGCTCGGGGTCGGGTCCCTGCGGCGGCAGCGAGTCGGCGTGGACGTCCTCGTGGTTCAGGAACTCGCGCAGGCGGACGAGCGGGCTGCGGGTGAGCGGCGCCGGGTCCTGCCAGCGTTCGCGGAAGCAGGTCTCGAGGTCGCCGACGGCCGGTCCGCGGATCGCGAGTTGCAGATCGTGCCACGGCGGATTCGGTCCGTACGCGGCGGCGAGCTGCAAGGGCTGGGGGTCGCCGCGGTGGCTCGCGTCGTCGTTGCGGCTGTGGCACAGGTCGATGCCGCCCACGAACGCCACGTCCAGCTCGGGGCGGTCGGGGTGCCGGAGCACGACGAACTTCTGGTGGTGCGATCCGCCCGGGCGTACCCGCATGTCCAGCAGGAACTCGCCGCCCGCCGCGGCGACCTCCTCCCCGAGGTGACGGTTCTCCGCCTCGCTGAACTGGAAGCGGTCCAGGTGGGAGCGCCACACCAGACCCTTGACGATCACACCGCGCTCGGCCGCCGCTGCCAGGACGGCGCCGATCTCGCTTCCGGGACCGTCGAGGCGCTCGTCGGGGTCGCCGCGCCAGTCGGTGAACAGCAGCAGATCACCGGCGCGCTGCGCGCGGATCGCCCGGAGCAGCTCCGCGAAGTACATCGCACCGTGCACGAGGGGGCGCACGTTGTTTCCGTCCGACCACGCCGCGCCATCCGGTCGCCGCCGGTCCAGTCGCGTCGCGTCATTGCCGCGCTCTTCAGCGGTCAGCATCCATGCGTCGTTTTCCACAGCCCAGGTCTCCTCCAGCCATCCTGCCGGGTACCCAGATCACGGCACCTTCTCAGCTTCCGTGGATGTCAGTGCCGGGCGCTAACGTCTTTGCGCCAGGGCCGCCCGCGCGCGGCAGCCATCGTCCGGAGGGGGCACCCAGTGGTTCAGCGACGCGTGGGGAACGGCCTGCGGTGGATAGCGGACGCTTACGACAACAGCTTCACGCTCACCCTCAGTGAAGGGCTCTCGCCGTACGAGCTGCTGCGCGGTGTCGGCGCTGAGGACAGCCGCGTTGTCGGGCTAACCCGGTCAGCGGCGGACCTGCTGCTGCTCAGGCAGGAGGAGGACCACATCAGCGACCTCGACTTCCTGGACTGGGAAGACGAAGCGGCGGTCGCCAGGCTGACGAGCGGGGGCTTCCTCCCCACCCCGCCGGCCGCCATCGTCCGAGCGGGCTCGGTGGACGGGTGGGCGTATGCGCTGGAGGACAGCACCTTCCATACGAGCACTTACCTCGCGGCGCTGTCCGAGCGAGGGCGGGCCTTCTGCGTTCACCGCAACGCCAAGGGCTTCAGCGACGTCGGCTACGCCCTGGACGGCCAGGTGGTGACGTTCTTCGAGCCCGGCCTGCCGCACCTGACGAGCGGCGCCCCACCCGAGGCGACGCTCGGCTACGTCAACCGCGACAAAGTCGGCGACGCCGCGTTCCTGGAGTGGCTCGCGACCGAACTCGACATCTACCTCCCCTGGGAGGAAACGGAGGCAGAGCTGCCCGCGGCCGCGTTCACCTGACAACGCCGCGGCCCCCGGAGTACGCCGTACTCCGGGGGGCCGGTCAGCTCTACCGCCGCACACCACCCCGACGGGTGGTCAGCGGGTGGTCAGCATGCCCTCGCGCAGGCGGGCCAGCAGGCGAGAGAGCAGCCGCGAGACGTGCATCTGCGAGATGCCCAGGTGCTCGGCGATCTGAGCCTGAGTCAGCTCCTCCACGAAGCGCCAGTGAATGATCTTCCGGTCCCGCTCGTCGAGCTCGGCGATCATCGGCGCGAGGCAGTGCAGGTCCTCGACCAGGCCGAGGGCGCTGTCCTCGGCACCGATGAAGTCCTGGAGCGCCGTCTCGCCGTCCTCGCTGCTGTTGATCGCGGCGTCCAGGGAGGCGGAGGTGTAGGCGTTGGACGCGAGCCTTGCCTCGACGATCTCCTCCTCGGGCAGGCACATCAGCTCGGAGAGTTCCTTGGTGGTGGGCGTACGGCCGAGGCGGCTGCGCAGTTCCTCGGTAGCCCGGGCCAGCTGCACACGCGCTTCCTGCAGACGCCGCGGCACATGCACCGCCCACGACGTGTCACGGAAGAACCGCTTGATCTCACCCACGATGTACGGCACCGCGAAGGAGGTGAACTCGACCTCGCGGGAAATCTCGAAACGGTCGATCGCCTTGATCAGACCGATCATGCCGACCTGGACGATGTCTTCCATCTCCTGCGGCCCACGGCTGCGGAACCGGCCCGCCGCATACCGGACGAGCGACATGTTCATCTCGATCAGGGTGTTTCGGACGTACTGGTACTCCTCGGTACCTTCCTCCAGCACCGCCAGCTGATCGAAGAAGTGCCGCGACAGCTCTCGGGCATCCCGGGGGGCCACGCGTCGCGCCTCCACGCCCTCCAGGACGTCCGTGGTCCGCTCAGCAGCCTGCACGGTCGTCGCGACCATCACATACCCCTCCCACTAGAACACTGCCGGTCATCACCGGCCCAGTGACCGGCAGTGGCGCGTCTACCCCGAAGAATTGCCCGCACACCGATTCGTGAAAAAGAAATCGCCCCACACCTGAAAACCCTGTCGGCCAAGGGCGTTGCCCGGGACAGAGCAAGGACGATCTGGACAAAGCTTACAGAACGACCGCCTGTCAGCCAATGAACAGGCGAAGGAGACGGCACGCCACCGCGCGACCTGCGGACAACCCCCCGTGAGTCCGCGGGCGCTCCCCCGGCTCGGCCGGGTGATGGCTCCATGGTCCGTCGGCACATCGGATCCGTAGGTTCGATCCACGGACGGACGCATCGCACCGCACCCTCACCATCCACCCCGCCGAACACCGGAGTACGCCCATGCCCTTGGCCGGCGAAACCACCCTGCCGCATCCCCGGAAGGCCACCGAGAGGCCGTCGCCACCGGATACGAGCAGCGAGTTCACCCCTCTCCTGCGGGCCGTGAAGGGGCAGCGGCTCCTCGACCGGCGCGCCGGCTGGTACGCGCGCACCATCGTCAGCAACGCCCTCGGCCTGGCCGCCGTCGTCACCGGCATGGCACTCGTCGGCGCCTCGTGGTGGGTGCTCGCTCTCGCCCCCGTCCTGGCGATCCTGGGTGCCCGCACGGCGTTCATCGGGCACGACGCGGGCCATGCCCAGATCAGCGGCAACCGCGCCACGAACCGCGCCATCGGGCTCATCCACGGCAACCTGCTCCTGGGCATGAGCTACGCGTGGTGGAACGACAAGCACAACCGCCACCACGCCAACCCCAACCACATCGACAAGGATCCCGACGTCGCCGCCGACGTCCTCGTCTTCACCAGCGAGCAGGCCGCCGACCGCACGGGCTTCCGCGGCTGGCTCACCCGCCACCAGGCATGGCTCTTCTTCCCTCTCACCCTCCTCGAAGGCCTCGCCCTGAAGCTCTCCGGCTTCAGGGACCTGCGCCGCCAGCGCGGGCGTGAGCGCCTGGTGGAGGGCGCGCTGCTCATCACCCATGTCGCCGGGTACGTCACCCTGCTCCTGACGACCATGCCGCTCGCGCACGCCCTCGTCTTCGCCGCGCTCCACCAGGCCCTGTTCGGGCTGCACCTGGGGATGGCCTTCGCACCCAACCACAAGGGGATGGACATGCCCGACCCCGACGGCGACAAGTGGGGACACCTACGACGGCAAGTCCTCACCTCCCGCAACATCAAGGGCGGTGTCCTCACCGACTGGTTCCTCGGCGGCCTCAACTACCAGATCGAGCACCACCTGTTCCCCAGCATGCCCCGCCCCCACCTGAGGCTCGCCCAGTCCATGGTGAAGGCCCACTGCCGCGACCTCGGCATTCCCTACGCCGAGACCGGCCTCGTCGACTCCTACCGCCAGGCGCTGCGGCACATGCACGACGTGGGAGAGCCACTGCGCGCCGACAGCTGAACCCGGTTCCTACGCCGACGCGCGCACGACGAGTTCCGGTTCGAAGATGACCGAGGTGGGCTCGGCGCGGCCGCCCTCGATGTGCTCCTGGAGGAGCTGCGCCATCGTGCCCGCCATCTCCTCCATCGGCTGCCGGACGGTGGTCAGCGCGGGCCGGCAGGCCAGAGCCGCGCTGGAGTCGTCGAACCCGATCACCGCGACATCGTCCGGCACCCGCCTGCCGTGGTCCCGCAACACATCGCAGGCTCCCTGCGCCATCAGGTCGTTGGCCACGAACACCGCGTCGATATGAGGGTGTTCGGTCAGCAGTCGTGCCATCGCCGTAGCACCGCTGTCGTAGGTGAAGCCGCCCTCGACGATCGGGATGTAGGGGTGACCGCGCCGCGCCAGGGCGTCCCTGAACCCGGCCAGGCGGTCCTGTCCGGCGGGCACGTCCAGCGGCCCGGTGACCGTCGCGAGCCGTCGGCACCCGCGGGCCAGCAGGTGCTCGGCGGCCAGTCGGCCACCGTCGGCGTGGGCCAAGTCCACGTAGCTGACCGGGACCGGCCGGGCCGGACGCGCGAACAGCACACAGGGCAGGGCCGCCTCGGCGAGCAACCCGGGCAGCGGGTCCTCCGCGTGCGTGGAGACCACCAGGGCGCCGTCCGCGCTGCCCTGCCGCACATAGGCCACCACCTCGGCCCGGGTCGCCTCGGAGTCGGCGAACATCAGCACCGGGTGCATCGACCGCGGGCGCAGGAAGTCGATCACTCCGGCGGCCACCCGGCCGAAGAAGGGGTCGGCCAGCATCCGCGCGGCGAACGAGCCCTTCTCGCCCTCAGGTTCGCCCGCTCCGGAGACCACCAGCGCGATGGTCTCGGCGCGCCGGGTGACCAGGGAGCGCGCGGCCCTGTTCGGTGAGTACCCGGTACGCGCGACGGCGTCGCGCACCACGCTCTGGATGGCGGGATCGACGTTCCGCACACCGTTGATGACCCGGGAAACGGTCGCCCGTGAGACCCCCGCCTCCCGCGCGACGTCCTCCAGGGTCGGCAGCCGCCTGATCATGCCCGCACCCTACCCGGTGGGCGAGGGCTTCGGGGAGCGCTCTCCCGGTGCTGTTCCCGGGAAGGGGCGGCAGGTCAGAAGGCGTAGCGGACGTCCAGCCAGGGGGCGTGGAGGCGGATCAGCGAACGCAGGGAATCGACCGCCTCCGCCTTGACGCCGTTGCGGTAGCGGACATTGAGGGCCCCGTTCTCGGACCGTTTGCTCTGCTGGAGTTCCGGCCGCCACAGCACGTCCTCGGCGCGGGGGTGCCAGCCGAGGTTGACGTCGTGCAGTTCCCGGTTGTGCGTCAGCATGATCACCTCGGCGGCGGCCTGCCGCTTCACCCGCTCCGGCAGGACGTCGTCCAGCTGCCGCAGCAGCTCCGCCCAGGCGGCCTGCCAGCCGGGCCGGACGACCACCGGTGAGAGGTTGAAGTGCACCTCGTAGCCGGCGTCGAGGAAGTCCGCGGCGGCGGCGATGCGCTCGGCGACGGGTGAGGTCCGCACGTCCAGCAGGCGGGAGTCGTCGGGCGGCATCAGGGAGAAGCGGATGCGGGTGCGGCCGCCGGGGTCAAGGGCGAGGAGGTCGGGGTTGACGAACTTGGTGGCGAACGACGCCTTGGCGGTGGGCCACCGCCGGAAGGCATGGACGAGGTCCCCGGTGTTGTCGCAGATCAGGTCGTCGACCGAGCAGTCGCCGTTCTCCCCGATGTCGTACACCCACGACGATGCGTCGCACTGGTTCGGCTCCGGCTTGGGACCGTGGCGTGCGACGTGCCGGGAGAGGTGGGCGATGATCCGGTCGATGTTGGTGAAGACGGTGATCGGGTTGGCGTACCCCTTGCGGCGCGGCACGTAGCAGTACGCGCAGGCCATGGCGCAGCCGTTGGAGGTGCCCGGGGCGATCCAGTCGGCGGACCGGCCGTTGGGGCGGGTGGTGAGCGTCTTCTTCTCGCCGAGGACGACCGTCTCACCCTTGATGCGGACCCAGCGGTCGACGTTGCCCTCGTTGCCGTGCAGGCCGGGGATGCGCCAGTGGGAGTCCACGGTGATCAGCCGCGCCTCGGGAAAGCGGCTCAGGACCTGTCGGCCTCGCGGGGACGCCGCCGCGGCGGGCTCCGCGTAGATCTCCCGCACCGGCAGCAGACGGCGGGCCGCCGGGGAGTCCCGGAAGAGGGGGTCGCGGGAGGGGGCGGGGGCGGGGGCGGGCCCGGGGTCGAGGGCGTCCAGCCCGAACAGCGTGCCGGAGCCGTCGTCCGGGTCGGTGGACGGGTGGTGCATGAGGGCTCCGGTGGGGTGGTGCGGGAGTGCCGCTAAGGGCGCATCCGGACCTTCCACTCTACGGCCGCGTGAGGACCGCGAGCGCACCCCGTGGGCTTCACCCCTGACATGACCGTGTCCATCGCCTCGCCGGGGGCATACGGGGTTACGACAACCGGACGAACTCAGGAGGCACACAGTGCTGGCGATCATTGCGGCGGTTCTTTTTCTCATCGCCTGGCTCATCAATGCGGCGGAGATCTCGACCAACGACGTGTTCACCTCGACCAACGTGATGCTGGTCGGACTGGCCCTGCTGGCGCTGCACGTCGCCGGCATCGGAAGCGGCTGGGGGTCCCGGACCCGTCGGCGGTGACGGGCATGCCGGTGCGGCGGCTCAGAGGCGGATGACGACCAGAGCCGTGTCGTCGGTGTTGCCGGTGGGCGGGAGGAGGTCGGACAGCAGAGCGTCGGCGAGGGCCTCGAAGTCGGCGTGCCGGTGCCGGGTGAGCGACTCGGCGAGCCGGCCCAGGCCGACGTCGATGTCCTCGTCGCGGCGCTCGATCAGACCGTCCGTGTACAGGACCAGGACGCTGCCCTCCGTGAACGGCGTACTGGCCTGGACCCGGGGAACGTGGTCGGGTCGGGCGCCGAGCGGGGGGTCGGTGGCCTGGTCGAGGAAGATCACGGCGCCGTCGGGGCGGAGCAGTGCAGGCGGCGGGTGGCCGGCGCAGCTGTAGCGGACGGAGCGGGCGCCCCAGTCGACGAAGGCCGCGGCCGCGGTGCTCGACTCGGCGGCGTCGACCGAGCGGGCGTACAGACCGAGCGCGTCCAGGGCCTGGGCCGGCCCGTCCGCGACCCGGCAGGCCGCGCTCAGGGCACTGCGCAGCTGCCCCATGACGCAGGCGGCCGCCAGGCCATGGCCTACGACGTCGCCCACAGCGACCGCGAGGCCCCCGTCGGGCAGGTCGACGAGGTCGTACCAGTCACCACAGACGTTCAGGGCGCCGATGGCGGGTTGGTAGCGCACGGCCGCGGGGTGCGGGCCGCTCGGGCCGGGCGGTGGCAGCATCGCCGCCTGCAGCGCCAGGGCCACCTCTCGTTCGCGGGCGTGCGCCTTGCGCAGCCTTTCGTTGACTTGCTGGAGTTCGCGGGCCCTCGTGTAGAGCTCGGCCTCCAGTACGCGGTCCCGGCTGTCGCCGCCCCGGCGGCCGAATGCGCGGATGAGGCCGGTGACCTCCTCCACCCGGTGCACCAGCAGCACCACCTCTCCCTTGTCGTCGAGGACGGGCGCGTTGACGGGGCTCCAGTAGTGCTCCTGCCAGTGACCGGGCCGCTGGGGGTCCTCGATGTCGTAGCGGAGCAGCGCCATGGTGTCGCGCTCGCCGGTGGCCACGGCCCGCTGCATCGACTCCCGGGTCTCGCGCATGCCGGCGGCGGCCGGTTCGTTGGGGTTCTCGGGGAAGACGTCGAAGATGTACCGGCCCACCACCTGCTCGCGGGTGCGCCCGGCCAGCCGCAGGAAGTCCTCGTTGGCGTCGACGTAGACCAGCTCGGGCGTGAGCAGGGCCACCATGCCGGGCAGGGCATGGAAGACCGCCGCGTAGTCGATCTGCGGTTCCCGCATGTACTGCCCTGCCTCGGCGCCGAGCGTGGGTGAGACGTTCCACGATAGAAGCGAACGGGACCCGGGGCCCTGGCAGTACTCCCTTCGGGGAACTGCACGATCACCCGTACGAGGGCGGAGAGCTCCAGCGCCCTCCCTGGGTGGCGTCACCGCCGTCACCCGCCGCCGCGGACTCCCGCCGCTCCACGGCCCAGCGCCGCCACGCGAGGGCGAAGCCGATGCCCGCCAGCAGTGCGGGAAGCGACAATTCCACGGTCAGTGACGCCAGCCAGTCGGGGTTCATCCGCCGTGTCATGCCGCTGGTGTACTGGCAGGTCGCCTGGGGCGGGAAGAAGCTGTACTCCAGTGTCCTGAGGGCGTGCTCTCCCCACTCCCCGCCCGCCGAGCAGACCGATGACGGTCCCGCGAACAGCTGCCACCCGGCCAGCGCGTAGCACATGACGAACACCGAGCCGGTCACGAAGAGCGCCGTCCCCGTGCGGCGGAGCTTCTCCGTTCGCGTCCTCGGCACGACCAGATCACTGCCGAGCGGCGGCTCGCAGCACTCCGCGATCAGCGCCACGAACAGGCAGACGACCATCACCAGCAGACAGCCCCAGAGCAGTACGCCCAGCACTCCCCGGCCACCGATCGAGGCGACGTCGCCGTGCTGGAACTCGCAGATCGTCGCCGGCGGAAAGGCCTGGTCCCGCGTCCGCAGGAGCTCGCCCGGCCCGGTCGTCAGGCCTTGCATGCACCGCTCGTCGAACTCGATCATGCCGAACAGGGCGACGGCCGAGCCGACGATCAGAGCGCCGAAGGAGATCGCCGCCGCTGCCCACAAGCCACCCGTCCGATAGCCGCCGAAGGACGGCCGCCGGGGCTCACCGGTGCTGGGCAGATGTCACCTCCACGGAGAGGTCGTTGTCGACCGTGTAGTACGGGCGCACGGCGACGCCGGCGACCGCGGCCGACGGGTACACGAAGATTTCCTTGCGCTCCGCCAGGTCGTCCAGCAGACGGCCGATACGGGCGGTGGCTCCCGCGCCGGATCCAGGGTGCACGCTGAGGTCCCAGACGCGGTCGCCGACGGCATCGGCCGCGACCAGCTCCGCGTAGTCCACGGTGAAGGAGAACTGCCGGGAACCGCTGTCGACCTGCGGCTCACGGGTCAGTACAGCGCCCTTGGCGCCCCTCGCACGCAGGCGTACGACGGCACCGGCCTCCAGCGCGGCACCGTGCATCCGCGCCGTGACCGTCATCGACCCGTCCGTCACGGCCATGCGCTCGACCTCGGCATGCGCGGTGCGCAACCACGCCCGTACCGCGAGATAGCCGTCCTTGGTGGGGTACGGCACCCGCACCGCCACCGGCGAGGGCCGGTCCAGGGTGTGCCCGTCGACCAGGGCCCGCACGTCCCGCAGGCCGGGACGCAGTCGCTGACGCGGCGCTCCCGGTTCGGGCAGGAGGTACACGTCCCAGCGTCCCTCGGCAAGGGCGGGCCGCGGTTCCAGGACGGCGCGCCAGGTGCCGTCGTCCACCGCTTCGACATCGAGGACGTGAACGGTTTCCTCGGTCTGTCCCTTCTTCGGACGCAACCGCAGCAGCACCTGGGGCCCTGGCGCGGCAAGGGCGGGGAGGCGGAAGGTGAGGCGGCCGTCCGCGTCGGCCGTGCAGTGGACACGGAGCTGCGTGTCCTGTGTCGTGTCGGGTTCCGGGTTCATCGCTGTCCTCTCCGTACGGCGCGCAGCGCACTGCCGGCCGCGGCATGGGCGGCGTCGCGCGCGGCGAAGCCCCGGCTGACCAGGGTGCGATGGAGCCGGTCGCGTTCCGGGGCGACCGGTCGCCCGGCCAATCTCGCCGATATCGCCTCGTCGATGAGGCGTTCGGCCTGCTCCACGACGGGCCCCGGGGCGAAGCGCCGGGCGTTCTGGACGGCCGTGCGGCCCATGCGCCGGCGCCGCTCGTCGTCACCGACGAGTTCCAGCAGGGCGTCACCCAGCGCCGCGCTGTCCCCGACCGGCACCAGCCGGCCGTCCTCCCCGTCCTTGATGATCTCGCCGGGGCCGTAGGGGCAGTCGGTGCTCACCACGGGGAGACCGCAGCGCATCGCCTCGACGAGGGTCATGCCGAACGGCTCGAAGTTGGACGCGGCAGCGCCGATCGAGCCCTTGACCCACTCCGCCTCCATCGGGGCCGCGGCACCCATGAGGAAGACGTTGTCGTACAGGCCCAGGCGCTGGATGAGCCCGCGCAGCCGGTCCCGCTCCTCCCCCTTGCCATAGATCCGCAGCTGCCAGTCGGGGTGCTCGGCGGCCACCCGGGCGAATGCCTCCACGAGGAGGTCGTAACGTTTCACCGGGACCAGCCGCCCGGCCGCGACCACCACTTTGGCGCGGCCGTCCGCGGCGGGCAGGACGGGGTCGGGGACGCTGTTGGGCAGCGCCTCCACCAGGACGCCGGGCAACCGCATCTTGCGCCGGTAGGCGGCGGCGTCCGCCTCCGTGACCGTGGTGAGCACGTCCAGCCCCCGGTAGGCCCGGCGCAGCGCGGTGCGCAGCGCCGGCGGGTGGTTGTCGAGGGTGAGGTGCTCCTGCCCGACGCGGACGACATGGGGCGGGGCCTGGGACGCCAGGTGCACGTTGAGCCCGGGACGGGTGCCGATGACCACGTCGGCATCCGTTCCTTCCAGCCACTCGGCGATGCGCCGGTCGGTCAGCTCGCTGTACTGCTGGTAGCGGTACTCGGCGGCGGGGAACACGCGCGCGGGTCTCAGATGCAGCGGATCGTCCTTCTCCGTCCGCAGGTCGACCAGCGGTCGCAGGGACACTCTCGGATCCACGGTGAAATTCGGGCGTTCCCGATGCCGTAACACCGAAACGACCTCCACGTCGTGGCGGGCGGCCAGTGCCTGGGCCAGATTGAGGGTCGTGGTGATCGTGCCTCCGATGCCGTAGGCGTTGTGGATCAGAAAAGAGATCTTCATGGCGGACTAGACCTCTCCAACCCCCGTTCCGTTGCCTGCTGTTATCGGTTTGTTCCCTTTCCGATCATGATTCCCGGCTGTGTCACGGTCCGGGTACGTCTCACCGTTGCGTCTGGTCACGCAACCGCTCTGGCCGAAAATGTGTCTCTGAGCGCATGGCCCGTCATTGCGGAGCGGGTGAGGGCTCCGCCACTTGGGGGATGCGATGAGCACATGGGAAGTGCCCGGCTACACCGATTCGCTCGAACTGGGCTCGGGAGCGAGCGGGCGGGTCGTCCTGGCCGTCCATGAGGAGACCGGTGTCCCGGTCGCGGTGAAGTACCTCAGCGAGTCGCTGCTCACCCGGCCCGGCTTCGTGTACGGCTTCCGCGCCGAGGCACGCCTGCTCGGCGGCCTGGAGAGCCCCTACGTCACCGGTCTGTACGAGTACGTGGAGAGCCCGCACGGCGCCGCCATCGTGATGGAGCTGGTGGACGGCGTCTCCCTGCGGACCCTGCTGACCCGCCACGGCCCGCTCGACCCGGAAGCCGCGCTCGTCATCCTCAAGGGTTCGCTGCTCGGCCTGGCCGACGCCCACCGTGTCGGAGTCGTCCACCGCGACTACAAGCCGGAGAACGTCCTGGTCGTGCCGGACGGATCCTCCAAGCTCGTCGACTTCGGGATCGCGGTGGACTCGGGCACCAGCGCGGGCGTGGCGGGCACCCCGTCCTACATGTCCCCCGAGCAGTGGACCGGCGCGCCCGCCTCGCCCGCCGCCGACGTCTACGCCGCCACGGCCACCTTCTTCGAGTGCCTGACGGGCCGCAGGCCCTTCTCCGGCGGCAACGTCGCCGAACTGGCGTTGCAGCACGTCGAGGCGCCTGTCCCTGACGAGGAGGCGCCCGAGGCCGTACGGGAGCTCGTCCGCCGCGGTCTGGCCAAGGACCCGGCGCAACGGCCCGCGCAGGCAGCGGAGTTCGTCACGGAACTGGAGGCGGTCGCCGGCACCGCCTACGGGCCCGACTGGGAGGAACGGGGCCGGGGACGGCTCGCCGCCCTGGTGGCGCTGCTGCCCCTGCTGCTGCCGTCCGGCCGGGGGGCGCCTCGCACGACCACGGACACCGCGCGCACGATCCTGCCCCGGCAGGGCCCGGGCCCCGTCCCCGCCCGGTCCTGGATGCCCGACCGCCCCGGCATGCTGGTGTCGGTCGCCGCGGTCGTCCTCGGAGCGCTTCTGGCCTACGGCACCCCGTTCGCCCCCGACACCGCGGCACAGCAGGCGGCGGAGGCCCTGGCCACGACCAGCGCCCGGTCCGACGCGGAACCGGCGGGGACCACCGCGCCGGCCTCGTCCGCCTCCCCCGCCTCGACCTCCAGCACGTCGGAGAGCCCGTCGGCCTCGGCCGACCCGTCGCCCTCGGACCCTGCGGCCACCGAGAGCGAGGAACCCCCCGCGGCCGGAGGCGAGGGGACGACGCCACCGCCCACGGGCACCGAGAGCACGGCGGCCCCCACGACCGCCCCTCCCCCGACCCCGGCCGCGCCCGCCGTCAAGGCCGTCTCGGTGTCCGGCTTCAGTCAGACGGGCCCCACGACCGCCACCGCCACCCTCAACGTCACCACGGACGGCACCGGGCCCATCTCCGTCACGGTCTCGTGGTCCACGAGCGACACCGGCGGACAGCCCGGCCCCGCCGACGGAGCGCCGCAGACCTTCACGCGCAGCGGATCCACCAGCTACGCGATCACCGTCGCCCACACGTTCCAGAACACCGGCTGCTACTGGACCGTCCAAGCCGCCACCGACCCCGGCGCCGCCGGCGGTGCCGCCTCCCAGCAGCTCCTGACCAGGCGGTGCGACATCCGATGACCGCTCACCACGACCGCACCCCCGCACGGACCGAGGACCGCGAGGAACCGACGCAGGTCCCCGCGTCGGCCGAGTACAGCGCCACCGTGCTGGCCAGCCACTGGGTGCAGGGACCGGCCTCCGACGCCACGCTCGTCGAGGAGACCCGGGCGGCGCCCGCACCCGACCGCGTCGACGGCACCGTGCTGCGCTTCGGCCCGGGCGTCACCGCCGCCGTCGCACACCGCACCCACGTCACCCTCCCGACGATGACCGCACCCCCGGCGCCCCCGCGCCGCCCGTGGCGCAGACACGCGCTGCCCGCGCTGGTGCTGGTCTGCGTCCTGGCGTTCCTCGCCTGGCAGCGCCTCGGGCCGTCCGTCGAGGTGAGCACGGTCGCCGTCACGGCACGGCCGACGGTTCTGGAGTGCGAGCAGACGGCGGACATCGTGGGCGTGGTGACGACGAACGGCAGGCCCGGCACGCTCTCCTACCGCTGGACCCGAAGCGACGGCACCACCTCCGGCGTCCTGCGCGAAGTGATGGTCCGGGACCAGAAGCAGGCACGCCTGCACCTGAGATGGACCTTCCAGGGCGAGGGCCACCGCACGGCGCGGGCCGACCTGCAGATCCTCTCGCCGACCGGCAGAACGGTCACGGCTCAGTTCACGTACGCCTGTCCCTGACGGTTCGGCGACGGCTCAGCCGGCGGGAATCGCCGACTCGGCCGCTGCTTTGATCCGGGCACCGAACGCCGGGGCATCCTTGCGGGCGGCGGCGAGCGCCAGGCCGACGAGGAGCTTGCCCAGGCCATGGCCTTCCAGGACGTTGAAGATACGCAGCCGGGTCCGGCCGTCGGGCAGGGGCTCCAGGTCGTAACCGCCCTCGCTCGCGGTCACGCTGTTCTTCGACACCTCGGCCCACCGGATCAGTCCGGGGGCTTCGAGCGCGGTGATGCGGAACTCCCGTGCCGTCTTCATCCCGGCGTCCTTGACGGTGCTGCGGAAGACCGTCCCCACGGCCGTCGGCGCGTCGGGCACCCTTTCGATCTTCTGCACCCGGGGGCTGAACTGGGGATCGTTGCGTCCGTCGGCGAGATACTCGAACACCGCCTCGACGGGCCGGTCGATCTCCACGGTCGCTTCGAACGTTCCTGACATGAGCGCTCCTCGGTCACTTCAGCCCTGCGGTGTCCGCGACGCGGTTCGAAGGAACGTGTCGGACCGCCCGACTGCCTCAGCGGGACCCTACGGGACCGGCCGGTCTCCCGCGAGCGTGACGCCGGTTGGGACCACCGCCCGGCGCGTGCGGTGCGGTGGGCGCTAGGCTTCGCGCGGCACGGATACGACGGGGGCGGCACGTATGAAGTCCGAGGAGACACCGCGGTGGGCGTCGGCCCTCGACGCGGTCGTGGTGTACGCGCAGGGCGCCATGTGCAGCCGGCGGGCGCGGGGTTCCGTGCCGCCGGACGGGCGGGTACGGGTGACGGGACTGCCTCGCTCGCTGGACCCGGGGTCGCTGCGCGCCCGCGTGCTCGGCGACAGCGCGGTGCGGGTCACCGAGGTACGGGGGGAGGTGGACGCCGAGCCGTCCGCCACCGGCTCCTCCCACGCGTTGCGGCACGAAGTGGAGCGGCTGCGCGACGCCCACGGCGCGGTGCAGGGGCGCCGCGACCGGGTGCTCGCGCGCATCGCGGAGGTCACGGACCTGCGCCCGGTTCCGCCGCCGCGCAAGCGTGAGGACCCGCACCGCCGCACGCCCGCCGAAGCGTGGCTGACCCTCGCCGACTTCGTGGACGAACGGCTGACGGCCCTGCACGACCGCCTCGCCGAACTGGAGACGGAGCTGGACCGCCTCGACCACGAACTCACCGTCGCCGCCGACCGCCTGGCCCGGGCCTCCACCGACGCCCCCTCCGCCCACGTCCGGACCACGGTCTGCGCCGTCCTGACCCTGGACGGGTCCGGTGAGGTGGAACTGGAGCTGGAGTACGGCGTTCCGGGTGCCGTCTGGGTCCCGGCCTACCGGCTGGCCTACCGTCAGAGCGCCGACAGCGGCAGCCTGGTGCTGCGTGCCTCGGTCGCACAGCGCACCGGGGAGGACTGGACCGGGGTGCGCATCGCCCTGGCCACCGCCGATCTGCGGCGCCGCACCGACCTGCCCAAGCTGCGCTCGCTGCGCATCGGCCGCCGTCAGCCCGTACCCGCGCCGTCCGGCTGGCGCGAACCGCCGACGGGCCTGGGCGACCTGTTCACCGGGTACGACTCGGCGGGCCCGCGCCCTCAGCCGCGTACGAGCCCCGCGTCCCCGATCGCCGTCGGCGGTCCCGTCCCGCCTCCCCTCCCCGCGCCCCCGGCCTACAGCGGAGCACCCGCACGGCCCGGCGAACCGGGCAGCGCCCGCGGGGCGCAGGCCGACGGGCCCGACCGCTCCACGGCCTACGGGCAGGCCCCACCGCAGCCACTCGCCCGCCCCCGAGGCAGAGCGGGCGGCGCACCGGCCCCCGCTCTCGCCGCCATGGCACCGGCCGCCGGAGGACCCCCGCCGCCACCAGCACCCTCCGGCCCGATCGCCCCGCCGCCCCCCGCGCCGGTGACCGGTCCGCCGCGCCCCAGCGGCGACGAACTCGACTACGCCGCGCTCCACCTCAGCGGCCCCGACGAGCCCGCCGCGCGCCGGGGCCGGCTGTTCCCCGACGCACCGTTCGACCCGGTGGCCGTCGAACACCGCCGCCGCGCCGAGGCGGTGGCCTCGCTGCCGCTGCCCGGGCACGCGGTACGCCCCCGGGAGTCGGCGGGTTCCTTCGACCACCGGTACGACGCCGTCGCCCGCGCGGACATCCCCTCGGACGGCACCTGGCACACCGTCACCATCAGCGAGATCCCGGTCGGTCTGCGGACCGAGTACCTGTGCGTGCCGTCCGCGGAGCAGCGGGTGTACGGGACCCTCGTCCTGTCCAACGCCACCGACCAGGCGCTGCTGGCCGGTCCGGTGGAGGTCACCGTCGACGACGACTTCCTGCTGACCGCCGCGCTGCCCACGCTCGCCCCCGGCGGTGTCCGCCGGATGGGCCTCGGACCCGCCGAGGGCGTCCAGGTCACCCGGCGCACCCACCTCAACGAGTCCACGGCGGGCCTGCGCAACAACGTCACCGTGCTCGAGCACCGCGTCCAGGTGGACCTGGCCAACCGGCTCGCCCGGCCCGTCTCCGTCGAGGTCCGCGAACAGGTGCCGGTCACCTCCGATCCCGATGTGCGCATCGACGAACGGGCCGACTGGACGGTGCCCGACGACGGCGCGGGGCCCGATCACCATGCCCCCGGCACCCGCGTGTGGCGTGTCGACCTGCCGCCCGGCGGCACCGTCGCGCTGCACGGCGGCTACGACATCCGTATTCCGGCCGCGAAGGCTCTGGTCGGCGGCAACCGCAGGAGCTGACACACACCATGCCCACGGATCCGGAACTGATCCCCGCCCCCGTCACCGCCGTCACCTGCCTGGAGGACCGCGCCCAGGTCGAACGCACCCTCGCCCTCGACCTGCGGGCCGGTGTGCAGCGGCTGCGGCTCGGGCCGGTCAGCGCCCTCGCCGTCGACCGCACCCTGCACGCCGAGCTGACCGCCGACCACCAGGCAACCGTCCTCGACGCCCGCATCGTGCGCGCCTGGACACCGCGCGGGCCCCTGCCCGCCGCCGACGACTCGGCGCTGCGCCTGCGCGTGCACGCTCTGGAGGAGGAGCGCCGCACGCTGGAGCAGCGCACCGACCGGCTGCGCACCCGCCTGGACCTGCTGGGCCGGCTCGCCGCGGACCTCCTGCGCGAGATAGGCGAGGGAGCCGGAACCGGCGAGACGGACCCGACGCGCTGGAGCCGGGAACTGGACCGCGTGGACGACGAACGCGACACCCGCAGCGAGGAGTTGCGCACCGCGCAGGCCCGGCTGACGACGCTCGCCACCGAACTGCAGGAGACCGAGCACGCCATCCGTCTGTCCGAGCACCGGCCCGCCGAGCTGCTCGCCCATGTCGAGCTGGCCGTACGGTCCGCGGCCGCGGGGCCGGCGCGGCTGCGGCTGACCCACCTCGTCCCCTGCGCGCTGTGGCGCCCCGCCTACCGGGCCGTGCTCGACGCGGACACCGTGACGCTGGAGACGGACGCCATGGTCTGGCAGCGCACCGGCGAGGACTGGTCCGACGTGGCCCTCACGCTGTCGACGGCCCGCTCCGCCGCGGCGAACGAACCACCGACCCTGGTCGAGGACCGGCTGACCCTGACCGACCGCTCCCCCGCCGAGCGGCGCACGGTCGAGGTGGAGGTGCGCGAACAGGAGATCGCCGACCTCGGCCCGGCCCCCGTGCTCGGCCTGCCCGGCGTGGACGACGGCGGTGAGACCCGGGTGCTGCGCTCCCCCGCACCCGTCTCCGTCCCGGCCGACGGACGCGCCCACCGCGTTCCGCTCTCCCGCGTCACGGCGCCCGCGCGCAGCGAGTACGCCTGCTCCCCCGAACTGTCCCCGCTGGTGACCCAGGTGGTGCGGTTCGACAACTCCTCCGGGCACGCGCTGCTCGCCGGCCCCGTGGACCTGGTGCGCGGCAGCGGGTTCAGCGGCCGCGGCACCCTCGATTTCACCGCTCCCGGCGGGCCCGTCGAGCTCGCGTTCGGCAGCCACGACGACTACCGGGTGGTGCGGTACGCTGAGGAGTCCCGCGACACCGCCACCATGACCCAGCGGACCACGGTCACCCACACGGTGCGCCTGCACCTGTCCCGCTTCTCCGCTCCGGGAGCGGACGGCGAGCAGACCGTGGTGCTGCGGGAACGGATCCCGGTCTCCGAGGTCTCGGCCGTGGACGTACGGCTGCGCAAGGAGGGCTGCTCCCCCGCCCCCCACGCGGTCGACGACGAGGGCATCGTCCGCTGGGACATCGCCCTGCCGCCCGGCGCCCGCCGCACGGTCACCCTCGTGTACGAGGTCTCCGCGGGCGGCAAGGTCAGCGGGCTCTGAGGACGGGGCGGTGGAGGGCCACATGACGCAGCAACAGACCGTCGCCGTCGCGCACATGGACGGCTCATCCGCTGCTCGTGCCGCGCACGCGTTCAGGCTGATCTACGCCGAAGCGTTCGCCGGGCCCCCGTTCCACGAGACCGAGGACGACGTCGCCGCCGCCTTCCGCCGCTTCCCTGTGCAGACCGCCAACCCCACGTTCCGCGCCGCCCTGGCCCGCACGAGGGACGGCGAGCCGGTCGGCATGGCGTACGGCCACATGCTCGCGCCCGAGGCGGTGTGGTGGGACGAGCTGACCGAGCCCGTGTCCGACGACATGCGGCGCGAGGACGGGCACCGCACCTTCGGCCTGATGGAGTTCGCGGTGCGTGAGCCCTGGCGCGGACAGGGTGTCGCACGACGTCTGCACACGACACTTCTCGGCGCCGTCCGAGCCGAGCGGGTGCTGCTGAACGTCCATCCGGCGAGCGAGGCGGCATCGGCCGCGTACCGGGCGTGGGGGTACCGCAAGGTCGGTGAGGGACGCCCCGGGGGCTCCGGCGCGGACCTCCACGACGTCATGCTGCTCGACCTGCGCTGAGCGGCGGCGCCCCCGCCGACCAGCCCGTGACACCGCACGCCTCCGCCGCCCGCCCTCCGCCACCCCACCCCGCGTACCACCACACCCCTTATTGCAATTAATATGCAACAGCTTTGGATCTTCGATAAGGGTGTGAGGTCGCATGACGGTCCGACGGATACGGACAGCCGCCGCCACGGCGGCGATACTCACGGGCGTCGCCGCCTGCTCGGCCCCCGGCACCGGCACCGGTGGCGACACGGCCGACTCCGTCGTGATCGGCGTGGCCTCCGAACCGGACACGCTCAGCCCTCTGCTCGGCTACGGCAAGGACGGCAACTCGAAGATCTTCGACGGCCTCCTCGCCCGGGACGCCGACCTGAAGCTGAAGCCCGCCCTGGCCAAGGCGCTGCCCGAGGTCGCCGCCGACGGCCTCACCTACACCTACACCCTGCGCGAGGGCGTGAAGTTCAGCGACGGCGAGCCCCTGACCGCCGCCGACGTGGTCTACACGTACGAGACGATCCTCGACGCGAAGACCAACAACACCAGCCGCAGCGAACTGGCCGCCGTCGAGCGGGTCCGCGCGGACGGCGACGACACGGTGGTCTTCGACCTCAAGTACCCCTACGCCCCCTTTGCCGGGCGCACCGTGCTGCCCATCGTCCCCGAGCACATCGCCGGCGAGCAGGACCCCAACACCGGCCCGTTCAACACCGAGCCGGTCGGCACCGGCCCCTATGTGCTCACCTCCTGGCGCAAGGGCGAGAAGCTCACCTTCAAGGCCAACCCCGAGTACTGGGGCGGCGCGCCGAAGGTGACGAAGGTGACCATGGCGATCATCGAGGACGACAACGTGCGCGCCACCCGGCTGCGCTCCGGCGACCTCGACGGCGCCGTCCTGCCGCCCAACCTCGCCGCCACCTTCGCGAAGGACAGCGGCACGACGACGTACGAGGCGAAGACCTACGACTTCCGCGCGGTCACCCTCCCCGAGGAGAACGAGGTCACCGGCGACCGGGCGATCCGGCAGGCCCTCGACGCGGCCGTGGACCGCCGGGCCATGGTCGACACGATCCTCGACGGCGCCGGCCGCCCCGCGTACGGGCCGCTGCCCGTCGACGACCCCTGGTTCGCCCCCGGCATCGAGCGCGAGCACGACCTCGCCACAGCGCAGCGGATCCTCGACGAGGCCGGCTGGAGGACCGGTGAGGGCGGTGTCCGCGCCAAGGACGGACGGCGGGCCTCCTTCACCCTGCTGTACCCCTCCGGCGACAAGGTCCGCCAGGACCACGCCCTCGCCTACGCCTCCGACGCCAAGAAGGCCGGCATCGAGGTGAAGGTGGAGAGCGCCACCTGGGAGGTCATCGAGCCGCGCATGAAGGACGACGCGGTGCTGGCCGGCTTCGGCAGCAACGGCGACCCCGACTACGGCCTCTACACGCTGCTGCACTCCTCCCTCGCCGGCGACGGCTACAACAACATGGCCCGCTACGACGACCCGGTCGTGGACCAGGCACTGGACACCGGCCGCCGCAGCTCGGACGAGGCGACCCGGAAGGCCGCCTACGCCGGACTCCAGCGCGAGCTGGTGAAGAACCCCGGCTACACCTTCCTCACCCACATCGACCACGTCTACGTCCTCGCCGACCGCTGGGCGGGCCTGACCACGCAGATCGAGCCGCACGAGCACGGCTTCGCCAGCGGCCCCTGGTGGAACCTCGAAGCCTGGCAGCCGAAGAAGTGACCGCACTGCCCTGGGGAGCGATGGCCCGCCTGGCGGGGCGACGGCTGCTGTTCATCGCCCCGATCCTGCTCGTGGTCACCTTCGGTGTCTTCGCGATCGCCGCCGCCTCCCCCTTCGACCCGGTCAAGGCGTACGCCGGCACGGCGGCGCTCGGCGCCGACACGGAGACGCTGGAGCGGCTGCGCCAGAACCTGGGCGTGGACCAGCCGTTCACCAGCCGCTGGTGGGACTGGCTCACCGCGGCGCTCGGCGGCGACCTCGGCCAGTCCAGCGTGATGCGGCAGCCGGTGGCCCAGGTGATCGGCGAACGCCTCGTCTGGTCCTCGCTGCTGTGCGCGGTCGCGTTCGTGATGGCGGTGCTCACCGGCACGCTGCTGGGCGTCCTGGCGGCCCGCCGTCGCGGCTCGCTCCTCGACCGGACGATCACCTCCGCCGCGTACGCCCTGGAGGCGGCGCCCGTCTTCTGGCTCGCCCTGCTGGCCGTCTGGCTGTTCGCCCTCGAACTCGGCGTGCTCCCGGCGGGCGGCCTGACCGACACCGCGAGCGAGCAGGTCACCCCCGGCCAGGTCGCGAGCCACATCGTGCTGCCGGCCGGAGTGCTCGCCGTCTCCCAACTCCCCTGGTTCACCCTGTACGTCCGCCAGGGCGTCGCCGACGCGCTCGCCGAGGACCCGGTACGGGGCGCCCGCGCACGCGGGTCGAGCGAACGGACCGTGCTGCTCGGCCACGCCCTGCGCTCCGGGCTGCTGCCGGTCCTCACCCTCGTCGGCTCCAGGGTCCCCGAACTCATCACCGGCGCCCTGCTGGTGGAGAGCGTCTTCAGCTGGCCCGGCATCGCGGCGGCGACCGTCGAGGCGGCCACCGCCGTCGACTTCCCGCTCCTCGCCGCACTCACCACGCTGGCCACCGCCGCCGTACTGGTCGGCAATCTCCTCGCCGACCTGCTCTACGGCCTGTTCGACCCGAGGGTGAAGTTCAGTGACATGTGAATCACCTCCCGCGACGGCCTGGCGCTCCTACGGCGAGAACCGCCGCTCCACCCGAACGGTGCGGGTGCGTGTCTCGGCCGCGCTGGTTGCCGCGACCGTTCTCGCCGTCCTCCTGGTACCGCCGCTGGTCCAACTCGACCAGCAGGCCGTCGACCTGTCCGCCAAGCTCCTCCCGCCGAGCTGGGCCCACCCCTTCGGCACCGACGACCTCGGCCGGGACCTGCTGGTGCGCTGCGTCTACGGACTGCGCGTCTCCCTGCTGGTCGGGGTGGCGGCGGCGCTCGCGGCGACCGTGCTCGGCACGGCCGTCGGGGCGACCGCCGGAGCGCTGGGCGGCTGGGTCGACCGGGGTCTCATGCGGATCGTCGACACGGTCTCCGCCGTCCCGCACCTGCTGCTGGGCATCTTCATCGTGGCCATGTTCCGGCCCGGTGTGTGGCCGGTGGTGGTCTCCGTGGCGCTCACCCACTGGCTGTCCACCGCACGGATCGTGCGCGCGGAGACGCTGTCCCTGCGCTCGCGGCCGTACGTCGACGCCGCCGTCTCCGGGGGCGCCTCCCGGCGGCGCGTGGCGGTACGGCATCTGCTGCCCGGCGTACTGCCGCAGGCCGCGCTGGCCGCCGTACTGATGGTGCCGCACGCCATGTGGCACGAGTCGGCACTGTCCTTCCTGGGCCTGGGCCTGCCCACCCACACCGCCAGCCTCGGCACCCTCATTCAGGGCGCCCAGGGTTCCCTGCTCGCCGGGCAGTGGTGGCCCACCCTCTTCCCCGGCCTGTTCATCATCGTGCCCACCCTCGCCCTCGCCGGTCTCACCGGCGCCTGGCGGGAGCGGATCAACCCCCGGCGCCGATCGGAGCTGATGCTGTGACGCCCCCAGCCGGTCCTCCCGTGCTCTCCGTACGCGGACTGTCCGTACGCTTCCTGATGCCCGGCGCCCGCCGGATCGCGGCCGTCACCGACGTCCGCTTCGACGTGGCCGCGGGTGAGTGCCTGGCCCTGATCGGGGAGAGCGGCTGCGGCAAGTCGGTCCTCGCCTCGGCCCTGCTGGGGCTGCTGCCCGCCAACGCCCAGGCCGCGGGCGAGGCCCGCCTCGGCGACCTGGACCTCCTCGCCGCCGACGAACGCACCCTCGCCCGCACCGTCCGGGGCCGCCTGATCGGGCTCGTACCGCAGAGCCCCGCCGCCCACCTCACCCCCGTCCGCACCGTCCGGTCCCACCTGGAGGAAACGGTCGGCGCGCTGACCGGCGTCCGCGGGCGGGCCGCCGTACGACACGCGGCCGAGGCCGCCGCCGAACGCGCCGCCTTCCCCGCCGACCACCTCGACCGCCATCCCCACGAACTCTCCGGCGGCCTCGCCCAGCGCGCCGCCACCGCCCTCGCCCTCGTCGGCGACGCCCGCATGCTCCTCGCCGACGAACCCACCACCGGCCTCGACCGCGACCTGGTCGACCACACGGTGACCGAACTGCGCCGTCACGTCGACACCGGACAGCACGCCCTGCTCATGATCACCCACGACCTGGCCGCCGCCGAGCGCATCGCCGACCGGGTGGCCGTGATGTACGCGGGCCGGATCGTCGAACTCGCGGACGCCAAAGCGTTCTTCGGGGCACCGGGCCCTCGCCACCCCTACAGCCGCGGCCTCCTCGACGCCCTCCCCGACCGCGCCTTCACCCCGATCCCGGGCCTGCCGCCCGAACTCGGCGACCTCCCCGGCGGCTGCGCCTTCGCCCCCCGCTGCCAGCGGGCCACGGGCGCCTGTGCCGCACTCCCCCGGACGACCGACGGCATCGCCTGCCACCACCCGCACGTACGGGAGGACCTCCGTGCTTGACCTGCACGACATCACCGCCGGATACGACAGAAGGACCCCCGTCGTGCGCGGTGCCGGCGTGACCGTCGCCCCCGGCGAGGCCGTCGGCCTGCTCGGCCCCAGCGGCTGCGGCAAGTCCACCCTCGCCCGGGTCGCGGCGCTGCTGCACCGCCCCGACGCCGGCACCGTGACGCTCGACGGAGAACCGGTGCGCCGCTGGCGCCACCGCGCCCCACGCGCCCAGCGCACCGCCGTCGGCGTCGTCTTCCAGCAGCCCCGTGTCTCCGCCGATCCCCGGCTGCCGCTCACCGACCTCATCGCCGAGCCCTTGCGCGCCAACGGCCTCCGCCGGCAAGTCCCGGAGCGGGTGGCGGAGTTGGCGTCGACCGTCGGCCTCACCCCCGACCTCCTGCGCCGCCGCCCCCACGAGGTCAGCGACGGCCAGCTCCAACGCGCCTGTCTGGCCCGGGCCCTGGTGCTCCGCCCGCGCTGGCTGATCTGCGACGAGATGACCGCGATGCTCGACGCGTCCACCACCGCCGCTCTCGTGGCAGCCGTCGAGGAGTACCGCGCCACCAGCGGCGCCGGCCTGCTCGCCGTCGGCCACGACCAGGTGCTCCTGAACCGCTGGTGCGACCGCACGCTCCACTGGGACGACATCACCGGCCGCACCGCACGGACGGCGTGAGCGCGACACCCCCCGGGGCCGGAGCCGACGACGTTACGCTTGCGTACCGTGCAGGAGACCCGCCTCGACACCGCCCGGATCCGGGCGGCCCGCCGAGTCATCGACCCGCAGTTCCTCGACACCCCCCTCTACCGCTGCGAGGCGCTGGAGCCCGCCCTCGGCTGCGCGGTGAGCATCAAGCTCGAAACGGCGAACCCGGTCCGCAGCTTCAAGGCCCGCGGCACCGAACTGGTCGCGAGCCTGCTCGCCGAGCACGGCCCGCAGGCCGTGGTGTGCGCCAGCGCGGGCAACCTCGGCCAGGCGCTCGCCTGGTCCGGTCGCGGCCGGGGCCTCGACGTGACCGTCGTGGCCTCCCGCTGCGCTACCGCGGCCAAGCTCGACCGCATCCGCGCGCTGGGCGCCCGGCTGGAGCTGGTGGACGGCGACCACGAGACGGCGCGCGAGCGGGCGGCGGCCATCGCACGGTACGACGGCATCCGGCTGCTCGAGGACAGCCTGGACCTCGAGACGTGCGAGGGCGCGGCGACCATCGGCCTGGAACTGGCGGACAGCGCGCCCTCCTTCGACACCGTCTTGATCGCCCTCGGCGGCGGAGCGCTGGCCACCGGCATCGGTCATGTGCTGAAAGCCCTGGCACCCGGCGTCGAGGTGATCTGCGTCCAGCCGCTGGGCGCACCGGCGTTGACCCGCTCATGGCACCGACGCCGCGTCGTCACCACCGACTCAGCCGACACCATCGCCGACGGCGTCGCCGGCCGCCACCCCATCCCGGCCGTCCTGGACGACCTCCTCCTGGTCGCCGACGACGCCGTCCTGGTCCAGGAGACGTCGATCATCGCCGGCATGCGGCTGCTCCTCTCCCACGCCGGCCTCGTCGTCGAACCCTCGGCAGCGCTCGGCATCGCCGCGATCCTCGAAGACCGTGCCCGCTTCGCCGGCCGCCACGTCGCCACCGTCGTGTGTGGCAGCAACGTCGACATGGACAGCTATCACCGCTGGGTCGGCATGGGTGGATGATGGCCGCCATGCGCATCCGCATCGACGCCGTCGACCTGCCCGGCCTCACCCGCCCCGCCCGTACCGACGGCAAAGTCCCCGCCTACGACAATCTCCGCGTCGCCGTGCAACGCCGGGACCGTCCTGCTGAACTCCTCGACCCGCAGCCCGGTGACGCGCCGTCCGCCACCTGGACCCTGGAGTGCACCACCAGCGACTCGCCGACCGGCACCGAGATCGCGGGCCCTTACGTGCAGAACCGGCTGGGCCGGCGGTTCATCTACCTGTCGTGGTGCACGGCGGACGAGGCAGGCGTCCTCTCGATGTTCCGCCGCGCCAAGCTCATGCTCGACGTCATCCCCGCCGACGTGCTCGCCGCCGCCGAACGTGACGGGCTGCTGATCGGACGCCTCGGCCTGACCGACGCGGAAGGCGGGCCCCTGTGCGCCCGCGTCGAACCGCCGCACGTCACCTGGACCGCCGCACCCACCGGCTAGGAACCCGCCTCCCCCGCGGTGTGTCGAGCCCTTTCCGCCGATGTGACCTTCATCCCCACGGGGGCAATCAAGGTGTCCGCCGTTGACCCGTCCGCCGACGGTCAAGGCGGCGGCGCCAGGCGCATCGGGGCAGGTCACCGCGGTGCGGGCACCCGAAACCGGCAGAACAGGTCGTCCCCGGGAATCAATATCTGTCGTCGCCAAGTGAGAAATAGCTGAGGCGCCCGGCGAGTATTCCCCGACCTGCGATCCGGGACCGAATTGAGGACCGTGCGGGGCCGATCACGCCGTGCTAATGTCGTCGTCAGTTGCAGGTGTGGTTGCCAGAAGGTTCATTTTCCTACGGGGTAATCAGCACGGGCGACCCGGAATCCGCACAGGGCGAATTTCGAATCATCGTCTCCGAAGGAGAATTAACATGGCTACTGGCACCGTGAAGTGGTTCAACGCGGAAAAGGGCTTCGGCTTCATCGAGCAGGACGGCGGCGGCGCCGACGTCTTCGCCCACTACTCGAACATCGCCACCCAGGGCTTCCGTGAGCTGCTGGAAGGCCAGAAGGTGTCCTTCGACATCGCGCAGGGCCAGAAGGGCCCGACGGCGGAGAACATCGTTCCCGCCTGACACGGCAGCAACGCATAACTTCGCAGCTGGGGCCCGCACCTTGGGGTGCGGGCCCCAGCTCGCTGCATTTCAGGGCGCGTGACGGGAGACCCCAGCGCGTCACCTATAGGTGACGCATTCCCCGTCGATACGACTCGGCGCCCACATCAACGGGCCCGTTCTCGCGATTCTCTGCGCCGTTCATTTTGCTGCGGAAAATTCCTTGCTACGTGCCTACGCACCCACATCGAGGAAGGTTCCGCTTGAACCGCGCACGCACTCCCCGCTCGACCCGCCCCTACGACCGCTCCGGGGGTGCCCCGGCCCAGCGCTCGGGAGCTCCGCGGCGTTACCAGGGCTCCAGCCGCCGGCCGACCGCCCCGCAGGGCGAATTCGCACTGCCGGTGACGACGACGCCCCCGCTGCCCGCCGTCGAGGCGTTCACCGATCTCGCCCTCCCGTCGCCGCTGCTGGCGACGCTCGGCCGTCAGGGCGTGACCGAGCCGTTCCCGATCCAGGCGGCGACGCTGCCGAACACGCTGGCCGGCCGTGACGTGCTCGGCCGTGGCCGCACCGGTTCGGGCAAGACCCTCGCCTTCGGCCTGGCGGTGCTGGCCCGTACGGCGGGCCGCAGTGCCGCGCCGCGGCAGCCGCTGGTCCTGATCCTCGTCCCCACCCGCGAGCTCGCCCAGCAGGTGACCGACGCGCTCACGCCGTACGCCCGCGCCGTGAAGCTGCGACTGGCCACCGTCGTCGGCGGCATGTCGATCGGCAGGCAGGCCGGCGCGCTGCGCACCGGCGCCGAGGTGGTCGTCGCGACGCCGGGGCGGCTCAAGGACCTCATCGACCGGGGCCACTGCCGACTGGACGACGTCGACATCACCGTCCTCGACGAGGCCGACCAGATGGCCGACATGGGCTTCATGCCCCAGGTCACCGCCCTGCTCGACCAGGTGCGCCCGGAGGGCCAGCGGATGCTGTTCTCCGCCACCCTGGACCGCAACGTCGACCTTCTCGTCCGCCGCTACCTGACGGACCCGGTCGTCCACTCCGTCGACCCCTCGGCCGGAGCCGTCACCACGATGGAGCACCACGTGCTGCACGTGCAGGAGGCGGACAAATACCGGACGACCACCGAGATCGCGGCGCGCGACGGCCGGGTGATCATGTTCCTGGACACCAAGCACGCCGTGGACCGCCTCACCCAGCACCTGCTCACCAGCGGCGTCCGCGCCGCGGCGCTGCACGGCGGCAAGTCCCAGCCCCAGCGCACCCGAACCCTCGCCCAGTTCAAGACCGGCCAGGTCACGGTGCTGGTGGCGACCAACGTCGCGGCCCGCGGCATCCACGTGGACAACCTCGACCTGGTCGTCAATGTGGATCCTCCGGCCGACCACAAGGACTACCTGCACCGCGGCGGCCGTACCGCCCGCGCCGGCGCGTCCGGCAGCGTCGTGACCCTCGTCACTCCCGGCCAGCGCCGCGGCATGACCCGGCTGATGGCTTCGGCCGGTATCGCCCCCCGGGTCACCGCGGTGCGTTCGGGTGAGGAGGAGCTGAGCCGCATCACCGGCGCCCAGGCTCCTTCGGGTGTGCCTGTCGTCATCGCCGCGCCGACCGTGGCCCGTCCTCGCCGTGCGGGGTCCTCCGGGGCGCCGTCGGCCCGAGGCCGCTACGACCGCCCCACCCAGGGGCGCGCCACCGGGCGACCGGCACGGCGCAGGCCGCAGCGGTCCGCCTTCGACGCGACGGCCTGACGACCTGACGGCTTGATCCTGGGCTCACCCATCTGCGAGGAGACAGCTTTGACAGCGGTGCACGATCCCGTTCTTCCGACCATGGCCGAGGGCCTGGACGCGTCCGGACCGCGGGTCCGCGACGACATGACCGTCGAGGTCGCCCTCTCCCTCATGGCCGGTGCCCGCGTCGAGTACCTCCTGCTGTGCGACGGGGACGACCAGCTCACGGGCTCGATCACCCGGGCCGAGCTCGCCGTTCACCGTGGCAGCTCCACGTACACGGACCGGATCCGTCTGCGGGACATCGCCTCGGGCGCGCATCGCCCGGCCTCCGCGTGACCTGACCGAACCCCGGCCCCCAGCGAGGGCCCTGCCGACACACGTCGGCAGGGCCCTTTCTGCCGTCCCGGGTCCAGGGTCGGACACCGAAGCGGACCGCAGGGTATCTGCATCCCCTGAGCGCCGAAATCTACTTTTGCCAGAGTAGACATTGGGACCTGGTCTGGTTAGGCTATGTCTCGTAGACACGGTCGAGCGAAGCCGCCAGACACGAACTGGCGGGTTGCAGTATCGAGAAACACGCAGGTAACCGTTTCACCCAGTGGTTGGTTCGAAGGAAGGACGGAGGAGCAGACGCCATCAGGATCGCCCGGCCGGAGCAGTGTGCGGCCGGGTACCGCAAGACCCCGGAATGGAAGGTGGTCCCCGGTCAAGCAGCCGCGATCCCCGCACCCCCCTGAGCAGGGCTGGTAGCGGAAACAGAAGGTCGGCGCAGCATGAGGGCCGACAGATGGTGTTGAATTTCCTTCGGGGCCCTGGTGCCGTACGGCACCAGGGCCCCTTGACGCATTGCTCAACGAGGTGACATGACAGCAGATACCCCCCTCAGTGGTCGTCTGGACGACGACGACTACCCCGCATACACGATGGGGCGGGCCGCCGAGATGCTCGGCACCACCCCGGCCTTCCTCCGAGCCATCGGCGAGGCTCGTCTGATCACGCCGCTCCGCTCGGAGGGCGGGCACCGCCGGTACTCCCGCTACCAACTACGGGTCGCGGCGCGCGCCCGCGAGCTCGTCGACCGGGGCACCCCGATCGAGGCCGCCTGCCGCATCGTCATCCTCGAGGACCAACTCGAGGAGGCACAGCGCATCAACGCCGAGTACCGCCGCCGCGCCGGCCACGCAACGTCCGACAGCTCCGCTCCCGACACCGGCTGACCCCCTGGACGCCGCTGGAGTCCATCGGGCCGTATGACTTCTCCTGGCGCCAGGGTCCGTCCCTGGCCATGGAGGCCGGCTGTCGTTCTGGCCTCCTGGGACCCCGCGCGCTCACCGGCAGGGATACCGTCGGGCGGATGAGTGAACACGACGCCCTCAGTGTCACGCGCGAGGCCTATGACGCCGCTGCTTCCCTGTATGCGCAGATGTTCCGGGACGAGTTGCGGGACCGGCCCTTGGACCGAGCGATGCTGAGTGTCTTCGCCGAGGCCGTGGGGGTGAGCGGGGGCGGTCAGGTCGCGGACCTGGGATGTGGGCCCGGCCATGTCACCGCCCACCTGGATCAGCTGGGGCTGGCGGTGCTCGGTGTCGATGCCTCGCCCGCGATGATCACGTCAGCTCGACAGGCATACCCCGGGCTGCGGTTCGACGTGGGTTCCATGGTCGCGTTGGAGATCGCTGACGGCGCGCTCGCGGGCGTACTGTCACGGTGGTCCGTCATCCACACTCCACCGGCGGAGCTCCCGGTCATCCTCGCGGAGTTCCACCGTGTGCTGGCGCCCGGGGGCCACCTGCTGATCGGTTTCTGGGCCACCGACGGTCCGGCTCAGCCGACCGAGGTCTTCGATCACGCGGTCGCGCCGGCCTACCGGTGGTGGCCGGATCACCTCGCCGCACTGTTGCGCACAGCGGGACTGGCCGAGGTGGCGCGGATGGTTCGTGAGCCGCAACCCACGGACCGGCGGCAGTTCAAGGAGGTGTACCTCCTCGCCCGTAAGGCGGAGGCAGGGGCAAGGGCAGGGGGTGCTCGTCCGTAATCGCCTTTCGGGTCACTGCGAGCGGGAGCTAGTGTGCCTGCGGCGAGTGATGCACCACGAGGAGCGAAGACATGGTCGGTCGTTCGAGCACGCGTTGACGTTGTACGGCCGTGAGTGGCCCGTCATCGCGTGCCGCCCTTGATGTGGCGTGGCACAGCGAGCCCTTCTTTTCCCGCTGCCTGAAGGTCCTCCCAGGGGTCCCTTGTGCCGTGCTCTTCCTCCGCCGCATCCGACTCCGGTCCGTACGGTCGCCGAAGCCTGTGGCGTGACAGCGACTTCCGCAGACTGTGGGTGGGCCAGACGGCCTCCCAACTCGGCGAGCACACATCCCTCGTCGTTCTGCCGCTCTTCGCCGTACTGACACTCCATGCCGATGCCGGCCAGTTGGGCGCCCTGCGCGCGGTGGGGCAGGCACCGATCCTGCTGCTGTCGCTCTTCGCCGGCGCATGGGTGGACCGGTGGCGCACCCGCACGCTCATGGTGCTGACGGACGCAGGCCGGGCCCTGGCACTGGGCGCCGCGGCCGTGGCCGGCGTCCTGGGCTGTCTCGGGCTGCCGGCCCTGTTCGCGGTCGCCTTCGCCGTCGGGGCGCTGTCCGTGTTCTTCGTCGTGGCCTACCAGGCGTCGCTCGTACGGCTGGTGGAACGCGATCAGCTGGTACGGGGCAATAGCGCGCTGGAGGGAAGCCGGTCCGCCGCACAGATCGGCGGTCCCGCACTCGGCGGCACATTGGTGTCCGCGCTCTCGGCGCCGGTCGCTGCCGCATCCAGCGCGGTGTTCTTCGCGCTGTCGTTCCTGTCGCTCCGCGGATCGCTCGCCGTGAATCCCTCCCCGACAGCTCAGCGCGTCCTGCTCGGGTGTGGCGGCGCATCCATGAGGGCCTCCGCTTCGTCGCCCGTGACACCTCATTGCGGACGGTGTGCCTCGCATCAGCCGCCTTCCAGTTTTCCTTCGCGGCGGTGATGACCGCCTATCTGCTGTTCCTGCCGCGGGAGCTGCACCTGTCGGGCACCGCCGTGGGGCTGGTGCTGGCGGCGACCGGGCCGGGTGCGCTGCTGGGTTCACTGCTGGCGGCCCGCCTGCCTAGCCGCTTGGGACATGGCATCGTCCTCGTGTCCGCGGCAGCGATCGGCGACGGTGTGTTCCTGTCCGTGCCCGCGCTGCACGGCTCCGGCGCGGTGACAGTTCTCGCGCTGCTTGCCGTCAACTTCGTCTTCGGGACCTTCGGCCAGCTGGTGAACGTCACGGTCATGGCAGTCCGGCAGACAGTCACTCCGGACGGCATCCAAGGCCGCGTGGCCGCGACGATCAACTTCGTCGGCCTGGGGCTGACTCCACTGGGTTCGCTGCTCGGCGGCTTTCTCGCGGAGACATGGGGAGCACGCACGAGCCTGCTGACAGCAGCCGCCGGCATGCTGCTGTCACCGCTGCTGATGGCCCTGTCACCCCTGGCCCGCCTGGGCCGGACACTTCCCTCCCCGACGGTCCCCGCTGGACAGTGAAGCAGGGACACAACACCGCAAGTCTGTTCTCCCTGCTGCATCTCAGCCACACAACAGAGAACATCGCGAGCCTTTTCCGTAGTATCACTACGACACAACTGTGCGGCAGTAACTTTCACCGAGCGCGCAGTACCAGCCCGAACAGCACCCCACATTAGGCATCGCATACGCCGCCGCCGGACGACTGACTGACGGCGGCAACCAGAAAGGGCGTGAGCAACGTGTCCGAAACAACCGCTGCCAACACCGAGTTGACCTCGCAGTACAGTGCCCAGGTAACGGGCGACCTCGAGCGGAACCTCAAGGAGCAGGAGCGCCTCGGCGACGAAATCGCGGCGCTCCAGGTGCAGTTGGCCGCTCTGCGGCACGACCAGGCCGTCCTGGTCAGCATCCAGCAGGCACTCGGCGTCACCGCGGAACCCACTGCGGAGCCCACCGCGGAACCCGCCGCCAAGGTACCCGCCGCCCGCAAGAAGCCGGCGGCCGCCTCCACCGCGAACAAGCAGGCAAAGGGCAAGAAGCCTGCCACGAGCCGCAAGCGCACCGCCAAGAAGAGCACCGAGAAGACGCCGGCCGCTGCCGCTTCCGCCGCGTCCCCCACACTCGTCGACCTCGTCCACGGTCACCTCGTCGACCAGCGTGAACCCCGTTCAGCGGCGGAAGTCACCACCGCGCTGGCACAGCAGTACCCGGATCGCGGCATCAAGACGACCGTCGTGCGCACCACCCTCGAAGGCCTCGTGGCCAAGAACCGCGCGCAGCGCACCAAGCAGGGCAGTTCCGTCTTCTACACCACCCCCGAGGCGGCAGATGCACCCGCAGCCGACGAGGAGCCCGCACCTCAGTCGTCCTGAGCCGTCGGCGCCGCACACACCGGGCGCTGCCCAAGCGGCGGCCCGGGATGCGGCGCCCAGCGGGGCCGGCCCCCGGCGGCTCAACGCAGCGCGCTCTTCTGCTGCCACTGGGCCCACGACAGGTTCCAGGCACCGAAGCCGTTGCCGGGGTCGACCACGCCCTTGGTGTCCTTGCCGGTGATCTCGAAGGGGTCGCCCGGGCGCACCTGCCCGTAGAACCAGGCCGCGTTCGCGTCGCTCATGCCTATGCAGCCGGAACTCTGGTTGGAGTTGCCGAAGTAGCGGGCGTTCCACGGGGCGGCGTGTGCGTACATGCCCGACCAGGTGAGGCGCATCGAGTAGTCGACCATCTTGTCGTAGGCGTCACCCAGGCCCACGGTCTCGGAGTTCATGTTGATCGTGCCCTCCTTGGCCATGAGCACGGCGGTTCCGCGCCAGGATCGCTTGTCACCTCCGGGGGTGCCGCCGGAGACCGGTATGCGCCGCACTGTCTCGCCGTCACGCACGAGGGTGAGCTGGTGGCGGTCGAGGTCGACCTTGGCGATCTGCCGGGCGCCGATGGTGAACGTGGTCGTGTAGTCGCGTACGAACCAGCCGCCGTCCGCGCCCGAGTCGGTGCCGTTCAGTTCGGCCTTCAAGGTGACCTCGGTGCCGGGCTTCCAGTACGTCCGGGGCCGCCAGTCCACCCGGTCCCGGCCGGACCAGTCGCGTATCCAGCCCCAGGATCCCTCGGTGTTGTTCGAAGTGGTGATCTCCAGGTGCTTCTCGACCTCGGCGCGGTTCTTGACCGGATGGTCGAAGACCAGGGAGATCGGCTGGGCGACGCCGACTGTGGCCTTGGCGCCCGGCCGCCAGTCGACCTTGTTGACCTTCTCCGCCGGCGCGGTGCTGAAGGCGGCCTTGGTGCTCTTGGCGGTTCCGGCAGCGGTGCGGGTCGCCGCCGTCACGGTGTACGCCGCGCCGGGTACGGCCTTGCGGTCGGAGACCCATGACCGGCCGTCGGCGGCCACCTTGCCGGTGAGCCGGTGGCCCTCGTCGTCGGTGACGCTCACCGAGGTGAGCGTGCCGCCGGTGGCGGTGACCCGCACGGGCTCGCCCGCCGGGACCCGGTCCCCCTCGGGCGTGACGGTGACCTTGACGGGGCGGTCGGCGGCGGCCCCCGGTGCCTCGCCGTCCTGAGGATCGGGAGAGCCGCTCGGGGAACAGGCGGCGAGTGCGGCCAGCAGGACGGCCAGGGTGGTGGCTCGGACGCGGGTGTGAGCGCGTGCACGGGTGCGCGACAACAGGACCTCCGGGAGGACGTTCACAGGGCGGGTGATGGGGCGATGTGGTGACTGTAGAGCCGTAAAACCCGAGCTCAGCGGCTGTGGAGCAAGGTGACGGCGACTGGTGCGGAACGGTCATGGTCCGGTCACATTCGCCGGACGGGGCGGTCATGGGCCGCTGTGAACCTCCTGTGTGTCCCCGCGACAGGTCCGGGGAGAAGGAGGCTCAGACCGTGTCAGCGCTGCTCGTTCCGCCCGGCCGCTCGTCCAAGGCACACCACCAGGGTTTCGCCCTGCGTCCCATCACCGCGGAGACCTACCGCGCCTTCCTCGCCACCCCGGGCGGCGCGGCCTTGGGTGCCGGTTTCCTGCAATGCCCGTCCTGGGCCGAGGTCAAGGAAGGCTGGCGCGCGCAACTCCTCGGCTGGGGACCGGATCCGGAGGCGGGCGAACTGACCGGCGTGGCCCTGGTGCTGCTGCGGCAGTTCCCCGGCACCCGCAAGTACTTCGCCTACCTCCCCAAAGGGCCCGTCGCCGACTGGAGCGACCCCGACGTCGACGGCTGGCTCGGTCCGCTGCTGGACCATCTGCGCGGCGCGGGAGCCTTCGCCGTGCGCATCGGGCCCTCGCCCGCCTACCGGCGCTGGGACGCCACCCTGCTCAAGCCGCTCACCGGCCCGGGCCGACGCCTCGGCGACGTCCTCGCCAGTGAGGTCGACCCGCTCGGCACCGCCGTCGCCGAACGGCTGCGGGCCCGCGGCTGGCGGCGCTGCGGTGGTGACACCGGGCAGGACGGGGACGCCCAGCCGCGGCACGTCTTCCATGTGCCGCTCGCCGGACGCACCCGCGAGGACCTGTGGTCCGGGCTCAATCAGGAATGGCGGCGCAATGTCCGCCGGGCGCAGAAGGAGGGCGTGGAGGTGACGGTGGGCAGTGCGGCGGAACTCCCGGAGTTCTACCGGCTGCTGGGCATCACCGAGCGCCGCGACGGATTCCGGCTCGGCCGCTCGCTCGCCTACTACGAACGCCAGTACGCGGCGCTCAACGCCGAGGAACCGGGCCGGATGAAGCTGTACCTCGCCCGGCACCGAGGCGAAATCCTGGCCGCCCACACGATGATCACGGTGGGCCGCCGGGCCTGGTACCAGACCGGCGCCTCCGCCGACCACCGGCGCGAGGTCCGTCCCTCCAACGCCCTGCAATGGCGGATGCTGCAGGACGCCCTCGCCCTGGGCGCCGACGTCTACGACATGCGCGGGGTACCCTCCACCCTCGATCCCGAGGAACGTGCGTACCGACTGCTGCGGTGGAAGCTCGGCACCGGAGGACGGGTCGTCGAGACATTGGGGGAATGGGAGCAACCCTTGAGCGGCAGCGCCAACCACACGCTCTACCGCGCCTTCCAGGCGTACCTCAACCGCCGATGAAGCAGACCACGCCGACCGGTACGCACCCCGCGGACATACCCGCACCCACCCCTTCGAAGGCTGACTCCGCGGCCCGCGGTAGCGCCGTCATGGCCGCCGGGTCCGTCGTCTCGCGGGCCACCGGTTTCGCCCGCTCCGCCGTGGTCGCCGCGGCGCTGGGCACCATCGGACCGGTCGCCGACGGTTACGCGGTCGGCAACGCCCTGCCCACCATCGTCTACATGCTGCTCCTCGGCGGCGCGTTGAACGCCGTCTTCGTGCCCGAGCTGGTCAAGGCCGCGAAGGAGCACGCCGACGGGGGCGCCGCGTACACCGACCGGCTCGTCACGGTGTGCGTGGCCGCCCTGCTGGCCATCACCGCGACCGCGGTGTGGGCGGCCCCCGCGATCATCGACGCGTACACCGGCTACACCGGTGAGCAGGCGGCGATGACCACCGCGCTCGCCCGTTACTGCCTGCCTCAGATCTTCTTCCTCGGTCTGTTCACGCTCCTCGGGCAGGTGCTCAACGCACGGGGCCGGTTCGGCGCGATGATGTGGGCGCCGGTCCTGAACAACCTCGTCGTCATGACCGTGTTCGGTCTGTACCTCGCCCTCGCCATGGGCGGCGGGGACACCCTCACCGCGACCGAGACCGCCGTGCTCGGCTGGGGCACCACCGCCGGCATCGCCGTCCAGGCCCTCGTCCTGCTGCCCGCGCTGCGCGCCGCCCGGTTCCGCTGGCGGCCGCGCTTCGACTGGCGGGGCAGCGGGCTGACCCGCCCGCTCGGCGCGGCCGGCTGGCTGGTGCTGCTGGTCCTGGCCAACCAGGCCGCCTACTGGGTCACCACCCGGCTGGCCACGTCCGCGGGCCTGGACGGCGGCCCCGGATACGGCGCCTACAACAACGCCTATGCCCTGTGGGTCGTCCCGCACGGCATCGTCACCGTCTCCGTGGTGACCGCGTTGATGCCCCGGATGAGCGCGGCCGCCACCGACGGCGACCTCCCCGCCGTACGACGCGACGTCTCCCACGCCCTGCGCGTCTGCGCCGCCGCCGTCGTACCCGCCGCCTGCGCGCTCCTCGCCCTCGCCCAGCCGGTGATGGCCCTGGTCTTCGGCCACGGCAGGACCAGCGCCGCCGACACGGCCGCCATGGCCGGGATCCTGATGGCCTTCGCGCCGGGACTGATCGCGCTGTCTGGCCAGTACGTCCTGTCCCGCGCCTTCTACGCGCTCTCCGACACCCGCACGCCGTTCCTGCTCAACCTGGTCATCGTCGCCCTCAACGCGGGACTGTCCCTGGCCGCCGCCCACCTGCTGCCGGCGCGCTGGGCCGTGACCGGCATGGCGGCGGCGTACTCCCTGGCGCTGTGCGCGGGGTGGGCGCTGACCGCCCGGGTACTGAGCCGCCGGCTCGCCGTCGAACGGGCCCTGCACTCGGCCCCCGTCGGCGCGCACGCCCGCCTGCTGCTGGCCGCCGTCCCCGCCACCGCGCTGGGTCATCTCGCCGCAGCGGGAACCGCACCGGCCGGAGCGATCATCTCCACGGTTGCCGGCGCAGCCGTCGTCGCGCTCGTCTTCGCCCTGCTCGCCCGTCCACTGCGCCTGACCGAACTCGACGCGCTGCTCCGCCGCGTGCGCCGCACAGCGACCCGGACCTGACCACCACCGAGGGAGAACCACCGATGTCCCGCGTGCTCCTCATCGAGGACGACCCTTCCGTGCGCGAGGGGGTCGAGATCGGTCTGCGCCGCCGCGGCCACGAGGTACGGGCGGCCGCGACCGGCGAGTCCGGTCTCGTCGCGCTGGCCGAATTCCGTCCGGACCTGCTGCTGCTGGACCTGATGCTGCCCGGAATGAACGGCGTGCAGGTCTGCCGGCAGGTCCGCGAGCACAGCCAGCTGCCGATCATCATGCTCACCGCGCGCGGCGACGACTTCGACGTGGTCATCGGCCTGGAAGCCGGTGCCGACGACTACATCGTCAAGCCCGCCCGCCCCGAGGTGATCGAGGCCCGGATCCGGGCCGTGCTGCGCCGCCTGGACGACAGCCCCGGCCGCCCGGCCATCGAGGTGTACGGCGAACTCACCATCGACCGGGTCGGACTGACCGTCACCAAAGCGGGCCGGCGGCTCGCGCTCGCTCCCTCCGAGCTCAAGCTCCTGCTGTACCTGGCTGCCGCCCCGGAGCAGGTGTTCAGCAGGCAGCAACTGCTGGAGCACGTCTGGGAGCACAGCTTCTCCGCCGACGCCCGCCTCGTCGACGCCTGCGTGGCCCGGCTGCGCGGGAAGATCGAGGACGAGGTCGGCAGCCCGCGCTACGTCCAGACGCTGCGGGGCTTCGGCTACCGCTTCGGACCGCTGTGATCAAGGGCCCCCGTCGGATCCGGGCGTTCGGGCTGCGGACGCGGCTGCTGCTCGCCTTCCTGCTGGTTGCCGCCGTCAGCGCGGGCACCACCGCCGAGCTGACCTACCGCGAGGCCCGCAACGCCCTGCTGGAGACCGCCCAGGACACCGCGGTCACGTCGTTCCGGGACCATGTGCAGCAGACGAGCTTCGCCCTGCCCCTGCGGGGAGGCGACAGCCTGGAGGAAGTGCTGCGGGACATCGCCCGCAAGGGCAAGCCGCACCCCTGGGTGGTGTTCGCCGAGTACGGGTCGATGCGCGCCTCCTCGGGCGAGAACCCCGAATCCACCGTCATCACACCCGAACTGCGCCGCACCGCACTGGCCAACCCGCACGGCAGCTTCGAGCGGGTCGTCAAGGACGGCGTGCCCTACCTGACCATCGCCATGCCCATGGTCTTCAAGACCAGCCCGGACAGCCTGCTGCCCAGCGGACTCGTCCTGTACGCCGTCATGCCGATGAACGACGAGCAGATCAACGTCGACGCCCTCCTCATGGCCGCCCGCGACGGCGCCCTGCCCGGCCTCGCCATCGCGCTGATACCCGGCCTCATCGCCTCGCGCAGCGTGCTGCGCCCGGTGCGGGAACTGCGCCACGCGGCCCGCAACATGGGAAGCGGCCGACTCGACACCCGCATCCGGGTGCGCGGCAGCGACGAACTGGCGGACCTGGCCCGCACCTTCAACGAATCGGCGGGCCAACTGGAGCGCTCCGTGCAGGAACTGCGCGAGGCCGGGGAACGCGCCCGCCGCTTCGCCTCCGACGTCTCGCACGAACTGCGCACCCCCCTCGCCGGCATGCTCGCCGTCACCGAGGTGCTCGACGAGGAGGCCGATCGCCTCGACGCCGACACCGCCCGGGCGGTACGGCTGGTCAGCGCGGAGACCGGAAAGCTCGCCGTGCTCGTCGAGGACCTGATGGAGATCTCCCGCTTCGACGCACGCGCCGCCGAACTGAACACCGACGAGGTCGACGTCGCCGAAGCCATCCGCAAGACCCTGCAGAGCCGGCACTGGACCGACGACAGGATCCGCGCCGACCTGCCCGACGACATCCGGGCCCGGCTCGACCCGCGCCGCTTCGACCTTGTCATCGCCAACCTCGTCGGCAACGCCCTGCGGCACGGCCGCGCACCCGTCACCGTGGGCCTGCGCACCGCGGCCCGGCCCGACGGCCCGCCCGTGCTGATCACCGAGGTCGCCGACAGCGGTCCCGGCATCCGGCCCGAGGCGCTCCCGCACATCTTCGACCGCTTCTACAAGGCCGACGCGGCCCGTACCCGCTCGGCCGGCAGCGGCCTGGGGCTGGCGATCACCCTGGAGAACGTGAAGCTGCACGGCGGAACGATCCGCGCAGGGAACCTGCCGGGGGGCGGTGCCGTCTTCACCGTCGAAATACCGCTGCACGCCGAGGAGGCCGGGACATGAGGCATGCGCGCCGGCGCCGACGTGCGGCTGCCGCCGTACTCGCGGCGGCCCTGCCGCTGCTCGGAGCCTGCGGCATCCAGGAGACCGACGTCATCGAGGCCGGCGGTCCCGCCAGCTTCGATGCGTTCCTCGACCGCGACGACGACATGCTGCTCTTCTTCCGTTCCGCCGACGGAGGACTGCGCCCGGTGATCCGTACGACCACGCCCACGGGCCAGTTCGGCGACGAGTACATCGAGGCGGGCTCCGGCGTCCGGGAAGTCCACAACACGGTCGGGCTGGTACCGGTCGAGAAGGTCGTCGCCGCTCTGCTCAACGGGCCCCGGAAGGAGGACCGGGCCGCCGGCCTCGGCACCGCTCTCCCCCGGGCCGACGGAACCGCCGAGATCGATGCCCTCCCCGGGAACCGGGTCAGGGCCCGTCTGCCCTTGGCCCTCAGCAGCCTCGACCGTACGGCTCTGGCTCAGCTGACCTGCACGATCGCCCACCACTGGGACGGCGAGGGCCGGACCGTGGTGGAGCTGACGGGCCAGGACGGCGCGACGAGCTCCGAGACCTGCGGCCTCGCGATGCGCGTCAGGAGCGGCGGTTGACGCGGCCCCGCCGACAGTCAGTGCGTCATGCCGGCGAACACGTCTAGGGTCGTCCGGTGACGAGTAGCGACACGACCGGTTTTCCCGTCCTCGACGAGGACCGTCCGACACAGGCTCCCGGCACCTGGGGGGAACGGCTCCGCCGGTTCGGTTACGTCGCACGCCCGGGGCCCGGCATACGCGAGCGGCTTGTTCCGCCGTTCCCCCAACCCTCCGCCCGCCTGTGGCAGTTCTTACGTGTCGGCCCGGACCGGGTGCACCGCTGCGCGAGGGCGCTGGACTGGCTGGGGCCGGTGCTCATCGCCGTGCTCGCCGGGGTCATCCGTTTCTGGCACCTCGGCCGGCCGCGGGCCATGGTGTTCGACGAGACGTACTACGCCAAGGACGCCTGGTCGTTGCTGCGGCTCGGCTACGAGGGCACCTGGCCGGACCGCAAGACGGCCGACCCGCAGATCCTCGCCGATCCTCAGGTGATCCCCCTCTCCGACACCGGCTCCTTCGTGGCGCATCCGCCGACGGGCAAGTGGGTGATCGCGCTCGGGGAGTGGATGTTCGGCCTGGACCCGTTCGGCTGGCGCTTCATGACGGCGGCTCTGGGCACCCTGTCGGTGCTCATGCTGTGCCGAATAGGCCGCCGGCTGTTCCGTTCGACGTTCCTGGGCTGCCTGGCGGGCGCACTGCTGGCGGTGGACGGCCTGCATGTCGTGATGAGCCGTACCGCGCTGCTGGACCTCGTGGTCATGTTCTTCGTCCTGGCGGCGTTCGGATGCCTGCTGATCGACCGGGACCACGCCCGAGCCCGGCTGGCGGCGGACCTACCGGTCGGCGCGGACGGCCACGTCGGGCCGAACGCGCACACCGGTGACCGGACCGGGACAGGAGCCCGCCCCTGGCGGCTCGCCGCCGGCCTGTGCCTGGGACTCGCGGCCTCCACCAAATGGAACGGCCTTTACGTCCTTGTCTTCTTCGTGATCCTGACGTTGCTGTGGGACGTCGGCGCCCGGCGCGTCGCCGGCGCCCGCCGACCGTACCGGGCGGTGCTGCGCAAAGACTTCGGCTGGTCGGTGCTCTCTCTCGTTCCGGTCGCCGGGCTGACCTACCTGGCGGCCTGGACCGGCTGGTTCCTGTCCGACGACGGCTACGCCCGTCACTGGGCCGACGGCCGCGGCGGCACATGGTCGTGGATTCCCGCTCCGTTGCGCAGCCTGTGGCACTACGAGCACGCCGTCTACGAGTTCAATGTCGGGCTGCACACTCCGCACACCTACGACTCCAGCCCCTGGAGCTGGCTGGTCCTGGGCCGCCCCGTGCTCTTCCACTACGAGTCGCCGAAGTCCGGGCAGGACGGCTGCCGCACCGCGGCCGACTGTACGCAGACCGTCCTCGCCCTCGGCACACCGCTCCTGTGGTGGTCGGCGTGCTGTGCCCTCGTGTACCTGCTGTTCCGCTGGGCGCTGCGGCGGGACTGGCGTGCAGGGGCGGTCCTGTGTGGGGTGGGCGCCGGATATCTGCCCTGGTTCCTCTATCAGGACCGCACCGTCTTCTCCTTCTACGCGGTCGTGTTCGTGCCGTTCCTGTGTCTGGCCGTGGCCATGACCCTCGGTGCGCTGGCCGGTCCGCCGGGCGCGAGCGACACACGTCGCACCGTGGGCGCGGTGGTCGCGGGCGGGCTCGTGCTGCTCATCGCCTGGAACTTCATCTACTTCTTCCCGCTCTACACGGGACAGACGATCCCGTACGCGGACTGGCAGGCCAGGATGTGGCTGGGCACGTGGGTGTGACCGTCGGCCGACTGTGTTCTAGTCGGCGGCGATACCGCGGGCACTCAGGGCGTTCCTCAGCTCCGGGCCCAGGAATTCGGAGCCGAGGACGCGCCGGAGGTTCGGGAGCAGCGCGAGGTCGTCGAGGGAGGCTATGTCGAACAGGTCGTCCTCGCCGTCCCAGACGGGGGCGCACTCCTGGTACACCTGGTTGCCGCCGTCCATGCACAACTCCTCGACAGTGGCCAGGAGTTCGTCACTGATCTCCAAGGACTCGAAGTGGCTGCGCGCCTCGGGCACCACCTTGTAGTCGAGGCCGTGCTGATGGGCGTACTCCCACGGGTCGTTGCCCAGCCCCTGCTCGCGCAGCAGACCGGCCAGGGAGAACTGAGGGATGAGGGTCTCGTCGATGTACATGAGCTGCTCGATGACGACGAGTTTGAAGTTGAAGTCCTTGAACTGGGCCATGCGCACAACTTAGACGGCCGCACTGACATCGGGCTGCGGTCAGTGGACGGAGGCGGCTGTGGTCTGGGCGGGGAATCCGGGGCGGCCGGCCAGGTCGGAGGTGCAGAAGGCGCACCGGGTCGCCGCCGCGGGCACGGTGCTGAGGCAGTCCGGGCAGTCGGACTTGGCCACGGGCTGGTCCTTGACCGGGTTGAAGCGCGCCTGCAGGCGGCCCACAGGCACCACGACCGCGAAGTAGATCACGGCGGCGACCAGGATGAAGCTGATCAGGGCGTTGAGGAACGCGCCGTAGGGGAAGGCGGTCTCGCCGACGGTGAAGGTCTGCTTGCTGAAGTCGCCCACCGCTCCGGTCGCCACGCCGATCAGCGGCGTGAGGAACGCGGTGACGAAACCGGTGACGACGGCGGTGAACGCCGCACCGATCACGATGCCGACCGCGAGGTCGACCACGTTGCCGCGCAGGAGGAACGAGCGAAATCCGTTGAACACCAAGTACTCCTGAAATGGGGTGCGTTCAGGCACCGACCTCATGGCGTCCGTTCGGCCGCCGCCGGGCCATGCTGCCGTCCGCCCTCACCGGCGTCCAACTTCCTCACCCTTTACGGTGAATACGGCGAATACGGTGAATGGTCCTCCCGGTCACCACTGGGCGATGAGCGGCGCGTCCGGCTCGTGCCGGCGCCAGGCTTCGGTGAGGCGGGCGAGGCGGGCGGGGGCGGCGATGCCGCGCACGGTCGCGATCCTGCCGTCGGCGATGTCGAAGATCGCGGAACCGATGACCCGGTCACCGAGCACGAAGAGGATGGCGGGGGCGCCGTTGACGACCGCGTAGTGGATGGCGGGCGTGCCGCCGAGCAGCCGCCGCTTGGCGGGCGTGGGCTTGAGACCGGCCCGTACGACGGCGGCGATGCGCTGCGGGGTGTCGAACCGCAGCAGCTTCGCGGCCGTGCCGCCGGCGCCGTCGGAGACCGCGATGGCGTCGTCCGTGAGCAGCGCCACCAGCCGCTCGGTGCGGCCCGAGGAGGCGGCGGCGAGGAACTCCTCGACGATCCGGCGTGCGGCTGCCGCATCGACCTCGCCGCCGCGGCGTGCGGCGGTGATACGGCGCCGGGCCCGGTGCAGGTGCTGCTGGCTCGCGGACTCGGTGATGTCGAGGATCTCGGCGATCTCGGCGTGGCCGTAGGAGAATGCCTCGCGCAGGACGTACACGGCCCGCTCGACGGGTGACAGGCGCTCCATGACCGTCAGCACGGCCAGGGAGACCGACTCGCGCTGCTCGAAGGTGGCGGCCGGCCCGAGCATCGGGTCGCCGTCGAGGAGCGGTTCGGGAAGCCAGGCGCCGACGGTGCGTTCGCGGCGGACCTGCGCCGAGCGGAGCCGGTCGAGACACAGGTTCGTGACGACCTTCGTCAGCCAGGCCTCCGGCACCTTGATGCGTTGCCGGTCGGCGGCCTGCCAGTGCAGGAACGCGTCCTGCACCGCGTCCTCGGCGTCGGTGGCCGAGCCGAGGAGACGGTAGGCCAGGGAGGCCAGCCGGTTGCGGCTGGCCTCGAAGCGACGGGCGTCGAAGCGGTCGGTGGCGGTGCTGTCCACGCTGGTCACCCTATGCGGCGGTGGCCTTCGCGGCGGCCGCGGTCGGCGTCGCCACCAGGCGGCGCTTGCGCTTGGGCAGGTAGAAGGTCGGGTGCGAGGTGGCCCACAAGGAGCCGTTGAGGATGGCGGACTTGATACGGGCCGCCTTCCGGCCGCCCATGTACGTCGGCTTGGCCCGGCCTTCGTCGTCGACCATCTGCAGAATCGCGTCGCGCCGCCCGAGGCTGATGTGGTTGCCCACGTAGGCCAGCTTGACGTGCGCGATCGGGCGGCCGGTCAGGTTCCCCACGATCGCCTCGATGACCTGCTTGCCGGTGTAGCCGGCCGAGGCGCAGGACATCGGCAGCGGTCGGCCGTTGTCGCCGACGGCATGGACGCTGTCACCGGCGGCGTAGACGTTCGGGTGGGAGACCGAGCGCATGGTGCCGTCGACGACGATCCGGCCGTGCTCGGTGACCTCGAGACCGCTGGTGGCGGCGATGGGGTCGACCGCGAACCCGGCCGTCCACACGGTCGCGTCGGACGCCAGGACGCTGCCGTCGGCGCACAGCACCCGCGTCGCTTCGACGGCTTCGACGGTCGTGTGCTCCAGGACGGTGACGCCCAGCCGGTCGCAGGCCCGGCGCAAGTGTCCGCGGGCTCCGGTGGAGAGCTGGGCGCCCAGCGCGCCGCGGGCGATCAGCGTCACCGACAGGCCCGGCCGGGCCTCGGCGATCTCGGTGGCGGTCTCGATGCCGGTCAGTCCCTCGCCGACGACCAGCACACGTGCGCCGCCGCCCCGCTGCTCCAGTCGGTCCAGACGCTCGCGCAGGCGCAGTGCCGAGGGCCGGGCGGCGACGTTGAAGGCGTGGGCGGTCACGCCGGGGACGCCCTGGTCGGCGACGTGGCTGCCGAGCGTGTGGACGAGTGTGTCGTAGCCGAGTTCACCGCCTCCGGTGGCATCGGCCACGGTGACGACCTGCTGCTCGGGGTCGACGGCGGTGACCCGGGCCAGGCGCAGCTCTGTCCCCGTGCCCGCGAAGACGTCGGCGAGCTTCGGAGCCTCGACTTCGTGGCCGGCCGCGAGCTGGTGCATCCGCAGCCGCTGGACGAAGTCCGGCTCGGCGTTGACCACGGTGATCTCGGTGTCCGCCGGGGACAGCCGGCGGGCCAGGTTCCCGGCCACGAAGGCCCCGGCGTATCCGGCGCCGAGGACGACGATGCGGTGCTTCATAAGGAGCTCCTGTCGGTTCGTTTGCCTTCGAGGGTTGAGCGGGACAGCGCCTCGATTGCTGACAGGAACGGCGTGTGATGTGGGTCACATGACCTTGCGGCGCCGGGATCTTCCGGGCCCCTGGCCGCCGTCACAGTGTCACGAACGTGTCCGCAGTCGGACCTTTGTCGGTGCCCGGGGGTGGCAGCCCGCCTCCCATGAGGCACGATCACCGGGACATCGCGACTCCCCGGGGGACTTCTCATGACGCACACCACTCGTTCACGCCGTACCGCCGCCGCACTCGCCGCTCTCTCCCTGGGCGTCCTGGCGCTGACCGCCTGCAACGGCGACGGGGACAAGGACGCGGCCGCCCCCTCCACTGCGACGAGCCCGTCCCCCTCCGGTACGAGCCAGGGCGCCGACACTCCCCCGTCGGCCGACCCGAGCGACGGCGACAGCGGCGCTTCCTCCGGCGGCGGGAGCGGCGAGGGCAGCACCCCGTCCTCCGAGCCCGGTGCCGAGGACGACCAGGACGGAGGGGTGGGCATGTGCGAGACCAAGGACTTCAGCTACAACGTCACCGTCGCGTCCGCTCCCGTCAATCACGCGCTGCTGACCGCGACCAACAACAGCGGCGACCCGTGCCTCCTGCCGGCCAACGATCTGGTGATCACGATTCCGGGACTGGACGGGGCCGCCGAGCACGCCGGGCCCGAGGGCAAGGACTGGATGCTGAAGGCCGGCGAGAGCGCCTACGCCGGGATCGTGTTCGCGCGGGCCGACACCGAGGGCGGCAAGAGCGCGGACAAGGTGGAGGTCGCTCTCAGCGCGGCCGAGAGCCCGTCGACCGTAGTGATCAACGGCGGTCCCGTCACGGTCAACGACGGTCAGGTGACCAGCTTCTTCGGCACGGCCGAGGACGCGCTCACCTACTGACGCCGCTGGTTGCCGGGGCGGAGCGGCCAACGGGGTGGTTCCCGGCTGTGGCGGACGGCCGGCGTCGGGCCGTTCGGCCATGCTGGGCAGGTTGTGGCACCCCTTCTGGCGACAAGGAGCCCCCTATGCCCACGGACCCGGTCGGACGATTCCTGACGGCCCTGGACCCGCAGCAGCGCGAAGCCGTCGGCGCGAAGACGCAGCAGGAACAGGAACGCCTGGCAGCGGCCTGGGAGCGGGAACTGGAGGCGGACGACGAGCTCGACACCCTCGACGAGCTGTCCCCGGCGGCGGCGGAAGCTGAGGCGGCCCGCCGGGTCCTGGACCGCGGGACCGACCGGTAACCGGCGCCCGGCCCCGCATCACCGCGAACCGTCGGCCGCGGCCGTGGCGGAGTCGGTGAGGGTGTCCACTCGGGCCGCGAGGTCGGGGTGGGCGTCTGCCAGATGCGGGCGGGCGGCGCTCAGGGGGCGGAGGAGAGCCGCGGGATCGTCCTGGGCGAGCGCCGCGTCGAGCTGGCTGAGCGGACGACGGGCTGCTCTGGGCAGGTCGGTGAGGGCGCTGATCTGACCGGCGACGCGGCGCAGGTCGGCGGCGTTGTGACGGGCCCAGGCGGCGAGGGTGCGGTCGGCGGCCCGGCGTTCGCGGGTGGCCTGGACGCGCTGTTCGCCGGTGGTTCCGGCGGGGCCGGGCCGGTTGCGCAGGTAGCGGCGTTCGGCGGCCTGACGGCTCGCGACACCGAGGGGATGGGCGAGGTCGGCCCAGCTGGCACCTGCCTGCCGGGCGGTTTCGATCAGGCCGGTCTCCCATCCGGCGAGCTGCTCGCGCACCTGCCGCAGGAGAAGCAGAGAGGCCAGGGCCTGCTCGGGGTCCGCGTCCTCGGCGGCAGAAGCTTCGGGGTCCTCGCACTGGGCGGCGGTGAGGGTCTTGTCGATGGCTTCCAGGGCCGCCGCGGCGGCGAGGAATGACGCCGGGCTCTGGGCGTCGGTGCTGGAAGCGGCCGAGTGGTCGGCTGCGGTCATGGGCACCTCCTTCCGGGCTGTCATCCTTTTGATGACATCAGGTTTGTCATCCATTGGATGACATGTTACAACGGTTTCAGTGAAGCGCATTGGCAGGTACTGCCCCTGACCTTCCTGGAGGTGTTTCGCGATGTTGATGCGCACTGACCCCTTCCGTGAGCTCGACCGGCTGGCCCAGCAGCTGATGGGGCCGGGCACGTGGTCGCGGCCGTCCGCGATGCCGATGGACGCCTACCGCGACGGTGACGAGTACGTGGTGGCCTTCGACCTCCCCGGCGTCAGCCCGGACGCGATCGACATCGACGTCGAGCGGAACATGCTGACCGTCCGGGCCGAGCGCCGGCCCGTGGCCAAGGGTGACGACGTACAGATGGAGCTCTCCGAGCGGCCGCTGGGTGCCTTCTCCCGCCAGATCGTCCTGGCCGACACCCTGGACACCGAGCGCATCGCGGCCGACTACGAGGCCGGGGTGCTCACCCTGCGCATCCCGATCGCCGAGCGCGCCAAGCCCCGCAAGATCACCATCAGCGGGGAGTCCTCCCGCAAGGAGATCTCCGGCTGAACCCGGCGACCCACGCCGATCAGCGGGCGGAGGACGGGTACCTGATCTCCCCCCTTCACCCGTCCTCCGCACCCCTCGGGCTCGAAGAAGGGCGGCGGCTGACGTGACCCTGCACATGGATGCGTTCCTGGACCGGGTCAAGGAACGCGGCGAGTACGAGAACCGGCAGGAAGCCCAGCGTGCGGCCAGGGTGATCCTCGCCCTGCTGGGCGCACACCTGGTGGGCGAGGTGCGGTCCCGGCTGGCGGCGCGGCTGCCGGAGGACTTCGCGCTGATCCTGCTCAACCCGCTCCAGAGCGCCGAACCCCTCTCGCCCGAGCGGTTCGTACGGGCGACGGCGGCCTGGATCGAGGGCGCCACCCCCCAGACCGCGGCCTGGGACGTCGGCGCCGTCCTCAGCACCGTCGCCGACGCGGCCGGCGACGACCTGCTCCAGCAGGTCCTGCTCCAGCTCCCCGCGGGCTACGACCTGCTCTTCGGCCGCCCCGAGCCCACGTGAGGCCCGCACTCACACCCCCGGCCCCGACAGGGACCGGCACCACCACTCCGTAAAGAGAAAGGCAACGACCGCAGTGATGTCCGACCGGCGCGCACCGCTCCAGCAGCCTTACGGGACGGCATACGAGCAGCTGCTGGAGAAGGTCCGCTACGAAGGCGCCTATCCCACCCGCGAGCGCGCCGAGGAAGCCGTACGCCTGGTCCTCGGGGGGCTGGGGCGGCAGCTGACGGGTGACGAACGCGTCGAACTGGCCGCCTGCCTCCCCGTGGAAGCCGCCCGCATCCTCACCGCCCAGGTCCCCGACACCCAGCCGCTGACCGGCTGGGCCTTCGTCAAGGACCTCGCCGCCCGCGCCGGCGCCGGCCTGGCCACCACCCGCTGGGACACGGGCTCCGTCCTCACCGCCGTCGCGGCCCTGGCCGGCAACGACCTGCTCACCCGCATCCTGGACCAACTCCCCGCCGGATACGCCCTGTTGTTCGGCCGCGCGGAACTCACCCAGGCCGCCTGAAGCACACGAGCGACCGTGCGATGCAGGGCCTTCGGCGTCAGCCGGAGGCCCTGCGGCCGTCATCCTGGGCCGCTCGGTGCGGACGCCGGGCGCTGCCCCCTCTTCGGCCGAGGCATGAAATTTCAGACATGACAACGCTTCGAAGGGGCATTCGGGAAAGCAGCCAAACAGTAGGGAGTGTGCGGCCCGTTCGGTCCGTGCAACCGACAACCGGGAGTGTCTAATGGCGAGTTACGGCAGTTCCTCGGCCGCGTCTTCTGCCTCACGCACCAATGGTCTGGCGATCGCGAGTCTGTGCTGCGGCATCGTCGGGCTGTTCTTCCTGAACATCGTCCTGGGCCCCTTGGCCATCATCTTCGGTGCCGTCGCCCGGCGCCAGGCATCGGTCAAGAACGGCGCGGGGATGGCGAAGGCCGGCATCATCCTCGGCATAGTCGACGTGGTCCTCTGGATCGTGCTCCTGATCGTCGCTGCCAACAACGGCGGGTTCAGTTGGTACGTGGGCGGCTGACAGCCGACCCGACAGACATCCGCCCGGGGCGGGCACGGACTCACGGTCCGGGCCCGCCCCGGGCGCGTGTCCGGGTACCACTACAGTTCATGCACCCACTCTGCAGCGGAGGAGGCGGCTCGTGGATCCGTCGGCTTCGGCCACGACCGTGGCAGTCATCATCGCCGCTCTGGTCGTCAGGTCCGCCGTGCTGGAGATGCGGCAATCCGGCAGCGCTCGCCGGGAGTGGGCCTGGGTCACCGACAAGGGCGCCTGGACCGGCGGCTCGTTGACGGCTCTGGTCGTGGGCGGCCTGAGCTGGGCCCGTTTCGGCCCCAGCGCGGTCGCATGGGGCCTGCTGGCCGGCCTCCTGGTCGCTCTCGTGCTGGGCCGGCATTCGTCGGCGGGCTGACTTCTCATCCGCAGTGTCGGCAGGCGTCAGCGGACCATGTCTGCGGTTCGGTCCGTCGTGACCATGCCGTGCAGGGGCAGCGCGATGAGCAGTGCGATCGCGACGAGAACGCCGCTCGCCCACAGTGGTCCGAGGTGTCCGGCCGCGGTGCCCAGGGTGGTCGCGGCGACGAGGGGGCCGGTGGCGGCGCCGGCGTTGAGCGCTGCCGTCGCGTACGCGCCTGCCATGGTGGGGGCCGTGGCGGCCTCGTAGAGGACCCGTGTGATCAGGGTGCCGCCCAACGCGAAGGACAGCGCGCCCTGGAGGAACACGAGGGTGCACAGGGCTACCGGGTCGTGGGCCAGCAGCGCCAGGGCGGGCCAGCCGAGGAGCAGCAGCGGTCCCCCGGCTGTGATCACCAGGCCGGGACGCCGGTCGGAGAGGCGGCCGGCGACCGAGAGCCCGACGAAGGAACCGGCGCCGAACAGCACCAGGACGACGGAGACCCACAGCTCCCCCAGCCCGGCGGTCCCGGTCACCACGGGCGCGAGGAAGGTGAAGCTCGCGAACGTGGCCGCGTTCACCAGTGCGCCGAGCAGCATCACCAGAAGCAGGCGCGGGCCGGTGAGTTGGGCGAGTTCCGCTCGCAGGGCCGGCGCGGGCGTCGAGGCTTCCTCCGGCCGTCCCGCGGGGATGCCCCGGTGGACGCCGAGCGCCGCGGGCAGGCAGAGCACGGCTACCGCCCAGAACGTCGCCCGCCAGTCGAGCAGCGTGCCGAGGAGCGACCCGCCGGGGACCCCGGCGATCGTCGCCACCGTCGTGCCCGACAGCAGCACGGCCAGCGCGCGTCCCTTCTTGTCCGGCGGGACCAGCGAGGCGGCGGCCGTCAGGGCGACGGCGAGGAACCCCGCGTTGGCGATCGCGGCGAGGACCCGGGCGGCGAACAGGACCGGAAAGCTCGTGGTGCAGGCGCCCACGGCGTGAGCGGCGGCGAAGGCGAGGACGAACCCCAGAAGGCTGGAGCGGCGGGGCCAGTTGCGGGCCGACGCGGCTACGAGAGGGGCGCCGACGATCATGCCGATCGCGTAGGCGGAGGTGAGCGTGCCGGCCGTTGCCACGGTGACGTCGAGATCCGCGGCGATGTCCGGGACCAGACCGGCGAGCATGAACTCCGAGGTGCCCATGGCGAAGACGGCCATGGCGAGCAGGTACAGCGGGAGAGGCATCGAGTGGCTCCGAGGTGAGGAGAAGCACGAGAGGGTCGTCTCGTCACCGCGGTCGGCCCCCGGAGCACACTCGTCGCGCACAGCGGTACGACGGTTATGAGTTCAGTGGTTCAGGGGGCTGACGGCGTGACCGAAAGCCCCCGACTCGTCTGACTCAGGACTCGACATGTCCCGCACGCTACCCGGGCACCGCCTCGCACGGCATCCGGGTTTCGGCGGTACGCCTCTCAGGTCGCCGAGTTGGGCACCGGGAAGAGCATGCAGCTGCTCGTGGCGTGGGCCAGGAGGCGGTCCTTCGTGTCGAGGAGCCTAACCTCCGCGAGCGCGGTCTGCCGGCCTCGGCTGACGATCGTGCCGATGGCCCGGACGGTCCCGGTGTCCACCGTGATCCGCTTGAGGAACTTCACGGTCAGATCGAGCGAGGTGTACCCCATGCCCGGCGGCAGCGTGGACTGCACGGCGCAGCCCGCCGCCGAGTCGAGCAGGGTGGCGTAGACACCGCCGTGCACACTGCCGATCGGGTTGTAGTGCTCCTCGCCCGGTGTCATCGAGAACACCGCTCTGCCCTCGTCCACCTCGTCGAGCGTGAAGTCGAGGGTCCCGGCGATGGGCGGCGCGGGCAGTCGGCCCGCCAGCATCTCCCGCAGCAGGTCCAGCCCGGAGGCGTGACCGACGGCGGCGGCTGTGATCGAGGGGTCCTGCCACTCGTACGTACGTGTGCGTCCCATGCCCCGTGTCCTCTCCGCTGACTTCGTCAGCTGAAGCTAGCCGGGTGCTCGCCTGGCTGTCAAAGGTGAAGCCAGCGCTAGCATGTGGGCATGGAGTGGCTTGAGGTCAGTACGGAGAACTGTCCCGTCCAGTGCACACTCGACCTGGTCGGCGAGAAGTGGACGCTGCTGATCCTCCGGGACGCCGCCAACGGCGTACGCCGGTTCGACGACTTCCGGCGCCATATCGGCCTGTCCGAAGCGGTCCTGAGCGACCGGCTGCGCAAGCTGACCGCGGCCGGCATCCTGACGACCGTGCCCTACCAGGAACCCGGCAGCCGCTCCCGCAACGAGTACCGGCTGACCCGCAAGGGGTGGGACCTGTGGCCCGTGCTCGTCGCGCTGCGCCAGTGGGGCGAGACGTACGCCCCTGATCCCGAGGGCCCCGTCCTGGACCTGCGCCACGCCGACTGCGGCGCCCCTGTGCGCGTCGTCGTCGAGTGCGCGGAGGAGCACGCCGCCCTGTCACCCCGCGAGGTCTCCGCCAAGCCGGGGCCCGGGGCGCGACGCAGGGCGTAGCGCCGGCCAAGGCCTGTCGTACAAGTGGATCACGAGTCGTGGTCGGTGTGGACAACCGGCGGAGCCGCCCAGCCCCGCGACAGGGGGAGACGGCCGCATCGGAGCGCGTCGCGCTGTTCGGTCACCCATCGCTCAACCTGATCCACGGATTCCGCGACAGGCTGGTCCGTGTTGTCGATCAGGTGGGTGCACCATCGCCGGTCATCGGCCTTCCACCCGGTCCAACGGTGCCAGGCCATACGGGACCAGCTGTCGTTGATGATGACCTCGGGCCGGTGTCGGGGATCCCTGGCGTGCTCACGGTGCCAGGCGGCCCAGCGGAGGAAGGCGTCAACCGCCGGAGCGTCCCAACGGCCCGCGTCGCGCACGGTGAGCCTGCCGCACCGGAGTTCGTCGGTCACGTCGACCAGGCACACCGCGATTCCCTCCAGCAAGGGGGCGGAGGGAGTGGCCAGGACCTCTCCCAGCGGGGACTGCCCGGTCAGCAGGAGGTCGACTCCGCGATCCTGGTACTCCAGCGCACGGCGCACCCACATCTCGGTCATGCGGTTGCGCCACCGGCGATCGGCGCCTGCGGGTACGCCGCATTCATCGAAGTCGTGCACGGCAAGCCGCCCCAGCCGCTCACCTGCGGAGTAGGCGAGCGTGGTCTTGCCCGAACAGCTGGAACCGGTCAGCTTGAGCAGCATCGCACCAGGGTGGCAGGTCAGGCAGGGTGTCCTCGAAGGGTTTTCGCAGGGCACCGACCGCCGAAAAAGCCGGCCGTGCCTGGCATCCGCGAGAAGAAGCCGCTCCCGGAACCGATCCCCCGGCCGCCGTGTCCTCCTTCGCAAGTGTGGTTCCGCGCCACGGAGCCGCCCGGTGAAGGGGGAGCCATGGGGCAGTTACGCGAGGCGGCACGTTTTGGTGCGTGGACCGTCAGCGGGGTCATCGGCCTGGCGGTGCTGTGCGTGACCGGGGTGTTCGCCTTCGGCGGCGCGGGGTGGATCACGGCACCGTTCCGCGGGGAGGCGGACAAGCGCGAGAACACGGTGGCGTCCGGCGAGTTCCGCCAGACCACGTACGAGACCTTCTTCGATCTGTGCGCGGCCGTACAGAACGCCGAAGGAACGATTCAGGCGCTCCAGGAGGAGCGGAAGACCGCGACGCAGGCACGGGCGACGCAGATCGACCAGTCGGTCACCGCCCTCAAGGCCACGCGGATCGAGTCCGTCAACGACTACAACGCGAAGGCCGCGCAGGAGCACCGCGCGCCCTTCCGCGACAAGGACCTGCCGTACCGGCTGGACGTCGGAGCGGAGCGCACGACATGCGCCCACTGATCCCCACCACTCCGGGAAGAGGACAGCACGGCATGAAGAACATCGCACGCACGGTCCTGGTCGGCGTCGTCGCGCTCGTCATGGGCCTCACCCTCACCTCCTGCACCGACGACTCCAGTCAGGACAAGGAGAACAAGGCCAAGCAGGAGAACTACGACCACCTCGTGGCCCAGCAGCCGGCGGGCCGCATGGAGTACTCGCCCACCCGTGAAGCGATCAACCAGTGGATCAAGACGTGGGGCAAGCGGGGCAAGCTCTCGTATGTCTACATACAGAACGCCAAGGGCGAGTACGGGTACTTCATCATGAAGGGCCTTCCGGTGCCGCGCTGCAAGATGCTCACTCCCACCGAGCGCGTGGAGTCCTCCTCCGACGGTATCGCGGTCCTCCCGCAGCCCGGCATGGACGGCACCTACTCGTCGGGCTCCACGTGCAACGCGTACTACGGCTTCGACGCCACGACGGGTGCGTACATGGAGTTCACGATCGGCACGAACCAGTCCTTCTTCCTCTTCGACAAGCCCATGACGATGCCGGAGTACGCGAGCGCCAAGCAGTTGGGACCGACGTCGGTGAAGGACGTCGACAAGCAGCGCTGAGCCCGGGCAAGGGCTCATTACAGGCCGGGCCGGGGGGTGACGCCCCGGCGCCGGGTCCGGCGTCGGGTCATGTGACGGGAAGTCAACCCCAGGGGTGCGAGAGGTCTAGACAGCTGTGGGAGGCCGTGCTGTCATACCGCTGTCACCCGATTTCCAACGTTGAAAAGGCCCTGGCTCCGGCGCCCCCGTCCGGTCAGGGCCTCTGCGCAGAGGAAAGGTTCGATGACACCACACCGCACCCGTACCCGGACCCGAGCCAGATGGTGGGCGCTGCTCGCGGCGGCCGCCCTCACCCTGACCCCGGTGGGCCTGGTGCCCACCGCGACGGCCGCCGAGCAGCCGAGCAGCGTGTCGGCACCCCGGGCCGCTCAGGCCGCCGTCCAGACGCACGGCCTGAAGGGCGAGTACTTCAGCATGTCGGCGCCCGGCGCCCGCGACTTCGCCGAGCTGGGCGGCACCCTCCTGGACCCTCAGATCAACTTCTCCGGACTGACCAGCACCTTCGAGGAGTTGACCGGGCGGACGGAACACACCACCGCCCGGTGGACGGGAGAGTTGACCGCGCCCGCCACCGGCGACTACACCTTCCACGCCATCGGCGACAACGGCTTCCGCCTCTACATCGACGACGAGCCCGTCATCGACCACTGGGTGGGCGACTGGGACCGCGAACAGACCAGCGCTCCCGTCCGGTTGACCGCCGGGGAGCCGCACGACTTCCGCCTGGAGATGTTCCAGGACACCGGCGGAGCCAACATGTTTCTGCGCTGGTCGACACCGACCCTGCCCAGACAGCTCGTGCCGATGTCGGCGTTCACCCCGCCGGACGGCTTCGAGGTCTACCCGGTCGAACCGTCCGTCGCCGCGGACGGCAAGCGCCTGCGCCTGCGCTTCGACGGCCGCGTGGGCGGACTACAGGCGGTCGAGGACCACCTCAGGATCGAGGCGGACACCACCGCCATGCCCATCGGATCGGTCGCGCCCTACCCGGGCGACCACACCTCCCTGCTGGTCACGCTGACCGAACCGATCCAGAAGAACCAACTGGTCCGGGTCTCCTACGACGGACAGGGCGGCCTCACCGTCGGCGGCGAGAGCGTGCCGAAGCTCATCCGCTACGCCGAGAACGCCTCCGCGCACCGGCTCACCACACCGTGGGGGGACAAGCTCGACAAGCAGCATCCGCTGCCCGAGTACCCGCGCCCGCAGCAGGTGCGGTCCGCCTGGAAGAACCTCAACGGGCCCTGGCAGTTCAGCGCCGCCGAGGAGGGCGAGGAGCCGGTCTTCGGCAAACGCCTCGACGAGAAGATCATCGTGCCGTTCCCCGTGGAGTCCCAGCTGTCGGGTCTCGAGCGGCACGAGGACCACATGTTCTACCGCAGGCTCGTCGACGTCCCCCGGGACTGGAAGGTCGGCACCGGCAGCCGCGCCAACCGGCTGAAGCTCCACTTCGGCGCCGTGGACTACCGGGCCCGCGTGTACGTCAACGGCACCGAGGTCGCCGAACACACCGGCGGCTACACCGCCTTCAGCGCCGACATCACCGACGCGCTCAAGGGCACCGGCCCGCAGGAGATCGTCGTCGCGGTCACCGACACGGGCGGCGCGAACCAGCCCATGGGCAAGCAGTCCACGAACCCCGGCGGCATCTTCTACACCCAGACGTCCGGCATCTGGCAGACCGTCTGGATGGAACCCGTCGCACCCGCGTCCATCGACGACATCATCACCACCCCCGACATCGACACCGGCACCCTCGCCCTGACGGTCGACTCCGACGACGCCTCCCCCACCGCCCGTGTGGAGGCCGTGGCCCGCGACGCCCGCGGCACGGTCGTCGGCCGGGTCAGCGGACCGGCCGACGAGCGACTCACCCTGCCCGTGGCCGGACAGCACCTGTGGAGCCCGGACGACCCCTACCTCTACGACCTCGACGTCAAGCTCACCGACGGCAGGTCCACCGACCGGGTCGGCAGCTACTTCGGCATGCGCGAGGTCGGCATCGAGAAGGTCGGCGGCTTCAGCAAGCTCGTCCTCAACGGCAAGCCCGTCTTCTCCCTCGCCACCCTCGACCAGGGCTTCTGGCCGGACGGTCTGTACACCGCGCCCAGCGACGAGGCCCTCGCCTTCGACCTCAAGGCGCACAAGAGGCTCGGCTTCAACGCCGTCCGCAAGCACATCAAGGTGGAACCGGACCGCTGGTTCTACCACGCTGACCGGCTCGGCCTGCTGGTCTGGCAGGACTTCGTCTCCGGCAACATCACCGACGAGACGGGCCAGAGGGCCTTCGTCGACCAGGGCCGGGAAATGATGCGGCAGCACCATGACTCGCCGTCCGTCGTCGGCTGGATCGTCTTCAACGAGGGCTGGGGCGAGTGGAGCCGCGAGGAGACCGGCCGCATCGCCGAGTCCGTCGAGGCCGCCGACCCGTCCCGGGTCGTGAACGCCCACAGCGGGGTCAACTGCTGCAATTCCAAGGGTGATTCGGGCAAGGGCCACATCATCGACCACCACGACTACAACAACACCGACCCCGCCTTCCCCGACGAGGAGCGGGCCGCCATGGACGGCGAGCACGGCGGCTTCACCCTGCGCACCCCGGGACACATGTGGCCCGGCGCCCCGACCGTGATCTACAGCGGTGTCACCACCAAGGAGGAGCTGACCCGCAAGTACGTCGATAACACCGAGCAGTTCTATCTCGCGCAGGCCGGCGCGGAGCTCTCCGGATCGGTGTACACGCAGATCACCGACCTGGAGAACGAGCTCAACGGCCTGTACACGTACGACCGTCGTGAGATCAAGGTGGACCCGGCCCGGGTGCGGGACGTCAACCGCAAGGTGATCGCCGCGGGCGCCTCCGCGGGCTCGCAGAAGCCGCTGACCGGCGGCGGGCACTGGAGTCTGGACGAGAACACCGGCCCCACCGCCCAGGACCAGGGCCCCGCCGACCGGCCCCTCACCTTGCGCGAGGGCGCCTCCTGGACTTCCGGCGTCAGCGGCAGCGCGCTGCAGTTCGACGGCCAGAAGCAGTACGCCGCGACCGCCGGACCGGTGCTCGACACCACCGGCAGCTACTCCGTGGCGGCCTGGGTCCGGCTCGACCAACTCCCCGGCAACTACGCCACCGCGGTCAGCCAGGACTCCCGCGCCACCGCCAACTCCTTCTACCTCCAGTACGGGCGCGGCGCCTTCGCCTTCAGCACACCCGGCGAACGCCGCGCCCAGGCGCCCACCGCCCTGGAGACGGGCCGCTGGTACCACCTCGTCGGCGTCCGCGACGCCACCGGCAACGAGATCCGCCTGTACGTCGACGGCACGCTCGCGGCGACCGCCACCGGCGGCGCCGCCCTCCCGAGCACCGGCCCGCTGACCGTGGGCCGCGCGCACTGGGACGGCTCGCAGGTCGACTTCTGGAACGGCGCGGTCGACGAGGTCCACGCCTTCGACAAGGCACTGACAGCCGAGGAGGTGGGCGGCCTCTACGCCGACGAGAAGCCCTGACCGGCAGCAGCGCACAGGAAACGGTTCCGGTGGCAAGAGGCCACCTCCTGCCACCGGAACCCCCCGGCGGGGTCTCCCACTCGCCTTCGCACCCCCCTCGCTCACTCCGCCCTGGAGGAGTTCGATGCGCCGCATCATTGCCTGCCTGGCGGCCCTGTTGACGATGACCGGAGGCTTACTCGTCTCCGGCACCACCACCGCCAACGCCGCCATCACCCCCAAGACACCACCGCTGACCACCCCGTGGACCGGTCAGGTGTCCACCAGCAATCCCCTGCCGGACTATCCCCGGCCGCAGCTGACCAGACCGGACTGGCAGTCCCTCAACGGGGAGTGGCAGTTCCTCAACCCGCCCACCGACAGCTCGGGCAACGTCAACCGCAACGCCGCTCCCCCGGTCGGCCAGACCCTGCCCGAACGCATCCTGGTGCCCTATCCGGTGGAGTCGGCGCTGTCCGGCATCATGCGCAACGACAACCGCGACCTGATGTTCTACAAGCGCACCTTCACGGTCCCGCAGAGCTGGGTCGGCCAACGGGTCCAACTGCACTTCGGCGCCGTCGACTACGAGGCCACGGTGTGGGTCAACGGCACCCAGGTCACCACCCACAAGGGCGGCTACGACCGCTTCGAGGCCGACATCACCCCGCAGCTGAACGGCGGCACGAACGAACTGATCGTCCGCGTCTACGACCCCACCGACGGGCGGGGCGAGAAGCAGCCGGTGGGCAAGCAGGTGAACAACCCCGGCGGCATCTTCTACACCCCCTCCTCCGGCATCTGGCAGACGGTGTGGATGGAGCCCACCCCCGCGTCCTCGATCTACTCCGTGGACATCGTGCCGAACCTCTCGGACAACACCGCCCGCGTCCGCGTGTTCACCCGCGGGAACGTCGGCGGCCACAGCGTCCTGGCCGAGGCGATGTCGGGCTCCCAGGTGGTGGGCAGCTCGACCGGCGGCTTCACCGAGTTCTCCGTGCCCGTACCGAATGCACGCCGCTGGTCACCCGACGACCCCTTCCTGTACGACCTGCGGGTCACCCTGCGCGATGCCGCCGGCAACCCGGTCGACCGGGTCACCGGCTACTTCGGCATGCGCGAGATCGGCAAGAAGATGCTCAACGGGGTCATGCGCCCCACCCTGAACGGCGATTTCGTCTTCCAGATCGGCACCCTCGACCAGGGGTTCTGGCCGGACGGCCTGTACACCGCGCCCACCGACGCGGCCCTCGCCTTCGACGTGCAGAAGCACAAGGACCTGGGCTTCAACATGGTGCGCAAGCACATCAAGGCAGAGCCCGCGCGCTGGTACTACCACGCCGACCGGCTCGGGCTGCTGGTGTGGCAGGACATCCCCTCCACGCCCGCGTCCGACCAGAGCCGCACCCCGGCACAGATCGCGCAGTTCGAGACCGAGGCCCGCGAGATCATCGACGAGCACCGCTTCTCCCCGGCCGTGGTCACCTACGTCCCGTTCAACGAGGGCTGGGGCGAGTGGGACCTCGCCGCCACCCGGCGCGTCACCACCGACCTGGAGAACTACGACCCGACCCGGCTGATGAACCCGCACAGCGGCTTCAACTGCTGTGCCTCCAGGGGCGACCCCGGCACCGGTGACATCATCGACTGGCACGTCTACACCGGCCCGGACGCCCCACGCCCGTCGGCCACCCGGATCTCCGTGCTGGGCGAGTTCGGCGGCATCGGTCTGCGCACCCCGGGCCACGAGTACAGCCCCAACGGCCAGTTCTTCGCCTACGAGCAGGTCTCGAGCCGCGAGCAGCTGAACGACCGCTACACCGGCATGGTCCGCGACGCACAGCAGCTCATGACCACCAAGGGCCTGTCCGCCTACGTCTACACCGAGATCACCGACGTCGAAGGCGAGTACAACGGACTGTTCACCTACGACCGGCAGGTGCAGAAGGTCGACACCGGGCAGTTGCGCTCGGCCCACGGCGCACTCATCCGCGCCTCACGCAACCTCAACGCCCCGGTCCCACTCACCCTCGGGCACGTCCGCTCCTTCAAGGTGACCACGCCGGGCTTCACCGACCGCTACCTGCGGCACGCCGACTCCCTGGTCCGCACCGACGTGCTCAGCACCGCCTCCGGTGACGGCGCCCGCCAGGACGCCTCCTTCCGCACGGTCACCGGACTGGCCGACCCGCGCTGCTACTCCTTCGAGTCGGTCAACCAGCCCGGACGCTATCTGCGCCACGCCAATAGCCGGGTACGCATCGACGCGGACACCGGCGGCCCGTTCACCGCGGACGCCACTTGGTGCAGCCGGGCCGGCCTCGCCGCGGGCGGCACGTCCTTCGAGTCGCTCAACCACCCCGGCCACTACCTGAGGCACTACGCGGACAACGTGTACCTCGCCCGCAGCGGCGGCCCCAACGCCTGGGACACCTCCGCCTCCTTCGCCGCCGACGCCACCTGGAACACCGGCGACCCGGCCCTGTGGCGCAGTTCCGCACTGCTGCCCACCGACGTACGGCGGTCGCTGCGGGTGACCACCTGGGGCCACACCAACCGCTACCTGAGGCACGCCGACAGCCTCGCCCGCACCGACATCGTCGACGCGGGCAGCAGCGCGCTGCTCAAGCAGGACGCGACGTACACCGTGCGGCGCGGGCTCGCCGACTCCTCCTGCTACTCGTTCGAGTCGGTGAACTATCCGGGCCAGTTCCTGCGGCACGCTGCCAGCCGGGTGCGCAACTCGCCCGACGACGGCTCGGCGCTGTTCCGTCAGGACGCCACGTTCTGCGCCCGCCCGGGGATCGGCGGGACGGGTGTCACCTTCGAGTCGATCAACATCCCCGGTTCGTTCCTGCGGCATCACGCCTCGCAGGTGTACATCGCCTCCGGCAACGGCAGCGGTGACGTCTTCGACCGTCCGCAGACCCTGACCGCCGACAGCAGTTGGGACCTCGCGGCACCGTGGGCGCCCTGATCGACCCGTGACTCCCCGAGGGGCATCGGGCCGCTCGGGGAGCAGTTGGTCACTGCGCCGGGCCCACCGCCACGTTGTCGAAGGAGGCGGCGGCGTCGAAGACTCGGACTCCGTTCGCGCCGCTGCGGTAGGTGCCGTCGGTGACGGAGATCCTTGGCGTCGTCATGTCGTCGACGTACACGTTGATCGAGGAACCGACGGCCGTGACGCGCAGCCGGTGGGTCGAGCCGGGGGCGATCGGCATCCGGGCGCTGCCCAGCTCGGTCCAGTTGTCGTTCGCCCGGCCCAGGACCACCTTGCCGCTGGGGCTGATCCCGGCGTAGTAGCCCGAATAGCTGTCCCAGCCGACCGACGGCCGGGTCACCCGGAAGGTCAGGCCGGCGTCGCCGCCGCCCGAGGTGAGCGTGACGTCGGCGTCCTGGGTGAAGTCGGCGAAGTTCGTGTCGAGCAGTGCCTTGCTGCCCAGAGACTGGTTCACGCGGTAGCGCCCGTCACCGGCCGACCAGGTTCCGCCGTAGGTCCTCCAGCCCAGCGCGTTGCCGTCGGCGAAGTTGTCCTTCACCTGCATCTGCACCCGGCGGATGGTTCCGTCGGCGTTGAAGTACAGGCGGTCATAGGCGAGTTGGCGGTGGTTACCGTCGGTCTCGCTGAGCGGGCGGCGGTGATAGACGATGTACCAGACGTCGGTGCCGGGGACGTTGACGACGGAGTGGTGGCCGGATCCCCGGGCGACGGCGGGGTCCTGGGCGAGGACCTTGTCGAGTTTGCGGAAGGGGCCGGTGGGCGAGTCGGACATGGCGTACGACACCGAGTAGTCCGGGCCGGTCCAGCCGCCCTCGGACCACATCAGGTAGTACCTGCCGTTGCGTTTGAACATGAAGGAGCCCTCGGTGTAGTTCTCCGGGGTGATCTCCTTGTAGGTCGTCCCGTCGGCGAAGGTGCCGAGGCTCGTCATGTCCGGGTTGAGCTTGACCACGTTGGCGTGGTGCCAGCCGCCGTAGTACATGTACGCCTGGCCGTCGTCGTCGATGAAGACGTCCTGGTCGATGGGCTGGGCGCCGTTGTGGAACTGCGAGATCAGCGGTCGGCCGAGCGCGTCCTTGTAGGGGCCCTCGGGCTTGTCCGCGACGGCGACGCCGATGCCGCCGAGCTGGGAGTTGCTCTGGATGTCGTTGGCGGCGAAGTACAGGTAGTACTTGCCGTTGCGTTTCACCGGCGCCGGGGCCCACAGGGCGTACTTGGCCCAGGAGACGTTCGCCGTGGACAGCACGTTCGGGTGCTTGGTCCAGTTGACCAGGTCGGTGGAGGAGAACGCGTCGAGGTACGTCTGCTCGGAGTAGCTCTTGGAGGTGGTCGGGTAGACCCAGTAGCGCCCGTCGTAGATCTCGGTGTCGGGATCGGCGTACCAGCCGTCGACGAAGGGGTTGCCCGCCTCGGACGTGCCGTACACGGGGGCGGCGACGGCGGTGGAGGGCGAGAGCATCGCGAGGAGCCCGCCGACGAGCAGCGAGGCACAGGACTTGGCGAGGAACCCGGTCGATCGTGTGGTCATGGCTGGACCTCCGAGAGTGGGGGGACCGCATGTCGCTGCGGGCTGCGCATGGCCGGGACCGGACGCGGCGGCCGGGGGGAGGCACGGCTGCCGCGTCCGGGGCTCGTCACATCAGGTGCCGTCTGCGACCCAGCCACGAGGTTCTTACATCGTTGGAAGGATGCTGTAAACCCCCTGTGCACACGCCTTCGCCCACGGCGCCCGGGCAAGAGGCCGGCGGCGACGGGCCCCGGCTCACCCCTGCGAGCGCCCCAGCGTGCTTTCCCGCCGCACCAGGCGGTAGTCCGCCCACACCCGGCGCGGCTCGGGCGGCGGCCCGTCGCCGAGCCGGGCCAGCACCGACTCCACCGCCAGCCGGCCGATGGCCTCCTTGTCCGGTGACACCGAGGTGAGCGTCACCGCGCCGAACCGCCCCTCGACCACGTCGTCGAAGCCGACGAGCGCGATGTCCTCGGGCACCCGCAGCCCGCGTTCGTGCAGGACCCGCATCGCGCCGATGGCCATCGGGTCGTTGTAGGCGAAGACCGCGTCCGGGCACCGGCCGGAGTCCAGGATGCGCGCCATGGCCGCCGCCCCGTCCGCGTGGCCCCAGCCGTCGGTGGCCGCCACCAGCGCGTCGTCGGCGGGCAGTCCGGCGGCGGAGAGTTCCTCCCGCCAGCCCCGCACGCGCAGTTGGGCCGGTTCGCTGCGACCGCGCCGCGCACCGATGAACGCCACCTCCCGCCGCCCCAGGTCCAGGAGGTGGCGCACCGCGGCGCGGGCGGCCGCCACGTTGTCGATGGCGATGTGGTCGTAGGGCAGGTCGTAGTCCCGTTCGCCGAGCAGCACCAGCGGGACGGGCTCGGACTGGTCGCGCAGGTCCTCGGCCTCCAGCTCGATGGGGCTGAGGATGAGACCGTCGATGACCCTTGCCCGGAAGCCCTGGCTGACCAGGACTTCCTGCTCGCGCCGGCCGCCGGTGTGGTCGAGCAGGACGATGTAGTCGTGGGCCGCGGCGGCGTCGATGACGGCGGCGGCGAGTTCGGCGAAGTAGGGGTTGCCGAGTTCGGGCAGGGCGAGCGCGATGATGCCCGTGCGTCCTTTGCGCAGATGCCGGGCGGTGAGGTTGGGCCGGTAGCCGAGCGCGTCGATGGACCGCTGGACGCGTTCGCGCATGGCCGGTGTGACGTGCTGGTAGTTGTTCACCACGTTGGAGACGGTCTTGATCGAGACCCCCGCGTGCGCGGCAACGTCCTTGAGGCTGACCCGCACGGCAATCCCTTCGCAGCGTCCCGGCCGGTGTGGCCGGTGCGGGTACGGGGTCGTCACCGTGGGCCGTGGGCCGAGTTCCCGTACGTACTTTTACAGACTTTTACAACGTTATACAGGCGTGTTCTCCAGGGTGACAAGGTAAAGGATCGGCGGCCGCCCGGGAACGGGCCGACGCCTATGGCATGCCCGGCAGCCGGACGGTGACGAGCAGGCCACCGGTGGGGCGGGCAGCGAGGTGGAGGGTGCCGTCGTGGGCGCGGACGATGCTCTGCACGATGGCGAGGCCGAGCCCGACCCCGGCGTGCTCGTCGGTGCGTGCGCGTTCCGTTCCGCGCTGGAAGGGCTCGGTGAGGGTCGGCACCAGTTCCGGGGGAATCGGATGGCCCGTGTTCTCGACCCGCAGCACGCTCGCGCCGTCCCGTGCCTCGGTGTGGACCGTCACCGTGCCGCCGGCGGGGAGGTTGTGGACGACGGCGTTCTGGACGAGGTTCGTCGCCATCCGCAGCAGGAGTTCCGCGGAGCCGCTGGTGGGGGCCGCCGCGCCGGTGACGTCGAGTGTAATGCCGCGCTGCTCGGCGAGGGGAAGCAGGGTCTCGGCGGCCTCTTCGGCGACCAGGGAGAGGTCGACGCTCGCCCGGACGATGTTCCCGCGGTCGCTGCGGCTGAGCAGCAGAAGGGCCTCGGTGAGGTCGATCGCGCGCGTGTTGACGGCCTGGAGGCGTTCGATGACCTCACCGCGGTCCCGGGTGGGGTCCCTGCGGGCCACGTCGAGGAGTGTCTGCGAGATGGCCAGCGGGGTGCGCAGCTCGTGGGAGGCGTTCGCGGCGAACCTCCGCTGCTCGGCGACGTGCGACTCGAGCCGGTCGAGCATGGTGTCGAAGGCGTCGGCGAGTTCACGGAATTCGTCCTGCCGGCCCGCCAGGCGGATCCGGTGGGACAGTGAGCCGTTTCCGGCCAGCCGGGTCGCGGCCGTGATGTGGGTCAGCGGGGCGAGCATCCGCCCGGCGAGGATCCACCCACCGACGAGGCCGAACACGAGCAAGAAGGCCATCGCCCAGGCGGCGGCGGGGGCGAAGGTGCGCACCAGGAGATAGCGGTTGGGCGAGACTCCGAGCAGCCCCTGGGAGTTGTCGGGGACGTAACGCAGCAGGAACCACCACACCACGGCCAGCAGCAGCGCACCGGCGACGGCGAGGAACCCCGCATAGCTGAGGGTGAGTTTCAGCCGGACGCTGAGCCCTGGGCTTCTAGGCATCCGTACGGCCGGGGCGGTCGGTGTCGATGCGGTAGCCGACCCCCGGCACCGTGGCGATGACCCACGGCTCGCCGAGCCGTTTGCGCAGCGCGGAGACGGTGATGCGGACGGCGTTGGTGAGGGGATCGGCGTTCTCGTCCCAGGCCCGCTCCAGGAGCTCCTCGGAGCTGACGACTCCCCCTTCGGCGGCGACGAGGACTTCCAGTACCGCGAATTGCTTGCGGGTGAGCGCGACATAGCGTCCGTCACGGAAGACCTCCCGGCGGAAGGGGTCCAGCCGCAGGCCCGCGATCTCACGGACCGGGGGCCGGGCGTAGGCGCGCCTGCGGTCGAGCGCCCTCAGCCGCAGGACGAGTTCCCTGAGCTCGAACGGCTTGGTGAGGTAGTCGTCGGCACCGAGCTCGAACCCGGACGCCTTGTCGTCGATGCGGTAGGCGGCGGTGAGCATGAGGATCGGGATGCCGCTGCCGGAGGCGACGATGCGCCGGGCGACCTCGTCGCCGGAGGGGCCGGGGATGTCGCGGTCGAGGACCGCGAGGTCGTAGGAGTTGACGCTGAGCAGTTCCAGGGCGGAGTCACCGTCACCGGCGATGTCGGCGGCGATGGCCTCCAGCCGCAGACCGTCACGGACGGCCTCGGCGAGGTACGGCTCGTCCTCCACGATCAGTACGCGCATGTCAGCAGCCTAAGCAGCGCGGCATATCGACGGCGTATGCGCGGCCCCGGCCCCGCCGCGGAGGGTGGCCGGCCTCGTCCGGGAGACCGTCGTACGCCACGCTCCGGCTGGTGGCACGGCACGCGGCTCACCGTGCCGCCGCCGGCTCGAGGCGCGGCTGGTCCGGCGCCGTCTCGCCCGTGGTGCGCCACCAGCGGCGCGACACCAGCCCGGCCAGCGCGGCGCCGGCCGCGTTGACGAGGACGTCGTCCACGGAGGACACCCGGTCGAGGCGCAGGAGGTACTGTGCGCTCTCCACCAGGACCGAGCAGCCCGCCCCCAGGGCCAGGATCCGCGGCACGGACGCCAGCGCCGCGAACCGCATCGGGGCGAAGAATCCGAGCGCCGCGAAGACCAGGAGATTGCCGGCGATCCCGAGCGGCCCCATCGTGACCAGGTCCCGCAGGGGCACCAGGCTCACCCGGGCGGGCGCGGTCCCGGGCTCGCCGCCCGGCATCATGGTCAGCCACACGAACGGCACGGTCCCGTGCACCATGCCCACCTCGGCCAGCGACCTCCGCCACGCCGGCACGACACCGGCGGCACGCCGACGACGCGCCAGGACCCACGCCACCAGCACGGCCAGGGGCACGGTGACCAGCGTCATGAGCACCACACCGTTGAACGTGTCGTAGCAGCCGTGCCACCGCCTGGCCATGCAGGTCGGGGCGGCCATCATGAGCGGCCGCCGCAGGAGGAACAGGACGCTCGCCGCGCCGAGCACGGCCAGGCAGGCGAGCACGATCCCGCGCGTGCGTCGGGCGGGAGTGGTCACGGATGCGGTGGAGTCCATGCCCCCATTGGAGAGGGCGGGCGGTTGCGGTGGCGTATGTGCTTTTCGATACGCCCGCGATACGCAGCTCCCCCGGCGCCGTCAGCCCTGCGTACCCGGCTTCCAGTCCTCGGCGAGCAGACCGAGCAGCACCCCGTCGAGGAACTCACCCATCACCCAGGCCGAGGAGCGCAGCACGCCCTCGCGGACGAAGCCGTTGCGTTCGGCGGCGCGCAGCATCGGGGTGTTGTCCGACAGCGTCTCGATCTGCAGCCGGTGCAGGCCGCGCACGACGAAGCCGTAGTGGCACAGCACCGCGACCACATCGGTGCCGTAACCCCTGCCGCGGCAGGAGGGCAGCAGCCCCAGCCCTATGTGCGCCGACCGGTTGTGGGTGTCGATGCCCCAGAGCGCCGCGATGCCGGCCAGGGTGCCGCCCTCCAGCTCCACCACGGAGAAGGGGACGCGCCCCTGTTCCTTGTCGTCCACCACGAGCCGCGGGTCCTTCGAGCCGGGCGAGACCGGCCGCCACGGCTTGGGGTCGGCCCGCGCGGAGTTGGCCACGTCGTCGAAGAGCTCGGTCCGCAGGACCGGGATGTCGTCCTCGTGCCGGGCCCTGAGCCCGACTTGTCCACCCGTCAGCATGTGGGCTTCCTATCCGACCCACTCATCCCGCGGCAACCGATTAGCGACCCCGCTCCGTCCGGATGCCGACCCCGGCTGGGCGGCATCCGGACGGCCCAACCGGGTTGCTGCGAAAGGGCCGTTGACTCTCTTTACGGCGCCTTCATGCGGCGGTAACTTCCAGCCTCGAAATCGCTTGCAGCAACTTTCCGGCAGTCCTTGCGACGGCGCCTTCGGCACCCCACACCTTGCCCTGCCCGCCCTGGCGCGGTCCGCCTTCGAGGGAGTCCCATGGAACGAAGTCCCGCCCGGCGGCTGAGACTGCCGCTGACGGCGTTGTTGATATCGGGCACACTGCTCAGCCTGGTGCAGGCCGTGCCCCGGACCGGCACTCCGTCCGCGGAACCGGTCGCGGAAGCTGTCCCGGCAGCGGCCGGCACGGCGACGGTCTTCTACTACACGAAGACCAGGAACTGGTCCCAGTACCGCCTGCACTACGCCCCGGACGGCGGCGCCTGGACGACGGTCCCGGGCGTGGCCATGGAGGCGGCCTGCACGGACTGGGTCAAGAAGACGGTGGACCTGGGCTCCGCGGCCGGTCTGCAGGCCACCTTCACCAACGGCAGCGGCACCTGGGACAACAACGGTGGCGCCAACTACGCGCTGGGCACCGGGAACATCACCGTCAAGGACGGGGTCGTCGCCCATTCCGACCCCTGCGGCGGCACGGAGCCCCCGTCCGACCACACCGCCACCGTCTACTACTCGACCGAGGCCCTGGGCTGGTCCACGGCGAACATCCACTACCAGCCCGCGGGCGGAACCTGGACCACCGTCCCCGGCATCGGCATGCGGGCCGCCTGCACCGGGTGGTGGAAGCAGACTCTCGCCCTGGGCTCCGCCACGTCCTTGAAGGCCGCCTTCAACAACGGCAACGGCACCTGGGACAACAACAACGGCGCCGACTACACCATCCCGGCCGGCACCAGCACGGTGAAGAACCGCGCCGTCGTCAAGGACGCCGCCGACCCGTGCGCCACGCAGCCGCCCGACACCGAGGCACCCACCGCGCCCACCGGCGTGAGCGCGAGCGCGGACGGCGTCTCCGTCGTCCTGACCTGGGAGCCCTCGACCGACAACAAGGGCGTTGCCAAGTACCAGGTCACCCGGACGGGCGGAGGCACCGGCACGACCGTCACGGACGTGACCTCCACCGTCCTCACCGACACAGGGCTGGAGGAGAGGACCGGCTACACCTACACCGTCAAAGCCGTGGACGCGGCCGGCAACGTCTCCGCCGCCTCCGCCTCCGCACGGGTCACCACCGGCGAGAAGCCCGCGGGACCGGCGCCCGGCACGCCGCTCGGCACCGACCCGCGCAAGGACCCCATCTACTTCGTCCTCACGGCCCGCTTCAACGACGGCGACAGCGCCAACAACCGCGGCGGCAGCCAGCACGTGAAGTCGGGCAACGCCGCCAACCAGGACCCCATGTTCCGCGGCGACTTCAAGGGCCTGGTCCAGAAACTGGACTACATCAAGGCGCTCGGCTTCTCCGCGGTCTGGATCACCCCGGTCGTACTCAATCGCTCCGACTACGACTACCACGGCTACCACGGCTACGACTTCTACAAGGTCGACCGCCGACTGGAATCCGCCGGAGCCTCCTATCAGGACCTGATCAACGCGGCCCATGCCAAGGGCATGAAGATCTACCAGGACGTCGTCTACAACCACTCCTCCCGCTGGGGAGCCAAGGGACTCTTCACGCCGACCGTCTACGGCGTGCGTGACACGCAGTGGAGCTGGTACTACGACGAGCGCAACGACGGCTTCGAGTACGACGGCCTGACCGTCGAGACCAAGAGCGGCAAGTCCTTCTACAACGGCGACCTGTGGTCGACCGCTGAGCCGTCCGGCAACACCTGCGTCAACTGGGGCAGGCCGACCGGCGGCAAGAGCCCCGAGGGCTACACCCTCTACAACTGCCAGTGGCCCAGCCCCACGTCCGGCATGTTCCCCCAGGCGCTCTACCACCAGTGCTGGATCGGCAACTGGGAGGGAGAGGACTCCCGTTCGTGCTGGCTGCACGAGGACCTCGCCGACTTCAACACCGAGAACGCGGCCGTGCAGAACTACCTGATCGGCGCCTACGACAAGTACATCGACATGGGCGTCGACGGCTTCCGCGTCGACACCGCCGTCCACATCCCTCGCACCACCTGGAACCGCCGCTTCCTGCCCGCCATCCAGGAGCGCGTCACCCAGCGATTCGGAGCCGAGGCCGCCCGGAACTTCTTCGTCTTCGGCGAGGTCGCCGCCTTCGTCAACGACAAGTGGAACCGGGGCTCGGTCAACCACTCCGCGCAGTTCTACACCTGGAAGGAACGCAAGGAGTACGCCGCCGACGACGCCAAGGCCGCGCTGGAAATGTACGACCACGAACAGCAGTTGGGCACCGGCAGCCAGCCCACCTCCACCAACGCCTTCCTCCAGGGCAACAGCTACCACACCCCGGACCACTCGAAGTTCTCCGGCATGCATGTCATCGACATGCGGATGCACATGAACTTCGGCGACGCGCACAACGCCTTCTCCAACGGCAAGGACTCCGACGACAGTTACAACGACGCCACGTACAACGTCGTCTACGTCGACAGCCATGACTACGGCCCCAACAAGTCCAGCGAGCGCTACACCGGCGGCACGGACGCCTGGGCCGAGAACATGTCCCTGATGTGGACCTTCCGCGGCATCCCCACCCTGTATTACGGGTCCGAGGTCGAGTTCCAGGCCGGCAAGAAGATCGACTGCGGCCCCAGTTGCCCCCTCGCCACCACCGGCCGCGCCTACTTCGGCGACCACATCGCGGGCGAGATCAAGGCCGGCGACTTCTCGAAGGTGGAGTCCGCCACCGGCGCCGTCGCCGCGACCCTGGACAAACCCCTGGTCAAGCATGTGCAGCGGCTCAACCAGATCCGCCGGGCGATCCCCGCCCTCCAGACGGGCCAGTACTCCACCGAGGGCATCTCGGGCGGCATGGCCTTCAAGCGCCGCTGGACCAGCGGCGCCACGGACAGCTTCGTCCTGGTCACCGTCACCGGCGGAGCCACCTTCACCGGCATCCCCAACGGCCGCTACGTGGATGCCGTCACCGGCGACGTCCGCCAGGTCACCGCCGGCACCCTCACCGTCGCCGCGCCCGGCAAGGGCAACCTGCGCGCCTACGTCCTCAACGGACCCGGGCAGATCGGCACCGCCGGCCCTTACCTGAAGTAAAGGATCCGTACCTGAAGTAAAGGAGTCGACAAGCACCGTGGGTGCCGGGTGGACCCCCTCCACCCGGCACCCGTCCTCACGCGACGGCGGTCCCCTCCAACTCGACCATCTGGCCCGGGATCGCCAGCCGTGTCACCCCGAGCATCGTGGTGGCCGGTGCCACCCCGGCGGCGCCCAACCGCGCCGCCAGTACGCCGTAGTGCGGGAACAGCAGGTCGACGTCGGTGGTGTAGACGTTGAGCCGGACCAGGTTCGCGAGGGACATGCCGGCCTCGCCGAGCACGGCCTCCAGGTTGTCGACGCTCAGCGTCAACTGCCCGGCCATGTCACCCTCGTGCCGGGGCCTGCCGTCCCCGCTCATCGCGGTCTGCCCGGAGCAGTACAGGGTCCGGGTGTGTCCGGTGACGAGCTCACCCTGGTTGAAGCCCATCTCCACCGACCACGTCACCGGGTTGACCGCGGTTCGTTCCACTGCCACATCAGCTCCATTCGACTCAGGGGCACTACGCCGTACGTCCACCGGCGCGGTGGCCGCCACCGGTGAAGCGCCGTGCTCAGGAGCCTGCCAACAAAACATGACACCCTTGGTCAGGTAATCGGTAGGGTCCTCGCATGCGCGCCGATCGGCTGGTCTCGCTGGTCCTGCTGCTGCGTCAGCGCGGCCGGATGACCTCGGACACCCTCGCCCGCGAGCTGGAGGTGTCCACCCGCACCGTGCTGCGCGACATCGAGGCCCTGTCCGCGGCCGGCGTCCCGGTCTACGCCGAACGCGGCCGGCACGGCGGCTTTGCGCTGCTGCCCGGTTTCCGGACCGAGCTCACCGGACTCAACCACGACGAGGCCCTGGCCCTGCTGACCGCCGGATCAGGGCGCGCCGAGCAGCTCTTCGGCCTCGGCTCGGCGCTCGCCTCCGCCATGCGCAAGGTGGTGGACGCGCTGCCCGAGGACCATCGGGCCACCGCGAACGACGCGGCCCAGCGCTTCCTCGTCGAACCGGAGACCGATCTGCTCTCCCGCCGACCCGTCGCCGACGAGGTCCCTGACACCACGATGATCGAGGTCCGGCGAGCGGTACTCGCCGGACACAAACTGCGCATCCACTACGCGGCCACGGATCAGACCCCCCAGTGGCGCACGGTCGACCCGATCGGCCTGGTCACCGTGCGCGACCGGCGCTACCTGCTCGCCACGCGATCCGGCGCGGACCGCACCTACCGGCTCTCCCGCGTGCTCGCCGCCGAGGAACTCCCCGAACCGGCACAGCGACCCGACCGCGTCGACCTGGACCGGGCCTGGCGTGAACGCTGCGCGCAGTTCCTCTCCAGCGACCACCTCGCCGTACAGGTACGGGTGAAACCGGAGCGGCGGGAGGACCTGCTGAGCAAGGCGGTGGCCGTCCGCGCCACGGAACCCGACCCGGACGGCTGGCTCCGGCTGGAGGTCACCTTCCAGGACCTCCGCCACGCCGAATGGGCCCTGTGGCAACTCGGCACGGACGCGGAAGCCTTGACCCCCGAGCCGCTGCGTACCTCCCTGCGCGAGCGTGCAGCGGCGCTGGCCGCCCGCTATGGGGGCAGCACGAGTTGACGCAGGCACACCCGCTGCACTCGAGAAAATGGCTGGTAGAAGCGATGGGCAACGGCATTAGAGTCCGCTCCATGACTACGTACGGCCTCCTGCCCACGCGCCTGCACACCCCGGGCGCACGCCTGCTCCACGGCAAGAGCGTGGAGTCGGCGGTCGGCGCCGGGCAGGCCGGGGACTGGACGGACCTCGACAGCGACGTCTGGTTGCGGACCGCCTACGTGGTCAGGGGCTGGCGACACCAGGGCCGGATCCGAGTCGGCTTCCACTGGTTCGACGACCGGGAGATCGCGGACTGGAGCCGGGCCCCGTACTGGCATGAGTGCGGCCCCGGCCCCGGCGCTCCGTCCTGGAGCCTGCCACCCACCGAGTCCGAAGTCGCCCTGTGCCTCGCTCACGCCGACGCCCGCGTCCGTACGGCGGCCCTGTCCCGCGCGGAGTCCGGGGCGCTGCCCGCCTCCGTACTGCCCCTCGTCCTGATCCGGTGCGCGGACACCGACGAGGGGGTACGGGACCTCGCCCGCGCCGTCTTCGACCGCATGCTCAACGGCGCGGACGAGAGCACGCTGCACCGACTCGCCCCTCTTGCAGCGCTCGTGGGCATGCGGCGGCGATACGGCACATGGGTGCGGGAGGCCGTGCTCGGGCGCCTGGGAGGACTGCCCGACGAGGCCATGGGGAAGCTGTTGTCGGCCGGCGACCGGGAGTCCCGGATCGCGGGCCTGTACGCCGGGGCCGCGTACGGACGGCTCAGCACAGCGCATGCCTGGGCCCTCGCCGACGGGGACCCTGACGGGGGCGTGCGCGTGCACGCCGTACGCACGGCGATAGGCGTGGCACACGCGGCCGGACAGCAGACCGTCGACGACACACGGGGCCGGGTGCTCGCCCGCCTGCACACCGACCCGTCGTACGAGGTGCGGCGCCGCACGTTCGCCGCCGCCGTCGAGGCCGACCTCTTGCGCGCCCAGGACCTGGCCGACCTCGCCGTCGGGCACCGGGACCGGCACATCCGGTGGCGCAGCTGCGCGGCGGCCCTGGCAGGTCCGGACGGGGACACCGTCCTCGACCGCCTCCTCCACTCGCGGGAGATGAGGGTGCGCTCCGCCGCCATCGACCGGCTGCGCGACGCCGAACTGGTCCCGCACCTGACGGACCCGTCCGCCGCCATTCGCGCGGCGGTGTGCCGGCGCCTGCGGGCGGAAGGTGACGATCCTCGCGCGCGCTACCGGGCGCTGTGCGTCGACTCAACTGCCGTCGAGCCGGCGGCGGTCAGCGGCCTGGGCGAGCAGGGCACCCCGGACGACGCCGCCCTCCTGCACCCCCTCACCCGACACCCGCAAGCGGCGGTACGGGCTCGCGCCCTGTCCGCGCTGCGCGTGCTCGGCGCCCTGCCCGACGAGGCGCTGCCGCTCTTCGCGGACGACCCGAACCCCGGCGTACGCGCCACGGCCATCACCGCACTGCGCAAGTCCCCCCAGCTGCTGGGCCCCCTCACCCACCACCGGCACGCCGACGTCCGAGCCCGCGCGATGCCCCTGCTGGCGCGTGCGGAGGCTGAGCAAGCCCGAGGATCAGATACCTCCTCCCGTACCCGCCGTACGCAGCCACGGCTGCGACCTCTCAGGCCACCGCTGCAATAACCGCCAACGTCAGGGCTATACCGGCCAGTGCGCCCAACACCATGGCGGTGATCGCCGAAGCCCGGCCGACACCCTGCTCGAAGGGAATATTCGGCACGACCTTGGACAGCACAGGCGCCACCGCGATGAGACTGAAGCCGGCGCCGATGCGCCAGTACGTCTCGCCCGGGCACGGAGAATAAAAGCGACCTCCGCAACCACTCGACTCCACGGCGAAGCTCGTCACGATGAGGAACAACGCGCTGGCATACACCGCACCGAACAGCATCGTTACGCAGAAGTCGAGCCGCCGCGTTCTGGCATCGCTGTTAACGCCACTTGCCATATCGCCCCCCAAGCGCGCTTGACCAAGAGCGCGGAGTCTACTGCCGCGCACATTCCCCTTGCCGCCCTCATTGACATGCACGCGCCCTCGCAAGACATTGAGAGCGCTCTCAAAGTGGTCCGGACCAACCCCCACATCCGATCACCTCCAGGAGACACGCATGTTCAGAGGCCTCAAACGCCGGTTGCCCGCGCTCGCCGCGGCGGCCGCACTGCTCGGTGGCATCCTCACGGCCACGGGTTCCTCGACGGCCGCCGCCGCGGTGCCCGCGACCATCCCGTTGAAGATCACCAATAACTCCGGCCGCGGGGACGCCGTCCATGTCTACGTGCTCGGTACGTCCCTGACGACCGGTCAGCTCGGCTGGGCCGACGCGAGCGGCGCCTTCCACGCATGGCCGGTCGGCGGCAACCCGCCCGTCCCGGCGCCTGACGCGTCCATACCGGGGCCCGCCGCCGGACAGTCCAGGACGATCAGCATCCCCAAGCTCGCGGGCGGCCGCATCTACTTCTCCTACGGCCAGAAACTCGTGTTCAAGCTGGCCACCGGCGGTCTGGTGCAGCCCGCCGTGCAGAACCCCTCCGACCCCAACCGCAACATCCTCTTCAACTGGTCCGAGTTCACCCTCAACAACGACGGCCTGTGGATCAACAGCACCCAGGTCGACATGTTCTCGGCCCCCTACTCCGTCGGCGTCCAGCGCGCCGACGGCAGCGTTGCCAGCACCGGCCGCCTCAAGTCCGGTGGCTACAACGGCGTGTTCGCTGCCCTGCGCGCCCAGCCCGGCGGCTGGGGCGGACTGATCCAGACCCGCTCCGACGGCACTGTGCTCCGCGCCCTGTCCCCCACCTACGGCCTGGAGACCGGAGCGCTCCCGGCGAACGTCCTGGACGACTACATCAACCGCGTCTGGCAGAAGTACGCCACGACCACACTCACGGTCACCCCGTTCGCCAACCAGCCGAACACCAAGTACTACGGCCGGGTCTCGGGCGGCGTCATGAACTTCACCAACTCCGCCGGAGCCGTCGTCACCAGCTTCCAGAAGCCGGACGCGCCCAGCGTCTTCGGCTGCCACCGCCTCCTGGACGCCCCCAACGACCTGGTGCGCGGGCCCATTTCACGCACCCTGTGCGCGGGCTTCAACCGGTCCACCCTGCTGACCAACCCCAACCAGCCCGACGCCTCCGCCGCCAACTTCTACAAGGACGCGGTGACCAACCACTACTCCCGGATCATCCATGAGCGGATGGTGGACGGTAAGGCCTACGGCTTCGCGTTCGACGACGTCGGCCACCACGAGTCCCTGGTCCATGACGGCAGCCCCCGGCAGGCGTACGTCACCCTCGACCCGTTCTCCTGAGCGGCCGGGCCGGCGGGGGTCAGCCCCGCCGGCCGGTGCCGTTTCGGCGGGCGTTGTTGTACGCACGCAGCAAGAGCTTGGCTACCGGGCACGGCGTCGTGTCCACATAACACTGCCGGCACGTGCGCAGGTGCTGCTCATATTCGGTACGGGCTTGCTGGAGGGCATCGCCTTCAGTGGGCATCGCAGTCCTCGGAGTTGCTCGCGAAGGGTTACGCGACAGAAGTGGATCATGTTACTTCCGGTACTGGGAAGTTGGGCCTCCGCATGCTCCGGGCGCCTGCCACGGTTCGTGTGCGCCTCCTCGTCACTGACCGCCCAGGCCGGTCGTCGCCACGGACTTCACGATGTGCCGCTGGAAGAACAGGAAGACCACGACGAGGGGCAGGGCGGCCAGCACGGCGGAGGCCATGGACTGGGCGTACTGGATGCCGTAGGCGTCCTTCACGGAGGTGATGCCGACCGGCAGGGTCATCAGGGCCGGGTCGGACGTCGACACGAACGGCCACAGGAAGTTGTTCCACGCGCCGATGAACACGAAGATCGCGACGGCGGCCAGCATCGGGCGGGACAGCGGGAGCAGTACCGACCAGAAGATGCGCCAGTGTCCGGCGCCGTCGATGCGCGCCGCCTCCTCCAACTCCCTGGGCAGCGAGTCGAAGTGCTTCTTCAGGATGTACACCATCACCGGAGCCACGGTCTGCGGCAGGATCACCGCGGCGTAGGTGTCGAGCAGGTGCAGGCTGAGCATCTGCTGGAACCACGGCACGATGAGCAACTGCGGCGGGACGAGGACGGCGGCCACGGTGAGCGCGAAGAGCTTGCGGCGGCCGGCGAAACGCGTGCGGGAGAAGGCGTATCCGGCCATCGCCGAGACCAGCACCGTGATCACGGTGACCGCGGCTGCGATGAGGAAGCTGTTGAGCATCCACATCGGCAGGTCCCCGCGCTCCCAGACGGCGCTGAAGCCGTCGAGGGTCAGTCCGTGCCGCGGCCAGAACCAGTGGTCGGGGTCGCTTGCGTCCTGCTCGGTCTTGAACGCGGTCAGCAGCGCCCACGCCATGGGCAGCAGCCACACCGCGGCCGTCACGGTGAGCGCGGTGAGGGCCAGCAGGCGGGAGGTCCTGCCCTCGCCCAGGCTGAGATGCGTACGCCTGCGCGACGGGTGCCGACGTATGGTCAGCTCCCTTATATGGCCGTTGGGTTGAGCGGCTGGGCGGACGGGCAGGTCGGTGGAGGTCATGTCACTTCTCCCGGCGGCGGAAGGCGGCGTACTGGGCGGCGGAGGCGAGGACGACGAGGGCGAAGAAGATGTAGCTGATCGCCGAGGCGTAGCCGAGCCGGTAACCGGTGAAGCCGACGTCGTACACGTACTCGATCACCGGGCGGGTGGAGTTGTTGGGGCCGCCCTTGGTCAGCAGGTACACCTGGTCGAAGACCTTCAGCGAGGCCAGGATCTGCAGGACCGTGATGACCATGGTGATCCGGCTGAGCTGGGGCAGGGTGACCGACCACAGGCGCCGCCAGGCCCCGGCGCCGTCGATGGCGGCCGCCTCGTACAGGTGGTCGGGGATCGACTGCAGCGCGGCCAGGTAGAGCAGGAAGTTGAAGCCGACGGTCCACCACAGAGTGGTCAGGGCGATCGCCCCCATGGCGACCGACTCGTCGCTGAGCCAGGCCACTTGGTCCAGGCCGACCGCGGCCAGGAGGTGGTTGTACAGGCCGAGATCGGGCTGGTACAGCCAGATCCACAGCAGGCTGACGACGCCGACGGGCAGCAGGTAGGGCGCGAAGAACGCCAGCCGCCACACCCACTGGCCGGGCACTCCTGTGTGCACCAGCAGGGCCATGCCGAGGGCGACGGCGACGAGCGGCACGGTCGACAGGGCGGTGAACCACAGGGTGTGGCCGAGGGCGCGCCACATCTCCGCGTCCCGGAGGGCTTCGGTGAAGTTGTCGAGGCCGATGAAGGAGGGGTCGTGGGCCGAGAGGGACTGGTCGGTCAGGGCCATCCACAGTCCGTGGCCCAGCGGCCAGAGCATGAAGAGGGCGAAGAGGGTGAGGAAGGGCAGGGCGAAGAGCAGGCCGGGCGGGAGCAGCCGGCGTACCGACAGGGCCCCGGGGCGGGGCGAGGCGTGGGGCGAGGACATCGTGGTGCCTCCTGCGCGGGTCGTTCGCAGCCGGGTCAGGCCGGGCTGGGCTTGGACAGGAAGGTGTTCAGGCGCCGCACCATGGCGCGGGCCGCGCGGTCGGGGGCGAGGCCGTCGAGGAGGGCCTGCTGCAGGACCTGGGACATGGCGTTCTGGAAGTCGGATCCGGCGCCGGCGAACCAGGCGGCCGGGTCGAGCACGACATGGCTCTGCGCCTGCACGTAGTGCGCCTGCGGCTTCAGCGCCTCGTACTCGGTGGTGCGGGTGACGGGCCGGTAGGACGGGATGTGTCCGGCAGTGGCCCAGATCTGGCCCGCTTTGAGCAGGGCGGCGACCGCACGGTGGGTGCGGCGGCGGCGCCCGGCGTCCGGGTCGGGGTGGTGCGGGAGGACGAAGGCGTGGGAGTCGGCGTACACGGCGGGGGTGCCGAACACCGTGGGGAAGGGGGCTGCTCCGACCTTCTCGTCCGCGGCGCGGAAGGTGCCGAGTTCCCATTCCCCCGAAAGGATCATCGCTGTCTGCCGGTTGGCGAAGGCGGCGATGGCCGCCGTGTAGTCCAGTCGGCGGGGGTTGACCGTGCCGTCGACGAGCTTGGCCATGAAGGCGATCACCTCGGCCATGCGGTCCTGGTCGACTTCGGCGGGGCCGCCCTCGGGCAGCCGGAAGACTCCGCCGGTCTGTCGGTACAGGCCGTAGAACAGGCGCCAGCCCTGGGCGGTGTCGGTGACGTAGCCGAAGGCGATGCCCTGTTGGCCGGAGGCCTTCGCGAGTTCCTTCGAGGCGGCCAGGAAGTTGGCGGGCGAGTCGAAGGCGTCGGTGTCCAGGGCGCCGTCGCTGGTCAACAGCCCTGCCTTGGCGGCCGGTTCGGGGTGGAAGAAGACGATGAAGGGGTGCGTGTCGAGCGGGATGGCGTAGGTCTTGCCGTCGAACCGGGTGCGGGACCACACCGCGTCGGCGAAGTCGTCGGGGCCCACGCCGTACTCCGCCAGGGCGTCCAGGTCCCAGGGGTCCAGCAGGCCGGTGGGCGCGTATCCGGCCAGCCGGGACATGTGGGCGACGGCCACGTCCGGGCCCCGCCCGCCGGCGGAGGCCATGGCGAGCTTGGTGTAGTAGGGGGTGCCCCACTCCAGGACGGTGCGCTCGATGTCGGTCCCCGGCATGTCGGGGCGCGCGGCGCGGACCATGTCGTTGAGCAGGCCGCCGTCGGCCCCGCTGAACAGGTCCCAGAGGCGGACGGTGGAGTCGTCGGCGGCGAGCGCGGATCCGCAGCCGCTCAGCGCGCCGGCGCCGAGGACCGCGGCCCCGGAGGCGAGGGCGCTGGTGAGCAGGCGGCGCCTCGTCGGTCCGGGGCGACCGACTGGTGCGGGCAGGCCGGTCATGAAGGCTCCTTCCCCGGCAGCGGCGGCGGCGGGTCGGCTGGTGCCTTGTCCGCTGCCGCCGCCGTCCGGTATTACATCGATGTAATCGGCGGGCAGGGGTGCACTGCTGCGCAGGTGGGCACGAAGGGGTTACGGCCTCTGTTCGTAGGCCGCCGGGCGCAGTTGGGCCTCCCGCAGCCGCGCGGTGTCGACCTTGTCGGAGCGGTCGAAGCGGTAGACGCCGTTGCGTTCCTGGAAGACGTCGGTGAGCTGGGTGTAGCAGTAGCCGAACATGTCCGGGTCCGCCAGCAGGACGCCGGTGAGCCCGGCGAAGCGGTCGAGGAACTCCTCAGCGGTGCGCGGCCGTTCGCCGTACCCCCAGGAGCTGTCCGGCTCGTTGCCCGCCGCGGCCGCCGCCTGCGGATCCCACCAGATGCCGCCGAACTCGCTGCAGAAGTACGGCTGTCCGCGATAGGGCACCGACCAGGGCCGTCCGTCCGGCCCCCGGTTGACGTACGGCCGGTCCTGCGCCAGGCCCTCCATCGCCTTGGCGAAGGCGGCCGGGTCCTGCTCGTAGCAGTGCGAGTCGTACACGTCGGTCTCCGCCACCCGGTGCGCGTAGCCGGAGGCGTCGATCACCGGGCGGGTGGGGTCGGCCTGCTTGGTGGCCAGGAACATCGCCCGGGTCACGTCGTCGAGCCGGGTGATGCGGTCGTGCAGGTTCTGGTACGTCTCGTTCAGCGGGCACCAGCCGACGATCGAGGGGTGGGAGTAGTCCCGCTCCAGGGCCTCCAGCCACTGGGTGACGTAACTGGCGTCGGGACGCTGGTTGTCGTCGCGGACGCCGACCTCGCAGCCCCAGTCGCCGAACTCGCCCCAGACCAGGTAGCCGAGCCGGTCGGCGTGGTACAGGTAGCGCTCCTCGAAGACCTTCTGGTGCAGCCGGGCCCCGTTGAAGCCGGCGCGCAGGCCCAGTTCGATGTCCCGGACCAGGTCGGCGTCGGTCGGGGCGGTCATCAGCCCGTCCGGGTAGTAGCCCTGGTCGAGGACGAGGCGCTGGAAGACGGGTGCGCCGTTGAGCAGCAGCCGCTTGCCGTGCAGGGCGACCGAGCGCAGTCCTGCGTAGGACCGTGCCGTGTCGACGACCGTGCCGTCGGCGTCGAGGACTTCCAGGGTCAGGTCGTACAGGTGGGGATCCTGCGGGGACCAGACGCGCAGGCGGTCGGCGGGCAGCGGCAGGACGAGCCGGGGGCACAGGTCGAGGTCCGCGCGGGCCTCGGCGGCGGTGATGTCGCCCTGGCCGTCGGCGAGTGTGGCGCGCACGCGGTGGCCGGGCGCGTTGGCGGTCAGCGGCAGCTCCAGGAAGAAGGAGCCGGAGGCCAGGTCGGGGGTGATGCGCGGGCGCTTGAGGGCGACTGTGCGCGGTACGGCCTCCAGCCACACGGTCTGCCAGATGCCGGTGGTCCGGGTGTAGTGGCAGTGGGAGTTGGCGTACCAGGTGGCCTGCTTGCCGCGGGCCTGGACGCCGTGGCGGCTGTCCCGGGCGCGTACGACGATCGTCAGCTCCTCGCCGGGTACGGCGATGTCGCCGAGGTCGGCGGTGAAGGGGGTGAAGCCGCCGCGGTGCCGGGCGACTTCGCTGCCGTTGGCCCAGACCGTGGTGTCGTGGTCGACCGCCCCGAAGTGCAGCAGGACCCGGGCGCCGGACCAGTCGGCGGGCACGGTGACCGTTCTGCGGTACCAGACGGCCTCCAGGAAGTCCGTCTCCCCGACTCCGGAGAGCACCGACTCCGGGCAGAAGGGGACGACGATCGTGCCGGCGAGGTCGCGTGCGGGCAGGCCGCGCTCCAGGCCGGTGTCCGAGCGGTCGATCTCGAACTGCCACTCACCGTTGAGATTGAGCCAGGTCGCGCGGACGAACTGCGGCCGGGGGTGTTCGGGGCGGGGCGGGTCCGGGAGGTGCGGGACGGGCATGGTGCTCCTTGCATCGAGAGTCCGGTCGGTGCGAGGCACATGTCACCATGGGATTTACATCGATGTAAACACCTGTGCGGCAGTCGATCCGGCAGGGGGATGCTGAAACCGCTTTCTGGCGGTCGGTACGATCCCGTCGGACGACAAGGACGGAGACAGCGGTGGCGGCCAGACCAAGACTCAAGGACGTGGCGGAGTACGCCGGGGTCTCCCCCAAGACCGTCTCCAACGTGATCAACGACTTCGAGCACGTCTCGGAACAGACCCGCACCGCCGTGCGCGAGGCCATCGACGCGCTGGGCTACCGCGTCAACATCGCGGGCCGCCAGCTACGGCAGGGCCGCACCGGCATGATCACCCTCGCCGTACCCGAACTCGACGTCGCCTACTTCGCCGAGCTGGCCAAACACGTCATGACCGAGGCCGACCGACGCGGCCGCACCGTGCTCCTGCACCAGACCGGCGCCCTGCGCGAACGCGAACTGGCCGCCCTGCGCGGCTTCGACACCCAGTTCTCCGACGGCCTCATCCTCAGCCCCCTCGCCCTGCTCCCCCACGACCTCGCCACCCGCGACCGCAGACTGCCCGTCGTCCTGCTCGGCGAACGCTCCGCCGAGGGCAGCACCGACCACGTCGGCATCGACAACGCGAGGGCGGCCCGCGACGCCACCGACCACCTGCTCACCCGGGGCCGGCGCCGCATCGCCGTGATCGGCGGCGCCGTCCGCGGCCGCCAGGGCACCGACCGGCTGCGCACCGACGGCTACCGCGAGGCCCTCACCGCGGCCGGCCTGCCCTTCGACCCGGACCTCGTGGTGCCGGTCCAGGCCTACCACTGGCAGGACGGGGCCCGGGCCGCCACGGCCCTCATGGAGCGGCCCACTCCCCCGGACGCACTGCTGTGCCTCAACGACCACATGGCCCTGGGCGCCCTGCGCGCCCTGCACGAGCGGGGCCACTCGGTCCCCGGCGACCTCGACGTGGTCGGCTTCGACGACATCGAGGCCACCCGCTTCAGCGTGCCCTCACTGACCACCGTCGCTCCGGACAAGCAGGAGATCGCACAGGCGGCGGTCTCCCTGCTGCTGGAGCGGATCGACGATCCGGACGGGCGCCCGGTGCAGGATCAGGTGGCCGGACATCGGGTCATCGTGCGGGAGAGCAGCGGGGGCTGACGCGGGCCGCGGCGGGCCCCCGCGGTCGACGCCCAGAAGAGGACACCCGCCGTACAGCGGAGCCGCGCTCACTCCGGTGCCCCATCGCCTCACCCACCCGTCCGACCCCCTCGCGTGCGCCCCCCGCGCGCTTCCGTGCGCGGGCACCGATGGCCGAAATCCCGCCACGCGTACGGCACTTCGCCCCGCAGTGGGTAGTGACATCACGGTGGGCATCGGGGCGGCGGAGGGGGGCTGACACTGTGGCGCGCCTGTTGGGGACGTCCGGCACCGTCGAGTCACGTCGCGCGAGGCGACGCCAGACCGTGCGCCTGCTGCGCGCCCGAGGGCTCTACGGACCCCGGTTCCGCGACGTACTGCCGGCGCTCGCACTCGTGGTGGCGGCGGTGTGCGCCCTCGTGGCGCTGCTCGCCTGGGGATACCGCGCCGCGGGAATCGCCGTACCGCTCGCCGGTGCCCTGATCATCACCTGCGCCGTGACGCTCTGGGTACGCCGTCAACGCCCCGGCGCGCGCCGCCGCCGCGGGTACTACACACCGGACGACCTCCTGGAACTCGACACCGAGGGCCTCGCGCTCGCCGTGGCGCGCATGCTGCGCCGGGACGGATGGCGGGTGCGGCTGATACCCGCCCCGGACCGGCCACGGGTGTGCGCACGGAACACCCACGGCCGCCACCTCGACGTGGCCTTTCGGCCGGTGGCCGAGCCGCTCCCCGACGAGGAGGCGCCGCATCCCCCCACGCACCGCGGCCAGGGCGGCGAGGAGGGTCTCCGCCTCGTCGTGCACCGCGGCACCTTCGCGGCCCGCGACCGGCGCTGGGCCCGACGGGAGGGCCGGACCTGCCTGCTCGACGGCTCCGCGCTACGGCGCTGGGGAGCGGGCGAGCCACTGGGCGACCTGCTCGACGAAGAGGCCTGAAGCCGAGCGGCCTGACAGCGCGTCCGGGGCGGGGCGGCGCCCGTCCGCCGGTCGCCGTGCGGCAGGATGAGCGGCATGAGCGTAGTCAAGATCAACGTACTGACCGTGCCGGCCGAACAGCGCGAGACGCTGGAGAAGCGCTTCGCCTCCCGTGCGCACGCCGTGGAGAGCTCCGACGGGTTCGAGTGGTTCGAACTCCTGCGGCCCGTCGAGGGCACCGACAGCTACCTCGTCTACACGCGCTGGCGCGACGAGGCGTCCTTCCAGGCGTGGATGGAGGGCCCGATGAAGGCGGCCCATCAGGGCGGCGGGGCCACCGAGGGCGGCGAGCGCCCCCGTCCGGCGGCCAGCGGGTCCACGCTGTGGTCCTTCGAGGTGGTCCAGCAGGCAGCACCCAAGACGGACTAGCGTCCGCGGAGCAGGCGGTACCCGTTGGGGCGGTGCCGCGCTGCTCGCTGGCGCGGGCGTCGGCGCAGGCGCTTTGAGCAGCGGGCGCCAGGCGCAGGCGCTTTGAGGAGCAGGCGCCAGAGGCAGGCGCTTAGCGAAGAAGGCGTCAGGCGCCGCCCCTCTGAGCCTCAGGCGCCGCCCCTCTCCGCAGCGGGCGTCAGGCGTCGATCTTCTCGGCGGCGGGAGACCGCTGGGCCTCGTAGCGGAGCGCCATGCCGGTGGCCAGCGCGCCGAGACCCTCCCACAGGCCGACGCCCAGGAACCCGGCAGGTGCCCGCCCGCCGATCACCGCGAGCGTGAAGACCGTGCACGTCAGCAGACGGAAGGGAACGGTCCAGCGGAAGAACGCCTTCCAGTCCGAGCAGGCGGCCAGGACGTAGTACACGCCCATGTTGACCGCCGCCATGGAGGAGGCGGTCACGAAGACCAGGGTGTGGTCCCCCTCCGGGCGCTCGGATCCCACAGGGTCGGTGAAGCCCATGGCGGTCAGGAGGGCGTCCGGTGCGATCAGTCCCACGATGCCCAGGAGGGCGGCCAGGGCGCCGAACACGGCCATGGTCCAGCCGGACGGGGAGCGGGGTGCACGCCGCATGAAGTCCTCCTCTGCACGGGGGCGTTGGGCCTGAGGCGGTAGCGTACGCACGGCCTGAAGCCGACCTACCCCCGCCCTCGGCAACCCGGCACAATGGGCGCTGCCCGTTGCCCGCAGGCGGCACGGACGCCGGGTGGAACGTCGCGTCGCACACCGGCAGCACGCACCGGCACCCGGCACACTCGGCCAATCATCCAACGGTCCTCGGGGAGTTGTGGGCGATGAGAACACGCCGTACCGCCATGGGACGTCTCCGGTCCACCGCCTGCGCGCTGAGCCTGCTCGTCGGGGCCGCCCTCACGGTGTCCGGAACCGGCACGGCGCAGGCCGCACCCCCCTCCCTCGCAAGCGCCGCCTCGGCCGTCGAAGCCCTCGACATCGCCGGGACGGCCTGGGCCGAGGACCAGCGCACGGGAACGCTGCGGATCCACGCGGACTCCACGGTGACGGCCACCGATCTCGCCCGCCTCCGACAGCTCGTCGCCCGTTCCGGCGGCGCGATCACCCTCGAACGGCAGGACGGCCGGCTCCGCACCCTCCTGTCGGGCGGCGACGCCGTCTACGCCTCCGGCGGGCGCTGCTCGGCGGGGGTCAACGTGCGCAGCGGCACCACGTACTACTTCGTCACTGCCGGCCATTGCACCGGCACCGCGGCCACCTGGTACACCAGTTCCGCCCAGACCATGGCGATCGGCCCCACCGCCGGCACCAGCTTCCCGGGCAACGACTTCGGCGTCGTCCGTTACGCCAACACAGCCGTGCCGCGGCCCGGCACCATCGGCACCGTCGACATCACCGGCACCGCGAGCGCCTACGTCGGCCAGAGCGTCTGCCGGCGCGGCGCCACCACCGGCGTCCGCTGCGGCGTGGTCACCGCGCTGAACGTCACCGTCAACTACAGCGGCGGGACCGTCTACGGCCTCATCCGCACCAACATCTGCGCCGAGCCCGGCGACAGCGGCGGCCCCCTCTACGCCGGCGACAAGGTCCTCGGCATCCTTTCCGGCGGCTCGGGCAACTGCACCACGGGTGGGACGACGTACTACCAGCCCATCCAGGAGGCCCTCACCACGTACGGGCTGTCCGTCTACTGACGCGGAGGCCCGCTACCAGCCGGATCGACGTACCGGTGCCGTCAGACCGTTCCGACGCTGCGCACCCACACAGGAAAGGGCACCGCGTCCGGCTCGGGGGCGGTCGGCTGCGAGTGGTCCTCCACGGTCTCAAGAGCCTCCCAGAGGACCAGTCCCGGCTCCTGGTCGCTCAGGAAGCCCTGGATCAGGGACTCGAGATCGTCAGAGGGTGCATAGGCGCCGCCGAACGGAAGTTCCCCCGCAGCCACCGACGCGGTGGAGCAACGCAGTTGCCCTGCCTGCACGTCGTGCCACACGTAGAACGTCGCTTCCCCGCGGAAATCCATCTCGCGGATCCGGAGCCGAATCCTTTCGGCGGTCCGCTCGAAGGCGCCGACGACCTCGGCCACGGACAGCGACCGCCTGCCATCCGGTTCCGCACCGAGCCACCAGGTGTTGGTCTCGCACTCCACGTCAGGGTCGGCAGGGTCCAGGATCAGTGGCTCGTCCGCTATCTCAGCGATGTACGTCAACAGCACGCGAGAAGTATCCCCTTCCTGGCCCGTATCACCCCCGGCCCCGGTGACCCCCGCGGCCCGGTCGGGGATGGGTCAGGGGTGTCTCCGGGGTGACCCCGATGTTCTGGTGGCACTCGGGTCCGAGGATATGAAGCATGATCACTCCCGAGCGTCATGCACTCGGCCGCCTGCTTGGTCCCGCCGTCTGGGGTGCCGTCGTGCTGGCGGTGAACGCGGCCCTCTGGTCACCCCTGGACACCGATCCTCAGCTCAGTCCGCTGTCGCTGACCGTCAGTGACTTCGCCGCGCTGGACCGCGGGGGGCCGATCGAGACGACCATGGCGTTGCTGGGTGTGATGTCCCTGCTCCTGCTGGTGGTGGCGCGCGGGCGGGTGAAGGCCGTTCGCGGCCTGCCGTCCCTTCTGCTGGCGGTCTGGGGGTTCGGGCTGCTGCTGGCCGCCGTGGTGCCGACGGACCCGCTGACCACGGAACTGAGCACGTCCGCCTACGTCCACCGGTATGCCTCGGTCGCGGCGTTCGGTGCGCTGCCGGCCGCCGGACTGCTCCTGGCGCGACGGCTGAGGTCGGATCCGCGGGCGGCCGGCACGGTCCGGTGGCTGCGCGTCCTGGCGTGGGCCGCGATACTCGGGGCCGCGCTGATGGCCTACTCGGCCGGTCCGGGCGGCAGGGAGCTCATCGGCCTGGTGGAACGCCTGCTGCTCGGCAGCGAGGTAGCCCTGCTCGGCGTACTCGGCCGGTTCATACATCAGCAGCCGGCGGCCTCTACTTCGGTGCCTCGCCACCGAACAGGCCGGATTCCTGTCACCGGCGTCGGCTCCTAGAAGGACACGTCGAAGTAGTCGATGTCGGTGATGTCGACTTCGAGGTTGTCCGCGCGGCGACCGCTGTCCTTGAAGTAGATCTCCTGGAGCCCTTCGGCGACGATGCCGCGCAGTTGGGCGTCCCCGGCGCCTTGCCGGCGGGCGTCGAACAGGCGGTGGGCGTACTCGGGCGGCAGGTGGACGGTCAGGCGGCGCATGCGGGGGTCGTCGGTGGTGCCGATGGGGGCGGTGTAGCCGAACCGGGCACGGGTCTCGATGGTCAGTCCGGTGCTGGTGGCCGCCTTCTTGCGGGCCAGCTGCCGCACACGCGGCTGCCACGCCTTGGCCACCTCCCGCTCCAGTGCCGCCTTCAGCGCCGGGCGGGGGTGCTTGGCCGTCCCGGCGAGGTAGCGCTCCACCTGGCGCCGGGAGATGCCGAGACGTCGCGCCACGGCCTTGGTGGAACCCTTCTCCGCCCGGGTGAGCAGCCGCATCTGGGCGGCCGGCGTCTTCGGCGGCGGCTTGGTGACGTGTTCGAGGTCGGCGCGGTCCAGGGCGTCGTCGATGTCCCCCACCGGGTTACTCCCCTTCCTCGAGGACGGCGTCGCCGCCCTTGATGTGGCGGGCCGGGTTGAAGCCCTGTTCCATCAGGTCCACCGCCCAGAGCATCGACTGCACGCCCTCCAGTTTCGCCAGCCCGGGGGTGGACCCGAGCCGGAAGCCGCCGGGCTGGGGCTTGCCGGAGGCCGCGTACGGCAGGAAGTCCAGGGGGCTCGGGCCGGGCGAGGGGTAGACGACGCAGTCCGACAGCACCGCGAGCGGGTAAAGGCCCGTCAGCTTCGCCATGTTCAGCAGTTTGCGGTGCATGTTGACGCGGGCCTTGCTGATGACCGCGGCGCGGATGTCGGGGCGCCAGGTCGGGCGTTCCAGGGCGGGCCAGCGCTCCCCGTCCTTGTAGTGCCTGCCCTGAGGGCGCTCGCGCAGCTTGCCGACGCCGCCCTTGACGGTGGCCTTGATGGCGGTCAGTACGGCGGTCAGGGCCGGGTCGACGTCCTTGTGCCGCTCCATCGCCGCCAGGAAGGCGCGGTCGTCCAGGTCCCGGGTGACGCCCAGGTCGGCGAGGGTGTCGACGTAGGCGTTCTTGAGCCGGTCGTGCCAGGGGTCCAGGTAGGTGCCGGTCTCGCGCCGGAGGTACGCCTCCAACGGCTGCACGTTGTAGCCGAGTTGGTGGGCGTAGGCGACGGTGTGGGTCTGGTACCAGGCCGGGCCCTCGGGCCGCTCCCCGGTCGGCGTGAAGGGGCTGGGCAGTCGCGGGTCCAGCTCGATATGGCTCAGGTCAACCAGCCAGGAGCCGGGGATCTTCGGGTTGAAGGCGGGGGCGTGGAAGTGGTCCGGGGCGGACAGGCCGACCACCAGGCGGGCCGCTGCGGCGAGGAACGCCGTGTTGAGGTCCAGGCCGACCACGTGCGGCAGCGTGCACTCCTCGTCGGTGAGCAGGTCGACCGGCCGCACCCACTGGTAGGCCTCCTCGTCCAGGAAGCCGCCCCGCCAGCCGGAGTTGACGACGACCGGGTGCTCCGGGGTGGCCTCCGGCGGGGCCGGGTCCATCGGTTGCGTGCCGAGGCTGCCGGGGTTGTGGCCGGAGGTCCAGTTGCCGGTCGTCTCGTCCCGCTCCGGTCGGGTGGGCGGGCGCAGCGCGGTCATCAGCTCCAGGCCGGACACCGCCGTCGATCCGCGCGGGGTGATGACCCGCTGGGCGTACATGCCGAGGACGCGGGCGATGTCGGCCGGCGCCATGTCCGCCACGCCGGGCCAGGACCGCTCGTCGAGGGCCTCCCACGGCAGGATCGCGAACTGCACGCACTGCCGCGCGCTCCCCTGGACCCTGCGGTAGACCCGCGCCCACGGCCCGAACCCGCGCTGCGTCAACCGCCACTGGGCCTTCACCACCTGCTTCACGACGGGGTGGTCGTCGGGCAGGCGCAGGTTGCGGCGGTCCTCCAGGCGCTCCGGGAGGCCGAACCGCACGGCGGCCTCGGCAGTGAGCACGATCAGCGGGTCGGCGTCCTTGCCGTAGCGGTGCAGCTTCGGCGCGCCGAGGCCGGACTCGCGCAGTGTCCACTCCACCAGTTCCGGGAGGGTGGTCGCGGGGCAGTGCAGGACGATGCCGCCGACGCCGTAGGCGGTTCCGTCGCCGTCCAGTACCGCGAGCGGGCCGTGCGGGAAGCGCGGGTCTGCGGCGGGCAGCGCGGCAGGCTGCCTCGCCGCTCGGCCTGCGGGATGTACGGGCTGCGGCACGAGGCCAGCGGTTCGCGGCTGCGGGCCGGGCGTCAGGTCGGGTCCGGGCGTCGGCCGGTAGCCGGGCGTCAGGTCGGGTCCGGACGTCGGCCCGTAGCCGGGCGTCGGTTCGGCTGCGGACGCCGGTGCGGATGCGGCCCTCGGCCCGGATGCGGGCGCGTCCGGGACGGAGGGCGCCGGCGGGGCGGGGTGCCGCGCGGGCGGGGTGGCACGGTGCGCGGGGTGCCTTTCGGCCCAGCCGTCCAGGAGTCGCTTGTAGGCCGCGAGCCGCGGTCCCCTGGGCTCGCTCCGGCCGTTCTCCCAGTTCTTCACGGTCTGTTCGGTCACGGCCAGCGCCTTCGCCGTTCGCGCCTGGGTGATACCGGCGGCCTCGCGCAGCCTTACCCGCTCAGCGGGAGGCGGCAGCTGCGGCTCCTCCTCCAGCAGCGCTTCCACGGACAGGAGCAGCTCTTCCTCGGATGCCATGCGCGCCCACCTCCGCGGCGACCCTAACAGTTTTACCCTCCCATTTAACCCATGTGACAAGCTGTTCGATCATCGTGGCGCAGGACCCTGAGGCGGCTTCTGTCTGGCGTACGAGAGGATCGACGCCGCAAGGACCGGGGGCACGGCGCGCGAGGAAGGGACCGTCGGTGAGCGGTGTTCGGCTGCGGGACCACCAGGTCGAGGCGGTGGCCGCGATCGTACGAGGGCTGGACGTGCCGCCCGGGGGGATTCCCGCGGGCGGGCTGCGGGGCCAGGTGCATGCCGCGTGCGGGACCGGCAAGACCGTCATCGCCGCCGCGTCGGCGAAGCGGATCGCGCCCAGGGGCCGGGTCCTGGTGCTGGTACCGACGCTGGACCTGCTGACCCAGACCGTGCGCGCGTGGCGGGCGGTCGGGCACAAGGGCCCGGCGGTGGCGGTCTGTTCGCTCACCGACGACCCGGAACTGTGGACCCTGGACGTACGGTGCACCACCAACCCGATCCGCCTGGCGCTGTGGCACGGCGACGGCCCGGTCACCATCTACGCGACCTACGCCTCGCTCGGCGTCCTCGCGGAGGCCTTCGAAGGTGCGTACGGCAGGCAGTTGGCCCCGATGGACCTGGTCTGCGTCGACGAGGCGCATCGCACCAGCGGGTCGATGGGCAAGGCGTGGGCCGAAGTCCACGACCAGCGGGTCATCCCGGCGGCGCGGCGGCTGTATCTGACGGCGACACCGCGGATCTGGCAGGAGCCTCCCGCGCACGGGGAGGCCGCCGAGGGCGTCCGGGACCCGTTGCCGCAGGAGATGGTCGCCTCCATGGACGACGAGCGGGTCTTCGGACCCGTGCTCTACAAGCTGTCCCTGGCCTCGGCGGTCTCCCGCGGTCTGCTCGCCCGCTACCAGATCATCGTCATGGAGCTGCGGGACCCGGTCGTCACCCCGCAGCGGCTGATGGGCGAGGACCGGCGCAGCGAGGAGGTACGCGGCCAGCGGCTCGGCGCGCTGCACGCGGCACTGCTGCGGACCATGGCGGAACACGACCTCCGGACCTGCATCACCTTCCATCACCGCACCATCGAGGCGCAGGCCTACGCGGAGGGACTGCCGCGCGTCGCCGAAAAGCTGCACGCCGACCAGCCGGAGAAGTACCCGCAGCGGATCTGGGCCGACTGGCTGTGCGGGGAACACGACCCGCAGCACCGCCGCACGGTCCTGGGCGGCTTCGCCACCACGGCCCGCCCGGCCGTCCTGTCCAACTGCCGGGTCCTGGGCGAGGGCGTGGACATCCGGGCCGTGGACTCGGTCGCGCTGCTGGACCCCAAGGGGGCGCCCCACGACATCGTCCAGGCCATCGGCCGCGCGCTGCGGCAGAGGCCGGGGCAGGGGAAGGTGGCCTCGCTCATCGTGCCCGTCTTCCTCCAGGCCGGTGAGCAGCCGGAGGACATGTTCACCTCCGGCTCCTACCGCCCGCTGGTCAAGGTGCTCGAAGGCCTGCGGGCACACGACGAGGAGGCGGTGGAACTCCTCGCCATCCCGCAGGAGCCGCAGAAGAAGGCGGTGCAGCCGTCGCTGCGCATCGGCCCGGCACCCCAGGAGGGTGAGGAGGAGTCACGGCTCCTGCTGCGGTTCGCTTCGCCGCGCGACCCGGAGACGGTCGCGGCCTGGGTGTCCTTCAACGTGATCGACACCGAGCGGCAGGACTGGGCGCGCGGCTGGGCGAAGCTGAAGGCGTTCACCGGACGAACCGGCCACGCGCGGGTCCCGTACGAGCACAAGGAGGGCGCCTATCCGCTCGGGCAGTGGGTCGCCGAGCAGCGACGGACGTACGGGGCCGGGCAGATGAGCGGCCTGCGTGCCCGGCGGCTGGAGCAGCTGGGCATGGTCTGGAGCCTCGCGGACGAGCGCTTCCAGGAAACCTGGCGGCGGCCCGGGTGTACTACGACGAGCACTGGACCCTGTGCGCGCCCCGGGGCGCCACGGCCCTGGACCGGCCACTGGGTCAGTGGCTGTCCAACCTGCGCCGTCCCGGCGCGCTGGCCGAGCACCCCGACTGGGAGCAGGCGCTGCATGCCATCGACCCCGACTGGAACCCGCCGTGGCCGACCGACTGGCAACGGCACTACGCCGCCGTGCGCGAGCTCCTGCGCGAGGAGGACCGGCCCGAGCTGCTGCCGGGCGTCACCTGCCACGGGATGGACGTGGGCAAGTGGCTCCACAAGCAGCGTCGGCCCGCGGTGTGGCAGGCACTGACGGCCGGGCAGCGCGAGCGTCTGGAGCAGCTCGGCCTCGCACCCCTCGCGCCGGAGCAGCAGGCCGCCACGCCCCGCAAGGGCGGCCCCGGTGCGTTCGAGCGGGGCATCGCCGCCCTGGCTCAGTACCGGGCGCGCACCGGTTCCCTGACGGTTCCGCGGGCCCACGTGGAACGGCTCGACGACGGCACCGAGGTGAAGCTCGGCGTCTGGCTGACGAACACCAAGACCAGGCGGGCGCAGCTGAGCACCGACCGGCGTGAGGCGCTGGCCGGCCTCGGCCTCGACTGGGCGGCACCCTGACCGGCCGCCCCGTACCGAGCCGAGGTCCGCGCGGTACGGGGCGCCGGCGTGTCAGGGCAGCGAGACGGACGGGGCGGGCCCGCGCACGGCAGTGGCCGCCGACCGGGCCCACCCCCACAGGGACAGCGACAGCCAGACCACCGACGCGCCCGCGAGGACATGGACCAGGCTGGTGAGCACCGAGTCGGGCAGCGGCCCCAGCAGAGCGAGCGCGCCCAGCATCACGGCGTATCCCCAGGACGGCAGCTTCGGGTGGAGCCCCGTACGCACCATCGACAGCCCGAACAGGACCGTACCGGCCGCGAAGACGACCGCGCTGCCGAGCAGCGCCACCCGGGTCGTGCCGGTCAGCACCTCCTCCAGCGTGGCGTCGTCGAGGCTGAACAGCGCCATGTTCAAGGTGAACGCCGCACCCCCGAACAGCCCGAGGCCGACGAGGTTCACGGCGTACGCGACCCTGCCGGCGCGCCCCGCCGCACCCTCCTGGCGCAGGTGCAGGGCGACGAGCAGCGGGGTGGCGAGGGCGGGCGAGAGGCCCAGCACGAAGCTGGTGACGGCGGTCTCCCCCGTGAAGGCCTCGACGGCGCCGGGCAGGCCGATGAACAGGCCGGACAGGATGCCGCACACGGCACCGAAGCGGAAGAACCAAGGGGACGGCACAGGGGCAGGGGGCGACAGCATCACAGCACGCTCCTAAGACGCGACGACGAGGGGACGGCGACGGTTCCCGCGATTCGGCAGGACACGGCGACGGTAGGAGCGGCCGGTCGGGTGCCGTGAGTGCCGGGCGGCCAGTCCTCGCGGCCGAAGGTCATGTGCCGTTCGGCAGGGACCGTGACGGGGCGAGGGCACGTAACCTGGGAGCGCCCGGCTCGGGGAGGGACGATGGCAACAGTGGGGCTCAGCAGCCGCCGTAGCAGCCCTGACACGGGCACCGGCGCCGCGCCTTCGCGCCCCATCCCCTGGGTCGCGCCCCTCCTCTACCTCGCCGTCCTCGTCTCCGGACTGACCGCCGCGGCCCACAACGGATCCCTCGCCACGGCCCGCACCGCCGCCTTCGCCGCGGGACTCCTGCTGCTCCTCCTGCTGGAGCGCATACCGCTCAGCCCGCCACGGTCCGCGGCCCTGCTCGGCGCTCGTCTCGTCCTCATCGTCGCCGTCGCCGCACTGGACGACTCGGGCCTGTCCCGGGCGCTGCTCGTCCTGGTCCCGTTCACCGCCTACTTCGTCTTCGGCCGTACGGCGGCCCTCGCCCTCGCCGGTGGCTGCGTGGCCGCGGTCCTCGCCCTCTACACGCTCGACGACCCCTCCTGGTACGCCGATCCCGCGTACGTCTCCGATCTCCTCATGCTCCTCATCGGCCTGGTCCTCGCCCTTTCCATGGCCGCGGTCGCGATCGGCGAGCAGCAGGGCCGGGCCCGGCTGGAGGAGTACGCGGCACGGATCGCCGAACTGTCCGCCACCGACGAGCGCAACCGGCTCGCCCGCGACATCCACGACAGCCTCGGGCACCATCTCACCGCCGTCGCCGTCCAGTTGGAGAAGGCCGCCGCCTTCCGCGGCCACGATCCGGACGCCGCCGACCAGGCCGTAACCGACGCCCGGCACTCGGCGGGCCGCGCGCTCGAGGACGTGCGGACCTCGGTGCGGACGCTGCGCGACGACCGTGCGGCGCCCCTTGCCCTCCCGACCGCGCTGGCCGACCTCGTACGGCAGCTGGACGACGGTCGCGTCGAGGTGTCCCTGCGGATCGACGGAGAGCCCTACGCCGGCCACGGCCCCGCCGCGGCGGTGCTCACCACCCTGTACCGGGCCGCCCAGGAAGCGCTCACCAATGTGCGCCGGCACGCCGACGCACGGCAGGTGAGCGTGGTCCTGACGTTCGGCGCGGACAGCGCGCGTCTCGTCGTCGCGGACGACGGGCGCGGGTTCCGGCCCGGTGCCGTCACGGGTTTCGGGCTGCTCGGCATCCAGGAGCGGACGCGGCTGGTCGGCGGCACGGTCGAGGTCGACAGCGCTCCGGGGTCGGGTACGCGGATCACCGTCGAGGTCCCCCGCACCGGACCGGAGCCGGCCGTATGACCGGCACCGCACCGTCCCCGGTCGTGTCCGTGCTGGTCGTCGACGACCAGCAGCTGGTCAGGGACGGCATCGCCTCACTGCTGGGGATCCAGCCCGGCATCGTGGTGGCGGGCACGGCCGTCGACGGCGGGGACGCGGTCGAGAAGACGCTGGCACTCGGCCCGGACGTCGTCCTCATGGACGTACGGATGCCGGGCATCGACGGCGTCGAAGCGCTGGCGATCCTGCGGCGGCGGGGCTGCCCGGCCAAGGTCGTCATGCTCACGACCTTCGACGACGAGGAGTACGTGCTCGAGGCCCTGCGGGCGGGCGCCGCCGGCTATCTGCTCAAGAACCTGCCCGCGGCGCAGCTCGGTGACGCGGTGCGGCTGGCACACGCCGGAGTCACCCAGATCGACGCCGCGGTGACCGCCCACCTGACCCCGCCCCCGGCCCCACGGCCGCCGTCCGTCCCTCCTCCGGCCGCCACCGGACTGACCGCCCGCGAGATCGACGTACTGCGCCTGCTCGCCGACGGCTCGACGAACCGCGAGATCGCCTCCCGCCTCTTCCTCAGCGAGGGAACCGTCAAGAACCACATCTCCCGCGTCCTGTCCCGCCTCGGCCTGCGCGACCGCACCCAGGCCGCGCTGTACGCCCGCGACCAGGGGCTCCTGTGACACATGGGGCCGAGCGGGAGCACGGCCGATGAGTTCCGGCCGGCCCGGGAGTCTGTTCCGGTGACCGTCGTGGCGGCGTCGTACGACGCCGCCCCCCACGCGACACCACGGAGGACGCCATGCCGACCACTCCGAGTGACCCGACCCACGCGCCGCCCGGCCGCCCGCCCGTGGTGGACATGGACACCTGGCAGGCCGCCCGTGACGAGCTGCTGGTCCGCGAGAAGGCCCACACCCATGAGGGCGACGCCATCGCCGCGGCCCGCCGCCGGCTGCCGATGGTCGAGTTCGACGGAACGGTCGAGGTCGTCGGCCCCGACGGCCCGGTCCCGTTCCTCGACCTGTTCCAGGGCCGCGACGAGCTCGTCGTCTACAAGCACATGTGGTACGACGGCGCGCCGCCCCAGGGGCAGTGCGAGGGCTGCACCACCACCGCCTGGCACCTGAAGGACGCCGTCTACCTCAACGCCCGCGGTGTCTCCTTCGCCCTCGCGACCACCGGTGCCTGGGAGGAGGTGGCCGCCTTCGTCGACTTCATGGGCTACACCCAGCCCTGGTACTCGGTACGTGGCCTGGACGAGCCCGTCGGCGGCGCCATGGGATACATGACCAGCTATCTGCGCGACGGCGAGCGCACCTTCCTCACCTACTCCACGACGGGCCGCGGCACCGAACGGGTCAACGGCTCCCTCGGCCTGCTCGACATGACGCCCTACGGCCGCGGCGAGGCCTGGGAGGACAAGCCCGAGGGCTGGCCCGAAGGAGACGTCCCCTGCTGGTCCTGGCGCTCTGACGCGGACGGACACGCCACCTGGGGCCCAACGAGCCGCCCGGTTCCGCAGTGGACCCGCCCCGGCGCCACGCCCGTCCAGAACCTCGGCCGGCACGGCTCCTGGCACTGATCAACATCGGTCCCGTGATGATCCACCACAGGCCGCCAAGCTGTGCTACGGTTTTCTTGTTGCAGTTGTGGTACCCATGAACCTATGTGCGCCTGACGGGAATGTTTCTCCTTCGGGCGCATATTTTGTTTTCCCGGCATCTCCGGATGGGCCCTCTGCCTACCCAGAAGGAGAACGTCATGGCACAGGGAACCGTGAAGTGGTTCAACGCCGAAAAGGGTTTCGGCTTCATCGAGCAGGACGGCGGCGGCCCCGACGTCTTCGCCCACTACTCGAACATCGCGACGCAGGGCTTCCGTGAGCTCCAGGAGGGCCAGCGGGTTTCCTTCGACGTCACGCAGGGCCAGAAGGGCCCGCAGGCGGAGAACATCGTCCCCGCCTAATTGGCCGGACGCGTATCCGCTCGACCGGGGTCCGCACCGCTTGGTGCGGACCCCGGTTTGTGCTGTTTCCAGGAAGGCAAAGAACTGCATGTCCCGTAGGCCCCAGAAGTCGAACCGGCGCGTCTCGTCACCCGTGCCGTCCACGTCGTCGCCCAGGGAATTCCGGCTGCCGGAAAACACGACACCCGCCCTGCCCGCCGTCGAGGACTTCGCCGGTCTGGACATGCCCGCGGGACTGCTGAAGACCCTCACCGCGCAAGGTGTCACCACCCCCTTCCCCATCCAGGCCGCCACGCTGCCGAACTCGATCGCCGGCCGCGACCTGCTGGGCCGCGGACGCACCGGCTCCGGCAAGACCCTCGCCTTCGGGCTCGCCCTGCTGGCCCGTACGGCCGGACAGCGCGCGGAGCCCAAGGCCCCCCTCGCTCTCGTGCTGGTGCCCACCCGTGAGCTCGCCCAGCAGGTGACGGACGCGCTGACGCCCTACGCGACGGCGGTGAACCTGCGCCTGACCACCGTCGTCGGCGGCCTGTCCATCACCAAGCAGGCCAATGCGCTCCGGCGCGGCGCCGAGGTGCTCGTGGCCACTCCGGGCCGCCTCAACGACCTGGTGGAGCGCGGGGACTGCGTGCTCGGCAGCGTCGGCATCACGGTGCTGGACGAAGCCGACCAGATGACCGACATGGGCTTCCTGCCGCAGATCACCAAACTGATCCAGCAGGTGCGGCCCGACGGACAGCGCATGCTCTTCTCGGCCACCCTGGACCGCAACATCGACCGCCTGGTGCAGCGGTTCCTCACCGACCCCGTGGTGCACTCCGTGGACCCGTCCGCGGGTGCGGTCACCACCATGGAGCACCACGTGCTCCACGTGTTGGACGAGACCGACAAGAAGGCCGTCACCACGCGCATCGCGGCCCGCGACGGCCGGGTCATCCTCTTCCTCGACACCAAGCGGTCCGCCGACCGGCTCACCAAGCGGCTGCTGGCCGTCGGTGTCCGCGCGGCCGCCCTGCACGGCGGCCGCTCCCAGCCGCAGCGCAACCGCACCCTGGAACAGTTCAAGACCGGGCACGTCACCGCCCTCGTCGCGACGAACGTCGCCGCCCGCGGCATACATGTCGACGACCTCGACCTGGTCGTGAACGTCGATCCGCCCACCGACCACAAGGACTACGTCCACCGCGGCGGCCGCACGGCCCGCGCCGGTGGTTCCGGCAGCGTGGTCACGCTGGTCCTGCCCGAGCAGAAGCGCGACGTCACGCTGCTCATGTCGAACGCGGGCATCCGCCCCCGCACGGCCCGCGTCACCTCCAGCGACGCGGCTCTGGCCACCATCACCGGTGCCCGCGAGCCGTCCGGCGTCCCCGTCACCATCGAGATCCCCCAGCCGGCGGCACCCCCGGCCCGGAAGGCCACCGCCGAGCCCGGCAAGCGGTCCGCCCGCAGCCGCCGTGGCGGCCCCCGGGCGGCAGCGACGACCGGCGCCGCGAACGGAACGGACCGTCGCACCCAGAAGAGTGCGTCTGCGGGGACCGGTGCTGCCACGTCCGGCGGTCGCGGCACGGCCCGCCGCGCCGGCTCCGCCGCCACCGGCACCGCAGGGGGCCGCGGGTCCGAAGCCAGGACCGCGGGAGGCCGTGGCACCGCGGGCGGTACGGCGAAGGCATCCGCCTCCGGCAAGGCGGCCCACGGCTCCGGCCGCCGGTCGACGTCCGCCGGGGGCACCGGCGGCAACGGCAACACGGGCAACCGCGGCAGCCGCGGCGCCCGCCGGAATCCTGCGTCCTAGGGACTCCACGAGACACCCACAGGGGGTGGCACAGGCGCGCCGGGCTCAGCCCTCGCCTGCGCCACCCCCTATGACGTGTCGGGGGCGAACTCCGTGCCTACGTGCTGCGGGCCTGCCACAGGTCGCGGAGGAGGGCGATCTCGGCCATGTGGTGGATGAACTCGAGGTTGGAGCCCCACAGCACGCTGACGAACGGCTCGTCGGGGTCGGAGCCGTACGGGTACTGCGAGAGGCCGACCGTGTCGAGCTGGTCGTCGGTCAGGGCGGCGACACTGCTTCGCCAGCGGTCCATCAGCGTCCAGAATCCCTCGACCGCCGCCGCGGCGGACGGGGTGAAGTCGACCAGTGACATCGGCTCCCGGCGGCGCTCGCCGAAGGTCCACTCCCAGGTGCCGGCGAAGCAGAAGTGCAGGTGTCCCAGCCGCCAGGCGATGGTCGTGACCGGTGCCGCGTCGGGCACGGGCGGGCCGGTGAAGCGGAGGATCTCCTCCACCCGCTCGACACTCACGCTCCAGTCCTCGGCGATCTTGGCGACGCTCATACCGCCGGCCGCCTGCCGGGCCACCTCCTCGTACTCGTTCGCCGGGATGTCCGGAGCGCCTCGGTCGAGGACCCACTCGCCCGGCCCGAACGCCCTCGGGGTCACCGCCTCTGCCCGGCGCCGGATCGACCAGCAGTCGGGCACCGGCTCCCACAGGTACTCCTCGTTCCCGAGCCCCCTCAGCCGTACCTCGGCCATCTCCCTGGCACGGTCGAACTGGTCGATCAGCAGGCCCAAACGGTCCGTCCGTATACCCGAGATCTCCATGCCGGCTCCCCTCGCGGTCGCGTGGCGTACCTCTGATGTGGCGCCGGGAGCCTAGCGCCGCCCGCGTGGGGCGGGCGAGCCGATTTCCTCCTGGCAGGACCATCCGCCGGCGAGATTTGCCGAACCGGCAAACGCACTCGTTGCAACAGCCCGCCCCTGCGCATGATCGGGGTTGAGGCGACGGTAGGGCGGAAGGGGCCGTGCCGACGCGCCCGACCGACGGTCCTGGAGGACACGCATGCCCCAGCACGCCTCACAGATCACCCATCGGCTGGTCCCGTCGCCGGCGGGCCGTATCCACCTCGCGGAACAGGGCGCCGGGCCGCTGGTCCTGCTCGTGCACGGCTTCCCGGAGTCCTGGTACTCCTGGCGGCACCAGTTGCCGGCGCTCGCGGCGGCGGGGTACCGGGCGGTCGCCCTCGACGTACGCGGGTACGGCCGTTCGTCCAAGCCGTCCGCGACGGACGCGTACCGGATGCTCGAACTCGTCGCGGACAACGTCTGCGTCGTGCACGCCCTCGGCGAGGAATCCGCGATCATCGTCGGCCACGACTGGGGCGCGACCATCGCCGCCAACTCCGCCCTGCTCCGGCCCGAGGTCTTCCGCGCGGTCGGATTGCTGAGCGTCCCCTACACACCGCGCGGCAGCGTCCGTCCCAGCGACGTCTTCGCCGGAATGGGCGGGGACGAGGAGTTCTACGCCTCGTACTTCCAGGAGCCGGGCCGTGCCGAGGCCGAGATCGAGCCCGACGTACGAGGCTGGCTCGCGGGCTTCTACGCGGCTCTGTCCGCCGACACCATGCCCGGGCCGGGTGCTCCCGATCCGCACTTCGTCAGCAAGGGCGGGACGTTGCGTGACCGCTTCTCCGCCGGGCGGTTGCCCGAGTGGCTGGACGAGCGCGAACTCGACTTCTACGCAGAGGAGTTCGAACGGACCAGTCTGACCGGAGCGCTCAACCGGTACCGGAACATGGACCGCGACTGGAAGGACCTCGCCGCGTTCGAGGGCGCCCCCATCGGTCAGCCGTCCCTGTTCGCCGGTGGCACGCGCGATGCGTCGACGACCTGGCTGGCCGACGCGATCAAGGCGTACCCGGACACCTTGCCGGGCCTGGTCTCGTCCCACCTTCTGGAGGGCTGCGGTCACTGGATCCAACAGGAACGCCCCGGCGAGGTCAACCGGATCCTCACCGAGTGGCTCGCCGCACTCCCGGGAGACGAACCGGCCGAGGCTACCCGCCAGTAGGGCAGCGGTTGGTGATCATTGATACCGTCCCGGGATGACTGAAGGACAGAGATCAGCCGGCGCGCCGGTGACCGCGGCCGACGTCGAGCACGCCGTGCGTCTGGCGGTCGCCGCGCTGCGGGGCGCCGAGGGGGCGGACTGGAGCGTGAAGGCCGGTTCCCTGGAGTGGGATTGCTGGGAGACCGTCGAGCATCTCGCCGATGACCTGTTCGCCTACGCCGTCCAACTGGGCCCCACCACACCGCCCTTGGACACCCACGTCCCCTTCGCCTGGACCCGCCACCGGCCGGGCGGGCCCGCGAACTCCGTCTTCGCGGACCGGACGGCCGGGCCGGCCGGCCTGCTCCAAGTCCTGGAAGCGTGCGGCGCCTTGCTGACGGCCATGGTCAGCACCACCGCCCCGACGGTCCGAGCGCATCACATCTTCGGCGCGGCGGATCCGGAGGGGTTCGCCGCGATGGGCGTCGTCGAGACCCTGGTGCACACCCACGACGTCGCCGAAGGGCTGGGCGTGGACTGGACACCTCCGGCCGACCTGTGCGACCGCGTGCTCGCCCGCCTCTTCCCCGACGCCCCGACCGACACAGCCCCCTGGCCCACCCTGCTCTGGGCCACCGGTCGCACGGAACTCCCCCACCGGGCCCGCCGGACCGAGTGGCGCTGGTACGGCGCGCCTCGCTGATCAGGGCGCGGCGGCAGGGCGCGGACTGCCGTGGAAGACCTGCCGGGTGTGCCAGTCGCGATGGGTGTCCGCCACGGGGCGTATGCCCGGCTGCGCGCCGACGAGCGGGCGGCCGGCGAGGGCTATGACGTGCTCGCGGGCCGCGGGGCTGTGGCCGACGAAACCTTGCGAGACCAGGATCCGGTGCCCGCCGCCGACGCCGAGGACTCCCTTGTCGAAGAGCTTGTGGTGCAGCGAGCACAGACAGAGGCCGTTCTCGATCTCGTCGGGGCCGTCGAACGCCCACCACCGCACGTGCGCCGCCTCCAGACCGACCGGGACCGTCCCGATCCTGCCGTCGTAGCCGCAAAAGGCACACCGGTACTCGTAAGCGGTCAGGACCAGTTCCCTCATGCGCCGGTCCCGTTGTCGCCGTGCGGGCGTGAGAAGTTCGGTCTCCGCGGGCTCCAGCTCCAGTCCGACTGCCTCGCACAACTCGCCGTGCAGCGAGGGCGGGAAGTGCAGGTCGAGGAGTACTCGTGCGATGCGGACGAGCAGGTGGGGGTCCCGTCGCAGGGCCGATCTCAGTTCGGGGGCGAGGCGTCCGGCGGCATGCGTTTCCCTCAGTTCCCGCAGCCGGGGGCCTGGGCTGCCGGGTCCGCGGTCGGTGCGCACCTCCCATACGCCGTCGCTGACCAGGTGGTGGAACGGATAGGCCGGTGTCGTCCTGTGGGGCGGGCCGTACTCCGTCAGGAGCCGCTGCAGGTCCTCCTCCACCGCGCTGTACCGGAGCTCACCCTCGGCGTCCTCCTGGAAGCGGCCGAGGGCGTACAGGAGCAGCAGCGGCTTATGGGGAGCACGCGTCCCGTTTCTCGCCCACTGTCTGAGCTTCGCGGTGCGTTCGAGCCAGTCCATGGGCGGTGATCGTAGTGGCGATCAATTAGGGAATCTAACGGATGTTACAGACAGGTGCGCCGTCGCCTGGAAGCCGGCGCCGCGACGCTCGGCGCGCGATAACGGGCGACGCTTCTTACGCTCATGTAGTGGCACACACCTTCGAGGAGCTGATCGAGAAGCAGCGCGCCGCGGACGAGGCGCATCGCCGGGTCGAGGCGCTGCTGGTGCAGTACGGGCCCGCGACCCAGATCGGCGGCTGGTCCGGGATGCAGCGGCAGACGTACGACACCGCCTGGCGGGCCTGGCGGGACCTTGAGCGCGACGCCCATACCGCCATCACGGAGTACGCGAAGGAGCAGGGTGCGTCCCTCGGCGGCGTGGAGTCCGAGGTGGCGCAGGCAGTGCGGAAAGCGGGCTAGTTCCCAAAGGCCGGCGTCGGCCTCAAGCGCCCGCCGGCCTGCGCTGCAGCCACTGCCCGAGGGTCCTGCGCGGGGGCCGCACGACCACGGGGCCGTGAACCTTCTGGCCGACGAGCTCCACCCGCAGGACGACCGGCGCAGCGGCATCCGCCGCCCCGCGACGGTCCTTGATCCTGCTGTGCACCAGTTGCAGACCGTCGGTGTCGACCACGACGCCCGGTGGTGTGATCAGCGTCAGGGTCTTCCCCGTCATGGCCACGTCGATCCGCAGGGTGTCCTGTGTGATAACGGCGTCACTGAAGTCGAGCGTCACGTCGCAGAACGTCACCGCGAGCTCCAGCCGCCGCGGCACCACCCAGCGCCCCGTGCGCTCGACCGCGCCACTGTGCACCTGTTCGATGCGGACGACGTCCTTGACCTGCACCCCGGCCACCCCGGCCGTGGCCGACACGGGCGGCAGGTCGGCGGTGAGCGGGATCAAGTCGTTCAGCGTCCGGGCCGACAGGGCGGCCTCCAGACGCTCGTCCAGCTCCTCGGCGGTCAGCAGGCCGTCCCCCGCCGCGATCCGCAGCACCTCCACCACGCGGTCGCGGTCCGCGTGAGAGGCGCGCAGCTCGGGCGACGAGCCGGGCCCGGAGCGCTTCCCGGTGGGCGACATCTCTCCCGACATGCTTCCGTCCTGATCCTGTCGAAGCGTCTCGCGCGACGCGGGCAGCGACGCCAGGAGAAGACTAACGCCGGTCAGTTCGCGCCAGCGGTGACGTAGGCTCGCCGCGGGGAAAGGAGCCTGCACATGCCCGCGGAAGGCGAGCGGACCCGGATCACGGTCGACGGCGAGGAGTTCGAGGTCGTCCAGCCGTACGACAGACCGGGCTCCTACGACCTCAGCTGGCTGACTGGACCCGATCCGCAGTACGGCTTCGGCTTCCAGACCCATCCCCCGGCTCCGGTCGGTCAGGCCGAGCTGGAAGAAGCCGTACGGGACTTCCTCGCCCAAGTCGACCCGGCCACCGGGCACATCGAGTAGGCGGGACGCTTCCCCGGGCCCTCAGGAGCCGCCCACCGCACGGGTCACTCCTCCCGCCCGCCGAACTGCCAGTCGTGGACCTCGATGGCGGCATACCGGCCCGGGGTGAGGACGGCGCGTGCCGCAGCCTGGTCGGGAGCCCTGAGCAGCGCCGCAGTGCCGAGCCAGGTGGCGCCGTCGTCGGACAGGAGAGGTCCGTAGGCGATCAGGTCGTCCCCTCGGTCGGCCGGCACGGTGAGGTCTGCGCCCTCCCCTTCGCCGAGGCCGAGCACCAGGTACCGGTTGCCGCCGTCCCGGCCGCCGGGGAACTCCCACATCGTGCGCCCGAGCAGGTTCCGCCAACGGCGCACCAGCACATCCCGGTACACGCCGGCCTGGTAGGTGGGCTCGTCGAAGGCGAACGCGCGGGCCGCGGCGGCATCGGGCAGATCGACGATGTGCACGCTGCCGCTCGGCGCGAGGCCGTCCTCGGCGAAGGTCGGGCCGCGTGCGATCATCCGCGCCGCGTACCCGTCCATGTACGACCAGTGCTCTTCCAGCAGCTTCTCGCGCAAGGGGAGTGAGCCGGGCCGGTCGCGGTGGTAGCAGAAGTACTCCATGGCCGCAGAGCCTCTCCCACTACTCGGACGGCATCAACCGACTTTGGCGGCGATGCACGACAGCGGCTTCACGCCTCCTCGCTGGAGCGTAGATCTTGGAGGCGGGTCAGGGCGTCCCGGGCCGCGTGCTGCTCCTCGGCGGTGAGGCGAAGGGCCTCGGCCCGGGTGAGCGCGGACGCCATGGTCTCGCCGTCCTCGAGCCGCCCGGCGACATCCGCCCGCAGCACCAGGAGCTGCAACAGCTGCACCCGCGTCGGTTGTTCGTCCGGCAGCCCCAGTGCGCGGTCGATGACCTTCGCGGCGCTCGCGGGGTCGTCCTTCGAGTCGGCGAGCAGGGCGGCGTGATGCAGGGCGCGCGCGAAAGTCTCCTCGGGCGCGGGCCGGTGGTGCGGGTCGTCGCTCGTGGGCTGACCGACGCGGATGCAGTTGCCGCCGGGATCCGTCATGAGGAACTGCCGTACGCCGTACGACATGTCCTTCAGTGGCCCGAGGCGGGGAAGCCCACGCGTGGGGACCTTCCCGTAGGCGGCCTTGAGGCCGGCCCGGAAGGCCTCGTGGAGGCCGTCGACGTCGCCGGTCAGCACGTAGCAGGTACTGAACGACTGGGTCGGCTCGTACTGCTTCATCCCGAAGAACTGCAGCTGGATACCGCCGCGTTCGACGACCGCGAAGGGGTTGGGACTTCGCTGCTGGAAGGTCACCTCGAAGCCGAGGGCGGTATAGAAGTCGAGCACGGGTGGGAGGGTGCGGCACGGGAGGATCGGAATCGTCTTTTCGTCCATGTCGTGAGTCTAGTCAAAATTGATTACTGACGGGGAGGAGGAGAGCACGGGATTCCCTTGCTCAGCCGTGAACGGCCCCCCGCCTCGCTCCGTACTCCTCACCGTCGACGATCAGTACGGGACAGGGTGAGGTGGCATGGCCGAGCAGCGAGTGCGGGGAGCATCCCGGCGGCGCCTGGTCGTCGTCGCTGGTCTGGCGGCCCTTCCGGTGATCGCGGGCTGTGGGGGTGAGGGCGACGCTTCCAGGTCGTCGGCGGTGTCCGCCGCCCCGGCCGCGGAAGTCGTCGCGCCGGCCAAGGTCGAAGTGATCGCGGGTCTCACCGGTTGCGAGGCGAAGATCCGGATCGAGGCCGATGAGCTGCGTCAAGGCGTGTGCCGCACGAAGAAGGCCGACTGGCTCATCACCACCTTCCCCGAGGAGAAGTACAAGGAGACGTGGCTGGACTCCGCCCGCGTCTACGGTGGCACCCATCTGGTCGGCCCGCGCTGGGTGCTCAGCGCGAGACCGGAGCTGCTCGGGGCCTTCCGCGACAGACTCGGCGGGACGGTCCGACGGCTTCAGGGGGTGGGACCGGCGCCAGGCTCGTCGTAGCGGCTCGGAGTGCGCCCATCCGTCGGACCCCGCCTACTCCGCCGTCTGCCGGTAGTCGCTGATGACGTACAGCGCCTCGTCGTCGATCGCGTTCTCCAGCCAGTCGATGGTGATGCGTTCCGGGTGGCCGTCGGCCGCGTACTCGGCTTGCGCCTGGTCCGCGTTCTCCTTCCGGGCCTGGTTCAGTTCGGCCAGGAGGGCGCCGATCGTGGGGACTTGATCGGGAGAACCGGCGACCAGGCGTCGTGCGCTGTCGTCGAGTCCGACCGCCTTGGCCACGGCACCGTCCCGGACCGTCACGCGGAACGTGCCGAGCAGTGAGCGCTCGCCCTGCGTCGACTCCAGCGTGTAGGCGTATGCGGCGGGCTCTTCCCAGTCCGCTCGGGCCGGCGCCGCTCGGCCGGTGTTCTCCCCCTCCGTTCCGCAGGCGGCCGTCATGGACAGGAGGGCCCCCGCCAGTACGGCGGTTGCGGCGGCACGGACGGCGCGCAGGAGTGCGGGCTTCATGGTGACGGTCCCTTCGACACGGTTCCTGCTGCTACGACGCCGGTCGAGGGCAGAACGTTCAGCCGCCCGGCCACCCAGCCGGGCGAGGGGCCGTCAGCGTTCGTCCGCCCGGGACAGCGCTTCGGTGATCAGGCGGGTGGCGAAGTCGCGGTCGTCGGTGAGCCGGTTGATGTGCTCCGCGAGCAGGAAGGCGGTGGCTTCGAGGGGATTCATCTCGTCCTCGGTCCAGTCCCCGTACCGCTTGCGCCACAGGCTGGGGCTCAGCCCCATGCCCGCGGCGACGATCAGGCCGGCCATGGTGGGGATGGCCTCCGGGCGGATGCTCCGCGGCATCATGCGCATCGAAGCCACGACATTCGGCACCACGCGCTCGATGACGTCCTTGTCGTGGTCCTCGTACGCCCTCCGCAGCCACTGCATGTACATGTAGATCAGGGTGCAGGCGCCGTCGAGCAGGTCGGCGACCCCGTCGGGTCCCAGGGACGCAGCGAACTGGTCGGTCAGCGCCTGCTGTTCGGCGTCGGTCGAGGTCTCGGCGTCGGACGAGGTCCTGGCGTCGTAGATGGCTCTGAGGCGGGAGTCGACCATCATGAGCGCTGCGTCCACATCGCCGACAGGTGCGTACTGGGGGTCGCAGGGCGATGACACAGGACTCCTCCTCGAACCTACCGTGAGCAGTGCGCCGCGTCCGTACAGTAGCCCGCCTGCGGGGCGGGGGTCTGCCGAATTCCGATGCGGGGCCGGTTCGCGCCGGGTGGACGCTGCTCCTGTTGGATACTTGCCCTGTGCGCCAGGCATTCGTCCACGAAGCGGTGGTCGGCATGGCCCCGGACGGCGACGCAGGAGCCCCGGGAGCAGCGATCACGGTCGCGCTGTGCGGGCACTGGGAGCACGAGCCGCCGTGCCCCCTCGCGCCGCACCACACCGCGGCGGAACGGGTCGGCGGGGAGGTCCGCCTGCGTGTGCTCTTCGCCGCCGAGCCGGCGGCCGAGGCCGAGGTCCGCGGCCGGATCGACGCGGGACTGGCCCGGGCCTGCCTGGACGGCCCGGACGGGGTCACCACGCGCTGGCACCTGAAGGTCGCGGGGCCCGGCGTCGTCCGGGAGGACGAGGCCGGGCCCGCCGAGCGACTCATCCAGGCCTGAGACATCGCGCTGCGCCGCAGCGCCGCTCGGTCCGTCCGGGTCAGCCTTCCTTCCAGACGAGCACGGAGACGACCGCGCTGGCGACGGTGATCGGCACGTCGGCCTGGTTCAGGAGCCGCACACGCATGCTCCGGCCCGACGCCAGGCGCTTGGTCAGCGGCACGACGGCGAACGTGTCGCCCCCGGTTCCCACTATCTCGTCGATCGGATGGTCCGTGCGGTGCTCCGCGCCCTCGAACTCCGCCATCCGGGCCTGGACCACACCCCGGTCGGGCAGGCCATCGAAGCGCAGGCTGAGGGAGCCGGTGAAGCGGGCCGGGCCCCGCACGAAGACGCTGCCGCCCTCGCCGTGGCCGCCCGGTTCGTCGGTCCACTCGGCGGTCAGCTCAACGGAGTCCCAGGCGCCCGGCGCCAGTTGGTACGGCGCCGCCAGGCCGAGGTTGACGTACTGGGGCATGGGGTCGTCCTCTCCTTCCCATACGCCGGCCGGCAGGCCCAGGCATACGGCGAGGTCGCTGCGGAAGTCCTTCATGTCGAAGCCGCGCGGGTCGGGCTTCTGGTCCGACCACTCCAGGTGGCCGATCGCGCTCTTCGCGCTCCAGCCGTGCGCACGGCAGATCCCTGCGGTGGCCTTGACCATGGCGACGTACTGGGCACGCGGCCACGGATCCCGGCCGTCGCCCTCGTTCTCGCACTCCCAGCCGTAGAAGCGGCTGTTGCCGTCCACGGCTCCCGCACTGTCCTGGTGCTCGTTGGTGGCGGGCGGGCGGGCGCCGTACGACTCGTTGATCACCGCGGCGAGTACGTCGGGGTCGCCGCCGCCGGCATGGTTGGCGCGGCCGTTGCCGGTGAGGTGGACGGTGCCGTCCTTGGTGATGCAGCCGGTGGCCAGCGGGCCGGGCAGGGCGCTGTGGCCGTGGAAGATCAGGTGCACCACGTCCGTGCTCGGTCCGGTCACCGTGTGATGGATCATCACGCCGTGCACCGGCCCCCAAGGGCCCACATGATTACGGTTGTTGGTCCGCCATCCGCCGACTTCACGGACGGCACAGCCTTCGGCACGCAGTGCCGCGACCAGCCGGTCGGCTTTGAGGGGAGCGGCCATGGTCAGTCCTCCGATCTCGGCGGGGCCGTGGCTGTCTCGGTCCACGCGCACCGGTTCACCCGCCCAAGTCAGGCCGACGGGACACCGGTTCACCGCGAAGGTTCTTGCCCCCTACGGGTCGGGGCCACGCCGAGCAGGCCGCGGCCACGAGGCCGGGGGGATCGATCTGCGCCATCAGGATCACGGATTCCGTCTCTCCCGATCAGGCCGGAGAAAACTGTCATCACCAGTGAATCCCGATGCGGGGGCGCCGCCCATCCCTCGTACGGCTGAATCGGGATCACGGGCGCCAGGGTCACCCCTGGCGCCACCTGTGCTGCTGCGACGCGCCGCTACGGCTTCCGGGCGAGACCGCCGTGCTCGGCGATGACGTCCGGGGCGGACTCCCCGGGCTCCGGGCGCCACTGGGTGACCGGGACGACGCCGGGCTCGATGAGCTCCAGGCCGTCGAAGAAGCCGGTGATCTCCTCGACGCTGCGCAGGTTGTACGGGACGGCGCCGCTGTTGTTGTAGGCGTCCTGGGCCTGCTCGAAGTCCGGGTCGATGCCGCGGGATCCGTCATTGATGGAGAGGTAGCTGCCCGACGGCAGGGCGTCCATCAGCCGGGTGACGAGGGAGCGGGCCTGGTCGTAATCGGCGACGTGACCCAGGATGTTGCTGAGGATCAGGCCGGTGGGGCGGTCGAAGTCCAGGGTCGCGGCGGCGGCCTCGAGGATGCGGTCGGGGTCCGTCACATTGGCGTCGATGTACGCGGTCGCGCCCTCGGGGGTCGAGTAGAGCAGGGCGCGGGCGTGCGCGAGGACCATCGGGTCGTTGTCGACGTACACGATCCGCGCCTCGGGGGCGAGTTGCTGGGCCACCTCGTGGGTGTTCTGGGCGGTCGGCAGGCCGGTGCCGACGTCCAGGAACTGCCGGATTCCCGCCTCGGAGACGAGGTGGGTGATGTTGCGGCGCAGGAAGGCACGGCTGGACCGGGCGATGGTGACGATGCCGGGGAAGACCGCGGTGTACGCGTCGCCGGCCTCCTCGTCGACGGGGTAGTTGTCCTTGCCGCCCAGCCAGTAGTTCCAGATGCGGGCCGAGTGCGGAACGGACGTGTCGATCTTCTGATGCTCCGCCGGTTCGGGCATCGTCACAGGGTCATTCATGAGGCGGGTCCGTCCTTCAACCAAGGCGTGGATCTTTCACCGCACAACCTACGTCCGAACACCCGTCGCATGCCCACCGGTTCAGCTTTTCGGGCACGGGGTGTCGCGGCCGGTGTGCAGGACCCGGAAGCGATCCGGTCGCGCCGGGTCCCGGTCCACGACCTGGATCGGCGGCCGGGCCCACTGCCAGACGCTGATGTCCGCCGTGCGGGAGAACTCGATCCGTCCGCGAGTGCCGTCGACCGCGACGCTCGGCCAGGCCCCGGCGATCCGCTTCCTGTCCGTGCCGTGCGACCGCATGACCTCGGCGAGGACGGCGATGGTGTCGTAGCCCTCGAAGGCGACGAAGGAGGGCGCGAGGGCCAGCCGCTCACGCAGGGCCGTCCCGACGCGCGCACCGAGCGGGGTGAGGCGCTCGGGCAGGTAGCGCAGGAACGGGATCCCGGCGCCGTCCCCGCCCAGCAGCGTGGCCCATTCGGCGAACTCCGGCTGCCCGGCCGGGGCGCCGATCAGGACCTCGGCGAGGCGCTGGTCCCGGCGGACGGCCTTGACGAGGGGTACGGCCGGCTCCGGGTGGCCGACCAGCAGGAGGAGGGCCGTGGCGCCGGTCTCGGCGAGGGCGTCGCAGACCGCGGCGGGCGTGAGTGCGCTCATGTCGAGTTCGGTGACCCGGCCGCCGCGTGCGGTGAGGTGGTCCCGCAGGATGCGGGTGCCGGTGGCCCAGTAGACGCTCGGCTGGGTCGCCACGGCGATGCGGCTGTGGCCCGCGCCGAGGAGGAAGTCGGCGTAGGTCCGCCAGCCGCGGGACTGCGGCGGGGACAGGCGCGCGACCCACTCCGTGGGCTGTTCGGTGAGCGCGTCGAGCACCGAGGACGTGCAGAGGAACGGCAGGCCGAGGGCGTCGGCGCTGGTGGCGGAGGCACGGGCGACGACGCTGTGGTACTCCCCCGCCAGCGCGGCGACTCCCAGGCCGGCCAGTTCCTCCACGGCCGCCACGGCCCTCTTGGGGTCGGCCGCGGTGTCCCGGACCACCAGTTCGAGGGGCCTGCCTCCGATGCCACCGCCGTCATTGACCTCACGGGCGGCCAACTCGAATCCGGCCAGCAGGTGTTGGCCTGCTTCCACCCAGCCCGGCCGGGTCAGCGGAGCGAGCGCGCCGATCCGGACGGCTGATTCATCTGGCGTGTGCATGCGTGAGCGTCCCCCGAGCGGCGATTCGGTTCCCGCGTGATCATCAGATGCGCCGAGCGTAGCCGAGCCGGGTGACGCCCTTCGACGCCTGGAACGGGGCGTTTCTGCAGCGGGCCCCGGCATCATGGGTGGCATGGAAAGCACCAGCGACATGTGGATCAGCATCGCCTCTTATGCCAACCTGCTGGCTGCCCCCACCCGATGGCGGCCGTCCGCGGTTGACTGCGCGAGCGGGGTGTCGACTGGATGCCCTTCGGGCCGGAACAGATCCGGTGGGGTCTGGCCTGCGGTATAGGGCCCGATGGCCACTGGTGGGGACGGTACGAGGTGAGCGTCCGGGCCGATGCGCTGCGCAAGCTGGGGCTCCATCCCGAGCAGCCCTCCGCCACGGCCGTAGGGCCGTCTCCGCCGGGGTGGTGGCATGCCGCGGCGGAACGTCGCGCTCGCCACTGAGGCCTCCTTCGTCGGCGGGGCCGGCCGTCTGCTTGGATCTCGGTATGGCTGATTGGGCGGAGCTGAGTGATGCGTACGGCTCCGCGGACGGTGTGCCCGCGCTGCTCGACCGGTTCGAGGCCGACCCACGGGGTGTCTGGTCCGAGCTGATGGACCGGCTGTGCCGGATGCTCGACACCGCCTTTCGCGGCGGGCCGAGAGCCGGACGAGCGGCACTGGGCGCTGTTCGCGGCGGGCCCGATCGTGGCGGTCCGGGACGAGCGCTTGGACAACCTGGCGCAGGGCGAGTACGAGGTCGACTGCCCTTACTGCGGGGTGAACCTGTTCGTCGTGATGGGCGAGGACGGCTTCTTCTCCTGCAGCGATGACTACGCCCTGGGCAGGTCGAGCGGACTCCCCGGCGGAACTGGAGGGCCTGGCCGGACGGTTGCGTGAACAGGCCCTCGCGACGGGCAGTCGGTGCTTGCTCAGCGGATGCCGTATCTGTTCGGGCAAGCGGAGTGCGCTGATTGCGGCACGGTGTTGTCGGTGGCGGACCGCGTCGCCGTGTTGGGGTGATCCGTGGAGGTGGCGGTGGAGGACGGAGGACCGTGGTGGGTGATCTTTGTGATCGCGGCCGTGGTGACGGCGGTCCTGGGAGCGATCGTGGTGACCGTCGTCGGCCTGATCGCCCTCGGTGTGGGATGGGCGCGGCGAAGGCGGGGGCTCTAGCCCCGCTCAGCTGCCCGTGACGGCTGCCAGACGGGTGCGTGCCGCCTCCTGGATCGGGGACGGGCCGCGCGCCCACTCCAGGCCGCGGCCGACCGCGGTGGCCAGCGGCCGGTCCACGGCGGCGCGGGCCAAGGCGGGGCGCCGGATGCCGAGTTCGGTCCGCGCCCAGGCCGGGAGCAGGCCCAGCGAGGCGTTCATCAACAGGCCCGCGACCAGTCGCTCCCGCCGATTGCGGCCGAAGCCCCGCAGGAACCGCATGGCCTCCGACGCGGCGGGCGTCACGTGGAGTTCGGGCCGCATGCCGGCCAGGTAGCGCGTGACGTCAGCTGCGGTGCGCGGTACGTGCTCCGCGCCCAAGGCCTCCGCCACGGGGGCGACTTGCGCGAAGTAGGTGTCGCATTCGGCCGGGGTGAGACGGTCACCGCGCCGCGCATACACCTGATAGCCCCTCAGGAAGCTGTACACCTCGGCGGTGTGCACCCAGGTCAGCAGGGCCGGGTCGTCCGCGCGGTAGGGCCGCCCGTCCGGTGCCGTGCCGCGCACCCGGGTGTGGATCCGCCGTACGACGTCGATCACTTGCCGCGCCGCCTGCTGCGAGCCGAAGGTCGTGGTGGTGATGAACCGCGCGGTGCGGGTGAGGCGGCCGACGGGGTCGGTCCGGAAGTCCGAGTGCTGGTCGACGCCGGCCATCGCCAGCGGGTGCAGCGACTGGAGCATGAGCGCGGCGAAGCCGCCGGTGAGCATTCCGGTCGGATGCCCGTGCACCCGCCACGCCGGGCTGCCCGGGGCGATACCGAAGAGCCCGGGATCACCGGGCGGCCCCGCATAGCGCTCCAGCTTGAGATCACCGCCGTGCACGGTCGCCTTGAGCTCGTCGGCGATCCGGTCCCGTATGCCCATCAGTGCCTCCGCGCGTCATGACACCTGAAATATACGTCCGCGGATTTTCCGCCCAGTTGCCGGACCTGCTCCGGAGGGAGCTTCCACAGCGCCGCCGGTTGTATCGTGCCTCCGCACGCGATCTTCCGCGGGGCGTCACATGTTCTTTTCCTCGCTGGGGGCCGCACGTCATGACCTTGTTCGATAGTCCACGTCCGCACGCGCCGCTCCCCCAGCGGATCGCGCGCCCCTCGCCCTGGATGCTCATCACGCTGTTGGCAGCGCTCGCGGGGACGGCACTCAGCGCTGCGTTCGCTGTGTTCGCGGGGGTGGCGCTGCACGGCGTCATCGACGGCGACTCCGGCTTCCTCACCGCCCCGCAGGCGGAACTCCACAGCGCGTTGTCGCTGTACGAGAAGGCCGGAAGGTTCCAGGGCGGGGCCTACCTGGCCTGTGCCGTCGTGTTCCTGTTCTGGTTCCTCGGAATGCGCCGCGCCACCGGCCCGCTGGCCCCGGACCGGTTCCGCCACGGTACGGGCTGGGCGATCGGATCCTGGTTCATCCCGATCGCGCACTTCTGGCTGCCGTATCGCATCGCCTTTGACATGTGGGGCGCCGCCTCACCGCTGCCGACCGGCGGACAGGCGTACCGGGCGCCACTGTGGCCGGTGAACCTCTGGTGGGGCTTGTTCGTCTCCAACGTGCTGTTCAGCCGGTACGCCGCCATGCGGTTCGACACGGCCGACAACCTCACGGAGCTGCGCGACGCGGTCCGGCTGTACCTGGTCTGCGACAGCCTGGAGATCCTCGCGGCGGGTGCCGCCGTGTTCTTCGCGGTGCGGCTGACGGCCATGCGGGACCGGAAGGTCACGCAGGGCCCGTATCTCGCCACGGTGTAGCCGCGTCAGCTGTGCGGGCCGGGGTTCCCTCGGGCACCCAGGGCGTCGAGGATCAGGTCGAGTCCGTAGACGAACTCGTCGGCGTAGTCGTAGCCGGGCTTGAGGACGTGTTCGGTGGCGATTTCGGTGAGGTGGGGGTAGGCGTCGGCGGGCATGTCGCCGATGATGGCGCCCGCCACCTCGTCCAGGTCGCCGTCGCCCGTGAAGGGCAGGCTCAGTTCCTGGAGCACGAAGCCGTACACGTAGCTGTCGATCAGTGAGACGGCGTGGGCCGTCATCGGGACGGAGAGCCCTCCGGCGCGCAGCGCTCCGATGACGGCGTCGTGGTGGCGCAGGGTCGCGGGGCCGGGCCGGGAGCGGGAGTCCATCAGGCCGATGGCCCACGGGTGGCGCTTGAGGGCGGCGCGGACCGAGAGCGCGCGGTGCCGCATGCCGCTCTTCCAGTCGGTGTCGCGCGGCGGCAGGTCGATCTCGGCGAACACCGTGTCCACCATGCCGTCGAGGATGTCCTCCCGGCCCTTCACATGGTGGTAGAGCGACATCGCCTCGACGCCCAGGGGTTCGGCGATGGCCCGCATGGTGAGCGCGGCCGACCCCTTCCCGTCCGCCACCGCCACGGCCGTACGGATCACTCGCTCCCGGCTGAGCGGGACGCGCACGCCGTCCTTGCCCGCCTTGCCCGCCTTGCCCGCCTTGGGCATCCGCCCCTCCTCCATTGACTGCCTTACGGCATAAGGCTACCTTCCTTACAACGTAAGGCAGGACCGGTGAAAGGGCTGCGCGATGGGCACGGATCGGATGGGGAAGGTCTGCATCGTCGGAGCTTCCGGGAAGCTCGGGCGCTACATGGTCCGGCACGCGCTGGGCCGCGGCTACGAGGTGGTGGGCGTCTGCCGGGAGGGCAGCGTCCCGAAGCTGGCCGAGTTCGAGGGGCGGATCACCCTCGTGCCCGGGCCCACGGACGACCGCGAGGTGATCCGGAAGGCGGTCGCCGGGTGCGACGGGGTGCTGACGGTGCTGGTGCCCTGGGGTGTGCGGCAGTACTCGTCCGGTACGGCCCAGGCGGTGCTCGACCACGCCCGGCCGGGTGCGCGGCTGGTGTTCTCCTGCGGCTGGCACATCACGCGCGACGGCAAGGACACGTACTCATGGCTGTTCAGGACCGGGGTACGGATCGCCGCCGTCCTGGCGAAGCTCGTCCGGGCCGTCGAGCTCGACGACCAGGTCGAGGCCTGTCGGCGCATCTTCGCCAGCGAGACCCGGTGGACCGTGGTGCGCGGCAGTTCCCTGGAGGAGGGGGAGAGTCAGGGCCTGCCCGTGTGGAGCCGGCATGTGGGGGATCCGGTGCTGGCCAGCAACCTGACCCGCCGGGTGGACTTCGCCCTGTTCATGGTCGAGGCGCTGACCGACGATGGCCTGGTCCAGGAGGCCCCGGCCATCGTCGGCTGCCGAACCGAGAGCGCCCTCGCACACACCGGCAAGCGCGCCCAGTGAAGAACACTCAGTCCTGCGCGGGCAGTTCGCCCGCGAACGCCGCGGCCATCCGCAGCCAGGGCGCCGCCTCCGCACGACGGCCCTGACGCTCCAGGGTCCGGCCCAGCATCAGGTGGGCGTAGTGCTCGACCGGGTCGCGGTCGATGATCCGGCGCAACTGCTCCTCCGCGCGCCCCAGTTGCGCGGAGTGGTAGTAGGCGCGGGCCAGGAGGAGACGGGGACCGGTCTGCTCGGGGACCTCCTCGACGACGTCGGCGAGGAGACGGGCGGCGCCGATGTAGTCCTTGGCCTCGAACAGGAGTTGGGCCCTCTCCCAGCGCTCGAGCACCGTTTCCTCGCGCGGGACGCCTACGCCGTTGTCGAACAGGTGCAGGGCGCTGGCCCAGCGGTCGGGCGCGACTCCGTCGTGGGCGGCGTACTCGTTGAAACGCTCGGTCGTCATGTCCTCGGTCCTCGCATCGGTGAGGTTGATACATCAACCACGCGCGTCAACGCAGGCCCGTGCGGTCGTATTCCGGTGCTACGCCGGTCAGTGGCGCGGCGGGTTCCGGCGCGGCGTGATGGTGGCGTGCGGCAGGGCGGGGGCGGGGAGCCGGTCGCCGGGGTAGCCCGCCACCTCGCCGAAGCGGTCCGAGGAGGCTTCCCAGTCCTCACGGGCCCGGGCGATGTCGTCATGGCTGCGGCCGACGAAGTTCCACCACATGACGATCTCCTCCTCGAACGGCACTCCCCCGAGCAGGACCGTCCGCGCCGGCTCCTCGGACTCGTTGACCAGGGTGAGGGTGTCGACGCCTGGGTGGACGTACCCCAGCTCCGCCCGGTGCAGCGGCGTGCCGGCCACGCTGACGTCCCCGCTGTCCACGAGCAGGCCGTGCTCGAAGCCGGCGTCGACGGCGAGGGTGAGCGTGGCCCGCGGCGCGAGGGTGATCTCGGCGCCGAGCAGGGGCGTGAAGGTCCGCACCGGGGAGGTGACCGAGGCGAGCGAGCCGAGGAAGACCCTGATCTCGGCGCCGTCGACGAAGCGGGGTTCGGGGACGTGGTGCTGGAAGTCGCGGGCGGTGTTCCGGTGCTCCTCGGGGAGGGCGACCCAGAGCTGCACGCCGTGCAGGACGGTCGTGCGGGGCGTCGAGACCTCGGAGTGGGCGATGCCGTGGCCGCCCGTCATGAGGTTCATCTCGCCGGGCCGAACGAGGGCGTGGGAGCCGAGGCTGTCGCGGTGCTCGATCTCGCCGCTGAACAGCCAGCTGACCGTCTGCAGGCCGGTGTGCGGATGCGGCGGAACCCGCATGCCGTCGGTCGTGGCGACGTCGTCCGGGCCGTAGTGGTCGGCGAAGCACCAGGCGCCGATCAGGGTCCGGGCGCGCTGGGGCAGGGTGCGCCGTACGGTCATCGCGCGCGGGCCGCCGAGCGGGACCTCGCGGGCGGAGAGCACGTCGACGCGCGCCGCCCCGGCCGGCCGGCTGTCGTCGACGAGTGCGCCGCAGCGCACCGCCGCGGGTTCGGCTTCCACATTGCTCACCGGGTCCATCTCCCACTCGTTCGTTCGTTGCGGTCGGTCATCGTCACGCCGGTTCCTCGTCGAGGTGCGCGACGACCCGCTCGGAGATCCGCGCCAGCGTCCTGAGCTCCGCCGGGGTCACGTGGTCGAGGAACAGCGCGCGCACCGCCTCGACGTGCAGCGGGGCCGCCGCCTCGATGGCCTCGCGGCCGGCCGGAGTGATCACCACGAACGCTCCGCGACCGTCCTCCGGGCACTCCTCGCGGGTCACCAGGCCGCGCTTCGCCATCCGGGCGATGTGGTGCGACATCCGGCTCTTCTCCCATTCGAGTGCCCGGGAGAGATCCAGGAAGCGCCGGCGCCCTTCGGGTACGTCGGTCAAATGGACCAGCACCTGGAAGTCGGCGGCCGACAGCTTGGCGTCCGCCTGGAGCCGGCGGGCCAGCCGGCCGCCGAGCCGCTCCTGCAGGCGCACGAAGCTCCGCCAGGCGTGCTGCTCGTCCGCCGTCAGCCAGCGCACCGTGTCAGTCATGCCGAAAGTCTAGTCGTAGTTGATCCATCACCAGTTGACCCATCATCCAAAGCCCGGTGATCGCCGCAGCCCGTCACACGAGGCCGGCCATCCAGGGCGCAGCGGTGGTCAAGGGCTGCTCGGTCCAGATGGTCTTCCCCGTCCCGCCGTAACGGCAGCCCCAGCGGGAGGTCAGCTGCGCCACCAGGAACAGGCCCCGGCCGCCCTCGTCCGTGGTGCGGGCCCGTCGCAGCCGGGGCTGGGTGTTGCTCGGGTCGGTGACTTCGCAGATCAGGACGTCCTCCCGGATCAGTCGCAGCTCGACGGGGCCGCCGGCGTAGCGGACGGCGTTGGTGATCAGTTCGCTGACCACGAGCTCGGTGGTGAAGGCGAGGTCGTCCAGACCCCACGCCGCCAGCCGGTCGGCGGCCTCCTCCCGCGCCCGGCCCACGATCGTCGGGTCGGCCGGGAAGATCCAGCTCGCGGTGTGCTCGCTGGGCACGGCACGGGTACGGGCCAGCAGCAGCGCGGTGTCCTCGCGGCCCGGTGGTTCACCGATGCCGGTCAGGACGGAGCGGCCCGCCTCGTCAAGGGGAGCGCCGGAGGAGGCGTACGCGGTGAGCGCGTCCGTCAGCCGGCGCAGACCGGTGTCGAGGCCGGGGGCCCCGGCGTCCACCAGCCCCTTGGTGTAGAGGGCGAGGAGGCTGCCGGGTTCGACGGTGACCGTGGTGATCTCGAACGGCAGACCGCCGACCCCGAGCGGCGGACCGGGCCGCACCGTCAGCTCCTGCTCGGTGCCGTCCGGCCGGACGACCACCGGTGCGGGGTGCCCCGCGCTGGCGACGGAACACTGGCGGCTGACCGGGTCGTAGACGGCGTAGAGGCAGGTGGCGGTGAGGGTGTCCTGGTCCTGCGGGGGCGCCTCCGCGGCGAGGCGGCGGACGAGGGCGTCGAGCCGGGTGAGGAGTTCGCCGGGGTCGAGTTCGAGGTCGGCGAGGGTGTGGATGGCTGCGCGCAGGCGGCCCATCCTGGCGGCGGCGTGCAGGCCGTGCCCGGCGACGTCCCCGACGACCAGCGCCAGCCGCAGGGAGGGCAGCGGGATCGCGTCGAACCAGTCGCCGCCGATCTCGGCTCCGCCGCCCGCCGGGCGGTAGGTCCCGGCTGTCTCGGCCGCCGGGGTGTCGGTCGTCGCCCGGGGCAGCAGGCTCTGCTGCAGGGCGGCGGCCGCCCGGTGCTCGCGGGTGTAGCGACGGGCGTTGTCGATGGCGAGGGCGCCCCGGGAGGCGACCTCCGTCACCAGGTCGACGTCCTCGCCGGTGAAGGGGGTCGGGTCGGTGATCCGCCAGACCTGGAGGCCACCGAGGACGAGGCCGCGGGCGTACAGCGGGGAGATCATCATCGAGTGGAACGAGGCGGGCAGCATGTCCGCGGCCAGGCGGGGGTCGCCGAGGGCGGCGACGGCCTCGGCGCGGGTCATGACGACCGTCTCGCCGTTCTGGATGGCGCGCAGGGTCGGATGGTCGGGCAGCGGCGGCAACGGCTGCCCCGGGCCGATGTGGGCGGGCCATTCACCGGTCGACGAGGCCACGGACAGCACATGCAGATCGCCGCCGCCGACCAGCCTCGGGGGCTCGTCCCCGTCCAGCACGGCCTCGGCCAGGTCGACGATCCCCAGGTCCCCGAGGCCGGGGGCGACCGCCTCCGCCAGCTGCTGTGCCGTCCGCGTGACGTCGAGCGAGGCGCCGATACGGGTCGCGGCGCCTCTGAGCAGGTCCAGGTGATGCCGGGCCGGCTGCTGCTCGGCGGCCTCCGTGTACAGGGCGGCGACACCCGTCGGGCGCCCGTCTTCGTCCGTCAGGGGCAGCGCCGACATCCCCAGGGTCCGCTCCCGCAAGCGGGCCCCCGGGCTCCGCATCCGCCGCACCGCGCCGACCAGCGGCTTCCCGGAATCCAGCACCTGGCGCAGCGAGGCCTCTACGGCGGAGTCGTCCACCGGCTCGCCGCCGTGCGGGATGCCGGACATCATGGGTGACCCGTTGGCGTGCAGCACGGCCAGATCGGGGCCGTGGACGGCGACACCCATGCCGTCCTGGGAGAGCAACGCCCGCAGCAGCGAGGCGCCCAGCTCCTGCTCCTCGAGCCGCCGCGTGGGCGCGGCCACGACCAGCAGCTCGGCGGAGTCCGCGGGCCGGAGCACACGGTAGGTGACGTCGACCGTCCCGCCGTTGCGGTGCCTGAGCCTGGCCCGGCCGGGTGCCGCCCTGTCCTCGATGAGTTCCCGCACGGGGCGTTCCAGGACCTCGGCGGCCTCGTACCCCAGGAGCCGCGCCGCTTCCCGCGACCACCGCAGGATGGCGCCGCCTTCGCCGAGTACGGCGGTGGCGAGGGCGTCGAGGGCCGAGGAACCGCGGTCGGCGTGGTCGCTGGGTCCGCTCATGGCACTCCTCTCTCGGCGGCGCGGCGCTGTGGTCCACCGGGAGACAGTTCCCATTATCGGCGTTCCCGGCCGATGGGGTGAGGCGACGAAGGTGCCGGAACGGAAGTGGACATATCCATCGGCCGGGCCGTGGACACATCCCCGTCGGCGCGGCTCGGTGCCCTGCGGCACAGGCCCTCCGTGATGCCGCGCACACGGACGCGGAGGGCGCGCGAGCACGTGTTAGCGTCCCGGCCGTGACTTCCCCGGCTTCGGGCGCATCCGCCCCCGTCCTCGATGCGCTCGACCTGTTCGGCGACGACTTCACTCGCGATCCGTACCCGTGGCTCCAGTCGCTGCGGGCCGAGGCGCCGGTGCACTTCGATGCCGGCACCGGCCTGTGGCTGGTCAGCCGCTACCGGGACGTACGCCATGTCCTGCTCACCCCGGACGACTTCCTGCCGGACAACGCCCAGAACGCCGTCACCCCGCTCCCCTTCGGCGCGCTCCGGGTGCTCGCCCGGGCAGGCTTCAACCTCCCGCCCGCCCTGGCGAACAACGGCACCGCCGGCCATCCGGGACTGCGCCGGGTCGTCACCCGGTTCTTCAACGCGCAGCGCGTGACCGCCGCCGTGCCCGTGATCGAGCGCATCGCCGACGAACTGCTCGACGCCCTGCCCTCCTCGGGCAACTGCGATCTGTTCACCTCCTTCGCCCAGGTGCTGCCGTGCCGGGTACTGATGGAGCTGCTCGGCATCGAGGGCGTTCCGACGGCGACGCTGATCCGCTGGAGCGACGCCTCGCTGGAGCTGTTCTGGGGCCGGCCCGCTCCGCAACGTCAGCTCGAACTGGCGGAGCTGGTGGGCGAGTTCCACCGCTGGCTGACCGAGACGGTGGCGGACGGGCAGGCCCGGCCCGGCTCCTTCGTCCGGGCGCTGACCGACCATCGCCTGCCCGACGGGGAACGGCTCGACGTGCCGACCGCCGTCGCCGCGTGCTTCTTCGTCTTCATCGCCGGGCAGTCCACCACGGGGCAGCTCATCGCCACCGTGCTGCGCCGTGCGCTGACCGAGCCCGGGATGTGGGCCCGTGTCGCGTCCGAGGAGGGACTGGCACAGGGCTGGGTGGAGGAGGTACTGCGGCGGGAGCCGCCGGTGACCACCTGGCGCAGGGTCACCGCGCGCCCGGTCGAGCTGGGCAGAGTAAACCTGCCCCAGGGGGCGCAGCTGCTGTTGATGCTCCTGGGCAGCGGATCGGACCCGGAGGTCTTCGAGACCCCGGAGCAGCTGTGCCCGCACCGGGGGAACATCCGCCGGCACCTTGCCTTCGGCGTCGGCCGCCACCGCTGCCCGGGCGCCTCGCTGGCGCGTACGGAGGCGGCGGTGGCCCTCGCCGCGGCGGCCCGGCGCCTGCCGGGGGCACGGCCGGCGTCGGCGGACGGCCCGATGCTGGGGCTGCTGTCGTTCCGGGCGCCGCTGCGGGTGGCGGTCAGCCTCTAGCGCCGGGCGGATCGACAAGGTTCTGCCATGCCGCTTCCCCCACCGCTCCCCGCAGGTGGTCGCGGGAGGCCTCGGCCTGCCGCCGGGCGCGGCGGAGGTCGATGCCGATCAGCTCGCCGCGGTGCTTGAGCACGCGGCCGTTGACGACGACCGTGTCGATGTCTCCCCGCCCGGCCTGGAAGACCAGGTGTCCCACGGGATTGTTCACCGGCGTCATCGACGGGGTGTCCGCTCGCAGCAGGACGAGGTCGGCGCACTTGCCCGGGGTGATCGAGCCGATCCGGTCGGCCAGGCCGAGGGCCTCGGCCCCGCCGAGGGTCGCGTAGCGCAGGACATCGGCGGCGCGCAGGTCGTGGCTGCCCACCTGCTCGCCGCGCGCGTGCGCCTGGAGGAAGACCAGGCCGCGCTCGGCGCTGAGCGTCGACCTCATCGCGGAGAACATGTCGCCGCTCCACCACACCACGGTGTCCATGGACAGGGAGAGCGGAACGCCGAAGCGACGGGCGGCTCCGGTGGGCGGATAGCCCTGGCCCGCGTTCAGCTCGCTCTCCGCGGACAGCGACAGGCAGGCGCCGCTGTCGGCGATCCGGCGGTAGGAGTCGTCGCTCAGGGAGGCGGCATGGACGAGTGTCGTGCTGGGGCTCAGGGCGTCCTGGCGGGCGAGGTGGGCGACGGCCGCGTCCCCGACGATGCCGAAGACTCCGGCGTGGGTGGTCACGGGGAGCGCCTGCTTCGCGGCGTGGCTCAGGGCGGCGTCCGCGGCGGACAGGTCCGGCGGCAGGTCCAACGCGAGCTGCATGGTGACCAGTTGGTCGTCGGCGGAGAACCGGGCCGCCCGGATCCGGTCCACCTCTCCGTCGGTGACCCAGGAGAGATCCGGGCCGATACGGCCGTACGCCCATCGCGCCCGGCCAGGCACGGACATCAGCGCGTCCACCGCGGCGTCGGCATGGGCGGGGGTGGAACAGCCGTGGGACCAGTCCACGACGGTGGTGACACCGTCCGCCACCGCCTCGACCATGCCGAGGTGGTTGCCGGCGTAGACGTCCTCGGGCCGGAAGTGCGGCAGTAACTGCCCCAGCGCGTCCATGTAGTTCGTCAGGGTCCAGTCGACGCCGAGTCCGCGCAGCGCGGACTGCCACATGTGGCGGTGGGTGTCGACGAAGCCCGGGATCAGCAGCGCGCCGTGCGCCTCGATGACCGCGGTGCCGTGCGGTGCGGACAGGCGGTGGCCGACCGCCGCGATCGTGCCGTCCGTGACGAGGACGTCGGTGCCCGGCAGGATTCCGGGCCCGGTGTCCATGGTGACGACGGTGGCGCCGCGAATGAGCAAGGGGCGGCCGGCGGGGAAGCGGTCGGGGTCGTGGGTGCCGGTGAGGTCGTGGGGGGTGGTGGGGTCATCCGCGTTCATGGGTTCCCTTTCACGGGACGAGCGCGTCGATGAACCCTTCGAGTATCCGGGCGACGCCGTCCTCGTCGTTGGAGGAGGTGCGGTGACGTGCGGTGGCCAGGACCTGCGGATGGGCGTTGGCCATGGCGTAGGAGTGGCCCACCGCGGTGAGCATGGGCAGGTCGTTGGGCATGTCGCCGAACGCGGCGATCTCATGGCTCGCGATGCCGAGTCGGCCGCTCCACTCGATCAGGGTGCTCGCCTTGGTGACGCCGGACGCGCTGAACTCCACGAGCGACAGGCCGGTGGAGTGGGTGGTCTCGGCACTGGTGCCCGCGGCACGCAGGGCCCGCGCGTAGAAGTCGTCGAGCGGGAGTGCCGGGTGGTGGGCGAGAATCTTCAGCAGGGGCCTGGCCGGGGTGCGGGTCACCAGGGCCTCCGCCGAACCGACGAGTTCGACGGCACCCTCGCCGTACGACCAGCTCGGATAGGCCGGCTCATGGCCGAAGTCCTGGTCGTACTCCACGGAGAAGGAGACGCCGGGGACCGCGGCGCGCACGCGGGCCACGAGCTGCGCCGCCACGAGGGGCGGGATCGGCGAGAGGTGATCCGGGGATCCGTCGGGTGCGTGTACGGCGGCGCCGTTGGCGGCGATGACGTAGTGCGGTCCGATGGCCTCCAGCAGCACATGGACCGATCGTGACGGACGTCCCGTCACCAGCACGACGCGGATTCCGGCCTGTTCGACCGCCGCCAGCGCGGCCTTGGTGCGCGGGGACAGGGTGCCGTCCCCGCGCAGCAGCGTGCCGTCGAGGTCTGTGGCGATCAGGCGGGGTGGGGCGCCAAGCGGGAGGTCCGGCGTCGTTGCCACGGGGTGCACCTTCTTGGTCGGCGGACGGGCATGTGTGACAGGTCAACCATCCCTGGAGCCGTGATCATTCCCGCCCACCGCGCCGAGTTCATGGGGACCGCTGCCGCTTCGCGCTCGTACGGTCACGCGCGGTGGGGAAAGTGGGGCCCCGACCCGAGAAGGGGAACAGGCTCGGGGCCCCCGGACGTCACACGTCGCGGTGCAGCAGATACAGCAGCGCTGCCCACATCGCGCGAGCGCTCAGTGCGGCGATGACCCGCTTGGCCAGGTCCGCGCAGAGCGCCGTCGTCCTTGTCGACTTGTCGTCGGCCATTCTCTTCACCTCCCATCCGGTTCGCCCCCGCCCGCGCTGAATCGGTGAACTGCGCGGGCAGCGGCTCCCCCCGGTGGGTCCGCCGTAGGGCGCCGGATGGAAGCAACTCCGATCGTAGCGAGGCGGCTTCGGCTGCGCGGCCCATCCCTCGGATTGCGGCGTCCCGCGGTCACGGCAGGAGCCCTCGGCACCCCCGGCCCCCGGCCCCCGGCCCGCACCCGCCCTGAGCGGAAACTGTTGGCCGTTCCTCCGCCGGCCGCCCTACTGTGGCGCGGTGACGACGCAGATGATCATTCTCAACGGTGGTTCCAGCTCCGGGAAGTCCGGGATCGTACGCTGCCTTCAGGCCGTACTGCCCGATCCGTGGCTGGCGTTCGGGGTCGACGAGTTCGTCGACGCTCTGCCCGCCAGAATGCGGGCTTCGGACGAGGGCATCACGTTCGCCGCCGACGGCGGGGTGAGTGTCGGGGCCGACTTCAGGGCGCTCGAGGCGGCCTGGGTGGAGGGCATCGTGGCGATGGCCCGGGCCGGTGCCCGGATCGTCGTCGACGACGTCTTCCTCGGCGGGGCGGCGTCCCAGCAGCGGTGGCGGCAGGCGCTGGTCGGCGTGGAGGTGCTGTGGGTGGGCGTCCGGTGCGACCCCGCCGTCGCCGCGGGCCGGGAGATCGCGCGCGGGGACCGCACACCGGGGATGGCCGAGGCACAGGCGGCCCTGGTGCACGAGGGCGTGGTCTACGACCTGGAGGTGGACACCTCCCGCACCGAATCCCTCGACTGCGCCCGCGCCATCGCCGCCCGGCTGAGCTGACCGCCGGGCCCCTGTCGCCTCACGACGGGGCTCACCACGAGGCTCGTCCCAGGGCCGGGCAACGGCTCACCCCAAGAGGTGATCAACACTTCCCCATGGTCGGTTCACGTCCCGTCCACGATTCCGTTGGGCGGGCAAGAGTGCACAGCCCCGGACGTACGTTCTGTCCGTGAACTCAGATTCCCCTGCGGGCGCCCCGCGCCCCGCCGAGCCCAAGCCTGCCCGCCGCTCCCTGCTGCGCGGCGCACTCACCGGTGCCGCCGCCCTCGGTACCGGCCTCGCGGTAGGCACCGCCACTCCTGCGACCGCCGCTCCGCACCGGCCCCGCCCGGCCACCCCTGCCGAGGCTCTGCGCGAACTCGCCGCGGGCAACGCGCGTTGGCGCGCCTTCCGGCAGAAGCATCCGGACGAGACCCGCACGGTCCGTCAGGAACTGGTCTCCGGACAGCACCCCTTCGCGGTGGTGCTCGGCTGCATCGACTCGCGCGTCCCGCCGGAACTCGTCTTCGACCAGGGCCTCGGGGACCTGCTCACCGTCCGCAGCGGCGGTGAGGTCCTGGACGAGGCGGTGCTCGGCAGCGTCGCGTACGGCGTGCTCGAACTCGGCATCCCCCTGGTGCTGGTGCTCGGTCACCAGTCCTGCGGTGCCGTGCGCGCCGCGGTCGAGGCCGAGGAGAGCGGCGAGAAACTGCCCGCCCACATCCAGTACCTGGCCGACCAGATCGCCCCGGCCATCGATCACACCAAGGAGGGCGACGCCCGCACGGACGCGACGATCGACGCCAACATACGACTGGTCCGCGACCGCCTCGCCGCGGAACCGGACCTGGCGGCCAAGGTGTCGGCCGGTGAACTCGCCGTCGTGGGCGCGCGTTACGAGCTGACGAGCCAGCTGGTGCACCGCATCGGCTGACACCGCCGGCACCGTGCACCCAGGGAACAGGGCCTGGCACGCACGGCCAGAACAGCCGTGGACGCCGGTGCCATGCTCCCTTCCGGAGTCGCTTCACGGCATCGACAGCCCGGATCGAGAACACCGCACCACGGTGGACGCGGGCGCCCGCACGGCATGAGGGACACGCACAGGCCCGCCGTCGTCCTCGTTCACGGGGTGTTCGCCGACGCGTCCGGCTGGAGTGCCCTCACCGCCCGGCTGCTGAAGGCCGGCTTCCCGGTGATCGCCCCGGCCAACCCCTTGCGGGACCTGGCCGGGGACTCGCCGTACGTGCGCAGCGTCATCGACACGATCCCCGGACCCGCGGGAGTTCCCCGGCAGCCGGCTTCAGCCCGCCATGGTCGGCCGCCCCTACCCGGTCCCCGGTGGGGAGCCCGGCCTGGACGGCTGCATCGGCCCGGCGAAGTTCCACGACGTCTTCGCCCAGGACCTGCCCCGCTCGCAGACCCGGCTCATGGCGACGGCCCAACGGCCGGGCAGCGTAGGGGTGTTTGGGCGGAGCCAGTGGCTTACCGACGTGGAGGGCTGTGCCGTCCAGGTGGGCGCCGGCAGCAGGGTCGTCCAGGCCGAGGGCGCCTCGCACGTCGTGATGATGTCCCGCCCGGACACCGTGGTCCGGCACATCGAGGCGGCGTACCGCGCCACTCGCTGATCCCGTCGGACCACGGACCGATGTCACACAACCGGGCCCGGCGGTGTCTCCATGGCGTCACGCAAGCAGCCGTATGACGCATGAGGAGAGCACGATGACGTTGCGCATTGCCAAGGCCGACCTTCCCGCCGAGGTCCGCGCGAGTCTGGTCGAGCAGTTCGGTGCCGTGCCCGAGCCGTGGGAGGTGTCCGCGCACCATCCCCAGGTCACCGAGGACGCAGCGGAGCTCGGGGCCAGGGCGAACGCGTGGGACACGGCCGACGAGGGTCTCAAGACGTTCGCGCACATGGCGGTGGCGGCGCAGGTCGGATGCAGCTGGTGCCTCGACATCAACTACTTCCAGGCCCTGCACCAGAACCTCGACCTCGACAAGGCGAGCCAGGTGCCGCGTTGGCGGGAGTCGGAGGTGTTCACGCCGCTGGAGCGGGACGTGCTGGAGTACGCCGAGGCGATGACGAACACCCCGCCCACGGTCACCGACGAGCTGTACGCGGGCCTGCTGGACCGGCTCGGACCGGCGGCGATGGTCGAACTCACCGCGATCATCGCCTTCGCCAACATGTCGACCAGGAACAACACGGCCCACGGGATCACTTCGCAGGGCTACTCCGCCTCCTGCGAGGTGCCCCTGGCCGCCAGGCAGTCGACCGCCTGACCGAGAGTTCCGCCTCGCCCGTCGGGGCCTGCCGTCCTGCTGTGGCGGGCCGCCGACGGGCACTATTCTCCTACCGCACAGGCGCGTTGGGGCGGGGGACGCATGCGGTTCGTCTTTGTTCACGGCACCGGTGTCCGGCGGGATCGGTTCGACGAGTTGTTCCGGCAGGTGAGCGCCGGGTTGCTGGAGCGGTTCCCGGGGGCGGAGGTCGAACCCTGCTACTGGGGAAGCGAGTTCGGTGCCGAGCTCAGTGCCGGCGGCGCCTCCGTACCCGGGACGAAACCCCTGACCCCCGCGGACGTCGACGACGACCCCGGGACCGCCGAGTGGCTGCTGCTCCTCACCGATCCGTTCTGCGAGCTCCGGGTCCTCGCCGAGATCCGCACCGGCGCCGAGGACGGCGGGTTCGGCCTGCCCGGGGTGCGGTCCGCCGGGGAGACGGTGGGCGACCTGCTGCGGGGACTGCCCCGCGACCTCGGTCCCGGCGACGAACTGGCCGTACTCCTCCGGGAGACCGGGCTGGCCGACGGCTACCGGTACGCCCTGGACACCGTGTCGGACTCGGAGGAGTTCCAGGACGCCTGCCTCGCCGCCGAGGACGACGCGGTCGCCGCCGAACTCGCCCTCCTCACGGGCCGTGCCGTCGTCGCCGTCCTGCTCGCCCGGGCCCGCGACACCACGCTGTGCACCGGCGACGAGCGGGACCGGCTCGTGGACCTGCTCAGCGACCGGCTCGGCGGCACCGGCCGCGGGGTCGTGACCGGCACCCTCGGCGTGCTGTTCAAGCTGGCGCAGCGCATGACCACCCAAGCGGCACGCGACCGCTGGCGCGGGGACTTCACCCACGAGAAGGCCTCCGAGATCGGCGACATCCTGCGCTACCAGTCGCGCGGCGAACCGCTGCGTGCCCACCTGGAGAAGGTGATCGGCCGCAGCCCCGAGCCACCGGTCGTCATCGGCCACAGCCTCGGCGGCATCGCCCTGGTGGACACCCTCGCCCTGGCCGCCCTGCGCCAACCCCCGCTCCCTGTACGGCTCCTGGTCACCGTCGGCTCGCAGGCCCCCTTCCTGCACGAGCTCGGCGCCCTCGCGGGCCTCGGGCCCGGGGCCGCGCTGCCCGCCGGTTTCCCCGACTGGCTCAACATCTACGACCGCATGGACCTGCTCGCCTACCTCGCCGAGCCCGTCTTCGCGGGTGATCGCCGGGTCACCGACCACGAGGTGCGCAGCCGCCAGCCCTTCCCGCTGTCCCACAGCGCCTACTGGAGGCTCGCCCCGGTCTTCGACCGGATCGCGCAGGCCCTGCGATGACCGGTGGCGGCCCATAGGGTGAACGCGCGACGCCACGTGGCCTGAATCAAGCGCTGCCCGTCGGGACGGTGGCATCGGCATGCCGGTACGCGGTCCTGAGCCGCCCGTGCCGTACGTGACCGAAGCTGCCTGTACGCACATTCTTTCCCGCGCATGTCGCCGTACCCGGAGCAATCCGGCGACGATCTCCGTGCTGTCCGGGTGCGCCGGGCGGGCTTCGTGGCGCATTCTTGCTGTGTCGCCCCGTGGGACGGCGCACGGACAGGTAGGGGCCGATGACTGGGAGCGCCGAGGACGCACAGCGGACGCCCGGGCGGCCGACGTCGCTGCTGATCAACGCCTCGCTGGAGGCGCTCAGGGCCGACGGCGGGCACGCGGCCGGGGTCTATCTGCGGTCCCGCACGCCCGGTCTGCTGCGTCTGTCGGTACTGGTGGGGCTGCCGGGACAGTTGTTCAAGCCCTGGTGGCGGCTGCACGTGGACAGCCCGTTCCCGGTCGCCGACGCGCATCGGCTGGGCGAGGAGGTGGTCCTCGCCAACGCGACGGAGACCATGCGCCGCTACCCCCAGTTCGCGGCCGGTCTGCCCTTCCAGTTCGGCTCCCTGTACATGCCGGTCGCCACCGATACGGCGGCCTACGGGGTCCTGACGGTCCTGCGTGCGTCCGCGGTCGACGCCACCGAGCTGCTGCCCGAACGCGAGCGCCTCGCCCATCTGGCCGAGGAGCTGGCCGGGCAGCTGGGCGGTGTGGCGGACAGCGCGCTGTGGTGGGACGGCGAGCCCCGGTGCGTACGCCCGCCCACCCTGCGCGCCTCCCGACGGGCCGGATCCTTCACCTGGGATCCGGCCACCGGTGCGATGACCCTGGACGAACGGATGCGCCACGTGCTGGGAGCGGGCGCCGAGGAGTGCGTGCGCAGCGAGCGCGCCCTCGCCGCAGCCGTGGCCCCCGACGACACGCGGGTGCTGCTGGCCGCGCTGCGGGACACGGCGGCCGGCCGGCCGCCCCCGCTGCCGCTGCACGTGCGCGGCGCGAACGGGTCACTGCGGCTCGTCGAACTCTGGGGCTCCCACGAAGGTCCGCGGGCCGTGCACGGCGTCGTCATCGACCCCGGACCCGGCACCGCGGCCGACGCCGCGGCCGATCTGCTGCCGGAGGGCGTGTTCGCGCTGGACCGGCTGGGCACCGTCGTCTACGCCAATCCGCGCGCCGCCGAACTGCTGGAGCGGCCCCGCCCGCAGTTGCTCGGCCGCCCGCTGTGGGACGCCGTGCCGTGGCTGAACCAGCCCGTCTGCGAGGACCATCTGCGCGGGGCGCTGCTGTCGCCGGAGCCGATGCACTTCCACGTCGGACGACCCGGCACCGATGCCGGCGAGAACTACGACGGCGGCTGGCTGGCGGTGTCGCTCAACCCCGGCCCGGACCTGCTGACCTGCACCATCCGTCCGACTCACCGGGTGACCGAGGCGCCGCCCGGAACCCCGCCCGGTGATACGGAGGAGCAGCCCGGGGCGGCGGCGGACCCCTCCATGGCGCCGCTGTACCGGCCGATCGTGCTTGCCATGGCGCTGACCGAGGCGGTCACCGCCCGCCAGGTCTCCGAGGTGGTCATGCGGGAGCTGCTGCCCGCGTTCGGCGGGCGCCGACTGGCGATCTACCTGCTCCAGGAACGGCATCTGTACCTGGCCTGGGAGAGCGGCTTCCCCTCGGGTTTCCTCGCCCCCTTCGAGGGGATCGGCCTGGACGCCCGGCTGCCCGGCGTGGAGACGCTGACCAACGGCCGCCCGCTGTTCTTCGACTCCATGCAGCAGCTCACCGACGCCTACCCCGGCATCGCCCTGGACGCCACGGAGGGCGCCCGCGCCTTCCTGCCGCTGATCGCCTCCGGGCGGCCGGTCGGCTCCTGCATCCTCGGTTTCGACCGGTCGCGCCGTTTCAGCACCAAGGAACGGGCCGCCCTCACCGCCTTGGCCGGACTGATCGCACACGCCATGGAAAGGGCGCAACGCTACGAGACCGAGGCGGCGCTCGCCCGGGGCCTGCAGCAGGCCCTGCTCCCGAGACGCCTGTCGTCCCACCCACTGGTGGAGACCGCCGGACGATATCTGCCCGCGACTCAGGGCATGGAGGTCGGCGGGGACTGGTACGACGTCGTCTCCGCCGGGGACGGACTGGCGCTGGTCATCGGCGACGTCCAGGGACACGGCGTGCAGGCGGCGGCCACCATGGGCCAGCTCCGCACGGCAGTACGGGCCTTCGCGCTCGGGGACCGGCCGCCGGACGAGGTGCTGAGCGGCACCAACCGGCTCCTCATCGACATCGACGCCGGGCAGTTCGCGAGCTGCTGCTACATCCGCCTCGACCCCGTCACCGGAGTGGCCCTGGCGGCCCGGGCGGGGCATCTGCCACCGCTGCTGCGCCGCCCGGACGGCCGTACGTACGCTCTCGACCTGCCCGGTGGTGTCGTGCTCGGGGTGGACCCGCAGGCGCGGTACCCGGTGACTGAGCTGGTCCTGGACCCCGGCAGCGTGCTGGCCCTGTACACCGACGGGCTGGTGGAACGGCCGGGCGAGGACATCGACGACGGCATCGGTGCGCTGCGCGTGGCGCTGGCCGAGAACGGTGCGGTGTTCGGGGGGCCCGGCGGCCAGTCCCTGCCCAAGCTCGCCGACCGGCTCACCGCGACGGCCCGGCAGTCTGCCGACCGGCCCGACGACATCGCCGTGCTGCTCGCCACCCGGCGCCTCACGGGCCGGCGGCACCCATGAGGGCAGCGGAGACCGCCGGCCACCAGGTGGCGCCTCTCGCCTCCTGCGGTCGCGCAGTGTAGACATGAGCCCATGGTCCGACTCTCGGGTCGATCCGGTTCCACGTCGCTCCGTCGCCGCAGCGGTCCGCGCCCCCCACGTGCGCCCGGCCGCGCCCGCGGAGTGCGCGCGGACGGCGCGCCGGACGCCGGACGGTCCGGGACGGCGCACGGCCGGCGGCCGCGCTCCCCGCTGAGCGCCCGCAGTGTGGCGGGCCAGGTGTTCCTCTTCCAGGTCGTCATCGTGGTGCTGCTGGTCGTCGCCGCGGTGGTGGCGCTGGTGCTGCAGGTCCGGCACGACAGCACCCGCGAGGCCCGCAACCGCTCCGTCGCGGTCGCCGAGTCCTTCGCCAACGCCCCCGGCACCCGTGAGGCCCTGGACGACCCCGACCCGTCGGCCGTGTTCCAGCCCCGCGCGGAAGCCGCCCGCGAGGCGACCGAGGTGGACTTCATCGTCGTGATGAACACCGACGGGATCCGCTACAGCCACCCCAAGCCGGACCGCATCGGCAAGAAGTTCGTCGGCACCATCGAACCCGCGCTCCAGGGCAAGGTGGTGACCGAGGAGATCACCGGCACCATCGGCCCGCTGGTGCAGGCCGTCGTGCCGATCGAGGACGACGACGGCACGGTGGTGGGACTGGTGTCGGCCGGGATCACCACCGCGACCGTCGGCGGCACCGCCGACCGGCAGCTCCCGCTGGTCCTGAGCGCGGCCGCGGCGGCGCTCGCGCTGGCCACCGGCGGCACGGCACTCGTCAGCAGACGTCTGCTGCGCCAGACGCACGGCCTGGGCCCGCACGAGATGACCCGCATGTACGAACACCACGACGCCGTGCTGCACGCCGTCCGCGAAGGCGTGATCATCGTCGGCGACGAGGGCCGACTGCTGCTCGCCAACGACGAGGCGCACCGCCTGCTGGACCTGCCCGAAGACGCCGAGGGCCGCCAGGTGGCCGACCTCGGACTCGCCCCCGACACCGCCGAACTGCTGGGCTCCGGCCGGCTGGTCACGGACGAGGTGCACCGGGTCAAGGACCGGCTGCTGGCCGTGAACCAGCGCCCGACGCACCTGCGCGGCCGCCCGCACGGCAGCGTGGCCACACTGCGCGACTCCACCGAGCTGCGCGCCCTGTCCGGGCGTGCCGAGGCCGCCCGGGAGCGGTTGAGCATGCTCTACGACGCGGGCGTGGGCATCGGCACCAGCCTGGACGTCACCCGCACCGCAGAGGAGCTGGCCGAGCTGGCCGTGCCGCGGTTCGCGGACTTCGTCACCGTGGACCTGTTCGGCGCGGTGCTCAGCGGCGGCCAGCCGGAGACGGTGAGCCCGTTGCGGCGCACGGCGCTGAGCGGGATCCGCAAGGACGCGCCGCTGTACCCGGTGGGCGAGCGGATCGCGTTCGTGGAGTCCTCGCCGCAGGGCCGCTGTCTGCGCGACGGGCGGCCGGTGCTGGAGCCGGTGCTCGGCGCGGCGCCCGGCTGGCAGGCACAGGACCTGGAGCGCTCCGCGCAGGTCGTGGAGTACGGCATCCACTCGCTGATCACGGTGCCGCTGCGCGCCGGAGCGCTGGTGCTGGGCGTGGTGAGCTTCTGGCGGTCGCGCAAGCCGGAGCCCTTCGACGCGGAGGAGCTGGAGCTCGCCGAGGAGCTGGTCGCGCGGGCCGCGGTCTCCATCGACAACGCCCGCCGCTACACCCGCGAGCACAGCATGGCGGTGACCCTCCAGCGCAGTCTGCTGCCGCGCACCCTGCCCGAGCAGAACACGCTGGAGATCGCCTACCGCTATCTGCCCGCCCAGGCCGGGGTCGGCGGCGACTGGTTCGACGTCCTGCCGCTGTCCGGCGCCCGGGTCGCCCTCGTCGTGGGGGACGTCGTCGGGCACGGGCTGCACGCGGCGGCCACCATGGGGCGGCTGCGGACCGCGGTGCACAACTTCTCCGCGCTGGACCTGCCGCCGGAGGAACTGCTCGCGCTGCTGGACGAGTTGGTCGCCCGGATCGACCAGGACGAGGAGGCGGAGGGCAGCACCGCGCCGGTGACCGGCGCGACCTGCCTGTACGCCGTCTACGACCCGGTCTCGCGGCGCTGCACGGTCGCCCGGGCGGGCCATCCGCCGCCCGCGCTGATCCGGCCGGACGGCACGGTCGACTTCCCCGACGTGCCCGCCGGTCCCCCGCTGGGGCTCGGCGGGCTGCCCTTCGAGACGGCCGAGCTGGACCTTGCGGAGGGCAGCCGACTGGTGCTGTACACGGATGGGCTCGTCGAGGACCGGGACCGGGACATCGACGAGGGTCTCGAACTGCTGCGGGCGGCCCTGTCCCGGGCGGGGGACTCCCCCGAGGAGACCTGCCGGACCGTGCTGGACGCCCGGCTCCCGGACCGTCCCGGCGACGACATCGCCCTGCTGGTCGCCCGGACCAGGGCGCTGTCCGCCGACCGGATCGCCGAGTGGCAGGTGCCGTCCGACCCGGCGGCCGTCTCCAAGGTGCGCTCCTCGGTCAGCCGCCAGTTGACCCACTGGGACCTGGACGACCTGGCGTTCACCACGGAGCTGATCCTGAGCGAGCTGGTCACCAACGCGATCCGGTACGGCGGTGACCCCATCCGGGTGCGGGTGCTGCTCGACCGGACGCTGATCTGCGAGGTCTACGACAGCAGCAACACCTCCCCGCATCTGCGGTACGCGGCCATGACGGACGAGGGCGGGCGCGGCCTGTTCCTCGTCGCGCAGCTCTCCGAGCGCTGGGGCACCCGCTACACGCCGGCGGGCAAGGTGATCTGGGCGGAGCAGCCACTGCCATAGGCCACCCGTCCTCTATGCGGCTTTGAGAACCCATAAGGCGGGCTTATGAGCCCATAGACCGGACCCGCGTACCGACTTAGGGTTGCCTTAGCTTAGGCTTCCCGTCGAGTTGCTTGTCATCGCTCGAAGGGAACTGATCATGCCCCGCCCCCTGCGGGTAGCCATTGTCGGAGCCGGCCCCGCCGGGATCTACGCCGCCGACGCGCTGCTCAAGTCCGATGTGGCCGCCGAGCCCGGTGTCTCCATCGACATCTTCGAGCGCATGCCTGCCCCGTTCGGCCTGATCCGTTACGGCGTCGCGCCGGACCACCCGCGCATCAAGGGCATCATCACGGCCCTGCACCAGGTGCTCGACAAGCCGCAGGTCCGCCTCTTCGGCAACGTGAACTACGGCAGCGACGTGCACCTCGACGACCTGCGCGCCTTCTACGACGCGGTGGTCTTCTCCACCGGCGCGATGGCCGACCGCGAGCTGAAGATACCCGGCGTGGAACTCGACGGCTCCTACGGCGCCGCCGACTTCGCGTCCTGGTACGACGGCCACCCGGACGTGCCGCGCACCTGGCCGCTGGAGGCCGAGAAGGTCGCCGTACTGGGCGTGGGCAACGTGGCGCTGGACATCTCCCGCATCCTCGCCAAGACCGCGGACGAGCTGCTGCCGACCGAGATCCCGGCCAACGTCTACGACGGCCTGAAGGCCAACAAGGCCGTGGAGATCCACGTGTTCGGCCGTCGCGGCCCGGCGCAGGCGAAGTTCTCCCCGATGGAGCTGCGGGAGCTCGACCACTCCCCGAACATCGAGGTCATCGTCAACCCCGAGGACATCGACTACGACGCGGGCTCCATCGAGCAGCGCCGCGCCAACAAGCAGGTCGACATGGTCGCCAAGACGCTGGAGAACTGGGCGATCCGCGACGTCGGCGACCGCCCGCACAAGCTCTACCTGCACTTCTTCGAGTCGCCGGTGGAGATCCTCGGCGAGGACGGCAAGGTCGTGGGCCTGCGCACCGAGCGCACGGAGCTGGACGGCACCGGCAACGTCAAGGGCACCGGCGAGTTCAAGGACTGGGACGTCAGCGCGGTCTACCGCGCCGTCGGCTACCTCTCCGACAAGCTGCCCAAGCTGCCCTGGGACATCGACTCGGGCACCGTCCCGGACGAGGGCGGCCGAGTCATGCAGGAGACCGGCGAGCACCTGACGTCGACGTACGTCACCGGCTGGATCCGGCGCGGCCCGGTGGGCCTGATCGGCCACACCAAGGGCGACGCCAACGAGACGGTCGCGAACCTGCTGGACGACTTCGCCCACGGCCGTCTCCAGACGCCGGACGCGCCCGCCCCGGAGGCGGTGGAGGCGTTCCTCGCCGAGCGCGAGATCCGCTTCACCACCTGGGAGGGCTGGTACAAGCTGGACGCCGCCGAGAAGGCGCTGGGCGAGCCGCAGGGCCGTGAACGCGTGAAGATCGTCGAGCGCGAGGACATGCTCCGCGAGAGCGGCGCCTGAGCCCACCACGGCGAAGGGCCCGGGGCAGCTGTGCTGCCCCGGGCCCTTCGCCGTACCACGCCAGGCCGCGTGGTCCTTCCCGGGCGCCGCTCCGAGTGGCTGCCCGACTACGCCTCGTGCACGATGTGCCAGGGGGCACAGGAGTGCGACGGGAAGGATCACCGGTATGGGCACAGGTCCCCTTCGAACGACGAGGCAGCCCCTGGCCAGGGCGTTGGCCGGAGTCCTCGTCGCCGCCCTGAGCGCGGTCGCGCTCGTGTCGTGCGGCTCGGACGACGACACCGGATCCGCGGCCAGCGCCACGCCCACCGCGCCGGACACCTCCCGCTTCTCCGGCACCCCGCCGTCCGCCGTGGCCTCGCTCGCCGAGTCCGTCAAGGCGTCCGTCTCCGCCGCGGCGTCGTCCGCCTCGGCGCGCGCCTCCGAGTTCGAGGCCTCCGTCTCCGCCGAGGTCGAGCGCGCCAACGCCGCGGCCAAGGAGCAGCTGGAGGACGTCGAGGGCCGGGGCAACGCCACCGCGGACGTCTCGCTGACCGGAAAGCCCAGAGCTGAGACCAGCGGGCTGCTCGCCGTCGTCGTCAACATCACCAACCGTACGGACCAGACGGCCTCCTACGCCGTCCAGGTCGACTTCAGCGACTCCGACGGCAAGGTCGTGGAGACCCGTTACGTCGGCGCGGAGGACATGGAAGCCGGCGAGCGGGCCCACCCCCTCGCCATCAGCCGCAAGCCCGCCGAGCCCCGTCTGACGGCGAAGATCGCCAAGGCCCAGCGCTACTGACGCCCGGCGGCGGCGCCGGTCAGTGGTCGACGGTGACGACGATCTTGCCGACCTGGCCGCCCGCCTCCAGGTAGCGGTGCGCCTCGACGATCTCCTCCAGGGGGAAGACCCGGTCCACGGCCGGAGCGAAGGCGCCACTGCTCAGGCCCGAGGCCACGAACGCCTCGGCGCGGCGCAGCCGGAGCGGGTCCCGGGTGGTCTCCAGGACGGTGTAGGCGCGCATGTTCAGTGCGGGCAGGCCGAGGTCGATCCCCGGGTACGGGGTCGCCTCGCCGCTCAGTGCGCCGTAGACGAAGAGTGTGCCGCCGGGGGCCACCACCCGGGCGAGGTCCGTGACGCCGGGGCCGGCCACGGCGTCGAGGACGAACTCGGCGCCCCGGCCGCCGGTGACGGCGCGCACCCGGTCGACGACGCTCTCCTCCCCCGTGACGATCACCTCGGCCGCCCCCGCCTCGATCAGTGCCTGCCGCTTGGCCCGGGTGCGGGTCGTCGCGACGGGCACCGCGCCCACCCGGCGCGCGACCTGGATCGCCGCCAGGCCCACGCTGCTGGAGGCGGCGGTCAGGACGACTGTGTCCCCGGCGCGCACCCCGCCCACCTCGACCAGTGCGCCGTACGCCGTCAGGAAGGGCATCCACACCGCGGCGCCCTCGGTCGCGCCGAGCCCGGCCGGGCGCGGCAGGACCGCCCGGGCGGGAACGATCGCGCGCTCGGCGTACACGCCGTAATCGTTCATCGAGAAGGCGGGCACCACGCTCACCGGCGCACCGATCTGGAACCCGGTGACATCCGGCCCGACCGCCTCGACCACGCCGGCCGCCTCCGCTCCCAGCCCGGCCGGGAACTCCTTGACGGGCTCGATGTAGCGGCCGCTGCGGAACAGCGCCTCGGCCCGGTTCAGGCCGATCGCCTCCACCCGGACCCGCAGTTCCCCGGGGCCGGGGTCCGCGACGCCCACCTCCTCCAGACGCAGCACCTCGGGCCCGCCGAGCTCGTGGAACCGTACCGCCTTGACCATCCCCAACTCCCCCATCCTGTCCGGTGGTTCACCGATTCCCTCACCCAAACCGAAAGTACGACAGTTGTCAAACTTCGATGCACACCGAACTTCGGTGACCTACGATGTGCGGCGGAGGTCGAGAGACGATGACGGTGACACGGCGAGGCGGGCGCGAGCGGGTGCCCACGCATCCGGACATCCGGACGGTCGGCCTGCAGCAGGTACTGGAGGCACTGGTCGATCCCGTACGGCGGCGGATCGTCGCCGAGTTGTACACCGGCGGACAGGAACTCGCCTGCGGCACCTTCGATCTGCCGGTCAGCAAATCCACCGCCACCCACCACTTCCACGTCCTGCGCGAGGCGGGTTTGATCAGGCAGTACTACGTGGGCACGTCCCGGATGAACGCGCTGCGCCGCGAGGAGTTCGAGGACGCCTTCCCGGGGCTGCTGCAAGCCCTGCTGACCCCCCGGCCCGAGTAATCCGTCTCCGCTTGCGGATACGGCCGTCACGAACTCCCTTTCCGGGCATATGATCACCCCTCTTCACTGAACCTTCACAAGGGGGGATTTCGTCATGCGTATACGCCTGCTCATCGCGACGGCCGCCGCCGCGGGCGCCCTGGGCGCCCTCGCCGCCGGACCGGCCCAGGCCACCGAGTACAGCTCGGCGCTGAAGATCCGCGGCGTCCAGTACGACGCCCCGGGCAGCGACTCCAACAACTGCACGACCGGCAACACCAAGGCCGAGTACCTGGAGATCAAGAACTACTCGTCCAGCAAGACGGTCAACCTCAAGGGTTACGTCGTCAAGGACGCCGCCGGGAACCGGTTCACGTTCACCGCCAACCACTATCTCCAGCCCGGCGACCAGGTGAAGCTGCGCGGCGGCCACGGCAGCGACTCCGATGCCAACAACGTGGTCTACCGCGACAACTGCAACTTCATCTGGAACAACGACAAGGACACGATCTACCTGTACAAGCCCACGGGCGCCGGCGCCGACTCGCACGCCTACACCAAGGGCGGCTCCGACCCGGACGGCAACGGGTACATCAAGTACCACGGCTGATCCGCCGCGCGCAGGGCCCGCCCCGATGCGGATGGTGGGCGGGCCCTGCGCACCGGCCATTCTCACGACCCGGGGCGGATCCGGGCCACGGGTGAAGGCCGCTGTTCCGGAGCGGTCCGCGCACACCCCGTGTGCGCACCCCCGGTGACACCCGGCTGCCTGCGGCGTCGATACTGGACGGGCACCTGCCCCCGTCGCCATCAGGACTCATGCTGAGCTCGCCGAACGTGCGCCCCCCGACTCCGCCCACGGTGTGGCTGGCCCACGGCCACCACGCCGGACCCGCCGCCGGGGAGGTGGTCCGCGCGTGTCTGGAACGGCACAAGGACGGCGGCGGCATCGACGACTTCCTTGAACCGGCCGAGGCGCGGAGCGAGGACGAGCGGGTGTTCGAGGCCCGATGGCGGGTCGAGGACACGGTGACCGTACGGGCCCGGCTGACCGTCTCCGACGGCCACGCGTGGGTGCTGGCGGCGGAGGCCGAGCGCCCCTGGGATCCCCGGTGGCCGTCGCCCGCCGCGCTGTTCTGGCCGCAGGACACGGGCGCGGACACGGACTGGGACCGCGACCCGGTCACCGGCGGCCGCCTGCGCGGCCTCAACCCCCTCCCCGAGGACGACAAGGCGGTCCGGCGCCTGCTCAAGGACGCCGCCCGCGACGGCTGGGCCGTCCATGTCGTCGTGCACGAGGCGATGACCCCCGACGAACGCGGCCTCGTCCCGCTCGTGGACATGCTGCCGCCGGGTCTGCGGCACCGGGTGGTGGAGCACCGCGCCGCCCCGCACCAGCTGCGGGTGGTGAACTGGGCGCTGCGGGCCTGCGGTGCGGAGGTGCCGAGGGGCGGCGCCGTAGTGCTGCCCGGCTCCCCTGCCCCCGCCGACTACGACGCCGCCGCGTTCTCCGTGCGCAGCGTCTTCCTCGACGGTTCCGAACCGACCGAGCTCATCGCCGCCGTCACCCGGTTCGCGGCGCTTCCGCGGCCCCTCCCGGACGGCGCCGAGGAGGCCGTGACCGCGCTGCGCGAACAGTGGCGGCTGCTCACCGTGGAGGAGGAGCTGGCCCGTCAGCGCGCCCTCGTCGCCATGTACGCCGACGCACTGGAGGCGATGACGAAGTCCCGTGACCTGTACCGGGAGGCCGCCGAGCAGGCGCACGAGGCGCTGGCCGCCTACCGTGAGGCGGCCGGCGTCCTGCCCGAGCAGCGTCCGGAGCCCGACTCGCCGCTCCAGCAGCTGACCCGGACGTTCGGGCGGCTGAAGGAATCCGCCCTGGCGCTGCGGCCGGGCCTGGACACCACGCGGCAAGCGGAACAGCCACCGGCACAGAGGAGCGACGGCGGCTGACGCCCAATTCGGCGCGGCCCGCTCCGGACACCGCGCCACAGGCGGAACAGCCACCGGCACGGAGAAGCGGCCGCTGACGCCCAACCCACCGCACGACCCAAGACGGCCCGCCCGGGACACCGCGCCGCAGACGGTGCGGCCGCCGACGCGGAGCAGCGACGGCGGCTGCCACTCACTCGGCCGCAGGACTCACCTCGGCCCGCCCGGGACACGCGCGGCACGCGGAACAGCCGCCGGCGCAGAGAGCGACGGCGGCTGACGCCTACTCCGCGGCGGGAGAGGCCGGGGCCGGTTCTCGTGCCGGCGCCCGTTTGCGCGCCGGTGCCGGCGTGGCCAGATGCACCAGCAGGGCTGCCAGCGCCGCCAGGGAGGCGAAGGCGGCGGCCATTCCGGCCGCCCAGACCGGGGCGAGGGTGAGGTCCAGTGCCCGGGACAGGCCTGCCGAGGGCAGCCGCCCTTCCAGGAGCTGTGCCGCCGCCAGCACCGCCGGCACCAGGATCCCGAACGCCAGGACCGGCGCGGTGATCCGCAGCGTCAGCAGCAGGGACACCGCCAGACACGCCACCGACATGCCGAGGGCGAGTCCGTAGACGCGCAAGGAGGCGCCGTCCCGGTGGAGCGGGAAGTAGGCGAGCGCGCACAGCACGAGGGCGGCGATGGCTATCCGGCCGGGCCAGGTGGGGGCACGGTTCGCCGGTTTGCGGGCCCGCAGGGGCGTCACCCGTCTGGGTGCCACGCCCTCCGCGGCCGGTTCCTGGGGCAGGGACTCGTCGGGCGGGGGCGCGTCGATGGTCGGCGGGCCGTCGCACTCCTCGGACAACCGCCGGATCAGCTCGACGATCTCCTCGACCGGGCGTCCGGTCGCCGCCGCGCGCACCGCCTCCTGGCTGCAGTGCGGCTCCAGGTCGGTGCGGTGCAGCAGCGCCACCAGCCGGGTCACGTCGTCCAGCGAGCGCCGTTCGGCGGCGGCGCGGATCGTCTCGTCGGCGCCGTCCGCGGCGCGCGGAGGCCTGGTCAGCAGGTCGACCAGCCGGGTCACGTCCTCGACGGACCGGTCCAGGCCGACCGCGCGGAGGGCTTCGACCGTGGCCCGGGCGTGCTCGGGCGAGCGCTCCAGCAGGGTGATGAGCTGGGCGACTTCCTCCACGGGACGGTCGGCCACGGCGGCGTGCACCAGGTTGCCGACCGGGTCGTCGCCGAGAGGCTCGGGCTCGGTGGGCGTTATGTCGGACTCGTACGGGCTGGGCGATGAAGAGGGGGTAGTCATCCTCGGCTCCAGGGAAGGGTGCGTGCCGCTGCTGCGCCCCCGAAGCGACACGCGGCTGTACGGAGTCCATTACTAGGTGTTGCCGACCCGGCCCGCCACCGGGGTGGGCCGAGCGCATGAGTCACCCTCACCACCGCTTCGGCGGAGGGGCGATTGCTCCGGTTGCCGCGCCCGGGGCCATAGCCGCGCCGGAGGGGGGAATCCGTCAGGAGACGCGGGCGCCCGGGCTTCCCGGCGCACGCCCGAGAGGTGAGGAGGAGTCGGTGGACTCGACCACAGCGGTGCTCTTCGTCGCCGCGATCCTCGCGGCCGTTCTGCTGGCCGTTGCCGTAACGGTGCTGGTCCGGCTGGTGCGGACCCGGCGCCGACTGCGGCGCGCGGGCCTGCCGACCGGGCCGCGCTGGGTGTTCTGGGGCGCCCTGGCGTACTTCGTCCTGCCGACCGACGTACTGCCCGATCCGGTGTACCTGGACGACATCGGCGTACTTCTGCTGGCCCTGCGCGCCCTGCGCGGGTCCGTCGACCGGCGTGGTTCCGGGCTCCTTCCGGGGCCTTCCCGCGCCGGTCGGCGCGGTGATGCCGCCTGAACCCGGCGCCGCCCAACACGCCCCCCGGGCGCGGCCGTCGGGGACACCTCCCGGCGATGGTGACGCAGAGTAAGGAAACCAATCACCCGTTCGATTCGTATAAGTGGGTGGAAGCCGAAGGAAGTCGGCGGACCAGGCGAGTCCCAGGGTGGGTGGCTCGCTTGATCGGAGCAGCACCGGCGAGGGAGAGACGATGCAACCGTTCGCGCTCAACTACGCACGTCCGGCAGCGGATGTGGGGGTCAACGCTGTCTATGCCTACGACTCCGGACTGCAGTTGAACGTTCTCCTGGACGGGCGGATCGCCGCCAGCGACCACGCGCTGCTCAGGGAGCTGGGGACGACCACGTCCACGGCGGGTTCGAAGACGCACTTCGACGACTGAACGCGGAACCCGTCACGATGACCGTGCTGATTCTGACCACCGAAGAGGACGTCACCGCCGACATGGTGGTGGTGCACCTCAACGCCTGCGCCGTGCCGGTGGTCCGGCTCGACCCCGCGGACCTGACCGGTGGGGCCGCGCTGTCCGGGGAGTACGTGCACGGCGCCTTTCGCGGCCATCTGTCGTCCGGGGGGCGGCTGGTGAGCCTCGACGGGCTGCGCTCGGTGTGGGTGCGCAGGCCGGGGGTGCCGGCGTCCCGGGCCGCACGCCCGTCGTCGTGGCTCACGGAGGAGTCCGCGCAGGCGCTGTACGGCATGCTCCGTTCCAGCGGCGCCCGCTGGATGAACGACCCCGACGCCGCTCACCGGGCCCGGCACAAGCCCTGGCAGCTGCGGCTGGCCCAGAGCTGCGGGCTGCCGGTGCCGGCCACCCTCATCACGACCTTCCCGCAGGCCGCCCGGGAGTTCGCCGACCGCTACCCGGACCTCGTCGTCAAGCCGGTCTCCGGCGCCCATCCGCAGGATCCGCCCCGGGCGGTGCCGACCAGCCGGGTCCCCCCGGACGCCGACTTCTCCGCCGTGGCCTTCGGCCCGACCCTGCTCCAGCGGCGCGTCGCCAAGCGGGCCGACATCCGGCTCACCGCCGTGGGCGAGCAGCTGCTGGCGGCCCGTAAGCCGGTGGAGGCCGACGCGCACCCGGACGAGGTGGACGTCCGGTTCTCCTCGTCCACGGCGCCCTGGGAGCCGGCCGAGGTGCCGCCGCGCGTCGCCGAGGGCGTGCGAACCTATCTGCGGGACGCCCAACTGGCCTACGGTGCCTTCGACTTCGTCGAGGACGCCGACGGGACCTGGTGGTTCCTGGAGTGCAACCAGTCGGGTCAGTTCGGGTTCGTCGAGGTGGACACGGGCCAGCCGATCGCGCGGACCATCGCCGAGTGGCTGTCCCGGCCCTCGCCGCCCCGGCCCGCGCGGCTCGACGGCGTCAACTCCGCGGCCCGCTGAGTCAGAGCTGCCCGGGCGGCAGGGCGGAGCGCTGCCAGCCGGCGCCGGGGTGGGGCTGCCGTTCGACCGGCGGGGCACCGAAGGACGTCAGCGGCCGCATGACGAACTCCAGTTCCCGGCTGACGCGTTCGGCCTCCCGACGCACCTGTAGGGGAACGTCGCCGCGCTCCGAGATCAGTCGGTCGTAAATGGGGGAATCCTGGAACACCCGTCAACGCGCCTTTCGTGTCGTGGCCCATCCACATGAGCACGACCGCCGAGTGTAGGCGCCCCGGCACACGGGGGTGCTAATTCCGGGATCGGACTTGACGGCGCTCAGGCACCCGTCGTGGAGCCCGGACGCACGATCATCAGCACGGTGACGGTCGCCCACAGGAGGTTGAAAACGCCGGTGAACATGGCGAGTTGGACCGTCCCGGACCGCTCCACGGGCTGGTCCGCGGCGAGCCGCTCCAGGATTTCATCCTGACGGGGGAGGACGAACGCGACGAGGATGCCGGCGGCCACCGCCGTCAGGGTGATGGAGGCCGTCAGCCACGCGTCACCGAGAACGCCCATCGCGGCGGCGGTGGCGAAGCCGAACAGCGGGACGGTGAGGCCGATCCCGGAGTAGACCCGGCAGATCCGGTGCAGCAGCCGGACGGTGTTCAGCCTGCCCTCCTGGGCGGTGCGCGCGGCGGGCGGGAACATGCTGGCCGCGACGGTGACCGGGCCGATGGCCACGATCGCCGCCAGGACGTGCAGGGTGAGCAGGAACTTCGTCATCAGGGGGCGTCCGTCTCCGGTCACGGGTGTGCGGGGTACCCGGCCACGCTAGGAGGCCGCCGGGTGATCGCACAGAGGCGGAAATGACAGCTTCCAACGGATTCCCGCCACCACCTCCTTCCTGGGCACTCGCCTCGGGCAACCCGCTGACCTGCGCTCGATGCCCTCGGCGGGAATCCGCCTAGAGTGGCCGTCATGCACACGGTGGCGATCCTGGCTCTCGACGACGTGGTGCCGTTCGACATGGCGGCGCCCATGCAGGTCTTCGACTGGACGCGGCTGCCGGACGGCCGCCCCGCCTACCGCGTCCGCCTGTGCGCCGAGACCCCGGAGGTGCGCGCCGACTGCGGCTTCAGCCTCCGGGTGGACCGGGGCCTGGAGGCCCTGGCGGACGCGGACACCGTCATCGTGCCGGGCCGCGCCGAAGGGGCCCCCGCGCCCTCCGACCGGGTCGTGGCCGCGCTGCGCCGGGCGGCCGAGGCGGGCACCCGCATCGCGTCGGTCTGCGTGGGCGCGTTCGTGCTGGCGGAGGCCGGGCTGCTGGACGGGTTGCGCGCCACCACCCACTGGGTGGCCGCCGACCTGCTGGCCACAAGCTATCCGCGGGTACAGGTCGAGCCGGACGTGCTGTACGTCGACAACGGCCAGATCCTCACCTCGGCCGGGGCCGCCGCCGCCCTGGACATGTGCCTGCACATGATCCGCCGCGATTTCGGCTCGGCCGTCGCCGCCGACGCGGCCCGGATGTCCGTGATGCCGCTCGAACGGGAGGGCGGGCAGGCCCAGTTCATCGTGCACCAGCACCCGCCCGTCCCCCGGGGTTCGGCCCTGGAACCGCTGCTGGAATGGATCGAGGACCATCTGTCCGAGGAGATCACCCTGGCGGCGATGGCGTCCCGCTCGCGGATGAGCGAGCGCACCTTCAGCCGCCGCTTCCGCGAGCAGACCGGCACCACACCCCTGCAGTGGCTGCTCCGGGCCCGGGTGCGGCGGGCCCAGTACCTGCTCGAGAACAGCGACCACTCCGTCGAACGCATCGCACAGCAGGCCGGTTTCGGCTCGCCCACGGCGTTCCGGGAGCGTTTCCGCAAGGTCGTCGGCACCACCCCGTACGCCTATCGCGCCGCCTTTCACACCAGGACGACCCGTGCGGGGGCGGGTACCTGACGTCAGTTCGAGGGGGCCAGGCGGGAAATCACCCGAGTCCCCGGGCGCCGCTCGCCGTTGGACAAGGGGCATCCCCCTTCACCTCGGACGGTGTACGCGCATGAACTGCACAAGCCGGCTCCTCGCCGCCCTCTACGTCGCCACCAGCTCCGGCCTCGCCTGGACCGCGGTCCTCGAATACCAGTACGGGCCGATGTGGGCCGCGTGCCTGTTCGCGGCCGCAAGCATCGTCCCGGTCATCGGTGTGGTGCGCGAGAGCGTGATCGGCGACCAGCACCGGGCCCTGGCCCAGTGGGCCCGGCGGGCGGTGTCCGACCCGTTCACCGGGCCGGACGCGGACGCCGCCGAGCACATCGTGCGCGCCGAGCTCGAGGGCGCCTGCTGCGAGCGCTGGTGGACCAGTCTCGGCAGCGACCACGACCAGGCCTGCCCGCACCGCGTCCCCCGCAGCAGCGCGGCCTGACTCCCGTTCTGACTCCCGTTTCCGCCCGGGCGGAAACGGTCCCTCAGGCCACCTGCCCGCTGTGCAGCGCCGCGTAGGCGCCGCCCCGGTGCAGCAGCTCCTCGTGCGTGCCGACCTCCTCGATGCGTCCGTCGGCCATGACCACGATGCGGTCGGCGCCGCGCACGGTGGACAGCCGGTGTGCCACCACGAAGGTGGTACGACCGCGCATCAGCCGGGCGAGCGCCTGCTGCACCAGGGTCTCCGAGCGGGTGTCCAGCGCGGAGGTCGCCTCGTCCAGGATCAGCACCCTGGGGTCCCGGATCAGGGCGCGGGCGATGGCCAGCCGCTGCCGCTGGCCGCCGGAGAGCCGGGCCCCCCGCTCCCCCACCAAGGTGTCCAGGCCTTGCGGAAGACGGTCGACGAACTCCAGCGCATTGGCGTCCCGCAGGGCCTCGCGCACGGTCTCCTCGTCGGCGTCGTCCATGCCGTAGGCGACGTTCTCGCGGACCGTGCCGTCGAACAGGATCGACTCCTGCGGCACGACCGACACGAAGCGCCGGTAGGTGCGCAGGTCCAGGGTGTTCATGTCGGTACCGTCGAGGAGGATGCGGCCGGTGGTCGGGCGGATGAAGCCGATGACCAGGTTGAGCACGGTCGACTTGCCCGCGCCGGACGCGCCGACCAGGGCGACGGTCTCGCCCGGCGCGACCGAGAGCGTCACGTCGCGGACCGCGGCCCGGCCGCCGTCGTCGTCGTAGGCGAGGCCGACCTGTTCGAAGGCGACGGCCCCACGCAGGCCGGTGACTTCCCTCTTGCCCTCGTTGTCCTCCAGCTCGGGTGCCTGGAGCACCTCGCCGACGGAGCGGACGGATTCGAGGCCCTTGGTGATGACGGGGGCGAGACCGGCGAGCGTGGTCACAGAGCCGGTGAGGGTGGTCAGGAACGCGCTGAGCATGACGACGTCGCCGGGGGTGACGCCCCAGACGCCGTAGTACGAGACCAGGGCCGCGCCGGCCAGGACCAGCACGCCGACCACGTTGAGGACCACCCAGGACAGCGAGCCGAACCGGCCGTTGACCAGGTCCAGCCGCATCCCGGAGGTGAGCAGGCGGTGCAGGGTGCCGTCCATGCGGCGCAGCGCCTTGCCCTCCAGGCCGTGGGCACGGGTGACGGGGATGAGCCGGGTCATCTCGGTCACGCGCGAGGAGAGCGTCTCGACCTCGTGGCGGAAGTGCTCGTTGTGGGTGCGCAGCCGGGCCCTCAGGCGGGCGACGACGAGTGCGGCGGCGGGCACGACGATCAGGAAGACGGGCAGGAACTCGGGGGTGCGTACGGCGATGATGACGAGTCCGCCGATCAGCACGGTGGTCGCCCCGAGTCCCATCTCGGCGGTCTGCTGGACCATCTGCTCGACCGTCTCCACGTCACGGACGACTTTGGCCTGGAGCACGCCCGCGCTGACCCGGGAGTGGTAGCCGATGGACAACTGCTGCATCCGCGTGCACAGCGCGGAGCGCAGGGCGGTGCCCATGCGGCGGACGCTGCCGTAGAGCAGGCGGACGTAGAGCAGGTGCAGGGGGTAGTTGACCAGCAGGATGAACATGATCAGACCGGTGCTCAGCCAGAGGCGGCGGACCGGGTGGTGCTCGACGACCGTGTCGATGATCTCCGCGGTGACCAGCGGCAGCAGCCAGATGGGGCTGTGCTTGACGGTGAACACGCCGACCGCCGCGGCGAGTCGGCGGCAGTCGGCGCGGAGCAGGTAGGCGAGGGTGCGGACGGGGTGTTCGCCCCGGTAGCGGTGGTCGAGCGGTTTTTCCAGCGGCGAGGCCACGGGCGGTGTTCCTTCCCAGGGTGCGGGATGATCGTCTGCGCAAGCGCTTTCTCCCCATCCTCCGGACGGTCGACGCCTGGCAGGCCCGGTTCGTCGCGGTGAGCGGGAGCGTCCGTCGCATGGCGTGGGCTTCCGACCGGTGCCAGCATGGAAGGGGCGCTGTGCGCTCCTCCACTCCTCGGGCAGGAGGGATCATGACCAAGCGTCTGGTCGTCTGCTGCGACGGCACCTGGAACTTCGCCGACCAGCCCAGCAAGACCAATGTCGCCAAGGTCGCCCTGTCCGTGCGGCCGGGCATCGCCGCCGGCAAGGAACAGCGCGTCTACTACCACAGCGGCGTGGGCACCCACCGCCGCGAGCGGCTGCGCGGCGGGGCGTTCGGGGTCGGGCTGTCCCGGAACGTCGTGCACGCCTACCGCTTCCTGGTCGAGACGTACGAGCCCGGTGACCAGTTGTTCCTCTTCGGCTTCAGCCGGGGCGCGTTCACCGCCCGGAGCCTGGCGGGGCTGATTCACAACAGCGGCATCCTGCGACCGGAGTACGCCGACCGGATCCCACTGGCCTGGGCGCTGTACCGGGACCGGATCGAGCAACCCAACGGCGCCGCCGCCACGTTGTTCCGGCGCTCCTACACGCGCGAGACGAAGATCCGCTTCATCGGGGTGTGGGACACCGTGGGCGCCCTGGGCATCCCCGTGCCGAGCGCGCCGTGGCTCCGGCCGTTCGGTCAACGCTTCAACCGGCGCTGGGCATTCCACAACACCGATCTCGGCCTCGGGGTCAAGGCCGCCTTCCACGCGCTGGCCGTGGACGAGCAGCGTTCGGCGTTCCGGCCGACGCTGTGGCACCAGCAGCCGGGCGCCGACCGGCAGGGCCAGGAGCTGAAGCAGGTGTGGTTCTCCGGGGTGCACTGCGATGCCGGTGGCGGCTACAAGGAGACGGGCCTGTCCGACATCGCCCTGCTGTGGATGGTCGATCAGGCCCGCCGCTACGGCCTGCAGTTCGCCCCCGACGCCCTCAGTGCGGCCGGACCCAAGGTGATGCGGCCCGAGGAGAGCACCGACTTCCGGGTACGGCCGGACAGCGCGGGCCGGTTGCACGACTCACGCACGGGCCTGTACCGCCTGTCCCGGCCCCTGCACCGGCCGATCGGTCAGGCGGTGAACGACAAGGGCGAACCCGACGGCAACGAGTTCCTGGCCGTACCGGCCAAGGAGCGCTACGACCGGGACCCGGGCTACCGGCCTCCGCAGCTGGAGGCGTACCTCGCCGCGCAGGAGCGGGTGCGGCTGGAGCCGGTGCTGCTGCCCGGCCTGGCGGCGGGCCTGCCGCCCATGCCACCCGGGCCGGCGCCCCTCAAGGCCGAGGGCGAGGGCCTCCCCCGGACCCCGTGACCCGCCACGCACCGCGGCCCGCGGTGCCGGTGCTGCACCGCGGGCCGAGGCGTGCTGATCGAGGGTCAGGAACCCTTCGAGGACAGGTACTCCTCCACTCCGGGCGCCTCCTGCGCCTCCTCGACGATCACCATGGCGCCGACCGCCTTGGCGTCGGGCTTGAGCACGTAGGTGGAACGGCTCGCGGGCTGGTTCACGTCGGAGAAGTCCTGCGCGGTGCCGAGGCCGGCGTCGGCGTTCTTCTGCGCACGGTGAGCCGCGACCACGTCCGCCCGGGCGAGGCTGCCGCCCTCACAGGCCTTCTTCAGGTCCATGCCCATCAGCTGCGCGGCGTTGTAGCCGGAGAGCACACCGGAGTCGACGAGCTCACCCGGGTACTTCTTCTGGTACGAGGCGACCATCTTCTTCACGCCGGGGATGTCCGCGCTGACGGCCGGGGCCGCGCTCACCACGTTCAGCATGGCCTCCAGGGCGGCCGCGGCGGGCGTCTTCATCAGCTGCGGGGCGTAGCCCGGGGCGCTGCTGACGACGGGGACCTTCAGCCCGCGGGAGGCGGCGACGCCGACCAGCGAGGCGGTCTGGGCCGGTCCGGCGCTGATCAGGATCGCCTTGACGCCTTCCTTGTTCAGCGCCGAGACCTGCGCGGACAGGTCCGTGTCGGTGGCCTTGATCTTCTGGCCCACGACCTTCAACCCGGCCTTCTTCGCGGCCCATTCCGAGCCTTCCAGGGCGTTCGCGCCGTAGTCGCCCTCGAAGTAGACGTGACCGATGGTGTCGCCCTTGGCCAGGCCCTTGGTGCGGGTGAGGAAGTCGACGGCGGCGATCATGTCGACGTCGTACGTGGTGCCCAGCACCTGCACGGAGTCCTTGCCGAGCAAGGAGGCCGCCCAGGCCTGCGGGAAGGTGAGCACCTCGTCCTGCTCGATGTCGTCGATCAGGGCCGAGACCACCGGGGATCCGATGACCTGGGGCATGGCCACCACGTCCGGGGCGATGTCGGCGTAGGCGGTGACCGCCTTCTGCACGTCGTAGCCGTGGTCCTTGACGACGATCTCGACCTTGCGGCCGCAGATGCCGCCCTTGGCGTTGGTCTCGTCGGCCCACATCTGCTGGGCCTGCACGATGCTCTTGCCGAGGGTGGCGTACGGGCCGGTCAGGTCGGTCAGCGCGCCCAGCTTGATGCTCTTGTCGGTGACGCCGGGCCCGGCCTTGACGCCGTCGGCGCCGTCCGCGGCGGTGTCGCCGTCCCCCTTGGAGCTACAGCCGGTGCCCGCGAGGAGCAGGGCCGTCGCGGCGGCGGCCAGAACCGTCCTGGTGCGGTGCTTGGGGTGATTCACGGTGTCGGCTCCTTGGCTCGTACAGCTGAGGCGGTTGAAGGGGTCTCGGTCGCGGGGTCCGCGTCCTTGGGTGCGGCCCGTCGGCGCTGGATCCGGGCGCGGGTGCGCCGGACCAGGCCGTGCAGGCCGTCGGGGGCGAAGAGCAGGATCACGACGATCGCCGCTCCGTAGAGGTAGCGGGCCGCCTCGGTGGGGCCGACCGCTCCGTCGGTGGTGCCGGGGGCCGCCACGAGGGGCAACTGGTCGGCGTAGCGGGTCATCAGCAGGGGCAGCGCGGTGACGAAGACGGCGCCCGCGGTGGCTCCGGCCACCGAGCCGAGACCGCCGATGACGATCATCGCGAGGTAGTCGACCGACAGGGCCAGGGAGAAGTAGTCCGGTACCACGCGGCGGAAGGCGAGGGCGAGCATCACCCCGGCCAGGCCCGCGTACATGGAGGAGACCACGAAGGCCGCCGAGCGGTAGCGGGCGACGTTCACGCCCATCACCGCGGCCGCGGTCTCGCTGTCGCGCAGCGCCACCAGGGCCCGGCCCGGCCGCCCGAGGCGCAGGCCGCGGGCGGTGAACCAGGTGAGCGTGAACAGCGCGAGCCCCAGGTACCACAGCCGTTCCTCGGCGCCGAACGGCACCCCCATCACCGTCAGGTCGGGGTCGGAGCCGGTGAAGGAGAAGCCGCCGACCTCCAGCGGCGGCACCGAGCTGCCGTTGAAGCCGCCGGTGACGGAGTCCGCGGTGAGCAGCACATGGTGGCCGAGGAAGACCAGGGCGAGGGTGGCCACGCCCAGGTAGATGCCGCGCACCCGGCCCGCCACGGGGCTGAACAGGCCGCCCGCGGCGCCGGCGAGCAGTACCGCGAGGACGACGGCGACGGCGGGCGGCAGTCCGGGGCCGGGCTCGCCGGCCAGCCAGACGTAGCCGTAGGCGCCGACGGCGAGGAAGAAGGCGTGGCCCAGGGAGAGCTGGCCCGCGGTACCGGCCAGCAGGCCGAGGCCCACGGCGCCGACGGCGGCGGCCATCGAGAACAGGCCGATGCGCAGCCAGAAGGCGTCCAGGTAGAAGGGCAGCACGCACAGCAGGACGACCAGCAGGACGGTCCAGACGCGGTAGCGGCGCAGCAGCTCAGACACGGGCCGCTCCCTTCGCGCCGAACAGCCCGTTGGGCCGCACCAGGAGGACGAGGATCATCACGGCGTACGGCGCGACATCGCCGAACCCTTCGCCGAGGACGTGCAGATCTGACTGGTAACCGGCGACCAGGGCCTCGGTCAGGCCGATCAGCATGCTGCCGGCGAGGGCGCCGGGCGGGGAGGCCATACCGCCGAGGATGGCGGCCGGGAAGGCCTTCAGGGCGATCTGCCCGGTCGTACGCTCCAGGCCGGGGGCCGGGAACGCGGCGAGGAACACCGCGGCCAGCGCGGCGAGGGCGCCCGCCAGGCACCAGGCGAGAGTACGCATCCGCACCAGGCGTACGCCCATCAGCGCCGCCGCTTCCATGTCCTCCGCCGAAGCCCGCAGCGCCAGGCCCCAGTTGGTGTACCGGAAGAGCGCGAAGACGCCGCCGATGACGACGCTGGAGACCACGATCGCGGCGAGCCGGCTGTCGGCCACCGTGATGGGGCCGAGGCCGCTGATCGAATCGCCCCAGGGGTCGCCGAGGGAGAGCAGGTCGCCGCCGATGCGGCGGGACAGGTCGGTCAGGATGACGATGTCGACGCCGATGGTGACGATCGTCTGCACGCTGGCGGAGTGCGCGTCCTGCCCGCCGACCTGGAGCAGGAACCGGTCCATGAGCCCGGCCACGCCCGCCGTGACCAGCACGGCCACCGCGAGGGCGCCGGCGAAGCCGAGGTCGTCGTGGAGTACGGCGGTGAGGTAGCCGCCGAGCAGAAGGAGGGAGCCGTGGGCGAAGTTGATGACGCCGGAGGCCTTGAAGATGATGACGAAGCCGAGGGCGACCAGGGCGTAGACGGAGCCCAGGGCGAGGCCGTTGAGGACGTTGTCCAGGAAGCCGGTCATGCCGCGTCCTCCCCGGTGGCCTCGGTGGCCTCGGTGCCGAGGTAGGCGCGCAGTACCTCGGGGTCACGGCGGACCTCGTCGGGGGTGCCGTGGGCGATGACCCGGCCGAAGTCGAGGACGGTGACCTCGTCGGCGAGCCGCATCACCATCCCCATGTCGTGCTCCACGAGCACCACGGACAGGCCGAGTTCGGCGCGCACGGCGCGGATCGTCTCGGCGGTACGGGCCCGTTCGGCGGCGTTCATGCCGGCCACGGGCTCGTCGAGCAGTAGCACACTGGGCTCCAGACAGAGGGCGCGGGCGAACTCCACGCGTTTGCGGTCGCCGTAGGACAGCAGTGCGACCGGGGAGTCGAAATGCGGTCCCAGACCGGTGAGTTCGGCGATCTCACGGGCTTTGGCCAGGTGTTCGCGTTGTTCGCGTACGGCACTGGGCAGGCGCAGGGCACTGGCGGTGAAGCCCGCGCGGGACAGGATGTGCCGGCCGAGCATCAGGTTGTCGGCGACGGTTCCTTCGGTGGTGACGATGTTCTGGAAGGTGCGGGCCACGCCCAGGGCGGCGATGCGGTGCGGGGCGAGGCGGGTCAGGTCGGTGTCGCCGAGGCTGACCGTGCCGGATGCGGGGCGGTACAGGCCCGACAGCACGTTGAAGCAGGTGGACTTGCCGGCGCCGTTGGGCCCGATGATGGCGTGCACGGTTCCCGGGGTGACCGTGAAGGACACGTCGTCCAGGGCGGTGAGTCCGGCGAACCGGACGGTGACGTCCCGTACGGCGAGCACGGGCGGTGCGGTGGTGCGGTCGTTCACGCGGCCCCCTGACCGTCGGCGGTCTCGCCCAGGTACAGCCTGCGTACGGCGTCGGTGCGGGCGAGTTCGTCGGCCGGCCCGGACAGCCGGATCTCGCCGACCTCCAGGACGTAGGCGCTGTCCGCGAGGGCGAGCGCCATACCGGCGTTCTGTTCGACCAGGAGCACGGCGGTGCCCTGGGTGTTGATCTCCTTCACGACGTCCGCGATCCGGGCCACCATCTGCGGGGCGAGTCCCAGGGAGGGCTCGTCGAGCAGGAGCAGGCGCGGGGCGGCCATGAGGGCGCGGCCGATGGCGAGCATCTGCTGCTCGCCGCCGGAGAGGAGCCCGGCGGCCTGCTGGGTGCGTTCGGCGAGCCGCGGGAACAGGGTGAACACGCGGTCCCGGGACTCGCGCACCAGGGCGGGGCTGCGGCGGCCGAGGCCGAGGCCGCCGGTGCGGAGGTTCTCGTCGACCGTGAGCCCGGCGAACACCCGCCTGCCCTCCGGGACCTGTACGACGCCGGCGCGCACCGCGGCGACCGGGTCGCGGCCGTCGAGTTCCGTGGCGCCGTAGCGGATGCGGCCGGCGGTGACCGCGCCGCGGTGCAGGCGCAGGGTGCCCGACACCGCCCGCAACAGGGTCGTCTTGCCCGCGCCGTTGGCGCCGAGCAGGGCGACGACGCCGCCGTGCGGGACGGTCAGCGACACGGAGCGAAGGGCGGACAGGGCACGGCCGTAGGTCACGTCGAGTGCTTCGACGTGCAGGGCCGGCTCCGCGTCCGGTGGTGCTTCGGGCATCACGGCTCCTCGGATCCGTGCCGGAACTGGCACGGGGCTTTCGGGGAAGGGGAGCTCACGACAGCACGGGCGCGGGCGCGCGGAACAGGCCTTCGGGCGTGCTCGCTGCGTGGTCCCAACCAGGGCGGTCAGGGGTTGTGCGGGTGCCCAGGGAGAAGGCGGTGGGGGTTCCGGGGCGGGGGGCCGGGTAGGCACGGCCGGTGAGAACGGATGAGGCGGCGCCGAGCGGATCGGCCGGCCGGTGCCGGCGGCCGCCCAAGGTCAACGGGCACCGGGCGCCGGCCGGCCGGCGCCTGTCCAACTGGCCGGGAAGGGTGCGCGGGAAGGGGTTCGGCCGGCGGGCGGAGGTCTTCTCCGGGTGCCGCACTCACCGGGCCAGGACAGAGATCAGCTCCGGCTACCGGATTCACCGGGCCGGAGCAGATGTCTTCTTTGGATGCGCGTCTCACCAGCCCGGAACGGAGGTCTCCTTCTGCTGGCGGAGTTACCGGGCCAGGGCAGCTGTGTGTCTGCTTGGGCGGGCCGGACTTGCCGGGCCGGGGCGGATCAGCTCGGGTTGCCCGATGCATCAGGCCGGGGCAGGCGTCTGCTTGGGCGGCCGGACTCACCGGGCCGGAAGGTCAGCTCCGGCTGCGGATTCACCGGGCCAGGGCAGAGATCAGCTCCGGCTGCGGATTCACCGGGCCCGCTGGCGGATTACCGGGCCCGGGCAGAAGTCTTCTTCGGATGCCCGTCTCACCAGGCCGGAGCAGACGTCCCCCTCAGCCGCCACACCCGGCCGGCCACGGAACAGGCGCCTCCCGGCTGCCGGACGCACAGGCCGGAGCGGACAACTTCTTCGGTCGCCAGACCTGCCGACCCCCGAGGAGACGCCTTGCGGCTGCTGGACCCACCACCCCGGGCAGACGTCCCCTCGGCCGCCAGACCAGCCGACCCCCGGAGATACACCTCCCGGCCGCTGGACTCACCGGTCCCGAACAGACGCCCCCTCAGCCGCCAGACCAGCCGGCCCCCGAGGAGACGCTCCCGGCCGCTGGACCGGCCCGGAGCAGACGTTCCCCTCGGAGTTCGGCTCAGCGGTCCGGAGCAAGCGGGTTCCTGTCGACGGACGTGGTTGGGGCGTGGTGCGGTCAGCGGAGGAGGCGGCGGGCCGTCAGGGCGAGGCTGATCTCCACCACGTCCAGGGGGCGGGCCAGGGAGCGGCCCGTGAGCTGTTCGCAGCGGCGCAGGCGGTTGAGGACGGTGTTGCGGTGGCAGTAGAGGCGTTCACCGGCGCGCTGGGCGGAGCCGTCGCAGGTCAGCCAGGCGGCCAGGGTGTCCAGCAGGACGTCCCGGTCGGCGGGCTCCAGGCGCAGTACCGGGCCGAGGACCTGGTCGGCGAGGGTCGCTCCGAGTTCGGGGCAGGAGACGACGAGGGCCTCGGGCAGGTGTTCCGTCAGCCGGACGGTGCCGCCCTGCTGCGGGCAGATGCTCAGCGCGAGATCGGCGAGGCGCCGGGCGTCCCCCACCGCGGCCAGGCCGTTGACCACGCTGCCGACGCCGGCCTTGCTGCCCGGGGCCAGCTCCAGGCCCTCCAGCGGGTCGTCGTCGCCCTCCGGATCCTCGTCGCCGACCAGGACGATGCCGTAGTCCACTTCCACTCCTGTGTGCCAGTGCACGCGCGTGCTAGGCGGGACGGCGGCGGCGCGGGCGCCCGAGAGGCCCGTGGGCCGTCCGCCGGCGACCGCGACGACCAGGTACCGGCCATGTTCCGGCAGGTCAAGGCCCTCGGCGGTCTCGGGCAGATCGGCGATGCGGCTGGTGCCGTCGAGGAGGGCGGCCGCGAGCAGCCGTACCCGGTTCTCGCGCCGCCAGGCCAGTTGCCGCTCGGCCTGCCGGTAGGCGTCCGCGACGAGGGTGCAGTGCTCGTCGACGAAGTTCCACATGTCGGTCGCGACATGCACGAGCAGCCGCACGTCCTCGGGTGCCGACCGGGAGGTCTCCTCCACCAGCCGCTGCCACACCAGGGACCCGCCCAGCCGGAACGCGTGCAGCAGGGCGTCCAGGGGCACGCCCTGCTCGGCCCGGCGCACGCCGATCTTCCACGAGCAGCGGCGGGCGGCGTCCCGGTTGCCGCGCGGGTCGAGCAGCGACAGCACACTGTGCCGCAGCGAGCGGTGCACCTCCTGCCAGGTGCCCGCGTAGTCGGTCTCCAGCGCCGTCCGGTAGGCGGTCTCCTGCTCCTGGATCAGACCCACCAGCCGTTCGGTGAGGTCCGGCAGCTCGTCGAGCAGGACGCGCGCGGCCCGGTGCAGGACACGCAACGCGTCGGCGTCGATCAATGACCGGCCGCGCCGCCCGATCCGCGGCTGCGGAACAGGCACCGGCCCGGTCCTGATCATCGCGCGTGTCCGTACGGCAGGATGCATCGCGGTCCTCCCACAAACCTCGGACTCCCGGCGCTGCGCCCGTGCCGGGAGACTCTGCGGTGTCCGGTCGCCCGCGTCGCCCGTACGGCGGCGGCGGCCGCCCGACTCGTCCTGCCGTGAAGGATGACATACCGTCCGGTCGGTCCCTAGGGTTGTGCACGTCTCTTTTTCCTCTCATCTCTCACAGATCCGCACGTCGGCCCTCACCGGCCTGTTGATCGATCATGCGGGCGAGCTCCATCCGGGACCGCACGCCGAGCGTGGCGAAGACGTTGCGCAGGTGGTAGTCGACCGTGCGGGTGCTCACCGCGAGCCGGAGCGCCACCTCCCGGTTGGTGGCGCCCTCGGCGACATGCCGGGCGATCCGCAGCTGCTGCGGCGTCAGCCGCGCCAGCCCGCCGCCGCCCGCTCCCTCGCAGCCGGCGGCCCCGTTGGCCCGCAGTTCCCCGCGCGTCTGCTCCGCCCAGGCCTGCGCCCCGCACCGCTCGAAGCCCACCAGCGCTCCCCCGAGCCGCAGCCGCGCCTCCCGCAACCGCCGTCGGCGCCGCAGCCATCTGCCGTGCAGCAATTCGGTTCTGGCCCGCTCGAAATCGCCACCTGTCCCGTCGTGCAGGGCCAGCGCCAGCAGATACAGCTCGTCGGCGTCGTCCCCGGGCGCCAGCAGCGCACGGCAGCGGGCGAGCTGAGCGGGCGCGTGCGGATCGGCGCCCAGCGCGGCCCACGTGGCGAAGTCCGCCACGACCGCCCGCGCGTCATCGGGCCGTCCGGCCAGCACCGCGGCCTCCACGAAACAGGGCACGGCGAGCATCCAGACGGCGAAGTGACCGCGCCGCACCCCGGGCAGCACCAGCGGCCCGAGCCGGTCGGCGGCATCGAGGGGGCGGCCGCAGCCCAGGTCGTTGCGGGCCACCGCCCACTCCGCCAGGGTCGCCGCCTGGACGAGGCCGTGCCGGCGGGCGGTGGCCAGCGCGGCCGTGGCATGGCCCGCGACGGTGGCCGTCTCGCCGACGATCGACGCGGCCAGCGCGAGCATGGCCTGGTGGTGCGCGGCCGTGTTGCGCCGCCCGGCCCGGTAGGCGGTCCGCACGCCTTCCTCCGCGTGGGCGCGCGCCTGGGCGTGCCGTCCGGCGCGCAGTTCGGCGTAGGCGAGGTATTCCAGGGCCCGGGCCCGCAGGGACGGGGAGTCCCGGGCCACGGCGAGGGCGCGGGCACCGGCCCGGCGGGCCGCGACGACGTCCCCGAGCAGCAGGGCGGCCGTCGCGGAGCGCAGTTGGTGCTCGGGCCGGTCGTCCTCGCGGTCGACCACGCGCCGCAGTGGTCCCACCGCCAGGTCGGGACGCAGCTCCAGCAGGGCCCTCATGCCCGCGCGGTAGTCCCCGAGGACCGAGCCGGCCGCGGCCGGCTCCCCCAGGGCCTGCAGACAGGCGGCCACGTCGCCTCCCACCCAGGCCGCGTCCGCGGCGGAGAGCCGCGCGGCCTCCGCCTGCTCCGGCTCCTCGGCCGCCAGCAAGGACGCGGCCAGCAGCAGGGTCTCCCGGGCGTCGTCGACCAGGCCGTCGGCCAACTGTGCCCTGCCAAGGGCGAGTTCGGTTCGTCCGCGCTCCGTCGCCCGCACGCTCGTGTCACCGATCATTCACGCGACGTTACTTGCGCGTAACGCAAGGCGGAAGCCGTCCGTAGATTCCGCTTTCTGCCCGGATCGGGGGTGTGACCTGCACTTCAGTGCGAGAGGGCTGATGAACGGACTGTGCCGCCGCCCAGAGTTTCCGGGCGGCGGCCGTGCGGGGGCACAAGGTCAGCCGGTGTGCGGGCAGTTGCCCCGGTACTCCTCGATGGTCAGGCTCGGCCGGGGCAGCGGGCAGAGGAACTGCTCGTAGCGGGTGTCGTTGTCGATGAACCGCTTGAGCCAGGAAATGCTGTACTTCGCGATCGTCGTGTTCGACGAGTTGGGCGTGAAGTGGGTGGCGTTGTTCAGCTCCAGGTAGGCGCGGTCCAGGCTGGAGGACAGGCTGTTGTAGAACGGCTCGGCGTGGCTGGAGACCGAGGCGACCGTGTCGCCGTCGGCGCCGACGATGAGGGTGGGTGTGGTCAGCTCGGGCCAGGTCTTGTCGACGTTCCACGGCGTCAGCGGGATCGCCGCCTGCAGTGAGGGACGGGACTTGGCGGCCTCCAGGCTGCCGCCGCCGCCCATGGAGTGGCCCATGACACCGAGCCGGGTGCTGTCGACGCGGGCGCGCACCGAGCTGCGCTGCGTCAGGTAGTCGAGCGCGGCGAGGAGCTGGCGGCCCCGGGAGTCGGGCTGGTCGACGGTGCTGTTGGTGTCGATGGTGAACACCACGAAGCCCTGCGAGGCGAGCCGCGGGCCCAGCCAGGCGATCGAGGACTCGTAGGCGGTGAAGCCCGGCGAGATCGCCACGGCGCCGAAGGTGCCGTCGCTGGTGCTGGTCGGGTAGTAGATCGTGCCGCCGCCGAAGCCGGTGACGCTGAGGGAGGAGACGGACGTCTGCGAGACGGAGTAAGGGCCGCGCGACGCCTCGATGCTGGAGGTGGTCGGCGCGGGGCCGCGCTCGTAGGGGTTGTCCGCCGCCTGGGCGCCCGGTGTGGCGAGGGTGCCGAGGCCGAGGACCGCGGCGAGTGCCGTGGCGGCCGCGGCGAGTCTTCCGGTCCTGCGGGGCTTGACGTGGGGGTGGACCTGCACGAGGGGTGGTCCTCTCTGTCGTGGCGGACGGCCGGCAGGGGAGTAGCCGGGGACCGCCGTTGGGCTGGCGGTGCCACTGTGGGCGCCCGGCCCGGCGCCGGGGACCGGCAAAGTCACCGGTCTCGTGCGCCCGGTTCCGGCCGTGCCGGGCGCGGGTCGGCTTGCTCGGGGCCCGGGCCGGTGTGAAACCCTCGATCGTCGACCGTGACGGCAGCGTGGAGAGGCGACGGTATGCGCATCGGACTGCTCGGCACCGGACCGTGGGCGCAGATGGCCCACGCCCCGGCGCTCGGTGAGCACACGGGAGTGGACTTCGTCGGGGTGTGGGGCCGCCGCCCGGACGCGGCGAAGGACCTGGCCGCCCGCCATGACATCCGGGCCTACGACGACGTCGACGCGCTGCTCGCCGACGTGGACGCGGTCGCCGTGGCCCTGCCGCCGGCCGTGCAGGCGGAGCTGGCGGTGCGGGCCGCGCGGGCGGCGTGTCACCTGCTGCTGGACAAGCCGCTGGCGACGACGGCCGAGCAGGGGCGGGCTGTGGTCGAGGCAGCCGGGGAGGCGGGGGTCGCGTCGGTGGTGTTCTTCACCACCCGGTTCCAGCCGGAGACCGAGGAGTGGATCACCCAACAGGCCGCGGCGCAGGGCTGGTTCACCGCGCACGCGCAGTGGCTGGGCGCGGTCTTCAGCGACGGCGACAGCCCGTTCGCCGACTCGCCGTGGCGTCGGGAGAAGGGCGCCCTGTGGGACGTGGGACCGCATGCCCTGTCCGTGCTGCTGCCGGTCCTGGGCAAGGTGCGGCAGGTGGCGGCGGCCGCGCAGGGGCCCGGGGACACCGTGCATCTGGTGCTCGCCCACGCCGGGGGCGCGTCGAGCACGCTGACGCTGAGCCTGACGGCGCCGTCGGCGGCCTCCGGTGCCGCGGTGGAACTGCGCGGCGAGGCCGGGGTGACGCGCCTTCCGGCGAGCACGCAAGGGGTGGTGCCGGCCTTCGTCCGGGCGACCGACGCCCTGCTGGCCTCCGCCCGCACGGGGCGCCCGCATCCGTGCGACGCGGCGTTCGGCCTGCGCGTGACCGAGATCCTCACGCAGGCCGACGCCCTGCTGAACCGCGGCGGATGAGACCGGCCGCTCACTCCTCGAACGGCTCCTCGCTCCACCGGAACCAGGCCCGGTCCCCCTCGATGTGCAGCAGGAACTCGGCCACGGGTCCGTCCGGCGAGAAGAGGGAGACGCGTCTTCGGATCTCGTCGTAGGCCGCCTCCCACTCCTCCACGTCCTCGTCGACCCGCTCCACCAGGGCGAGTTCGCGGGCGAAGAGGTCACGCACGGAGGCATAGCCGGGGCCGGGGGTGAAGCGGCCCGACAGCCAGGGGAAGTCGGCCTCGTCGATCGCGATCTCACCGACCGGCTCGTCACCGCTGCGGAGGTGCCACACCGCGCCGTCGAATCCCACCCGTGCCTCCGTACGCCGTCACTGTCAGTGCTGGATCAGCATGTCATCCGGCACTGACAGTCAGCCCTCCTGGGCGCTCGCGGAGGGGAGGTGGAAGTCGATCCGCTCGCGCACCACCGGGTGGCCGGCCTTGGCGAAGTTCGCGGCCATGGGGAAGTTCCCCTGGTCGGTGGCTCCGCTGATGAACTCGGCGCCCTGCTCGACCAGGAAGTGCGTGCACTCCACGAGCAGGTCGTAGGCGTAGCCGTGGCCGCGGTGTTCCGGCAGGACGCCGATGAAGCCGATGATGGGCGCGGTCTGGTTGCGGGCCGGGATGTGGATGCCCACGGGCTCGCCCTGCTGCGTGCGCGCGACCTGCCACCACTCGCGCGGCGAGGGGCACCAGCGGAAGAAGTCCAGTTCCTCCTGGGCGGCTTGATCGAGGCCGCCCTCCTTGATCGCCTTGAGGGCGTGGGCGTCCAGCGTCGCCGAGTGGATGCGGCGCAGCGCGTCGAAGAACACGGCGTCGTCGGGCTCGGGGGTGAAGACGAGCCGACCGGGCCGCTCGGGCAGCCCGCACTCCGGCGTCCACCGGTACATGTACCGCTCGACGAGGAGGTCGTAGCCGGCCGCGCGGGCGGCGGCGAAGGCGGTGTCGGCCGCGGGGCGCACGGCCGGGTTCTCCCGCCAGCCGGCGGGCAGGTTGAATTCCAGCTCGACCTGCCACGGGGCGGAGCGCAGGAGTTCGGCCCCCGCCTCCTCCTCGCCCTCGGCCACGTCGAACCAGTTGACGAGCATCGGCTCCGCGTCGTCGGGGCCGCCCCACCAGGCGCCGCGTGCGACGACCCGGCCGTCACGCAGGGCCACCCGCTTCCAGTCGGGCCGGTGCACGGTGGTGCGGTGTGCCTCGCTCGCGCCCAGCGGGTCGGGCAGGGCGTCGAAAAGGTGGGCGTCGCTCGCGTCGAGCGTACGGATGACCAGATCGGTCATGGGAATTCCTCCGGGAAACAGGCTGCGAAGAGCGCTCCCGGTCAGGTCACACGAAGCACGCCGGGACAGCGGTGAGGGGAGCGCTGGAGTAGGTGAACTGCACGGCACTCGCCTCCTTCCGTCGTCTCAAGGCGTGATGATCACACCGTAGGGGATCTTCCGCGGGCGCGTCCACACCTTTTCTGTGCGGGTGCGTCCCCGCCGTGACGGGAACCGGGCGCGATTAGGGTCTGCCGCATGACCGACAACTCCCTGCGCTCCGTCACCGTCGAACGGACCGCCACCGGCCGCTTCACCGCCGTCAACGCCCGCGGCGGCACGATCGAGTTCGGCACCGAGGACGCCGCCTTCACGCCGGTGGAGCTGCTGCTCGCCGCGATCGGCGGCTGCACCATGGCCGATGTCGACGTCGCCACCACCCGGCACGCCGAGCCCGACCGGTTCACGGTCACGGTGACCGGTCACAAGGTCAGCGACGACCAGGGCAACCGGATGACCGACCTGGAGGTCACCTTCTCCGTCGCCTTCCCCGTCGGCGAGGGCGGCGACCGCGCCCGCGCGATCCTCCCCCGGGCGGTGAAGTCCTCCCACGACCGGCTCTGCACGGTCAGCCGCACCATCGAGGCGGGTACGCCGGTCAGGGCCACGGTCGAGGACGCCTGAGCGGGAAAATCCCGTTGCGGTCGCCCGACCCGGCCCGGACCCTTGCCGCATGCCCTATGTTGTACGACCGGCCGGCCTCACCGACGCGCCCGCCATCACCGAGCTGCTGAACCAGGTCGACCTGATCGAGATCGGCCGCCCGGAGACCGACCTGCACACCGTCGAGGCGGATCTCCGGCACCCCGAGGCCGATCTCGCCCGGAACTCCTGGCTGGCCTTCCACGAGGGCCGGTTGGTGGCCTACGGGCTGCTGTGGGACGAGTCGGGGGGCGACCGCATCGACATCGACCACTATGTGCTGCCCGACCACCAGGAGGCCGGGCAGCAGCTGTTCGAGGCGATGGAGGCCAGGTCGCTGGCCAAGGCCCGGGAGAACGGGGCGGAGCGGGCCGTGGTCCACCTCCACCTCAACATCGAGCCCACCCTGGACACCGCGCTGATCGAGAAGCGCGGCTGGTCCGTCGTACGGCGCTACCACGTGCTGCGACGCCCGGTGGATCCCGTCGGGGACCCCGCCCCGCAGCCGCCGTCCGGCGTACGGCTGCGGGCCTGCGCCGACGAGGCGGACCGCCGACGCGTCCACGCCCTCTACCAGGCCACCTTCGCCTCGCACTTCGACTTCCACCCCCGCACCTACGAGCAGTGGCTGCACGACGTGGACGCAGAGGGGCTCGACTGGTCCCTGGTGTGGATCGCGAGCACCGAGACCCATGGCGACGCCGGTTTCCTGCTCGCCCGCGACGACCGTGAGGCCATGGGCTGGATCCGCAGCATCGGCGTCCTGCCCGAGGCCCGCACCCTCGGCCTCGGCGGCCTGCTCCTGCGGCACGCCTTCGCCGCGTTCGCCGCCCGCGGCCGGGACACGGTGGGCCTCGGTGTCGACACCGGCAACACCACGGGAGCGCCGGGTCTGTACGCCCGCCATGGCATGACGGTGCACTACGCGGTGGACACGTGGGAGGCGGTGCTGGCTCCTCAGCAGGCGCAGCTGACGTCTCAGTAGGAGCGGACGGGATAGTGCGGGTCCTCCCAGCGAGCGGGACCGGTGAGCCCCAGCAGCCGTACGCGGTGCTGGAGTTCGTCGGTTCCGTCCAGGGCTCGCAGGCGGTCCGGGGCGTACCGCACCAGCCAGGCGGTGAGTTCGGCGCGCAGCGCGTCCTCGTCGTCCCAAGTGCCCCAGGGCAGCGCGTCCCCCATCAGTTCGTACTCCCACTCCGCCACGGCCGCGGCCAAGTGCCGGTCGGCGACCGGGTGATCGAACGCCTCCCAGGTGTCGAGCCACGGGGTGAGCGTCCCGGAGGCCTCGGCGCACAGGGCGAGGAGTTGGTGCACGGGCACGGCGGGATCCGGGTCGTTGAGGCCGTGGGTCCACCAGGCGTCGAGGAACTCCCGCACCGCCGCGCTCTGCCGGGTGGGCCACTGCTGCCAGTGGCCGCGTGCGAAGGAGCGGCCGACCTCGTGCATGCCGAACAGCGCCTCGATCCGGCCGGCGACCAGCTCCCTGGCGAACTGCGGCAGGATGCGGCGCAGGACCGCCCCGTGGTCGGTGAAGTCGGTGGCGTCCCAGGTGCGGCGGAGCAGGTCCGGGTCGAGGTCCCCGCCGGGGGTCTTCAGGAGGGCGAGTTCGTCGTCGCTTCCCCAGTGGCAGACGCATTGCGTCTCGTCACTCCGGGCGGTCATGCCGCGGAACGTGCGGGTCACGTCGGCCAGGGCCCGGTCGAGTCGGAGCCGTGTGTCGTCGAAGGTCATGGTCGTCGCCAGCCTCAGGGGGACTCCGGTGGCTTCCGCCAGCCGAAGATCGCGACGTTACCCCTTAAGCGACCCTTAGTACAGGGTTAAAGGACCCGCCGGTTTCCGCCGGACTCTCGAATTCCGTGACGGCACCGATCATCCTGAGAGCGCTCTCAGGCGGCGTGCGCACCCCCCGCGCAGGCCGCCGCCCCCCACACGCACTCCGGGAGACCCCCACATGGCACCCCGTCACCAGCGTCCCCTCGGCCGCCGCAAGCTCCTCTTCGCGCTCGGCGGCGCAGTCGTCGCGGCCCCCGCCCTCGCCGCCATCGCCCCGCACGCGCTCGCGGGCCCCACCGCCGCCGGTCTGCCGCTGACGATCGTCAACGACAGCGGTTCCTTCTCCAACGCGAGCGTCCACGTCTACATCGTCGGCAACCAGGACGGCCGTCAGGTCCGCGTCACCCCCGACGGCACGCTCGCGCCGATCTCCCTCTCGGACAACGGGCCCGACGGCTTCACCGACTACGCGATCAGCCTCACCGGCAGCGGCGAGACGCGATTGTCGCTGCCCCCCATGTCCGGACGCATCTACGTGGCGCTCGGCCGGAAGCTCAAGCTCAAGGCCGTGGCCGACGGCAACGGCAACGCGGCGCTCCAGTACCCGGCGGGCTGGGTGACGTCGGATCCCAATTACGAAGTCCTGCACGACTGCGCCGAGTTCACCTACAACTCCGCGGGCATGTTCTGCAACACCACGATGGTCGACATGTTCAGCGTGCCGCTGAGCATCCGGCTGACCGGCGCGAAGGACCAGACGACGGGCACGCTGCGCCCCGGCGGGCGGGCGTCCGTCTTCGCGGCCGTACGGCAGAACGCCGATTTCGCGCGGCTCGTGGTGGACGACACGCGGGTGCTGGCGCCCGGGCACGGGCTGGACGCCGGACTGTTCCCGAAGGACTACCTCGCCCCGTACATCGACGAGGTGTGGAGCACCTACACCGGGCGCGATCTCCTCGTGACGACCAATGCCGGGGCGTTCACCGGGCGGGTGCGCGGTGACCGGCTCACCTTCGACGGGCCCGCCCAGGTGTCCTTCGCCCGGCCCTCGACGCGGGACGTGCTGTTCTGCGACGGCACCCTCGCCGCGCCCAACGACGGGACGACCGGCCCCGTCGCGGCGGTGCTGGGTGCCGGCTTCAACCGCTCGACCCTGCTGTCCCACCCCTCCCAGCCGACGGCCGACCCCGCCGCCTTCTACCGGGGCCCCCTCACCAACCACTACTCCGCGGCCCTGCACGCGGCCACCGAGGACGGCCGGGCCTACGGCTTCGCCTTCGACGACGTCGCCGACTTCGCGTCGTACATCCAGGACACGGCCCCCACCGGAATCCGGCTGACGCTCACACCGTTCGAGAGCTGAGGTCAGCGCCGCGCGGCTGTGCCCCCATAGCACGCCGGCCCCGTCACCGCGTCCTGTCCGGATCAACCGCTCCTCCGGATGCACGGCGCGCCAAGGCGTTGAATGGTGATAGCGGACCCCCTTGCGCGCGAGCGCCGGGAACCGCACCGAGTGATCCGGACCCGAGGAGCAGAACATGCCGACGTCACAGCCCGCGTCCGGGCCGTCCGAGGACCGCACCACCCCGGACGCCCTGCTCCACACCCGCACCGGCACCGAAGTGTCGCCGGAGGACCTGGTCCTTGCCTCGGGCAAGGACATCACCCCGCAGAACCTGGAATGGGCCAAGCGGAAGCTGGAGGCGGAGGGACCCGCCGCCCTCGACAAGATGCTCCCCTGACCGGACGCAGGTCCCCTCAGGGAAATTCTGACGGGTCCGGGCCCACCACCCGGACCCGCTGGACGGGTGTGCCTCTGGGCGCCCGTGACCCGTGCGCCAAGAATGTGCTCGCCCCGCGTCACGGGCCCCCGGCCGGACCGGGCCCGGCCCTCCAGCGTCGTCGACGGGCGTTGCCGCAGGTCGCCACGCGTGTCACGAGGGAGTGCGACGGGAACGCGCCCGTTCGTCCCGGCCGGTCGCCCCGTCGGGCCCGGCCGACCGGGGCTGCGCGCTCGCGGCACCGGGTCGCGCACCCATGGAGCCCTTGTCCCGTCGCCGCAGCGCCCTGGCTCGCCGGGGCCCGCCGGGGCCCGCCGGGGTTCCAACTGCCCGGCACTTGCGGCGTGTTCGCCGCCCGCCCTTTCGGAAACGGTCTTGCGGCTGCCAGACTCCCAAGGGTGCCCGACTTCGACATGCTCGTCCTCGGATCCGGTCCGGGCGGCCAGAAGGCCGCCATCGCCGCGGCCAAGCTGGGCCGCCGGGTGGCCGTCCTCGACCGCCCCGACATGGTCGGCGGGGTCTCCATCCACACCGGCACCATCCCCTCCAAGACCCTGCGCGAGGCGGTGCTGTACCTCACCGGTCTCACCCAGCGCGATCTGTACGGCCAGAGTTACCGCCTGAAGGAGGACATCACCGTCTCCGACCTGATCTCACGCACCCAGCACGTGGTGGGCCGCGAGGTCGACGTCATCCGCAGTCAGCTCTCCCGCAACCACGTCACCCTGTTCGCCGGCACGGGCCGGTTCGTCGACGACCACACCGTCGCCCTGCGCGAGGTCACCGGCCAGGAACGCCTGCTCAGCGCCGAGCACATCGTGATCGCCACCGGCACCCGGCCCGCCCGGCCCTCGAGCGTCGAGTTCGACGGGCGGACAATCATGGACTCGGACAACGTCCTCGCCCTGGAGCGGGTGCCGCGGTCGATGGTCATCGTCGGCGCGGGGGTCATCGGCATGGAGTACGCCTCCATGTTCGCCGCCCTCGGCAGCAAGATCACCGTGGTGGAGAAGCGCGCCGGGATGCTCGACATGTGCGACCTCGAGATCGTGGAGTCGCTCAAGTACCACCTGCGGGACCTGGCGGTGACGTTCCGGTTCGGTGAGACGGTCGCCGCGGTGGAGCGGCATTCCAGGGGCACGCTGACCGTCCTGGAGAGCGGCAAGAAGATTCCCGCCGACGCGGTGATGTACTCGGCGGGACGGCAGGGCCTCACCGACGACCTCGATCTCGACAAGGCCGGCCTCTCAGCCGATCCACGCGGCCGGATCACGGTCGACGAGCACTACCGCACCGAGGTGCCGCACATCTACGCCGTCGGCGACGTGATCGGCTTCCCGGCCCTCGCGGCGACCTCGATGGAGCAGGGCCGTACCGCCGCGTACCACGCCTTCGGTGAGCCGGTCGGCCGGATGCACCACCTGCAGCCGATCGGCATCTACACCATCCCGGAGATCAGCTTCGTCGGCCGTACCGAGGACCGGCTCACCGAGGACCGGGTGCCGTTCGAGGTGGGCATCTCCCGCTACCGCGAGCTGGCCCGCGGGCAGATCATCGGCGACTCGCACGGCATGCTGAAGCTGCTGGTCTCGCCCGAGGACCGCACACTGCTCGGCGTGCACTGCTTCGGGACCGGGGCGACCGAGCTCATCCACATCGGCCAGTCGGTGATGGGCTGCGGCGGCACCGTCGACTATCTGGTCGACGCGGTGTTCAACTACCCGACGCTCGCCGAGTCCTACAAGGTCGCCGCCCTGGACGCGACCAACCGGCTCCGGCAGGTCGACCGCATGGGGGACTGAACGCGGGGCGCCGGGCCCCGCGTCCGCCTGACGGGACCGTCCTTTCCCGTCAGGCGGTCCGGTCCTCCTCGTCCGGCAGGAGGGCGTCGTCCTCGACGATGTGCATGGCGGCCTCCTCGGCGCCCGCGGCCCCGCCGTCCACGCCCCGGTCGAAGGCGATCTCCTCCTTGGTGGCGTCGCCGCGGACCCCCTCGTCGGGGGCGACCAGCCGACCGGCCCGCTCGCCGCCCGCCTCGGGGTCGACGGGCTCGCCCTCGCCGCCGGGCGTGTCGCCCATGCCGTCACCGACCGGCGGGGCCACGTCGGGCACCTCCCGGGCGAGCCGGTCGTCGAGGCTCTCGCCCTCGTGCTGCTCGGCCGCGGTGGTGCCGTGCTCGGTGACGCCGAGGGGCTTCTCCGGCGGCGAGTAGCCCTCGTCGAGGGTGTCGTCGTAGGTCCGCTCGTCCACCGCGTTCTGCAGGTCCAGAGGGGCGGCGTCCTCCTGCTCCTCGTTGCTGCCGGTGGGCTGGTAGGCGTCGTCCGCCATCGGCTCGGCGGTGCTGCGGTCGGTGCCCATGCGTACCTCCTGAATTCCCTCGTGCGCGCTGGTTCCTCTCCAGTGCTGTCCAGTCCGCGTTTCCCGTTCCGCGCGAGCCAACCCCCGGGCGTGTCCTGGGCGATCGGCGGGGGCGGCTATCATCACTGATCACGTGCACACGGTGTGATCGTCTGCCGGCGCTGCGGCTGCACGAGCGCCACCGCTTTCTGGTTTTCACCGCCCCGGGGCCGAGGTCGTTCTCGTCCGGCCGGGACGGGTGCACCCCCCACACCCCCCATACGCCGTCCGGGCCCGTCGCTGTCCCGGCGGCGTGCACGACGGAAAGCAGTACAGGCCATGAGCAACGACAGGGGCAGAGGACTCCAGCCAGGGGCCCTCGGGACGTTCGACACGGTGGTGATGGCGGTCGCGGGCAGTGCTCCGGCGTACTCGCTCGCCGCGACCACCGCGGTCCTGGTCGGTGCGGTGGGGACGGCCGGCCCGGCCGCGCTGCTGTACTGCGCGATACCCATGCTCGGCATCGCGCTGGCGTTCAGCTATCTGGGGCGCATCGATGTGAACGCGGGCGCCAGTTACTCGTGGGTCGGCCGAACTCTCCATCCGTTCCTGGGGTTTCTCAGCGGCTGGGCGCTGGTGGTGTCGGCGACCATCTTCATGGTGGCCGGATCGCTGCCCGCCGGGTCGATGACGCTCGCCCTGTTCGACGCCGAACTCGCCGCGAACACCGCGCTGTCCACGGTGGTGGGCGCGGGCTGGTTCCTGCTCATGCTGCTGGTGGTGCTGGGCGGCGCCCGGCTCACCGTCCGCGCGCAGCTCATCATGTCCGGCGTCGAACTCGCCCTGCTCGCCCTGTTCGCGGTGCTTGCCGTCCTCCACACCGGCAACGCCCGTGCCTTCGACTGGTCCTGGCTCGGCCTCGGCCACTTCGACGGCGTGTCGGGCTTCGCCTCGGGCGCGCTGATCGCCGCGTTCTACTACTGGGGCTGGGACGTCACCAGCAATCTCAGCGAGGAGACCCGCAACAGCCGTCGTACGGCCGGATTCGCGGGGCTGATCGGGCTCGGTGTGGTCTTCCTGCTGTTCGAGGTGTTCACGATCGCGGTGAACGTCATCCTCTCCGCGGACCGGATCCGGGCCGACGAGGCCAACGTGCTGGCCGTCCTCGGCGAGGAGATCTGGCCGGGCTGGGGCGGCCGGCTGCTGATCGTGGCGGTGATGCTCTCCACGGTCGCCACCCTGGAGACCACGCTCATCCAGGTCACCCGCTCCCTGTTCGCGATGGGCCGCGACCGCACGATGCCCGCCGCGCTGGGCAGAGTGCACCCCACATGGAACACGCCGTGGGTGGCCGTCGCCGTGGTGGGCGCGGTGGCGCTGGCGATGTTCGTCGCCTCCAACGCCCTCGGCTCGGTCGGCGAGATCCTCTCCGACGCCATCTCGGCGATCGGTCTGCAGATCGCCGTCTACTACGGCCTGACCGGCATCGCGGTGGTGGTCGCATACCGCAAGATGCTGCTGAAGTCCCCCGCCAACTTCCTCTTCGGCGGGCTGTGGCCGCTGTTCGGCGCCCTGTTCATGTTCTGGGTGTTCCTGGAGTCCCTCGCCGAACTGTCCGCCGCCGCCATCGCGATCGGCATCGGCGGACTGGCGGCCGGACTGGTCCCGATGGTCTGGTACTGGCGCCGGGGCAGCGACTACTACCGGCCCGCGAAGCTCGACGCCTCCCGCACGGTCGCGTCCGACTACGTTCCCGCCGGCCGTCCGCCCGAGCACGACCGCGTCCACGAGGGTTTCCCCACCGACTTCTGAGGGACCCGCGATGGCGCGAGACCGGCTCACCTTCGACTTCGACCCCGCCTGCGGGGACGCGCCCCTGACCGCCGCCCGCCAGGACATCGTCATCGGACGCTGGCAGGGGCTGCGCGACCTGCTGCGGAGCACCGGACCCGACTGGCTCTCCCGCGGCCACCGGGTGCGCACGCTGGCGCAGGCCTGCGCGGACAGTTCGGCGATGGAGTCCTGGCTGGCGGCCGAGCCGGACAGCGCCGACGCGCTGGTGCTGCGGGCGGCCACCGAGACGGCCCGGGCGTTCAGCGTGGCCATCGCCGCGGGCCGGGGCGTCCCGATCGACCAGCACCGCATCGACCTGGCTGTACAGGCGTGTTTGCGGGCCGCCGAGGCGTACCCCGAGGACCCAACGCCCTGGATCTCACTGATCTCGGTGGCCCGTCTGTACCCCTCCGGGGTGCGGCGGCAGGACCTGGCACGCTGGTGGGACGAGTTGCACCGGCGCGATCCCTACAGCATGGAGGGGCACCTCCAGGTGCTGCACTACTACTCGGCGCGCTGGCACGGCACGCACGGCCTGATGTACGACTTCGCGCGCGACGCCGCCGGTGCCGCCCCGCCGGGCTGCCCGCTGCCGGTGCTGGTCCAGTACGCCCGCGTCGAGGAGTACCGCCACGCCCTGGACACCGCCCACGGCCAGTCCGCCGCGATGGGCCTGGGCCAGCACTGGGACCACGACGGCGCGGTCGGCGACGTACGGCGCACCTGGCAGCGCTGGATCATGGGCCGCCGCGACCCGGCGGCGGTCGCCCCCGGCGAACTGCGTGACCTGCACTGTCTCGCCCATGCCGCCTGTCTGGCCGGGCTGCCCGACATCGGCGGCGCGCTGCTGCGGATGGCGGGACGGCGGGCGCTGCGCACCCCGTGGTCGTACACCGGTGACCCGGTCAGGCAACTCACCAAGTGGCACGGGAGTCCTGCCTGAACCTCGCGCACGGAGGCTGTGCGCGGGTCACAGGGCCTTGCGCCGGATCAGTACCCCGAGCACCAGCAGTCCCGGCACCAACGGCAGCCATACGGTCAGCAGCCGGTATCCGAGGACGGCCGAGGCGGCCCCGGCCGCGGGCGCTCCGGCCGCGGTGAGGGCGAGCGCGAGGGCGGCGTCGAGGGAGCCGAGGCCCCCGGGCGTGGGCAGCAGGGCGGCCGCGCTGCTGGCGGCGAGATAGAGCAGCGCCACGCGCAGCGGCGGCTGCCCCAGGTCGACGGCCTGGGTGACGGAGATCAGCACCACGCAGTGCAGTCCGGCGAAGGCGAGCGAGCCGCCCCACAGCGCCGCCGCCCGCTGGGGCCGGGCGTGCACGGCCCTGATGTCGGCGAGGGCCGTGCCGAGCAGGCGCCGGCAGCGGCGGCGCAGCGGCCCGGCCAGCAGCGCGGCGACGCCGAGGACGCCGGCCGCGGCGCCGAGAACGGGCGGGGAGACCTCGGGGGCGCGCAGCACGCCCGGGCAGGCCACGGCGAGCGAGGCGATCAGGACGGCCCGGACGATCACTCCGGCGGCGCCCTTGACGGCCACGCCGGTCGCCGCACGGCCCGCCGGCAGCCCGCAGCGCATGAGGAAACGCAGGTTGACCGCGCCGGCGCCGAGTCCGGCGGGCAGCACGTGATTGGCGGCCGAGGCGGCGAACTGCGCGGCGACGAGCCGCCCCGGGGGCAGCCGCTCGGGCACGGCGCCCTGCTGGGCGAGGGCGGCGCACAGCCAGGTGCCGATCGCGGCGGTCCCGGCCACCAGCAGCCAGCCCTGGTCGGCGACGGCGAGCCGCACCGCTCCGGTCTCCAGGACCGGCCAGTGCCGCCGGGCGAGCCAGATCGCGGCGACGAGGACGGTGAGGCTGAGCGCGGTGTGCCCGTAGGCGGCCCGTCTGCGGGTGGGGGCGGCGGGCAGGGGCTCGGGGGTCATACGGTGCCGCCCGCGCTCGGCAGGGGCGCGATCCGGACGTCCATGCCGTCGAGCCGGTGCAGCTGCCAGCCGCGGGCGTAGGAGGGCGGTCGGCCGCCGGGCACGCTGAGGACGGCGACCGGTTCCCGGCGTGCGGCGGCCAGGATCTGCGCGGTGGTGGTGTTGGCGTTGTTGCCGCGGATCGCGCCCGACGCGCAGCCGGCGTAGTAGGCGAGCGGGATCGCCTCGTGCCCGGTGAGCAGGCAGGGCGGGCGCACGCCGAGGTCATGCAGCCTGTCGGCGGCTGAGGCCCAGGCGCGGCGGTCGGCGGCGGTGCGGTCGGCGGTGCGGTCCAGGACGACGTACTGCACGGCGAGATGCCCGGCGAGGCCCGCGGCGACCAGGGACGCGGCGACCGGCCGCCATCGCCAGCCCGGGGCGGTGACCAGGTGCAGCAGGGCGTCGGCGACCGGGACGGCCAGCAGGGCGTACGCGGGCAGCAGGAAGCGGGGAGCCGCGTAGCCGATGAGGAACAGGTACGGCAGGGCGGCGGTGGCGGCGCAGGCGAGCGGGATCAGGGTGCGTGCGGTGCGCCGGGCCCGTACGGCGATCACCAGCCCGACGGCGGCGAGCAGCGGCAGCAGGAACCACCAGACGCTGATCACCGGGTGGGGCAGGGGGCCGGTGCACGGCCGGCACAGGGCACGTCCGACCAGCCCGCGCATCTGGTCGTCGACGGCAAAGTACCAGCCCAGGCCGCCCTGGACCCGGGAGGCCTCGGCCAGCCGCTCGCGCAGCCCGCCGTAGGACGTGTACGCCTCGACCACCCAGGGGAGGGCACCGGCCAGCAGGCCCGCGGCGGTGACGAGGCCGAGCCGCCAGTGCCGTAGGGCCGCGGCGGCGGCCAGCAGCGGGAGGCAGACCCAGACGGCGTCGGTCGGGCGCATCACCGCCATGAGCGCGGCGCCGGCCGCCACGCCCCACAGGGCCCGCCGGTCGGGGCGGTCCGCGCTGCGGGCGCGCAGGAAGCAGCCGACGGCGAGGAGGGCACCGAAGGCGACCCAGAGGTTGGGCATGGCCTGGGGAGCGTAGAAGAGGGTCACCCACAGGGAGGCGAACAGGGCGCCGCCGGCGGCCAGGACGCGGGCCGGGAACAGCCCTCGCCAGGCGCGCAGGGCGAGGAAGAGGACGGCCCCCGAGAGCAGGGCGAGATACACCCTCAGCAGGCCGGTGGAGGACGACCAGGAGGCGACCGGGGCCACGAGGAGGGAGACGCCGCGGGCGCGCGGGGCGCTGAAGAAGGCGGCCGGGGCCTGGTCGCCGACCTGGCTGACATAGACCGCCTCGTCCCAGCCCAGGCCCATGGTCGGCGACACGAGGAGGAGTTGGGCGGCGGTGAAGGCGCCGGACACGGCCGCGAGCAGGACGGTGCCGCCGCTCCGCCGGGATCTGCCGGACACGGCCGCCGTCGCGCGTCGCCCCCTGCCGACGAGCATGGCGTTGCTGCCCTGGGCCATCGTCCACCCCTTACCGCTACGCGTCGTAGGACTGCTACGACCCCCCAGCCCGGCGGGCCGGTGCCGACAGCCGGGGAAACGGAGAAAACAGGGACAAACTAACGCTGTGGCGATCGGAGCGCAGCGCTGAGATCGGCCAGGTGCGCAATCCCGCCCCGCCCGCTTCTCACACCCCATGGCACACCCCCTTCCTCCCTCACCATGGCTACTGCCCCGTCGGGCGCGAGTCATCGGCGGCGGGCGGCGCCCGGTGGAGGGTGGATGGCACACTCCTCGCGTGCCGCAGACATTCGACGACCTCCTCGCCCGGGCCCGCTCGCTGACGTCCTCCGGCCGCCGCGCGATCCTCGGCATCGCGGGCAGTCCCGGCGCGGGCAAGACCACGCTCGCCGAGCACCTGGTACGGCGGCTGAACGGTTGCGGGGCTCCCTGGGCCGTCCACGTCCCCATGGACGGCTTCCACCTCGCCGACGCCGAGCTGGACCGGCTGGGTCTGCGCGACCGCAAAGGCGCACCGGACACCTTCGACGCGGCGGGATACGCGGCGCTGCTGCGGCGCCTGCGCGAGGAGGCGGACGAGGACGTGGTGTACGCCCCCGGCTTCGAGCGGGTCCTGGAGCAGCCGGTCGCGGGCATGATCCCGGTACCGCCCACGGCCCGCCTGGTGGTGACCGAGGGCAACTACCTGCTGCTGGGGACGGGCGCCTGGGCCCGGGTACGCCCCCAGTTGGACGAGGTGTGGTTCTGCGACCAGGACGAGGACGAACGGCTGCTCCGCCTGATCGCCCGCCACGAGGAGTTCGGCAAGAGCCACGAGGAAGCGGTGGCCTGGGTGCTGCGGACGGACCAGCGCAACGCCGCATTGGTGGCGGGGACGCGGGGGCGGGCGGATCTGGTGGTGCCCGCCGGGGCGGTGCCGGGGGTGGAGGCGGGGGCCTGAGGCGCCCATTTCGGGAGGGTGTCATGCGTCCCAAACTTCACGCCGAAACGTCTCATATACCGACATTTCGACCCCCCAGACCCTCGTGTGAGCCAAACTGCAACACAACCGATGGCCGCGCTGGGTACATACTGGGGAGCAATGACAAAGCATGCTGCTCCGAAGCGTCATCTGCCCACCAGCCCTTTCAAGGCCCCGGTGGCACCGGCTCCCAAGCACTTCGCCGTGGGTGACCAGGTCACCCACGACGTCTACGGCCTCGGCCGGGTGATCGGCATCGAGGACGGAATCGCGGCCCTCGTGGATTTCGGCTCCGCGCAAATGCGGATCTTGAGCCCGTACTCCAAGATGACCAAGCTCTAGGACCGCCGTGCCCGTGCACGGCATGCCAGGCCCCTTTGGGGGCCTGTACCGAAAGAGAGACCTCTCATCGACCTGACCTCGCTGTTCTCCTCGCTGGAAGGGCAGACTCGCAGCTCCACCGCGGCACTGCCCCCTCCCACGACCAATCCCTTCCAGTCCCCGGACTTCGGGGAGGACGAGACCGCGCAGCTCTCGGATGCCCAGGCACCCGAACCGGGCAGGCGCGGCGCGGGGACCGAGGCAGCCTGAGCTCCACCGGTTCTCCCGCACCACGAGGCAGCCCCAGGCCCTTAGGTCTGGGGCTTCTCACATGGCGCCGAGTACGGGAGACCGCTCGCCGGGCTGAACCGCGACCGGCTGCGTGCCGTATCCCTCCACGGACGCGGTGACGGACCCGGTGACGAGAGCTGAGGCACAGTAGGCGGATGACGGCACGCCAGCTCCTGGAGACCCGCCCCGCGGCCCCTGACGTGCCGCGACCGGCCCGCCGGCCCTGGCTCCTGCCGCTCCTGGTGGCCGTCCTGCTCGCCCAGATGGCGGTGGCCATGGTGACGACGGCCGTGCGGCAGACGCCGACCATCGACGAACCGGTCTACGTGGGCACCGCCGCCGTCTACCTCCATGAGCACAGCCTGCGCCTCAACCCGGAACATCCCCCGCTGGGCAAACTGGTCGTGGCGGCCGGGGTGGCGCTCGCCGATCCGCACTACGACGTCTCCTTCGAGGGCGACCAGGGCGAGGTCGGGCGGCATCTGCTGTACGAGTCGGGCAACGACCCCTGGCGGTTGATGCTGTTCGCGCGCCTGCCGGTGATCGTGCTGACGCTGCTGTTCGGGCTGGTGGTGTTCGCCTTCGCGCGGGAACTGGCCGGTCCGGTGGCCGCGTTGACCGCCCTGGCCCTGTACTGCTTCTCCCCCGACCTCATCGCGCACGGCTCGCTGGCGACGCTGGACGTGCCGGCGGCGGGCTTCCTGCTGACGTCGGCGTGGCTGCTGTGGCGGGCGCGCCTGCGGCCCCGGCGGTACCTCCCCCTCGCCGGCGTGGCGCTCGGGGCGGCGCTGGCCACGAAGATGAGCGCGCTGCCCGCGGTGCCGGTGCTGATGGCTCTCGCGGCGGTGTCGGCGGGGTGCGCGGCATCGGGGCTCCGGCGGCGGGTGGCGCTCGGTCGGGCCGTCGCGGGCGCGGGAGTGGTGCTGCTGGCCGCGGTGGCCGTCGTATGGGCCACGTACCTGATGGTCGATCCGCGGCTGCGCTGGGCGCCGGAGCAGGCCGTGCCCGCGGTGCACGGGCCCCGGGGCCTGGTCGTCGAGCTGCTGCCGTTCCCGGAGGCGTACCGGGACGGGATGCGGATCCAGTTCGCCTTCGAGAACCAGCGATGGCAGGGGTTCCTGTTCGGGCGGCTCTACACCGGCTCGCTCTGGTACTACCTGCCGGCCGCGCTGCTGGTGAAGACACCGCTCGGGATGCTGGCGCTGTGGGTCGCGGGCGCTGCGGCGGTCCTCGCGGTACGGCGCTGGCGGCCCGCCGCCCCGTACCTGCTCGTGCCCACGGCGGTGCTGCTGGCCGCGGCCATGCAGGGCTCGCGCGACTTCGGGACGCGATACGCCGTGTTCGTGCCGATGTTCCTTGCCGTGGCGGCCGGTTGCGTGCCGGCCCTGGGCAGCGGCCGGGTGCGGGTGCGCGCGGCGGTCGTCACGGTGATCGCGGTGGCGTTCGTGGCGGTCAGCTCGCTGCGGACGTTCCCCTACTATCTGCCGTACTCCAACGAGGCGTTCGGCGGGCCGGCGAAGACCCGTCTGCGGCTGCACGACGCCGCCGTGGACTGGGGGCAGGACCTGGGGCGGCTGGCGGACCGGCTGCGCGAACGGTACCGGGGCGAGCGGATCTGGCTCGTCTACAAGGGCAGCGGGGTGCCGTCCTTCTACGGCATCGAGGCCACCGATCCGCGGACGGTGCCCCCTCGGGAGGTCCGCGGGCTGCTGGTCGTGTCCAACACGTCGGTGGCCAAGGCGACCGGCAGGCTGGCCGAGTTGATCGACAGCAGTCGTCCGATCGACACGGTCGGCCATTCGATCACCATCTATCGCCGGTGAGCGTGCCGATCGTTCCGGCCTGCCCCGCGCGCCGGTCGCGGCGCATGCGCTTTCTGTTCTCTCCTTGCAGGCTCTCAACCTCCTGGTCAGCACCGCGTGTGGGCTATGTTGAGGCACTGTGGAAGACAAAGGAGGCGCACCGGTGCCATCGCCGCAGCAGGCACGCGCACAGGCATCCGCGATCACCTCGGGAAAAACCGCCGCAGAGGTGGAGGCGTCCCCGACTTCCCAGCTCCGAGCGCTCTTCGACGGCCCTCATCTGTCCCCGGGGCAGCGGCGCATCGCCCAGTACCTGATCGAGAACATCACCGAGGCCGCATTCCTGTCGATCACCGATCTCGCCGAGCGGGTCGGGGTCAGCCAGCCCTCGGTCACCCGCTTCGCCGGCGCGGTCGGCTTCAGCGGTTACCCGGCACTGCGGGAGAAGCTCCAGTCGATCGCGCTCGGCGCCCTGGCCGGGGGCGCGGCGGAGGAGAACAGCAGCAACGAACTCCAGGCGGCCGTCGACGCCGAGATCGACAACCTGGAGAACCTGCGGCGCGACTTCGGCAACCCCGACCAGGTCATCCAGGTCGGCCGCGAGCTGTCCCGCTCGACCCCGCTGACCCTGCTGGGCCTGCGCATCTCGGCGTCGCTCGCCGAGTACTTCGCCTACGCGGCGCGCCGCATCCACCCCGACGTCCGGCTGGTGACCCGGGGCGGCAGCGTCGCCTACGACGCGCTGCTGCAGTCGCGCGAGGCGGGCGGCACCTGGGTTCTGGCGTTCTCGATGCCGCGGCACGCGCAGGAGACGCTCACGGCCGTGCGGGTGGCGCGCAGCGCCGGGCTCCGGGTCGCCCTCGTCACCGATCTGGCGCTCGGGCCGGTGGCCGACGCGGCCGACGTCGTCTTCGCCACCGGCACCGGATCACGGCTGGTCTTCGACTCCTACGCCGCGCCGGGCGTCATGGCCGCGGCGCTGCTCCAGGCCATGACCGACGCCGACCCCGAGCGCACCCAGGCCCGGCTCGAGGACTACGAGCAGATCTCCGACCAGCACCAGTTCTTCCTCCGGGACTGACCGGGCCGGCCGCCCACCGGCCCCTTCCCGCACCCTCGCCAAACCGTGCCACAGGGGCAGCATCCGCCTCTTTTCGAGCATGAATGTTTTCATACGTCTTGCAAACCGGTCGGCATATATAAATACTGCTCCACGCCGCACCGCCCGCGGCAAGCCGATGGTCCGCTTCGCGCACGTCTCCCCATCCGCCGTGTGCACGCCGTCGGCCCCGCGGGCTCCGCGACGGGCACCCGCAGCCGCCGTCTCCTACCCGCGTCGGCGCCCAGGGTGCTCGGCCGGGCGGTCCCGGTCATCCCCTAGGCCGGGGCCGCCCCGACCTCGTCGGACCACCCTCACGACGCCGCACACCGGAAGCGATCACCATGACCCTGATGACCACGCGGATCACGTCGGACTGGCCCTGCCAGGTCAAGGCCCCCGGCACCTACGACTGGGAGCGCTCGGCCGCCAAGTGGCTGCGCGAACTGGTGCCGGCCCGCTACGCCAGCTACCCCGCGCTGATCCGCCACCCCGTGCTCCTCGCCCGCCATGCCCAGCTCCAGGTCCAGCAGGAGATCCGGGTCGCCCGCACCGCGCTGCAGACCGCGCGCGCCGACCTTCCCGGCCTCGGCATGCCGGAGTCGGTCATCGAGCACACGATCAAGCTGTACGCGGCGGAAGTCATGCAGCTGCAGCACATCGCGCGCAGCGTCCGGGCGGTCTCCCAGGCCCTGGCGGAGCGCCGCTGACGCCCGTCCCCGGTCAGTCGTCGTGGCGGTGCCGCCAGTACCAGACGGCGCCCACGGCGAAGGCCAGCAGGAACAGGACGGGCAGCACCAGGCCCGGGATGCGGGAGCCGTTCATCGGGAGGGCCTTCGGGTCGGAGCGGGCCGGGCGCCGGGTGCGCGGGGCCCGCTGCCCATGCTGACGCCCGCCGCCCTGCTCGCCGCGCCGTTTTCCGTACCCCTTGCCCGGCGTTCGAGGGGGCCGACCGCAGCGCGTCAGGTGCCGAACGCCGCCGTGCGGGACTCCAGTGCGAGGCGGGTGCCGTCGCCTCGGACCCGCGCCGACCATGAAGCCGAGTGTTACGGGACAGCCTCCCCCGGAGTCAGCCACCCCTCCCCCACGAAACGATCGGAACGCTCAATTCAGCCAGAGTTATTGAGCGTTTGATCGATGTCGTGCTAGAAACCGCCGTCATGACGACTCGTTGGTCACGTCGCGGCTTTCTGACCGCGAGCACCGCTACCGCTCTCGCCCTCACGCTCTCCGCTCCGGCCCACGCCGCCGCCGAGGCCGACGAGTTCGCGACCCTGCGGGCCAAGTGGCGCACGCTGCTGCTCGGAGAGGGCTTCAGCCCCACCGCCGAGCCCTTCAAGAGCCGGCTCGCGGAACTGGGCAGCACCGCGAGCCAGTTGCAGACCACCATGGCACCGGCCTCCGGCTCGCTGTGGCCGGATCTGGTCTACGCGGACCCCGAACCCGACACCGACCAGGAGTCCTACGGCTACTCGGGCAACCTCAACGCCAGCTACAACCGGCTCCTCACGCTCGCCCAGGCGTACTGCCAGCCCGGCACCGGGCTGACCGGCAGCACCTCGCTCAGGACCGCCGTGCTGACCGGCCTCGACCACCTCCACACCGAGGTCTACAACGCGAGCCAGACCCGCTACGGCAACTGGTACAGCTGGCAGATCGGCGCCCCGCAGGCGCTGCTGGACGTCTGCGTCCTGATGTACGACTCGCTCACCGCCACGCGGCTCGCCCAGTACTGCGCGGCGGTCGACCACTTCGTTCCCGACTCGGCGGTCGCGAACTACACCGGGACGAGCACCGGCGCCAACCGGGTCGACCTGTGCCGGGTACTTGCACTGCGCGGCATCGTCGGGGGCAGCGCCGCCAAGGTGGCGCTCGCCCGGGACTCCCTGTCCCCCGTCTTCCCCTATGTCACCAGCGGGGACGGGCTGTACACCGACGGATCGTTCATCCAGCACACCACCGTGCCCTACACCGGCTCCTACGGCTCGGTCCTGCTCGGCGGGCTCGGGATGCTGTTCGCGCTGCTGCACGGGTCGAGCTGGGCCGTCACCGATGCCAAGCGGCAGATCATATTCGACGCCGTGGAGAACGCCTGGGCGCCCTTCCTCTACAACGGCCTGGTGATGGACTCCGTGTCCGGCCGGGCCATCAGCCGGGGTGTCGCCGCGTCCGACAGCAAGCGCATCCAGCAGGACGATCACCTGCGCGGCCATCCGATCCTCGCGTCGATCGTGCTGCTCGGACAGGGCGCGAGCGCCACGGAGAACACACGATGGCGAGGGCTGGTGAAGGGCTGGCTCCAGCGGGACTACTACAGCCCGCCGATGAGCAACCCCTCCCTCGGCCTGACGAACCTGGCCCGCCTGAAGTCCGTCCTGGACGACACCACGATCACCCCGCTCGCCGAACCGACCGGCCACCGGCTCTTCCCCCACATGGCCCGGGCCACCCACCGCCGACCCGGCTGGGCGGCCTCGCTCAGCATGGCGGACCGCAGGATCACCCACTACGAGACCGGCAACGGCGAGAACCTGCGCGGCTGGCACACCGGATCCGGCATGCTCTCCTGGTGGGGCGACACCTTCGCCAACGGCCAGTACAGCGACGCCTTCTGGCCCACCGTCGACCCCTACCGGCTGCCCGGCACCACCGCCTCGCGCAAGGTGCTCGCCGACGCGGCGGGCGGCGACTGGGGCGCCTCGCTGCCCGACGTGCACTGGGTGGGCGGCGCCACCGACGGGCAGCGGGCGGCGATCGGGCAGTACCTCAAGGGGCTGCAGTCGACGCTGCTGGCGAAGAAGTCGTGGTTCTTCCTCGACGACACCGTGGTCTGCCTGGGCGCCGGCATCCGCTGCACCGACGGCACCGCCGTGGAGACCACCGTCGAGAACCGCAACCTCGGCCCCACCGGCAACACGCCCTTCACCGTGGACGGCACCACCAAGCCGCTCGCCCACCCCTGGTCGGAAACGCTCACCGGCGCCCGCTGGGCGCACATCGGCGGCCACGGCGGATACGTCTTCCCGGGCGGGGCGACCGTCAAGGCACTGCGTGAGGCGCGCGACGGCCGCTGGAGCGACATCAACAAGGGCGGCTCCACGGCCGTGATCAACCGCAAGTACCTGACGATGTACGTCGACCACGGCACCGATCCGACGGCCGGCGGCTACGCCTATCTGCTCATGCCGGGCGCCACGGCGGCGCAGACCCAGGCACGCGCCGCCGCCACCGGCTGGCTCACGGTCCTCGCCAACACCAACGACCAGCAGGGCGTGGCCGTTCCCTCACTCGGCTTCACCGGCGTCAACTTCTGGTTCGGCGGCACCGTGGGGAATCTGGTCGCGAGCGACCCGTGCTGCGTGATGATCAATGAGCGCGGTGACGGCACCGCGGTGATCTGCGTCAGCGATCCGATGCGGATGCGGACGGGCCTGACCCTCACCTGGAACCGCGCGGTCGCCTCGGTGACGTCCAAGCCGGCCACCGTGGCCTCGGCGACGACCGGCACCTCCCTGCGGCTCACCTTCGGCGACCTGAGCGGCACCGGGGGCGCCACCCAGCGGATCACCGTCAGGCTCGCCTGAACATCGTGTGCAGGGACGCCTTCATCGCCCCGACGAAGGCGTCCCTGCGCTCGTCGCTCAGCGCGTCCAGCGACAGATACGGGTTGAGGTCCTCCAGCTCCACCAGCAGCAGTTCCCCGCCCGGGGCCCGGCAGGCGTCGACGCGCTGGATGCCGTGGCCGATGCCGTTCCAGTCGATGAAGCGACGGGCGAACTCCAGGTCGGCGCCGGTGGCCTCGTACGGCTGGAGCTCCCAGCGCCGCTCCGGGTCCGGGGCGTACAGGGCGTACTGGAAGGCGTGGTCGACGAAGTAGAAGGAGACCTCGTAGGAGAAGTCGACGCACGGCTGGACGAGGACGCTGCCGTCGGCCAGCTCCCGGGCCCGCCCCGCGGGGACGATCTCCAGGCCGATCGAGTCCGCGCCGAGCTTGGGCTTGACGACGTACCGCTCGGCAGCCGGCAGCCGGTCCAGGTCTTGCGGGCGGTCCACGGTCGGGATGACCGGGAAGCCCTCGGCGGTCAGGTCGAGCAGGTACTGCTTGCCCGCCATGTCGCCCCGCCCGGTCAGCTCGTTGTAGACGAGCGCCCCGGTGTCGGCCGCGTGCGCGCGGAACGCCCCGTATGCCTCCGGGTACTCCAGGACCGGCCCGCTGTTGCGCACCACCACGGCGTCGAAGCCGTCCATCAACGCGACCGCCTCGCGCGGATGGCACAGCGCGAGGTCGAAGTCCTCGCGCAGCCGGGAGGTGAGGAAGATGTCCTCGTCGCAGTACCGGCGGCCGCGGGCCGGATAGGCCAGGTCGGTGACGTACAGCAGACGGCGGCGGGCGGACGGCATGAGGGCTCCTAGGGGCGGACGGGAGCCGATCGTAAGCACGCCGCCGCGCCCCGAACAAATGTCGGGTTACGGCGTCACAGTCCGGCCGCCCACAGCTCCCGCCTGCCGATTCCCTCCAGGCCCCGGCGTACGGTGCGCCGGGGCCCCGGGGCAATCGGCGTGTACGAGGGGACGGCGAGGACGCGGCAGCCGGCGGCCTCGGCGGCGGCGACGCCCGTGGGCGAGTCCTCCACGGCGAGACAGGCGGCCGGGTCGACGCCCAGGGCGCGGGCGGCGGCGAGGTAGGGGTCGGCGGCCGGCTTGGTGCGCGGCGTCTCGCCCTCGGCGACGGTGGTGCGGAACCGGTCGGCGCCGAGCGTCTTCAGTACGGCGTCCACCACCGGGCGCGAGGACGCCGAGACCAGCGCCGCCGGAATGTCCAGCTCCTGGAGCAGGTCGAGGAGGGCGAGGGCGCCGGGCAGTGCGGTGGTCTCGCGCTGGACGGCGGCCAGGAAGCGGGCCTCGAGTTCCTCGGTCAGGGTGTGCGGGTCCTCGGGGCGCAGCAGGGCCGCGGTGTCGGCGGCCGAGCGGCCGAGGGCCTGGAACAGGTCGTCCGGCTCGATCGCCGGCGCGGCCTCGCGGACCGTGCGCAGCCACAGCGACTCGGTGTCCACGAGTGTGCCGTCCATGTCCAGGAGCACGGCGTGCGGGGCGGCCGCGAAGGGCGCCCCGTCCAGTGTCCAGTGCCGGTCGGGGTGGCGGCCCAGGGCGGCGAACGCCTGCGCGGCGACGTCGGCGTGGCGCAGCGCCCGGGCAGGGGTGCCGATGCCGGGGCCCGCGGCGGCCAGCCACGCCGTGCGCTCCACGGCCGTACGGCCGCCGTGGCCGCCCGCGTCGACGTGGCCGTGGTCGGTGACGACCAGGACGGTCCAGCGCTCGTCGGCGTACGACGGGCGGGAGCGGACGGCGTCCAGCAGGCGGCCCAGACGGGCGTCGGCTTGGCGGATCGCGGCTTCGTACGCTTCGCCGCAGCCCAGGATGTGCGCGGTCTCGTCGGGTGCGCCGAGGTAGACGAAGGAGGCGACCGGATCGTCGGCGGAATCGGAGGTGTCGGCGAGGACGTGTACCGCCGCCTCGGTGACCTGTTCGTCGCAGCGCTCCCAGGCCTCGGCGGTGTCGGCGGTCGGGGAGACGTACACGGACCGGGAGGGGGCGGCGAACAGGGGGCCGCCGGTACGGGACTGCAGCAGGGGCTCCCAGCCGGCGGCGACGAAGGTGCGCAGACCGTCCTGGACGACGAGCCGGGTGGTGAAGTCGGGGAAGACGTCGAGGCGGTGGCCGGTGAAGTCATTGCTCCACACGCCGTGCCGGGCCACCGTGACGCCGGTGACGACGGTCGCCCAGCACGGGCCGGACATGGTGGGCGTCTCCTCGTCCACCTCGATCGGGGCGAGGAAGCCCTCGGCGGCCAGCGCGTCGAGGTGCGGGGTGGCGAGCCGGTGCAGGGTGTCGAGGCGTACACCGTCGATGCCTACGACCAGGACGCGGTGGGCGGCGCCGGGCATGGAAATCCTTTCTGGCGGCTGGTGTTCAGGCCGAACGGATCAGCTCGTCGGGGGCTACCTCATAGGCCAGGGGCAGGCCCTGGGCGTAGCGGGCGACCTCGTCGACGGCCCAGTCGGTCATCCGGCCGAGTTCGTTGCCGAGGGAGCCGGCGATGTGCGGGGTGAGCAGGACGTTGGGCAGCGTGTACAGCGGTGAGTCGGCGGGTGGTACGTCCGGTTCGGTGACGTCCAGGACGGCGTGGACGCGGCCGGTGACCAGATGGGCGAGGAGCGCGTCGGTGTCCACGAGGTTGCCGCGGGCGGTGTTGACGAGGGTGGCGCCGTCCTTGAGCAGGGCGATGCGGCGCGCGTCGAACATGTGGTGCGTCTCGGGGAGCTGGGGGGCGTGGATCGACACCACGTCACCGCGCCGGGCCAGTTCGTCGAGACCGACGGGCTCGACGCCGAGGGCACGGGCCTCGTGAGCGTCGACGTACGGGTCGTAGAGCAGGACGTCGAGGTCGAAGGGGCGCAGCAGTTCGATGACGCGGCGGCCGATGCGGGAGGCGCCGACGATGCCGACCGTGCGGTGGTAGTTGCCGTGGCCGCTGTAGTACGGCAGCAGGTCGGGGCGGGCGCGGGTGTCGGTGTAGACGCGGGCGACGTCGAGGACGCGTTTGCCGGCGAAGAGGATGGCGGCGAGGGTGAACTCGGCGACGGGCAGCGCGTTGGCGGCCGCCGCGGAGGAGACGGTGATGCCGCGCTGCCAGACGGCGTCGGTGACGTGGTGCTTGACCGAGCCGGCGGCGTGCACGACCGCGCGCAGCCGGGGCATCAGGTCCAGCGCGTCCTCGGTGAGCAGAGGGGCGCCCCAGTGGGTGAAGAGGACTTCCGTGGCGGCGAGTTGCCGGGGGTCGGCGGTGGTGAGGTCGGTGACGGCAGTGGTCGTGTCGACGTGCGCCACCGCGTGCAGGCGGGTGAGGGCGGTCCCGTCGAGGAGCTGGCGGTGGATGCCAGCGCCCATGGCCAGGACGGTGTGGGGGCGGGGGGTGCTGTTCAGCGGGGTGCCTTCCGGTGCGGGCATCGTCACTTCACCGCGCCGGCGGTCAGCCCGGAGCGCCAGAAGCGCTGGAGGCAGACGAAGGCGACGATCAGCGGGACGACGGCGACGAGGGAGCCGGTGATGACGAGCGAGTAGAACTCGGGCTGCTGCTGGGTGACGCTGTTCCACATGAACAGTCCGAGGTTGACCGGGTAGAGCTGTTCGTCGTTGAGCATCACCAGGGCGCCGAAGAAGTTGTTCCAGCTGGCGGTGAACGAGAACAGGAAGATGGTCATGAACGCCGGCGCCAGCATGGGCAGTCCGATCCGGGCGAACATGCGCACTTCGCCGGCGCCGTCGACGCGGGCGGCCTCCAGGACCTCGCCGGGGACATAGCCCTCGGAGAAGACCCGGGCCAGGTAGACGCCGAACGGGTTGACCAGGGCGGGCAGCAGCAACGCCCAGTAGGTGTTGACGACGCCGGCCTTGGTGGCCAGCAGGTACATCGGCAGCTGGATGACCGTGGTGGGGACGAGGACGCCGCCGAGGACCAGGGCGAAGAGCTTCTCCTTGCCGCGGAAGTCGTACTTGTCGAAGGCGTAGCCGGTGGCGACGCAGATGAAGGTGGAGACGGCGGAGCCGACGACGGAGTAGAGGATGCTGTTGCCGAACCAGCGCAGGTAGATGCCGTCGTTGAAGGTGAAGACGCGTTCGAGGTTGGCGAAGAGGTTGAAGTCGCCGAAGGCGAAGCCGGAGGTGGCGAACAGGTCGCGGTGGTTCTTGGTGGCGGCGAAGAGAAGCCAGCTGATGGGCATCAGGGTGTAGAACGCGGCGACGATCAGCACGCCGTTGACGACGCCCTTGGAGAGCAGGGCTCCGGAAGAGCGCCGGCGGCGGGCGGCTGCCGTGCTCTTGACCGCGGCCGGGGGCTGGGTGGTGGGTGCGGTGTCCTGGGTGAGCGTGCTCATTGCGCGGCCTTCCACCGGTTGCCGATCCGGGTGACGAGATAGGACAGGGCGACGCCGAGGGCGGCGAGCAGCAGGGAAGCCGCGGCGGCCAGGCCGTAGTCGTGCTGCACGAAACCGGCCTTCCAGATGTACAGGGTCGGGGACCACTCGGTGTCGATGGAGGGGGCCCCGCGCTGGTTGAGAAGCTTGGGTTCGGTGAAGATCTGGATCGCGCCGACGCAGGTGAACAGCACGGTCATCACGACCGCGGACGCGATCATCGGCACCTTGATCTGGAGGGCGGTGCGCAGGGCACCGGCTCCGTCCACGACGGCCGCCTCGATCACTTCACGCGGAACGGCCTGGAGGGCGGCGTAGAAGATGACCATGTTGTAGCCGGTCCACTGCCAGGCGGTCAGATTGACCAGCGAGCTGAGCACATGGTCGTTGCGGTAGAAGTCCCAGGAACCGCCGAGCGCGCCGATCCAGTCGAGCACCGGGCTCAGACCGGGCGTGTACAGGTAGATCCAGATGATCGAGGCGATCAGTCCGGGGATCGCGTGCGGCAGGAACAGGGCGAGCTGGAAGAACCGTTTGGCGCGGGCGAGCGCGGAGTCCACCAGCAGCGCCAGCGCGAGGGAGCCGCCGATCATGACCGGGATGTACAGGGCGCAGTAGAGCGCGATGTGCGCGAAGGAGGCGCGGAAGCCGGCGTCGGACAGGGCCTTGGTGTAGTTGCCCAGCCCCGCGAACACCCGCTCGGTGCCGCCGAAGCCGAGTCCGGAGGAGCGCTCCTGGAACAGGCTCATCCACACCGCGTAGGCGATGGGGGCCGCCATGACCACGGCGAACAGCACGAAGAACGGGACGATGAACAGGGCGGCGGCGCGACGCTGACTGCGCCGGAGCCGGCGGGAGGCCGGGGTCCGGGGCGCCGGCGCGCGCACGGTCACGGGGGGCGCGGCTGGGGCGGAGGGTGCTGCCACAGGGGCTCCTTGGCGGGGGTGGGCGGCGGGTTGGGCGGCCGGGGGCGACGGAGGTGACCGGCCGCGGGATTCGGCGGCGGAGGTGGCTCGGTCGCGAGGCCGGCCGTCGGGGCGGAACAGGCGGGGTGGTCCGGTCGTGCGCGTCGCGTGGCGCGGAGACTTCCGGGGCCGCCGGAGGGCCGGGGGCGCGGGCCGCCGGGACAGTGGTGTCCCGGCGGTGCCGTCGTCGGCTGGTGGCCGTGGGACTACTTCGCGAGCTTCAGGCCGCGTTCGGAGATACCGGACTCGGCCTTCTGCTGGCCGGCCTTGACGCCCGCGGTGAAGTCGGACTTGGCGGTCTCGTCCTGGACGGCGGTGTAGACGTCCATCTGGTTCGGGCCCCAGGTCCAGCCGGGCACGATGGTCTCGGCCTGCTCGGAGGCGAGGGCGTAGAGGTCCTGGCCGTTCAGGTAGTCGGTGTCGAACTTCGCCGCCGCCACCTCCCGCATCTCGGGGTTGGCCGGCAGGGCGCTGCTGGGCGACTCCAGGTCGGCGAGGCGGGCCTCGACGCCGGCCTTGTCGGTGGTGAGCCAGGTGATGAACTCGGCGGCGGCCGCGGCGTTGTCGCTGCCCTTGAGAACGCCGTAGGAGGTGCCGCCGTAGTTGCCGGTGGCTGCGGTGCCCCAGTTGGGCAGCGGGGCGACGGCCCACTTTCCGGCGAGGTCGGGCATCGCGGTCCGCATGCCGCCCGCGGACCAGGAGGCGCCGAGGAAGGAGAGGGTCTTGCCGGAGGTGCGGGCCTTGGTCTCCTCGGGGCTGTAGCCGGTGTAGGACTGCACGAGGTCGTCCTCGATCAGGCCGTCCCAGTAGGCGGCGACCTTGGTGGTGGCGGCGTCGTCCACGGCCGGCTTCCAGGCGTCGCCCTCGACGGAGAACCACTTCGCGCCCGCCTGCCAGGACAGGGCCGCCAGCAGGGCGGGGTCGTTCTTCGGCATGGAGGCGAGGCGGACGCTCTTGTCCTGCTTCTTGACCTTCTCGGCCGCGGCCTCGAACTCGTCCCAGGTCGTGGGGACGTCGATGCCGAACTTCTTGAACAGGTCGGTGCGGTAGTAGTAGAGCTGCGGGGCCGCGTCGTAGGGGACGGTCCAGGTCTTGCCGCCGAAGGTCACCAGGTCCTGGATGCCCTGCGGGAACTTCGTCTTGACCGTTTCGCCCGCGTACTCGGTCAGGTCGATCAGATTGCCCTGGCTGGCGAACTCGGGAACCATCTGGTACTCGATGTTGGCCACGTCGGGCGCGTTGCCCGCCTTCACGGCGTTGGCGAGCTTGCTGTAGCCCTCGGTGCCGCTCGGTATCTCGGTGAGCTCGACCTTGATGTCCTTGTGCGTCTTGTTGAACGCGTCGACGGTCGACTTGGCCCCGAGTGTCCAGGTCCAGTAGGTGAGGGTGACCGGCTTGCCGTCGGCGGCGGTGTCGGTCGAGTCGCCGTCGCCGCCGCAGGCGGTGGCGAGCAGACCGAGAGCGGCGACGGCGGCGAGTGCGGCGGTGCTGCGGAACGAACGGGTAGTGCGCGTCATGGCACGTCTCCTACGAGACCTCGTACGGAAAGAGGCGGTCGCAGGACATCTTTTGGGTCAGGACGATCGCCGTCAAGAGCGTTCGACCAAGACAATCAAAACGATCGCGCAACGAACGTAACGCTCACTGAGTGATCGCTTCGCCGCCGCAGGACGAGCGGACCCGCAGCACCGGGAGCAGATCGAGGTGCTGGCCGGGGCCGGGCTGCTGCCCGTTCCGGCGTTCGGCGAGCCGCTGGAGCAGCAGCTTGGCGGCCAGTTCCCCGACCGAGCGCTTGGGCGGGGCGATCGCGGTGAGCGGCACGTCGGACATGCCGGCGACCTCGTCGTCGTAGGCGATGAGGGCCAGGTCGTCAGGGACCCGCACCCCGGCGGCCTGCAGCCGCGGCACCAGCACGATCGCGTCCTCGTCGCTGTGCACCAGGGCTGCGGTGACGCCCCGCTTGTGCACGGCGTCGACGAGGTGGTCGACGCTCGCCTCGTAGTCGCCGTGCTCGCGCACCGCGGGGGCGTCGATGTCGACGTCGAGCCCCAGCGCCTGCACGGCGGCCCGGAATCCGGCGGTGATCTGCACCGCGTGCGGGCCCTCCTGGAGCACTGCGGTGATCTTCCGGTGGCCGAGGGCGGCGAAGTGGCCGACGGCCACGGCGGCGCCGTGGGCGCGGTCGGTGCGGACCCGGTCCAGGACGGCGGCGGGGTTGCCGGGCGGGGCCGAGCGTTCGACCAGCACGGCCGGGACGTCGTGCTCCAGCAGCCACTTCTCCTGGCCGTCCTCGGGCACGCCGCCGAACCAGCTGGGTGCGACGAGCAGCCCCTCCGCTCCCCCGGCGATGAGGTGTTCGGCCTGGACGGAGTCCTCCGCGTCGACGTACCCGGAGACCCCGAGGACCAGCCGTCCGCCCTGGGCCGCGACGGCCTCCCGGGCGCCGTGGACGATGTCGGCGAAGATGTAGTTCGTGGTCGGCACGATCATTCCGATCACCGCGCCCCCGGTACCCGCGGGGCGCTCGCGGGGTTCGACGGCCGCGTCCTCCGGCCACACCACCGCGCCGTGCAATCGGTGCACCCGGCCCTGCGCGGCCAGCGCCTCCACGTCCCGTCTCAACGTGACCGCGGAGACGCCGAGTTCGGCGGCGAGATCGGCGACCCGGATGCTGCGCCGTTCGCGGACGAGCTCGAGCACCCGCTCATGACGCTGGTCGACATGGAGTCGCATGGGGTTCCCCCTGGTGGGTGACAGGATCCGGGCAGCGGCATGATCCCGGAGCGCCTTACTCTACGCCCACCATCGTATCGATCGTTTGCGATCAAACGATCACGAAGGGGAGTCCGGCTGATGCGGTTCGCGCGGTTGGAGGTGCAGGTGGGCCCCTTGGCGCAGGAGGGTGCGCTGGACGAGGTGGTGGGGCACCGCGCGGGGGGTGCGGCCGAGGCGGACGGCGAGGGCGGCGCAGGCACCGGCGGCCTGGCCGGTCGCCATCGCGATCGGCATGACGCGGTAGGACGAGTGGGCCACGTGGGAGCCGGAGATGCAGCGGCCGGCGACCAGCAGGCGTTCGGTGTCCCGGGGCAGCAGACAGCGCAGGGGGATGTCGTAGAAGCTGCCGCGCGGGACGCGCTTGAGGACGGTGCCGCTGCCCCGCGGGTTGTGGATGTCCACGGGGTAGGCGCCGTGCGCGACGGCGTCGGGGAAGGACCGTGCCGCGAGGATGTCGTGGCCGGTGAGGTGGTAGTCGCCGAGGATGCGGCGGGTCTCGCGTACACCGATCTGGACGCCGCTCTGCGCGATGTAGGAGTCCTCGAAGCCGGGCACGCGCTGCCGCAGGAACCGGTCGATCTGGGCCAGTTGGCGGCGGGCCTGGAACTCGGCGCGGCTGAGGTCCCACACGTCGGTGCCGAGCGCCCGGGTGACCCGGGTGCTGTTGACGCTGACCTCGTTGGGGTGCGGGGTGCCGAAGAAGAGCATGTCCTCGCGGGGCAGGCGCAGTTCACCGGCCTCGGTGGCCTCCCGCACCAGGTCCCACAGCCCGTGCACGCCCCGCCACTGGTCGGGATGGTCCTGGACGTACTCGGCGAACCGCGGCTGGAGGAAGTCGACGACGCGGAACATGAGCGTCATCGGCTGGACGAGCCCGTCCTCCGGTCGTCCTATCTCGTACGGCGCCCCGCAGGCGGCGGCGATGTCGCCGTCCCCGGTGCCGTCGATGACGATCCCGGCGTCGATCACGACCGGGCCCGACTTGGTCTCGAAGACCACCCGCCAGCCGTCGTCGAGGGGCAGTGCGGTGGAGGCGAAGGAGTGGAAGAGCATCCGCACGCCCGCCTCGTCGAGCAGGTCGAGGAGGACGAGTTTGTAGGTCTCCGGGTCGAAGGGGACGGTGTAGCCGGTCTCGGGGGACGGCGGCACGCAGCCGCCGCGCGCGGTGAGCCGGTCCAGCAGCACCCACAGGAAGCCCGCCACCACGGCCTCGCCCTCGCCGTGGTCGGTGGGCAGCAGCCGGCCGAGCCGGCCGGTGTCGTCGAAGACGGCCTGTTTCTGCTCGTTGTGGAAGGACATCAGCGGCATGACCAGGGCCACGGTGGCATTGCCGCCGAGGAAGCCGTAGCGCTCGACGAGGACGACGTCGGCACCGGCCTCGGCCGCCGCGTACGCCGCCGCGGTGCCGGCCGGTCCGCCGCCGACGACCAGCACGTCCGTCCGGCCGCCGTGGCGTGCCGGACGGGGCGGGAGGGTGACGGTCCGGTTGGGCTCGGGCGGGGTGAGGATCGGCATCGGGGCTCCCGTCGGGGGCGGTCAGGCCGGTCGCGCCTGCGGGCCGGCCAGGCTCAGATGGGCGTGTTCGGCGTGCTGTGCGCCGCCCGTGCCGCCGTCGAGGCTGTCCAGCAGGGTCCCGCAGCGCACGCAGGTCTCCCGGGCCAGCGCCTGCAGGCCGTGCACCCGGTTCCTCAGGTCGTCCTGGCGCAGCGGGAACTCGTCCCAGAGCCGGTCCACCTCCGCCAGCAGCAGTCCGGCCTGCTCCCTCGCGACGCCCACCAGGGCGGGGGCGCCGGTCCGGCGGGCGAAGTCGAAGACCTTCCCGGAGTACGGCAGCGGCAGCACGGGCAGCCCGGTGAGCGCGGCGAAGATCACGACGTGCAGGCGCATGCCGACGACGATGTCCAGGTGGCTCATGAAGCCGAGGATCTCGCCCGGGCTGTAGGAGTTGTTGAGGATGCGTCCCCGGTCCGGGGCGCTCATCCGGGACAGCACCCCGTGGGCGTGCCGTACGTCCTGGCGTTCCATCGGGACGAAGACGATGTGCGCCTCCAGGCGCCGGGCCAGGAAGTCGGCGACGTCGGCGAGCAGGGCGTGGTAGTCGGCCTCGTCGAGCTTCTCTGCCGCTCTGCCGGGTTCCCGGACGGACATCCCGACCAGCCGGGCGTCCAAGGGCAGCCCTTCGTGGCGCATCATCTGCTCGGTGAAGGGCTCCGGCGGCAGGAGCAGTGCCGGGTCGGCGGTGACGGTGAGGTCGCGCTCGATGCCGACCTCCTCCAGGACCAGGCGGGACTCCTCGTCGCGGACCACGACGTCGGTCATCTCCGGAAGGACGGCGCGGACGGCCTCCCGGTCGTCGGCGTCGCGCAGGGGGCCGGCGCCGACGGCGTAGGCGAAGGTGGGCACCCCGCGTTCGTGTGCCGCCCGCACCAGGCGCAGATAGCGGCGCGCCTCGCCGTCGTAGAGGATGCCGCCGCCGCCGAGGACCAGCAGGTCCAGGCTGCCGAGGGTGTCGAGCACGGGCTTTTGCGGGACGCCCTCCCAGTCCACGACCTCATCGGCCTGCGGCTGGTGGAGGCGGGTGTGTTCGGCGTTGCGGCTGAAGACGACGAGCCGGGCGTCCGGGCGGTGGGCGCGCAGACAGCTCATGATGCACTTGAGGATCGCCTCGTCGCCGGTGTTGCAGCCGCCGTAGCTTCCGAGCAGGCCGATCCGCAGATCCGACGGAGCAGTCGGCTGAAGCTGGTCGTGGGTCATCCGGAGCTCCTGTACGACGGAGGTGCGGGACCCGGGGCCGCGCCCATGGCTGCGGCTGGGTCCGGTGGTCGAAGCACGCCCTGGGGGCGTCGGGCCCGGGTTGCCCGGGCGTTGCGGGGAGAAACCTGAGGGCGGGCCTGGCCGACAGCGGTGCGGCCTTAGGGACAGTATGGGTGGCATTGTGCCGCGTGGCCTTCCCGCGGCGGCGGATTCCCGGCGGGTACCCGCCTCGCGGTGACGATGCCGGTCTGATCCCTTGGATCGAGTGCGGAGTGGTGGATCACCCTGGCGGCGGTACGGGTGTGTCGTCCGGGTCGGTTCGGGTCCGCGCCGCCTCTTCGTCCAGGAGCCGGGCCGCGTGCTCGACGTGGGGCGGCAGCCGTCTGCGCCGGGCGAGGGCCGCGGGCAGCCGGGCGATCACCTCGCGCAGGGCGTGGCGGGCGCCGGGTCGGCCGGCCAGGGCGTCGGCCGCCAGGCGGGTGGTGCTGCGCAGGGCGACCCGGAGGGGGCGGCGCAGCCACCGGGTGAGCACCTCGTTGCGGCGGGCCAGATGGCTGCGGCCGTGGCGGGACGACGGCTCGGGGTGGTGGTGGGCGGTCAGGGTGGGCACGTAGGTGACACCCCAGCCGGCGGCGGTGAGGTCGTAGGCGAGCAGGGTCTCCTCGCCGTTGAAGAAGAGCAGGGGGTGGAAGCCGCCGACGGCGAGGAAGGCGTCCTTGCGCACCACGCCGGCGCAGGCGAGGAAGCCCAGCACCGGCTGCCCGGGCAGGTCGGCTTGCGCGGGCAGCGGTGAGGCCGCGAGGAGGGTGTTGAGGGGGTCCTCGGTGTGGTCCGGGCCGACGAGGGTGCGGGCGGTGACCAGGCCGAGCCGGGGGTGGGTGTCGAGCAGGTCGGCGGCCTGCCGCAGGGCGCCGGGCGCCCACCAGGAGTCGTCGTCGCTGAACGCGACGTAGGGCGTGTCCGCGTGCCGGGCGGCGAGGTTGCGGCCGAGGGCGCCGGTGTTGCGGTGGGGTTCGACCAGCCGGGTGGTGGCCGGGTGGCGGCGTACGGCGGCGGTCGTGGCGGCGTCGGAGCCGTTGTCGACGACGATCACGGGCGGCCGTTCGGGGAGTGCGGACAGCGCGTCGAGCGTGCGCAGCACGCTGCGGGGCCGGTCGCGGGTGATCACCGCGACCGTGACCCGCCCGTCGGGGGCGTCAGCCGCGGGAGGCGGGGGCGGTGGCACGGACGTCATCTCCCTCGCGGGCGGCGGCGTGCAGCAGGGTCAGCGCGGCGGTGGTGACCTCGGAGGTGGTGATCCGCAGCAGTTGGGGGTCGGGCGCGTCGCCGTGCGGATCGCCGGGCGGGCCCGGTTTCCACAGGGCGATGTGGCGGGCGAGGGGCGGCGGGCCCCACAGGTCGGGTGCCACCGGTCCGAAGAGCGTCACCGTCGGCGTGCCGTGGGCCACGGCCAGGTGGGCGAGTCCGGTGTCGCCGCTGACGACGAGCGCGGCCCGGGCGACGAGCGCGGACAGTTCGCCGTAGGGCAGGCCGCCGCTCAGTACGTCGTGCGGGGGCAGGCCGGCGCCGCGGGCGACGTCGGCGACCAGGTCGTCCTCGGCGGGCCCGCCGGTGACGACCACGCGGTGGCCGGCGGCGCACAGGCGCTGTGCCACTTCGGCGTACCGCTCGTGCGGCCAGCGGCGTGCGGCGGCCTCCGCGCCCGGGTGGACGACGACGGCTCCTGGCGCCGGGGAGGGGGTGCCGGGCGCGGGCAGCCGCAGGTCACCGGGGTCGGCGGTGATGCCGTAGGAGGCCAGGAAGCGGCACCACCGTTGGCGTTCGTGCTCGTCGGGCCGCCATATGGGGGGCCGGGTGGGGTCGGCGTGGGCCAGGAGTCTGCGGGGGGTGAGGGCGGCCAGCGCGTCGCGGCTGGCCGAGCCGTTGCCGTGCAGGTCGATGGCGATGTCCGGGGGCGGCCCGGCCCAGTGCTCGAGCGACGGCACGGCCCGGCCCGGTGCCTCGGCGGGCAGGACGTCGTCGACGGCACCGGTGGCCAGCGCGGCCTCGCGGAGCGCCGGCGGCAGCGCCAGGACGACGCGGTGGCCGCCGAAGGCCCGCCGTATCCCGCGCAGGGCGGGCACGGCGGCGAGCAGATCGCCGAGCCCCAGCGCCCGCAGCACCAGCAGGCGCGGCCGGGGTGACGTACCCCCGGCACGTCCTGCGGGCGCCTCAGGAGGGGCCACCTTCTGCGCATCCCCCGACCGGCGCGTACCCGCAGTGGCCGACGGCTCCGCGCCGCCGTCGGGTGCGCTCGGCGTCTCGCTCGGCGGGGGCCCGGACGGCTGCGTCACCGTCGCCTCCGCGCCGGCGTCGTGGTGGAGGGCGTCAGGGCCGCCCGTTCGGCGATGCCGGTGGTGGAGCGGCCGTCGAGGTAGGGGAACAGGACGACCTGTCCGCCCCAGCTCTCCACCAGCGGGGTCTCCGGCAGCGGGGTGCGGGCGTAGTCGCCGCCCTTGGCCCAGATGTGCGGGCGCAGCTCGGCGAGGAGGCGTTCGGGGGTGTCCTCGTCGAAGACGGCGACGGCGTCCACGCACTCCAGGGCCCGCAGCACCCGGACCCGGTCGGCGACCGGGACGAAGGGGCGTCCTCCGCCCTTGCGCCGGCGCACGGACGCGTCCGAGTTGACGCACACCACCAGGCAGTCCCCGGTGCGCCGGGCGGCCTGCAGCAGGGCGACGTGCCCGGCGTGCAGGAGGTCGAAGCAGCCGCCGGCGGCCACCACGGTGCCGCCCGCGGCCCGTACCCGGGCGGCGGTGCGCAGCGCGTCGTCCGTCGGTTCCGTCTCGGCGGGGCCGGCAGCGGGGTCCGGGGTGACGCTGACGGATCCGGCGCCGCCCTCGGCGACGTACCGGGTGGCGGCGTGCACGGCTCCCCGTACGGCCGTCTCGACGATCTCGCCGTCCGCGAGGAGTCCGGCGGCGGTCGCCGCGAACCGGTCCCCCGCACCGCACGCGTCGCCCTCCGCGGTGACCGGCGAGGGCACCAGCAGGGGTGTTCCGCCGTGCGAGAGCAGGGCGCCGCGACCGCCCAGCGTGACGGCCACCGAGGCGGCGCGCCACAGGTTCACGAGCCGGTCGGCGTCCTGGGCGGCAGCGTGCAGTTCGCCGCCCGGGCGGGCCTCGCCGTCGCGGCGGGCGAAGGCCTGCGCCTCGCTCGACGAGGGGGTCGCCAGCCGTACGCCCGGCACGGGCTGACGCCCGCGCGGGTGCGGGTCCCAGACGACGGGGACCCGCGCGGCCGCGTCGGCGAGCGGGTCGCGCAGGGCGTCGGCGGTGCCGCGGCCGTAGTCGGCGACGAGGACGGCCGACGCCTCGGCGACGGCCTGACATGCCTGCCGGGTGCTCTCGAGGGTCCGGCCGTCGCCGTCGTCCAGGCGCAGCAGCGGCCGGTCGTCGGCGAGGACGCGGGTCTTGCTCGACAGGGATCCGGTGAGCGGGAGTTCCACGAGGTGGACCCGGCCCGCCAGCAGCCGGCGCAGGGTGGCGCTGGCCGGGTCGTCGCCCAGCGCGGTGACCAGGGTGACCGGCCGGCCGTCGGCGGCGGCCAGGCAGGCGGCGAGTGCCGCTCCCCCGGGCCGGGTGGCGCGCCGGGTGTCGCTGACGACGGGCACGGGCGCGTCGGGGGCCAGGCGCTCGACCCGGCCGCAGATGTCGTGGTCGAGCAGGGCGTCCCCGACGACCAGCAGGGCGGCCCGGGTGCTCATGTGACCTCCCCCGCCGCGTCCTGGGTGACGAACGCCCAGGGTTCCTCGGGCCGGGGCGCTCCCACGATCCGGTCGAAGGCCTCGCAGAGCATGTGGACGGCGACCAGGTGCAGTTCCTGGACGGTGGCCGATGTCGCCGCGGCCACGCACAGGGTGTCGTCGGCGGCGTCGGCGAGGGGGTTGGGGGCGGGGCCGGTGAGCGCCCACACGGTCATGCCGTGGCGGTGGGCCTCGCTCGCCGCGACGAGGAGGTTCTCGCTGGCGCCACTGGTGGACAGCAGCATCAGCACGTCCCCGGAGCGGCCGTGCGCCGCCACCTGCCGGGCGAAGATCTCCTGGACGCCGTAGTCGTTGGCGATGGCGGTGGTGGAGGAGGTGTCGGCGTGCAGGGCGAGCGCGGAGAACGGCGGCCGGTCGTCGCGGTAGCGGCCGACCAGTTCGGCGGTCAGGTGCTGGGCCTGGGCGGCGCTGCCGCCGTTGCCGGCGACGAGCAGCCGGGAGCCCGCGCCGAGGCGGGCGGCCAGGTCGGTGCCCCAGCGTTCGAGGCGCGGGCCGCCGTAGTCGCGGAACCCTTCGAGGGCCCTCATCAGGGCGTCGCAGTGCGTGACGTCGGTGGCGAGTGTCATCGGACGGCTCCCGAGAGCGAGGGGACGGAGGAGACGGCGCTGTAGGCCCGGGTCACCCCGTCGGCGACGTGGTCCCAGGTGAAGTGGTCCAGCACCCGGCGCCGGCCCTGTTCGCCGTAGCGGGCGAGCAGGTCCGGGGCGTCCAGGAGGCGGCGGATCGTGCCGCTGAGGTCGTGGTCGCCGTCGGGCGGGACCAGGACGCCGGTGACGCCGTGCATGACGGTGTCGAGCTGGCCGCCGACGGCCGTGGCGAGGACAGGCGCGCGGCAGGCCATCGCCTCGACGGGCACGATGCCGAACGGTTCGTAGTGGGGCAGGGACAGCACCAGGTCCGCGCTGGACATCAGCTGGGGCATCCGGGCGGGGCTGACCCCGCCGAGCAGGGTGACCCGGTCGTCCACGCCGTGCTCCTCGGCGATGGCGCGCAGCCGTTCGGCCTCCGGCTCGGCGGCCATCAGGGCGGGTTCGGGGCCGCCCGCGATGAGGAGTTCGGCGTCGGGGACACCGGCCAGGGCGCGGATGGCGCGGTCGAAGCCCTTGCGGGGCACGAGCCGGCCGACGGCGAGCAGCCTCCGGGGTGCGGCGGCGGACCGCCGGGCGTCGGCGACCGGCGCGAACCGGTCGGGGTCGACTCCGCAGGGCACCACCGTGATCCGGTCCCGGGGCAGGCCCATGGCGACCAGTTCGGCCACCTCGTCCTGGCAGGTGGCGAGGATCAGGTCGGCCGCGCGGCCGACGGCCGTCTCGATCGCGACGCGTTCGGGCGGGCTGGTGTCGGCGGCGCCCTGGTGGCGCCGCTTCACGGTGCCCAGCGCGTGGTAGGTCTGCACGACGGGCACGCCGAGGCCCTTCGCCCCGGCCAGCGCGGCCCAGCCCGACATCCAGAAGTGGGCGTGCACGACGTCGGGTGGTTCGGCCGCCCACCGGTCGGCCAGGAACTCGCCGAACGCCGGTATGCAGGGCGGCAGTTCGTCCTTGGGGACCGGGGCGGGCGGTCCGGCGGGCACATGGACAACGCGGTACCCGTCGGGTGCGGTGACCTGCTCCGCGAGCCGGGGGTCGTCCCGGCGGGTGTAGACCACGACGTCGTATCCCCGGCGGGCCAGCCGGCCGGCGAGCTGTGCCACGTACACGTTCTGGCCGCCCGCGTCGGGGCCGCCGAGGGCGGCCAGGGGGCTCGCGTGCTCGGACACCATGGCGACCCGGCGGGCCGGAGGGTAGCTGGCACTCATCGGGTGACCTCCTTGATCAGGCGTTCCCAGTCGTCCCGGAAACGCCGCTCTCCGTAGCGGGCCTGTGCCGCAGACCTGGCGGCCTCCCCTGTCAGGCGGGCGTCCACGGGATCCGCGAGGAAGCCGCGCAGGGCGTCCCGCAGGACGTCGAGCCGGTTGGACACCACCCCGGCGCCCTCGGGGACGGCCTCGCGCACCTCGGTGGTGTCCAGGGCCACGACGGGCATCCCCAGGAACATCGCCTCGAGCAGGGACAGTCCGAGGGACGTCCAGCGGACGGGGTGGAGGTACATGCGGCAGCGCGCCATCTGCCGGTGCAGCGCGCTCTGCGGCAGGTCGCGGCTGCGCAGGAGTTCCGGTGGCAGACCGAGGTGGTCGGCGAGCCCTTCGCTGCGCATGCCGAACACGTCGAGCGGCACCGCGTGGGCGAACTCCGGCAGCAGGTCGGTTCCGGTGGTACGGCCGCGCCGGACGGGTTCGTTGACGACGACCGCGGCACGCGGCTCCTCGCCGGTCCACAGGTGCCCGGGGTCGATGATCCCGTGCTCGATCACGGTGCTGGGCGCCTTGCCGTTGTCCCACATCAGGCGGTTGAAATGGGTGACGTGGACGAGGGGGATGTCGCTGCGGCCGGCCAGGGGGTGGCGGGTGTCCACGGCCGACTCGTGCGGGCTGTTGTGCTCGACGTAGACGGCGGGGACGTCGATGCCGGGCCGGCGGCCGGTCCAGCGCCGGGCGAGATCGAGTTCGTGCGGGCGTTGCAGCACCATCAGGTCGATGTCGGCCTCGCGCAGTTCCTCGGGGCTCAATTCCCGCACCGTGGGCGGCCATTGCCAGGTGCGAGCCCGGCCCAGCCCGTCGGGTCCGCGGTCGGGGGTGACCGGGACCAGGAAGGTGTACGGGCCCTGCACGAACGCCGTCAGCCAGGATCCGTGCACATGCCAGACGAGGATGTTCATTGGCTCTCCTCAAGGAGTTTGTGCACCGCGGCCACCACGTCCTGGCCCGTCACCTCGTCCAGGCAGGGGTGGCCCGGTACGGGGCACCGGCGGGCCCTGCTGTCGGCGCACGGCGCCCGCTGGTCGCCGAGGAGGACGCAGGGCACCCCGTACGGCGCCCACCGCTCGGCCGGGACGACCGGCGCGAACAGGGAGACGACCGGGGTGCCGACGGCCGCGGCCAGATGGGCGGGGCCGGTGTTGCCGCAGATGACGGCGTCGGCGATGCGCAGGACACCGGCGAGGGTCCGCGGGTCGGTCCTGCCGCCCAGGTCCACGGCCGTGTCCCCGCTGACCTTGCGGGTCAGGCCCACTTCGTCGGGGCCGCCGGTGACGACGACCCGGTGGCCCGCCTCGCCGAGGAGTTCGACGGCCTCGGCGCAGCGGTCGGGGTTCCAGGCGCGGGCGGGGGCGCTGGCGCCGGGGTGGACGACGACGTAGGGGCCGTTGCCGGTGAGCGCGATGGTGTCGGGTGTGGGGACGACGCGCAGCCGGCCGTCGTCGCCGGGGGGCAGGAGCCAGCCCATGGCGGCGGCGGTGTCGAGGGCGGCCTCGGCCTCGTGGCGGCCGGGCAGCCGCTGGTGCCGGACGTCGAGGAGGCGGCCGGGGTGGTCGACGCTGTCGGCGCCGATGCGTGGCACCCCGGCCAGCCGCAGCAGCAGGGCCGTGGGCAGGGGGCTCTGGTGGAAGGAGGTGAGGACGAGCGCGGTGTCGAACGCCTCCTTGCGAAGACGCCTGATCAGGCCCTCGGTGTCGGCCGCCGCCACGGTGGGCGGGTCGAAGCCCTCCCAGGGGGCTTCCCACACCATGACGTCGGTGACGCCGGGCAGGAGGCGGGCGGCGGGTTCGCCGCGCGGGCCGCACAGCATGGTCACCTCGGAGCTGTGCGCCGCGACCGCACGGACCGCCGGTCCGGCGAGCAGGACGTCGCCGAAGCTGTCGAGCCGGACGACCAGGGCCTTCACGGGCGATCACCGGGCCCTTCGCCGAGCAGCCGGCGGACGGCGGTGAGCAGGTCGGGGGCGGTGCTGGGGGCGGTCGCGGTCTCCTGCGGCCGGGTGGCGGCGTTGGGCACCAGCACGGCCCGGGCGCCCGCGGCGTGCGCGGCCAGGACGTCGGCGCCGATGTCGCCGATCACCACGCAGTCGGCGGGGGCCACCCGCAGGCGCCGGGCCGCTTCGACGACGAGTCCGGGCCGGGGCTTGCGGCAGTCGCAGCCGGCGTCGGGCGCGTGCGGGCAGTACACCCAGGTGTCGAGGCCGCCGAGGAGGGCGTCGGCGCGGTCGTTGACGCGGTGGACGTCGGCGTCGGTGAGCAGGCCGCGGCCGACGCCGGACTGGTTGCTGACCACGCCGGTCGCGATGCCCGCGGCGCGCAGCAGGTCCAGGGCCTGCCGGGCGCCGGGCAGCGGGCGCACCAGGTCGGGGTCGCCGTTGTAGGGGACGTCCTCGACAAGGGTGCCGTCGCGGTCGAAGAGGACGGCGGCCGGGCGGTTGGGGTCGGAGGGCCGGGTGTTCACGGGCTGCTCCTGAGGGCGGTGGCCCGGCGGTGGCGTACCAGCCCGTGCAGCCAGTACCGCACCGCGAGCGGCGGGATGACCACGCTGGTGGAGATCATGGTGGTGATCTCCCGTGCCGTGCACGGTCCGGGCCGGATGCGGGCGAGCGCGAACTCGGCGGTGCCCAGCGCCCACAGTGCCCCGGCGATCCGCGCGGCGCGCCGCCGGCCGGCCAGGGCGAGCACGGGGGCGGTGAGCGCCAGGGAGGTGACCAGGGCGTGCCGGGGCAGGCGTCCGCGGGGGGCCTCGGCGCGGGACCACCAGTCGGGGCCGTGCAGCCGGGTCATCAGGGCGTCGTCGGCGTTGCCTCGCTGGGCCCGGACCGACGCCCAGGCGTTCTCGGGGCGTACCGGGTGGCGGGTGGTGCGTTCGCCCCGGTGCAGCGTCCAGCCGGCGTCGCGCACGCGCAGGGCCAGGTCGGCGTCCTCGCGGAAGGCGCGGCCGAACCGCTCGTCGAAGCCGCCGACCTCGAGGAGGGCCGCGGTGCGGTAGGCCATGTCCGCCGTGGCCCAGGCCGCGTTCTCCAGTCCGGCCGTGCCGCGTTCCCAGTCGGTGGGCCGGCGGTCGTCGGGCAGGGGCACGTGGAGCCGTCCCTGGATGCCGCCGGTACCGGCGTCGGCCGCGGCGAGGTCGTCGGCGAGGCGGCGGGACCAGTCGGGCAGGACCTGGACGTCGTCGTCGAGGAAGACCGTCCACGGGGTGCGGACGGTCCGCCATCCGGCGTTGCGGGCGGCGGCCGGACCGCGGCCGCCGGTGCGCAGGGTCCGGACCCGGCTCCACAGCACCCCGGCCGCTTCCAGCGGCAGCTCGCCGACGGGGGCGGGCCGGTCGTCGACCAGGACGACCTCCTCGGGCGGGTGGTCACCGGCCGCGGCGAGCGCGCGCAGACAGTCGGCCAGGCAGGGGCGGCCGATCGTCGGGATGACGACGGAGTAGGCGGGTTCGCCGCTCATGCGAACACCTCCTTGCGGCGGATCGCGAACGGGCCGAGGGCGAGCAGGTCCACGGGTGCGGAGCCGAAGCACTCCAGGGCGTCCCGCGGGTCGTCGACCATGGGCCGGCCCGCCGTGTTGAGGCTGGTGTTGACGACGACGGGCAGGCCGGTACGGCGCTCGAATCCGTCGATCATGCGGGCCACGAGTGGTTCGTCCCGCCGGTCCACGGTCTGGATGCGGGCGGTTCCGTCGACGTGGACGACGGCCGGGATGCGGTCGCGCCAGGCGGCGGCGACCTCGTGCACGAACAGCATGTGCGGGCTGGGCAGCGGCCCGTCGAACAGCTCCGCGGCCCGTTCCGCGAGCACCATCGGGGCGACCGGGCGGAACTCCTCGCGCCCCTTGACGGCGTTGAGGCGTTCCAGGTTGCCGGGGCGGCCGGGGTGGGCGAGCAGGGAGCGATGGCCGAGGGCGCGCGGGCCGTACTCGCTGCGGCCCTGGAACCAGGCCACGACGGCATCCTCGGCGAGCGCGGCGGCGACGGTCTCGGCGATGTCCTCGGGCTCCGCGTAGGGCACGGCCGCGCTCTCCAGCCAGGCCCGCAGTTCGGCGTCGCTCCAGCCGCGGCCGAGGGCCGCGGTGGGCATGGGCTCCACGGTCTCCTTCTGGGAGGCGACATGGAGCGCGGCGCCGAGCGCGGTGCCCGCGTCACCGGCGGCGGGCTGCACCCAGATGTGCCGGAAGGGTGTCTCCCGGTACAGGCGGGTGTTGGCGACGCAGTTGAGCGCGACACCGCCGGCCATGGTCAGGACGTCCTCGCCGGTACGGTCGTGCAGCCACCGGGCGAGGCCGAGCATGACCTCCTCCAGGCAGGCCTGGGCGCTGGCGGCGATGTCGGCGTGGTCCTGCGTCCAGCCGCTGCCCTTCGCCCGCGCCGGAACCAATTCCTCCCAGGGCACGGGGCGGGCCCGGAATCCGCCCTCGCCGTCCAGGTGGACGTAGGTGCGCAGCCGGTCCAGGAAGCGGGGCTCGCCGTAGGAGGCCAGGGCCATCACCTTGAACTCGTCGCTGCTGCGCAGGAAGCCCAGGTGCTGGGTGAGGTCCTCGTAGAACAGGCCCATCGAGTCGGGCAGGGACTGGGAGCCGAGGATCGTCAGCTCGCGGTTGGCGTAGCGGCCGGCCAGGTGGGAGCCGCATTCGCCACGGCCGTCCAGCACCAGGACGGCGCTGTCGGGGTACGGCGCCGCCTGTCCGGCGGAGGCCGCGTGGGCGACGTGGTGGGCGACGAAGCGGACCTTGCCGGGGTCGAGTCCGGGCAGCGCCTCGGCGAGGAACTCGGGGGCGCGGCGCGCGTACTCCTGGCGCAGCGCGTCCCAGGGGTCGTGCAGGCCCAGCTGGTCCGCCGGGCGGGCGAGTTCCGGGTCGTAGGAGTAGGCGACCGCGTCCAGGTCCGCCGGGCTCAGGCCGGCCTGGTCCAGGCACCAGCGGGCGGACAGTTCGGGCAGTTCCCAGGCGGAGAAGGGGACGGGCCGCTTGCCGTGCTTGCGCCGGCTGAAGCGTTCCTCCTCCGCGGCTGCCACGATCCGGCCGTCCACGACGAGAGCGGCGGCGGGGTCGTGGAAGAGGGCGTTGATTCCCAGGACACGCATGCGATGCCTCCGAGCGGCGTACGGGAGCGGACGGTCCTGCGCTAGCGGACCGGGTCGCCGGCCGGCTGCGCCGCGGCGAAGTGGGCGATGGTCTGCTTGATGCCCTCCTCCCACGGCACGCGGGGCGACCAGCCCAGCAGTTCGCGCGCGAGGGTCGTGTCGGGGCGGCGGCGCTGCGGGTCGTCGGTGGGGCGGTCGACGTACACGATCCGGGAGGAGGATCCGGTCAGCTCGACCACCCGGTCGGCGATCTCGCGGACCGTCACCTCGTCGCTGCCGCCGATGTTGACGGGCCGCACCGAATGGCTCGCGGCGACCAGCAGGATTCCGTCCACGGTGTCGTCGACGTAGCACAGGGATCGCGTCTGCCGGCCGTCACCGGCCACCGTCAGCGGTTCACCGGCCAGGGCCTGGGTGACGAAGGTGGGCACGGCACGCCCGTCGTGCGCGCGCATCCGGGGCCCGTACGTGTTGAAGAGGCGCACGATGCCCGCGTCGGTGCCCTTGGTGCGCGCATGGGCGGTGACCAGCGCCTCGGAAAACCGCTTGGACTCGTCGTACACGCTGCGCGGGCCGACGGGGTTGACGTTGCCCCAGTAGTCCTCGCGCTGCGGATGGGCCAGCGGATCGCCGTACACCTCGGAGGTGGAGGCGAGCAGGAAGCGGGCGCGGTCGCGCTCCGCCACGGCCAGCATGTTGCGGGTGCCCAGGCTGCCGACGTCGAGCGTCTCCAGGGGCAGCCGGAGGTAGTCGGCCGGGGAGGCGGGGCAGGCGAAGTGCAGGACGAGGTCGTACGGGCCGGACAGCAGCCGGGGGGCGTCCGGGGCGGAGACGTCGCACTCGACGAAGCGGAATCCGCGCCGATCCGCCAGATGGGCGATGTTCTCGCGCGTCCCGGAGCAGAGGTTGTCGGCGCAGTCGACTTCGACCTGTGAATTCAGCAGGCGTTCGCACAGGTGGCTGCCGAGGAAGCCGGCACCGCCGGTCACCAGGGCGCGCCGCCATGCACACGACGAGATTTCAGTCATGGAGTGTCCTTCGTCCGCACGCGACGGCGGGGGCGGTCGGCCCGGCACACACCGTTCGGCGCGGTAGAGGAGTCGCGGAGAGCCGTCCCAGTGCTGCGGAGGGCTGTTCCGGGCTGTTATAGGGAGGCAGTTGTTTTCATACGTTGATTCCTACTTTGTACCGGTACCCGGGGGAGCGCGACTCCTGTGTGAGCCCTCCGCGCGCGGGCACTCGGAGCCCGCGGCGCGTCCGACCGGGCCGCCGTCACAGGCAGGAGGTGAAGGACATGGGTCACGGTGGAAACGTGATCGAGGAGCTGATGACCGATCACGGAGAGGTCGAGGAGCTCTTCGGCAAGATCGAGGCGCTGCCCCCCGGGGACAAGAACCGCAAGGCGTACGCGGACCAGGTCACGATGGAGCTGGTGCGGCACTCGGTTGCCGAGGAGGCCTACCTCTACCCGGCCGTGCGCGAACACCTCGCGGGCGGGGACGCCCTGGCCGACCAGGAGCTCGAGGACCACGCCAAGGCCGAACAGATCATGAAGGACCTGGAGAGCTGCGACCCCGGCGACCACGAGTTCGACCGGCTGATCGGCATGCTCATGACCGAGATCCGCGCCCACATCGCGGACGAGGAGCAGAACCTCTTCCCGCAGCTGCGCGCGACCTGCCCCGCCGAGGCCCTGGACAAGCTCGGCGACAAGGTGCGCCAGGCGAAGAAGACGGCCCCCACCCGCCCGCACCCCTCCGCTCCGGACAAGCCGCCCGCCAACAAGCTGCTGGCGCCCGGTGTCGGAATGGTCGACCGGCTGCGCGACGCGCTGACCGGACGTGGCAAGACGGACTGACTCCCTGCGCGCGGCAGGCTGCCCGGCGGCCGCGCGACCGCTGCGCGGGCCCGTACCCCTCTGGGTGACGGGCCCGCGCAGCGTGCTGTGAGCAACCGCACTCGAACCCCCGATACCGCCCCCCACCTGCGCATACAGCAGTCGGTGAGAGGGCCGGCGGGGCCCGGGCCCGTCGTCTCCGGGACCTCGTCTGTCACGATGGTCCGCGCCGTGACCTCTTCGGTGGAACAAGCCGTGCAACGCAGCCGGTGACTCCGTTCCCCTGGTCCTCCCCCGACCCCTGGTTCGAGTACCGCACTGTGTCTGCTTCCCCCGCCCTGCCCTCCCCTGCGCCGAAATCCTCGCGCTCCCCGTGGCGATCGCTGCGCTACCGCGCCATGCGCTGGTGGTCCGTCGCCAACTTCCTGTCCAACGCCGGCACCTGGATGCAGCTGACGGTGCAGAATCTGCTCGTCCTGCAGATCACCGGTTCCGCCGCGGCCACGGGCCTTTCGATGTCCGTCCAGGCCGCGCCCGCCCTGTTCATGAGCCTGCTGGGCGGCAGGGCGGTGGACCGCTGGCCGCTGAAGCTGACGGCCTCCGTGAGCCAGGCGCTGCTCGGCGCGGTCGCCTTCACCACCGCGGTCCTGGTGGCGCTGGACCGGCTCGACATGACCACGCTGATGGTGCTGGCCGCCGTGACCGGCATGATCGCCACGGTGGACGGACCGGCCTGCGCCCTGCTGGGCAACGACCTCGTGCCGGTGGAGGACGTCCCCTCCGCCATCGGCGTCGGCGCGCTGGTGCACAACGCGGGCCGGCTCGTGGGCACCGCCCTGGCCGGCGTGACCGTCGCCTTCCTCGGCACGGCCGCCGCGTACGCCGCGAACGGTCTGTCGTTCCTCTTCGTGGCCACGGTCATCCCGTTCCTGCGCCCGGCGCCCGGCGCGGTACGCCACGCCGACCGGGCCCCGGCCCCCGCACCCGACGGGCGGGGCGAGACGGCCGGATCCGACCTGACCGTGCGCCAGGGCCTGCTCTTCTTCGCCCGCCGGCCCCGCCTGGTCGCCCTCGCCGCCGTCACCGGGCTCAGCTCGGTCTTCGGCCGCAACTACGGCCTCACCCTGGCCGTGCTCGTCACCGGTCCGCTCGCGGGCGGCGCCGGCGCCTTCGGCACGGTCTCCACGGTCCTCGCCGTCGGCGGCATCCTCGGCGCGGTGCTCGGGGCCCGGCTGCGCCGGCCCTCGGTGCGGCTGGTCGGCACCCTGGCCGCCGCGGGCGGTCTGCTCCAGGTGGCGGCGGGCCTGTCCCCGTCACTCGTGGTCCTGCTGATCCTCGTCCTGCCGATGGCCGTCGTGGAGTCCGTCTCCGACACCGCCGGAACCGCCGTCCTCCAGACCGACCCGCCCGCCCACCTGCGCGGACGCGTGCTCGGCGTCTGGGGCAGCATCGGTACGGTGTGGGGCCTCGGCGGGCCGCCCGCCCTCGGGCTGCTCATGGAACTGGCCGGAGCGCGCGGGGCGCTGGTGGCGGGCGGCCTGGTCATCGCGGCCACGATCGGCGCGGGCCTCCTGCGGCGCACCCGCCGACTTCCGGCCCCGACGATCCTCCCGGCCAAGCCGGGCGACCTCCGAGCCCAGGAAGCACAGGAAGCCCTGGGCACGGCCGCCTGAACCCGACCCCGGCCGGGTGCCGGCGCCGACCGGCCGGGGAACGTGCGGGCCCAGGCCGCCTCGGCACCGCGGCCCGAACCCGGCCACAACCCGGGCGCCGACGCCGCCAACCCCCTTCCGGCCGAGCCGGAAGACCTACGCGCTCAGGACGCCCCCGGCACCGCCGCCCCGACCCGGTCGGCACTCGCACCGGCGCCCCGCTCGCGCACCGGCAGGTGGTACACGTGGAAGGCCCGGCCGATCACCGGCTGGGCCACGTTGCGGACCTTGACCCCGCCGCTGGTCATGCCGTGCTCGGTGCCCATGTGGGCGTGTCCGTGCACCGCCAGGTCGGCGCCGGCCGTGTCGATCGCCTCGGCCAGCAGATAGCTGCCGAGGAAGGGAAAGATCTCCGGCGGCTCCCCGGCCAGCGTGTCCGGGACCGGCGAGAAATGGGTGAGAGCGATGCGCACGTCGCACTCCCGCTGATCGAGGTCCTCCAGGGACCGGCGCAGGGCGTCGGCGCAGCGGCGCGAGTACCGCACGAACTCCTTCATGATCGGCTCGCCGAACTCCCCGGCGCACCGGCCGACGAACCCGCCCCCGAACCCCTTCGTGCCGGCCACGCCGATCCGCGCGCCGTCCACGCCCACCACCGTCGACTCGCCCTCCAGGACGTGCGCGCCCGCGGCCCGGAGCACGGCGCTGACCTCCTCGGGGTGGTCGTCGTGGTGGTCGTGGTTGCCGAGCACCGCGACCACCGGCACACCGAGGTCCCGGATCTCCCCGGCGACCACCCTGGCCTCCGCCACGGTGCCGTGCCGGGTGAGGTCCCCCGCGAGCAGCAGCACGTCGGCGGTCTCCGGCAGCCTCTCGAAGGAGGGCCGCAGGGCGCCCTGACTGTCGGGGCCCAGATGGATGTCGCCGACGGCCGCCACGCGGATCACAGGAACTCCTCGGCACGGTCGGGCACGGACGCGTCCGCGATCACGAGGTCGGCGTGGACCGGGCAGTCCGGCAGCTCCGCACGGGCGAGCCGGACCACCTCGTCGCGGCACTCGGCGGAGGGGACCGTACCGGTCAGCAGCACCGCCTCGCCGCGGATCTCGATCCGCACGCCCAGTTCGGCGAGGGGTCCGGCCGCCAGATGGTCGTTGAGGTGGGCGACCCGGTAGTCCAGGTGGTGCGCTCGGCCGGGTCCGGGAGGGGGCTCGGCAAGGGGGTGGTTCATCGCTCCTCCTTCGGGGGCTCGATGACGTTCAGGCGCTCCAGGAGGAAGAAGAACGCCGCGGGCATGGGCTCGTCGCCGCAGTCTCGTCGTACGTCCTCCCAGTGGACCTTCTCGCGCAGGGCGCGGGCCACGGCGAGCGCGGACCCGAAGTCGCAGTAGTGCTCGGAGAAGGCCTCGATGAGGCCTCGCATCAGGTCGGTCGGGGCGAGGACCGGCATGTGCACCGAGTCGACCGCGAGTTCCTCGGCCCGGCCGAGCGTCTCCGTGGTGACCGGGCGGTGTGCCAGCTCGAAGATGATGTCGACCTCCTGACCCAGACAGGTGGTCTTCATCAGCCAGTCCTCGGGCGGTGTGCGGACGGTCAGACCGGCTTCGGTGAGCGTCCTGGTGACCGCCTCGGTGTCCTCGCGCCGCACGCAGAAGTCGACGTCGTGCCGGAGCCGCGCACCGGCCCCGTGGGCGTAGGCGGCCACGCTTCCGGCCAGGGCGAACAGGTGATCGCCGCGTTTGAGCAGCGCCGCGACCTGCTTGGTCGCCTCCAGGATCGCCTGGCTCCTGTCGTGCGGCGGACCCTGGGAACCGGCGTTCGGCAGATCGTGCACAGGCAGCAGGACGGTCTCCTGCGCGGCCGGTTCGCGCGGCGCGCTCTCCACGACCGGGCGGAAATCGGGGATCGCCGCCCGCCGGGTGGGCGTCGGGCTTTCACCGTTCTGCGTCATGGTCTCTCCCTCGCGGTACGCCGGTCCCGGGCATCACCCCCGGTCAGGGCAGGTGCTGCCTGGGATGCGGCCCCGAGTACCCGGCTCCGGCGGCCTTCACGCCGACGGTCCTGACACCGGGGCGCCGCCCGTCCACCGACTGCGACAGCACCACGCCAAGGCATCGGTTGCCCGAGGTCAGCCACCGCACACCTACCGGCTCCGGCGCCATCCGGACCCGAGCGAGAGCAGCCCGGTGGCGCCCCCGTGCGCCCGCCGACCGCCGCCGCATCACACCGCAGGACCGCCGGCCGGTCTTCGCCCCCCGCTCACCCACCCGAACAGCACCACCGAACACACCGCCGCCACGGCACACCACGTGGAGACGAACTCCGTCCGCCACAGCCCCGTGCAGAGCAGCGCCCCCACGGCCACCAGGTACCCGAGGCGGACCAGCCCGCGGTCGCCGGAGAGGAGGAGCGAGCCGATGGTGGCGAGCAGATAGCCCGCGATCAGGACCTCGGCATGCGGCAGATCCACCACGTAGCCGATGGTGTGGCCGCGGATCTCCGCCCGGACGGGGCGCGTGGCCAGGGCCAGGCAGAGCATCGCCGTGGTCGCGATGCCGACGGCCAGCGGCAGCAGCAGCCGACGCCGGGCCCGGCGGGGCGCGGCGGCGAGGACGCCCGCCGGCACCCACAGCGGTAAGAGGGGAAGGGCGATGACCGCCCAGAGCACGGTGGCCGGGCCCGTACCGCCGTCCCGGGCCCACACCGCCGCCTCGACCATCTGGTGGACGCCCAGCAGCAGCGGCAGCGACGCCAGCGGCAGGTCCCGGACGCGGTGGGCCCGGGCCATGCAGGCCACGCCCACGGCGGCGATGCCGACGCCCGCGACGAGGTCGGCCTCGGCACTCCAGCACATCGCTCCACCCGGGGTCGGACGGCAGGAGCTCCAGTTTCTCCTGTGAACGCCGGTTGCACTCAGTTCCCGCCCGGGCAGCACTGAGTGCCATGCGCAGTGATCAGGTGCTACGTTCCGGGCCATGAGCTCCAGCAGTGCGGCGCCCGGCCGCGACGGGACGGACCAGGTGGCGGCCGCGAAGCCGCCGATGCGGGAGGCGCTGGTCGCGGCGGCCTTCCGGCTGTTCCTGGAGCGCGGGTACGAGCAGACCACGGTGGACGACATCGTGGCGCTGGCCGGGGTGGGGCGCCGGTCGTTCTTCCGGTACTTCCCGTCCAAGGAGGACGTGGTCTTCCCCGACCACGAGCGGTGCCTGGCCGACATGACCGCTTTCCTGGCCGCCAGTGCGCCGGACGTGGAGCCGGTGGGCCGGGTGTGCGACGCGGCCCGGCTGGTGCTGCGCATGTACGCGGAGAACCCGACCTTCTCCGTGCAGCGCTACCGCCTCACCAAGCAGGTGCCGGGGCTGCGCGCCTACGAACTGTCGGTGGTGTGGCGCTACGAGCGGGCGCTCGCCGAGTATCTGCGGGCGCGCTTCGCGGCCCGGCGCGAGGGCACGCTGCAGGCCGATGTGATCGCGGCCGCCGTGGTGGCGGCGCACAACAACGCGCTGCGCTCCTGGCTGCGCTCGGACGGCCGCAGCGACGCGAGCGCCACGGTCGACCATGCGCTCGGCTACGTGCAGTCCGCCTTCGGCACCACGGCCCCTCCCCCTCCCCTGCTCCCGTCCCGGGCCTCCCTGGCGCCCCTGGCCGACGAGCAGCCCGAGGACGTGGTGGTCGTGGTGTCGCGCCGGGGCGCGCCGCTGTGGCGGATCGTCCAGGAGCTCGAGACCACCCGGGCGAGCTCCCCAGATTGAGGGTACGCAGTGCCTTTACCTGTGGCACTGAGTGCCATACGCTGACCGCGTGCACGGTGGCACAGCGACCGGGCACGTACGTGCGCGGCCGTCCCGCGTGCGTGGGATTTCCGGCCGAGCGCAGGGAGTTGACCAGCGTGTACCACCACTCAGGAAGCGTTGCTCGTCCGACAGCCGGTTCCGCCGTCGGCGTGCTGGAGACGACCGGCGCGGCCCAGGACTCGGACGCCATGCTGTTCCAGCGCTGCACCTGGTGCGGCACCGCGATGTACCACCGGCTGCTGTGTCCGGTCTGCCAGGGCAGCGACCTGCGCACGGAGCGCAGCGAGGGCACCGGCACGGTGCGGCACTCCACGGTGGTCCACCGCAACAGCCCGGCCGCGCGCAATGTGTCGCTGATCGAGATGGCCGAGGGGTTCGTGGTGCGGGGCCGGGTGATGGGTCCGCCGATCGGCATCCACAGCGGGGACCGGGTGCGGCTCTCGCAGGCGAAGGACCCGGTTCGCGGCGAGCCCGTCTTCCAGCTCGTCGACGAGCCCTACCGCGCCTGGACCTGAGAAGACGGGTCAGCCCCCGGCACGTTCCTGCGGTGCGAGGCTGACGCGGATGCCGACCGTCCCGTCCGCTCCCCTGCGGATCCGGCTGCCGAGCAGGGTGAGGCGGCCGACCATCCCGTACTTGCGGGCGATCAGCTTGCGGTAGCGGGCGACGGTCTCCCGGTCGGTGATCTCGGCCGTGGCCGGGATCTGCTCGCCGGTGGGCTTGCCGCGCAGGTCGCAGGGGCCGACCAGGACATCGGCGCGGGCCCGGATGCGCTTGACCTTCCAGGAGTCGGCGACGGTCCACACGCCGAGGGCGTCCCCGTCGCGCACCACCCACACCGGGGTGGGCACCGCGGTGCCGTTCTTGCGGTAGGTGGTGATCAGCAGGTACTGGCCGGTGCCGAGCCGCTCCAGCGGCGTGTCGTCCATGGGCGGCAGTCTAAGCAGGCACGGCACGGACCTCGCGCGAGGGACGGCGGCGAGGGCAGCACCCATGATGCGGGCCGCACGAGGTGAACGCGGCCGGTCCCGGCCACGTATGGAGTGCGGGCCCTCAACTCCGGGAGGGCCCCGCGGTGTTGCCACCGCGCTGCTCGGGTTCGGGAGCCAGGCATGAGGCACGCACGACGACGGATCGTCCGGCGAGTGACACGGCTGGCGGCCGTCGGCGGACTGCTGCTCGGCTCGGCGATGGTGACCCGCGCCGTCGCGAGCGAACCTCCCGACCCCTCCGCCCGGGGCGCGACCGTGCGGTCGGCCGGCGACACCGCCGCCGCTCTCGTCGAACGGCTCGGCACCTCCCGCACGGCGGGCAGCTGGATCGGCGCCGACGGCCGGCCGGTCGTCGCGGTGACCGACGAGGAGGCCGCCGCCGAGGTGCGCCGCGCGGGCGGGCGGCCGAAGACGGTGTCGCACAGCATGAACGAACTCAAGTCGGCGACGCACACGCTGGGGTCCGCGCCCCGGGTGCCCGGTACGGCCTGGGCACTGGACTACCGGTCCAACCAGGTGGTGGTGCGGGGCGACAGCACCGTCTCCACGGGCGACTGGTCGAAGCTGACCCAGGTCGCCGGCGGCATCGGCGCCTTCGTCCGCATGGAGCGCACCGAGGGCGCCTTCACCACCCGCCTCAACGGCGCGCTGCCCATCCTGTCCACCGCCGGGCGCTGCTCGGCGGGCTTCAACGTCACCGACGGGCAACGGGACTTCATCCTCACCGCCGGGCACTGCGGGCCGAACGGCTCGGTCTGGTTCGCCGACAACCGCGGCCGGGACCAGGTCGGCAGCACGGTGCGGCAGAACTTCCCCGGCGCGGACTTCTCGCTGGTGCAGTACGCGGGCGGGGACGCCGGGGAGGGCGCCGACGTAATCGCCGTCGGGGGCGGGCAGGGGGTGCGGATCACCGGGGCGGGCGATCCGTCCATCGGGCAGCGGGTGTTCCGCAGCGGCAGCACCAGCGGGCTGCGCGACGGCACGGTGACCGCGCTGAACGCGACCGTGAACTACCCCGAGGGCACGGTGACCGGGCTGATCGAGACGAACGTGTGCGCGGAACCCGGGGACAGCGGCGGGCCGATGTTCTCCGAGGGCATCGCGCTCGGTCTGACCTCGGGCGGCAGCGGGGACTGCGCCTCGGGCGGCACGACCTTCTTCCAGCCGGTGACGAAGGCGATGGCCGAGGTGGGCGTCCGGCTGATCACGCCGGCCGCTCAGGGCGCGGGCCGGCAGGACGCGGCGCCCTCGCCCGAGCCGTCGGCCCCGCAGGGCGCGGTCGCACCCGGGGCGGCCACACCGGGGTCGTCGGCGCCGGTCGGCGGCGAGGGGTCGCGGCTGCTGGCCCGGCTGGCCGATCCGCGCAATGTCGGGCCGGGACTGCTGATCGTCGCGGGGTCGCTGGTCGCCCTGGTGGCGACGCGGTTCATCCGGGCCGAGCAGGACCGCAAGGCGTACCAGCGGTACTACTCGGCGACCTGGGGATGAGACCGCCGGGAAAATGAACCGGAAAAGTAAAGGGGCACCCCGTGTGATGCAGGGTGCCCAGGGGGTCTTCGAGGCCTACGGGGCGACTGCGGCCCACTCAAGGACGAGTCGCTGGTACTCCTCGCGCTCTTCGACGCTCAGTGTCCCGCCCGCCCGGCGCCACAGGGCCCGGATCTCCTCGTTGACCTCGTCAGCCGATCGATCGGAAACGGGTTCAACACTGGTGGACATGCTGTGAAGCATACGGCCATGGAGGTGAAGGCCATGTGAGTAAGCATGCCCAATACGGACATAACAGACCGTGTTGCTGATCACGTCCCATCACGGCCGTACGTCAAGCCCCTGGGGCCTGCCAATTTTCCCGGCCGACGGGGACACCCGGAGGTGTCGATGGTCACAGTGAAAGGCATCCACCCCATGACGCTCTCCCTCGGCATCGTCGGCGCGGGGCAGTTCGCCGGCAGCCTCGCCAAGCTGTTCCTGGCCCACCCCGGCGTCAGCGACGTGCACGTCACCGATCTGCTGCCCGAGCGCGCCGAGCAACTGGCGGCCGCCGAAGGGCTGTCCGGCACCTTCCCCTCCTACGACGCGATGCTGGAGTCGCAAGCGGTCGACGCGGTCGCGCTCTTCACCCAGCGCTGGACCCACGGCCCGCTGGTCCTCCAGGGCCTGCGGGCCGGGAAGCACGTGTACTGCGCCGTCCCCATGGCGGTCACCACCGAGGAGATCGCCGCGATCATCGAGGCGGTCGAGGCGACCGGACTGACCTACATGATGGGCGAGACCAGCCACTACCACCCGGCCACCGTGCACGCCCGCAACCGGATCGCCGAGGGCGCCTTCGGGCGGCTCTTCTACGCCGAGGGCGACTACGTCCACGACATGGACCTGGGGTTCTACGACGCCTACCGGTACAGCGGCGGCGAGAACTGGAAGGCGACCGCCTCCTATCCCCCGCTGCTGTATCCGACGCACTCCGTGGGCGGGGTGCTGGGGGCCTGGCAGACGCACGCGGTGAGCGTGTCGGCGATCGGGGTGGTGGACGAGCGGGGCGACGGCGTCTTCGACAAGAGCGTCAGCCAGTTCGGCAACGACATCTCCAACGCCACCGCGCTGTTCGAGGTCGCGGGCGGCGGAGCGTTCCGTACGAACGAGTTCCGGCGGGTCGGATATCCCTCCCACATCCGGGAGTCACGGTTCCGCTTCTTCGGTACGGAGGCGAGCATGGAGCAGCTCGCCACGGTCGCCCTCTGGCAGGACAAGCAGGGCGTGCGGGACATCAGCGAACTGCTGGAGCCCAAGGCCACCCTGTCCCCCGACGACCCCTCGCTCCAGCACATCCCGCCGGAGCTACGGGCCGCCTTCACCTCCGGTTCGGCACCGGTGCACGACCGCGCCCGGCTGCCGCGGGTGTTCGACCGCCTGCCCAACGGCCACGAGGGCAGCCACCACTTCCTGGTGGACGACTTCGTGACCGCGGTCACCACCCGCACCCTGCCGTCCGTCAACGCCTGGGTCGCGGCCCGCTACACCCTGCCGGGCATCATCGCCCACGAGTCGGCACGGCAGGGCGGGGCGAGGCTGCGGATCCCGGACTTCGGGGACGCGCCGCGAGGGTGACTCAGGTGCCCGGCTTGCGGCCGTACACGAAGACGTCGTCGCCCTTCTTCAGCAGGGACCAGTACTTCTTGGCGGTGGTCGTGGTCATGTTGACGCAGCCACGGGAGCCGGGCGGGTTCCACATGCTGACGCCGGCCTGGTGGAAGGCCTGGCCGCCGTCGAAGAACTGGGCGTAGGGCATGGGCACGTCGTAGATGGACGAGACGTGGTCGATGTTGCGCCAGTAGATCTTCTTCAGGCCGGTGCGGGTCTCGTAGCCGTCACGGCCGGTGCGCACCGGCACCGGACCGTAGACGAGCTTCTCGCCGTCCTGGATCCAGCTGAGTTGGAGGGTCAGGTTCACGCAGGCGATGCGGCCCTTGTTCACCGGGCACTTGCCGTCCTTGTTGGGCGTGTTGCCGACGGCCTTCTGCTTGTTCATGAGGTCCATCACGCCCCAGGTGACGGGACCGGCGTAACCGGCGTTCGGCGTGATGCCGTGCTTGGTCTGGAAGGCCTGGATGACCTTGCAGTCGGAGCTGGACTGCTTGCCGTCGACGGTCAGCCCGAGGAACTTCTCCACCTGCTTCTGGTACGGCCCGGTCTGTGCCGTGCAGCTCGCGGCCTGGGCCGGCGCGGCCCCGAGCGCGAACGTGAGCGGTGCCGTCAGCGCGGTGATCCCGAGGATGACGGCTCCTCGTCTGCGTATGTCCCCCATGGTCGCCCATTCCCTTCCGCCAGTGCGTCGCGCTGTCCCGCGATCTCTGCCTTCTAGACAGGTGCGCGAGGGCAGAGGTTGTAGGGCGGCCCCGGCTGTGACGAAACGGTGAACTTCAGGCGCCGTGTCAGGAGGGGTGGGCTCACTCCCCGTCGTCCACCGGCACGGCCGACCGGAACCCCGTGTTGACGGAGGTGAGGCCGCCGTCGACGACCAGGGTCGTGCCCGTGATCCAGGAGGCGTCGCGGGAGGCGAGGAAGGCGACCGCGGCGGCGATGTCCTCCGGTTCGCCCACCCGGCCCAGGGGATACACCTGCCGGAACGCCTCCAGCTGGTCCTCGCGGCCCGCCCAGGCCGTGGTGCGTACCGTGCCGGGGGCGACCAGGTTGACGCGCACCCCCCGGGGTGCCGCGTGCCCGGCGAGGGTGCGGGTGAGGGACCCCAGGCCCGCCTTGGCGGCGCTGTAGGCGTGGTTGCCGAAGCTCTGGATGCCGTTGACCGACCCGATGGTGACGATCGCGCCGCGCCCGGAGGCCACCAGGTGGGGCAGGGCGGCCCGGCAGCAGCGGTAGGCGCCGGTCAGGGTGAGGTCGAGGTCACGGGCCCAGACGTCGTCCGGTTCGTCCTCGAAGAGGGGCGCGTCGGGGGTGCAGCCGTAGGCGTTGTTCACCAGCACGTCCAGCGAGCCGAAGGCCGTCACGGCGTGCGCCACGGCCGCCTCCACGGACGCCCGGTCCCCTACGTCGCAGAGGTACGCCTCCGCCGAGAGGCCCTGCCCCCGCAGCGAGGCCGCCGTGCGCTCTGCCTCCTGCTCGTCCACGTCCGTCACCAGCACCCGCGCGCCCTCCGCGGCGAACCGGCGGGCGGTGGCCGCGCCGATGCCGCGGGCGGCGCCGGTGACCAGAACCCCATACCCCTGGAAGCGTGTTGTGTCGGTCATGGCAGCACCGTAGTGCCGTTGAGATCAACTCGGCAGATACCGTGCACCCATGTCTGCCTTTCTCCAGCAACTGCCCGCTCTGATAGGCGTGGTGATCGGGGCCCTCGGCTCGTATCTGGCCCTCGTCCGCAGCGACCAGGCCCGGTTCCGCAGGGAGGAGGCGGCGCGGTGGGAGGAGCGGCGGCTCGCGGTGTACTCCGACTACGCGCGGTCGGTGAAGAGGACCGTCACGGTGACCTACCGGGTCGCCGCCGCACTGGACTGCGGCACGCACCCCGACCCCCTCCCCCTGGACGAGGCCAAGCCCCTGCTGGCCGAGGCGAACAACGGACGGGACCCGTCGGGGGAGGCACTGCTCATGCTGGGCAGTGTCGAGGTGGTGGACAAGGGACGCGCCTGGGTCGTGACGGTGATGGAGATGGAGCGGTTCGTGCGCGACGGCCAACGGGATCCCGACGCGTGGCAGGCGCTGCTGGCTCGGCAGCGTGCCGGTCGTGAGGGCTTCTACACGGCGGTGCGGCAGGACCTGGGCCTGCCGCCGGGCCATTCGGCTCGCTGGCGGCTGCCGGTGACGGAGCCGGCGCCCCCTCAGCGGTAGCCGGTGGTGTCGGCCGGTTTGCCCGGGTCCTGGACCTCGACCAGGTAGCGCCAGGCGTCGGGGCGGCTGCCGTCCAGGTCGGTGAAGCCGTACTCCTGGGCCAGGCCGCCGCTGGAGAGGGACGCGCCGTTGAAGCGGGCCACGCCGGGGTCGGCGGCGAGGGCGGCGACGGCGCGGCCGACGTAGCGCGGGGTCTCCGAGATGGCGAAGTGCGGGACGCGCTCGAGGGCGTCGCGCCAGTTCTCCTCGCGCACCCCGTAGGTGTCGAGCATCATCTCCGAGCGCAGCCAGCCCGGTGTGAGCGCCAGGGCCGTGGCGCCGCGCGGGCCGAGTTCATGGCCGAGGGAGAAGGCCATGCGCAGGACGGAGGACTTGGCGAGGTCGTAGAAGAAGGAGGCGCGGTAGCGGTCGCGGTTGTAGTCGGCCGTGCCGTCGGTCATCTCGACGACCAGGCCGCCGGGGTGGCGCAGCAGCAGGGGCAGGGCGTGGTGGCTGGTGATGGCGTGGGTCTCGACCGCGAGCCGCAGCAGGCGCAGGCCCTTGTCGAGGTCGTGCTCCCACACCGGGGTGTCCCAGCCGAAGAGGTGCTCCCCGCCCCAGACGTCGTTGACGAGCACGTCCAGCCGGCCCTGCTCGTCGGCGATGCGGTCGACGAGCGCGCGGACCTGGTCGGGTTCGAGATGGTCGGTGGGCACGGCGACACCGTGGCCGCCCGCCTCGGTGACCAGGTCGGCGGTGTCCTCGATGGTCTCCGGGCGGTCGTACTCGGAGCGGCGCTCGCGGGTGGTGCGCCCGGTGACGTAGACGGCCGCCCCGGCGGCGCCGAGTTCGACGGCGATCCCCCGCCCGGCCCCGCGGGTCGCTCCGGCGACGAGGGCGACCTTGCCCTTGAGTGGCTGTGACATGTCCGGCCTTCCGTGTGACGGCTTTGTAGCTGCCACCCTCCCCGGCAAGCCGGACATCTTCTGTCACCTTTTACGGCGGGTCACTCCTGTGCCGTCAGTGGCCCCGGGCGATCCACTCCTCCAGGTGCGGGGTCTCGGCGCCGATCGTCGTGGCGTCGCCGTGGCCGGTGAGGACCTTCGTCTCGGGTGGGAGCGTGAGGAGGCGGTCGCGGATCGAGTCGATGATCGTCGGGAAGTGGGAGAAGGAACGGCCGGTGGCGCCGGGGCCGCCCTGGAAGAGGGTGTCGCCGGTGAAGACGGTGCCGAGTCCGGGGTCGTAGAGGCAGACCGCGCCGGGCGCGTGCCCGGGGGTGTGCAGGACGCGGAGGTCGGCGCCGGCCGCCTCGATGACCTGGCCGTCCAGGAGGTGGGCGTCCGGGTCGCGGTCGGGGTGGGTCTGCTTCCACAGCGGCAGGTCGTCGGGGTGCAGCCAGATGGTGGCGCCGGTGCGCTCGGCGAGGGCAGGCGCGGCGTCGATGTGGTCGTTGTGGGCGTGCGTGCACACGATGGCGGTCAGCCGGCGGTCGCCGACGGCCTCGGCGATGGCGTCGGCGTCATGGGCGGCGTCGATGACGACGACCTCGTGATCGTCGCCGACGATCCAGACGTTGTTGTCGACGTCCCAGGTGCCGCCGTCGAGGCTGAACTGCCCGGAGGTGACGAGGCGTTCGATGCGGGCGGCCATCACAGCACCACCACCGAGCGCAGGACGTCACCTTCGCGCATCCGCTCGAACGCCTTCTCGACATCGGTGAGTTCGATGGTCTCCGTCACGAACGCCTCCAGGTCGAGGCGGCCCTGCAGGTGCAGGTCGATCAGCATCGGGAAGTCCCGGGAGGGCAGACAGTCGCCGTACCAGGACGACTTCAGGGCGCCGCCGCGGCCGAAGACGTCCAGGAGCGGCAGTTCGAGCTTCATCTCGGGGGTGGGCACGCCGACCAGGACGACCGTGCCGGCCAGGTCCCGGGCGTAGAAGGCCTGCCGGTAGGTCTCGGGCCGGCCCACGGCCTCGATGACGACGTCGGCGCCGAAGCCGCCGGTGAGTTCACGGATCGCCTCGACCGGGTCGGCCGTACGGGAGTTGACGGTGTGGGTGGCGCCCATGGTGCGGGCCTTGTCGAGCTTGCGGTCGTCGATGTCCACGGCGATGATCCGCGCGGCGCCGGCCAGCCGCGCCCCGGCGATGGCCGCGTCCCCGACGCCCCCGCAGCCGATGACCGCGACCGTGTCGCCCCGGCCCACGTTCCCGGTGTTGATCGCGGCCCCGATGCCGGCCATCACCCCGCAGCCCAGCAAGCCCGCGACCTGCGGGGACACCGCCGGGTCCACCTTGGTGCACTGCCCTGCCGCGACCAGTGTCTTCTCCGCGAAGGCGCCGATGCCCAGGGCCGGGGAGAGTTCGGTGCCGTCGGTCAGCGTCATGCGCTGCCCGGCGTTGTGGGTGTCGAAGCAGTACCAGGGCCGCCCGCGCAGACAGGCCCGGCACCGCCCGCACACCGCACGCCAGTTGAGGACGACGAAGTCACCGGGGGCGACCTCGGTGACGCCGTCGCCGACCGACTCGACCACACCCGCGGCCTCGTGGCCGAGCAGGAAGGGGAACTCGTCGGAGATGCCGCCCTGTTTGTAGTGCAGATCGGTGTGGCAGACCCCGCAGGCCTGGATCCGTACGACGGCCTCGCCGGGACCGGGGTCGGGCACGACGATCGTCTCCACCCGTACCGGTTGGTCCTTGCCCGGTGCGATCACGCCGCGTACCTGCTGAGCCATGGTGCCGACCCCTCTTCCCTCCAGCGGTGTCCGTCTTTTCCGACCCTACGCGTGACCGATCGGAAAACGGCACGCGACCCGGAAAGCGGCTCAGCCGCGCAGGACCTGCTCCAGCGACGTGGCGGGACGGCCGGTCAGGTCCTCGATCGCGGTGGTCACCCCCGCCAGGGAGCCGTCGGCGATGGCCGTGTAGGTGGAGACCCAGGCGTCGAGCTGCCAGTCGGGCGCGCCGTGGCCCTTGCGGGAGGCGTAGGCCTCCTCGACCGTCTCCGGCACGTAGCTGACGGTACGGCCGGTGACGGCGGTGAGGGTGGCCGCGACGTCACCGAGGCCGAGCGCCTCGGGCCCGGTGAGTTCGTAGGTACGGCCCACGTGCCCGGCCGGGTCGCGCAGGACCGCGACGGCGGCGTCGGCGATGTCGTCCTGGGCGACCACGGCGGCGCGCCCGGTCCCGGCCGGGCCGCGGATGACGCCGTCCTCCCCGACCAGGGCGGGCATGAAGTCGGCGTACAGGTTGTCCCGCAGGAAGGTGAACGGCACCCCACTGGCGCGCAGGTGCTGCTCGGTGTGCCAGTGGTCGCGGGCCAGGGTGAAGGTGGCGTCGGGGGCGGCGCCGTAGAAGGAGATGTACACCAGGTGCGCGACGTCGGCGGCCGCGGCGGCGTCGATGAAGGTGCGGTGCTGTGCGACGCGGTCGGGGGTCTCCGAGGCGGAGACCATCAGGACGTGGTCGGTGGGGCGCAGGGCGCGGGCGACGGCGTCGTGGTCGTCGTAGGCGCCGGGTACCGCGGTGGCGCGGGGCAGTTCGGGGGCGCGGGCGGGGGTGCGGACGAGGAGGGTCTGGGGGATTCCGGCCGCGGCCAGACGGCGGGCGATCCGTCCGCCCAGGCGGCCGGAGGCGCCGGTGACGGCGTAGGTGGGGGCCATGGTGGTTCTCCTTGCGGCGGGCGAGGGGACCGACGATCCGTATCAGACAGGTGTGCGCACGCCCGGAGGCGACACGCCGAGGCCCGCGCGCCGGAGGGCTCGTTAGGCGAACGGACCCGCACGGGGTGCGCGAGGGCCCCTGCGCGGGGCCGTGCCGGGACTGAGTTCGAGCAGGCGGACGACGCGGTAGCGGTGCGGGCGGAAGGGGGCGTAGAAGGGCTCGACCTCGTCGTCCGCCAAGGGGCGGCCGAGGAGCGCCAGGCCGGTCATGGTGGCGAGGTGGTAGTCGCCCAGCGGCAGCGCGTCCGCGTCGCCCAGGGCCCGGTGGCCGACCTGGGCGGCGGTCCAGACGCCCACGCCGGGCAGTTTCGCCATCACTGCGTAGGCGTCTGCCGGGTCGCCGGCCGCCCGCTCCAGGCGGGCCGCGTGCCGGGCGGCCTCGACGAGGGTGGCGGACCGGTGCAGGTCCACCCCCGCCCGGCGCCATTCCCAGCTGGGCACGGTCCGCCACGTCTCGGGTGGCGGCGGCAGGCGCATGCCCTCGGGGGCGGGGCCGGGCGGCGGATCGCCGTACCGCCGGACCAGGCGGGCGAAGGACGCGAAGGCGTCCAGGCCGACGACGCGTTGTTCGAGCACGGCGGGCACCAGGGCCTCGAAGAGGCGTCCGGTGCACGGGACCCGCAGACCGGGCAGCCGGCGCACGGCGTCGCGCAGGACGGGGTGGTCGGTCCGGAACAGCTCGGGCCGGTCGTCCGCGCCCAGCTCACGGCGCACCGAGTCGGCGAGTTCGGCCGCTCCGGGCCCCCAGGCGTCGATGCGGAGGTCGTCCGGGCGGTGCTGGCGGATGCGGTAGGTGACCGGTCCGGAGGCGGTCAGCGCGGTGCGCCACAGCGTGCCGTCGGACTCCAGCCGGTGCGTGGGATCGCGCGGGCCCCGGCGCAGGCTGCTCAGGGTCAGGCGGGCGTCGACGGGGAAGCCGGGCTGCCAGCGCACCGACCGGTCCGGCGGCTGCGGCACCGCTCACGCTCCTGTGGGGGACATGCCGAGGGCCGCCCGGCGGTGCGGGCGGCCCTCGTGGATACGGCGGGTCATTACCGGATGCCGGGGAGCAGTCCCGTGACCGGGGAGACCATGCCGGTGACCTGCTGCAACTGGTTCAGATCCCGGAGCCGGTTGAGCTGGTTCAGCTGCACGGAGGGCCGCGGGATCGCCGTTTTGTGCTCCTTGGGGATGTCGCTCACGGTGAGCGAGTCGAGCGTCCTCAGCGGGCTGAGCCCGGCACCCGGGGCCTTCCCCTCGGCCGCGCTCGCCAGCGGGGCGGCGAGGCCGGTGGCAGCGGCGGCCAGGCCGACGGCGGCGACGATACGTCGTGTTGAGATCATGTCGGGAGCAACGCCGCGGGGCCCCCGCCGGACACGGCCGCGGGGCGCGGCTCACCCGTCAGGCGGACCGCCGCGGCTGGGCTTGCCGAGGCCGCCGGGGCGGAGGAGCCTCGAAGGAGAGGGCCGTCGCGGCACGCTCCCCGAGGCCGCGGGCCGTCGAGGAGGTCACCATGGGCAGCGCGGCAGGCACCGGCTTCGACACCGAAGCACTGCGCCGGGGCATCGAGGGAGACACGGCGACGACGCTCATGTCGCTGTACGCGGACGACGCGGAACTGCGCGTCGTGGACCGCAACACCCAGCCCAGCAGTCCCCGGGTGCTGCATGGCCGGGACGAGATCGGCGAGTTGCTGGAGGACGTCTACCGCCGCGACATGACGCACAAGCTGGAGCGGTGCGTCGTCGAGGGAGACACCGTCGCCTTCACCGAGTCGTGTCGGTACTCCGACGGGGTACGCGTGCTCGCCGAGTCGATGGCGTCCCTGCGGGACGGCAAGATCGTCGAACAGACGATGATCCAGGCCTGGGACGAGTAGCGGGGTTGGCGACCCCGCGGCGTGCGCACGCGGTGACGGTTCCCGGGGCCATACTGGCGGGCGTGCGCGTTGCGATCATGACGGCGGGTTCCCGGGGCGATGTGGCTCCCTACACCGGTCTGGGCCATGCACTGGCCCGGGGCGGACATGAGGTCACTCTGGTCACCCATGGCTGCTTCGAGCGGCTGGTGACGGGGTCGGGCGTGGGTTTCCATCCGCTGCCCGTCGATCCGCGGGCGGAGCTGGAGTCCGCCCGCGGACGGGGGCTGCATCGCAGCGCGACCGGCGTGGGGAAGCTGATGCGGGTGTCCGCGCTGGCGCGGGCGCTGGTGGGGAGGATGACGGACGATCTGGTGACGGCGGCGCGCCGCAGCGACGTACTGCTGCTGTCCAGTTCGCTCGCGCCGCTCGGCCGGACGATCGCCGAGGGGCTTCGGCTGCCCGGCATCGGTGTCTACCTCCAACCGGTCGCCCCCACCGGGGAGTTCGCGCCGCCGGTGCTCGGGGGCGGCTCCTGGGGGGCCGTGGGCAACCGGGTCGCCGGGCACGGGGTGAACCTGGTGATGGACCGGATCTTCGCGTCCACGCTGCCGTCGGTGCGGGCCCGGCTGAGGCTGCCGCGCACGGGCGGCGCGGGTGCCCTGCCGGTGCTGCACGGCTTCAGCCCGCTCGTGGTGCCCCGCCCCCGGGACTGGTCACCGGGACTGGACGTGACGGGCTACTGGTGGCCGTACGACCTCGATGCCCGGCTCCCCGCCGAGGTCGAGCGCTTCCTCGACGCCGGGGAGCCGCCGGTCTTCGTGGGTCTGGGCAGCGCGACCGTGCCCGATCCCCGCGGGCTCAGCGCCCGGATCGTGCGGGCGCTGCGGCGGGCCGGTCTGCGCGGGGTGATCCAGCGCGGGTGGGGCGGGCTGGCGGCGGACGGCGAGGACATGCTGACCGTCGGCGAGGTGCCGCACTCCGTGCTGTTCCCCCGGATGGCCGCCGTGGTGCATCACGCGGGTGCCGGTACGACGGCGGCGGGGCTGCGGGCCGGGGTGCCCGCGGTGCCGGTGCCGGTCCAGTTCGACGAGGGATTCTGGGCGGAGCGCCTGGTGGCCCTCGGGGTGGCTCCCCGCCGGGTGCCGCTGCGCGGTCTGACGGAGGACGTCCTGGCCCCGGCCCTCGACCGTGCGGTACGCGATCCCGGGCACCGGGAGCGGGCGCGGGCGCTGGGCGTACGGATCCGCGAGGAGGACGGCACGGCGCCGGTGCTGACGGCGGTGGAACGGCTCGCGGGGTAGGGCGCGAGGGCCCGCCAGGAGCACTTCCGCGACGACCCCGCCCAGGGCGCTGCCCCGACGGCCCCGCTCGGAGCACTCCCCGACACCCCGCCAGCCGGTGCTGACGGCGGTGGAACGGCTCGCGGGGTAGGACGCGAGGGCCCGCCAGGAGCACTTCCGCGACGACCCCGCCCGGGGCGCTGCCCCGACGACCCCGCTCGGAGCACTCCCCGACACCCCGCCAGCCGGTGCTGACGGCGGTGGAACGGCTCGCGAGGTAGGACGCGAGGGCCCGCCAGGAGCACTTCCGCGACAACCCCGCCCGGGGCGCTGCCCCGACGACCCCGCTCGGAGCACTCCCCGACACCCCGCCCAGGGCCCTGCCCCAACAACGCGCCCAGGGGCGTGCCAACAACCCGCCCGAAGCACCCCCCGACGCCCCGCCCAGGGTGCTGCCCCGGCAACCCCGGCGCCCTTGAGCAGCCGCGTCGCTCGCCGCTACGCCGCCTCCCACCCCACCGGCCGCAACATGGACAGGAGTTGGCGGACCAGTTCCTCCACCACCTCGTCCAGGGTCGCGGCCACCCAGCCGGCGCTCCAGTCGTGCAGCAGGCCGTTCACGCTGCCGATGAACGCCGTAGCGGCGAGGCGGTAGTCGCGGGGCGCCGCTTCTCCGCGGTCGGCGGCCGCCCGGGCCTCCGCGCAGATGAGGTCGACCCAGCGGGAGCGGCGGGCCAGGCGCTGCTCCTCCAGCCGGGGGCTGACGCCGACGATCTCCACGAAGGTGATGCGGACCCGGCGGGGATCGGCGGTGACGTGGGCCGCGTAGGCACGGAAGATCGCGGCGGCGCGTTCGGCGATCGGTGCGTCGCCGATGGCGGCGGCGCCTGCCAGGACGGCCTGCTCGGCCCAGTCGTTGACCTGGAGATGGAGGGCCGCGAGGACGTCCTCCAGGGTGCGGAACTCCTCGTAGAACTGTCGCGTCGACAGGCCCGCCGCCTCGCTGAGCGCCGCGACGGTGGTGCCGCGGTAGCCGGGGGTGTCGCCGAAGAGCTGGAGTGCGGCGTCCAGGAAGCGGCTGCGGCGCTCGGCCTTGCGTTCCTGCGCCGACTTGCCGCCGTAACGGCCGGTCGGTGATCTGAGCCTGCCCTCCAACGCCCCTCGCCTCCCTCGCCGTTCGCCATTTTGTCGGGTACGCAGTCTTGTGCAGAAGGCCCCCCGCTCCTTACTTTCCAGTAAGTCGAACTCTGAACGACCGCGTTTTCAGAGTCTCGCTTTGGCATGCACACGCCATCTCCCATCCTGAGGAAGCACTCATGCCTGTCATCGGAGCCCGCCGCCTGCGCACCCTGGCCGCCGCCCTCGTCCTGACCGTCACCGTCCCCGCGACCGCCGCCTCGGCCGCCACGGACACAGCCGCGCTGCGCGAGGTGCTGTTCGTCGGCAACAACTGGGACGGCACCGCCGATGTCCTCCGCTCCAGCGGTGACTTCGCGAGGATCGGGCGGATCGACGTCGTCCCGGACAAGGACCGGCGGATGGCGGAGATCAACGCCGACCCCATCAAGTGGATCTACTTCATGGCGATCCGCAACAGCGTCGGCGAGGGGCACGACCAGTTCGTCGACGACATGTACTCGACCCCGGACGGAACCTCCGTGGTCGTCTCCCGGCCGAGCTTCGCCGACGTCGTCTCCATCGACCTGGCCACCGGCGCGCTCAACTGGCGCTTCCCCGTGTCGGGTTACCGCTCCGACCACATGGCCGTCTCCCCCGACGGCACCCGGGTGGCGGTGTCGGCCTCGACCTCCAACACCGTGCATGTGCTCGACATCGACACCGGCAGGGAACTGGGGAAGTTCGGCACCGGCGACAAGCCGCACGAGAACATCTTCACGCAGGACGGCAAGTACCTCTACAACATGGCGATCGGCGACGTGAACACGCAGACCGACGCGCCCTGGCTGGACTGGACGAAGGGCAACCGGTACATCACGGTCGTCGACGCGAGCACCTTCCAGCGGGTCAAGGTCATCGACATGCGGCAGCGGCTCGACGCCATCGGTCTGACCGGCTACTCCGACGCGGTCCGGCCCGCGGTGTTCTCGCCGGACGAGTCCAAGCTGTACTTCCAGGTGTCGTTCTTCCACGGCTTCTTCGAGTACGACCTCGCCACCGACCGGATCACCCGCACCAAGGCCCTGCCGAAGAACCCGGCGACCGGCGACGACCGCACCACCTTCGTCAACGACTCGCGCCACCACGGCCTTTCGATGAGCCCCGACGGCCGCAAGCTGTGCGTCGCCGGCACCATGGACGACTACGCGACCGTCGTCGACCGCGCCACGCTCCAGGAGGGCCCGCTGGTCACCGTCTCCAAGCCGTACTGGGCGACGGTCAGCGGCGACGGCAGGTCCTGCGTCGTCTCCGAGAGCGGCACCGACCAGGTCACGGCCATCGACTTCGCGACCGGCCGGAAGCAGGTGTCCGTCCCGGTCGGCGACCACCCCCAGCGCGTCCGGCTGGGCCACGTGGAGTCCGACTGGACCTCCCCCACGGCCCGTTGACCGGACCGGCACTTCCGTCGGGTGAACGCGCCCGCCGCGGGTAACCGCCCGTACATGATTGCTCTGTCGACCTACCGCACGTACCACGGCGCGACGACGGTATGGGCCTTCGTGGTCGCCATCCTCATCCTCCTGGTGGCGGCGTGGTACATCCGCCGCCGCCGGTAGGGCCCCGGCTCAACCACCCACCCGGCGCGTCACGTTCAGCAGGTACTCCTTCCGGTCGAGCGGGTTGTGGTCGGTGCGGGCCCGCTCGGGGACCGCACCGCGGGTGACCGGCGCGTAGTGGTCGAAGGCGCTCTCCAGCTCGCCCTCGCCCCGGGTGAGCCCCGGCAGCCGCTGCTCCAGCCCGTGCACCCGGGCCGCGGGCACCGCGCCCTCCAGGACACAGGCCGCCCCGCGGGTCTCGGTGGACCCCGGCACCGCGCCGAGCGCGGCCAGCACCGGCAGCAGGGCGCCGAGGGTGTCCGCCGGGGCCTCGATGCGGAAGCGGTGCATCGGCTCGTGCACCCGGGTGCCCGCCCGGCGCAGCGCCTCGATCAGGACCAGCGGGGTCAGGCCGCGGAAGTCGTAGCCGGTGCTGGACATGCTCTTGTCGAAGCCCTGGTGGGCGTGGCTCTGCCGGGGCGAGTAGCCGCAGTGCGTCATGGTGACCGCGCAGTCGGGGATCCGCCAGCCGTGCAGGCCCTCGCCGAGGGTCTCGCGGACGGTGTCCTCGACGGCCTTGAAGAAGGCGTACGGCATGGAGCCGAGCTCCACCTCCAGGGCGAAGGTGACGCCGGTTCCGGGCGGGGCGGGGTCGACGCGCAGGCCGACCGTCGCGAGGAAAGGGTTGGCGTCCTTCTTGTTGAACTCGACGGCCGCCCCCGGCCCCACGGGCCGCTCGATGCACAGCGGGGTCGTCTCCCGGAAGGTGACCTCCAGGCCGTAGTCGTCGGCGAGCGTGGCCTGGACGACCTCCTTCTGCACCTCGCCGTAGAGCGAGACCGAGGTCTCCCGGCGCATCTCGTCGTGGCGCAGGCCGATCAGCGGGTCCTGTTCTGCGAGCTGGGTGAGCGCGACATGCAGGGCCCCCGGGTCGGTGCCCGGTGCCGGCACGACGACCGTCTCCAGGGTGGGCGGGGCGAAGAAGTGGCTCTCCGCCGAGCGGGGCCGCCCGAGCGCGTCGCCGATCCTGATGTCGGCGAGGCCCCACAGCTTGGCGATCCGGCCCGCGGGAACCTCGTCGCGGCGCACCTCGCCGCCGTGCTCGAAGACGCCGGCCGCGGTGACCTTGCCCTCCCGGCGGGCAGCGCCGAACAGGACGGGGCCGCGGACGCGGAGAGTGCCGGAGAACATCCGGGCATAGGCGACCTTCTCCCCCGCCGGGCCGCGCTCCACCTTGAAGACGGTGCCCGAGACCGGACCCCGGGGGTCCCCCTCGGCAGGGGGCAGCAGCTCCTTGATTCCGCTGATCAGCGCGTCCACGCCCGCACCGGTCACGGCCGAGCCGAAGTACACCGGGTGGACGAGGCACTGCCGGGTCTGGTCGAGGAGGGCGGCGCGCAGGCGGTCGTCGCCGACGGTGTCCTCGACGTACGCGGTGAGCAGGTCGTCGTCGTGGTCGGCGAGCGCGTCGAGCGCGGACGGGCCGAGCCCCGGCGTGAACCCGGCCGCGCGGGTGCCGAGCCCGGCGGCGCGCCCCATCGGTGCCACGGCGATGCCCAGCCGCCGGGTGAGCGCCCGCAGCAGCTCCCGCTCCCGGGCCCCGCGCCGGTCGATCTTGTTGACGAAGATCAGGGCGGGGATGCGCAGCCTGCGCAGGGTCCGCATCAGGACCCGGGTCTGCGCCTGGACCCCTTCGACGGCGGAGACGACGAGGACGGCCCCGTCGAGGACGCCGAGCACCCGCTCCACCTCGGCGATGAAGTCCGGATGGCCTGGGGTGTCGATGAGGTTGACCGTCACGTCGTCGACGGGGAAGGAGACGACGGCGGACTTGATGGTGATCCCGCGCCGGCGCTCCAGCGCCAGGGTGTCGGTCCGGGTGGTGCCGGCGTCGACGCTGCCGATCTCGTCGGTGACCCCGGCCGCGTGCAGCAGCCGCTCGGTCAGGCTGGTCTTACCGGCGTCGACATGGGCGAGGATTCCGAGGTTGAGCAACGGCACGAAGCGTCATGTCCTTCGATGAGGGGGTGATTCCTTCCTGGGGGGACATGAACGCAGTGCGCATGGAAGCTCCTCGTGGTGCGGCGTCGGCTCCCGTGCAGTGCAGCAGCAACGGGCCCGCACCGGCAATGGATTAACGTTCAACGACCTCTGGCGGGGTACCCGGTCCGGCAAGGGCGAAAGGAGCCGGCCATGCGTGACCTGTTTCCGGTGCTGGGCGCCTGGTACGCGGCGGGATCGCCCTTCGGTCTGGCCACGGTCGTCGCCACGAGCCGCAGCGCGCCGCGCGATCCGGGGGCCGCGATGGCCGTGGGCCCGGGCGACGAGGTCGTGGGCAGTGTCTCGGGCGGCTGCGTCGAGGCAGCGGTGTTCGAGCTGGCGCAGGAGGTGGTGGCGAGCGGCGAGGCGCGCCTGGAGACCTTCGGCTACAGCGACGAGGACGCCTTCGCGGTGGGGCTGACCTGCGGCGGCGAGATCACCCTGCTCGTCCGTCCGGTGACGGCCGCCCTCGATGCGTCCTTCGGCGCGGTCGCGGAGTCCGTCGCCGCCGGCGAACCGGTCACCGTGGCCTCGGTGACCGACGGGCCCGCGCCGCGCGGGGCAACCCTTGCGGTCTGGCCCGACCGGGTCCTCGGCACCCTGGGCGCGGCGGGCCTGGACGCGGCGGTCACCGCGGACGCGCGCGGCGAACTCGCCCTCGGGGTCACCGGCCTGCGCCACTACGGGCCGCACGGCGAGCGCCGCGAGGACGCCGTCACCGTCTTCCTGCACTCCTTCGCGCCACCGCCGCGGATGCTGGTCTTCGGCGCGATCGACTACGCGGCCGCCGTCGCCCGGATCGGCGACTTCCTCGGCTACCGGGTCACCGTCTGCGACGCCCGCCCCCTCTTCGCGACCCCGAAACGCTTCCCCGAGGGCGTGGAGGTCGTCGTGGACTGGCCGCACCGCTATCTGAACGGCACGGACACCGACGGCCGCACGGTGATCTGCGTGCTCACCCACGACCCCAAGTTCGACGTGCCGCTGCTGGAGGTGGCCCTGCGCAGGCCCGCGGCCTACATCGGGGCGATGGGCAGCCGCCGCACCCACGACGACCGGGCGCGCCGGCTGACCGCGGCCGGACTGAGCGGCGCCGAACTGTCCCGGCTGCGCTCACCGGTGGGACTCGACCTGGGCGCCCGTACGCCCGAGGAGGTCGCCGTGTCGGTCGCCGCCGAGATCGTCGCCCTGCGCTGGGGCGGCACCGGCGCCCCGCTGACCGCGACGCAGGGGGCGATCCACGCGGCGCCCTGACGCACCGCCCGGGACCGCCCGGCGTCAGCGCGGTGGCAGGCGGTGCAGTTCCACGTCCGTGAGGGAGCCGTCGGTGACCGTCGCCGTGAGGTAGGTGCAGTGCGGCTGGCGGCGGCGGTCGGTCGGGGAGCCCGGGTTGAGCAGGCGCAGCCCGGTGGGCGCGGTGGTGTCCCAGGGGATGTGACTGTGCCCGAACACCAGCACGTCCAGGTCGGGGAAGCGGGCGGCGCAGCGCGCCTCGCGGCCCTGGGCGGGGCCGGTCTCGTGGACGACGCCGAAGCGCAGGCCGCCGAGGTCGGCGCGGGCCACCTCGGGGAGCCTGGCGCGCAGTTCGGGGCCGTCGTTGTTGCCGTACACCGCGATCAGCCGGCGGCTGCGGCTCTCCAGCAGGTCGAGGGTGGCCGCGTCGACCCAGTCCCCGGCGTGGATCACCACGTCGGCGTCCGGGAGTTCGGCGAGGAGCGGACCGGGGAGTGCGCGGGCGCGCTTGGGCAGGTGAGTGTCGGACATCAGCAGCAGACGCACCCCGCCAGCCTACGGCTCGGGCCGGGCGGAAGGTGGCAAGCGACGGGGAGCGGGTTAGCATCGGGAGGCGCACCGTGCCGCACCCAGCAGACGCAGGCGAACACCCGAGGGGACTTGGAGCGCGATGCCGGTCAAGGTCAGCGTCATCGTTCCCGTGTACAACCCGGGGGCCTACATCGAGGACTGCATCTCCTCGCTGCTGCGGCAGTCCCTGCCGCCCGATACCTATGAAGTGATCTTCGTCGACGACGGCTCCACCGACGACACGCCCGGGCGGCTCGACGAGCTCGCCGCCGCGGACCCCCGGGTGACGGTCGTGCACCAGGAGAACTCCGGCTGGGCGGGCAAGCCCCGCAACGTCGGCATCGCCGCCTCGCGCGGCGAGTACGTGATGTTCGTGGACAACGACGACCACCTCGGCGACGAGGCCCTCGAGCGGATGTACGACTACGGCGTGGCGAACGGCGCCGATGTCGTCGTCGGCAAGATGGCCGGCCAGGGCCGCGGAGTGCCGGTGGAGCTGTTCCGCCGCAACCATCCGCGGGCCACCGTGGAGAGCGCGCCGCTGATCGACAGCCTCACCCCGCACAAGATGTTCCGCCGCGCCTTCCTGGACCGCATCGGCCTGCGCTTTCCCGAGGGCCGGCGGCGCCTGGAGGACCATGTCTTCGTCACCGAGGCCTTCCTGCGGGCGGACAACGTCTCGGTCCTCAGCGACTACGTCTGCTACTACCACGTGCGCCGGGACGACGACGCCAACGCCGGCTTCCAGCGCTTCGACCCGGTCGGCTACTACAAGAACCTGCGCGAGGCGCTGGACGTCGTCGAGCGCTACACCGAGCCGGGTCCGCTGCGCGACCGGCTCTTCCGCCGCTGGCTGCGGGTGGAGATGGTCGAACGGATGCGCGGCAAGCGGCTGCTGGCCATGCCCCCCGACTACCGCAGGGAGCTGTTCCGGGAGATCCACTCCGTGGTCGTCGAGCGGTTCGGGCCCGGTGTCGCGGCCGGACTGCAGCCCACGCAGCAGGTCGTGGCCGCGCTGATCGCCGCCGACCGCTACGACGACGTGGAGGCGTTCGCCGAGTGGGAGGCGGGCATCGTCCTCAAGGCCGTTCCGGAAGGGATCGAGTGGGCGGACGGCACGCTGCAGGTCTCCTTCGCCGCGGAGTACCACGCGGGCGGGGCGCCGCTGACGTTCGGCGCGAGAGGCGGCGGCGATCCGCTCCAGGCGCCGCCGAAGGACGTCACCGAGGCCATCGCCTGGGTGGGCGCCGACACCGTCTCCCGGTTCGGCTCCGCGACCGCGGACCTGCTGCTGCGCCGGCGCTCCGATGCCGCCCAGTACTTCCAGCCGGTGCAGTTCACCCGGGAGACCGTGCCGACCGAGGACCCGGGTCGCTTCCGGCTGATGCTGCGGGCCACGGCCACCGTGGACCCGGCGGCGGCCGCCGAGGGCGCGCCGCTGGCCGGCGGACTGTGGGACGCCGTGGTCCGGGTCAAGCTGGGCGGCTGGACCAAGGAGTGCCGGCTCGCCCCGGCCCCGCGCGCCGAACGCCCCACGGTGCCGGCCGGAGTCGTCGCCGGGCGGGTGGTGCTGCCGTACTGGACCGCGCGGCACCTCTCGCTCGCCCTGGACGTCGACCGCGCGAGCCGCACCCTCGGACTCGGCCGGGTAGTGCCCGAGTCGGTCACCGCCACCGACGACCGGCTCAGCGCCCCGGTGCCGCTGTACGTGCCGCACGCCACGGACGTGCTGGTGCGGCTGACCGCGCGGGGCAGGGCACTGGACGCGAACGGCACGCTCTCCCCGGCGCCCGACGGCTCCGGAGCGCTGCTGACGGCAGCTCTGCCCGCCCTGGTGATGGGCGGTGCGACCTGGCGGGCCGCGCTGGTCCCGGCCCCGGACGCGGCCCAACAGCGGGTTCTGGCGCTGCCGTTCGCGCTGCGCGCCGGCGCGCACGGGGTGCAGGTGCGGCGCACTCCCCGGCCCGGGGTGCTGCGCCGGCTGGGACGCAAGGCGAAGGTCCTGCTCAGGGCCCGACGGAGGTGACGGAGTGCGCTCACTGGGGATCGACGGTGCCTGGCTGCTGGAGCCCAAGGTCTTCCCCGACGACCGGGGCACCTTCCACGAGTGGTACCGGGGCGAGGAGTTCCGCGAGGCCACCGGCTACGACCTGACCCTCGCGCAGGCCAACTGCTCCGTCTCCCGGCGGGGCGTGGTGCGCGGGGTGCACTTCTCCGACGTGCCGCCGGGCCAGGCCAAGTACGTCACCTGCGTGCGGGGCGCCGTGCTGGACGTCGTGGTCGATCTGCGCACCGGTTCCCCGGCGTTCGGCCAGTGGGAGGCGGTCCGCCTCGACGACGACACCCGGCACGCGGTGTTCCTCGCCGAGGGCCTCGGGCACGCCTTCATGGCCCTCACCGACGACGCCACCGTCATCTACCTGTGCTCCACCGGCTACGCCCCCGACCGCGAGCACGGCGTGCACCCGCTCGACCCCGACCTGGCCCTGCCCTGGCCCGAGGGCGTGGAGCCGGTGCTCTCCCCCAAGGACGCCGAGTCGCCGTCCCTGGCCCATGCCCTGCGCACCGGCCTCCTGCCGTCCTACGAGGACTGCGCCACCCACTACAGAAGCCTGCGACAGGGGTAGCCCCGGTCCACGACCGGAACTCCAGCCTCCCGCGAGCGGGGTGCGGCACCGTCCGGAGCGGTGTGTCGGCCCATTCCCAGTGAGGAGGCGGGGCGCGATGACGAGCTCCATCGGTGAGTCGTACGACCCCCTCGGCACGCATCTGCAGGACCCGTACCCCTTCTTCGCGCTGGCGCGGGAGCAGGAGCCGGTCTTCTACTCCGAGGTGCTGCGGGCCTGGGTGGTGACCCGGTTCGACGACGTGCGCACGGTGCTGCAGCGGCACGAGACGTTCTCCACGGCGAACGCCCTGCGCTCCCCGCTCCCGCTGCATCCGGACGCGCTCGCCGTGCTGCAGCGCGGCTTCCCGCCGTCCTCCGCCATCATCAACGTCAGCGGCGACCGACATCTGAAGGTGCGGGCGCCGCTCGCCAAGCGGCTCGGCACGGACGCCGTCGCGGTGCTGGAGCCGGAGATCCGCAAGCGGGCGACGGCACTCGTCGACGCCCTGGCGGCGGACGGCTCGGCCGAGCTGATGAGCCAGTACGCGCGCGTGCTGCCCGTGGAGACCATCAGCGACATGTGCGGCATCGACGCGGCGGACCGGGCGATGATCCGGGACGGCGCCTATGCCTGCGTCGCGGTCATCACCGGCGGCGCCTCCCGCGAGGAAGAGGTCGCGGCGGCCGAGCTGTTCCTGGAGTTCCAGCAGGTCATGGCGCGGTATGTGCGCGAGCGCAGGGACCGTCCGGGCACGGACGCCTTCAGCGAGATCGCCGGTGTGCTCGCGCCCCCGGGGCCGATCGACGACGAGCAGCTCGCCGAGCTGGTGTGGACGTTCATCGGGCTGATCACCGCCGGGCACTCGACCACCACCGCCCTGCTCGGCAACGGCCTGTGGCACCTGCTCTCCCACCCCGAGCAGTGGGAACTCCTCTGCCGCCGGCCCGAGTTGATCCCGGGCGCCGTGGAGGAGATCGCCCGCTACGACACCCCCGTGCACGCCTTCTTCCGGGTGACCACCCGCGACGTGACCCTCGGCGGGCGGACCCTGCCGGAAGGGGCCGACGTGGTGGCGCTCTACAGCGCGGCCAACCGGGACCCCGAGGAGTTCGAGCAGCCCGAGACGTTCGACATCACCCGCCGGATGACCCGGCACCTGACCTTCGGCCACGGCGTGCACGCCTGCGTGGGCGCCCGGCTGGCCCGGCTCCAGCTCGCGGTGACGCTGGAGGCCCTGACCACCCGGCTGCCGGGACTGCACCTGGCGCCGGACAGCGAGGTCCGCATGGCACGGCAGTTCGTCGACCACGCCCCCGTCGCCCTGCACGTCGCCTGGTGACGACGCCCGGCCCGAAGGGACACACGGCAGTGACCGACAGCGCATCGCACCCGACGCACCCCCGGCCGGCCCCCGCGCCGGCCGGTGCCGAGGACCAGGCCCGCGCCCTGCAGCTGGTGCACGGCTACATGGCCTCCCAGGCCCTCGGCGCCGCCGTCCGCCTGAACCTCCCGGACGTGCTCGCCGAGAGCCCGAAGAGCTGCGCCGAACTGGCCGCGGCCACCGCCACCGACCAGGACGCGCTGCGCCGCCTGCTGCGGGCCCTGGAGACACTGGGCCTGGTGGAACGCCCCGACCGCACCGACCGGTTCGCGCTCACTTCCTTCGGCCAGGTCCTGCGCTCCGACGCCGACGCCCCGGCCCACGCGCTCGCCGACCTGTTCACCTCCCCCGCGGTCTGGCGGCCCTGGGGCGAGCTGCACCACAGCGTGCGCACCGGCACCACGGCGTTCGAGGCGGTCTTCGGCATGCCGGCCTTCGCCTACATCGGCCAGCAGCCGGAGCTGTCCGCCCTGTTCAACAAGGCGATGGCGGAGACGGCTCAGGGCGCTGCCGACGTGGTGGCGGCCGGCTACGACTTCTCCGGCTTCCCCACGGTCGTGGACGTCGGCGGCGGCAACGGCACCCTGCTCGGGGCCCTGCTCACCGCGCACCCCGGCAGCCGGGGCGTGCTGTTCGACACGCCGACCGGGGTGCGGGAGGCCGCCAAGGTGCTCGCGGACGCCGGAGTCGCCGACCGCTGCGAGATCGCCACCGGCGACTTCTTCACCGCCGTACCGGGCGGGGGCGACGCGTACGTCCTCAAGAGCGTCATCCACGACTGGGACGACGACCGGGCGCGCACCGTGCTGCGGCGCTGCCGCGAGGCCATGCCCGGCCACGCGAAGCTGCTCCTCGTCGAGCCGGTCCTGCCGGCCGAGAACGGTCCCGCGGCCGAACTCAGCGTCGTCCTGAGCGACCTGAACATGCTGGTCATGGCCGGTGGCCGGGAACGCACCGAGGCGGAGTACGCCGCCCTGCTCGACTCCGCGGACCTCGAACTGACCGCCGTGGGCGCCCCCTTGGCCCCCACCCACTTCCAGGTGCTGGAGGCGGCGCCCCGCTGATCAGCGGCCGGTGAGGTCCTCCAGGGCGCGCCGCAGCGGCTCCCAGCCCCGGGAGCGTCGTACGCCGATGTTCCTGGCGCGGGCCAGCGGGCGCCAGAAGGACGCGCCCAGCAGGGCCTCGGGCCGTACCGCTCCGGTGCGGTCCAGGATCGTCTCCGGCACCTTCTGCGGGTCGGGCACGTCGTACTCGGCGACGATCTCGTCGTACCGGTCGCGCAGCACGGTGTTGTGCGGGTCGGCGCCGAACACGACGAGCTGTCCGGTCGGCTGGGTGTCGACCAGGACGGTCACCAGGTCGGGGCGGTGGCGGGCGAGGATCTCGCGCAGCTTGTAGACGTCGCCGGTCCAGGCGCCGGTGTGGCGGTCGCGGGCCGCCTCGTCGGTGTTGCGAGGCAGCATGTCGTCGAAGACGATCACGCTGGCCCAGTCGGAGTACTTCTCCACGTTGATGAAGTCCCGCAGCGCGTACTCGAACAGGTGCATGCCGTCGATGAACGACAGGTCGAGGGTGGTGCGCCGCCAGTGGCCGACCGGGCTGCGGCCACGGCGCAGGTTCCGGACCGGATGCCGGCCGCCCTTGAGGTGGGCGAGGGGATTGGCGCGGGCGAAGAAGTCGTCGCTGGTGGCCTTCACCAGGTGGACGTCGCAGCGGATCTCCGTGACCACCTTGAACGCGGGGTCGATCGCGATGCTCGGCACCCGGGACAGTCTCAGGCTGCGACCGTCGTTGACGCCGATCTCCAGGTAGTTGCGGTTGGCGGTGACCTTGTGCAGTTCCTTCAGGAACTCATGGCGTTTCACGAAGGGGACTCCTTGCGGATGCGGGGAAGTGCCTCGTGCAGGGCGGTACGCCAGTCGCGCAGCGGCGGCAGGCCGAGGCTCTGCCAGCGGTCGTGCGCGAGGGCGCTGTACTCGGGGCGCGGGGCGGGCCGCGGCTGGGGCGTGGTGTCGGTGGGGCGCACTCGCGCGGGATCGGCGCCCAGCAGCCGGAACACCTCCCGGGCCAGCTCGCACCAGGTGGCCTCGCCCGAACTGGTGGCGTGGAAAACGCCGTTGACGTCCGGGCCGATGCGCGGGCCGAGGTCGGCGATGCGGGCGGCGACGTCGGCGCACCAGGTGGGCTGGCCGGTCTGGTTGTCGACGACGTCGACGGTGGGGCGGCTCGCCTCGATGCCGATCATCGTGCGGACGAAGTTCCGGCCGTGGACGCCGTAGAGCCAGGCGGTGCGCACCACCGCGCTCGCGCCCGGCAGTTCCTCCCGCACCGCCCGCTCCCCGGCGAGCTTGGTGCGGCCGTAGGCGGTGCGCGGAGCGGGCGGGTGGTCCTCGGGGTAGGGGGTGGTGCGGCCCTCGCCGGAGAAGACGTAGTCGGTGGAGACGTGGATCAGGCGGGCGCCGTGCGCGGCGCAGGCGCGGGCCAGCAGGCGCGGGCCGTCGCCGTTGACGCGCAGGGCGCCGGCCTCGTCGGACTCGGCGTCGTCCACGGCCGCGTAGGCGGCGCAGTTGACGACGATCTCCGGGCGATGCGCGGCGAACGCCCGCTGCACGGAGGCGGGTTCGGTGATGTCCAGGGCGCTGTGGCCGAGGCCGGTCACGTCGGCGCCGCGCCCGCGCAGTTCGGCCACGACGTCGTGACCGAGCATCCCGCCCGCGCCGGTGACCAGCCACCTCATCCTCGCTCCTCCGCCATGCGTCGTTTGAGCGGTTCCCACCATGCCCGGTGCTCCCGGTACCAGTCGACGGTGGCGGCCAGCCCGGTGCGGAAGTCGTGCCGGGGACGGTAGCCGAGTTCGGTGCGGGCCTTGCTCCAGTCGACGGAGTAGCGCAGATCGTGTCCCTTGCGGTCCTCGACCCTCGTCACCCGGTCCCAGCCCGCCCCGCACGCCTCGAGGAGCAGTCCGGTGAGTTCCTTGTTGCTCAGCTCGGTGCCGCCGCCGATGTTGTAGACCTCGCCGGGCCGGCCCTTGGTGCGCACGAGTTCGACGCCGCTGCAGTGGTCGTCGACGTGCAGCCAGTCGCGGACGTTGAGGCCTTCGCCGTAGAGCGGGACGGGGTGGCCGTCGAGGAGGTTGGTGACGAAGAGGGGAATGACCTTCTCGGGGAACTGGCGCGGGCCGTAGTTGTTGGAGCAGCGGGTGACCCGCACGTCCAGGCCGTGGGTGCGGTGGTAGGCCAGGGCGAGCAGGTCGGAGGAGGCCTTGGAGGCGGAGTACGGCGAGCTGGGCCGCAGCAGGTACTCCTCCGTGGAGGAGCCGGTCTCCACCGAGCCGTACACCTCGTCGGTGGAGATGTGCACGAAGGTGGCGACGCCGCCGCGCAGCGCGCCCTCCAGCAGGGTCTGGGTGCCCACCACGTTGGTCAGCACGAAGTCGGACGCCCCGCTGATCGAACGGTCCACATGGGACTCGGCGGCGAAGTGCACCACCTGGTCGGCCTGGGCGGTGAGCTTGCCGACGAGTTCGGCGTCGCGGATGTCGCCCTGCACGAACTCCATGCGCGGATGGTCCAGCGGGAGGTTGTCGAGGCTGCCGGCGTAGGTCAGCTTGTCCAGCACGGTGATCCGCGGCGCGTCGGGCGCCTCGGCGGCGAGCAGCATGCGGACGTAGGCCGAGCCGATGAACCCGGCGGCACCGGTGACGAGGAGGTTCATGTGTGGATCTGCACCTTGCTGTGGTCGCCGAGGACGAAGCGGTGGGCACTGGGGACGTGGTGCGCCGGAGTCACCTCCGCGTGCCGGCCGATCAGGGAGGACTCGATGCGGCCCACTCCGGCGATCGAGGAGTCCCGCAGCACGATGGAGAACTCCAGCTCGCTGTCGGTGATCCGGCAGTTCTCGGCGATGGAGGTGAACGGGCCGACATAGGAGTTGGCGACGAGGGATCCGGCGCCGATGACGACAGGACCGACGATGCGGGAGTTCACGATCCGCGCACCCTCCTCCACGATCACCCGGCCGATCGTCTCGGACACCTCGTCGACCTCGCCGTCGATCCGCCGGTCGATCCCTTCCAGGACCGTCCGGTTGACCTCCAGCATGTCGTCGACGTTCCCGGTGTCCTTCCAGTAGCCCTTGATCACCGTGCACCGGACGTCGGCGCGGGTGTCGATGAGGCGCTGGATGGCGTGGGTGATCTCCAACTCGCCGCGCCAGGACGGCTCGATGGCGCGCACCGCCTCATGGATCGCGGGGGTGAAGAGGTAGACGCCGACCAGCGCGAGATCGCTCTTGGGGTGCTCGGGTTTCTCCTCCAGGCCCACCACCTGCCCCGCGCCGTCCAGTTCGGCCACGCCGAAGGCGCGGGGGTCGGGGACGCGGGTGAGCAGGATCTGGGCGTCGGGACGGTTGCGGCGGAACTCCTCGACGAGGGGACGGATGCCGCCGACGATGAAGTTGTCGCCGAGGTACATCACGAAGTCGTCCTCGCCGAGGTAGTCCCGGGCGATCAGCACCGCGTGGGCCAGGCCCAGCGGGCGTTCCTGAGGGATGTAGGTGACCTGGAGACCGAACTTGGAGCCGTCGCCCACCGCGTCCTGGATCTCCGCGGCGGTGTCGCCGACGATGACCCCGACCTCGGTGATGCCGGCTTCGGCGATGGATTCCAGCCCGTAGAACAACACAGCCTTGTTGGCAACCGGGACCAGCTGTTTGGCCGATGTGTGGGTGATCGGCCGCAGCCGTGTGCCGGCTCCGCCGGACAGCACGAGAGCCTTCATCTGGTTCACCATAGCGTCGATCCGGCGTAACCGGACGGTCAGGTGTTGGGCCGGGCCACACTGATGTCACCGAGCGCCGACTCCGGGTCGCGCTCCATGGCGAGGTCCCCGAGCGAGACGATCCCCACGGGACGGCCGTCGTCGACGACCGGGATACGGCGTACGGCGTGCTCGCGCATCAGCCCCACCGCGATGTCCAGGTCCTCGTCGGGCCCGACGGTCACGAGGTCGTCGCTGCACGCTCCGGCCACGGTGGTCTGCTCGGGGTCACCGCCCTCGCAGACGGACCTGACCACCAGGTCGCGGTCGGTCACCAGGCCGCGCAGCCGGTCGTCGTCGACCACCAGGACGGCTCCGAGGTCCTCGTCGCGCATGAGGCGGGCCACCGACGCCACGGAGGTCTGCGGGGCCACGGCCGCCGGGGCGGCGGTCATGATGTCACGGACGTGCTGGGTCATGACGTACTCCTTCGTCGAAGGGCCGTGAACCTCCGGGTACCCAGACTCAGCGGTTCAGCTGGAACTCGCTCCAGACCTGTTTGCCGCCGCTGACCGGGAGGGTGCCCCAGGCATCCGACATGGCCTCCACCAGGAGGATGCCGCGGCCCCCGGTGGCCTCCCAGCCGATGCTGGTGGGCTTGACCGGGCTGCGCGGCGAGGTGTCGGCGACGGCGATCCGCAGCCGGCTGTTGACCAGCGCGAGGTCGAGGCGGACCGGTCCCTCGGTGTGCACGAGGGCGTTGGTGACGAGTTCGGAGACCACCAGGAGGACGGCGTCCCGGTCGCCGGTCAGGCCCCAGGAGCGCAGGGCGCGCCGGGTGAAGCGGCGGGCGTGGCCGACCGCCTCGGGCACCCGCCACACGGTCCAGCTCTCGCGCAGCGGGCGCAGCGCCATCCCGTCGTAGCGCATCAGCAGCAGGGCGACGTCGTCGCTGCGGCGGGCGTTGCCGAGGAGGGCATCGGCGACCAGGCCGAGGTGGGAGGGGTCGGCGGCGGCCAGTTCGCGGGCGAAGCGGTCCATGCCGGCGTCGATGTCGGCCTCGACCGACTCCACCAGCCCGTCGGTGGTCAGCGCGATCAGGGTGCCGGGCCGGATCCTGAGCGGGCTCATCGGGAACTCGGCCTGCTTCACCACCCCGAGCGGCGGACCGCCCTCGGCCTCGGCGATGTCCGTGGTGCCGTCCGGATGCCGCAGCACCGGCGGGAGGTGCCCGGCGCGCACCGCCCAGGCGGTGCCCTCCTCCAGGTCGACGTCGACGTAGGCGCAGGTGGCGAAGAGGTCGGTCTCCAGCTCCATCAGCAGCCGGTTGGCGTGCGAGACCACCACGTCGGGCGGGTGGCCCTCGGCGGCATAGGCGCGCAGGGCGGTGCGCATCTGGCCCATCAGGGTGGCGGCGGCCGCGCTGTGGCCCTGTACGTCGCCGATGACGAGGGCGACGTGGTTGTCGGGCAGCGGGATCACGTCGTACCAGTCGCCGCCGAGCTCGAGCCCCGCGGTGCTCGGCAGATAGCGGGCGACGGCCTTCGCGCCGGGCAGCCGGGGCAGCCTGCGCGGCAGCAGCTGGCGCTGGAGCATGCCGACGAGCTCGTGCTCGGCGTCGAAGGCGTGGGCGCGCATCAGGGCCTGCCCGGCGAGGCCCGCGGAGGCGGTGAGCAGGGCACGCTCGTCGGGGCCGAAGTGGTGCGGGGCGTCCCAGCCGATCAGGCAGGCGCCCGCCATCCGGCCCCCGGCGGGCAGCGGCAGGACCGCCAGACCGCCGGGGCCGACCTCGGCGAGGGCGGGTTCCAGGGCAGTGCCGGCGGGCCAGATCTGGGCGCGGCCCTCGCGCAGGGCGGTGGCGAGGGTGGGCATCGCGCGCAGCGGCGCGTCGGGCCACTCGGTGCGCCACTCCAGGCGCCACAGCTCGGGCCAGGACTCCGGCGCGGGCGGGTCCAGGACGGTGACCACGAGCCGGTCGTTCTCCAGCTCCGCCAGCGCGATCCGGTCGGCGCGCAGCGGGGCACGCAGGGCGGCGACCACGGCGTGGCTGACGTCGCGGACCGTGCCGGCGGTGGCCAGGGCGGCCGCCAGGCGCTGCACGCGGGCCACGTCGGTGACGTCGGAGCGCAGCTTGGAGGCGTCGGCGACGGTGCCCGCCAGCCGGGCCGGCCGGCCCTCCCCGCCGGGCACCAGCCGCCCGCGCAGCCTGAGCCATTTGGGCGGGCCGGCCGGCTGGAGCACCCGGAACTCCAGCTCCCGGTCGCCGATGGACATGTGGTCGGCCTCCACCACGGACATCAGCGAGGGCAGGTCCTCCGGCACGGTCAGGCCCAGCAGCGTCTCCACCTTGCCGTCGAAGTCGTCCGGGGCGATCGCGAACAGGTCCAGGATGTCGTCGCCGACCTCCACGCGGCCGGTGTCCATGGCGAGGCTGAAGGCGTTGGAGGCCAGCTCGCCGCCCTCGGCCCGTGGGACGGGCACCGGATAGGCGAGGGCGCGGGCGATCAGATCCAGACAGTGGCGGTCCTCGGCGTCGAACCCGTCGGGACGCTCGCTCACCGCGACCAGACAGCCGCCGCCGTCCTGGCCCCGGGCGGGCAGGACCGCCAGATGGAAATCGCCCGCCGTCGCCCGCCGGGACTGGGCCCGCTCGGCGAGCTCCTTCGGCCCGAGGAAGGCGGGCCGCCCGGTGTGGTGGGCGTCTGCGACCACGGAACCGCCAGTGGCGGCGTAGCTGTCGCGCAGGCCGTACTGGATGCGCGGGACGCCGGCCCACTCCACCAGGCACAGCAGCTCGCCGTCCTCGGTCAGCGTGTACACGGCCGCGAGAGAGGCGTGGGCGAAGACGAGCGCCTGCTCCAGGATGCGGCGCAGCCGGTCGGGGGCGTCGGGCGCGTCTCCGACCGTGGTGAGGGCATCGTCGGCACGCTGCCTGCGCGATCTGCGTCCCGTCCCGTCCTCACCGCCCACGTTGGCCATTACAGCGCTTATGAGACACCGGCGCAGCCCCTGTGACCGCTCCACGGCCGTACGGCCCCAAGGCTCGGACGTCGGCGGGGCCACTTCTCGACGCCCCGGCACCCCGGCCCGGAGACGCCCACCTGGGTGAGACGGGACCTGGACATCTCCGGGCCGCGACTGCCGGCCCCGCACCCGGGTGGCCTGCGCACCACTCGTACGCACGGAACGGTGCGCGTGTAAATCGCCGATGACGTCTCCGCGGGCCGCGGATCCCCGCCTCAGCGCTGGACGTCGTTCCAGTGCCCTACCAGATCGCGGTAGAGAGCCGACCGTACGAGCAGGTCCTCGTGGGTACCGTACTGGGCGCGAGTGCCGTCCAGGACGAGGATCCGGTCCGCGCGCAACGCCGAGGACAACCGGTGGGCGACGACGACCAAGGTCCCGGGCCGGGCGTGCAGGGCGTGTTCGGCCCGTGCCTCCGCGACCGGATCCAGGTGGCAGGTCGCCTCGTCGAGCAGCAGCAGCGGGGCGGCGCAGAGGTGGGCGCGCGCGAGGGCGATGAGCTGCCGTTCGCCGAGTGACAGGTCGTCCGGCCGGACCTGTCCGTCGAGCCCGCCGACGCGCTCGACCAGCCGTTCGAGGGCGAGGGCCCGTACGGCGTCGTCGACATCGGACGGGCGGGCGTCGGGTCGCAGGTAACGGAGGTTGTCCCGCAGGCTGCCCGTGAAGACGTACGCCTCCTGGGGGATCAGTGTGCGCAGGGCGGCGAGTTCGGACGGCGGGAGGCAGCCGACGGGCCGGCCGGAGAGGAGCACCTCGCCCCGGTCCGGCGCCAGCAAGCCCGCCGCGACCTGCAGCAGAGTCGACTTGCCGATGCCGCTCGGACCGACCACCGCGATGTGCTCCCCGTTCTCGACGGTCAGGTCCAGCGCGTCGAGGACGGCACGGGCGCCCGGGCCGTACGCGGCTCGGACACCGCGCAGCTGCAGCGCCGCCGTCGCCGGAGCCGCAGGGGTGTGTCCGTGTGCGCCGGGCGCGGCGGCCGGAGGTGCCGCGAGGGTGGCGGACGGGACGGGGAGCGGCCCGGTGAGCCGGTCGAGGATGACGAAGAGACGCGCCCCCGCGGCACCCAGGACGGTCATCAGCGTGTGCAGGGCCGGCAGCAGCGCCTGGAGGACGTAGGTGAGCGCGCCCACGAGCGCCCCGGCCGTCACTCCCTGGCGCACCAGCCACGGTGTCGCGGCCAGGAGCAGGAACACGGGCAACTGCCCCGCCGTCGCCACGGAGAGCGTACGGACCGCCGCCCAGCGGGCCATGGCGCGCTGGGCGGCGGCGGCCTCCTCGACCGCACGGCGGTTCCGTGCGGCCGTCGGCTCCTGGGCGCCGCACGCGACGATGTCGCGCAGGGCGGTACGGGTGATCTCCGCGCGCCGTCCCACGGCCTCGTCCGCGTCGAGGTAGCGGTGCTGGGCCCGTGCCATGGGACGCAGCGAGGCGGTGAACAGGGCGACGCCCAGCACGAGCGGCGGGAGGACCACGAGGAGGAACTGCGGCGCGAGGGACACCAGGCCGACCAGGGCTCCGGCGGCGACGAAGACGAAGGAGCGGGCCGCGAGCACCAGCCCGGCGAAGCTGTCCCGGGCGATCTCCGTCTGGCTCGTCAGCCGGGAGACCGCGGTGGTGTCCACGGTCCCGCCCCCGGCGGTGGCCGCGCGCAGCGCACGCACGACCGAGCGACGGACCAGGTGATCCCGCAACGGTTCGGTGAGATGCGGGAGTTGGGCGAAGACTCCGCGGACGACCGGCGCGCCGAGCAGGATGACCACGGCCGCCGCCGTGAGCCACAGCAGACCGGTGGCGGTGCTGCCCCGCAGGAATCCGTCGTCCAGCGACCGGGCCACGCAGTAGCCGCCGAGGAAGGTCTGCGCCGACTCGGCCGCGGACCATGCCGCCAGTCTGGCCAGGACGCGCTTACGGCGTCCGAGGAACGTACGCCCCGAGGCCATGATCCGCCGGGACGTCCGGCCGGTGACCGGTCCCGGGTCGGCGGAGGTCGTCCCGGCCGCCACCGGGCCCGGCGCCGGCCCGGGGCCTCCCGTGGCCGGCTGGGGCTTCGGGCGGGGAGCCGGTCCGCTTCCTTCCGCGCCCGGGTGGGGCTTCGGGCCCGTCGTTGTCCGGCCCGTCCTCGCCGCGGACGTCATGTGCCGCTCCCGGCGTCGTCGTGGGCGGGCCGCCCGGCAGGAGGGGTGTCCTGCGCGACCGCCGCTCCCGGAGCCACCGCCTGACTCTCGGCCCTCCCCGGGGGCACCGGAGACGACTCGGCCAGGAACACCGCGCGGTAGTCCGGGTCCTCCCAGAGCAGGCGGTGCGGTGCGCATCTGCGTACTCGTCCCGCCTCCAGCCAGACCACCTGGTCCGCGCGGGCCGCCGTGGAGACCCGGTGGGCCACGACGAGCTTGGTGCACGGCCGCAGCGACGAGGCGAGCGCGAGTTCCACCTGCCGCTCCGTCGCGGTGTCCAGGCTCGACGTCGCGTCGTCCAGGATCATCAGCCGCCCGGCGCCGATGAACGCCCGCGCCAGGCCCAGGCGTTGACTCTCGCCGCCGGAGAGTGGCGCGTCGGCCAGGGGAGTGTCGTACCCCTGGGGGAGAAGGCCGATGAAGGAGTCGGCGCTCGCGGCCACCGCGGCGTGACGGACCTTCTCCGCCCCCTCCTCGGCGCTGCGCGCGGTGGGCCCGCGCCCTGCGGCGATCGCGCGGCGGACCGTGGGCGTGGCGCCGCTGTCGAAGGCGGGACGCGCGAAGGCGTAGGCCGTCGCCCCGCGCAACTGCGGGCGGGCCAGCTCGGCCAGGTCCGTCCCGTCCAGGAGAACGCGCCCCTCGTCGGGGTCCGTCAGCCGGCCCGCGACGGCGGCCAAGGTGGACTTCCCGGCGCCGGAGCGGCCCACGACGGCGACCGTCGAACCGCCGTCGATCGCGAGCGTCACGTCCGTGAGCAGCGGGACGCCGTCGCGCACCACCCCCACCCCCCTCAGTTCCAGCCGGCCGGGCCCGTCGGCCGGCAGGGCGGCGAGGCCATGGGCCATGGGGGGCAGATCGGCGAGTGCGGCCGTACGGCGGCCCGCGTTGCGGGCGCGGACCAGCGTGCCGAGCGGTGCCGCGATGCCTCCGATTCCCGCGGCGAGGGCGGCGTACCGCGAGGCGGCGAGCAGATCGCCGACGCTGAGCTGTCCGGCGGCCAGCCTGGCCCCGGCCACTGCCACGACGGCCGTGGTGAGCAACGGAAGTAGGACGCCGCTGCGTGCCACCGCGCGGCCGTGGACGAGCCACATGCGGGTGCCGTACCGCGTCATGTCCTCCAGCGGGGCGAGGATGCGTTCCTCCTCGCGGCGCGCCGTGTGGGCGGCGGCGATGGTACGCGCGCCGCTCAGCGCCTCGGTGAGCCGGGCGGCGATGGCTCCCTGCGCCTGCTGGTACCGGCCGACCGAGTCGGACGACTGGTGCGCGAACGTCCGCAGCAGCATCAGGAGCAGCGGCAGGCCGGCCGCGAAGACGACGGCGGTCCAGGGGTCGATCAGGGCCAGGGCGACGAGGGCGCCGGCCGGGACGAGGACGGAGGTCACCGAGGTCGCGAGGGCGGCCGGGGCGGCGCCGCTGTCCGAGGCGTTGACGCACAGCCGGGCGGCGACCTCGCCGCCCGAGTACGGTGCGGCCCGGTGGGGGGCCGTGCCCAGCAGACCGGTCAGCGCGCGGAGGCGGACCCAGGCGGTGGCGCGGGCGGTGGTGAGCTGTGTCAGCAGGACCGAAGCGGTCTCCAGCAGGACTTCCGCAGCGAGCAGTACGGCGGCCCAGGCCAACCACGTACCCGCGGCGGGTTGGTGATGCAGCAGCAGGTCCAGCGTGCGGCCGGCCACCGCCGGGACGGCGAGCGCGCAGGCCGCACCGGCGACCGAGCAGACGAGAAGCGCCGCTGTGCTGCCGGCGGTGTGCCGTGCGGCGCCGCGCAGCAGCCGGTCGGACCCGGTCGGGGAGGCCATCCGATGCCCTTTCTCCTGACGAGTGCGCCAGGCACGACCGTCGCGGTCGGCCCGGCCCGGGCTCCCGCGCCGCCCGCCGCGGCGGCCGGTGGCGCGATGACCGGTGCCCCGGGAGCTGGGCTCCCGGGGCACCGTGACTACGCGCCGGCGCCTCGACGGACCGTTCGCGGAGCCGGATCAGGTCAGTTACAGGTCGTCACGCTGAGGCTGCTGTCGCCGCAGAGGAGCAGGCTCGCGCGGCTGCCGGTCTCGACGTCGCCGATGGCCTCGTCCTTGGGGGTCTCCAGCGACTGCAGGTCGAACAGGTTCATGATCGTTTCCTTTCGTTAGGGGACGATGGTGCTGTGCGACCCCGAAAGTGGGGCCGGTTCATGGGCCCGCCGGAGCGGCGGGAGGAAGGGCAGCTGCGCCGGGCGGTCGCCCAGGGCTGCCGAGAGGGCCAGCAGGACGCCCGCCGTGCCGGTGGCGAGGTCCATCGAGAGCCGCATCATCTGTTCGCCGGGGAAGGCGAGGTGGCCGTCGTAGGACATGGCGTGCCAGGTCAGGCAGCCGACCTGGCGGCGTACGTCCTCGGGCGCCGTGCCGGGCCCGTCGGCGTGGGTGCGGGCGAGGTGCAGGACCATGCCCGCGACGCCGCGGAAGAGGCCCGGCTGGGCGTAGAAGGTGGCCTGCGCCGCCTGCACGATGTCGCGCCGGGCTTGGTCGAGATCCTCGTCGTGGCGGTGGAGGAGGTAGTCGTCGATCACCATGCCGATGCCCACGCTGCCGGCGCCGAGGTACGGCATCGTGCGCCAGCCCTCGTCGACCTGCAAGGTGCCGGAGACTCCGCGCACGCAGCGGGTGAGGTCGTCGTGGAGCGCTTCGGCGGCGAGGTCGAGGAGCGCGGTGTCCCGGGTGCGTTCGTAGAGCCGTACGAACAGCAGGGCTCGACCCGCCGCACCGTGCAGCAGCCCGGTACGCACCCGGCCCTGCGACGCGGGCAGGGCGGACTGCGTCGACGCACTGGGCGCCCGGGCCGCCAGTTCGGCGCACCTGAGCGCCGCCGCGTGCAGGCCGGACTCGCCGGTGGCGCCGGCGAGGGCGTCCAGGGCGAGGCCCATTCCGGCCGTACCGCCGTAGAGGTCCGACGCGAGCGCGTCGTGGTCCTCTGCGAGGACGAGCTCGGCCAGTTCGAGGGCGGACGCCGTATGGCCGAGTCGCTGGAGGGTCCACGCGATGCCCGTGAGCCCGTCGTAGAAGCCGAGCGGTGTGCCGGACTCGGGCTGCTTGGCGAACCGCAGGAGCCTTTCCTCCGCCGCGGGGATCCGCGCCGCCCCGCTCTCGTGCAGGGCATGGAGGACCCCGGCGGTGCCGTGGCCGACGGACATGCCGCCCCCGGCCGTGGCGAACTGGGCGATGTCGCCGGGGAAGAAGCGGTCCTCCCGGTCGGGCGTGGCGGACGCGAGGATCGCGCGGACCATCGAGTCGCGGCTGTCCGGCCACTGTCCCGGCTCCACGGGCAGGAACGGGACACCGCTGCCGGGCGCGGTCGCACGACGTCCGGGGCCGCGGGAGGGGGCGGCGACGGGCTCCCGCAGGATCTCCCGCACCGCCTCCTCCAGGAAGCCCGGAGGCACAGGGAACTGCGCAGCCGCGACCTCGGCCAGGTGGGCGGCCTTGCCGCGGTCCACGGCGAGCAGACTGGTGAGCGGGACGAACAGGGCGATCCGCAGGCAGGCGAGGGCGTACCGGTCCACGTCGAAGCCGCGCCGGTCGGCGGGTGCGACGAACGCCGGGTTGGCGACGGTCTGCCGCCCGCCCTCCGCCGCCGGCTGGGCCGCCTCGAAGTCCAGGAGCACCACGGAGCTCTCGTCCTCGGAGACCATGATGTTGAACAGATGCAGGTCGTTGAAGACGATCCCCCGGGCGTGCACCGCGGCGACGGCCTGCTCGACCAGACCGTGGATCCGCAGGGCCCAGTCCGTGTACTCGGCCAGCCGCTCCGCCGGGGGGTCGGACTCCATCAGCGGATGCCTGCGGGCGAAGAACGTGTTGAGCGGGCGGCCCTCCACGAACTCGAGGACCAGGAAGTGATGGTCACCGACGGTGAAGCTGTCGAGGACCTCCGGAGTGCAGGCGAGCCCGGACAGCTGTTCCAGCGCGGTGCGTTCGCGGTGCAACCGGGTCACGGCGTCCGCCCCGTCGGCGGCCAGGCCGGCGTACGGGCGCGCCTCCTTGAGGACGACCCGCCGTCCGGTCTCGCGGTGCCGCGCCTCGTACACGCCCCCGCCGTTGGAGAAGTGCAGGGCCTTGTCGATCTCGTACGGCATCTCCCCCACCGTCACCGCGGCTCTCGCGTCGAGGTGCGGTCGCAGGAACGGCGGAGGAGTGACCCAGTCGGGCACCCGGAAGACGGGCCCGCGCCGGTCGGGCACGAGGGTGCCGGAGCCGTCCTCCATGGCCGGCCGCAGCTCACCGTGCTCGTCGTAGCAGTGGCGGCGGGTGAAGCTGCCGTACCGCAGGTGCACGGGGCCCTTCCCCCAGCGAAGGTCGCTGAGGATGTACGGGCCCGGCTCGCCGTCGAGCAGCCGCGCGAGGTCGGTCGCCAGGCGCTCGCACTGCTCGTCGTCGGCCGGGTAGACCGTGATGAACTTGCCACTGGCCGCCCGGTCGGCGTACTTGGCGTTCCGCTGGTGCAGCAGGTACCGGCTCGGGACGAACTTGAACGCCACCTCGTGCCGCAGGCAGTACTCCCGGACCGTTGCCAGGACCCGCTCCGCGTTGTCGAGACAGGCCGCGACGTGGATCTTCCAGCCCTGCGACGGGAGCGTGCAGCCCACCGGACGCAGGGCGAGCCAGTCACCCGTGCGATGGCTGGTCCACCCTTCGGGCACGGGGAGGGTGGCGGCCGGGTAGAGGGACTCGCCCGCTCCGTCGGCGAAGACGAGACGGTGCGGCGCGTCGTAGAAGTGACGGTCGGCGTCGCAGAAGACCGCGTACCCCTTGTTCACAACGCACTCCCTCGGTCGGTGACGGAAATGACGTTGTCACGGGCCGGGAGGGCCCCAACAGTCGCCGCTGTCACCTCTCGCCCATGCAGTACGCACGGGTAACCGAGGCCGCGTGCACCCGGGAGGGTCGTTCGGCGTGGGGTGGGCGGCTCGCGCTGGACGCGGTCAGCGCCTAGCGGTAGGGGGAGGGCGAGCGGGGGCCGCTGGCCCGGACCGCGTCGCCACCTGTCGGCGCCCCGCTCGGCCTCTACGACGGTCTCACGGGCGTCGCCCACGTCCTGGAACGTGTCCTGGAACGGCTCGGCCACCGGCAGCGGGCCCCGACGTGGTCGAGACGACCCCGAGCGAGCGCCGGCAGAACCTCGCCTCTGACCTGCACGGCGGCCTCGCCGGGCGCGGCTGGTTCGCCATGCCCTGCCGGGGCCGGCTGGCCTTCCCCGGACACCGGGGAGCCCTGACCCGGTACCCGAGGCGGAGCTGCACGCCGCGGCGCGGGCGGGTGGTGGGGCCGACCCCGCTGCTGAAGACGCTCGGCGGGCTGCGGGCGGCGAAATGCGGGCTCCGGGCGACGGTCGATCCGGCTGCCCCGTCGGCGGGTCAGCGGCAACTCGTCGCGCTGACCCGGGCCTGTCTGTCGCCCGCGCCCCTGGTCCTGCTCGACGAGGCGGCCTGCCATCCGGACGCGACGGCGGAGGCACGGGCGGAACGGGCCTTCGCGGCCCGTCCCGGCGGCACGCTGGTGGTCGTCGCGCACCGCATCGGCTCGGCGCGCCGGGCGGACCGGGTCCTCGTCCTGGACGGCCGGCACACGGCCTACGGCACCCAAGAGGAGCTCATGGCCCGCTCGGCGCCGTACCGGGACCTCGTCGGCGGCTTCACCCCGGTGCCCGCCGGGCGCTCAGAGCCAGCCCTCGCCCTGCGAGATACGGATGGCCTCGATGCGGTTGCGGGCCCCGGTCTTGCGGGTGATGGCCGCCATGTAGTTGCGCACGGTCCCGCTCGACAGATGCAGGCTCCCGGCTATCTCCGCGATCGAGGCGCCCTCGGCGGCGAGGGACAACACGCTCAGCTCTCTTCGGGTCAGCGGCATCTGCGCCGCCTTGAGGAACCCGAAGCCCAGCGAGTCGTTGACGAAGCGTTCGCCCTGGGCGACCCGCCGGATGCCGTCGACCAGGTTCTCCGGCGAGCCCTCCTTGTCGACGTAGCCGAGCGCCCCCACCTCGACCGCCCGCTTCAGCAGTCCGGGCCGGTTCGCGGTGGCAAGGACCAGCAGCCTCGGGTGCACCGGATCGGGGCCGCGCACGCACAGCTCGCCGAGCGGCGGGATGCCGTACGAGTCCGAACACTCCAGATCAGCGGCGCAGACGTCCGGCCGCAGGGATTTCACATGTGCGGAAGCGCTCCCCCAAGGACTGTCGAAAACATTGAGGTCGGGCTCCCGGCACAGCCACTCCGCCAGGACCGACCGCACTAAACACACGTCGTGCACCAGAAGCACCGTGATCACTACCGCCCCTTCAACCCATGTCGCCGCCGGTTCTCGGTGTTGAGCGCGTGTCCCATTCTTCGCGGCCCTCACACCTCCTGCGTGCGCAGAACCGGCCATCGGGGTGCGCGGGGGCGCACACCCGGCTCTCGCGCCCCACCGCGCGCATCGACTGTAGGGGCATGGGTTCGCGCCATCGGGGTACCACGCGCGCCTCCCCATGCCAGGGCGTCCATGCCCGCGCCGAATCCTCGCCGCCGAGGGCTCTCGCCGTGCGCGATGAGCCGTCAAGGGGCAGATTTGACCTCTGGGACCCGTCGCCCAGCCGTGCGAGGAGGTGGTCGGCGTGTCCGACGGGCAACCGTCCCACCAGGCACCGGCGACCGCCAGGACGCGGGTCGGTCGTCCGCTGCTGTCGCTCGCGCTGGCCTCGATGATGGACGAGGTGCACGCGCACTCCGGCGCGGTCTATCTGCTGGCGCCGCAGGAGCCGGTCCTGGAGATGGCGGTGATGGCGGGGCTCCCCCGGGCGTTCGCGGCGCCCTGGGAGCGGGTGGGGCTGAGCGCGCCGATCCCGGTGGCCGACGCACTGCGCGAACGGCGGCTGGTCTGGGTGGGCGGCGAGGAGGAGATGGCCCGTCTGTATCCGCGGATCTCCGTCGTGCTGCCCTATCCCTTCTCGCTCGCGGCGCTGCCGGTGGCCACCGAGTCCACGGCGTACGGCGCGGTCTTCGTGACCTGGCCGGGATCGCACCCGCCCGAGCTGTCGGACCGGGAGCGCACCCATCTGAGCGCCGCCTGCGACCGGCTCGCCGCCCGGCTGGCCCGCGCCCTGGAGGAGAGCGTTCCGCTGCTGCCGGAGCCCGATCTGCTCGCCGCCCCCGTCGTCACGGGCGCCGCCGGCACCCTCGGCACGGTCGAGTCGGCGCGGATGGTGGCCCGGCTGCCGTACGGGCTCTGCTCGCTCGACCTGCACGGCCGGATCTCGTTCGCCAACGCGGCGGCGGCCGAGCTGATCGGCGCACCGGTGAGCCAGTTGCTGGGCACCCAGCTGTGGGCGTCGGTGCCGTGGCTCAACGACCCGGTCTACGAGGACCGGTACCGGGCCGCGCTGTTCAGTCAGCAGACCACCTCGTTCGTGGCGCTGCGCCCGCCCGGCGACTGGCTGTCGTTCCGGCTGTACCCGAGCACCAGCGGGCTCACCGTCCGGATCACCCGGGCGCGGGCGGTGACCGAGATGAACCGCGCGCACCGCCCGACGGCCGGCGACACCCCGTCCCGGCTGGTCACCATCTCCCAGGTGCTGAGCCTGGCCGGTGCGCTCACCGAGGCGGTGAGCGTGCAGGACGTCGTCCAGCTGGTCGCGGACGAGATCGCCCCCGCGGTGGGCAGCCAGGCCCTGGTGGTGCTCGGTTCCCGGGCGGGCCGCCTCCATGTGCTGGGCCACCAGGGCTATCCCGACGCGCGCGTGGTGGAGCGGTTCGACGGGCTGCCCCTGCTGGAGCGGACCCCCGGCACCCAGGCGCTGACCACCGGGGTGCCCGCGTTCTACGAGAACGAGCAGGAGTTGCAGCGGCTGTACCCGGCGCGCCAGGCCACGCCCGACGGGTTCGCCGCCTGGGCCTATCTGCCGCTGATCGCCTCCGGCCGTCCGGTGGGCACCCTGGTGCTCGCCTACGCCGAGCCGCACCCCTTCGCCGCCGACGAGCGGGCGGTCCTGACGAGTCTGGGCGGGCTGATCGCGCAGGCGCTGGAGCGGGCGGTGCTCTACGACGCCAAGCACCACGTCGCCCATGGCCTCCAGGCGGCGCTGCTGCCGCACTCGCTGCCGCTGCTGCCCGGCATCGACGCGGCGGCCCGCTATCTGCCGGCCACTCAGGGCATGGACATCGGCGGCGACTTCTACGATCTGGTGCCCGCGCAGGGACAGGCCGCGGCGGTGATCGGGGACGTGCAGGGACACAACGTGACGGCAGCCGGCCTGATGGGCCAGATCCGCACGGCAGTACGGGCGTACACGACCGTCGGGCAGCCGCCCGGGGAGGTCATGCGCAGCACCAACCGGCTGCTGATCGATCTGGGCGCCGATCTCTTCGCGAGCTGTCTGTATCTGCGGCTCGACCCGGAGCACGGGCGGGCCGTGATGGCCCGGGCGGGGCATCCGCCGCCGCTGCTGAGACGGCCGGACGGGCGGGTACGGGTGCTCGACCTGGCCGGGGGGCCGCTGCTGGGCATCGACGGCTCGGCCACCTACCAGACGACGGAGGTCGATCTCGCCCCCGGATCCGTCCTCGTCCTGTACACCGACGGGCTGATCGAGTCACCGGGCACCGACATCGAGGACGCGCTCGCCGATCTCGGGCGGGTGCTCGCACAGGCGGGTGATCTGCCGCTGGACGAGCTGGCCGACCTCCTGGTGGAGTCCTGCGCGACGCCCCGGGGCCGGATCGACGACGTGGCGGTGCTGTTGCTGCGGGCCCGGGGCTAGGCGGTCGACGCGCGGACCCGGGTCCGCGAATGGCCGGCCCTCCCGCCGAAGGGCCGGCCACCCGGGCTCATGCGGTGACGCGGGGTCAGTGCGTCTCGGTCAGGCCGGAGTCGTCGGCTTCGCCGGCACCGGCGTCCTCACCGGCACCGGCCTCTTCGCCCGCACCGGCGTCCTCGCCCGCGCCCGCCTCTTCGCCTGCACCGGCGCCCGCTCCCTCACCGGCTCCGGCCTCCTCACCGACGCCCGCCTCCTCACCGACGCCTGCTTCCTCGCCCGCGCCGGCCTCGCCGCCCGCCGCGTCACCCGCGCCGAGGGTCGCACCGACCGCTTCCAGCGCGGTCGTGACCGGCTGGAAGAAGGTCTCGCCGCCCACCGTGCAGTCGCCGCTGCCGCCCGAGGTCAGACCGATCGCGAGACCGTCCTGGGTGAAGAGCGAGCCGCCGCTGTCGCCGGGTTCGGCGCAGACGTCGGTCTGGATGAGCCCGGTGACGGTGCCCTCGGGGTAGTTGACGGTGGCGTCGAGACCGAGGACCTGACCGTCGCTCAGCCCGGTGGTGCTGCCCATCCGGATGACCTGGAGGCCGACCTCGGCCTCCGCGGCCTGGCTGATCTGAACGGTCTGGCCGCCGCCGACGTTGACCTCGCTCGGTGCCTCGGTGGCCGGGTCGTCGTACTTAACCAGGGCGAAGTCGCCCGCGCCGGGGAAGGTGGCGGTGGCCGCGTCGACGGTGGCGATCGGCGCGCCGCCCTGGGCGTCGGACCACTCGGCGGCGGCGACCCCGCAGTGACCCGCCGTCAGGAAGGCCGGGGTGCCGTCTCCCGCGGTGACGTTGAAGCCGGCCGAGCAGCGGGCACCGCCCGCGAAGATGGCGTCGCCGCCGGAGAGGAAGGTCTTGAAGGTGCCCTGGGACTTCTTGATGGTCGCCATGCCGGAGCCGAGGCTCTGCACGGTCGACTCCAGCCGGTCCCACTTGGCGCCGGTGACGGTGCTGTCGGCGGTGACCAGGATCTTGTTGGTCCGCGGGTCGACGGCCCAGGCGGTGCCCGGGATGGTCGCCTCGGACTTCAGGGTCTGCGCGCCGGCGTCCAGTTCGGACAGGCTGTTGTCGACCTCGCGGACCTTCGCGCCCGCCTTCTTGGCCTGCACGATGACGTTGTTGTTGTCACCGGGGATGACATTGACGACCAACTGCCGGCTGTCGGCGTCGTAGTACGAACCGGCGAAGGCGTCGCCGAGCAGTCCGGCGAGCTGGGAGGCGAGGTCCGAGGCGTCCGCCGCCTTCAGGGTCCGGGGCGCCGCGGAGTCGTCCGAGGCGCCGTCCTGGGACGCGTTGGCCTGGGGCAGCAGGATGGCCGCCGCTCCGAGCGCCGCCACACCGCCCGCCGCTATCGCGGCCTTGCGCTTCGGCATTCGCTTGTGACTCAACCTTCTCGACCTCCTGGGGGGACGGGGTCCGTGCCGCCTTGTGTGCGACGGCTGTTCGGGGCGCCTGGATGGCCAGTGGTACGCACGGGTCGCACGGGGCGTTCAATTCTGCGGGCGCGCGCCCCGGTCGCCACGCCGATTCGGCCAAGGGCCGCGTCCCGGTGGCCGGGCCCGGGAACAATCCCCCCATGACGATGACCACGGCCGAAGCCGACAAGATCCTCGCCGACAACTTCGCCGCCTGGGTCCTCGAACTGGGGCTCACCGTGGAGGGGCTGGACGACCGTCGCGCGGTCCTGCGGCTGCCCTGGTCGGAACGGCTGGCCCGGGAGGGCGGGGCGATGTCGGGGCAGGCCCTGATGGCGGCGGCCGACACCGCGACGGTGATCGCCGTGTCGGCGGCGCGCGGGGCCTACGGGCCGATGACGACGGTGCAGCAGTCGACCTCGTTCCAGCGGGCGGTGTCCGGATCGGATGTCCTGATCGAGGCGGTGGTCACCAAGCTGGGCCGCCGGATGGCGTTCGTCGACATCGCGATGACCGACGGCACCACGGGCGAGATCGCGGCCCGCGCGAGCACGGTCTACGCGCTTCTGGGCTGACACGCTCCGCATCGGGCCGGTGACATTCCGCTGAAGACCCAGAGCGGAATCTCAGCTTCAGCGAATCTGCACATCGAATGCCCAAGCAGGTCACGGGAGACCGGACTCCCCCACAACCCGCTACCGCCGGTCACACGATTGGGGCGGGAGTGTCGCTTTCGCCTCCCGCCCCGCAAGAGCGCGCACGCGCCGATGCCGTGACCGATGTGAAGAAGTCGCCGACAAGCCGTGCGCGGCCCGTCACCGTTGACCGCCTCTGCGGCTCAAGTGCCCAGGTGAGGGGCTTGGTTGATTGGAAGCGCGCACCGGCTGCGTGCTTTGATCCATCGCACCGCGGGGGCCGCTGCGGCACCCGGAACCGGGCGCCGGGCGCCTGCGGTCGCGGCCGTCATCTGTCCCCAGAGGGGGCCGCTCCCCCCTTGTGAAATACCCCTACGAAGGGAAGTTCCATCATGAACTCCACCCCCCAGGTTGAGACCGTCGAGATCTCCGACGCCGAGCTGGACAACGTCTCCGGCGGCCTTTCCGTGAACGCCCTCGGCACCGTCACCGGCCTGGTGGACGGCATTGCCCCGGTTTCCGGCCTGGTCAACACGGTCGTCGGCACGGTCGAGGGCGCCACCGGCCTGAACACCGCCCCCGTCACGAACCTGGTCGCCGGTCTCTGATCGCGCCTTGTGTGACGTCGAGTCCCGGAGCCGCCCCCCGGCTCCGGGCTCTTCGGGTGCCACCGCACCCCCGTATGCCGCCTCAAGCTCTCCCGCACAGGTGAGGGAAGTCCCTTGCAGTTCCGCCAACAGGCCCTCGCCAAGCTCCAGTCGCCGGAGGAGCTCGATCTTCCGGTGCGTTTCGCCCGTCCGCAGGGCTGGCTCACGCTCTCCGTGACGATCGTCGTCATGGCGGCGGCCTCCGTATGGGCGGTGACCGGATCGGTCGCCTCCACCGTCGGCGCACCCGCGATCCTCACCCACGGGCAGGGCAGTTACCTCCTGCAGAGTCCGGTCGCGGGCCAGGTCACCGCCGTCCTCGCCGAGCAGGGCGAGCGGCTGCCCGCCGACTCCCCCGTCCTGAAGGTCCGTACGGCCGACGGCGACACGATCGTGCGCACGGTCGCCGCGGGCCGGGTCACCGCGCTCGCCGCCACCATCGGGCAGATCATCCGGGCCGGCGCCGACGTCGCCGCGGTGGAGAAGGTGACGCACGCGAAGGATCCGCTGTACGCGACGGTGTACGTCCCCGCCGGGAACGCGGCCGCCATCCCCGACGGCGCCGCCGTCGACCTCACCGTCCAGTCGGTGCCCACCGAGCAGTACGGCGTGCTGCGCGGCCGGGTGACGTCGGTGGACCGCAGCGCCCAGTCCGCGCAGTCCATCGCCGCCTTCCTCGGCGACAGCCAGCTCGGCGAACAGTTCACGAAGGACGGCAGGCCGGTGGCGGTGCTCGTGCGGCTGGAGGCGTCCAAGGACACGAAAAGCGGTTACCGGTGGTCGTCCGCGGACGGCCCGCCCTTCGCCCTCACCTCGATGACCCTGGCCGACGCCTCGGTCCGGCTCGCCGACGAGCGTCCCGTCGACTGGCTGCTGCCGTGAGCGCCGCCCAGGACACCCGGGGCCGCCGCCGCGCCGCCCCGCCGAAGAGACCCGTGCCCAAGGGCGGGGCGAAGACGGTCCGTACGCCCACGGTGCTCCAGATGGAGGCCGTGGAGTGCGGCGCCGCCTCCCTCGCGATGGTCCTCGGCCACTACGGCAAGCACGTCCCGCTGGAGGAGCTGCGCATCGCCTGCGGTGTCTCCCGCGACGGCTCACGCGCCAGCAACCTCCTGAAGGCCGCGCGCAGTTACGGCCTCACGGCCAAGGGCATGCAGATGGACACGGCCGCCCTCGCCGGGGTGCGGACCCCGGCCGTGCTCTTCTGGGAGTTCAACCACTACGTCGTCTACGACGGCATGGGGCGCCGCTTCGGCCGCCGCGGGGTGTACATCAACGACCCCGGCAAGGGCCGCCGTTTCGTGCCCATGGAGGACTTCGACGGCAGCTTCACCGGAGTCGTGCTGGTGATGGAGCCCGGCGAGGGCTTCAGCAGGGGCGGCCGCAAGCCGGGCGTCCTAGGAGCCATGCCGGCCCGGCTGCGCGGCACCGCGGGCACGCTGCCCGCGGCGGTGCTGGCGAGCCTGCTGCTGGTGGTGGTCGGCGCGGCGGTGCCCGCCCTCAGCCGTACCTATATCGACATGTTCCTGATCGGCGGCCAGACCTCCCTGCTCGGCGTGCTGTTCGCGTCGATGGGGGCGTCCGTCCTGCTCACGGTGGTCCTGACCTGGCTGCAACAGGCCAACCTGCTGCACGGCCGGATCATCTCCTCCACTCTCTCCAGCGCCCGCTTCCTGCGCCATCTGCTGCGCCTGCCGGTGACGTTCTACTCCCAGCGCAGCCCGGCCGACCTGGTGCAGCGCCTGCAGTCCAACGACGCGGTGGCCGAGACCCTGGCCCGCGACCTGGCGGCGGCGGGCGTGGACGCGGTGGTCGTCGTCCTGTACGCGCTGCTGCTGTACACCTACGACCCCCAGCTCACCGTCGTCGGCATCGGGGTCGCGCTGCTGAACATCGTGGCGATGCGGGTGGTGATCCGGCTGCGCGCGACACGCACGGCGAAGCTGCGCGCCGACAGCGCCCGGCTCACCAACACCGCCTACACCGGCCTGCAGCTGATCGAGACGATGAAGGCGACCGGCGGCGAGGACGGCTACTTCCGCAAGTGGGCCGGGCAGCACGCCACCACCCTGGAGGAACAGCAGCGCCTCGGGGTGCCGAGCGCCTGGCTCGGCGTGGTCGCGCCCACGCTGGCGACCCTGAACAGCGCGCTGATCCTGTGGATCGGCGGCATGCGCGCCGTCGAGGGCCATATCTCCGTCGGTCTGCTGGTCGCGTTCCAGGCCCTGGTCACCCGCTTCACCGCCCCGCTGACCCGTCTCAACGGCGTCGCGGGCCGCATCCAGGACTTCGCGGCCGACGTGGCCCGCCTGAAGGACGTGGAGAACTTCCGGGCGGACCCGCTCTACGACCGCCCCGGCGGCGCCGACTCCACGCGCAGGCTGCACGGGCACGTGGAGCTGCAGAACATCACCTTCGGCTACAGCCCGCTGGACAAGCCGCTGCTGACGGGGTTCGACCTCACGGTCGGTCCCGGTCAGCAGGTCGCCCTGGTCGGCGGCTCGGGCAGCGGAAAGTCCACCGTGTCCCGGCTCATATCGGGCCTGTACACGCCCTGGGAGGGCGTGATCCGCATCGACGGACAGCGCCTGGAGGACATTCCGCGCGGCGCGCTCGCGTCCTCCGTCTCCTTCGTGGACCAGGAGGTGTTCCTCTTCGAGGGCACCGTCCGCGACAACGTGGCGCTGTGGGACCCCTCCGTCCCGGACGACGCGGTGACCGAGGCCCTGCGGGACGCGGCCCTGTACGACGTGGTCATGCGCCGCCCCGGCGGCATCCGCAGCAAGGTCGAGCAGGACGGCCGCAACTTCTCCGGCGGCCAGCGCCAACGCCTGGAGATCGCGCGGGCGTTGGTGCGCCGGCCCAGCATCCTCGTCCTCGACGAGGTCACCAGCGCGCTGGACGCGGAGACCGAGCAGACGGTGATGGACAACCTGCGCAAGCGCGGCTGCGCCTGTGTGGTCATCGCGCACCGGCTGAGCACCGTGCGCGACAGCGACGAGATCGTCGTACTGGAGCACGGCACGATCGTGGAGCGCGGCCGGCACGAGGACCTCGTCGCGCGCGGCGGTGCCTACGCGACTCTGGTCAGGGAGCGGTGAGATGACTGCCGTGCACGAGGGCGACCTCGTCCTGAACGCCCTGGGTTCGCTGGGCGGCCGGATCGACTGCGCCGGCTTCAGCCGGCTCGACCTCGAAGGCCCGCAGGTGCTGTGGCTGGTGGCGTCAGGCGCCGTGGACCTGTTCGCGGTGGACGCCGGGCAGCAGGGCCACTGGCACCATCTGGGCCGTCTGGAGGCGGGCTCGCTGCTGCTCGGGCCGGTCGCCGGACCGCAGCACACACTCGTCGCCCGGCCTCTGCGCGACTGCGTCGTGCACCGCATCGGCCTGCGCGAGCTGTACCAGCCGGCCCCCGCCCAGACCTGGTCCTACGACGCGTACGGCAACCCGCAGTACGTCCCGCCGACGACGAGCCCGCTGGAGTACGCCCTCGCCCTCGGCGTCGGCCGGGGCCTGTCCGTCCTCTTCCAGGCGCCGATGGCCACCCAGGGCGCCGCCGACCTCACCGACGACGACGTCCTGTGGATGCAGGTCCCGCCCGGCAGCGTCCAGTACGGCTCCCTGTACGGCCAGGAAGCAGCCGCCGACCTGCTGATGGACCCGGCGGTCTGGCAGTCCATGGTCGACCAGCAGTACCGCCTGCTGACCACCCTGGACCGCTGGATCGAGCAGCTGGAGCGCACCCACGAGACACGCACCGCGCAGGGCATCAGGGCCGGTGAGGCGGTGCGCGCCCAGGCCGACCGGACACTGCTGGCGTCGATCGGCGGGCGCGGCGCCAAGCGGGCCACGGCCGCCGACGCGGACGCCTGCTACGCCGCCTGCGCGCTGGTCGCCGAGGCGGCCGGGATCACGCTGGCCGAGCCCGCGCAGAGCGGCACCGAGAGCGACCGGCTCGACCCGGTCGAGCGGATCGCCATCGCCTCCCGCGTCCGCACCCGGGCGGTCCGCCTCGATGGCCGCTGGTGGCGGGAGAACGTCGGCCCACTGGTGGGCCACCGGGCCCTGTCCGGGGCGCCGGTGGCGCTGCTGTGGCGGCGCGGCGGGTATGTCGCCGTGCACCCGGCGACGGGCCGCGAGACACCGGTCGAGAAGGCCAACGCCGAGGAGTTCGAGCCGCGCGCGGTGATGTTCTACCGGCCGCTGCCCGATCGTCCGCTCGGCCCGCTGCGCCTGCTCAGGTTCTGCCTGCGCGGCACCGCGGGGGATCTGACGAACCTGCTGCTGAGCGGTTTGGTGACGGTCGCGATCGGGGCACTGGTGCCGGTCGCGACCGGCAAGGTGCTCGGCCAGTTCGTGCCGAGGGCGCAGACGGACCTGATCGTGCAGGTGTGTCTGGCGGTGATGGTCAGCAGTGTGGTGGCCGCCGCCTTCATGCTGCTGCAGAACCTGACGATCCTGCGCCTGGAGGGCCGGATCGAGGCGATCCTCCAGCCGGCCGTCTGGGACCGGCTGCTGCGGCTGCCGACGAAGTTCTTCACCGAGCGGTCCACCGGTGAGCTGGCGAGCGCGGCCATGGGCATCAGCGCGATCCGCCGCCTGCTGGCGGGGGTCGGCCCCACGGTCGCCCAGTCGGTCACCGTCGGCGCGATGAACCTGGGGCTGCTGCTGTGGTTCAGCGTCCCGATGGCGCTCGCGGCGATCGGCATGCTGGTGGTCATCGCCGCGGTGTTCCTGGGGCTCGGGCTGTGGCAGGTGCGCTGGCAGCGGCGTCTGGTGGTGCTCGGCAACAAGCTGAACAACCAGGCGTTCCAGACCCTGCGCGGACTGCCCAAGCTGCGGGTGGCCGCCGCCGAGAACTACGCCTACGCCGCCTGGGCCGCGCAGTTCGCCCGCAGCCGCGAACTGCAGCAGAAGGTCGGCCGGATCAGGAACCTCACCGCGGTGCTGGGCGCCGTCTACCTCCCGCTGTGCACCCTGCTGATGTTCATGCTGCTGGCGGGCCCGGCGCGCGGCTCGATGTCGGCGGCGGCGTTCCTCACCTTCAACACCTCGGTGACGATGCTGCTGACCTCGGTCACCCAGATCACCGGCGCGTTCGTGTCGGCGGTGGCCGCGCTGCCGCTGTTCGAGGAGATCAAGCCGGTGCTGGACGCGACCCCGGAGGTCCGCGCGGCGAGCACCCGCCCCGGCCCGCTGACCGGCGCGATCGAGGCCCGCCGTCTGTCCTTCCGCTACTCCGACGACGGCCCCCTGGTCCTGGACGACGTCTCCTTCTCGGTCCGCCAGGGTGAATTCGTGGCGATCGTCGGCCCGAGCGGCTGCGGCAAGTCGACGCTGCTGCGCCTGCTGATCGGCTTCGACAAGCCGCTCTCCGGCAGCGTCCTCTACGACGGCCAGGACCTGGCCGCGCTCGACCGGTCCGCCGTACGCCGCCAGTGCGGGGTGGTGCTCCAGCACGCGCAGCCGTTCACCGGGTCGATCCTGGACGTCATCTGCGGCACCGAGCCGTACACGCCGGAGGAGGCCATGGCGGCGGCCGAGATGGCCGGGCTCGCCGAGGACATCAAGCGGATGCCGATGGGACTGCACACGATCGTCTCGGGCAGCGGCGCGATCTCCGGCGGCCAGCGGCAGCGCCTGATGATCGCTCAGGCGCTCATCCGCCGCCCGCGGATCCTGTTCTTCGACGAGGCGACCAGCGCGCTGGACAACGAGACCCAGCGCACGGTGATCGAGAGCACCAAGGCGCTCAAGGCGACGCGGATCGTCATCGCGCACCGGCTGTCGACGGTGCTGGACGCGGACCGGGTGATCGTGATGGAGGACGGCAAGGTGGCCCAACAGGGGCCGCCCGCACAGCTCCTGGCGGACACCGGCGGACGCCTGCACGAGCTGGTCCGGCGTCAGCTGGCCTGACGGACCCCGGCACCGACGCGTAACTGGCCGAAGAGGGACCACTGTCCGCAAGGACACAGCGGTTCGTCGTTCGTTCCCGGGGAAAACGGGTACTCACGCCGCCATGCGAATCAGCGTGGTGGATGTGGGCTCCAATACGGTGCGCCTGGTGGTGGCGGACGCCGAGGACGGCGTACCGCTCCCGGTGCACACCGCCAAATGGCGACTACGGCTGTCCCAGCACGTCAGACCGGGGGACGCGATTCCGGAGGAGGCGGTCGAACGGCTGGTCGGCGCGGTCGCCGAGGCGAGCAGAACCGCGGCCCGGTGGCGGGCGACCGATCCCGTGGCCTTCGCCACGGCCGTGGTGCGGGCCGCACCGAACCGGCGCGAGGTCCTGGGTACCGTCCGGGCTCGCACCGGAGTGGACCTGTGCACCCTGCCCGGCGAGCTGGAGGCCGAGCTGACGTTCCTCGGGGCGCGGCGGTGGATGGGCTGGCGGTCGGGACCGCTCGCCCTGCTGGACATCGGCGGCGGCACGCTGGAGGTGGCGTTCGGCCGGGGCCGGCTGCCGGACTTCGCGGCCTCCCTGCCGCTCGGCGCGGGACGGCTGACCCATGAGTTCTTCGGCGACGACGATCCGCCCTCGCCCGAGCAGGTGCGGGCACTGCGCCGCAAGGTGCGCCATCAGCTGCGGGACGTCGCGGCCCGGATCCGTTGGGAGGGGCCGCGTACGGCGGTCGCGACCTCGCGGACGTTCCAGCAGCTGGGCCGGTTGTGCGGGGCGGCGCCCGGGCGCGACGGCCCGTTCGTGGAGCGGCTGCTGCACCGACGTGACCTGCGCGGAGCCGTGGAACGGCTGGCCGCGCTGCCCGCGGCCGAGCGCTCCCGGCTGCCCGGCATCTCCGCGCCGCGGGCCGCGCAGAGTTTGGCCGGGGCGGTCATCGCGCACACGACGATGAAACTGACCGGGCTGCGGACGATCACCGTCTGTCCCTGGGCGATCCGCGAGGGAATCCTGCTGCGCCACATCGAGGACGGCGCGTCCTGGTGGACGCAGGTCGCCCGGGCCGGCGAGGAGCCGGCACCGCCCGAGCCGGTGCCGCTGCGCCTCGCGGGCTCGAACGGCATGGCGGGCGTGAGCAGCTGAGAACCGGGACCGGAGAAAGGACCGGGCCCCGGGGAAAGGAGATCCCATGAGCAACGACCGGCACGACTCCCCGGCGGAGTCCGAGACGGCGATGGACGAGGTTCTGCGCGAGGTGTCCGAGGCGCAGCAGCGCACCGGCGACACCGCGGACCCGGCGCGGCGACACCGCCGTACGGGTGAGGCCGCCGACGCCATCACCCCGAACACCCGGGCCCAGGAGGAATCCGAGGGCGACTGAGGAATCCCGCAAAACCACTCCGCGCGGGGCGCGCCACTCCGTAATGGTTCTGGGACGGATGGCCGCGCCCCGCGCGGGTACCCGGCACGCATGCCACACCAGCACGACACACCACGCCTGCCCGCCGCCCGCGGCCCGGTCTCGGACGCCGTGATCCGGTATCTGCGGGGAACGGGCCCCCGCCCCGAGGAGGGCGACCTGGCGAGCGCCGACGTCTACGGCGACGATCTCCAGCTCGCCCTGTACGTCTGCTACGAGCTGCACTACCGCGGTTTCGCCGGCGTGTCCGCCGACCGCGAGTGGGACCCCGACCTGCTGCGGACCCGGGCGGCGCTGGAGCACCGCTTCGAGTCCGCCCTGCGCGCGGACACCCCCACCCACGACGGCGTCCCGGAGGCGGTCGACGAGCTGCTCGTCGAGCCGGTCGACGGCACGGGCGTCTCCTTCTTCCTGCGCGACGAGGGCGAGCTGTGGCACTTGCGCGAGTACGCGGCGCTGCGCTCCCTGTACCACCTCAAGGAAGCCGACCCGCACGCCTGGGTGCTGCCCCGGCTGCGGGGGCGGGCCAAGGCGGCGATGGCGGCGGTCGAGTTCGACGAGTTCGGCGGCGGCCGTGCCGAGCGGGTGCATGCCCGTCTCTTCGCCGACCTGATGACGGACCTCGGCCTGGACACGACGTACGGCCACTACCTGGACGCGGCGGACGCCGAGACGCTGGCCACGGTCAACATGATGTCCCTGTTCGGTCTGCACCGAAGGCTCAGGGGCGCCCTCGTCGGCCACTTCGCCGCCGTGGAGATCACCTCGTCGCCCGGTTCCCGACGGCTGGCGGAGGCGATGCGCCGCACGGGCGCCGGACCCGCCGCCGAGCACTTCTACGACGAGCACGTCGAGGCGGACGCGGTGCACGAGCAGATCGTCCGGCACGAGGTCATCGACGGTCTGCTGGCCGACGAGCCGCACCTGGCGCCCGACATCGCCTTCGGCATCGACGTCACCGTCCATCTGGAGGACCGGCTCGGCGAGCGGCTGCTCGCCCACTGGCGCGCCGGCCGGTCGGCGCTGCGCCAGCCGCTGGACACCGACCGACCGCTCCCGCGGAATTCCGAAACCTCCCTTATCTCCTGAATGTCGGGGTACTCGAGCGCTGTGAATTTTCTGGTGCTACCGGGCGTCTACGCCCCACAGGAGGACACCGAGCTGCTGGCCGGTGCCCTGGCCGACGAACCGCTGCCGACCGGCGCCGAGGTCCTCGAAGTGGGAACCGGCTCCGGCGCTCTGGCCCTCAAGGCGGCACGGCGCGGCGCGCGCGTGACCGCGGTGGACGTGTCGTTGCGGGCCGTGTGCACAGCACGGCTGAACGCCTGGCGGAGCCGCCTCCCGGTGCGCTTCCTGCACGGCGACCTCTTCGAGCCCGTCCGCGGACAGTCCTACGACCTCATCCTGGCCAATCCGCCATACCTGCCGACCCCCGCGGCCGACGCCGAGCCGCGCGGCAGCGCCCGGGCCTGGGACGCAGGCCACGACGGCCGGCTGATCCTGGACCGCATCTGCCGGGAGGCGCCCGCACTGCTCCGGCCCGGCGGGGTCCTGCTGATCGTGCATTCCTCGCTCAGCGGACCCGACCGGACCGTGCAGTGGCTGCGGGAGGCCGGGCTCAAGGCCGCCGTGTCCCGGCGGTGCCGGATCCCGTTCGGGCCGGTGCTGCGCACCCGAGAGGAGTGGCTGCGGCAGCGGGGGCTGCTGTCCGCCACCGACGAACAGGAAGAGCTGGTGGTCGTCCGTGCCGAACGCGCCGTCTGAACCGCCCCGCCGGGCGAAGGTCCAACGCGGGGGCCCGCTGCTGCTGGAAGGGCCCGTGGAGATCGAGCTGGAGGACGGCAGCACCGTCGTCTCCGACCGCTTCCGGGTCGCCCTGTGCACCTGCCGGCGCAGCCGGCGCTATCCCTGGTGCGACACCAGCCACCGCCGGAAGGCATGACTTTCCCGCCCACCGATGAGTTCCGGGGGCGCATGGGGTCCACCCCTTCGTAAGGCACACGCGTCAGCCTGGCCACCCGTCCGCCGTGCGCAGCCGACGGGCCGGTGCCAGGCTGACGGGAACGGACCTGCGAAGGGAAACCTCATGATCACCACCGACCCCGTCCACGGCGTGCCCTGTTTCCTCGACCTCGGTGCCCCTGACGTGCAGGCCGCCGCGGCCTTCTACGGCCGCGTGCTCGGCTGGGAGTACGAGGCCATGCAGGGCGGCGAGGAGATGGAAGGCTCCGAGGACATGGAAGGCGGGATGTTCCGCAAGGACGGCAAGGTCGTCGCCGGCCTGGGCAAGCTCACCGAGGAGGGCGCCCGCTCGGCCTGGATGATCTACTACAACGTCACCGACGCGGACGCCACCACGCAGGCCGTCGAGAAGGCGGGCGGCACGGTCCGGACGGCCCCCAGGGACCTCGGCGAGTGGGGCCGGATGGCCCAGCTCAGCGACCCGCTCGGCGGCCAGTTCGCCATCTGGCAGCCCGGCACGGACGGCGGCGTGGAACTGGTGGACGCCCCGGGCGCGCTGTCGTGGACCGAGCTCTACACGAGCGACGCCGAGGGCGCGAAGAAGTTCTACGGCGACGTCTTCGGCTGGTGGTACAGCGACATGGAACTGCCGGGCGGCGGCGGCACGTACTCCCTGATCACCCCGGCGGACCTGCCGGAGGAGCGGATGCAGGGCGGCATCATGGGCCTGTCGAAGGAGGATCTCGCCCTGGCGGGCGGGAAGCCGTACTGGCACCCGGTCTTCGACGTCGAGGACTGCGACGCCGCGGTCGCCCAGGTCACCGGGAACGGCGGCAGTGTGCAGATGGGCCCCGAGGACGCGGAGGGCGTGGGCCGGCTCGCGGTCTGCGTGGACCCGGCGGGCGCGGACTTCGTGGTGCTCACCCCCGTCAAGAGCTGAACACGAGGTGCCGGCCGGGCGGCCCCACTCCGCCCGGCCGGCCCCCGATACGAGATCGCAGGCCATGTGACAGGACTCCGCACTCCCCAGTCACGGGCCACTGCACATGATCACGCCGACCATGCGATCCCGGTCCCTCAGAACGCGAAGACGCTCGCTCCGAGGGAGCTCTTCACGCACTCGTTGGAAAAGGTCCGCTCGTAGGAGACGCGCTCTCCGCGCCAGACGCCGTCGACCGTGACGACGACGGGGTCGTACTCCCTGGTACACAGCATGTCGTCGTCGCTCGTGAGCGCGTCGAAGTCGCCTTGGGCCGCGCGCAGTTCGGCGCAGGCCGGGCCGGCCGCCGGGTGCGTACCGGAGGGCGCGGGCGTGCAGACGAGGGTGACGGCGCGCTCCGGGGCGGCGAGTGCCGCACTCTCACCGTGCGCCACGGTGAGCACGAGCGCGGAGGGGGCGTAGAGCGAGCCGGGCGCGTTGCCGGGGGCCGCGGGGGCGGCTCCGGCGAGGGGGCCGCAGACGGCTGCCGCCGTCAGGCCGAGGGTTGCTGTCCAGCGCGCGGTGTTCCGCATTGTGTGCATCCTTCCGCTCGAATCGGGGGTGTGCCGGAACCCGCCCGATCGGGCCGGAACCGGCGACCGCGAGTCTGCCGAGTCCGCCGCCGGAACACACATCGACCCCATGTGTTTCAGTAACCTTGCGTATTGAATCAGTGGCGTGAAGTAACGGAGTTCGAACGTTCCAACCCCGGGAACAGGCGGTTCTTGATCGCCCGAAGCAGCCAACTGGCCGAATCCCCTGCGTTCTTTAATAGGCCTGAAACATTCCGATTCCGACCTCGGTCGATCACTTCCTGACATCGACGCCGTGGAGGATTCATCCACTGACGCAGCGAAAGATGGATGAACCGTCACCTGATACGGGACCTGACCATGGTCGTACGGTCGGCAGATCCCGGCTTCCCGCCGCCGACCGCACCGCCACCCCGCTGCACCTGTTCCGGCTCGCTTGCGGCGGCGCCAACAACAAGGCGCCCGAGTACGTCGATCCGGCCGCTCCCGACCTCGTCGGCGGTCTACGGGCCCGAGGGCGCGCGGCCGGCCCGCGCCGAGAAGCGGGGAGCGTCACGAACGCCCGATGGAATCTGGTCAATCTCGGCACCGGGCACCGGCCGGTGTTCGCGCGGCCCCGCTCACGACCCCGCGAACTCCCCTCGATCCCGGCGCAGTCCGCGAAGGGAGCCTGACCGGTCACACTTCCGTACTGGTCGGTATGGTCTGCGTACTGCGCGTTCTCAGCGACGAGAGGCGGGACGGACGACATGGCCAAGCACTGGGCCGACTTCCAGTACGAGATCTATCTCAACGGCATGACCGGTGCCGTACCCCGGCTGCCCACCGATCTGACCCGGCTGGAGGAACTGACCGAGCAGCGCCTCGGCCCGGGGCCGGTCGGTTACGTCGCGGGCAGCGCCGGGGACGGCAGTACCGCCCGCGCCAACCGGGCCGCCCTGGAACGCCGCCGGATCGTGCCGCGCATGCTGCGGGACGTGCACGCACGGGACCTGTCCGTCGAGGTGCTGGGCCGCTCCCTGCCCGCCCCGCTGGCGCTGGCCCCGGTCGGCGTGCTGTCGATCATGCACCCGGACGCCGAGCCGGCCGCCGCCCGGGCCGCCGCCGCACAGGGCGTGCCGTACATCCTGTCCTCGGCCTCCAGCACTCCCCTGGAACAGGTCGCCGAGGCCATGGGGGACGCCGAGCGCTGGTTCCAGCTGTACTGGCCCAAGGACCCCGAGGTGGCCCGGAGTTTCCTGGACCGGGCGAAGGCGGCCGGGTACACCGCCCTCGTCGTCACCCTGGACACACCGCTGCTGGCGTGGCGGCCCCGCGACCTGGACCAGGCGTATCTGCCGTTCCTGCACGGGGTGGGCACCGCCAACTACTTCACCGACCCGGCCTTCCTTGCGGGCCTCGCCAAGCCGGTGCACGAGGACCCGAACGCCGCCGTGATGCACTTCGTGGGCATGTTCGCCGACCCCGGCAAGACCTGGCCGGACCTGGCGTTCCTGCGGGAGCACTGGGACGGCCCGATCGTCCTGAAGGGCGTCCTGCACCCCGACGACGCGCGTGCGGCGGCCGACGCCGGGATGGACGGGGTCGTCGTCTCCAACCACGGCGGCCGGCAGGTGGCCGGTTCGATCGCGGCGGCCGACGCGCTGCCCGCGGTGGTGGCGGCGGTCGGTGACCGGCTCACCGTCCTCTTCGACAGCGGGGTCCGCACCGGCGACGACATCGTCAAGGCGCTCGCCCTCGGCGCGCGGGCGGTGCTGATCGGCCGGCCGTACGTGTACGGGCTGGGCCTGGACGGACAGGCCGGCGTCGAGCACGTCATCCGCTGCCTGCTCGCCGAACTGGACCTGACGCTCGCGCTGTCGGGGCACGCGGGCCCGGCCACCCTGAGCCCGGCCGACCTGGCCGAGGAGTCCGTATGACCGCCCCGAGCAACGTCCTCGCCGTCATCTCCGGACACGTCGGCGGCCGGAAGACCGGGGCGGGGCTGGCCACGCTCTTCCCCGCCGAGGTGAACGTCACCGTCGTGGAGAGCGCGGACGAGGACCCGGCCGCCCTGCGCGCCGCCCATGTGATCATCACGGGCCTTGCCCCGGTGACCGCCGAACACCTCGCCGCCGCACCGGACCTGGAGCTCGTGCAGTGCGCGAGCCACGGCTTCGACTACGTCGATCTGGCCGCCGCCCACGAGCGGGGGGTGCGGGTGTGCAACATCGGCTCCAGCGGCGCCGAGGCACAGAACGTCGCCGAGCAGACCTTCGCTCTGATGCTCGCCCTCGCCAAACAGCTGATCCCCGCCCACACCGCGCTCACCGAAGCCGACTGGGCCCTCCCCCGCCTCCAGCGCTCCCTGACCGAACTGTCCGGCAAGACGCTCGGCATCGTGGGCCTGGGCCAGATCGGCCGCGAAGTCGCCCGCCGCGCGGTGGCCTTCGACATGACCGTCGTCTACGCCGGGCGCACCAGGGCCGACGCCGGGACGGAAGCCCGGCTCGGCGGCGCCCGCCACCTCCCGCTCGACGACCTGCTGCGCACCTCGGACTACGTCTCCCTGCACGCCCCGCTCACCGACGGCACCCGGCACCTCCTGAACGCCACGCGGCTGGCGCTGCTGAAGCCGACGGCGTTCGTGGTGAACACCGCGCGGGGCGCCCTGATCGACCAGGACGCCCTCGCCGACGCCCTGGAGAGGGGCGCCCTGGCCGGGGCGGGCATCGACGTATTCGATCCCGAACCACCCACCCCGGCCCTGCGGTTGCTGCGCGCGCCGAACGTGGTGCTCTCCCCGCACGCCGGCGGCGTCACCCGCGAGACCCTGGTGCGCATCGGCCTGGCCGCCGTGCGGAACGTGACCGGGTTCCTGTCGGGCGAGCCGCCCCGGGACCTGGTCAGTCGGCCCTGAGCTCGGGCGCGGCCACCGACAGCGGGTCCGGATGCGCCGACCGGCCCGGATCCGCGAACCAGCGCTGGGCGTCCGTGCCGTCCCGGACCTTGACCACGATGTCGGCGCCCGCCGTGCCGTTGGTCGAGGTGAGGGCGAGCCGTTCGTCCCAGCCGGGCAGCAACTCGCCCCGGACGGTCAGGTGGTAGCGCACGTCGTCGGCCCGGTCGTCGTCCTCGTCGGCGCGACTTCCCGGTGGGCCAGGACACAGCCTTCACGGAATGTTTCACGCGCCTGGTCGAGTACG